>CAVZTB010000016.1:0-286720 GCA_963778095.1 uncultured Actinomycetota bacterium | reverse complement strand
GAGCCCGACGAGCACATCACCGTCATCGCCGAGGTGGTGCGGTCCAAGCTGCACAGCTACACCGACCGTCGCAGGGGCGGGACGGCCTACCGGCTCGAGGTCGTCGTGGCCACCGAGGACCACCAGCTCTCGGTGACCTACTTCGACAAGAAGAAGCACATCGCCGAGTGGCGCGAGCAGACCATCCGGCCCGGCAGCACCGGCCTGTTCGCCGGCAAGGTTGGCACCTTCCGCGGCCAGCTCCAGCTGACGAACCCGCAGAACCAGATGTTCGGCAGCTCGGGGGACGAGTCGACGAATGCCACCGACGAGGCCGCCACACACTGGGACAGCATCCCGCAGCTGATCACGATCTACCCCGCCACCTCGACCGTGCAGAGCTGGCAGATCTCCGAGGCGATCGCCCTCGCGCTCGACCTCGTCGGCGAGGTCCCCGAGCTGCTGCCTGATTCGGTCCGGCACCGAGCACGACTTCGTCTCCGCCCGGCAGGCCCTGCGCTGGTCGCACCGTCCGGACAGCTGGGCCCAGAAGGAGGCGGCCGCCCGGCGGCTGCGGTTCGACGAGGCCTTCGTGACCCAGGCCGTGCTCGCCCAGCGGCGGGCGGTCCTGGTCGCCCAGGCCGCCGAGCCGCGGGCCGGCCGGGACGGCGGTCTGCTCGACCGGTTCGACGACCGCCTCCCGTTCACCCTGACCGACGGCCAGCAGGAGGTCAGCCGGGCGGTGCTCGGTGACCTGGCCGCCGGCCACCCCATGCACCGGCTGCTGCAGGGCGAGGTCGGCTCCGGCAAGACCGTCGTCGCCCTGCGGGCGATGCTGCGGGTCGTCGACTCCGGGGGGCAGGCCGCCCTGCTCGCGCCGACCGAGGTGCTCGCCCAGCAGCACCACCGCTCGATCACCGCGATGCTCGGCGACCTGGCCGCGGGCGGGATGCTCGGCGGTGCCGCCGACGGCACCCAGGTCGCCCTGCTCACCGGCTCGCTCGGCGCCGCCGCGCGCCGGGAGGCGATGCTCGACGCCGCGTCGGGCGAGGCCGGCATCGTCATCGGGACGCACGCCCTGCTGGAGGACAAGGTGCAGTTCGCCGACCTCGGCCTCGTCGTGGTCGACGAGCAGCACCGCTTCGGGGTCGAGCAGCGCGCGGCCCTGCACGGCCAAGAGCGGCGGCTCCCCGCCGCACGTGCTGGTGATGACCGCGACCCCGATCCCGCGGACGGTCGCGATGACCGTCTTCGGCGACCTGGAGACCTCGACGCTCGTCCGAGCTGCCGGCCGGCCGCGCCCCGATCCAGACCAACGTGGTGCCGGTCTCGGACCACCCCGGACTGGCTCGACCGCGGCTTCGCCCGCATCCGCGAGGAGGTCGACGCCGGCCACCAGGTCTACGTCGTCTGCCCGCGGATCGGGGGCTCCGACGACGGCGCCGCAGCCCCGCCTGCCGACAGTGACGAGTCCCGTCCGACGGCCGCGGTCGAGGAGGTCGCCGCCGATGCTCGCCGAGGGCCCGCTGCCACGGGCTGCGCGTCGAGATGCTGCACGGCCGGCTGGCGCCCGAGCGCAAGGACGAGGTGATGCGCCGCTTCGCGGGCGGGCGAGATCGACGTGCTGGTCTCCACCACGGTGATCGAGGTCGGCGTCGACGTCGCCAACGCGACGATGATGATGGTGCTCGACGCCGACCGCTTCGGCGTCTCCCAGCTCCACCAGCTGCGCGGCCGGGTCGGCCGGGGCGGGTTCCCGGGGCTCTGCCTGCTGGTCACCAACGCCGAGGACGGCGCCCCGGCCCGCGAGCGGCTCGACGCGGTGGCGGCGACCACCGACGGCTTCGAGCTCTCCCGGGTCGACCTCGAGCAGCGCCGCGAGGGTGACGTGCTCGGCTCGTCCCAGTCCGGCCGGCGCAGCAGCCTGCGGCTGCTGCTCGGTGCTCCGCGACGAGGACGTCATCGTCGAGGCGCGCGAGATCGCCGGCGCGATCGTCGCCGCCGACCCCGACCTGCACGAGCACCCGATGCTCGCCGAGCAGGTCCGCCGCCTCGACGAGTCCGAGCAGGCCGCCTTCCTGGAGAAGGCATGAGGACGGCATGACGCGCATCATCGGCGGCACCGCCGGCGGCCGGCGGATCCGCACGCCCACCGGCGACAGCACGCGCCCGACGTCCGACCGGGTGCGCGAGGCGCTGTTCTCGGCCGTCGACGCCGCGGTCGGGTCGATCAACGGCCTGCGCTTCCTCGACGTCTACGCCGGCAGCGGCGCCGTCGGTCTCGAGGCACGGTCGCGCGGAGCCGGGGTCGTCACCCTCGTCGAGCACGACCGGCGCACCGCGGCCCTCATCCGCGACAACGCGCGCGCGCTCGCCTTCACCGGCATCGACGTCGTGGCGCTGCCGGTGGCCCGGGCCCTGGCCCATCCACCCCGCGCGCCGTACGACGTGGTGTTCGTCGACCCGCCCTACGCCCTGCCCGTCGAGGAGGTCGTCCGGACCCTGGAGGCCCTGCGCGACCACGACTGGCTCTCGCCCGACGCGCTCGTCGTGGTCGAGCGCTCGGGCCGCGGACCCGACCTGGTGTGGCCCGAGGGGTTACGGCGCCGACCGCACGCGGAAGTACGGCGAGACCCTGCTTTGGTACGGTCGCGCCACCCTTTGAGCTGAGGAGCCCAGACGTGTCTCTCATATCTGCCGCGGCGTCCGCGGCCCCGCATCCCGACCGGCTGCGTTGTCGGCACTCGGCGCAGCACGCTGCGCTCTCGCACCTCCGCCTGGCCGGACCGGGCGCGGAGACCGCGCCCGCTGACGCGACATCTCTGAGAGACACGCCCTAGTGCGCCGAGCCGCATGTCCCGGGTCGTTCGACCCGGTCACCAACGGGCACGTCGACATCATCGCCCGTGCCGCGACCCTGTTCGACGAGGTCGTCGTCGCGGTCGGCGTCAACGCCAGCAAGAAGAGGTTGTTCACGCCGGAGGAGCGGATCGAGATGCTCACCGAGTGCTGTGCGCCGTTCCCCAACGTGCGGGTCGACTCCTTCGACGGCCTGCTGACCGACTTCTGCCGGACCCACGACGTGGTGGCGATCGTCAAGGGCCTGCGGGCGGTCAGCGACTTCGACTACGAGCTCCAGATGGCGCAGATGAACTCCAGCCTGGCCGACATCGAGACCGTGTTCGTGCCGACCAGCCCGGAGTACTCCTTCCTCGCCTCGAGCCTGGTCAAGGAGGTCGCCCGCTTCGGCGGCGACGTCGCCAAGCTGGTGCCGCCGCACGTGCTGACCAGGCTGACCGCGCGGCTGGCCGAGACCACCTGACTAACCCGGAGCGTGTGACGGACGCCTCGGCGTCGTAAAGTCCTGGTGAGGCGTGACATCGTCTCTTTCCGGGTAGGGAGGCTCGGGCCCCGGACGACGTGCGTCGACGGGGCTCCGAGATGCGTGGAGAAAGGGACAACGTGGACGTGCACGCAAAGCTCGCCGAGCTGCGGCGAGCCGTCGAGCAGGCCCGGTCGATGCCGATGTCGGCCTCGGCCGTCGTCAACCGCGCCGAGCTGCTCGCGATGATCGACGAGCTGTCGGGCGCCGTGGAGACGGCCTTCTCCGACTCGCAGCAGGTGCTGGCCGACCGGGAGTCCGTGGTGGACGCGGGACGCCGGGAGGCCGAGCAGATCGTCAGCGACGCGCAGAACGAGCGCGAGAAGATCATCTCCGACACCGACGTCTACAAGGTGGCCAAGCGGGAGGCCGACCACATCGTCGACCAGGCGCGCGCCGAGGCCGACGAGCTCCGCAAGGAGACCGACGACTACGTCGACGCCAAGCTGGCCAACTTCGAGATCACCCTCGAGCGCACCACCGAGGCCGTGAAGCGCGGCCGTGAGCGGCTCGCCGGACGGTCCGCCTTCGACGGGCTGACCTCGGACGAGGTCGACAAGATCAAGCTCCCCGAGCACCTCGAGAACTGATCGCGCCCCGTCTCCCCGTTTTGGTCGCTGAGCCCTCCGTTCGGTAGGCTTGACGACGGTTCTTCGCGCCTGGTCCGGGTCACCCCGGACGACGTACGAGGAGCCTGGTCTGTTGTGCCCCAGTCAGGAAGTGAATCCGTGCGTCTCGACCCGAGAGCGCCGCTCGTGCTCGACACCCGCGAGCTCGGCCGCCGCCCGGGGTCGCAACGCCGGAAGAGCTTCACGGCGCCGGCACCGGCAGACCTCGGCATCGAAGTGCTCCGCGTCCCGGAAGGGTCGCCGGTCGCGTTCGAGCTCCGGCTCGAGGCGGTCATGGAGGGAGTGCTCGTCACCGGTGAGGCGCAGGCCGACCTGGTGGGTGAGTGCGCACGGTGCCTGGAGGAGATCCGCGACGAGATCGTGGCCGACTTCCAGGAGCTCTTCGCCTACGAGGAGAGCGACACCGCCCACGCGGAGGACGAGGATGTCAGCCGGCTGGAGGGCGACCTGCTCGACCTCGAGCCACTGCTGCGGGACTCGGTGGTGCTCACGCTGCCGTTCCAGCCGCTGTGCCAGGACGACTGTCCGGGCCTGTGCACCGAGTGCGGTGCGCGGCTCGCAGACGACCCGGGCCACCAGCACGACGAGCCGATCGACCCCCGGTGGGCGAAGCTGCAAGGGCTCGAGAACCACCCCGAGAACGACTGATCCCCATCACGTCGGACCGCGCGAGCGGACCGCACTAAGGAGTACACCGTGGCTGTCCCGAAGCGGAAGATGTCGCGCAGCAACACGCGCCACCGTCGCTCGCAGTGGAAGGCCGTCGCGGCCTCGCTGGTCACCTGCGCCAACCCGGCCTGCGGCTCCAAGCACCTGCCGCACCGTGCGTGCCCGCAGTGCGGTCAGTACGGCGCGCGCGCCGCACGTCGCCAGGTCCTCTGACGGCTGGCCCGGCGGACGCAGGCAACGACCCGGTGACCGAGCCGTCGTACGTCGACCTGCGTGAGGGTCTCGGCGATCCCGTGCTGGACGCCGAGATGCTCGACCGCGCCCTGACGCACCGGTCGTTCGCCTACGAGCACGGCGGCCTGCCGACCAACGAGCGCCTCGAGTTCCTCGGCGACTCGGTCCTCGGCGTCGTCGTGACCGACACGCTCTTCCGGGCGCACCCGGACCTCTCCGAGGGCCGCCTCGCCAAGCTGCGCGCGGCCGTCGTGAACGCCCGCGCCCTGGCCGAGGTGGCGCGCACCATCGACCTCGGCCGGCACATCAAGCTCGGCCGCGGCGAGGAGTCCACCGGTGGCCGCAACAAGTCCTCGATCCTCTCCGACACGGTCGAGGCGCTGATCGGCGCCGTCTACCTCAGCGGCGGCATCGAGGCGGCCAGCGACGTCGTGCACCTGCTCTTCGACCCGCTGATGGAGAACGCGGCCCGCCTCGGCGCCGGCCTCGACTGGAAGACCAGCCTGCAGGAGCTCTCCGCCGAGCACTCCCTCGGCGTCCCGGAGTACGTCATCGAGGACGAGGGCCCGGACCACGAGAAGACCTTCACCGCCGAGGTGAAGGTGGGCGACAGCCGCTACGGCCACGGCACCGGCCGCTCCAAGAAGGAGGCCGAGCAGCAGGCCGCCGAGACGGCCTACCTCGCCATCGCCGAGGCGCACGGCGACCTGCCCGCCTAGGGCGGAGACGGACCGTGCCCGAGCTCCCCGAGGTCGAGGTCGTCCGGCGCGGCCTCGAGACCCACGTGGTCGGCCGCCGGATCGACGACGTGCAGGTGCTGCACCCGCGCCCGGTGCGACGGCACCTCGCGGGCGCCGCTGACTTCGCGGCCCTGACCACCGGCCGGGTCGTGCTGGGGGCCAACCGGCGCGGGAAGTACCTCTGGCTGCCCCTCGACAGCGGCGACGCGATCCTCGGTCACCTCGGGATGAGCGGCCAGCTGCTCGTGCAGCCGGTCGGTGCCCCCGACGAGCGGCACCTCCGGGTGCGCTTCACGCTCCGACCCTCCGGCGACGGGGCAGGGGAGCTGCGGTTCGTCGACCAGCGGATGTTCGGCGGCCTGTCGGTCTCCCCGGACGGCGCCGACCTGCCGGCCGAGATCGCGCACATCGCGCGCGACCCCGTCGACCCGCTGTTCGACGACGACGCGTTCGTGGCCGCCGTACGCCGCCGGTCCTCGGGCATCAAGCGGATCCTGCTGGACCAGACGGTGATCTCCGGGGTCGGCAACATCTACGCCGACGAGGCGCTGTGGCGCGCCCGGCTGCACGGCGACCGGCTCGGCGCCAAGCTCCGGAGGGCCGACGTGCTCCGGGTGCTCGCGGACGTCCGGGGCGTGATGGCGGCGGCCCTCGACCAGGGCGGCACGTCGTTCGACGCGCTCTACGTCAACGTCAACGGCGAGAGCGGCTACTTCGACCGGTCCCTGCACGCCTACGGTCAGGAGGGGCGGCCCTGCGAGCGGTGCGGGACGGCGATCGTGCGGGTGTCGTTCATGAACCGTTCGTCCTACTTCTGCCCGGTCTGTCAGCCGCGCCCGCGGGTGCGCCGCTCGTCCTGAACCGCCTCGGGCACCACCCCGGTCCAGTCGACCGGGGTCCACGGCTCGGTGACCACCCACTCGCTGCCGCAGCCGTCGCAGGCGAACAGCCGCTCGCCGGCGAGGCGCGCACCGGTCGCCGCCCAGCTGCACTCCTGCCGGCAGCCGGCGATCTCCAGGGGACGCGTCACGGGGACAACGCTACGGGGAGGTCTGCGGATTGACCCGTGCACCCGATGGTGGGACTCTTGATGGCGCACCCACCATCTCCTGGCTCATCCCGCCGGACCATGGCGTGCCACCACCTCTCTCATCCCTCGGAGGACACGACGATGGCCAAGGCCCTCCTCGGCTACATGAGCAGCACCGACCCTCGCGTCGTCGCCCAGCTCACCGCGGAGACCCGGCGTCTACGGCAGCGCGTGGCGGACCTCGAGGCGCACGTGCTGCGCCTCCAGGCGGAGAACGACTCCCTCGCCGCCGCCCTGCACGACGCCCCGCTCCTGACGCTCGACGAGAGCATGCAGCCGGCCTGACCGACGTGACCCCGTCCGGGGTCGCTCGTTGACCGGACATGCTGCCGTCCCTGCGTCGCCCCCTGACCGCCGCGCTCGTCGCCGCCGGTCTCGTCGTGCTCACCCCTGGCCTGGCCTCCGCGCACGGGGACCGCCAGCGCGCCGAGGAGTTCCGCGCGGCGTACGCCGGCGCCAACGGTGGCCTGCGCGTCCCGCTGGTGGCCAGCGACAACGTCTCCCTGCTGTCCTCGCACCCCGGCTCGGCCGGCATCTCCGGCTGCTTCATGAAGAGCGCACCCACCTTCGTGATGTCGAGCCTCGACTCCGTGAAGGTGTACGACGTCCGCGACCCGCGCAGCCCGGTGCTGACCGGCACGCTCCCGAGCCTCCAGTTCGAGAACGAGGCGATGAACTGCGGGGAGCGCAAGGCCCGGACGGGGACGCAGCGCTTCGCCCTGATCGGGGTGGACCTCTACCAGGCCTCGCCGGACGACATCGAGCACGTGAACGCGGGCGACGGCAACGAGCTGGTCGTCGTCGACGTCACCGACCCGGCGCACCCGCGCATCGCCGGCCGAGCCCCGGGCACCACGAGCACGCACACCGTGACCTGCATCGCGAAGACCGACTGCCGCTACGCCTACTCCGCGGGCGACAACAGCACCGACAGCTTCTCGATCTTCGACCTGGCCGACATCGAGCACCCCGTCGAGGTCGACTCCGACCCGGCGAAGGCCGGCACGCAGCCGTTCGCGTCGCCGACCGCCGGGCACAAGTGGAACTTCGACCCGGCCGGGTTCGGCACGCACACCGGCTTCGACGGCACCTCCATGTTCGACGTCCGCGACCCGTTGCACCCGCGGCTGGTCACGACGACGGGTGCGGCGGGGCGCGGGGACGACCCGGCCTACCCGGGCTACAACGACTTCATCCACCACAACTCGTTCCGGCCCAACGCGACGGCGTTCAAGCCCGACGCCGAGCCGTCCCTGGCCAACGGCAACGTCCTGCTGGTCACCGAGGAGGACTACGAGCAGACCGATTGCAGCAAGGCGGGCTCGTTCCAGACCTGGTGGGTCAAGCGCCTCGACGGCACCCCGGACGCGATCGTGCCGCTCGACAAGGTGGAGCTGTCCGACCTCGGGACCTTCCCGCTGCCGCAGGGCGCGTTCTGCTCCTCGCACTGGTTCTCGTTCCACCCCTCCGGCATCGTCGCCGCGGGCTTCTACGGCGGCGGCACCCAGCTGATCGACGTACGCGACCCGCGGCACATCTCGTCCTACGGCCACGCCACCTGGGGCGCCTCGGAGGTGTGGGACTCCTACTGGGTGCCGGTCTACAGCAAGGCGGGCGTGGACACCGGGAAGAAGACCAACCTGGTGTACTCCGTCGACCTGGTCCGCGGGCTCGACGTCTACGCGGTGGACCTGCCGGGCGCCGCCTCGACGACCAACCCGGTGCCCCTGGGCGCGGCCCTCGACGACCTGGACACCTGGACGCGCGAGGCGCTGCCGGGCGGCCTGGTGCTGCTGGCCTTCGCGTGCGCTCTCGTGCTGCGCCGGAGGGCGCGCTCGACGCTGGCATGATGCACGGGTGAGCCACCGCGTCCGCCTCGTGCCGATGACCGACGCCGAGTTCGCCGCGTGGTCGGCGCACTCCATCGAGGGGTTCGCCCGCCAGCAGGTCGACGCCGGGCTTCAGCCCGCGGACGAGGCGCGACGCGACGCGGCCCGGATCTTCGCCGAGCAGGTCCCCGACGGCCCGGCCACCCCCGGGCAGCACTTCCTCCGGGTCGAGGAGGTCGTGGAGGCCGGGCCGGGGGAGACCGTGGGGCACGTCTGGCTGCGGGTGCGGCCCGCGTCGACCGAGGTGGAGGCCTACCTCTTCGACATCGAGCTCGTCGAGGCCGCCCGCGGCCGTGGCCTCGGCCGGGCCACGATGCTGGCGGCCCACGACCTCGCCCGGTCCCTCGGGGCCACCGTCCTACGGCTCAACGTCTTCGGCCACAACCGCCCGGCCATGGCTCTCTACGAGAGTCTCGGGTACGCCGTCGCAGGCGCCACCATGCAGCGGTCGCTCGACGACCTGCCGCCGCCCGTCGACGGCCCCCGGGTCGACCTGCGCGACATGACGCCCGCGGAGTACGCCGTGTTCCGGCCGCGCCTCGAGCAGGACTACGCGGCCAACATCGCGTCGTCCGGCTCGATGCCCGACGCGGAGGCCCGGGCCAAGGCCGCCGAGGACCTCACCCGGCTGCTCCCGGACGGGCTCGCCACGGCGGGCCACCGACTCTGGACGGCGTACGACGGGAGCGACGCGGTCGGCGTCATCTGGGTGCAGCTGCAGCACCGCTCGGACGGGCTGCACGCGTTCGGCTACGAGCTGGAGGTGCGCGAGGACCTGCGCCGCCGCGGCTACGGGCGGGCCGTCGTGGACGCCGCCTTCCGGGCCTGCCGCGACCTGGGTGTGCGCACGGTGGGGCTCTCGGTGTTCGGTTTCAACGCCGGCGCCCGGGCGCTCTACGAGGAGCTCGGGTTCGCGCTCACGGCGCAGACGATGGTGCTGGCCCTGTAGCGACCGCGGCCGGCAGGCAGGGCTGCTCGACCGTCGGGTCGACGTCCTCGGGGCAGGGGCTGCACGGCTCGTCGGCGGCCTCGGCGCTCGCGTCGGTCGGTGTGGCGTCCGCCGCCGGCTCGTCGGCCGTCGTCGGTGCCGTCGCCGTCGCGTCGTCCTGCGGGGCCTTCGACTCGTCCTCGGGCGTCGCCGGGTCGTCGAGCGGGGCGGTCGGGCAGGCGTCCGGGGCCGGAGCGGGGTCCGGTGCGGTGGTCGGTGCGGGGTCGGGTGCCGGCTTCGGTGCCGTCTCGCCGGTGGCCGGCGCGGCCGGTGCCGCCTCGGGGCTCGCCGGTGCCGCTGCCGCTGCCGGTGCTGCCGGTGCCGCTGCCGGTGCTGCCGGTGCTGCCGCCGGGGCCGCCTCGGGGGCAGCCGGTGCCGGTTCTGCGGGGGCGGGTGCCTCCGCCGGGGCCGCGGGCGCCGTCGCGCGCTTGGCCGGTGCCGCTGCGGCAGCCACCTTCGGTGCCTTGGCTGCCTTCGGGGGCACGCGCCCGGCGTGGTGGCGGGTGCGGGCGGGCTCGGTCGCTGTCGGTGCCTCACCGGGCAGCGCGGTGGCGCCGAGCGAGAGCCGGGTGGGCAGGCCGGTCGTGTCGGGGTCGTCCAGACCCAGGGCCGCGAAGCGTCCCGCGTAGGTCGTCACCAGGTGGAGGTAGGCCGCGGAGTGGTTGTAGGAGAGCACCGCCCGGCGCAGCGCCACCGGGTCGGACAGGTCGCGACCGCCGAAGCAGAGGTAGTCGGCCGCGCCCGCGGCCGCGTCCTCGACGTCCTGCGGGTCGGCGACCCCGTCGCCGTCGCCGTCGACGCCGAAGGCCCGCCACGTGCCGGGCAGGATCTGCATCGGGCCGACGGCCCGGTCCCACTTCGTGTCACCGTCCCAGCGGCCGCCGTCGGTGTCCGCGACCGCGGCGAAGCCGTGCCCGTCCAGGACGGGACCGAGCACCGAGGTGCGGTGCCGGCGGTCCAGCGGCCGGCCGACCAGGGACCCGGACTCCACCTCGCCGATCGCGGCCAGCAGGCTGACGGGCAGGTGGCAGCCGGCGGGGGAGCCGGTGGCCGCGGAGCGGTAGGCGGCCAGCAGCACGTCGGCGAGGTCGGCCTGCGTGGGCTCACCCGCCGACGTCCCGGTCGCGGCCACGCGCACCGCCGGCGCGGGGGCGCTGCCCGGCACGATCGGGGTGACCGACGCCGCGGGCTCGTCCACGACGACCGCGGAGAGCACCGGGGCCGGCAGGGGGGTGCGCGCCTGTGCGCCCTGCCAGGCGCTCGGCGACGCGGACCCGACGAACGTGAGCACGAGCGCCAGGGCCAACGGCCTGGCGAGTCGACGAGTGGTGTGCGATGCCCCCATGCTGACCAGCCAACACGCGAAAGGTAAAAACCGCTACCCCTCGGAATGACCAACCCGGAGACGGCGGGTGGCGGCCCGGGTCCCCCAGCCGGGGGGACCGCACGGGTAGGCTCTCCCCGCTGACCTTCCCCTCGGCAGTGTCCTGACAGAATCCGTCGTCCAGCAGCCTGTACGACCGACCGGCGGTCCGCCGTCGCCACCGGACTCCGAGGGGAGCCCCCACCGTGTACCTCAAGAGCCTGACCCTTCGCGGGTTCAAGTCGTTCGCCTCCGCGACGACCCTCCAGCTCGAGCCGGGGATCACCTGCATCGTGGGGCCCAACGGCTCCGGCAAGTCCAACGTCGTCGACGCCCTCGCCTGGGTGATGGGCGAGCAGGGCGCCAAGTCGCTGCGCGGCGGCAAGATGGAGGACGTCATCTTCGCCGGCACCTCCGGCCGGCCGCCGCTGGGCCGGGCCGAGGTGGCCCTGACGATCGACAACGCCGACGGCGCGCTCCCGATCGAGTACTCCGAGGTCACGATCAGCCGGACGATGTTCCGCAACGGCGGCTCGGAGTACGCCATCAACGGCTCCGCCTGCCGGCTGCTCGACGTCCAGGAGCTGCTGTCCGACTCCGGCATCGGTCGCGAGATGCACGTGATCGTCGGGCAGGGCCAGCTCGACTCGATCCTGCACGCCACCCCCGAGGACCGGCGCGGGTTCATCGAGGAGGCGGCCGGCGTCCTCAAGCACCGCAAGCGCAAGGAGAAGGCGCTCCGCAAGCTCGACAGCACCGACGGCAACCTGACCCGGCTCCAGGACCTGCTGAGCGAGATCCGCCGCCAGCTCAAGCCGCTGGGACGGCAGGCCGAGGTGGCCCGCCGCGCCGCCGTGGTGCAGGCGGACGCCCGCGACGCCCGCGCCCGGCTGATGGCCGACGACCTGGTGACCGCGCGTACGGCGCTGGAGCAGGAGCTCGCCGACGAGACGATCCTGCTGGAGCGGCGCCGGGAGGTCGAGGCCGCCGTCGCCAAGGCCCGCGAGGCCGAGGCGACCCTCGAGGCCGCGCTGCGCGAGGACCTGCCCGCGCTCGCCGCCGCCCAGGAGACCTGGTTCGCCCTGTCCGGGCTGCGCGAACGCCTCAAGGGCACCGCCGGGCTGGCCGCGGAGCGGGTCCGCAACGCCCGCGACAGCGCCGAGCCCGCCGCCCAGTCCGGCCGCGACCCCGAGCAGCTCGAGGCCGAGTCGGAGCGGGTCCGCGCCCAGGAGCGCGAGATCGTCGCCGAGGTCGAGGTCAACCGCACCGCCCTGGAGGCGGCCCTGGCCGCCCGCCAGCAGGCCGAGCAGGCCCACGTCGAGGAGGACCGCCGGGTCGCGGGTCTGCTCCGGGCCGCCGCCGACCGGCGCGAGGGCCTGGCGCGGCTGCACGGCCAGGTCAACGCGCTCAAGAGCCGGGCCGCCGCCGCCGACGAGGAGGTCGGCCGGCTGAGCGCCAGCCGGGAGGAGGCCGTCGCCCGCGCCGAGCGCGCCCAGCGCGACTTCACCTCGCTGGAGTCCCGCATCGCCGGGCTCGACGCGGGGGAGGAGGGCCTGGACGCGGAGCACGAGGGTGCGTCCTCGACCCTCGGCGACCTGGAGGAGCGGCTCACCAAGACCCGCGAGGAGGCGCAGACCGCCGAGCGCGAGCGCACCGGTCTCGCCGCCCGCAAGGAGGCCCTGGAGCTGGGCCTCAACCGCAAGGACGGCGCAGGAGCGCTGCTCGCCGCCAGCGACCCGGTCTCCGGGCTGCTCGGCTCGGTGGCCGCCCTGCTGACGGTGCTCCCCGGCTACGAGACCGCCGTGGCCGCGGCCCTCGGCACGGCGGCCGACGCCGTCGCCGTCGAGCACGTCGACGCGGCGATGGGCGCGATCGAGCACCTCAAGACCGAGGACCTGGGCCGGGCCGGCATCGTGCTCGGCGCCGCGACCGTGGACGACAGCTCCTGGCCGGGTCTGCCCGACGCGGTGACCTACGCCGTCGACGTCGTCGAGTGCCCCGCCGCGCTGCGGCCCGCGCTGTCCCGGCTGCTGTTCAAGGTGGCCGTCGTGGACGACCTCGACGCGGCCCGCCGGCTGGTCGCCGACGCGCCGGACCTCACCGCGGTCACCCGGGACGGCGACCTGCTCGGGTCGCACTTCGCCGCCGGCGGCTCGTCGTCCCAGCCCAGCCTCATCGAGGTGCAGGCGGCGGTCGACGAGGCCGCCCACCAGCTCGGGGAGGCCACCCACGCCTGCGAGCGGCTCGGCTTCGACCTGGCCCGCCTCGAGGACGAGCGGGCCCAGGCCCAGCACCGGGTCGACGTGGCGCTGGCCAAGCTGCACGAGTCGGACGCCACGCTGGCCGCCGTCGCCGAGGAGCTCGGCCAGCTCGGCTCCCTGGCCCGGTCGGCCAAGGGCGAGGCGGAGCGCGTCACCGCGGCCATCGCCAAGGCGGAGGAGTCGCGCGACCGCGACCTCGCCGGCCTCGCCGAGCTGGAGCAGCGGCTCGCCTCGGCCGAGGACGCGACCGACGAGGAGCCCGACACGGCCCCGCGCGAGCGGCTCGCCGACGCGGCCCGGCAGATGCGGCAGGCCGAGATGGACGCCCGGCTGGCGCTGCGCACCGCCGAGGAGCGCGCCCGGGCCCTCAGCGGCCGGGCCGACTCGCTGCTCAAGGCCGCCCGGACCGAGCGCGACGCCCGCGCCCGCGCGGTCGCCCGTCGTGAGCGGCTGGTCCGGGAGGGCCGGGTCGCCGAGGCGGTGTCCCACGGCGTGGCCGTCGCCCTCCAGCGGCTCGAGACCTCGATCGTCGCCGCGACCGACGAGCGCACCGCCGTGGAGCAGGCGCGCCGGGGTCGCGAGGAGGACCTGATGGCGGTCCGCACCCGGCTGCGCGACCTCTCCCGCGAGCACGACGAGCTGGTCAACACCGTGCACCGCGACGAGATGGCCCGGACCCAGCAGCGGATGCGGATCGAGCAGCTCGAGGAGCGCGCCCTCGAGGAGCTCGGTCTCGACGGCGACTCCCTGGTGGCCGACTTCGGGCCCCAGCACCTGGTGCCGCCGGTGCTCTCCGCCGACCAGCTGGCCGACCTCGAGAAGGCGCAGGAGACCGACGCCGACGCGGCCGCTCCCGACCCGGTGCCGTTCGTCCGCGAGGAGCAGCAGAAGCGGCTCCGTTCGGCCGAGCGCGCGCTGTCGATGCTGGGCAAGGTCAACCCGCTGGCGCTGGAGGAGTTCACCGCGCTCGAGGAGCGCCACCAGTTCCTCGGCGAGCAGCTCGAGGACCTCCGGCGCACGCGTCGCGACCTGCTGGACATCGTCCGCGAGGTCGACGAGCGGGTCGAGCAGGTCTTCACCGAGGCCTGGAACGACGTCAACGCCGCGTTCGACGGCGTCTTCAAGCGGCTCTTCCCGGGCGGCGAGGGCAAGCTCGTGCTCACCGACCCGAACAACATGCTCACCACCGGCATCGAGGTCGAGGCCCGCCCGCCCGGCAAGAAGGTCAAGCGGCTCTCGCTGCTGTCCGGCGGCGAGCGCTCCCTGGTGGCCGTCGCGTTCCTGGTGTCGCTGTTCAAGGCCCGGCCGTCGCCGTTCTACATCCTCGACGAGGTCGAGGCCGCCCTCGACGACACCAACCTCGGCCGCCTGCTGGAGATCTACGAGGAGCTGCGCGAGAACAGCCAGCTGCTCGTCATCACCCACCAGAAGCGGACCATGGAGGTCGGCGACGCGCTCTACGGCGTCACCATGCGCGGGGACGGCGTCTCGGCCGTGATCAGCCAGCGGCTGCGCGAGGCCGAGCCTGCATGAGCGACCGCGCACCCCGCCCGACCCGTGACGACTACCTCGTCTGGCGCCGGGCCACCACCCGCTGGGCCGACGACGACGCCTACGGCCACATGAACAACGCGACCTACTACGAGCTGTTCGACACCGCGGTCAACGCCCACCTGTTCGAGGCGACGGGCGTCGACGTCCGGGCGCTGCCGGCGATCGGGGTGGTCGCCGAGACGTCCTGCCGCTACTTCCGGGAGATCGGCTTCCCCGAGCCCGTCGACATCGGGCTCGTGGTGGAGAAGGTCGGCACCTCCTCGGTGATCTACCGGATCGGGCTGTTCCAGGGGCCGTCCGACGAGGCGGCCGCCGAGGGCCGGTTCGTGCACGTCTACGTCGACAACACGCACGGGCGCCGGCAGGCGTCCCGTGTGCGCCCGCTCCCCGACGAGATCCGGACCGTCGTGGACGCGCTCGCTGCCGTCCGCCGAGGTTTGAGCCGCTTCCGTTGCCGTGGGACGATGGGGGTCGATGGCGCTCGGACCGAGGGCGCCCGTCGTACACGAACCTCGGGAGCTGCATCCGCTTGACCTCGATCCTTTTCGCGATGATCGGCATCCTCCTGCTCGCCGGCGCTGGTGGTCGTCTACGTCGCCTACCCGCACCGGGGCGAGGACGTCCCCAACGCGCCGTGGGTCGGCGACGCGCTGCGCAAGGGCGTCAACCTGCTGCCGACGCTGGACAACCAGACCGAGGAGCAGAAGTACGACGCGCGCCCGCGGGAGAAGCAGCGGCACTGACCGCTCCACCGGGGCTCGCTCGATGCCGGGAGTCGGCCCGGGCCTGTGATGGGATACGCGCGTGGCTGACTACATCTACCTGATCATCGCGTTCGCCGTCCTCCTGGTCGGCGGCCATCGCCGGCCTGGTGACCTCCCGGTTCCGGGGACGCGGCACCTCGGCCCCGGACGGCGCCCGTCGAGCGCCGCGCCCGAGCCCGGTCGTCGGAGGACGTCGACGCCGCCCGCCGGGACACGGCTGACCGAGGAGACCACCCCCGGTCCCGCGCTGGAGACGCCGGAGTCGACCGCGGGCCGGCTGGTCCGGCTGCGGCAGCGGCTGTCCCGCTCGCAGAGCCCGCTCGGCCGCGGCCTGCTCGCCCTGCTCTCGCGCGACGTCATCGACGAGGACACCTGGGAGGAGATCGAGGACCTGCTGATCACCGCCGACGTCGGCGTCGACCCCGACCCAGGAGCTGGTCGCGCGGCTGCGCACCCGGGTCAAGGTCGAGGGCGTCTCCAGCGTGACGGTGCACGACATCCTGCGCCAGGAGCTGGTCACCCTCGTCGACCCGAGCCTCGACCGCTCCCTCGCGGTGCGACCGCCACGACGGCGAGCCCGGCCGTCGTGCTCGATGGTCGGCGTCAACGGCACCGGCAAGACCACCACCGTCGGCAAGCTGGCCCGGGTGCTCGTCGCCGAGGACAAGCAGGTCGTGCTGGGCGCTGCCGACACGTTCCGCGCCGCCGCCGCCGAGCAGCTGGCCACCTGGGGCGAGCGCGTCGGGGTGCCGGCCGTGCGCGGGCCCGAGGGCAGCGACCCGGCCAGCGTGGCGTTCGAGGCGGTCCGCGACCGGCATCGAGCAGGAGGCCGACGTGGTCCTCGTCGACACCGCCGGCCGGCTGCAGAACAAGGCCGGCCTGATGGACGAGCTCGGCAAGGTCAAGCGGGTCGTCGAGAAGCTGGCCCCGGTCACCGAGGTGCTGCTGGTGCTCGACGCCACCACCGGCCAGAACGGGCTCCAGCAGGCCCGGGTGTTCTCCGAGGTCGTCGCCGTCACCGGCATCGTGCTGACCAAGCTGGACGGCTCCGCCAAGGGCGGCATCGTGGTCGCCGTGCAGCGTGAGCTCGGGGTGCCCGGTCGAAGCTGGTCGGGCTCGGCGAGGGCGCCGACGACCTGGCGCCGTTCGACCCCGAGGCGTTCGTCGGCGCGCTGCTGGGCGAGTCCGCCGAAGCCTGACCCGGCGGAGCGACCGTGGCCGGGCTGACGCCGCGCAGGGTGAACTCCACCAGCTTCTCGGCGTCCTCGATCCGCGGCATCGGCCGGTGCGTGATCGCGCGGATCGCGCAGCAGGCCGCCGAGCCACTGGACCGCGGCGTCGACGTCGATGTCCGGCCGGACCTCGCCGCGGGCGATCGCCGCGCTCGAACGTGGCGCGCGAGGCAGGCCTCCCGGCGCTCGGTCGAGGAGCGGTGCAGCGCGGCGATGCGGTCGTCGCGGACCGACTCCGCGATCGACGTACGCAGGAACGCCGCGCCGTCGGGGGTGTTCACGAAGGCCAGCACCGAGCGGTAGCTCTCGGTCAGGTCCGCGACGATCGAGCCCGTGTCGGCCTCGGGCATCTCCGCGGAGTAGAGGGTCTCCATCGCCGCGACGGCGAGGTCCTCCTTGGAGGGCCAGCGCCGGTAGACCGTGGCCTTGCCGACCCCGGCGCGCGCCGCGACGTCGTCGACGGTGGTGCGGTCGAAGCCGCGCTGCAGCAGCAGCTCGGCCGCGGCCGTCGTGATCCGGTCGTCGGTCCCGGGGTCGCGCGGGCGCCCGCGGCCGCGTCGTACCTGCACGTCGCCGGGCGCCGCGGCGTCGCCGTCCGTCGGGGCTGGTCTGCTCATGCCCGGACCATAGTCGGAATTCCGATACCGGACAAAGCATGCTGGTATGGATATTTACCGCGTGCGCCCGGAGGTTCTCGTCATCCAGCCGTAACACGGGCCAGGCAACCGTCACCTGGCCGCAACACGGGTCGCCGCGCGCTGAAACCTGGACCGACCAGGGTGTGGGTCACCGGGGTGGTGCTGGTTCGACAGCGAGGTCGAGCCCCTGACCACCTACTCCTCGCCACCTTCAAGAGGTTGAGAAACATGGATACTGGCGATACCGCTTGGGTGTTGGCGTCCGCGGCCCTCGTGCTGCTGATGACGCCTGGCCTCGCTCTCTTCTACGGCGGCATGGTGCGCGCCAAGAGCGTCCTGAACATGATGATGATGAGCTTCGGCGCCCTCGCCCTCATCAGCGTCCTGTGGGTCCTCTACGGCTACTCGATGGCGTTCGGCAACGACGTCGGCGGCGGCCTCGCTCGGCAACCCGTTCGAGTTCTTCGGCCTGACAGGACCTGATCGGGACCGAGGGTCTCGACAAGGGCTTCGCCGCCACCCACCTGGTGTTCACGATCCCCGTCGCTGGCGTTCGTCGCCTTCCAGGCCGTGTTCGCCATCATCACCGTCGCGCTGATCTCCGGTGCGATCGCCGACCGGACCCGCTTCGGCCCCTGGATGGTGTTCGCGGGCATCTGGGCCACGATCGTCTACTTCCCGGTCGCGCACTGGGTCTTCGCCTTCAACGGCGCCCAGTCCGCGAAGGGTGGCTGGATCGCCAACAAGCTGCTCGCGATCGACTTCGCCGGCGGCACGGCGGTGCACATCAACGCCGGTGCCGCGGGCCTCGCGCTCGCCATCGTGCTCGGCAAGCGGGTCGGCTGGAAGCGCGACCCGATGCGCCCGCACAACCTGCCGCTCGTGATGATCGGCGCCGGCCTGCTGTGGTTCGGCTGGTTCGGCTTCAACGCCGGGCTCGGCGCTCGGGGCCAACGGCCAGGCCGCCGAGGTCTGGGTCACCACGATGGTCGCCACCGGCGCCGCGGCCCTCGGCTGGCTGCTCGTCGAGCGGCTCCGTGACGGTCACGCCACCTCGCTCGGTGCCGCCTCCGGCGTCGTCGCCGGCCTGGTCGCGATCACCCCGTCCTGCTCGTCGGTCACGCCGCTCGGCGCGATCGCGGTCGGCCTCCTCGCCGGCGTGCTCTGCGCCCTGGCGGTCGGCCTGAAGTTCCGCTTCGGCTTCGACGACTCGCTCGACGTCGTCGGCGTGCACCTCGTCGGCGGCCTCTGGGGCACCCTCGCCGTCGGGTTCTTCGCCTCGGCGGCGACCACCGCCGGTGTCGACGGGCTGTTCTACGGCGGTGGGGTCGACCAGCTCTGGCGCCAGGCCGTCGGTGCGCTTCGCCGTGCTGGCCTACTCCTTCGTGCTCACGCTGGTCATCGGCTACGCGATCTCCAAGACGATCGGCTTCCGGATCGACGAGGAGCTCGAGGTCGAGGGCATCGACGGTGCGGAGCACGCCGAGTCGGCGTACGACTTCGCCACCTCCGGGTGGCGGTGGTCGGTCCCTGACCGGCAGCCAGCTCACCGCGAAGGCCCAGGCCGACGCCGAGGCGCGAGGAGTGAACGCATGAAGCTCGTGACCGCGGTGATCAAGCCGCACAAGTGGGACGAGGTCCGCGAGGCGCTGGAGACCTTCGGCGTGACCGGGATGACGGTCAGCGAGGTCAGCGGCTACGGCCGCCAGAAGGGCCACACCGAGGTCTACCGCGGTGCGGAGTACGACATCGCGCTGGTCCCCAAGATCCGCATCGAGATCGTCGTCGAGTCCGCGGACGTCGACGACGTGGTCGGGATCATCGTCAAGACGGCCCAGACCGGCCGGATCGGGGACGGCAAGGTCTGGGTGCAGCCGGTCGACGCCGTGGTCCGGGTCCGCACCGGCGACCGGGACGAGGCGGCGCCTGTAGCGTCGTCGTCGAGCCAGGCGGGGACCGTGGCGGCCGAGAGGCCTCCCTGGTTCCCGCCCGGTCGCGTCCGGCACGATGTCCCGCAACGCAACGAGAGAGGCGCCACGAGCATGAAGCTGGTCACGGCGGTCGTGAAGCCGCACAAGTGGGACGACGTCCGCTCCGCGCTGGAGATGGTCGGCATCACCGGGATGACGGTGAGCGAGGTCAGCGGCTACGGACGTCAGAAGGGCCACACCGAGGTCTACCGCGGTGCGGAGTACGACATCGCGCTGGTCCCCAAGATCCGCATCGAGATCGTCGTGGACGACCCCGAGGCCGACGAGGTCGTCGAGGCGATCGTCCGGACGGCCCGCACCGGCAAGATCGGCGACGGCAAGGTCTGGGTGCAGCCGGTCGAGAGCGTGGTCCGGGTCCGCACCGGGGACGCCGACGAGGCCGCGCTCTGAGGCTGGCATGACGCAGGCCGAGCGACGCCGCCGCACGGCCGAGGCCGACGCGCTCTGCGCCGGCGCCCTGGACAAGGCGCTCGGCGGCGCCGACGAGACCGGCGTCGCCCTGGTCGCCGTCGGGCGGCTACGGGCGCGCCGAGCTGGCCCCGCACAGCGACCTCGACGTGGTGCTGGTGCACGACGACGACGTCGACGTGCGCCGGGTCGCCCAGGACGTCTGGTACCCGCTCTGGGACAGCGGGGCCAACCTCGACCACTCCGTGCGCGCGCTCTCGGAGGTCGCGGACACGGCCCGCGAGGACCCGCGGGTCGCGCTGGGCCTGCTCGACGCCCGGCACCTCGCCGGCGACCCGTCGCTGACCCTGCGGCTGCGCGCCGACCTGCTGTCGCACTGGCGGCGCGACGCGCGCAGCCAGCTGCCCGCGCTGCGGGAGCTGGTCACCCGCCGCGGGCGACCGGGTCGGCGAGCTGGCCCACGCCGTCCGTCCCGGACCTCAAGGAGTCCGTCGGCGGGCTGCGCGACGCCACCGTCCTCAAGGCGCTGGTCGCCACCTGGCTGGTCGACGTCTCGCACGCCGACCTCGAGCCCAGCCGGCTGCAGCTGCTCGACGTGCGCGACGTGCTGCACGACGTCGCCGGGCCGGGCCACCGACCGGGTCGCCCCCGAGACTCTGGCCGGACCTCGCCGCGGGCCTCGGCCTCGCCGACGCCGAGGCCGCCCAGCGGCAGGTCCGCGAGGTCGGCCGGCGCATCACCCACCTGTCCCGGCTGACCTGGCAGCGCGTCGACGCCGTGCTCGCGCGCCCGGCGCAGGCCGGCCGGCGCCGCGCCCCCGAGCTGGAGCGGGTCGCGCCCGGTGTCGCCGTCTCCCGCGGCGAGGTGGTCCTCGACCGGGGCACCGACCCCGGGGGAGACCCGCACCTGCTGCTGCGCGCCGCCGCCGAGGCCGCCGAGCGGCGGCTGGTGCTGAGCCCCGCGCACCGCCTCCCGGCTCGGGCGGCAGGGCGCCCCGCTGCCCGACCCCTGGGGCGCGGGAGGCGCGCAACCTGTTCACCCGGCTGCTGGCCGCCGGTCCCGGGCTGCTCCCGGTCTGGGAGACCCTCGACGAGACCGGTGCGCTGGAGCCGCTGCTCCCCGAGTGGGAGCGGGTCCGGCTGCTGCCGCACGCATCGGTGGTGCACCGCTTCACCGTCGACCGGCACCTCGTCGAGACCTGCATCGAGGCGTCCCGCCTGATCCGGCGCGTCTCGCGGGCCGACGTGCTGATGACCGCCGCCCTGCTGCACGACCTCGGCAAGGGGCAGCTCGTCGACCACTCGGTGGCGGGGGAGCCGCTGGCCGCCGAGACGCGCCGCCCGGATGGGCTTCGACGACCGCGAGGTCGCCCTGGTCCGCGGCCTGGTGCGCTGGCACCTGCTGCTGGCCGAGGTCGCCACCACCCGCGACCTCGAGGACCCGGCCACCGTCGCGTACGTCGTCGGCGCGGATCCACGACGTCGAGACGCTCGACCTGCTCGAGGTGCTCACCGAGGCCGACGCGCGGGCCACCTCGCCCCAGGCGTGGACGTCCTGGCGCGCCGGGCTGGTGGCCGACCTCGCCCGCCGGGTCCGGCACGCCCTGTCCGACGACCGTCGGCGGCGCGACCGCGGCCGCCGAGGCACCCGGCTCGACGTCGAGCGGCCTCGGCCGCCGTCCGTGCGAACCCGCGGCTGGTCGACGTACGCCTGGAGACGGCGCGCGGACGGGGCCACCGTGACCGTCGTGTCCGGGGACCGCACCGGCCTGATCGCGGACATCGCCGGTGCGCTGACCGTGCAGCGGGCCTCGATCCGGTCCGCGCGGGCCTGGACGCAGGACGACCTGGCCG
Source organism: uncultured Actinomycetota bacterium (assembly GCA_963778095.1). Lineage (GTDB taxonomy): Bacteria > Actinomycetota > Actinomycetes > Propionibacteriales > Nocardioidaceae > Nocardioides_B. The sequence goes on along the minus strand of CAVZTB010000016.1, from coordinate 265,056 downwards.
TCTCGGTGTGGGACGTCGACGACACCCACCTCGACGAGGCGATCCTGCGGCAGCGGCTCGAGGCGGTGGTCGAGCGGCTGGCAGGACCCCGCGGCCCGGCTGCGGCCGCCGCGCGAGGGCGCGCTCGAGCCGTCGGTGCAGGTCCGCCACGACGCCTCGCGCGAGGCCACCGTGCTGGAGGTGCGGGTCGAGGACCGGCCGGGCGTGGTGTACCTGGTCTGCGCCGCGCTGGCCCGCCTCGACGTCGTCGGTGCGCTCGGCGCACCTGGCCACGCTGGGCCCGCAGGCGGTCGACGTGTTCTACGTGCAGGAGTCCGGCGCCGGGGTGCTGAGCGACGAGCGGGCCGCGTCGGCGGTGCACGCGGTCCGGCGGGCGCTCCAGGACCCGGTTACCCTTGACGCTGACCGCGGCTGAGCGCGCCCGAAATCGGGGCGCTCGCCGCAGACCACCCGCCCGGACCCGAGGACTGATCCTGTGTTTACGACCCTCTCCGACCGTCTCGCCGCGACGTTCAAGAACCTCCGCGGCAAGGGACGGCTCTCTGAGGCCGACATCGACGCGACCGCCCGCGAGATCCGCATCGCCCTGCTCGAGGCCGACGTCGCGCTGCCGGTGGTCAAGACGTTCGTCGACGCGGTCAAGACCCGGGCCCGCGGCGAGGAGGTCAGCGGGGCGCTGAACCCGGCCCAGCAGATCGTCAAGATCGTCAACGAGGAGCTCGTCACGATCCTCGGCGGCGAGACCCGCCGGCTGCGCTTCGCGAAGACCCCGCCGACCGTGCTGATGCTCGCCGGCCTCCAGGGCGCCGGCAAGACGACGCTGGCCGCCAAGCTGGCGCTGTGGCTCAAGGAGCAGGGCAGCAGCCCGCTGCTCGTGGCCGCCGACCTCCAGCGCCCCAACGCCGTCAACCAGCTCCAGGTCAACGGCGAGCGGGTCGGCGTCAAGGTGTTCGCCCCCGAGCCGGGCAACGGCGTCGGCGACCCGGTCGCGGTCGCCCGCGCCGGCGTGGCCGAGGCCAAGCGCACGCTGCACGACGTCGTGATCGTCGACACCGCCGGCCGCCTCGGCGTCGACGCCGAGATGATGCAGCAGGCCGCGGACATCCGCGACGCCGTCAACCCCGACGAGATCCTCTTCGTCGTCGACGCGATGGTCGGCCAGGACGCGGTCAACACCGCCCAGGCGTTCCTCGACGGCGTCGGCTACGACGGCGTCGTCCTCACCAAGCTCGACGGCGACGCCCGCGGTGGCGCCGCCCTGTCGATCGCGTCGATCACCGGCAAGCCGGTGATGTTCGCGTCCAACGGCGAGAAGCCGACCGACTTCGACGTGTTCCACCCCGACCGGATGGCCGGCCGGATCCTCGACATGGGCGACATGCTCACCCTGATCGAGCAGGCCGAGAAGAGCTTCGACGCCGAGGCCGTCGGCCAAGGCGGCCGCCAAGCTGTCCGGTCGCGGCGGGGACTTCACCCTCGACGACTTCCTCCAGCAGATGCAGCAGCTGCGCAAGATGGGCTCGCTGTCCAAGATCATGGGGATGCTGCCCGGGATGGGCCAGTTCCGCGAGCAGCTCGAGAACTTCGACGAGCGCGAGATCGACAAGATCCAGGCGATCATCCAGTCGATGACGCCCGCCGAGCGGGCCAACCCGAAGATCATCGACGGCTCCCGCCGGTCCCGGATCTCGCGCGGCTCCGGCACCCAGGTCTCCGACGTCAACTCGCTGGTCGACCGGTTCTTCGAGGCCCGCAAGATGATGATGTCGATGGCCAAGGGCGGCCACATCCCCGGGATGCCCGGCATGCCGGGGGTGCACACGGGCAAGCGGGCCAAGGGCAAGCAGGCCCCCAAGAAGGGCAAGGCCAAGCGGGTCTCCGGCAACCCCGCGAAGCGGGCCGCCGACGCGAAGGCCTCCGCCGAGCGTCCCGCCGGCAACGGCGCCGGGGCCAACCCCTTCGGCGTGCCCGACGGCGAGGACGAGGCGTTCGACCCGTCGTCGCTCGACCTGCCCGCCGACCTGTCGAAGTACCTCAAGTAGTCCCGTCGCCCCGCGGTGGGTAGGGTCCCGGCCATGACTGCTGCGCTGAGGTTCCGGGGTCCGGTGCTGCCCGACGGCGAGGCTCCGTGACCTGTACGTCGTGGACGGCCGGGTCACCTACGAGCCGGTCGCGTCCGCCGAGCTCGTCGCGGAGGGCTGGATCGTCCCGGGGCTCGTCGACGCGCACTGCCACATCGGGCTCGACGAGAACGGCGCGGTGCCCGAGGACGTCCAGGAGGAGCAGGCCCTCACCGACCGCGACGCCGGCGCCCTGCTGCTGCGCGACTGCGGCTCGGCGGCCGACACGGCCTGGATCCACGACCGCGACGACCTGCCGCGGCTGATCCGCGCGGGCCGGCACATCGCCCGGACGCGTCGCTACATCCGCAACTACGCCCACGAGATCGAGCCCGACGACCTGCCGGCGTACGTCGCCCAGGAGGCGCAGCGCGGGGACGGCTGGGTCAAGCTCGTCGGCGACTGGATCGAGCGGGACGCCGGCGACCTGACGCCGTCGTGGACCCGGGAGTCGCTGGACGCCGCGATGCGTGGCCGCCCACGAGCACGGTGCCCGGGTCACCGCGCACGTCTTCGGCGAGGCCGCGCTGCCGGACCTCATCGGCTCCGGCATCGACTGCATCGAGCACGGCACCGGGCTCTCGTCCGACCTGGTCGACGCGATGGTCGCCAACGGCGTCGCCCTGGTGCCGACGGTCAGGCAGCTCGACAACTTCCCGGGCTACGCCGACGCGGGACGCGAGAAGTTCCCGGCCTACGCCGACCACATGATGCGGCTCTACGCCACGCGCCGCGAGGTGATCGGCGCGGCCTACGAGGCCGGCGTCGCGATCTACGCCGGCACCGACGCCGGGGGAGTGCTGCCGCACGGCCTGATCGGCGACGAGGTGGCCGAGCTCGCGACCTACGGGCTGTCCGCCGAGGACGCCCTGGGCGCGGCGTCGTGGCGGGCCCGGTCGTGGCTCGGGCTCGACGACAACCTGGCGGAGGGCACCACCGCCGACTTCGTGGTCTTCGACGCGAACCCGCTCGAGGACCTCGGGGTGCTGAAGGCGCCCAAGCGGGTCGTGCTGCGCGGCGCCGTCGTCGCCTAGTCGCTCAGGGCACCCGGAAGCCCTGGCTGCGATCCGACCCTCGGTGGTGTGCCGGCGGGCCACCTCGCCGGCGCGGGCGACGCCGTCGGCCGCCGCCGCGAGGGCCTCGGCCACGGTCGGCGCCGCCGGCTCGATCGCGATCGTGACGCGCATCGCGTCCGGAGGGGAGGCGACCGATCCGGTGCCGGTGGTGGTGATGAACTCGTCCATGCCGGTCAGTGTGGCTCACCGATTTTCGCCTGTGGGACGCGTCTGGCAGAATGACCGGCTGAGTCCTGCGTGCCCGGACCCTCTCATCCGGCCACGCGTGACACCGCGCAGCGCGCTCGACCTGGCCCCACCAGGTTCCGGGACGCTCACCCATTCACGGACATCCAAGGAGACACCACACTCGTGGCCGTCAAGATTCGCCTGAAGCGTATGGGCAAGATCCGTACGCCGTACTACCGCGTCGTCGTCGTCGACTCCCGCAAGAAGCGCGACGGCAAGGTCATCGAGCAGATCGGGAAGTACCACCCGAAGGAGGAGCCCTCGCTGATCGAGGTCACCTCCGACCGGGCGCAGTACTGGCTCGGCGTCGGCGCGCAGCCGTCCGAGGCCGTCGAGGCCCTGCTCAAGATCACCGGTGACTGGCAGACGTTCAAGGGCCTGCCGGGGACCGAGGGCACCCTCAAGGTCAAGGAAGCCAAGCGCGACAAGGCCGAGATCTTCAACGAGGCGCTCAAGGAGGCCGGCAGCGACAAGCAGGCCGAGGCCACCACCAAGAAGAGCGCCGCGAAGAAGGCCGACAAGGCCGAGGACAAGACCGAGGACAAGGCTGAGGCCAAGTCCGAGGACAAGGCCGACGAGAAGCCCGCCGAGGCTGCTGCTCCCACCGAGGAGAAGCCTGCCGAGGAGGCGCCCGCCGCCGAGGCCGAGAAGGCCGACGCGCCCGCGGACGCCGACAAGCCGGCCGAGGCCTGACGCCATGCTGGCCGAGGCGCTCGAGCACCTGGTGCGCGGCATCGTCCGTCACCCGGACGACGTGACCGTCGACGACAAGCAGCTGCGTCGTGGCTCGGTGCTCGAGGTGCGCGTGCACCCCGAGGACCTGGGCAAGGTCATCGGGCGCGGCGGCCGCACGGCCACCGCGCTGCGCACCGTCATCGGTGCGATCGCCGGCAAGGGCGGCGCCCGCGTCGACTTCGTCGACGTCGACCGGCGGCGCTGACCCAGCAGGCAGCACGCACGCACGAGCACGCACACGAGGCGGGTGGCCGACAGGCCGCCCGCCTCGTCTGCTCCCCGGACCGGCAGGATGAGCACATGAGCAGCACCAGCGAGGGCCGCGAGGCCGCCCCCGAGGTCGTCGTCGGCCGGATCGGCAAGGCGCACGGCGTCAAGGGCGAGGTCTCGGTCGAGCCGCGCACCGACGAGCCGGAGCGCCGCTTCGCCGACGGCGCGGTGCTGGTCACCCGCACGCCCCGCGGCGCCGAGCCGCACGCCACGGACCGGCCGGCGACGCTGACCGTGCTCCGCACCCGGTGGCACCAGTCCCGGCTGCTCGTCACCTTCGAGGGCGTCGCCGACCGCACCGCCGCCGAGAAGCTGCGGGGCCTGTCGCTGGTCCTGGACCTCGACCCCGACGAGGTGCCCGAGGACCCCGAGGAGTTCTACGACCACCAGCTCGTCGGCCTCGCGGTGTCCACCACCGACGGCGTCGCCGTGGGCGCGGTCGCCGACGTGATCCACGGCGCCAGCCAGGACCTGCTGGCGATCCGCACGAGCGACGACCGCGAGGTGCTGGTGCCGTTCGTGTCCGCCCTGGTGCCGGTCGTCGACGTGCCCGGCGGGCGGCTCGAGATCGCCGACCGGCCCGGCCTGCTCACCCCGCTGCCCGACGAGGACTGAGCCTCGTGCGCATCGACGTCGTCTCGATCTTCCCCGAGTACCTCGCCCCGCTCGGGCTCTCGCTGGCCGGCAAGGCGCAGGACACCGGCCTGATCGACGTCCACGTGCACGACCTGCGGGACTGGACGCACGACCGGCACCGCACCGTCGACGACAAGCCCTACGGCGGCGGCGCCGGGATGGTCATGCGCCCCGAGCCGTGGGGCGAGGCGCTCGACGCGCTGGCGACCGAGGGCTCGGTGCTCGTGGTGCCGACGCCCAGCGGCGAGCCGTTCAGCCAGGCGCTGGCCGCCGAGCTCGCGTCGGCCGAGCACCTGGTGTTCGCGTGCGGCCGCTACGAGGGCATCGACCAGCGGGTCCTCGACGAGGCAGCCACCCGGATGACGGTCCGCGAGGTGTCCCTCGGCGACTACGTGCTCAACGGCGGCGAGGTCGCCGCGCTGGTGGTCATCGAGGCCGTCGCCCGGCTGCTGCCCGGGTTCATGGGCAACCCGGAGTCGCTGACCGAGGAGTCGCACGGCGAGTCCGGGCTCCTGGAGTACCCCGTCTACACCAAGCCCGCGGACTGGCGCGGCCACGACGTCCCGCCGGTGCTGCTGACGGGCGACCACGCCCGGATCGCCGCCTGGCGCCACGACCAGGCGGTACGGCGCACGGCCGCCCGCCGCCCCGACCTGCTGCACCCCAGCCGGACCCTCGACGTCACCGGCGACGACCTCGTCGTGCGCACGGCCACCCCGGGTGACGCCGGCGAGCTGCTCACGCTGCAGCTGGCCTGCTGGGTCGCCGAGGCGTTCTCCAACGACACCCTCGACATCCCGCCGCTGCGCGAGGACCTCGACGACGTCCGGGCCTGGCTCGGCGACGTGGACCACGTTCGTCGTACACGCGGGGGAGCGGCTGGTCGGCGCCGTCCGCGGACGGCTCGACGGCGACACCTGGGACATCGGCCGGCTGATGGTCGCGCCCGACCTGCGCGGCCGGGGGCTGGGCCGCTGGCTGCTGGCGTACGTCGAGGCCGCCGCCCCGCCCGAGGCCACCCGGCTCGGGCTGTTCACAGGGGCGCAGAGCGTCGCCAACCTGCGGATGTACCGGAAGGCGGGCTACCGGCCGGTGCGCGAGCAGCCGGACGAGCCGGGCATCGTGCAGCTGTCCAAGCGGGTGCGCTCGCTGATTTCTCGGGACCCGGTCGGCTGTGGCAGAATCGCAGGTCGCATCCGTTGCGTCCCGGCCTCTCTCCCGCGCAGGGCGAGGGCCGGCGGGCCACCTGCCACAGGGGGCGTTCCGCACGACGCAGCCGACGGAGCACCTGTATCGAACCGAACCCCGTTCCGCGGGTGACCTGTGGCGCCCACGAGGAGATCTCATGACCAACGTCATCGACACCATCGCCGCCGCCACCAAGCGCGACGACCTGCCCGACTTCCGCCCCGGCGACACCCTCAAGGTGGACGTCAAGGTCGTCGAGGGCAACCGCTCCCGCGTCCAGGTGTTCCAGGGCATCTGCATCCGCATCCAGGGTTCCGGTGTCGGCCGCACCTTCACGGTCCGCAAGGTCTCCTTCGGCGTCGGCGTCGAGCGCACCTTCCCGCTGCACACCCCGATCATCGACAAGATCGAGGTGCTGACCCGCGGTGACGTGCGTCGCGCCAAGCTGTACTACCTGCGCAACCTGCGCGGCAAGAAGGCCAAGATCAAGGAGAAGCGCGAGTCGATCCCGACGCGCTGATCACGGTCGGCGGCTGCCCGGGTCCGACGGCTAGGCTCTCGGAGTGACCCAGATGCCCGAGCAGGACGGTGCCTCCGCGGCGACCGCGGACCCCGACGGCCCGGGCCCCCTCGACGACGGGCAGGACCCGCCGCAGCCGGCCTCCAAGCGCGGCCAGCGTCGCCAGCAGCTGCCGATCTGGCAGGAGATGGCGCTGCTGCTCGGCATCGCCCTGGTGCTGGCCATCGTCATCAAGGCGTTCTTCATGCAGGCGTTCTACATCCCGTCGGCCTCGATGAACGACACCCTGGTGAAGAACGACCGGATCCTCGTGCAGAAGGTCTCCTACTGGGGTGGCGGCGCCCCGCACCGCGGGGACATCGTGGTGTTCTCCGACCCCAACGGCTGGCTCGACCCCGCCGAGACGCAGGCGCCGAACAGCCCGGTCGCGCGCGGTCTGGAGCTGTTCGGGCTCTACCCGACCGGCGGGCACCTGGTGAAGCGCGTCATCGGCGTCGGCGGCGACGAGGTGAAGTGCTGCGACCCGCAGGGCCGGATCACCGTCAACGGCATCCCGCTCAACGAGAAGTCCTACCTCGCGAGCGGCGAGAAGCCGTCGATGATCAACTTCGACGTCAAGGTCGAGCCCGGCTACCTCTGGGTGCAGGGCGACAACCGCTCCAACTCCGCCGACTCCCGGGTGCACCTCGGTGACCCCGGCGGCGGCCAGGTCCCCGTCGACGACGTCGTCGGCAAGGTCTTCGCCGTCGTCTGGCCGCTGGGCCACGCCAAGGCCCTGCACACCCCCGCGACCTTCGACTCCGTCCACTAGGCCGGTCCCGATGAGCACGCTGCCCCGAGGTCTGACCGTCCGCAAGGACGCCGGTCTCTACGGCTACGAGCGGGCCCTGCGCCGCGTCGGGCTCGACCCGGTCGCCGGGGTCGACGAGGCCGGCCGGGGTGCCTGCGCCGGCCCGCTGGTCGCCGCCGCGGTGGTCCTCCCCGAGGGGCGGCGCGGCCAGGTGCCCGGGCTGGCGGACTCCAAGCTGCTGACGGCCAAGGCACGCGATCGGGCGTACGTCGAGGTGCAGCGCCGGGCCCTGTCCTGGTCGGTCGTCGTCGTGGAGCACGACGAGTGCGACCGGCTCGGCATGCACGTCGCCAACGTCGAGGCGCTGCGCCGGTCGCTGGCCCGGCTCGAGGTGCGGCCGTCGTACGTCCTGACGGACGGGTTCCCCGTCGACGGCCTGGAGGTGCCGGGCCTGGCGATGTGGAAGGGCGACCGGGTCGCCGCCTGCATCGCGGCCGCCTCGGTGATCGCCAAGGTCACCCGCGACCGGATCATGACCCGGCTGCACCAGGACTACCCGGTCTACGACTTCGAGACCCACAAGGGGTACATCACCCCGACGCACACCGCCGCGCTCGAGGAGCACGGGCCGTGCCCGATCCACCGCCGCCGGTTCGTCAACGTGCGGCGCGCGGCCGGGCTGCCCGACGGCTCTGCCGGTGAGCCGGTCCCGGGATACGACGTCGAGGTCGGGGACAATGACGGGCCATGCACGCGGACCAGGTGGAGGTAGGACGATGAGCGCCGAGGATCTCGAGAAGTACGAGACCGAGATGGAGCTCCACCTCTACCGCGAGTACCGCGACGTGGTCGCGATCTTCAAGTACGTCGTGGAGACCGACCGGCGCTTCTACCTGTGCAACCAGGTCGACGTGAAGGCCCGCACCGAGGCCGGCGACGTGTTCTTCGAGGTGTCGATGACCGACGCGTGGGTGTGGGACATGTACCGCCCCGCCCGGTTCGCCAAGAACGTCAAGGTGCTCACCTTCAAGGACGTGAACGTCGAGGAGCTCGCGCCGAGCGACCTCGAGCAGCCCCTTCCCTGACGTCTGCAGAATTCTTTACGGCTTTTTCTGGAAGTCGCGTCATGGTCGCGACCCCGGCCCGTCTCCTCTGTGAGCGCGGGACTTTCTGGGGGGAGCCCCGCGCTCGACTCGCCGGGCGGTGCAGGTGGCACTGGGAGGGGCCACCTGCACCGCCCGTCGGTGTGTCCGCGGCCGCCAGGTTTCGTCCCCAGCGGCCACCGCGGCCCGGTCGTCCCCAGTCCCGGTGCACCCGCCCCCCGCCGGGACCGCCGCCACGGCACGCTCCCCGTCATGACCTCCTCACCCGCCGGCCGTCGGCCCGCCGAGCGCAACCGGTCCCTCGGCGCCTACGGCGAGGCCTACGCCGCCCGGCACCTCGAGCAGCACGGCATGGTCCTGCTGGACCGCAACTGGCGCTGCGAGGCGGGTGAGATCGACCTGGTGCTGCGCGACGGGCCGGGTGCTGGTCGTCTGCGAGGTCAAGACCCGCTCGTCCCTGGCCTACGGCTCCCCGCTGGAGGCGGTCACCGAGCGGAAGGCCGAGCGGCTGCGCCGGCTCGCGGACCGGTGGCTGGAGGAGCACGCGGTGCGGCCCGACGAGGTGCGGATCGACCTGGTCGGGGTGCTCGTGCCCCGCCGCGGCGGACCTCGGCTCGAGCACGTCCGCGGGGTCGGCTGATGGGCTTCGCCACGGCGCGGGCGGTCTCGCTGTCCGGCGCGACGGGCCACCTCATCGACGTACAGGTGGACCTGGCGCACGGGGTGGTGGCCACCGCGCTGGTCGGGCGGCCCGACGCGTCGATCAACGAGGCCCGGGACCGCTGCCGGGCAGCGGTGGTCAACAGCGAGTACGACTGGCCCTCCACCCGCCGGGTCACGATCCTGCTCTCGCCGGCCGACCTGCCCAAGAGCGGGCCGCACTTCGACCTCAGCATCGCCGTGGCCGTGCTGGCCGCCTCCGGGAAGGTGCCGCAGAAGGCCCTGGACAAGGTGGTCTTCGTCGGCGAGCTCACCCTCGACGGGCGGCTGCGGGCGGTGCCGGGAGTGCTGCCGATGACGATGGCCGCCAAGGCGCGCGGCATCACCTGCATGGTGGTGCCCGAGCCGCAGGCCGAGGAGGCCGCGCTGGTGCCCGGCATGGCGGTCATCGGGGCGCGCTCGCTGCGCCAGGTCGTCGCCCACCTGCGCGGCGACGAGATCCCGGACGCGCCGCCCGTCGAGCCGCTGGTCAGCGCCTCCCTGCTGTCCTGGCGCGGCGACCAGCGCATCGACGACCTCGACATGGCCGACGTGACCGGCATGGCGGACGCCCGGTTCGCCCTCGAGGTCGCCGCCGCCGGGGGCCACCACCTGATGCTCAGCGGTCCGAAGGGCGCCGGCAAGACCACCCTGGCCGAGCGGATGCCGGGCCTGCTGCCCGACCTCACGCTCGAGGAGTCGCTGGAGCTGACCGCGATCTACTCGCTGACCGGCGGGCTGCCGCCCGGCCAGACGATGCTGTCGCGGCCCCCGTTCCGGGCGCCCCACCACTCGGCGTCGCGGACCAGCCTGGTCGGCGGCGGCAGCGGTCGGATCCGTCCCGGCGAGCTGAGCCGGGCGCACACCGGCACGCTGTTCCTCGACGAGTTCCCGCTGTTCAACGCCGACCTGATCGAGGCGCTGCGCCAGCCCCTGGAGAACGGTGAGGTCACCATCAACCGCGGCGACGAGTCCGCGACGTTCCCGGCCCACACGATGGTCGTGATCGCCTGCAACCCGTGCCCCTGCGGCGAGTACACCCCCCGGCCGCGCGACAACCGCTGCACCTGCACCGAGCTGCGGCGCCGGGACTACCGCAAGAAGCTCAGCGGCCCGGTCGTGGACCGCATCGACATCGTCCGGCACGTCGAGCCGGTCAAGCCGCACGAGGCCCGCGACCCGCTGGCGCGCCCCGAGCCGACCGCCCCGATCCGGGAACGGGTGACCGCGGCCCGCGCACGCCAGGCCCGGCGCTACGACGGCACCGACTGGCGGCTCAACTCCGACGTCCCCGGACCCAAGCTGCTCACCCACTTCCCGCTCACCGACGCCGGCACCCGGTTGCTGGAGGACCGGTTGTACGGCGGCGGGCTCACCGGCCGCGGCGGCACCCGCGTGCACCGGCTGGCCTGGACCGTCGCGGACCTCCGCGGGGTCGACCGGCCGGGGGTCGACGAGGTCGACGTCGCGCTGCGGCTGAGACGCGGCGACCCGCTGCTGGTCGAGTCCCTGCGGCGGGAGGTGGCCCGTGAGCGACGCGGACCGCATCGCCCGGGTCGCGCTGAGCCGGCTCGGCGAGCCCGGGCGACCCCCGGCTGGCGGCCCTGGTGGCCGAGCTCGGGGCCGTGCAGGTGTGCGACTACCTCCGCGACGAGCGCGACGCCGGTGGCGTGGCCACCGACGTGGCGGCCCGGCTGGCCGGGCTCGACCCGGCCGGCGACCTGGCCCGCGCCGCGCGGGACGGCATCCGGTTCGTGGTGCCCGGGCGACCCGGAGTGGCCGGCGCGGCTGGGCGACCTCGACCGGTGCGGCCCGCTCAACGGCCGCGGCGGTGCGCCGCTGGGGCTGTGGCTGCGAGGACCGGCCCGGCTCGACGAGGTGGTCGAGCGGTCGGTGGCGGTCGTCGGGTCGCGCTCGGCCACGACCTACGGCGTGGGCGTGGCCGGGGAGCTGGCCGCGGAGGTCGGCGGCGCCGGGTTCACCGTGGTGTCCGGAGCCGCCTTCGGCATCGACCAGGCGGCCCACCGGGGCGCGCTCGCGGCGCGTGGCCCGACGGTGGCGGTGCTGGCCTGCGGGGTCGACCGCGCCTACCCGAGCGCGCACCGCGACCTGCTGACCTACATCGCCGGCACCGGGCTGGTCGTCTCCGAGCTGCCGCCCGGCTGCGCGCCGACCAAGGTCCGGTTCCTGTCGCGCAACCGGCTCATCGCCGCCCTCTCGCTCGGCACGGTGGTCGTCGAGGCGGCGGTGCGCAGCGGCGCGCTCAACACCGCCAACTGGGCGTCCGCGTGCAACCGGGTGCTGATGGGCGTGCCCGGCCCGGTCACCAGCGCGCCCTCGGAGGGCGTGCACGAGCTGCTGCGCACCAAGGACGCCGCGCTCGTCACCCGGGGGAGCGACGTGCTGGAGCTGGTCGGCCCGAGCGGCACCTTCACCCAGGGCGCCCGCCGCGGACCGGACCGGCCCGCCGACCGGCTGTCCGAGACCGACCGGCAGGTCCTCGACGCCGTGCCCGTCGCCAGTCCCGCGCCGTCGGCGTCGATCGCCCGGACGGCCGGCGTCGCCGGTCCCACCGTCCGCGCGGCCCTCGAGCGGATGCGCGAACGCGGCTTCGTCGAGGCGGGTCCGCAGGGCTGGCGGCTGTCCGGCGGGCACGCGGACGGGAGGGCTGAGCGTCCGCGAGGCTCCCGAGGCGGGGGCCGGGCGCGCCGTAGATTCGGGGAGTGACCGCCGACCCCGACACCGACGCCTCCCCGGACGGGCCGACCTGCCCGAGGAGATGGCGCGGGTGCTGGCCGCCTACGAGCGCCACCTGGTGTCCGAGCGCGACCTGACGCCGAACACCGTCCGCGCCTACATCGGCGACATCCGCAGCATGCTCGAGCAGGCGGCGCGGCTGGGCCACACCGGGGTGGACACCCTCGACGTGCGGACCCTGCGCAGCTGGCTGGCCACCCAGCAGACCCTCGGCAAGGCCCGCACGACGATGGCCCGCCGGGCCACGGCGGTCCGGGTCTTCACCGCCTGGACCCAGCGGACCGGCCGCACGGCCACCGACCCGGGTGCCCTGCTCGGGTCGCCCAAGGCGCACCGGACGCTGCCCCCGGCGCTGCGGGTCGACGAGGCGCGGGCCCTGCTCGCGGCCGCGGCGACGCACGCCGACGACGGCAGCGCGATCGGCGCCCGGGACGTCGCGATCCTCGAGCTGCTGTACGCCACCGGCATCCGGGTCGGGGAGCTGTGCGGCCTCGACGTCGACGACGTGGACCACGAGCGCCGGGTCGTCCGGGTCTTCGGCAAGGGCCGCAAGGAGCGGTCGGTGCCGTTCGGCCTCCCGGCGGAGCGCGCCCTGGGCGCCTGGCTGGGGCTGCGGGCGCTCCGTGGCCGTCCCCGGCGCGGGCGGGGCGCTGTTCCTCGGGTCGCGTGGGCGGCGCATCGACCAGCGGGCGGTGCGCACCCTCGTGCACGCCCGGCTCGCGGAGGTGCCCGGCGCCCCGGACCTGGGTCCGCACGGGCTCCGGCACACGGCCGCCACCCACCTGCTCGAGGGCGGCGCGGACCTGCGCACGGTCCAGGAGCTGCTCGGCCACGCGTCCCTGGCCACCACGCAGATCTACACGCACGTGACGACCGACCGGCTCCGGGCGGCCTACCGGCAGGCGCACCCCCGCGCCTGAGCCTCATCCCGACGGCCCGTGCCACAGGGCGGCGGCGCCGCGCGGCCCCGCGACCGACGGCTGGAGGAGGGGACCAGCCCCGTCGGCCCCGTGGGCACCGCCGGCGCCGGTCCGTCGGGCGGCAGCAGCCGGACCGGTCCGGCGCCGACCAGGGTGAGCGGGTCGAGGTAGTGGTCGCGGCCCTCGATCAGCCCCCAGTGCAGGCAGGCGGCCGGGAAGCAGTGCGACCCGAACAGCTGGAGCCGGCCGAGGGTCGCCCCGGCCGGGACGGTGTCGCCCACCGCGACCGTGGCGTCGACGGGCTCGTAGGTCGTCCGGGTCGTGCCGTGGTCGACGACCACCACGCCGCGCCCGGCGAGCGTGCCGGCGAAGCTGACCCGTCCGGCCTCGGCGGCCCGCACCGGCTGGCCCGGCCGCCCGGCCAGGTCGACGCCCGCGGTGACCGGCACCCCACCGCGACGTCGGCGGGTCGAAGCCCGCGACCACGTCGGGCCGCGGGTCGAGCGGCCACACGCCGGAGGACGACCCGGTCCGGTCGGCGTACGCCGGCGCGACGCAGGGGAGGACCGACGCGGCCAGGACCAGGAGCAGGACGAGCAGCAGGACCCGGCGGGGCGGGTGGTGACGAGGCGCATGGGAGGAGGCTGCTGGACCGGACCCCCGGTCGGCAGCGGGCAGTCGGGCGCCTGGGGACCACCGGCGTACGGCGCGACCGGTGGACGGTTCCTGGCTCGCGCGAGGCGCGGGACCACGATTAGGGGATGCCCGCGCGTCTCGTCTAGAATCGCCGGTGGCAATCCGTGCATGCGGGTTGTACTTCGCACGCTCGATACCGCACCGGACCGGACGACCTCAGCACCGACGAGGCCGGCGGCCCACCGCGGGCGACGTCCCTCAGTCTCCGCCTCCGGGCGGGGTCCCGGACGCGCCGGGCGTCAGGGCAGGGGACAACCGTCTCCCTGCGACAACTGAGGCGACCCGTTCCTGATGGGTGGCGCGCAGCACGCGCGCCCACGTGAGGCCGGGTCTTGAGAGACAAGGAACGACCGCCATGGCCGTCGTCACCATGCGCCAGCTCCTCGAGAGCGGCGTCCACTTCGGGCACCAGACCCGTCGCTGGAACCCGAAGATGAAGCGCTTCATCATGACCGAGCGCAACGGCATCTACATCATCGACCTGCAGCAGTCGCTGGCCTACATCGACCGCGCCTACGCGTTCGTCAAGGACACCGTCGCCAAGGGCGGCACCGTGATGTTCGTGGGCACCAAGAAGCAGGCCCAGGAAGCGATCGCCGAGCAGTCCACGCGCGTCGGGATGCCCTACGTCAACCAGCGCTGGCTGGGCGGCATGCTCACCAACTTCCAGACCGTGCACCAGCGGATCAACCGCCTCAAGGAGCTCGACGAGGTCGACTTCGACGATGTGGCCGGCAGCGGCCGCACGAAGAAGGAGCTGCTCCAGATGAAGCGCGAGCGGGACAAGCTCGACAAGACGCTGGGCGGCATCCGCGAGATGACCCGCACGCCGTCGGCCGTCTGGATCGTCGACACCAACAAGGAGCACCTCGCCGTCGAGGAGGCCCGCAAGCTGCGGATCCCGATCATCGGCATCCTGGACTCCAACTGCGACCCGGACCTGGTCGACTTCCCGATCCCGGGCAACGACGACGCCATCCGTGCGGTCGGCCTGCTGACCCGCGTGGTCGCCGACGCCGTCGCCGACGGTCTCATCGCCCGCTCGGGCGCCAAGACCGAGAGCGCCGAGATCGGTGGCGGCGAGCCGCTGGCCGACTGGGAGCGCGAGCTCCTCCAGGGCGACGCCGACGCGGCCGCCGTGCAGGCGACCGGCGGCACCACCGAGGGTGCGGCCGCGACCGAGACCCCGGCCGCCGAGGCCACCGGCGCGTCCTCCGAGGCGACCGAGGCTCCGGCCGAGGCGCAGGCCCCCGAGGCCCCCCGCTGCTGCCGAGGAGAAGACCGAGGCTCCCGCCGAGGAGAAGACCGAGGCCCCCGCGGCCGAGGCCGCCCCCGAGGCGCCCGCCGAGGGCGAGCCCACGGCCTGACCCGACCGACGTAGGTGCGGGCGCCGCCGGGAGACCGCGGCGCCCGCACCACCGGTCTGCTCCACCAGCCAGCCACGCCAGCCACCGCTGGCCCCATCACCAGCACGAGGGAGTGCACACAGACATGGCGAACTTCTCCGCCTCCGACGTCAAGAAGCTCCGCGACACCACCGGCGCGGGCATGATGGACTGCAAGAAGGCGCTCGACGAGGCCGACGGCGACTTCGACGCCGCGGTCGACATCCTGCGCACCAAGGGTGCCGCCAAGGCCGCCAAGCGCGGCGCCGAGCGCGAGGCCACCGCCGGCCTCGTCGCCACCTCCGGCGGCGCGCTCGTCGAGCTCAACTCCGAGACCGACTTCGTGGCCAAGAACGACGAGTTCATCGCCGTCGCGCAGCAGATCGCCGACGCCGCGGCCGAGGCCAAGGCCGCGGACGCGGAGGCCCTCAAGGCCGTCCAGCTCGGCGACAAGACGGTCGGCGAGACCGTCGAGCAGCTCGCGATCCACATCGGCGAGAAGATCGAGCTCGGCCGGGTGGCCTACTTCGACGGCTCGGTCGTCACCTACATGCACCGTCGCGCCGCGGACCTCCCGCCGGCCGTCGGCGTGCTCGTGGAGTACGACGGCACGTCCGAGGACGCCGCTCGGGGCGCCGCGATGCAGATCGCCGCGATGAAGCCGCAGTACCTCTCCCGCGACGACGTCCCCGCGGACATCGTCGCCAAGGAGCGCGAGATCGCCGAGGAGACCTCCCGCCAGGAGGGCAAGCCGGAGCAGGCCATCGCGAAGATCACCGAGGGTCGCCTCAACGGCTTCTTCAAGGACGTCGCGCTGCTCGACCAGCCGTCGGTCACGGACTCCAAGAAGTCCGTCAAGGCCGTCCTCGACGAGTCCGGCGTGAGCATCAAGCGCTTCGCCCGCTTCGAGATCGGTCAGTGACGATCAACTAGGGTGACCAGAACGAAGTAGCTCCGAGGAGGCCGGTCCATGCGCACACACCACTGCCAGGGACCGGCCTTCTCGTCTGTCCGGCCGCACCCCGGCGCCGGAGAACATCTCGAAAGGACCGCCCGTGACGTACAAGCGCGTGCTGCTCAAGCTCTCCGGCGAGGTCTTCGGCGGCGGCCACGTCGGTGTCGACCCCGTGGTCGTGAAGGGCATCGCCCGCGAGATCGCCAACGTGGTCCGCAGCGGCGTGCAGGTCGCGATCGTCGTCGGCGGCGGCAACTTCTTCCGGGGCGCCGAGCTCCAGAAGGGCGGCATGGACCGCGCCCGAGCCGACTACATGGGCATGCTCGGCACGGTCATGAACTGCCTGGCGCTCCAGGACTTCCTGGAGAAGCAGGGCGTCGAGACCCGGGTGCAGACCGCGATCGCGATGGGCCAGGTCGCCGAGCCCTACATCCCGCGCCGCGCGATGCGGCACCTCGACAAGGGCCGCGTCGTCATCTTCGGCGCCGGCGCCGGCATGCCCTACTTCTCGACCGACACCGTCGCCGCGCAGCGCGCGCTCGAGATCGGGGCCGAGGTGATCCTGATGGGCAAGCAGGGGGTCGACGGGGTCTACGACTCCGACCCGCACCAGAACCCCGACGCGGTGAAGTTCGACCACCTGACCTACGACGAGTTCCTCCAGCGCGGGCTCAGGGTCGCCGACGCCACCTCGGTCAGCCTGTCGCGGGACAACAACATGGACATGATCGTCTTCAACCTCTCCGACGAGGGGAACATCGCCCGCGTCGTCGCAGGTGAGAAGATCGGCACGACGGTCTCGCGCGACGCCTGACCCCTCGGCGCAGCGCCGCCGTCCGACGTACGCCGTCCCGGCACGCCCGGGTCGGACAACCGATGAGAACCAGGAGCAACCGTGATCAACCAGACCCTCAACGAGGCCGACAGCAAGATGAGCAAGGCCGTCGAGGTGACGCGGGAGGACTTCGCGGCGATCCGGACCGGCCGGGCGAACCCGTCCATGTTCCACAAGCTCACCGCCGACTACTACGGCGCCCCGACACCGCTCCAGCAGCTCGCGTCGTTCTCGGCGCCCGAGCCGCGCGTCATCATCATCAGCCCCTACGACCAGAGCGCGATGTCCGCCATCGAGAAGGCGATCCGCGACTCCGACCTCGGCGTGAACCCCACCGACGACGGCAAGACCATCCGGGTGACCCTGCCGGAGCTCACCGAGGAGCGCCGCAAGGACTACATCAAGATGGCCAAGGGCAAGGCCGAGGACGGTCGCGTCTCGGTGCGCAACATCCGGCGCAACGCCAAGCAGTCCCTCGAGAAGCTCGAGAAGGACGGCGAGGTCGGCAAGGACGACGTCACCGGCGCCGAGAAGCGGCTCGACGGCATCACCAAGAAGCACACCGACGAGATCGACGAGATGCTCAAGCACAAGGAAGCCGAGCTGCTCGAGGTCTGAGGACCTCCGAGCCAGCCGTCTCCCGCGATGTCCTCGCCCCGCACCGCCGCCACCGCGAGCCCCGACCCGGCCGTCGCCGCCGACCGCCACGCCCCGCCACGCCCGGTCCCGCCGCAGAAGACCAGCCGCGCCGGCCGCAACCTGCCCGCCGCCATCGCCTCCGGCGTGGTGCTCGGCGTCGCGATCGTCGCGTCGCTGGTGCTGTGGAAGACCGCCTTCATGGTGATCGTGGTCGCCGCCGTCGTCGTCGCGGTCTGGGAGCTCGGCCACGCGTTCGCGACCGGCGAGGTCCGGATCACCCGCGAGCCGGTGATGGCCGGCGGGGTCGCTGATGGTGCTGGCGGCGTACTTCTTCGGCGCCCCCGTCCTGGTCACCGCCACCGCGGTCACCGCCCTCGGTCTGCATGCTCTGGCGGCTGCGCGGCGGTGTCGCCGGCTACGTCATGGACATGACCGCGAGCGTGTTCACCATCGTCTACGTGCCGTTCCTCGGCGCAGCTTCGTCGCGCTGCTGCTCCGCGAGGACGACGGCGTCCTCGCGATCGTCACGTTCATCCTGGTCACCATCGCCTCCGACATCGGCGGGTACGCCGTCGGCGTGCTGTTCGGCAAGCACCCGATGGCCCCGGTCATCTCGCCGAAGAAGTCCTGGGAGGGCTTCGCCGGCTCGGCGGTGTCCTGCGTCCTGGTGGGCTGGCTGACCGTGGACCTGCTGCTCGACGGCGACTGGTGGGTCGGCGTCGTGCTCGGCCTGATCGCCGTGGTGATGGCGACGCTCGGCGACCTGTGCGAGTCGGTGATCAAGCGCGACCTCGGCATCAAGGACATGTCGCAGATCATCCCCGGGCCACGGCGGCCTGATGGACCGGCTCGACTCGCTGCTCGCCACCGCGGCCCCGACCTGGCTGCTGCTGCACTACCTCGTGCTGCGCTGACCGCGATGCTCCACCTGGTGCGGCACGGGCGACCCCTGGTCGACCCCGCCACGCCGCCGCACACCTGGCCGCTCGACCCGTCGGGCCTCGCGGCCGTCGACGCGCTGCGCGCCTCGGGTCGGCTGCCCGCCGACGCCGCCTGGTTCAGCTCCCCGGAGGCCAAGGCGCGAGCGACCGCCGCCCGGCTGACCGACCGTCCGGTGACGGTGGTCGACGACCTGGCCGAGCACCGCCGCGGCGTGCACTGGTTCGACTCCGGCGAGGCGTTCGCGGCCGCCGTACGCTCCGCGTTCGACCGGCCGGACGAGCCCGCCGTCCCGGAGTGGGAGCCGCTGTCGCTCGACCCGGGCCCGGGTGGTGGCCGCGGTCCGCGCGCTGCACCGTCGACGCACGCCGGGCGACCTGGTGCTGGTCGGGCACGGCACGGCCTGGACCGTGCTGGTCGCGGCGCTCACCGGCCGGCCGCCCGACCTGACGGCCTGGGAGCGGCTGGCGCTGCCCGACGTGTGGACGGTCGCCGACGCGCCTGAGTAGCCGAACGGATGCCCGCCGGGCGTCCCGCGCTGGCATCCTTCTCGGCATGTACCCGTCGATCGGTCCCGTGCCGACGCACGAGCTGTTCGTCGGGCTCGGCGTGCTCGCGGCGGTCCTGGTCTTCGTCGCCGAGGCGCGGCGGCGCGGCCAGACCGACGAGCGGGTCGTGTACGTCGTCCTGGGTGCGCTCGTCGGCGGCGCGGTGTTCATGCGGCTCGGCACCTGGCTGCAGCACGTCGACCTGCGCGAGAACGCGTCGATCACCGAGCAGTGGCTCTACGGCAACCGCAGCATCCTCGGCGGCCTCGTCGGGGCCTGGCTCGGCGTGCACGTGGCGAAGCGGCTGGTGGGCTACCGGGTCCGCACCGGCGACCTGTTCGCGCCCGCCGTCGCGCTCGGCATGGCCGTCGGGCGCGTCGGCTGCCTGCTGACCGAGCTGCCCGGGACGCCGACGGGCTCCGTCGTACGGCGTCCCGCTGCGACCCGGCCGCGGCGCAGCGGCTCGGCGCGCCGGCCGGGCGTGCCCCTGCACCCGTCGTTCGCCTACGAGATCGCCTTCCACGCCGGCCGCGTTCTGCGTGCTGTGGTTCTGGCTGCGGCACCGCGTCACGGCACCGGGGGAGACGCTGACGTTCTACCTCGCGGCCTACGGCGTCTTCCGGTTCCTCGTCGAGTTCGTCCGCGGCAACGAGGTCGTCTGGCACGGGCTGACCCGCCCGCAGCTGTTCCTGCTCGTCACCGTGCCGCTGATCCTGCGTCCGCATCGCCGTCAGGCCCGTCGCGGCGTCTACTCCGCCGAGCCCGCCCCCGTCCCGATCGAGGTGCCATGAGCTACCAGCCCCCACCGCCGCTGCCCGGCCGACCGCCCTGCAGCCGGGCCCGCCGCCAAGCAGGGCCACGTCGTCGAGCTCGTCGCGGCGCGGTCCTCGGCGGCGTCCTGCTGGTCGTCAGCGGGCTCGCTCGGCCTGGCCCTGATGGGGACCATGGACAACGGCGCGATCTTCTTCGTCGGGCCGGTCCTCGGTCTGGTGCTGCCGGTCGTGCTGATGACCCGGCCGGTCACCAGGTGGTGGGGCGTCGGCCTGCTGATCGGCTTCTTCCTGGCCCTGATCGTCCTCGGCGGCGCCTGCGTCGCCCTCATCGCGAGCTTCAGCGGCTGATGACCGGCATGCCGCTGCGGGGCGACCGCATCCACCGCTACGTCAACGCGTTCTGCCCGCGCTGCCACGAGGAACGGCCCGACCGTCCGCTCTCCGAGGTGCGCCGGCTGTCCGGCCGGCTGGTCGTCCGCGACGGCCAGGTCTGGCTGGAGCGCGGCTGCCCCGACCACGGCCTGGTCACCACGTTGTACGACGAGTCGCCGGAGATCCTGACCTACCTCGAGCAGTGGACCGCGCCGACCAAGGTGCACACGCCCGACGTCGCCGGGAACTTCAAGCCCGTGCCGTGGGCCTACGAGGACGGCCTGCCGGAGATGCAGACCCAGCACACCTGCATCCTGCTCGAGGACATCACCGACCACTGCAACCTCAAGTGCCCGACCTGCTTCGCGGAGTCCTCGCCGGCGCTCGCGACGGTGGCGCCGCTCGACGCCGTGCTGGCCTCGATCGACACGCGGCTGTCGCGGGAGAACGGCCGCATCGACGTGCTGATGCTCTCCGGCGGCGAGCCGACGCTCTACCCGTGGCTGGCCGAGCTCCTCGACGCGGTGGCCGAGCGGCCCGTCGTACGCGTCCTGGTGAACACCAACGGCCTGCGGATCGCCCAGGACGACGAGCTGCTCGCGCTGCTGACCCGGCACCGGGAGCGCGTCGAGGTCTACCTGCAGTACGACGGGGAGACCGCCGAGGCCTCCACGCACCACCGTGGCGCGGACATCCGTCGCTTCAAGGAGCGCGCGCTCGACCGGCTCTCGCGGGCCGGCGTGTTCACCACGCTGACGATGACGGTCGGCCCTGGACGCCAACGAGGACGAGATCGGCGCCGTCGTGAAGCGGGCGCTGGACACGCCGTACGTGGGTGGCGTGACGATCCAGCCGATGTTCGCGTCCGGCCGCTCGGCCGGGCTCGACCCGATGCGCCGGCTCACGCACACCGGTGTGCTCGCCCGGCTCGAGGAGCAGACCGCCGGAGCCGTGACGTGGCGCGACCTGACGGCGCTGCCGTGCTCGCACCCGCACTGCTGCTCGGTGGGCTACCTGCTGCGCGACGACACCGGCACCTGGAGGTCGCTGACCACGCTGATCGGGCACGACCGGCTCAAGGCCTGGCTGGAGCTCGAGCCGGAGACGCTGGCCAACCGGATCGCCGACGACGCCATCCCGGCCCGGCTGCGCGCGGTCGTGAAGGACTCCCTGCTCGACCTGCTCAGCGAGCAGTCGTCGCTGTCGCACCCGTCGATGGGCTCGATCTGGAAGGACATCTGCGAGAACTGCGACCTCGGCATCGGCACCCTGACGACGCTGGTCGCCTCGCAGCTGCCCGGTCAGCGCAAGCGGCTGCGCCGGATGCTGGGGGAGCGGGTCGTGCGGATCACCGTCAAGCCGTTCATGGACATGCACACGATGATCGAGGAACGCCTGACCCAGTGCTGCGTGCACGTCGGGACGGTCGGCCAGGACGGCGGCCACCAGTGCGCGCCGTTCTGCGCCGTACAGGCCTGGGCGCCGCTCGCCGACCGCAAGCTCGCGACCGTCACCGGCCGCCCCAACCTGCTGGAGGGAACGCCATGACGAGTGCCGTCGAGACCGAGGACGGCACCGACGCCGCCCCCTACGACCCGCTGCGGCTCTGCGTCTTCGCGACCGTGGCCCTGCTGGGCTGGCTGCTCGGCCCGGTCGCCCTGCTCGGCTTCGCGGTCCTCGGGCTGGTCGGCTACACCCGGGCCTACCGGGCCGGGCTGACCCGCTCGAAGTGCTTCCTGCGCGACACCCGGCTGGTGATCGGCTACCTCGCCCTGCTCGCCGTCGCCGGCGTCGCCGGGATCGTGGCTCTGGCTGGTGTGAGCGGGCTCGCGCACGGGATTCGTGGGCGCGGCACCGCGGGTGGGAGACTGACCGGACCATGTCCGAGCCGATCAAGACCCTCCCGCTCGTGTTCGACGAGCCCCGCGGGCGCAAGAAGCCGCCGCGGCACCTCGCCGACCTCTCACCCGACGAGCGCAAGGCGCTGCTGGTCGAGCGCGGGCCTGCCCGGCTTCCGGGCCAAGCAGCTGTCCACGCACTACTTCTCGCGGCTCGTCGACGACCCCGACCAGATGACCGACCTGCCCGCCGCCGACCGCGCGCAGGTCGTCGAGGCGCTGCTGCCCAGCCTGATGACGCCGCTGCGCACGCTGGAGGCCGACAAGGGCACCACCCGCAAGACGCTCTGGAAGCTGTTCGACGGCGCCCTGGTCGAGTCGGTGCTGATGCGCTACCCCGACCGGGTCACGATGTGCGTGTCGTCGCAGGCCGGCTGCGGGATGGCCTGCCCCTTCTGCGCCACCGGCCAGGGCGGTCTGCAGCGCAACATGTCCGCCGCCGAGATCGTCGAGCAGGTCGTCGCCGGCGCACGGTCGCTCGCCCGTGACGAGGTGCCCGGGCGGCACCGGCCGCGTCAACAACGTGGTCTTCATGGGCATGGGCGAGCCGATGGCCAACTACAAGGCCGTCATCGGCGCGATCCGCCGGCTGACCGACAAGGCCCCCGACGGCCTCGGCATGTCGGCCCGCGGCATCACGCTGTCCACGGTCGGCCTGGTGCCGCGGATGATCCAGCTCGCCGACGAGGGCATCCCCGTCACGCTGGCCCTCTCGCTGCACGCGCCCGACGACGAGCTCCGCAACGAGCTGGTCCCGATCAACACCCGCTGGTCGGTGCACGAGGCCGTCGAGGCGGCCTGGAACTACGCGCGCCGCACCAAGCGCCGGGTCTCCATCGAGTACGCCATGATGCGCGACATCAACGACCAGGCCTGGCGGGCCGACCTGCTCGGCGACGTGCTGACGTCGTACGGCGACTGGGGCTGGGTGCACGTCAACCTGATCCCGCTCAACCCGACGCCCGGCTCGAAGTGGACCGCCTCGCGCCGCGAGGACGAGCGCGAGTTCGTCCGCCGGCTCGAGGCCAAGGGCGTGCCGACCACCGTCCGCGACACCCGCGGCAGCGAGATCGACGGCGCCTGCGGCCAGCTCGCGGCGCTGGACGGCTGAGGCTCCGGTGCGCGCGGGGGTGCTGCCGGCGGCCGTCGCCGGCGTCGTGCTGGCCGTCAGCCTGATCCTGGGGGTCGCGGCCTGGAGCCACGGCGACGTGTTCATGGGTCTCTTCCTGGGCGCCGTCGCGCTGCTCAGCCTGGTGCAGGTGACCTACCACGTCCGGCGCTTCCTGCGAGACTGACCGGGTGAGCGGCACCGCCTACTACGACTCCGAGGCCGACCGGTACGACGCGTCGCGCGGCGGTCCCGCGCGGGCAGCGGCGGCGGCCGACGCCGTCGCCGGGCTGGTGCCGACGGGGCGGCTGCTGGACGTCGCCGGCGGCACCGGGATCGTCAGCGCCGAGCTGGCGCACCGCGGGTTCGACGTGCTCGTCGCCGACCTGTCACCGGGGATGCTGCGGCTCGCGGCCGACCGGCTCCCCGGACGAGCCCTCGTCGCCTCGGCCGCCCGGCTCCCCGTCGCGGACGCGTCGGTGGACGTGGTCACCGCGATCTGGCTGCTGCACCTGCTCCCCGTGCCGACCGCCGACGCGGTGCTCGTCCGAGGCCGCCCGCGTGCTCCGTCCCGGCGGTCGGCCTCGTCGTCACCGTCGACAAGCGGCAGGCCCACGGGCACGCCGGCGCGGAGTCGGACGACGCCGACCGGGTGCGGCGCACCGCCGAGCGCCTGGGGCTCGAGCCGGCGGGGACGACGACGTTCGCAGGCCCGAGTGCCTGGGGCTCGGCCACCGACGGCGACCCGGTCTTCCCCGTGGCGGCGTTCCGGAGGGGCTAGGCCGGGACCTTGAGGTGCCGGAGCAGGTTGGCGGCGAAGCGGTCGCCGGTGCGCTGCATCATCGAGCTCATCACCCGGGTCACGGCCGGCCGCGCGACCCGGCCGAGCGGCAGGTCGACGTGCATGGTCAGGCTGATCTCGAGGCGTGGTCCCGCCGTCGACCTCGGACAGGACGTACCACCCGTCGGCGCCGGCCGGCTCGTGCTTGCTCGCGGGCGGCTCGTGCGAGTAGGCGATGTTGCCCGGAGGGTCGAACTGCATCCGCTCGGTGAAGCACGGCGCGAGCCCGATGCCCAGGATCGTGAAGCGGGTGAGCTGCCAGCGCCACAGGTCGCCGTCGGTCTCGATGCTCCGCAGCAGCGGGGTGAGCTTGGGGAGCACGACCGGGTCGGTCAGTGCCGCCCAGATCGCCTCGCGGTCCGCCGCCACGACGGCCTCGGAGTGGTTGGTGGCCTCGAAGCGGGTCATCCACCGAGTCTGGCAGGCGCCTCCAACCGGTCGGCCACCTCGTCCAGGTCGTCCACGAGGTGGAGCACGTGCGCCATCTCGCGTCCCTCGGCCAGCCGCTGCAGCAGCGGCCACACCGGCAGCTCCTCGGTCCAGTAGGCCGTGCCGACCAGCACCATCGGCGCGACCTGCTCGCCGGTCGCGTAGAAGTTCTCGCAGGCGTCCTGGAACACCTCCTGGACCGTGCCGCCGCGGCCCGGCAGGAACACGACGCCGGCGGTGCAGACGTGCAGCAGCACGTCCTCGCGGATCGCGTTCTTGAAGTACTTCGCGACCAGGTTGGCGAACGCGTTCGGCGGCTCGTGCCCGTAGAACCAGGTCGGCACCCCCAGCGAGTCCGTGCCCCCCGGCCACCGCTCGCGTACGGCGATCGCGCGCGCGACCCAGTCGCCGACCGACGGCTCGTAGGACGGCGCCGGGGCGAGCACGTCGAGCGCCTCGGCCAGGGCGTCGTCGTCGTGCGCGGAGAGGTAGGCGCCGAGGTTCGCGGCCTCCATCGCCCCCGGTCCGCCGCCGGTGGCCACGGTCAGCCCGGCCGCGGACAGGGACCGCCCCAGCCGGGCGGCGTCGGCGTAGCCGGTGCTGTCGCGGGGCAGGTCGTGACCGCCCATCACCCCGACGACGCGGCGGCCGGTCACCGCCTCGACGAGCGCGTCGTCCACCGAGAGGTCGTGCAGGGCCTGGGCGAGCAGCGCGTACAGGTCGTGGCCGGTGCGCTGCGACCAGGCGTAGACCCGCGCGTCCAGGGTCGCCTCGTAGCCCGCGCCCAGTCCGTCGTACAGCTCCTCGGGGGTGTAGAGCTCGGACCGGTAGACGTCGACGGGCACGTCGGGCACCGCGGGGAACACCAGGGCGCCGCGGTCCCGGAGGCTCGTCGGCGGTGTCGGCGTCGACCTCGCCGCCGAGCACGAGTGCCCCGCGCGGGTCGAGGCCGCGCAGCGCGTCGCCGTGCCCGCGCAGGTCGAGGCCCTGGAGCTGCCACCCGGCCATCGAGGTCGCCCCGGAGGCCACCAGCCGGTCGAGCTGCTCGAGCGTCTGGACCTCGACCGTGCGACGACGGCTCCTGCGCGGTGTGCTCACCGGGCCATCCTGCCCGCCGGCCCGGCTCTCAGAGCGCGCAGGCCAGCAGTTCGGCGAACAGGTCGTGCTCGTCGACGTCGAGCCCGCGCGAGACGAACCACCGGCAGACGTTGTGGCAGTCGCGCATCAGGAAGTCCATCCCCGTCGGGTTCGCGACGATGTCGACGACCTGCGGCAGGTCGATCACCACCAGCCGGTCACCCGCGGCGAGCACGTTGTAGGGCGACAGGTCGCCGTGCGCGATGCCGGCCCGGGCCAGCGCGGTCATCGCGTCCCGGAGCTGGTCGAAGTACGACCGCAGCAGGTCACCCCGCGGCCGGGTCTGGGCCAGCCGGGGCGCCGCCTCGCCGTCGACGGACACGAACTCCATCAGGATCTCGGTGCCGTCGACCTGGACGGGGTAGGGGACCGGGACGCCGGCCAGCCAGAACCGCCGGAGCGCCTCCCACTCCGCCCAGGCCCACTGGCCCGCGGCGACCGACCGGCCGTGCGCGGTCTTCTTGGCCAGCGCCCGGGCGTCGCGGCTGTTGCGGGTCTTGCGGCCCTCGGTGTAGGCGGTGCTGCGGTGGAAGGAGCGGTGCTCCTCGCCGCGGTAGCGCTTGGCGGCCATCACGACCTGCTGCGTGGGGTCGCCGGGGACCGCCCGCTCGAGCAGGAAGACGTCGGCCTCCTTGCCGGTCTTCAGGACGCCGAGCTCGGTGTCCACGGCGGCCTGGCTGGTGACCACCCAGTCGGGACGCGGCTCGGGTCCGCGGCAGAGCGGCTCGACGCCCATCCAGGTGGAGAAGCGCTGGCCGTCGCCGGGGTCGTCCCAGGCACGGAAGTCGAAGACGAAACGGGGGTCGAGATCAGAAGCGGTGGTGTCGGTGGGCTCGGATGACATGGGTGTCGGTGCTCCAGAGGTGAGGGGACGTGCTGGCACGGGACGTGCCAAGGACCGTGATGGACATGTCACGACTCCTCTCGGTTCGGTGGGCACCGACGGCCACCGCCGTCGTCTGCGGACCAGGGTGGGGGACCGGGCGCCGGCGCGCAACCGGTTATCGTGACGGTCGTGTTCTCACCCCCGCGTCGCCTCGCCGCCCTCCTGTCCGTGCTGCTGGTGGTGGGTCTCGTCGCGCTCCCGTCCGCGGACGCCGCGGAGGCCCCGAGCGCGGGCTCACGGGGGATCGGGGACGCCTACTTCCCCAAGGACGGCAACGGCGGCTACGACGTCGGGCACTACGACGTGCACGACTCCTACCGGCTGCGCAGCGGCTACCTGAGCGGGCACACCGCCCTCGACGCGACCGCCACGCAGGACCTGTCGTCGTTCAGCCTCGACCTGATGCTGACCCCCGACGCGGTGAGCATCGACGGGCACGCGGTGCACTTCGCCAAGGCGGGCCGGCACGAGCTGGTCGTCACGCCGGCCACGCCGATCGCCGCGGGCACGTCGTTCGCGGTCACCGTGCGCTACCACGGCACGCCCCGCAAGCTCGGCTGGGGCGGGGAGAAGCCGTTCCTCGCGATGCCCGGCGAGGCGATGGCCACCAACCAGCCGCACATCGCCCCCTGGTGGTACCCGGTCAACGACCACCCCCGGGACAAGGCGACCTACGACATCACCGTCGCGGTGGCGCGCGGCGCCCAGGTGGTCAGCAACGGCAGCCTGGTCGGGCACCGCACCTCGGGCTCCTGGACGTCCTGGCACTGGCGGATGGACCGGCCGATGGCCAGCTACCTGGCGTACTTCGCCGCCGGCTACTTCCGCATGCAGTCGGGCACCAGCTACGGCCTGCCGTGGACGGTGGCGGTCTCCCGCTTCTTCGACCGTCGCTCCCAGGACCGGCTGCTGCGCCTGATGAAGAAGTCGCCGGCGATCTCGCACTGGCTCTCCACCCAGTTCGGCCCCTACCCGTTCCAGGCGACCGGCGGCGTGGTCACGGCGCTCGACACCGGCTTCGCGCTCGAGAACCAGTCGCGCCCGACGTACCCCTTCCTCGCGCCCGGCCACGACGCGCACTCCGTCGTCGTGCACGAGCTGGCCCACCAGTGGTTCGGCGACCAGGTGTCCGTCGACCGCTGGCGCGACATCTGGCTCAACGAGGGCTTCGCGACCTGGGCCGAGTGGAGGTACGACGAGACGCACGGCGGCTCGACCGCGTGGCGCCGGCTCAACCGGGCCTACGCCGCGCACCCCGCCGGCGACTCCTTCTGGAGGCTGAAGATCGCCGACCCGGGCAAGGCCCGGTTCTTCGACGACCCGGTCTACGACCGCGGGGCGATGACGCTGCAGGCGCTCCGGCACCGGATCGGCAGCGACGCGTTCCTCACCCTGCTGCGCACCTGGGTCACCCAGCACTCGGACAGCACCGGCACCGTCGAGGAGTTCGAGGCGCTGGCCGAGCAGGTCAGCGGGCAGGACCTCGACGCGTTCTTCGGGGCCTGGCTGCACAGCAGCACCCGCCCGGCCCGCACCGCGGCCAACGGCCTGGCCTGACCCTCTTGGCGCCGCGACTCTTGGCCCTGGGCCGGCCGCCCAGCAAGATGGGCCCATGGGTGACTACCGCAGTGAGCACGCCAGGAGCATCGAGGACCCCGAGGGCTACTGGGGCGAGCAGGCCGCGCTGGTGGACTGGATCAAGAAGCCGCGCCGGGTGCTCGACGACGACCACGCACCGTTCTACCGGTGGTTCCCCGACGCGACGCTGAACACCTGCTACAACGCGCTCGACCGGCACGTCGTACGCGGCCACGGCGACCGCACCGCGCTGATCTACGACAGCGCCGTCGCGGACGTGAGGAAGTCCTACAGCTACGCCGACCTGCTCGAGGAGGTCGCGGCGTTCGCCGGGGCGCTGCGCGGGTTCGGCGTGGTCGCGGGGGACCGGGTGGTGATCTACATGCCGATGATCCCGGAGGCCGTCGTCGGGATGCTCGCGTGCGCGCGGCTCGGCGCGGTGCACTCGGTCGTGTTCGGCGGGTTCGCCCCGCGCGAGCTGGCCGTGCGCATCGACGACGCACGTCCCAAGGTCGTGCTCGCGGCGTCGTGCGGCATCGAGCCCACCCGCGTCGTGGAGTACAAGCCGATCATCGACAAGGCGCTCGAGATCGCCGAGCACCAGCCCGACGTCGTCATCGTCAAGCAACGGCCGCAGGCCGAGGCCGAGCTGGTCGAGCCGCGCGACGTCGACTGGGACCGCGCCCACAAGGCCGGCCGCACGGACCCCGCCGAGTGCGTCGAGGTCAGGGCCACCGACCCGCTCTACGTGCTCTACACCTCCGGCACCACCGGCAAGCCCAAGGGCATCGTCCGCGACAACGGCGGGCACGCGGTGGCGATGGCCTGGTCGCTGCCCAACATCTACGACGTCCACGAGGGCCAGGTCTGGTGGACCGCCTCCGACGTCGGGTGGGTGGTCGGCCACTCCTACATCGTCTACGCGCCCCTCATCACCGGCGCCACGACCGTGCTCTACGAGGGCAAGCCCGTCGGCACCCCCGACGCCGGCGCGTTCTGGCGGGTGATCGCGGAGCACGGCGTCGAGGCCCTCTTCACCGCCCCGACGGCGATCCGGGCCGTGAAGAAGGAGGACCCCGACGGGAAGCTGCTGGCCGGCCACGACCTGGGCCGGTTCCGCACCCTGTTCCTGGCCGGCGAGCGGCTCGACCCCGAGACCTACCACTGGGCCACCGAGCGGCTCGGCGTCCCGGTCGTCGACCACTGGTGGCAGACCGAGACCGGCTGGCCCATCGCGGCGAACCTCCGCGGCCTCGAGCCGATGCCGATCAAGGCCGGCTCGCCGACCGTGCCGGTGCCGGGCTACCAGGTCGAGGTGCTCGGGGAGCAGGGGACCCCGGTGCCCGCCGGCACCGAGGGCGCCATCTGCATCCGGCTGCCGCTGCCCCCGGGGACGCTGACGACCCTGTGGGGCGACGACGAGCGGTTCGTCGCGTCGTACCTCTCGGCGTACGACGGCTACTACCTCTCCGGCGACGGCGGGCTACCTCGACGAGGACGGCTACCTGTTCGTGATGGGCCGCACCGACGACGTCATCAACGTCGCCGGGCACCGCCTCTCGACCGGCTCGATGGAGGCGGTGCTCGCCTCGCACCCGGCCGTCGCCGAGTGCGCCGTCATC
The DNA here is from genome assembly GCA_963778095.1 of uncultured Actinomycetota bacterium. Classification (GTDB taxonomy): domain Bacteria; phylum Actinomycetota; class Actinomycetes; order Propionibacteriales; family Nocardioidaceae; genus Nocardioides_B. Next base: position 235,373 of record CAVZTB010000016.1, on the reverse strand, counting down.
GGGGTGGCCGACGCCCTGAAGGGCCAGGTGCCGCGCGGCTTCGTGGTGCTCAAGGCCGGCGTGGACACCGACCCCGACGACCTCCGCACGGAGCTCGTCGCCCTGGTGCGCTCCGAGATCGGCGCGGTCGCGGCGTTCAAGGACGTCGCGGTCGTGGCCGGGCTGCCGAAGACCCGCAGCGGCAAGATCCTGCGCAAGACGATGCGCGAGATCGCCGACGGCAAGGACGCACCCGTGCCGTCGACCATCGAGGACCCCGCCGTCCTCGACACCCTCCGCCCGGCCCTGCGGCACGACTGACGCCGTCAGGAGTGGTCACGAATCGCGCCGTTCGGCCCGCCGACGACGTCATCCGTGACCACTCTTGGCCGGCTCCTCGATCCGCCAGCGTCGGCGGAGTCGCGCGGTCCCTGCGGCCGTGAACAAGGACTCGGACAGCAGCGCGTGCCACGCTCGCACACGGTCGGGTCTGTGTGGTCTGCCCAGTGAGAGGTCGGCGTCCCGCAGCACGCCCACCGCTTGCCGGAGCACGTCCTCCGACGTGTAGCCGCGCCTCATCCAGCCCACGTTCCCGAGCCGCCGTCCCCGGCCGAGGTCCTGTCGCTGGCGTCGCCGTGCGAGGTGCTCGCCCCCGTCGTACTCGTGCAGCACGCGGGTTCCCACGATCCAGAGGTCGCCGCGAGCCACCAGGAGCCCGTCGTCGTCGAACACCTCGTGCTGCGGTACGACGGGCACGTCACACGTCACGTGCAGCATCCGGAGCATCGACTCCCACGGGGACTCCGACCGTCCGTCGGCAAGGGCCAGGGCACGACGCAGCAGCGGGGCACCGGCCCGTCGTCGGGCAGCCGCGTCGGCGATCTCGAGCTCGGAGCAGGCGCCGAGGTGCAGGGCCGAGTCGGTGAGCACGACCAGGTCGACGAGGGCCAGGTCTCGGGCGCAGGCCAGGAGCGCGTCTGCCGGCCTGACCAGCGGGAGCCCGCCGACCGATTCCAGGGGCGGCAGGTCCGGGTGCCGCGTGACCCACAAGCCGTCCCGTCGCGGACGGGGATCGGTCCTGGACTGGCTCGCGAACACCGGCATGCCGCGAGGCAACGGTGGCAGCCACCAGCCGCGCTGCTGGGCGGCGGTCAGCCCGGTGAACGCACCGGAGGAGGGCAGGACGAGCCGCCAGGCCAACAGGTCGGCTCGCAGAGCGTCGGGCTCGTCGGCCAACCGGTAGAGCCCGTGACTCACCGCGGTCCACTCACGCGTCGTGCGTCGACCGCGTCGCGCCGTCCCGGACTCGTCCATGGGCAGAGGCTGACCGGCTGACGACTGCTGGGGAAAGCCCGTCCTTCGCGGTTGTGGACGACGGCACGCGAGAGTGGTCACGAATCCGTAGCACGACACCCGGGGGACCGGCGATCTGTGACCACTCTCCGGCCGAGGCCGGAAGCCTCAGGGGTTGACGAGCAGCTCGTCGGCGCCACCGGTGGGGACCGAGCGGAGGTGGCCGCGGTGCGTGCCGCGGACCAGCAGCTCGCGGGCGGCGGTGAGCTCGACCGGGCGCGACCAGAGGTAGCCCTGGCCGATCGAGCAGCGGGCGTGCTGCAGCCACGCGGCCTGCTCGGGCGCCTCGACGCCCTCGGCGATCGTGGTGAGACGCATGCTGTGGCTCATCGCGATGATCGCCTCGACCAGCGACGTGTCCGCGGTGCCGCGGCAGACCTGGTCGATGAAGGACTTGTCGACCTTGAGGATGTCGACGGGCAGCTGGGAGAGGTAGGACAGCGAGCTGTAGCCGGTGCCGAAGTCGTCGATGGCGACGCGGATGCCGCGGTCGCGCAGCCGGGCCAGCGTGGCGACGGTGTCGGCCATGTCGTCGAGCAGCACGCTCTCGGTGATCTCCAGGACCAGCCGCTCGGCCGGCATCCCGGTGCGGCGGAGCACGTCGACCACCTCGTCGACGAAGTCGTCCTTGGCCAGCTGCTGGGCGGCGATGTTCACGGCCATCGACGGCGTGTGCCAGTCCGACTGCATGCCGGCGCCGGCCCGGCAGGCCTCGAGGAGCACCCAGCTGCCCAGCGGCACGATCAGGCCGCTCTGCTCGGCGACCGGGATGAACTCCAGCGGGGGGAGCAGGCCGCGGGTCGGGTGGTTCCACCGGACCAGGGCCTCGAAGCCGGTGATCCGGTGCGTGGTCAGGTCGACGGTGGGCTGGTAGTGCAGGACCAGCTGCTCGTCGCGGATGGCGCGCTGCAGCTCGCCGCGGAGCGCGAGCCGGTCGAGCGCCTCGGCGTGCAGCCCGGCCTCGTAGACCGCGACGGTGCCCTTGCCCCGGTCCTTGGCCCAGTACATCGCCACGTCGGCGTTGCGCAGGGTCTCCTCGCCGGTGGCCTCGCCCGGCATGGCCTGGGCCATGCCGATGCTGGCCCGCACCGAGTGCTGGTGCTCGTCGACCTGCACCGGGACCGCGAGGGCGGTGAGCAGCTGCTCGGCCACCGCGTGCGCGGTCTCGGCGTCGGCGTCCTCCATCAGGACGGCGAACTCGTCGCCGCCGAGCCGGGCGGCGGTGTCGCCCTCGCGGATGGCGCCGGCGATCCGCTCCGCGACGGCGACCAGCAGCCGGTCGCCGATCCCGTGGCCGAGGCTGTCGTTGACGTGCTTGAAGTCGTCGAGGTCGAGGAAGAGCACGACCAGCGGCTCGGTGGCGCCGTCCCGCCGGCGCAGCGCGTGGGTGAGCCGGTCGCCGAACAGCTGACGGTTGGCCAGCCCGGTCAGGGCGTCGTGGAACGCCTGGTAGGACAGCTCCTGCTGGAGCGCCTGGCGGTCCGTGACGTCGCGGACCGTGAGCACCCAGCCGTGCACGGCCGCGTCCGACATCAGGTTCGTGAGCGTGCCCTCGAGCACGAGCGTGCGCCCGTCCGCGTGCCGGGTGCGCAGGATGACCGGCTGGTCGCCCTCGCGGGGTGCGGCGAGCATCCGGATGAACATGGGTACGTCGCGGGGGAGCAGCTGGTCGACGAAGCGCCGGCCGACCAGGTCCTCGGGGAGGCAGCCGAGCACCGCGGAGGACGGCGGGGCTGACGAAGCTGGCGGTGGAGTCGGGCTCCAGGACCGCGACGAGGTCGGCGCTGTTCTGCACGAGCGCGAGCAGCCGGCGTTCACCGGCGTCGACGGTCTGCTTCTCGGTGAGCTGGCGCTGCACCTCGCGGTGCCGCCGGACCAGCTTGCGGAACCACGCCGCCCAGCCGAGCGAGACCAGCACCAGCAGGGTGCCGAGGATGATGCCGACGCGGCGGTCGACCCCCGACTGCTCGGCGGCGAGCGAACGGCCGACCTCGGCGTTCGACGCGCGGACGTCCTGGAGGTCGGCGGTGGCGAGGCTGGCGGCCCACGTGCGGGTCAGGCCCTGGAGCCGGGCGGCCCCGGGCGCGTCGGTCGTGGCCAGCGCGCGCACCGCCTCCTCGACGGGAGCGGGGTCGCTGCCGGTCTGCCAGGTGGCCAGCGCGCCGGACACCCGCGACTGCGCGACGCGCTGCGCGCCGACGTGGTCGTCGAGGTGGTACACGGCCTGCAGGAACCCGAACTCGCCCAGCACGATGACCAGCGTGAACAGGATCGTGATCGGCACCCGGGCACGTGGCGACGCGCCGGTATCCATTGGCTCCCCTCCCGAAACCGTCATGAACTTCCCCCACGGACGACGGTACAAGCGGCTGTCCGGGTTGGGGCGGTAATGCAGCGAATCGCCCGGTACCCCTGGCCGAACGGCTGAGGGCGCGCCTCCGCCGTGTCGCGTCAGTGGCCGCCGACGAGGGGCGCGACCGCCCGCGCCAGCAGGCTCGGCCGGCCGGTCGCGCGTTCCTCGGCGTCGGCGAGCGTCATCGCGCGGAGGCCGGTGTTGACCCCCAGCCAGCGCAGCGGCTCCGGCTCCCAGCGGCGCGAGCGGTGCCCGACCCAGGGCAGCCGGGTCAGCTCGGTGTCCCGGCCGAGCACGAGGTCCCGCAGGGTCCGGCCGGCCAGGTTCGTCGTACCGACGCCGTCACCGACGTAGCCGCCCGCCCAGGCCACGCCGGTGGACCGGTCGAGACCGACCGACGCCACCCAGTCGCGCGGGATGCCCAGGACGCCGCCCCACGCGTCGGTGAAGCGGGCGCCGTCGACGGCCGGCAGCAGGTCCACCAGCGCGTGCCGCAGCATCTCGAAGACCCGGGGCTCGTGGTCGTGCCCGGGCCGGATCGACGAGCCGAAGTGGTACGGCGCGCCGCGCCCGCCGAACACGAGCCGCCCGTCCGCCGTGCGCTGCCCGTAGACGATCAGGTTGCGGTGGTCGGTGAACGTCTCGCGGTCCCGCAGGCCGATCCGGTCCCAGGTCGCGTCCGGCAGCGGCTCGGTCGCCACGATGAGGGAGTAGACGGGCACGACGGCGCGGCGCTGGTGCTCGAGCGACACGGTGTAGCCCTCGGTGGCCCGCACCACCACCTCGGCGCGCACCACGCCGTGGTCGGTGACGGCGCGGCCGGGCTCGATGCGGCGCACCCGGGTCCGCTCGTGGATCCGGCCGCCGCGGCGCTCGACCGCCCGGGCCAGGCCGCGCACGAGCCGGGCCGGGTGGATCGCGGCGCAGTCGGGGGTGAAGGTGCCGCCCAGCGTGCCCGCGCCGTCGAGGTGCGACCGGGCGGCGTCCCGGTCGAGCAGCCGCACGTCGTCCTCGCCGCGGCCCCACGACCGGGCGGTGGCCACCTCGTCGCGGGCCCGCCGCAGCTGGGCGACGGTCCGGGCCAGCGAGACGGTGCCGCCCTTGTGGGCCTGGGCGTCGATGCCCTCGGCCCGGGCCACGGCGAGCACCTCGTCGACGGTGGCCCGCATGGCCGCGTGCAGGGCCAGGGCGTCCGCGCGGCTCGAGCCGGGCAGCGCCGCCGTGGTGGCCAGCGACGCCGGGAACAGGGCCGAGCACCAGCCGCCGTTGCGGCCGGACGCCCCGAAGCCCGCCGTCTCGGCCTCGAGCACGACCACGCGCAGCGTCGGGTCGGCCTCCAGCAGGTAGTAGGCGGTCCACAGGCCGGTGAAGCCCGCTCCGACCACCACGACGTCGGCGTCCGTGCCGCCCGGCAGGGAGGGACGCGGCGCCCAGTCGTCGTCGGCCGTCCGGTGCCACAGGGACAGGTCGGCCCAGGGCGGCGCCGGCTGGCTGCTCAGCGCACGCCCCACGAGTAGGTCTGCTTGCGGAGCTGGAGGTACATGAACGTCTCGGTGGAGACCACGTTGGGGATCGTGCGGATCTTGGTGGACAGCACCTCGAGCAGCGCCTCGTCGCTCTCGCAGACCACCTCGACGAGCAGGTCGTAGGAGCCCGCCGGTGATCACCACGTAGTCGACCTCGTCGAGGGCGGCGACCGCGTCGGCGATCGGCTCGAGGCTGCCGCTGGTGCGGATGCCGATCATCGCCTGGCGCGCGAAGCCGAGCTCCATGGGGTCGGTGACCGCGACGACCTGCATGACCCCGCTGTCGACGAGCCGCTGGACCCGCTGGCGCACGGCCGCCTCCGAGAGGCCGACGACCTTGCCGATCGCGGCGTACGACCGTCGCCCGTCCTGCTGGAGCTCCTCGATGATCGACTTCGAGACGTCGTCCAGCACGACCCCTGACCTGGAGGACCCGTTGCGGGCGGCGCGGTTGCTCACCGGGGGATCGTGACACGGGGGGAGGGGTGCGTCAAAGACTTACGACGCCATTACGCAAAGGAATTCGTTGCGGGAATGTTTCGTATCCACTGATTCCCTTGTTCGTCGGGCCAGCCTCTGACAAGATCCACTGACCCTCCTGGGAGCCCCGCCAACGAGAGGACCCGGTGCCATGCCGCCGTCTGGACCCCTGCCCGAAGAGCTGCGCCGCCTGATGTCGGCCTCGCCGGTCGGGAGGCGTGGCTTCGTCCGCGGCGCCGGCCTCGCCGGCCTCGGCCTCGCCGCCCCGGGCCTGCTGTCCGCCTGCGGCACCAAGGCCGCCAAGCAGACCGCCGACTCCTGCGTCAGCAAGGACCTGTCGTCGAGCGAGAAGACGCTGCACTTCTCCAACTGGCCGCTCTACATCGACGAGAAGAAGGTCAAGCAGGGCGGCAAGAAGGTGACGGTCTACCCGTCGCTGAAGAAGTTCGAGACCGACAGCGGCATCAAGGTCGACTACGTCACCGACGTCAACGACAACTCCGAGTTCTTCGGGGTGGTCCGCAACCAGCTCGCCGACTGCAAGCCGACCGGCCGCGACATCATGACGCTGACCGACTGGATGGCCGCCCGCATGGTCAACCTCGGCTGGCTCCAGAAGCTGGACAAGTCCAAGCTGCCCAACGTCGACGCCAACCTGGTCTCGACGTTGAAGTCGCCGAGCTGGGACAAGAACCGCGACTACTCCGTGCCGTGGCAGAGCGGGCTGACGGGCATCGCCTACAACGCCAAGCTCACCAAGGAGGTCCGCAGCTTCGACGAGCTGCTGACCCGTCCGGACCTCAAGGGCAAGGTCAGCCTGCTCTCCGAGATGCACGACACCATGCTGTTCATGCTGCTGCTCGAGGGGGCCGACCCCGAGGACTTCACCGACGAGGAGTTCGGCAAGGCGATCGACCGGCTCGAGAAGGCGACCGACGCCGGGCAGATCCGGGCGTTCACCGGCAACGAGTACGCCCAGGACCTCGTCAAGGGCAACGTGGTGGCCTGCGAGGCCTGGTCCGGCGACATCATCCAGCTGCAGTTCGACAACCCGGACATCAAGTTCGTCGCCCCCGAGGAGGGCCTCGCGCTCTGGAGCGACAACATGCTGGTGCCCAACAAGGCGGCCCACAAGGGGAACGCCGAGGACCTGATGGACTTCTACTACGACCCCGAGAACGCGGCGACCCTGGCGGCCTGGGTGAACTACATCTGCCCGGTCGAGGGCGCCAAGCAGGCGATGGAGAAGATCGACTCGAGCCTCGTCGACAACGAGCTGATCTTCCCGAGCGAGGAGACCCTGTCCAAGGCCAAGGACTTCATGGGGCTCGACCAGAAGCAGGAGCAGGACTACCAGAAGCAGTTCGCTGCGGTGATCGGAGCCTGACCTGATGGCCGACGTGACGACGGACGACGAGGCGACGCGGGCTGCGCGCGAGGACGCGCCCGCAAGGAGGCCGGTGCCGACCTGACGCTGGCGGGGGTGACGAAGAAGTTCGGCGCCTTCGTGGCGGTCGACGACCTCGACCTGGTGGTCGAGCAGGGTCGGTTCTTCGCGCTCCTGGGCCCCTCCGGCTGCGGGAAGACCACCACGCTGCGCATGGTGGCCGGCCTGGAGGAGCCGACGTCGGGCACGATCACGATCGCCGGCCAGGACATCAGCCGGCTCAAGCCCTACAAGCGCCCGGTCAACACGGTGTTCCAGAACTACGCGCTGTTCCCGCACCTCGACATCTTCGAGAACGTCGCGTTCGGGCTGCGCCGCCGCGGCGTCAAGGACGTCAAGAAGCAGGTCGGCGAGATGCTCGAGCTGGTCGAGCTCGGCAGCTTCGGCCAGCGCCGTCCCGGTCAGCTCTCCGGCGGGCAGCAGCAGCGTGTCGCGCTGGCCCGGGCGCTGATCAACCGCCCGCAGGTGCTGCTGCTCGACGAGCCGCTCGGCGCGCTCGACCTCAAGCTGCGCCGGCAGATGCAGATCGAGCTCAAGCGGATCCAGACCGAGGTCGGCATCACGTTCGTGCACGTGACCCACGACCAGGAGGAGGCCATGACGATGGCCGACACCATCGCGGTCATGAACCACGGCGTCATCGAGCAGATGGGCGCGCCCGCGGAGCTCTACGACTCCCCGGCGACCACCTTCGTGTCCAACTTCCTGGGGCAGTCCAACCTGGTCAAGGCCGAGGTGGTGGGTCGCGACGGCGAGGACGTCGTCGTCGACGCGCACGGCAGTCGCCTCGGTGCGCCCGTCGCGCGCGCCCGTCGTACCGAGGGGACGGTGTGGGTCGGCGTCCGGCCGGAGAAGGTCTTCCTCGCGCGGGCCGGCAGCGAGAGCGCCGACGGCAGCAACCGCCTCGCCGGCGGGACCGTGAGCGACGTCAGCTTCATCGGTGTGAGCACGCAGTACCTCGTCCGGATGCCCTGGGGCCAGGAGCTCACCGTCTTCGAGCAGAACAGCGGTGCGCGGGACGTGTTCCGGGTCGGCGACCCGGTCGACCTGCACTGGATCCCCGCCCACACGTTCCTGCTCGACGCCGACCAGGACGCGCACGCCGGGGACGAGTCCTACGCCGCGCTGTCCGGAGCCGCCCAGTGAGCGTCGTCCAGGCCGCGCTGGAGGCCGAGGGCGCGCTGGGCCCGGAGCCGAAGCCGCCGCGCCGCAGACGCTCCAAGGCGGGCTACTGGCTGCTGCTGCCCGGCATGCTGTGGCTGGTCGTGTTCTTCCTCGTGCCGACGATCCAGCTCGTCGCCACGTCGCTCTACGACCCGAACGGCTCGCTCGACGCCGGCTACGCGATGACCTGGTCGTTCTCCAACTACTGGGACGCCCTGCAGTCGTTCAAGGCGCCGTTCCTCCGGTCCCTGCTGTACGCCGGGGTGGCGACCGTCCTGGCGCTGCTGCTGGCCTACCCGCTCGCCTACGCGATCGCGTTCAAGGCCGGCCGCTACAAGAACCTCATGCTGGTGATGGTCATCGCCCCGTTCTTCACCAGCTTCCTGGTCCGGACGCTGGCCTGGAAGTCGATCCTGTCCGACAACGGCGTCGTGGTGAACGTCCTGCAGGCGCTGCACATCCTGGGCCCGGACGGCCGGCTCCTCGCGACGTCCGTCGCGGTGGTCACCGGGCTGACCTACAACTTCCTGCCGTTCATGGTGCTGCCGCTCTACGCCAGCCTGGAGAAGATCGACCTGCGGCTCATCGAGGCCGGCAAGGACCTCTACGCCGACGGGTTCACGTCGTTCCGCAAGATCACCCTGCCGCTGTCGATGCCCGGGCTCGTCGCGGGCACCCTGCTGACCTTCATCCCGGCCGCCGGCGACTACATCAACGCCGAGCTGCTCGGCACCCCGAAGCAGTACATGATCGGCAACGTCATCGACAGCCTGTTCCTGGTGCAGCTCGACTACCCGGCCGCCGCCGCGTGCTCGGTGGTGCTGATGCTCGCGATCACGGTGATGGTGCTCTTCTACGTCCGCCGGGCCGGGACCGAGGAGCTCCTCTGATGCGCATCGGACGCTGGATCGGCGACCACGTCATCATGGCGGTGGCGATGGTCGTGCTGCTCTACATGTTCCTGCCGATCTTCTTCGTCGTGCTGATGTCGTTCAACGACCCGACCAGCCGGCTGTCCTACGAGTTCGACGGCTTCACGCTGAACAACTGGACCGACCCCTGCGCCCCGAGCGGCATGTGCAGCTCCGTGGTCACCAGCCTGCAGATCGGCTTCCTGGCCACGCTCGGGGCGACCCTGCTCGGCACGCTGGTCGCGTTCGCGCTGGTGCGGCACCGGTTCCGCGGCCGGGCGGCCACCAGCCTGCTGATCTTCCTGCCGATGGCGACCCCCGAGGTGGTGATGGGCTCCTCGCTGCTGGCCCTGTTCACCAGCGCCGGGCTGTCCGGCAGCCTGGGCTTCTGGTCGATCCTCGTCGCGCACATCATGTTCTGCCTGTCGTTCGTGGTGGTGACCGTCAAGGCCCGGCTGGCCGGCCTCGACCAGTCCCTCGAGCAGGCGGCGATGGACCTCTACGCCAACGAGTGGCAGGCGTTCTGGCGGGTCACCTTCCCGCTGGTGTTCCCCGGCATCATGGCGGCGGCGCTGCTCAGCTTCTCGCTGTCCTTCGACGACTTCATCGTCACGAACTTCAACCACGGCAACACGATCACGTTCCCGATGTTCGTGTGGGGCTCCGCGCAGCGCGGCATCCCGCCGGAGGTCAACGTGGTCGGCACCGTGATGTTCGCGATCGCGCTGCTGCTGGTGCTCGGCGGGGGACTCCTCCAGCGCCGGCGCCCGGCCGCGGCCTGACCGTGGCCGGCCCGGCCGCCCGAGCCCTCGCCGACGCGTCGCCGACGGTCTTCTGGCTCGACGACACTGCGCGGCCCGCACCGCTGCCTTCGCTGCGCGGTCCGGAGTCCGCCGACCTGCTCGTCGTCGGTGGCGGCTACACCGGGTTGTGGGCGGCGCTGCGCGCCAAGGAGCGCGACCCGTCGCGGGACGTGGTGCTCGTCGACGCCGGCCACTGCGGCGACCAGGCCAGCGGGCGCAACGGCGGCTTCGCCTCGGCGAGCCTGACCCACGGCTTCGCCAACGGCCAGGAGCGCTGGCCCGACGAGCTCGCCACGCTCGACCGCCTCGGCGCCGAGAACCTGGCGGCGATCGGCGAGACCGTGCGCCGCCACGGCATCGACTGCCACTGGGAGGAGACCGGCGAGCTGACCGTGGCGACGGCACCCCACGAGGTCGAGGACCTCGCGGCCCACGCCGCCGCGCTGACGGCGGCCGGCCACGACGCACGGCTGCTCGACCGCGACGCCGTGCGCGCGGAGGTGCACTCGCCGACGTACCTCGGCGGGCTGTGGGAGCGCGCCTCCACCGCGATGGTCGAACCGGCCCGGCTGGCGTGGGGGCTGCGGCAGGCCGTGCTCGACGCCGGTGTGCGGGTCTACGAGGGCACCGAGGCGACCGGTCTCGAGCGGCACGCCGGGGCGCTGCACGTGCGCACGCCGCACGGCGAGATCCGGGCCGACCGGGTCGTCCTGGGCACCAACGCCTTTCCCTCGCTGCTGCGCCGGCTGCGGCTGATGACGGTGCCGGTCTACGACTACGTGCTGATGAGCGAGCCGCTGACCGAGGCGCAGAAGGCGTCGGTCGGCTGGACGCACCGGCAGGGGGTGGGGGACGCCTCGAACCTGTTCCACTACTACCGGCTGACCCGCGACGACCGGATCCTGTGGGGCGGCTACGACGCGGTCTACCGCTACGGCAGCCGGATCGACCGCGGCTTCGAGCAGGGCGGCACCCACGACCTGCTGGCCGCCCAGTTCCTGGAGACGTTCCCGCAGCTGGAGGGGCTGCGGTTCACGCACCGCTGGGCCGGTGTCATCGACACCTGCACCCGCTTCGCGGCCTTCTTCGGCACGGCGTACGACGGACGCGTCGCCTACGCGCTGGGCTACACCGGGCTCGGCGTCGCGGCCACCCGGTTCGGCGCCGACGTCGCGCTGGACCTGCTGTCCGGCGAGGACACCGAGCGGACACGGCTCCGGCTGGTGCGCGAGAAGCCGCTGCCGTTCCCGCCCGAGCCGCTGCGCTACACCGGCGTGCAGCTCACGCGCTGGTCGCTGGCCCGCGCCGACGCGCGCGCCGGACGGCGCAACCTCTGGCTGCGCGGGCTGGACCGGGCCGGGCTCGGCTTCGACTCCTGAGCCCTTGATCGCGCGCCGTCCGGTTCACCATCATGAGGACTGTGGCTCAGCCGAGCGAGCTCCCTTCCGGCACCGTCTCGATGCTGTTCTCGGACATCGAGGGATCCACGCTGCTGCTGAGCCGGCTCGGCCCGGACTACGTCGAGGCGCTCGACGGCCACCGCCGGATCCTGCGCGGGGCCTGGGCCGCCCACGGCGGCACGGAGATGGGCACCGAGGGGGACAGCTTCTTCGTCGTCTTCCGCACCGCGGGTGACGCCGTCCGCGCGGCCGTCGAGGCGCAGCGCGGGCTCGAAGGACACACGTGGCCCGGCGCGGAGGCCGTGCGGGTGCGCATCGGCATCCACACCGGGTCGCCGCACGTGCACGAGGACAGCTACTGGGGGATGGACGTCCACCGGGCCGCCCGGATCGCGGGGGCGGCGCACGGCGGGCAGGTGGTCGTCTCGGCCGTGACCGCCGACCTGGCCCGGCCGGACCTGCCGGACGGGGTCGCGCTGCAGGACCTCGGGCGGCATCGGCTCAAGGACATCGCGGCGCCCGAGCACCTCTTCCAGCTCGGGGTGCGCGGTCTCCGCCAGGACTTCCCGGCGCTGCGGACCCTCGGGACCTCGTCCAGCCTGCCGCGCCTCGCCACCCCGCTGATCGGGCGGGACGACGACACCGCCCGGCTCACGCAGCTGCTGCGGACACCGGAGGTTCGCCTGGTCACCCTCAGCGGACCCGGCGGAGCGGGCAAGACGAGGTTGGCGGTCGCGGTGGCCGACGGCCTGGGTCCGCACTTCCCCGACGGGGTCTTCTTCGTGTCCCTGGCCTCGGTGACGACCGCCGAGGTGATGTGGACCTCCGTGGCCGAGGTCCTCGACGTGCCGTCCCACGAACGCACGGCCGACCGGCTGCTCGTCCACCTCGCCCGCTCCTCGGTCCTGCTCGTGCTGGACAACCTCGAGCAGCTGCCGGACGCGGACGAGGTCGTCGGCAGGCTGCTGGAGTCGACGCCCGGCGTGACCGTCGTCGCGACGTCGCGCCACCCGCTCGGACTGGCGGCGGAGCACCGCTACGCCCTCACGCCGCTGACCCTGCCCGGCGCGGCGACGCTCGAGGCGGCCGAGCGCTCCGATGCGGTCCAGCTGTTCCTGGACCGGGCCCGCAGCGTGCAACCCGCACTTCCGGCTCACCCCGGAGAACGTGCGGGACGTGGTCGCCGTGTGCGAGCGCCTGGACGGTTTGCCCCTGGCCATCGAGCTGTGCGCCGTCCGGGTCCGGCTGCTCGGCCCCCGGGCGCTCCTGGCACGCCTGGACGAGGCCCTGGACTTCGCCTCGACCAGCGGGCTGGTCCCGGCCCGGCAGCGGACCCTGCGCGACACCATCACGTGGTCCTACGAGCTGCTCGCCCCGGGACAGCAGGAGATCCTGCGTCGGGTGAGCGTGTTCGCCGGGGGTGGCGACCTGGCCGCCGTCGCCGCCGTCACCAGCGGCTCCGACGGAGCCACTCCGGGACCGGACCCGCTGGAGCTGGTCGCCGAGCTGGTCGACGCGAGCCTCGCCGACGTCGCCGAGGCGTACGACGGCGAGCCCCGCCTCGTCCTGCTCGAGACCATCCGGTCCTTCGCCCGCGACGAGCTGCGGGCGGCCGGCGAGGACCACGAGACCCGTCAGCGGCACGCGCGGCACTACGCCGGCCTGGCCGACCGGCTGCGCGCGATGCGCGAGTCGAGGCACCTGCCCGCGCTCGCCCTGGCGGAGGCGGACCTGGACAACTTCCGGGAGGCCCTCGCCTGGTCCGTCCCGGCCGACGACCGGGCCGGCCCCGGTGACCTGGAGACCGGGCTGCACCTGTGCGCGGCACTCGGCTGGGTGTGGTGGATGGGTGGCTACGTCACCGAAGGACGCGACTGGCACGAGCGCGTCATCGCGCGGGCCGGCGACGTGGAGTCGCCGCCGCTCGCTGCCTGCCTCGGCGGCCTGGCCAACCTGCTGCTGTCCCAGGGCGAGTTCGGGCGCGCCCACGAGGTGGCCGGCCGGAGCCTGGCCATGGCGCGGTCCCTGGGCGACCCGGTGACGGAGGCGTTCGCGCTGGGCCTGCTCGGACGGCCGAGCAGCAGCTCGGTCAGGTCGAGGCCGCCCGCGCCACCCTGCTGGAGACCGTCGAGGTGCACCGCCGGCAGGGCAACCAGGGGCTGGTGGCCCGGGCGCTGGGCAACCTCGCCGGCATCGAGGAGTCGCTGGGCCACCTCGACCGGGCCCGCGAGCTGCTCGAGCAGTCGCTGGCGATCCTGGACGGGCTCGGCGACCCGCACGAGGCCGCCGTCCAGCGGCAGAACCTCGCCAACCTCCTCGCGATGTCCGGGCGCGTCGACGAGGCCGGCGACCTCGCCCGCGGCCTCGTGGACCGGGTGCTGGAGCTGCGCAACCCCAACCTGACCATGGCCTTCGCGAACACCTTCATGAACATCCTGATCCGCCTCGGCGACCCGGTGCGGGCGGCCCGGCTGTTCGGCGCCGAGGAGGCGATGCACGCGCGCCTGGAGCTGCCGAACCCCTACCAGGACGAGGAGCTCGCGGAGGCGCTGGACCTGGTGGCCGACGTGATGTCCCCCGAGGAGTGGGACCGGCACCGCAGGACCGGCAACGGCGAGCGCGTGGAGGACCTGCTGGCGGAGCTGGCGAGGACCGGCTGAGCCGTCAGGCCCCGCGCACGCCGGCCAGGGTGGCCGGGCCACCGCCGGTCCACCGGCCGGTCAGGGTGTGGGTCGCCGCGACGTCGGCGCCGACGACGCGGGCGAGCAGGATCTCGTGCGTCCCGGCGCGTACGACGGTCGTGCCGGCGTCGTCGCGGACGGACACGGTCGTGACCTCCTCGACCGGGGTGCCGGCCGCTCCGCTGCCCTGGACGGTGGCCGTCGGCGGACGGGGGTCGGGCCGGCCGTCGATGAACAGGGCCACCTGCGTGCCGCCCGTCAGCACGACGGTCACCAGCTGCTGGGCCCAGACCGGGTCGGCGCACCCGTCGTACACCCAGCGCGGGCCGAGCACCGAGTGCTGCAGGGTGCCGACGAGGTGCTCGTCCGCACCCTCGACGGGCGCCGCCCGGTAGGTGACCGGCACGTGCAGGACCCGGCCGTCGGACGTGCCGAGCAGGAACGTCTCGATGCCGACCTCGCCGGCCGGGTCGTCGAACCGGTAGGCGCCGAGCTGCTCGACCGCGCCCGCACCTGCCGCCCATTGGCGTCCGGCCAGCCAGGGCGTCAGCAGGTCGAGCTTGGACGGGGTGAGGGTCGCGCGGTGGAGGACGGCCATGCCGGTGACCCTAGCCGCGACTCACGCTCCGTCGCGCACCGTCACTCGCTGGCGACGGCACGCAGCATGTCGACCTTCGAGGCGCGGCGCGCGGGCCCGATCGCCGCCAGCACCCCCGCCACCGCGGCCGCCACCAGGTAGAGCGCGAGCTGCGTCACGGGGACGTCGACCTTCTCGATGCCCTCGTCGGCCAGGGCACGGGTGAGCGCGATGCCCAGCCCGGTGCCCAGCGCCGCACCGATCAGGGCGCCGATGACCGAGATGACCACCGCCTCCCAGCGCACCATCGCGCGCACCTGGCCCCGGGTCATGCCTACCGCCCGGAGCAGCCCGAGCTCGCGGGTGCGTTCGAACACCGACAGCGCGAGGGTGTTGACGATCCCGAGGAGGGCGATGACGACCGCGAGCAGGAGCAGCACCGTGACCAGGCTGAGCAGCTGGTCGATGAAGCCGCCCAGCGCTCCTTCGAACTCCTTCTGGTCCATGACGGTCGCGTCCGGGTGCGTCGCGAGGGCGTCGGAGATGCGGTGCTCGACGGTGGACACGTCGGCGCCGTCGTCGACCACCACCAACGCGCTGCTCTCCAGGCGGTCGGGATCGTAGCGCGTGTGCGCCGGACGTGGAGATGACGTAGTCGGTGCCGATGAACGACTTGTCGTCGTAGATGCCCTCCACCCGGAGTCGGTCGCCCCGGTCTTCGGGAAGCTGCTGGGCAGTACCTCTCCGACCTGCCAGCCGTGCTTGCGGGCCGCGTCGTCGTGCACGAGGACGCCGGTGTCGGTGAGGTCGGTCATCTCGCCGTGCACCATCCCGAGGTCGAACACCTCGTCGGCCGTCGCCGGGTCGACGAGGAGAAGTCGCTCACCGTGCCCGCGAACTTCGCGGTGCCGTAGCCGCTGGCCGACACCACCTTGACGCCGTCGACGCCCTGGACCACGCCGATCACGTCGCGGCTGAACCCCATCGCGCTCGGCGACGGCGTCAGGACGTAGAGGTCCGCGCTGGTGCCGTTGGAGAGCAGGTCGCTGAAGGACGCCTTGAGGGAGGCCGCGAACACCGCGACCGCCGCCACCAGGGTCAATCCGATCACGAGCGCCATGGCCGTGGAGGCCGTGCGCATCGGGTTCCGGATGGCGTTCTGCCGCGCCAGGTCGCCCGGGAGCCCTCGACTGCGCAACGGGGCACCGATCGCCGCCGCCATCGGTCGCACGATCAGGGGCGCGAGGGCGGTGACGCCGAGAACGACGCCGACGACGCCGACCACGATGAGGATCGCCGGCGCCGAGCCGTACAGCGCCGTGAGGAGGGCCGTCAGCCCCGTGCCGACCAGGAGGACGCCGCCGACGAACCGCAGGCGGGACACGCGCTGCGCGCCGGGCACGGAGTCCCGCAGCGCTTCGACGGGCAGCACCTTCGTGGCCCGCCGGGCCGGTGCGACGGCTGCCACCACGGTGACCACCGTGCCGACGAGGAGACCGGCCAGCACGGTGCTGCCCTGGACCCGGACCGAGGCCGTGGGCAGCTCGAGCCCGAAGGAGGTCATCAGCGCGGAGAGTCCGCGGGCCATCCCGACGCCGAGCGCGATGCCCAGCAGCGAGGCCACCAGCCCGAGCAGCAGTGCTTCGGCCAGGATCGCGCGCAGCACCTGGCGACGGGTCGCGCCGATCGCCCGCAGCAGGGCCAGCTCCCTGGTCCGTTGGGCGACCTGCATGGAGAAGGTGTTCCAGATGATGAACGACCCCACGAACAGCGCGACCCCGGCGAAGCCGAGCAGCGCGACGTTGAGGAAGCCCAGGCTGTCGTTGACCGCATCGGCGGACTCCTGGGCCAGCGCCTTCCCGGTCAGGGCCTCGGTGCCGTCCGGGAGCTCTGCGTCGATGCGGGCCGCCAGGGCGTCGTCCGACACGTCCGGCTCGCCCTTCACGACGATCGAGTCGAACACGCCTTCGCGGTGCAGCACGCGCTGAGCGGTGGCCAGGTCGAAGTAGGCACTCGTGGATCCGCCGAGGTCGTCCTGGTCGCCGTAGCCGACCACGCCGACGACCGTGAAGGTGCTCGGGAGCGTCCTGGAAGAGGATGCGTGTCTGGGAGCCGACGGACAGGTCGCCCTTCTCGGCGGACGACGCGTCGATCGCCACCTCGCCCGGCCCGCTGGGGCTGCGTCCGTCGCGGATCGTCACCTTGCCCCGCAGTGACGGGTCCTCGCTGAGGTTGGCCCCCACCGTGGGTGCGCCGTTGGGCTGGATCGGCTTGCCGTGCGCGTCCGTCAGCAGCGCGTATCCCTTGACGCTGCCCTCCGCGACGGCGACTCCGTCGACGGCCGAGACGCGCCGCAGGAGGGCGGCGGGCACGGGTGCGTGCGCTGCGTCGGGGTCCTGCGTGTCGACCGGGCCGGCCACGGAGCGCACGCCGACATCGGTGCCCGAGTTCACGTTGGCGAAGACCTCGTCGAAGGCGCGTTGCATGCTGTCGGTCAGCATCAGCGTGCCGGCGAGGAAGGCGACGCCGAGGGCGATGGAGGCCAGGGTCAGGGTGAGGCGCAGCTTGTGGGCCAGCATCCCCTTGAGGGTGGCGGTGAGCATCCGCTCATGCCCCCAGCCGCTTCATGTACTCCAGGACGGTGTCGGCATCGGGGGCGTCCATGTCGTCGACGATGTCGCCGTCCTTGAGGAAGAGGACGTGGTCGGCGTAGCACGCCGCCTGCGGGTCGTGCGTCACCATGACCACGGTCTGCTCGAGGTCGCGCACGGCGTCGCGGAGGAACCCGAGCAGCTCCGCGCCGGACTGCGAGTCGAGCGCCCCGGTCGGCTCGTCCGCGAACACGATGTGGGGCTTGCTGGCGAGGGCGCGGGCAGCCGCCACCCGCTGCTGCTGCCCGCCGGAGAGCTCGGACGGCTTGTGCCGGAGCCGCGGGCGGAGCCCCAGGGTGTCGATGATCGTGTCGACCCAGGCGGAGTCCGGCTTGCGCCCGGCGATCCGCAGGGGGAGTGCGATGTTCTCCGCTGCCGTCATGGTGGGGAGCAGGTTGAACGACTGGAAGATGAAGCCGATCTTGTCCCGGCGGAGCAAGGTCAGCTGCTTGTCGTTCAGCTCCGAGATCTTGGTGTCGCCGACGAAGACCTCACCGGTCGTCGGTCGGTCCAGCCCGGCCAGGACGTGCAGCAGCGTGGACTTGCCGGACCCGGACGGCCCCATGATGGCCGTGAACCGGCCGCCTCGGATGTCGACCGTGATGTCGTCGAGGGCGAGCACGCGCGCCTCACCCTCGCCGTACGCCTTCGTGACGCCGACCGCCCGGGCTGCGGTCCGGATCTGCTGCTTCTCGCCGGTGATCGTCATCGGTCCACCCACTCGTCGTCGCTGGTCCCTCGACACCTACCCGCACCGACAGCGTCGGCGCAACGGCACGACCTGGCTAGTACTCCGCGACATAAGCCCCGCCACCTCCGGAACCACCCACGCGCGTCGTCTCAGGGTGCGTCGAGGACCTGCACCTCCAGCCGGTCGGGCCGGTCCGCCCGGTTGGCCCAGACGACGACGTGCACCATCCCGGGGCCGGCGCCCATCGCGTCGTACTCCCGTCCGTAGACGTCGCGGAGCGACACCAGGCCTTCGCACTCGAGCGGGAAGTCGCCGACGGCGACCAGGCCGCGGGTGTCGGGGCTCGGCGTCAGGGTGACGGTCGTGGGGGAGTCGCGCATGTCGACGACCGCGATCGCGACGCAGTCGTGGCTGGCGGCGCAGGTCTCGCCGCCGAACGTGCTCGGCGGCGTGTACTGCTCACGGCCGACGACGAGCAGGACCGAGCTGGCGGGTTCGACGACGGGGCTCACGGGGACGATCCTCGCCGACCACCGGCGTACGACGGCGTGAGGGGCCGGCCCGGACGGGCCGACCCCTCACACCGTGACCCTCCGACGAGCCCCCCTCGTCGCGACGGTCACCGCCCCCCACGCCGAGGCTCAGAGCAGCGTGCCGGCCTTCTCGAGCACGGCCCGCAGCTTCTGCTCCATCTCGTCGAAGTGCTCCTGGCCGCAGATCAGCGGCGGCGACAGCTGGATGACCGGGTCGCCCCGGTCGTCGGCCCGGCAGTAGAGGCCGGACTCGTAGAGCGCCTTGGACAGGAAGCCCGCGGAGCAGCTTCTCGGACTCGGCCTCGTTGAAGGTCTCCTTGGTGCCCTTGTCCTTGACCAGCTCGATGCCGTAGAAGTACCCGTCCCCGCGGACGTCGCCCACGATCGGCAGGTCGTAGAGCTTCTCGAGCGTCGACCGGAACGCGTCCTGGTTGTCCAGCACGTTCTTGTTGAGGCCCTCGCGCTCGAAGATGTCGAGGTTCGCCATGGCCACGGCCGTGGACACCGGGTGCCCGCCGAAGGTGTAGCCGTGCGCGAAGGACGCCTGCCCGTCGAGGAACGGCTCCATCAGCCGGTCCGAGGCGATCATCGCGCCGAGCGGGGAGTAGCCCGAGGTGAGGCCCTTGGCGCAGGTGATCATGTCCGGCTGGTAGCCGTAGCGCTCGGCGGCGAACATGTGGCCGAGCCGCCCGAAGGCGCAGATGACCTCGTCGCTGACCAGCAGCACGTCGTACTCGTCGCAGATCTCGCGGACCCGCTGGAAGTAGCCGGGCGGGGGCGGGAAGCAGCCGCCGGCGTTCTGCACCGGCTCGAGGAAGACCGCGGCGACCGTCTCGGGGCCCTCGTTCTCGATGGCGACGCGCGATCTCGTCGGCGGCCCAGCGGCCGAAGTCCTCGAGGTCCTGGTCGGTGCCGCCCTGGAAGCGCTCGGGGGCGCGGTAGAAGTTCGTGTTGGGCACCCGGAACGTCGAGGGCACCAGCGGCTCGAACTGCGCCTTGAGGGCCGGCAGCCCGGTGATCGACAGCGCGCCCTGCGTGGTGCCGTGGTAGGCCACCGCGCGGCTGATGACCTTGTGCTTCATCGGCTTGCCGGTGAGCTTGAAGTAGTTCTTCGCGAGCTTCCACGCGGTCTCGACGGCCTCGCCGCCGCCGCTGGTGAAGAAGACCCGGTTGAGGTCGCCGGGAGCGTAGTTCGCGATCCGCTCGGCGAGCTCGATGGCCGACGGGTGCGCGTAGGACCACAGGGGGAAGAAGGCCAGCTCCGAGGCCTGCTTGGCGGCCGCCTGGGCCAGCTCGGTGCGGCCGTGGCCGACCTGGCTGACGAACAGCCCGGCGAGGGCGTCGAGGTACTTGCGGCCCTTCGCGTCCCAGATGTAGGCGCCGTCGCCCTTGACGATGATCGGCACGTCGCCGTGGTCGTAGCTGGACATCCGCGTGAAGTGCATCCACAGGTGCTCGCGGGCGGACTTCTGGAGGCCGGCGTAGGCCTCGTCGTCGAGCGGCGGGAAAGACGGGGTCGTCATGGGTGGCAGTCCTCCTGGGGTGGGTCCCCCCATGGTGCCGGGCGGGCGGGGTGCGTGCAAGTGATTCCGTCGCTCTGGGCCGAGTATTTCGACCGACTCGAATGATTTCGGCTGGCGTTCCTACTGATTCCGAAGCCTGGATGGGAGGATGGGTGCGTGCGCATCGCCTCCCTCGTCTTCCGCAACGGCCACGTCTTCGACGGCCGCACCCATCTGCCCGGTCACGGGCTGGCCGTCGCCGACGGGCGGGTGGTGGCGGTCGTGCCGGACGGTGACCTCGACGCCTACGCCGCGCCGGGCGCCGAGGTCGTGGACCTCGCCGGCGGGGTGGTGCAGCCCGGCTTCCAGGACGCCCACGTGCACCCGGTCCAGGGCGGCGTCGAACGGCTGCGCTGCGACCTGACCGAGGGGGCCACGGCGGAGGACTACCTCGCCACGGTCCGGGACTACCTGGTGGAGCACCCCGAGCGGCCGTGGGTGCTCGGCGGCGGCTGGGCGATGCCGGCCTTCGGCCCGAGCGGTCCCACCGCGGCCGCCCTCGACGCGGTCACCGGCGACCGTCCGGCGTTCCTGCCCAACCGCGACCACCACGGGGCCTGGGTGAACACCGCCGCGCTGCGGATCGCCGGCATCGACCGGGACACCCCCGACCCGGCCGACGGCCGCATCGAGCGCGACCCCTCACGGGGCGCCGAGCGGGACGCTGCACGAGGGCGCCATGGGCCTGGTGCAGCGGCACGTGCCGCCGACCACCGACGCGGAGCACGACGCCGGGCTGGCGGTCGCGCAGGCCTACCTGCACTCGCTCGGGGTCACGGCCTGGCAGGACGCGATCCTCGGGGTGTACGCCGGCAACGGCGACCCCGCCTCGGCGTACCTGCGCGCCGTGCACGCCGGGACCCTGACCGCCCGCGTCCGCGGGGCGCTGTGGTGGGAGCGTGACGACGGCCTCGAGCAGGTCGACCGCCTCCTCGAACGGCGTACGACGTACACCGTCGGCCGGCTCGACGCCGGGTCGGTCAAGGTCATGCAGGACGGGGTGCTGGAGAACTACACGGCCGGGCTGTCCGCGCCCTACCGCGACGGCTGCGGCGGTCACACGCACAACACCGGCCTGTCCTTCGTGGACCCGCAGGTGCTGCGCGAGGCGGTCACCCGGCTCGACGCCGAGGGCTTCCAGGTGCACGTGCACGCGATCGGCGACCGAGCGGTCCGGGAGGCGCTCGACGCCTTCGAGGCCGCCCGTGCGGCCAACGGCCGGTCCCGCGGGCGGCACCACGTCGCGCACCTGCAGGTCGTGGCGCCCGCGGACCGGCCGCGGTTCGCGCAGCTCGACGTGACCGCCAACGTGCAGGCGCTCTGGGCGGTGGGGGACGCCGCGATGACCGAGATGACCCTGCCGTTCCTCGACGAGGAGCTCGCCGGCTGGCAGTACCCGTTCGCCTCGCTGGCCCGCGCCGGCGTGCGGCTCGCGATGGGCAGCGACTGGCCGGTCAGCACCCCGGACCCGATCGCCGCGCTGCACGTGGCCGTCAACCGGGTCGGACCCCGACGAGCCGGGGGAGCCGTTCCTGCCGGCCGAGGCGCTCGGGGTCGAGCAGGCCTGGGCGGCCTACACCAGCGGCTCCGCGCACGTGAACCACCTCGACGACACCGGCGTGCTGGCCCCCGGGCTGCTCGCCGACCTCGCGGTCCTCGACCGGGACCCGTTCGCCGGCGACCCGGCCGAGGTGGGCGCCACGCGGGTGGTCGCGACGTACGTCGACGGGGAGGCCGTGTTCCGGGCCTGATCCGCGGAAAGCAGCGGTCGCTGCCGTGCTTCGGAAGCGAATTCGTCGCGATCGGCGGTCAGGCGTATCGATTTCGTTGTCCGGTCGGTAGGCTCCTGACAACTCACCGGACCCGACCGCAGGAGTGATGGAGCTCGATGGCTGACAAGGCGTTCCGCAACGTGATCAACGGCGAGCTGGTCGAGGCCGCGTCCGGCCGGACCTACGACGTGATCGACCCGACCACCGGTGAGGTCTACGCGACCGCACCCCTGTCCGCGTCCGAGGACCTGGACCGTGCCTACGCCGCGGCCGACGCGGCCTTCGAGGGCTGGGGCTACGCGACCCCGCAGGACCGCTCCAACGCGCTGCTGAAGCTCGCCGCGACGATCGAGGAGCGGGTCGAGGAGATCAACGCGGTCGAGTGCAAGGACACCGGCAAGCCGGTGCAGATCACCATGGACGAGGAGATGCCCTACGCCTCGGACCACTTCAAGTTCTTCGCCGGCGCGGCCCGGCTGCTCGACGGCAAGTCGGCCGGCGAGTACATGGCCGACCACACGTCCTGGGTCCGGCGGGAGCCGATCGGCGTCGTGGGCCAGGTGACGCCGTGGAACTACCCGCTGCTGATGATGATCTGGAAGATCGCCCCCGCGCTCGCGGCCGGCAACACCGTCGTCCTCAAGCCCTCGGACACCACCCCCGCCAGCTCGACGCTGCTCGCCGAGATCGCGCAGGAGCACCTCCCGCCGGGCGTGCTCAACGTCGTCTGCGGCGACCGCGACACCGGACGCGCCCTGGTGGAGCACAAGACCCCGCAGATGGTCGCCATCACCGGCTCGGTGCGCGCCGGCATGCAGGTCGCGGAGTCCGCCGCGCGCGACGTCAAGCGGGTGCACCTCGAGCTCGGCGGCAAGGCGCCGGTCATCGTGTTCGACGACGCCGACATCGCGGCCGCGGCCGAGGGCATCGCCGGCGCCGGCCTGTTCAACGCCGGCCAGGACTGCACCGCCGCCACCCGGGTGCTGGTGCAGGCCGGCATCCACGACGAGTTCGTCGCCGCGCTGGCCGAGGCCGCGAAGGGCATGCCGACCGGCCTGCCCGACGACGAGGCGACCTACTACGGGCCGCTCAACAACGCCAACCAGCTCGCGCACGTCAGCGGCATGGTCGACCGGCTGCCCGACCACGCCAGCATCGCCACCGGCGGCACCCGCAAGGGCGACAAGGGCTACTTCTACGACCCGACGGTGCTCTCCGGCCTGCGGCAGCAGGACGAGCAGATCCAGACCGAGATCTTCGGCCCGGTGATGACGGTGCAGAAGTTCTCCGACGAGACCGAGGCGCTGACCTGGGCCAACGACGTGGAGTACGGCCTCGCCTCGTCCGTGTGGACCAAGGACCACGCCCGGGCCCTGCGGGTCTCGCGGCGGCTCGACTTCGGCGCCGTGTGGATCAACACCCACATCCCGTTCGTCTCCGAGATGCCGCACGGCGGCTTCAAGCACAGCGGCTACGGCAAGGACCTCTCGATGTACGGCCTGGAGGACTACACGCGCATCAAGCACGTGATGTCCTACATCGGTTGCATGAGGATCCTTCTGGTCGGCGCCGGTGGCGTCGGCTCCGCGTTCGCTGCCATCGCGGCCCGCCGCGACTTCTTCGAGACGATCGTGGTCACCGACTACGACCTCGCCAAGGCCGAGAAGGCGGCGGCGACCGACGAGCGGTACGTCGCCGCGCAGGTCGACGCCTCGTCGGCGGACTCCGTGGCGGCGCTGTGCCGCGAGCACGGCATCACCCACGTGATGAACGCCGTCGACCCGGTCTTCGACATGCCGGTGTTCGAGGGTGCGTTCGCCGCCGGCGCCGACTACCTCGACATGGCGATGTCCCTGTCCAAGCCGCACCCCGAGACGCCGTACAGCACGACGGGGGTGAAGCTCGGCGACGAGCAGTTCGCGGTCGCGGGGGAGTGGGAGCAGTCCGGACGCCTGGCCCTGGTGGGGATCGGCGTCGAGCCGGGGCTCTCCGACGTGTTCGCGAGGTACGCCGCCGACCACCTGTTCAGCGAGATCGACGAGCTCGGCACCCGCGACGGCGCCAACCTCGTGGTCACCGACGACGACGGCAACGAGATCTTCGCGCCGTCGTTCTCGATGTGGACGACGATCGAGGAGTGCCTGAACCCGCCGGTCGTGTGGGAGAAGGACCGTGGGTGGTTCACCACCGAGCCGTTCAGCGAGCCCGAGGTGTTCGACTTCCCCGAGGGCATCGGCCCGGTGGAGTGCGTCAACGTGGAGCACGAGGAGGTGCTCCTGATGCCGCGCTGGGTGGACTGCAAGCGGGCCACCTTCAAGTACGGCCTCGGCGACGAGTTCATCAACGTCCTCAAGGTGCTGCACACCCTCGGCCTGGACCGCACCGAGAAGGTGCGCGTGAAGGGCGTCGAGGTCAGCCCGCGTGACGTGGTCGCCGCCGTGCTGCCCGATCCGGCGACCGTCGGGCCGCGGATGAAGGGCAAGACCTGCGCGGGCCTGTGGGTCACCGGCACCGGCAAGGACGGGCAGCCGCGGTCGACGTACCTCTACCACGTGGTCGACAACGAGTGGACGATGCGGGAGTACGGCCACCAGTGCGTGGTCTGGCAGACCGCGGTCAACCCCGTGGTGGCGCTCGAGCTGCTCGCGCGCGGCACCTGGTCGGGCGCCGGCGTGCTCGGCCCGGAGGCGTTCGACGCCGTACCCTTCCTCGACCTGCTGACGGAGTACGGCACGCCCTGGGGCCAGCGCGACGACTGACGTGTCTCGCATCCGCAGACCGCGCGCCTCGTCGAGGGTGACCTGGTCGCCCTCCTCTCGCCGGCCAGCTGGTCGGAGGAAGTGGGTGACCTCGACCGTCGCGACGGTTCAGCGACGCGGTCCTCGATGTGCCCGTGCTGGCCGGTCTGCCCCTCGGGCACGTCGCCGACCCGGTCACCGTGCCGCTGGGCACCGCGTGCGTCCTGGACGCCGACGCGGGGACGCTCACCTGCGACGCAGCCTTGACCGTCGCCCAGCGTCAATCGTGAGTCAGGGCTGAGCATCCTCGCTAGCCTGGATCGGTGACGAGCCGTTTCGAGCTGGGGGAGAGCGACCTGCGGGTGCTCGCCGAGGTGGAACCGTCCGGTGCGAGCGTCGCCGCCGTGGCCGAGCGGCTGGGCCAGCCGGAGGAGAGCGTCCGCGCGTGCGTCGTCCGGCTCGTGCAGGCCGACCTGCTGCGAGCCCTCGCCGACGACCAGGTGGCGCCGACGTCGCGGGGCGAGATGGTCCTGGATCAGGTCCGTCAGCCAGGGCGGGTCTCGAGCGCCCCCGCGGTGCCGGTCGACCTGGCCGCTGTCGCCCGGCTCGTCTCCGGCTGGTGGCCCTCGCCAGCGCAGCGGACTGCGGCCGAGGACGCGGAGCTCGACGGGCTGCTGGCGTCCGACGAGGAGCGCGACGCCGTCGTGCGCCGGCTGGCCGACGCGTTCACCCAAGGCCGGATCTCCTCGGCCGAGCTCGACGACCGGACGGGCCGGGCTCTCGCGGCGCACACCCTCGGGGACCTCGACGACGTGCTCACGGGCCTCGGCGGGCTGGCGCGGGGGCCTGCGGGACACCCGGTGCGCAAGGTCGCCTTCGGCGCCGTCGCGTTCTGCTGCTCGCCCTTCGTCCTGGTCGGCGCCCTGTTCCTCGCCTTCGGTGAGGACGCGGGCGACCGCGTGTTCGGGCTGGTGCTGCTGGTCCTGCTGCTGCCGGGGCTGCTCGCGCTCTGGCGATGGGCTTGGCCTAGGCGTGCCAGGCACTGACCGGGGATCGCAGCGGCTACTGGTCAGACGGGATCGGTGAAGGAGATCGGCTTGCCGGTGGCGTGGGCATAGGCGATCTCCCTGCTCGTGGACTCGCCGATGTACCCGCCGGGGTTGACGATCAGAACCCGGTCGGCCAGGTCGATCTTGCGCAGGTGGAGGGCGTCCAGCGCGGTCTTCTGCTCGTCGGTGATCGACTCGTCTGCTTCGCCTGGCGCGACGACGATGACGCCTGCGAAGGTCAGGTCACGGTTCGCCGCGCGCATCTCGTCCACGAACCGGGTCGAGCCGCAGATGCAGACAATCTCAGGTCGGTCGGGCATGCCGTCAGTGTGCACGTTGACATCACAGACAGGCACGCGGCCTCACCACCTTCGATGAGCAACACAGCCTGGGTTGACGCGAGATTGCCCTTGTGGACAAGGGGAAACTCGGACGAGAACTGTCGGTGGTCGGGTCTAGGTTCGACTCATGACCACGACGACGATGCGCGAGCTGGACCGCTCCGCCGTGCTCGACGCCGCGGTCTCGTCCCGTCGCTCCGCCGACCGTGAGGAGGCCCGGCTGCTCGCCGCCGCGGTGCACTGGGTCGACCTGCACCCGGTGACCGACGAGCACCCCGCGGCGGTGTTCCGGGCGAGCACCCGTCGCGGTCCGCTGACCCGGTGCGAAGACGAAGTCCCGCTGGCGGGCCAGGGCACGCCGGGCGTCGCGACGTACGCCGTCGAGGAGCTGGCCGCCGCGCTCGACCTGTCCTTCGCAGGCGGCCTCGCACTGGTGAGCGAGGCCGTGGAGCTCTGCTTCCGCCTGCCGCGGCTGTGGGCGCTCGTGCAGGACGGCCGGCTGCAGGCCTGGAAGGCCCGCCAGGTCGCGAAGGCGACACCGTCGCTCTCGCGCGAGTCGGTGGCGTTCGTCGACCGGCACCTGGCGGTGAGCGGGCGGCACAACCGGCTGCCGGCCCTCGGTCCGGTGCTCCACGAGGCGCGGCTGCAGTGCGACCCCGACCAGGCGCTGGCCGTCGAGCAGAGCGCACTCGACCACCGCGGTGTCTGGCTCGACCACCGGGAGTCCACCGCGACGACGATGCTGACCGCCCGGCTGGACACGCTCGACGCCCTGGACCTCGACGCGTCGGTCGCCGACCTTGCCTCGACGATCGGTCGTCTCGGTGACACCCGCTCCCTCGACGTCCGGCGGGCCACGGCGCTGGGGATGCTGGCCCACCCGCAGCGGACCCTCGACCTGGTGGCCGGAGAGCCCGGGCCGGCCCTCAACGGCTCGCGCGGCACGCTCTTCCTGCACGTCGACGCGACTCACCTGGGCGACCCCTCGCGGTCCGGCGGCAGCGTCGAGAGGCTTGGCGCGGCGACGCTCGACCTGCTGCGCGACTGGCTGCAGCGGCTCTCCGGCGTCACCGTCCGGCCGGTCCTCGACCTCGGTCGCAGCGACGCGGTCGACGCGCACGACCCGCCGGACTGGATGCGCGAGCTGGTCGTCCAGCGCGACGGCGGCTGCGTCTTCCCGGGCTGCACCGTCGACGCCCGCTCGTGCGACCTCGACCACCTCGCGCCGTACTCCCCGATGGACGAGGGCGGCCCGCCCGCCCAGACCTCGCCCGCCAACCTCGCCTGCCTGTGCAGGCGGCACCACCGGATGAAGACCTTCGCCGGCTGGGCCTACCGCCGGCTGCCCGACGACCCGGCCAGTGACGACCGCACGACCTACGAGTGGACGAGTCCGCTCCTGCGCACCTACCGCGTGGTCTGCCGTTGACGGGGCGGCGCGGCCTTCTTGATGCGCGAGGACCGGATGCCAGCTGGAAACGAAAGCGGCGCCGTCTGCCACCCATCTGGAATGGCGTGCACTGACTCGATGTGCCCCTTTCCGCGGGCGGGTGGGACATATGGTCCATGCGTGGTTGACCGGGCCTCCCACGCGGGTCTTCGATGCAGCCTGGGGGCCTACCACCACGTTGGAGGCAGCATGTCCAAGTCACATGATCAGGGCGTCGTACTCACCCGAAGGAATGAAAGGCGTCATGGCCAAGGGCGGGACTGCCCGCGTCGACGCCATCAAGAAGCTGGCAGCCGGCGCGGGCGGCTCGCTGGAATCCTGCTACTTCGCCTTCGGGAGCGACGACCTCTACGCCATCGTTGACGCACCGAGCCCACGAGGCGATGGCTGCGATCGCGGGCACCGTCACGAGCGCCGGCGTGCTGAGCGAGCTACCGGACCGTCGTGCTGCTGACTGCGGAACAGGTCGACGCGGCCGCGAACCTGACGATCGACTACACACCTCCGGGAGGCTGAAGTCCGGACAGCCCGCGTCCGCGCGACGCCCGCCAACGGCCGGGCTGCCGCGGTGAGCGCGATCCCCGTACGGCCACGGACTCGGGCACGGATCCGCCCGACGTGTCGGGCCTGAGACGTCTGAGCTCAACTGGGCGCCACCTGGTTGGTCGCTCGTTTCGTGACGGCCTCCTGGCTCGTGCAGGACCGTCGCGTGCTCGCGGTGACGGCGTGGGCGACCGACGTGTTCGGACTCGTCCGCTCGCGCCTGCCCGTCGGATGCGGACGGCGGGGTTGCGCCGCGTGCGGGCTCAGCCCTGGAACGGGTTGGTCCACCAGCCGAGGCTGATCGCCTTCTCGTTCGGCCGGTCGGCGTCCCAGCAGGTCCAGTGCGGGTAGACGCCGACGTTCCAGTCGAGGCGGAAGTTGCGCCAGTTGCCCTCGGCGTGGTCGTTGCACTGCGAGATCGCCTCGTTGCGCATCGGCGGGCTGGCGGCGGGACCGTAGAGGTAGGCGAGCACCACGAAGATCGCCACCACGGCGACCGACAGCCGCCGGACCATCTGGAAGGTCAGGCTCTGCCCACTGGCGAGACTCGCATGCTGTCTCCGTACCTACGGTGGACCCCTCACAGGCCCGCACGCGTTCAGGGTAGGGACGGTCGCGGACCGTGGCTGCAAAACGGTCCAATCTTCACCTTTGTGTCAGGCGGTGGCGTCGAAGGCCGCCGCGACCACGTCGAACGCCTCCGTCAGCAGCGCGTCGCTGGTCACCAGCGGCGGCAGGAACCGCAGCACGTTGCCGTAGGTGCCGCAGGTCAGCGTCACGACGCCCTGCGAGTGGCAGTACGCCGAGATCGAGCCGGCACGGACGGCATCAGGGATGTTGCCGCCCGTGCCGACGATCTCGACGGCCATCATCGCGCCGCGGCCGCGGACGTCGCCTGCGGCCGGGTGCTTCTCGGCGATGGCGGTCAGCCGGTCGGTGAGCAGGGTGCCGATCGCCCGGGCCCGCCCGGCGAGGTCCTGCTCCCTCATGGTCTCGATGGCGCCGAGCGCCGCGGCGCAGGCGACCGGGTTGCCGCCGTACGTCCCGCCCAGGCCGCCGACGTGCACGGCGTCCATGACGTCGGCGCGGCCCGTCACGGCCGCGAGCGGGAAGCCGCCGGCGATGCCCTTGGCGGTGGTGACCAGGTCGGGTACGACGCCCTCGTGGTCGCAGGCGAACCAGTCGCCCGTGCGGCAGAAGCCGGTCTGGATCTCGTCGGCGACGAAGACGATGCCGTGCGCCTCGGTCCACTCCTTCAGCCGCGGCAGGAAGCCGGGGGCGGGCACCACGAAGCCGCCCTCGCCGAGGATCGGCTCGATGACCAGGCAGGCGAGGTTGGTGGCCCCCACCTGCTTCTCGAGTACGTCGATGGTGCGGTCGGCGGCTGCCTCGCCGCTGATCGGAGCGGGCTCGCGGAAGGGATAGCTCATCGGGGCGCGGTAGACCTCGCCGGCGAACGGGCCGAAGCCGTGCTTGTAGGGCATCGACTTGGAGGTCATCGCCATCGTCAGGTTGGTGCGGCCGTGGTAGGCGTGGTCGACCACCGCGACGGCGGTCCGGCCGGTGAACGCGCGGGCGATCTTGACGGCGTTCTCGACGGCCTCGGCGCCGCTGTTGAGCAGCGCGGACTTCTTCTCGTGGTCACCGGGCGTCAGCTCGGCGAGCAGCTCGCACACGTCGACGTAGCCGTCGTAGGGCGTCACCATGAAGCAGGTGTGCGTGAACGCGCGCACCTGCTCGACCACCCGGTCGACGACGTGCGGGGCGGAGTTGCCCACGCTCGCGACCGCGATCCCGGAGGCCAGGTCGATGAGCGAGTTGCCGTCGGCGTCGACGATCACGCCGCCGCCCGCCGCCTCGACGAACACCGGCAGCGTGGTGCCGACGCCCTGGGCGACGTGCCGGTTGCGGCGGGCCATCTTCTCGATCGACCGGGGTCCGGGGACGGCGGTCACGAGGCGGCGTTCCTGGGGCAGCTGGGGACCACCGACGGCGGGGGAGTCAGTCATGACCGACAGGGTAGTCAGTCCCCGGCCCATCGGGCCACTGATCGCGTCGAGAACGGGATGCCCGGCCACCGAATCCGTCGCGGTATCGGTCGATCCGGCAGGATTGTCGGCGTGACCTCCCGCCGCGACGTCGTCCTGCTCGGCTCGACCGGGTCCATCGGGACCCAGGCCCTCGACGTGGTCCGGGCCAACCCGGACCGCTTCCGGGTGGTCGCCCTGACCGCCGGCGGCGCGAACCGCGACCTGTTCCGCGCCCAGGTCGAGGAGTTCGCGCCGCGCCTTCGCCGACCTGGGCGAGCAGGCCTCCTCGCAGGCGGCCGCGATGGAGTGCGACGTCGTGCTCAACGGCATCACCGGTGCGGTCGGGCTCCGGCCGACCCTGGCGGCGCTCGACGCCGGCAACACCCTGGCCCTGGCCAACAAGGAGTCGCTGATCATCGGCGGTCCGGTGGTGACCGCGCGGGCGAAGCCCGGCCAGATCGTCCCGGTCGACTCCGAGCACAGCGCCCTCGCGCAGTGCCTGCGCGGCGGCCGCGCCGACGAGGTCCGCAAGCTCGTGCTGACCGCCAGCGGCGGCCCGTTCCGCGGCCGCAGCCGCGAGGACCTCGCACGACGTGACCCCCGAGCAGGCGCTGGCCCACCCGACCTGGTCGATGGGCCCGGTCGTCACCATCAACTCCGCGACCCTGGTCAACAAGGGGCTCGAGGTGATCGAGGCGCACCTGCTGTTCGGCATCCCGTTCGACCGGATCGAGGTCGTCGTGCACCCGACGTCGGTCGTGCACTCGATGGTCGAGTTCCACGACGGCTCCACGCTGGCGCAGGCGTCACCGCCGTCGATGATGATCCCCATCGCGCTCGGCCTCGGCTGGCCCGACCGGGTGCCCGACGCGGCGCCCGGCGGTGGACTGGACCAAGCCCGACCGCTGGGAGTTCTTCCCCCTCGACGACGAGGCGTTCCCCGCCGTCCGGCTGGCCCGCGAGGCCGGCAGCCGCGGCGGCACGGCGCCGGCGGTCTACAACGCCGCCAACGAGGTCTGCGTCGCGGCGTTCCTGGCCGGTGAGATGAGGTTCACCGACATCGTGCCCACCGTGCAGCGGGTCATGGACGCTCACGACGTACCCTCGGAGCAGACGCACCTCGACGTCGACGACGTGCTGGCGGCCGACGCCTGGGCACGCGAGCAGGCAGGACAGGACACACCGTGAAGGGCACCTCTGCATGACCGCGCTGACGTACACGCTGGGCGTGCTCCTCTTCGTCGTCGGCGTGGCCGTCTCGATCGGGCTGCACGAGCTCGGCCACCTGCTCCCCGGCAAGCTGTTCGACGTCAAGGTCACGCAGTACTTCGTCGGCTTCGGCCGCACGCTGTGGTCGCGCCGCAAGGGCGAGACCGAGTACGGCGTCAAGGCGATCCCGCTCGGCGGCTACGTCAAGCTCGTGGGGATGCTGCCGCCCGGCCCCGACCAGGACCCGAGCCTGGCCCGCGGCTCGAACACCGGGATGTTCGCCCAGCTGATGAGCGACGCCCGCTCGGCGGAGTACGAGCTGGTCGAGCCCGGCGACGAGAACCGGCTGTTCTACAAGCTGCCCTGGTGGAAGCGGATCATCATCATGGGCTCCGGGGTGATGACCAACCTGGTGATCGCGTTCCTGCTGTTCGCGGTGGTCTTCATGGGCCACGGGACGCCCACCGCGACGACCCGGATCAACGCCGTGTCGCAGTGCGTGATCGCGGTGACCAAGGCCAACGCCGACCAGCCCGTCCGCGCCTGCCGCGCCAGCGACCCGGTGGCCCCGGCCCGGCAGGCCGGGCTGCTGCCGGGTGACCGGATCGTGGCCTTCAACGGCACGAAGATCCGCGACTGGCAGCAGCTGGAGACCGCGATCCGCGGCGAACGAGGGCGGACGCGCCGTCGGTCACCGTCGACCGCGACGGCAAGCGGCTGACCGTCACCACCAACACCACCGTCTCCGCCCGGCCCGACCCGACAGGACCCGCAGCGCATCACCAAGACCGGGTTCCTCGGCATCGAGCCGGTGCTCGCCACGGAGCGCCAGGGCCTCGGCTTCGTGGTCACCACGATGGCCGACGGCACCTGGGAGACGCTCAAGACGCTCGGCTCGATGCCCGTGAAGCTCTACCACGTCGCCCGGGCGTCCGTCGGGCTCGAGAGCGCGACCCCAACGGCCCGATGAGCGTCGTCGGCGCCGGCCGGGTCGCCGGCGAGATGGCCTCGGCCCACCAGGCGCCGGTCGACGACCGGTTCTTCTCGCTGCTCCTGCTGCTCGCCGGGCTCAACCTGTTCCTCGGCCTGTTCAACCTGGTGCCGCTGCCGCCCCTCGACGGGGGCCCGATGGCCGCGACGCTCTACGAGACGGTCCGGCGCTGGATCGCCCGGCTGCTCCACCGTCCCGACCCCGGTGCCGTCGACAGCGCCAAGCTGCTGCCGGTGACCTACGTGATGGCCGGGCTGATCCTGGTGATGAGCGTGGTGCTGATCTACGCCGACATCGTGGCGCCGGTCAACCTCAGCTAGCTGTCGACAGGCTCAACCAACGACGACGACAGCTCAACCAACGACGAGCAGGCTCAACCAACGACAAGAGAAGGAAGTCCATGACCACGGTCAACCTGGGGATGCCCGCGGCGCCGCCGCCGGTCCTCGCGCCGCGTCGTCCCACCCGCCAGATCAAGGTGGGCAAGGTCCTCGTCGGCGGTGACGCCCCCGTGTCGGTCCAGTCGATGACGACCACCCTGACCTCGGACGTGAACACCACGCTCCAGCAGATCGCCGAGCTGACCGCCGCCGGCTGCGACATCGTCCGGGTCGCCTGCCCGAGCCAGGACGACGCCGACGCGCTGCAGGAGATCGCCGAGCACTCCCAGCTGCCGGTGATCGCCGACATCCACTTCCAGCCGAAGTACGTCTTCTCCGCCATCGACGCCGGCTGCGCCGCCGTCCGCGTGAACCCCGGCAACATCCGCAAGTTCGACGACCAGGTCAAGCAGATCGCCCAGGCCGCCAAGGACCGGGGCACGTCGATCCGGATCGGCGTCAACGCGGGCTCGCTCGACAAGCGGCTGCTCGAGAAGTACGGCAAGGCCACCCCCGAGGCCCTCGTCGAGTCGGCCGTCTGGGAGGCGTCGCTGTTCGAGGAGCACGACTTCCACGACTTCAAGATCTCCGTCAAGCACAACGACCCGGTCGTGATGGTGCAGGCCTACGAGATGCTCTCCGAGCGCGGCGACTGGCCGCTGCACCTCGGCGTGACCGAGGCCGGGCCCGCCTTCCAGGGCACGATCAAGTCGTCGGTCGCGTTCGGCGCGCTGCTGTCGCGCGGCATCGGCGACACGATCCGGGTCTCCCTGTCGGCCCCGCCGGTCGAGGAGGTCAAGGTCGGCATCCAGATCCTGCAGTCGCTGAACCTGCGGCCGCGCAAGCTGGAGATCGTGTCCTGCCCGTCGTGCGGACGCGCCCAGGTCGACGTCTACAAGCTCGCCGACGAGGTGACCGCCGGCCTCGAGGGCATGGAGGTGCCGCTGCGCGTCGCGGTGATGGGCTGCGTCGTCAACGGCCCCGGCGAGGCCCGCGAGGCCGACCTCGGCGTCGCCTCGGGCAACGGCAAGGGCCAGATCTTCGTGAAGGGCGAGGTCATCAAGACCGTCCCCGAGTCGAAGATCGTGGAGACCCTGATCGAGGAGGCGATGCGGATCGCCGAGTCGATGGAGCCCGTCGAGGGCGTCGAGGGCGGCGCGACCGTCAGCGTCTCCTAGCCTCAGCGGTAGGACTCGAGGTCCTGCTCGCCCAGGAAGCCGTGGTCGGCGATGTGCCCCCACGCGTCCGGCTTCGAGCCGTCGACGTCGGTGACGTCGTAGGCGTCGGCGAGCTGCCGCGCGCTGAGCACCTCCCCGGCCCAGCGGGACGTGTCGCCGTCCGCGGCGAGGGCCGCGACGCCCCGGGCGACGTACGTCGGTGACTCGGAGATCCCGAAGCCCGGTGTCTTCACGCAGGCGTCGCGCCAGGTCTCCTCGGTGACCCCGAAGTTCTCCAGCATCGCCTCGGAGCGCAGCCAGCCGGGCGTCACGCCGACGGCCGTGAGCGGGTGCTCCTCGAGCTCGGCGGCGAGCCCGGTCACGATGCGGCCCACGTTGGCCTTGACCAGGTCGTAGTAGAAGCCGACGCCCCGCCGGAAATCGGCGTTGGCGGCCCGCGTGCCGTCGGTCATCTCCACGAGGAGGCCCCGGCGCCCGGACGACGCCGGCGGTGCGGAGCATCAGCGGGACGCGCGTGGTGCGCGGTGACCAGGTGGGTCCAGACGCCCATCTTCAGCATCCGCAGGCCGCCGTCGAGGTCGTGCTCCCACAGGGGCTTGTCCCACTCGGCGTAGCGGTCGCCGCCGAACATGTCGTTGACCAGCACGTCGAGCCCGCCGCGCTCCTCGCTCGATGCGGGCCACCAGCGTCGCGACCGCGTCGGAGTCCTCGTGGTCGACGACGACGCCGGTGCCCGACCCCACGGCGGCGACCAGGTCGCCGGTGTCCTCGATGGTCTCGGGCCGGCCGATCTCGGAGCGGCCGCGAGGCGCGCCCGCTGGCGTAGTCGCCCGCGTGGACGTCGAGACGATGGCGCGCCGGCGCGGTCGCCGCACCGGGCGTGCGTCGGCGACGGGAACGCGGCCCGACGCCAGCCCCGCGCGGTGGCGCCCGCGACCGAGCGGCGCGCCTGCGATCCGCGCCCTGTACCGAGGGACCCGCGCGACTCGCGAGTGCCGCCTGGGCAGCTGCGTCCGCCGGACGGTCCCGCCACCGCAGCGAGCGCCCGCGCGACCAGGTGACGACGAGCTCATCGATCGAGCTGACCTCGGCCCGGGTCCCGGGCCGGACCTCACGGCGGCTACGCCCCGTCCAGCGGTACTCCACCTCGGGCCGGCCGCTGCCGCCGTAGCGGACGGTGCGCTCCACCACCCGCTCCGCCGCGAGGTACTCCAGGTAGCGGCGCGCGGTCACCCGGGACGCGCCGAGCCGGGCGCCCACCTCGGACGCCGAGTGGCCTCCGCCGTCGCGCAGCACCAGCGTCACCTCGCGCAGCGTGTCGACGCTCATCCCCTTGGGCACGGCCGTCGGCTGCGGGGTGGTCCGCAGGATGCCGAGCATCCGGTCGACGTCGTCCTGGCCGACCGCTGCTCTCGCTCGCGGTCAGCCGGGCCCGGTAGTCGGCGTACTGGTCGAGCTTGGTGCGGAACCCCGCGTAGGTGAACGGCTTGAGCAGGTAGAGCACCACGCCCTGCGACACCGCCCGCTTCACCACCTCGACGTCCCGGGCGGCGGTCACCGCGATGACGTCGCACAGGAAGCCCTCCGACCGCAGGCTCTGCAGCAGCCCGAGCCCGTGCCCGTCGGGCAGGTTCATGTCCAGCAGCACCAGGTCGACGGGCGTGCTGCCGAGCAGCCGGGCCGCCTCCTTCGCCGAGCGGGCGACGCCGACCACCTCGAACCCGGAGGTACGTCGGACGTATCCCGCGTGCGCCTCGGCGGCGAGCTCGTCGTCCTCGACCACGAGGACCCGCACGTCGCTCACGAGGGCACGTCGATCCGGACCGAGAAGAACGCGCCGCCCAGGTCGGACGTCGGTGACGGCCATCTGCCCGTCGTACTTGCGGACGGCCTGCACCACGAGGGCCAGCCCGAGGCCGCGGCCGACGGGACCGTCGGAGGTCTTGGTCGACCAGCCGCGCTCGAACACCTGGTGCGGCGACGCCGGCCGGGCACACCCGGCCCGGAGTCGTCGACGTGCACGCACGAGGCCGTCCGGCCGACGCGTTCGACCATCACCTCGACGACCCGTTCCTCGGACTCGACGACGGCGTCGATCGCGTTGTCGATCAGGTTGCCGAGGATCGTCACGACGTCGCGCTGCTCGACCGGCAGGCCGGTGACGTCGGTGCCCTCGGTGATCCGCAGCCGCACGCCGCGCTCGGCGGCCTGGGCGGTCTTGCCGAGCAGCAGCGCGGACACGACCGGGTCGGCCACCGAGCCCGACGACCCGGTCGGTGAGCAGCTGGGCGACCTCGAGCTCGTCGGTGGCGAACTGCGATCGCCTCCTCGATCCGGCCCAGCTCGACCAGCGACACCACCGTGTGCAGCCGGTTGGCGGCCTCGTGGTTCTGCGAGCGCAGCGACTCCGCGAGGCCGCGGACCGTGTCGAGCTCGCCCGCCACGGCCTGGATCTCGGTGTGGTCGCGCAGGGTCACGACCGTGCCGACCTCGCGGCCCTGCCAGCTGCGCCGGCGCGGTGTTGACGACGAGGACGGCGTCGTCGACGAGGTGGATCTCGTCGGGCCGCGAGTCGGTCGCGAGCACCGTGCGCGTCAGCGACTCGGGGAAGCCGAGGTCCGCGACCGGGCGCCCGACGGCCGTGGCGTCCAGGTCGAGCAGCCGCTTCGCCTCGTCGTTGACCAGCTGCACCCGGCCCTCGGTGTCGACCAGCAGCAGACCCTCGCGTACGGCGTGCAGCACCGCGTCGTAGTACTCGTACATCCGGGTGATCTCGCCCTCGCCCAGGCCGTGGGTCTGCCGTCGCAGCCGGCGGCTGATCAGCCACGCGCCGAGCACGCCGGTGCCGAGGATCAGCACGGCCGCCAGCGGCGATCGTGGGCAGCCGGTCGGTGAGCGCGCCCTGGATGCGCTCCATGGTGATCCCCACCGACACCAGGGCGACGACCTTGCGGCCGCCGTCCGCGGTCGAACACCGGCACCACCGCGCGCATCGACGGCCCCAGGGTGCCGGTGTACTCCTGGGTGAACGGCGTGCCGTCGGGCGCCGTGCCGAGGTCCCCGATGAACGGCTTGCCGATCTCGTCGCGGCTCGGGGTGCGAGTAGCGGGTCCGGTCCAGGGCCATCACCACGACGAAGTCGGTGCGGGAGTCGCGCCGTACCTCCTCGGCGAAGGGGGCGATGCGGCCGACGGGTCCGGCGGTGCGCAGCGCCTCGCGCACCTGCGGGGTGTCGGCGACCGACACGGCCACCGCCAGCGCGCGGTCCCGGGCGCTCGCGATCTGGCTCCGCCGGGCGTCCGCGTAGGCCAGCGCGACCGCGCCGACGACCACCACCACCACGACCAGCACCTGGAGCACCAGGATCTGGCGCGCCACGGTGCTGCGGCGGGCAGACCGGGTCGAGGGCACGCACGCATTGTGGCACCACGGCTGCCCGGGGGCCGTGTGAACACAACGAACACAAGAGTGACCACGGTCACAGGATCGGCTGTACTCGGGCGGAGCCAGCCGACCCACCGAGGAGCCCCATGTCGACCCCGTCCACGCACCGAGACCGCCCGGCCGCCGCGCCGCGACCGGTCGCACTACCTCTACATGGCCGTGATCGGCGCCGTCCTCCTCGGCATCGTGGTCGGCCTGGTCGCCCCCGACTTCGCCGTCCAGCTCAAGCCGATCGGCACCGCGTTCGTCGGCGCTCATCAAGATGATGATCTCGCCGGTCATCTTCTGCACGATCGTGCTCGGCGTCGGGTCGGTCGCCAGCGCCGCGCACGTCGGCAAGGTCGGCGGCCTGGCGCTGGGCTACTTCCTGACGATGTCGACGGTCGCGCTGGCCATCGGCCTGGTCGTCGGCAACCTGATCCACCCGGGCTCCGGGCTGCAACCTCACCGCCGACGTGGCCAAGGCCGGCGCGGAGCAGGCCGGCGAGTCCGGGGAGCACGACGGACTTCCTGCTCGGCGTGATCCCGACGACGCTGTTCTCGGCGCTGACCGAGGGCGAGGTGCTGCAGACGCTGCTCGTCGCGCTGCTGGTCGGGTTCGCCGTGCAGGCGCATGGGCCGCAGCGGCAAGCCGGTCCTCCGCGGGCGTCGAGCACCTCCAGCGCGTGGTGTTCCGGGTGCTCGCGATGATCATGTGGGCCGCGCCCGTCGGCGCGTTCGGCGCCATCGCCGGCGGTGGTGGGGGAGACCGGGCTCGACGCCCTGAAGTCCCTGGCGATCCTGATGCTGGCCTTCTACGTCACCTGCGGGCTGTTCGTGTTCGTGATGCTCGGGCACGATCCTCAAGCTGGCCACCGGCGTGAACATCTTCCGGCTGCTGAAGTACCTCGGCCGCGAGTTCCTGCTGATCCTCTCGACCTCCTCCTCCGAGTCGGCGCTGCCGCGGCTGATGGCGAAGATGGAGCACGCCGGCGTCGACAAGACGACCGTCGGCGTCGTCGTCCCGACCGGCTACTCGTTCAACCTCGACGGCACCGCGATCTACCTGACGATGGCGTCGCTGTTCATCGCCGAGGCGCTCGGCAAGCCGCTCGCGATCAGCGAGCAGATCTCGCTGCTGGTCTTCATGGTGATCGCCTCCAAGGGCGCTGCGGGCGTCACCGGCGCCGGCCTCGCGACCCTCGCCGGCGGTCTCTCCTCGCACCGCCCGGAGCTGCTCGACGGCGTCGGCCTCATCGTCGGCATCGACCGGTTCATGTCCGAGGCGCGCGCCCTGACCAACTTCGCCGGCAACGCCGTCGCCACCGTGCTCATCGGCACCTGGACCGACGGCATCGACCGCGACCAGCTCGACGCGGTGCTCGCCGGCGACCGGCCGTTCGACGAGACCACGATGCTCGACGCGGACGAGGCCAGCGACCACTCCACCGATGAGCCGGTCACGGCCGAGACGGCCCCGCTGCGCGTTAGGCTCCGCGTGTGCTCCGCACGCATCCCGGCCTCCGCCTCCTCGGACCCTCCGACCTCTCCGCGATGTTGGAGCTGACGGCGAGCGATCCTGTGGTCAACGTCTTCGCCGACTACCGCGCCCGGCTCACCCAGCTGGACCCGCGGTGGCTCGGCGGCGAGGTGTGGGGCTTCCACGAGGACGGCCGGCTCGTGTCGGCCTGCCACGCGGCCGCCAACCTGGTGCCGGTGCAGGCCCGGCCGGACGCGCTGGCCGCCTTCGCGGAGCGGGCGGCCTCGCAGCACCGGCGGTGCGCGACGATCGTCGGTCCCACCGAGGCGGTCGAGCCGCTGTGGCGGCACCTCGCGCCGCACTGGACCCCGCCGCGCGAGGTGCGCTGGCACCAGCCGCACCTGCAGATCTCCGGCGACCCCGCGGTCACCCCCGACCCGCTGGTACGACGGACCGAGGCCGTCGACCTCGACGTGCTCTACCCGGCCTGCGTCGCGATGTACACCGAGGAGGTCGGCGTCTCGCCCGAGATCGGGGGAGGGGCCGACCTCTACCGGGCCCGGGTCGCGCAGCTCGTCGCGAAGGGCTGGTCGTTCGCCCGCATCGAGGGCGGCCGGGTCGTGTTCAAGGCCGAGGTGGCCGCGGCCTCGCCGCACGCCTGCCAGGTCCAGGGCGTCTACGTCGACCCGTCCCGTCGCGGCGAGGGCCTGGCGGCGGCCGGGCATGGCGGCGGTCGTGCGGCTCGCCCTGCGCGACATCGCCCCGGTGGTCTCGCTCTACGTCAACGAGCACAACGTGGCCGCCCGCGCGGCGTACGCCCGGGCCGGCTTCGAGCAGACCGGGCACCTTCTCCACGATCATGTTCTGAGGCTCTTGCCAAGGCCGACGTGGTCTTGCCAGTTCGGCTCGGAGGCGAAGGTGGAGGTGCTCCCGCCGCGGGGAGCCCGGTCCTCGGAGGAGTCGACATGATCAAGCTCGCCAGTGCCGCCGCGATGTGCGCGGCCCTCGTCGTGGCAGGAGCGCCGCTCGCCGGCGGCACCGCCACCGCCCACCCCGCCCGCGACCGGCGCGGCGCGCAGGCCAGGCCGGCGAAGGCGCCGCGGTCTCCCCGGCGGCTTCAAGCACCTCGTGGTGATCTACGAGGAGAACCACTCCTTCGACAACCTGTACGGCGGGTGGGGCAGCGTCAACGGCCGGCGCGTCAACGGCCGCGCGAACGCCACCGCGGCGCACACCACCCAGGTGCGACCAGGACGGGACGACGTACTCCTGCCTGCTGCAGAACGACGTCAACCTCACCAGCCCGCCGCAGCCGGCCGACTGCGCCGACAGCACCGACAGCACCCGTCCCTTCACCAGCCACTTCACCAACAAGCCGTTCGCCATCGACCGCTACATCAAGCCGGCCGACACCACCTGCCCGGCACCCGGCGTGTTCGCGGCCAACGGCGTGCCGAAGGGGAGCGGTGAGCCGGGTGGCTGCACGCGCGACATCGTGCACCGCTTCTACCAGGAGCAGTACCAGCTCAACGGCGGCAAGCAGAACCGCTACGTCACCGGCTCCGACGCGGTCGGCCTGACCCAGGGCTACTACAAGACGCGCGACCTGCCGATCTACAAGTACCTGCACCGCAAGGGCGCCCCGAAGTACGTGCTGGCCGACCGGTTCTTCCAGGCCGCGTTCGGCGGGTCGTTCCTCAACCACCAGTGGCTGATCGCCGCCCGGACGCCGCTCGACACCAGCCACGGTGACGGCCGACCGCCACGGCCAACTCCGTGCTGGACAGCAACGGGATGGTCAAGGCCTACCCGCTCTACACGCCGACCGGGCCGGTCAACGACGGCCCGCTGACCCGCAAGTGCAACGACCCGCTGCAGATGAAGTACAGCAGTGCCTGCGGCGACTTCGCGGTCAACACCGTCCAGCCGTCCAGCCCGCCCGCCGCGGCCACGGGCGCGAAGATCCCGCTGATCGACGACGCGAAGTACCCCAACATCGGTGACCGGATGACCGCGGCCGGCATCTCCTGGAAGTGGTACTCCGGCGGCTGGCGCGAGGCCAGCGCCGGCGCCCCCGGCCCGCTGTTCCAGTACCACCACCAGCCGTTCAACTACTTCGCGAACTACGCGCCGGGGCAGCCGGGCCGCTCGCACCTCAAGGACGAGCGACGCTTCATCACGGCGGCGAAGCACGGGCACCTGCCGACGGTCAGCTTCGTGAAGCCGTACGGCGCCGAGAACGAGCACCCGGGCTACGCCAGCCAGTCGCACGGCAGCGACCACCTCGTCGACCTGCTCAAGACGATCACCAACGGCCCCCAGGCCAAGGACACCCTGGTCGTGGTCACCTACGACGAGTTCGGTGGGCAGTGGGACCACGTGTCGCCGCCCGGCGCCGGAGCGAAGAAGGGCACCCACGACGCCTGGGGTCCCGGCACCCGCATCCCGGCCCTCGTGATCGGTCGCGTCGCTGAAGCGCTCCGGGCGTCGACCACACGTCGTACGACACGACGTCGATCCTGGCGACCATCGAGCGCAGCTTCGGCCTCGCGCCGCTGTCGAGCCGGGACCGCGCGGTCAACGACCTCTCGCACGCGGTCGCCCGGGGCGGCCGCCGCTGACCGCTCGGGCCGGGGTACGGTCACGGGATGCCTACGACGAACAGGCCCAGTCGTGACGTCACGGTCCTGGCCGCGATCCTCGCCACCTCCGGAGTCATCCACCTGGTGAAGCCCGAGGTCTACGAGCCGATCATGCCCGAGCTCGTGCCGGCGCACCGCGAGGTGATCGTGGCCTCCGGCGTCCTCGAGCTGCTGTGCGCCGCCGGGCTGCTGCACCCCCGCACCCGGTCGCTGGCCGGCTGGGCCAGCTTCGGGCTGCTGCTCGCGGTCTACCCGGCCAACCTGAAGATGGCCGGCGACGCCGCGCAGACCGACAAGACCGCCCGCAAGGCGGTCGCGTTCGGCCGGCTCCCGCTGCAGCTGCCCCTGCTCCGCTCGGCGTACCGCGCGGGCCGTTCGCGCTGACCCGTGCACCGAGGGGAAACGGGTGTGCGGCGCCGGTGGGGCGCCCGTTAGCCTTCACCCCATGATCCTGAGGATGTCCAGCCTGTTCGTGCGCACGCTCCGGGAAGACCCCGCGGACGCCGAGGTGCCGAGCCACCGGCTGCTCGTCCGGGCGGGCTACATCCGCCGCGTCGCCCCCGGCATGTACACCTGGCTGCCGCTGGGTCTGCGGGTGCTCCGCAACATCGAGAAGATCGTCCGCGAGGAGATGGACGGGATGGGGGCCCAGGAGCTCCAGTTCCCCGCCCTGCTCCCGCGTGAGCCCTACGAGGCGACCGGCCGCTGGACGGAGTACGGCGACAGCATCTTCCGGCTCAAGGACCGCAAGGGCGGCGACTACCTGCTCGGTCCCACGCACGAGGAGCTGTTCACCCTCGTCGTGAAGGACCTCTACTCCTCCTACAAGGACCTGCCCGTCTGGCTCTACCAGATCCAGACGAAGTACCGCGACGAGGCGCGGCCCCGCGCCGGCGTGCTGCGCGGCCGCGAGTTCATCATGAAGGACTCCTACTCCTTCGACGTCACCGACGAGGGCCTGGAGAGGTCGTACGCCGCGCACCGCGCCGCCTACGTGCAGACCTTCGACCGGCTCGGCTTCGACTACGTGATCGTCAAGGCCACCATCGGGCGCCATGGGCGGCTCGATGTCCGAGGAGTTCCTGGCCACGGCCGAGAACGGCGAGGACACCTACGTCCGCTGCTCCAACTGCGACTACGCCGCCAACGTCGAGGCCGTGCAGGTGCGCCCGCCCAGCCCCGTCGCCTACGACGACGCGCCCGCGGCCCACGCCGAGCAGACGCCCGACACCCCCACCATCGAGACGCTGGTGGACCACCTCAACGCGACGTTCCCGCGCGAGGACCGTCCCTGGCACGCCGGCGACACGCTCAAGAACGTCATCGTCGTGCTCAAGCACCCCGACGGCACCCGCGAGCCCGTCGCGATCGGCCTGCCCGGTGACCGCGAGGTCGACGAGAAGCGGCTCGAGCGGCCAGCTCGAGCCCATCGAGGTCGAGGCCTTCGACGAGAAGGACTTCGCCCAGCACCCCTCGCTCGCGAAGGGCTACATCGGCCCCGGCGTGCTGGGGGAGAAGAACGCCTCCGGCATCCGCTACCTCGTCGACCCGCGCATCGTCGAGGGCACCCGCTGGGTCACCGGCGCCGACGTCACCGGGTCGCACGTGCTCGACCTGGTGGCCGGGCGCGACTTCACGCCCGACGGCACCATCGAGGCCGCCGAGGTCCGCGACGGCGACCCCTGCCCCGTGCTGCGACGGCACGCTGCACACCCCCGCGGCATCGAGATGGGCCACATCTTCGCGCTCGGCCGCAAGTACGCCGACGCCCTCGGCCTCCAGGTGCTCGACGAGAACGGCAAGCTCGTCACGGTCACCATGGGCTCCTACGGCATCGGTGTCTCGCGCGCGGTCGCGGCCATCGCGGAGAACACCCACGACGAGCTCGGCCTGGTCTGGCCGCGCGAGGTCGCGCCGGCCGACGTGCACATCGTCGCGACCGGCAAGGACCCGGCGGTCTACGACGCGGCGGCCGAGCTCGCGGTCGACCTGACCTCCCAGGGCCTGACGGTGCTGTACGACGACCGCGTGAAGGTCTCGCCGGGCGTGAAGTTCAAGGACGCCGAGCTGATCGGCGTGCCCACGATCGTCGTGGTCGGCAAGGGTCTCGCCGAGGGCGTCGTCGAGGTCAAGGACCGGGCCAGCGGCGAGCGCGAGGACGTCGCGGTCGCCGACGCGGCCGCGCACGTCGCTCAACGCGGTGCGCGAGCCGGTCGGCAACCCCATCTCGGAGCGCTGATGCCCGGCCGCACGACAGCCCGGCATCGAGGCGGTCATCTTCGACTGGGGCGGCACGCTCACGCCGTGGCACACGATCGACTTCGAGGAGGAGGCCCGCGCGCTCGCGGCCGCCGCCGTGGACGCCGACGACTCCGCGGCGGCCCGGCTGCTCGCCGCGGGCGGCGTGGTCGTGGGGCCGCTCGCGCGACCAGCACACCAGCGCGACGGTGGCGGACCTGTTCCAGGAGGCGGGGCTGGCCCACGACGAGGAGCGGCTCGTCGGCCTACCGGGAGTTCTGGGAGCCGCACACTCTGACCGACCCGGACGTCGTACCCCTGCTGTCGCGGCTCAAGGTCGACGGCCTCAAGGTCGGCGTGCTGTCCAACACCGTGTGGCCGCGGGCCTGGCACGAGGAGTTCTTCGACCGCGACGGCGTGCTCGGGCTGCTCGACGGCGCCGTCTACACCAGCGAGGTGCCCTGGACGAAGCCCGCCCCGGAGGCGTTCCGGGCCGCGATGGACGCGGTCGGGGTCACGCGACCCGGCCGCGTGCGTGTTCGTCGGGGACCGGCTGTTCGACGACATCTGGGGCGCCGCCAACGTCGGCATGCGCACCATCCACGTCCCGCACAGCGACATCCCGGCCGAGCAGGTCGGGCACACCGAGGGCGAGCCCGACGCGGTCGACCCACCAGCTCGCCCACGTGTACGACGTGGTGGCCGCCTGGCGCAGCGCCGAGGCCTGAGCAGCGTCGCGCTCTCGCGGCCTTGCACGTTCCGGAACCTGCGCAAACCTGCACAAGATCCGGGCCCGCTGCACCTTCACCGGCGGAAGATCTGCAGGCAGGATCGAAGAGCGGGGCCAGACCGTCCCGGATCTCCGACCTGTCGAAGGACGTCATCCATGACCCGACTCAGCCACCGGACCGCCGCCCTGGCCGGGCTCACCGCCCTGGTCAGCAGCCTCTCGTTCGCCGGGGCCATCGCCCCCGCCAACGCCTCCGAGCCGGTCGCGAGCCGCTCCGCCTCCTGCTTCGACCCGGCCTCCGTCGGCGCCGGCACGG
Source organism: uncultured Actinomycetota bacterium (assembly GCA_963778095.1). Taxonomy (GTDB): domain Bacteria; phylum Actinomycetota; class Actinomycetes; order Propionibacteriales; family Nocardioidaceae; genus Nocardioides_B. Next base: position 190,752 of record CAVZTB010000016.1, on the reverse strand, counting down.
GCGGTGCCGCCGCGGCCCGCGGTGGCCGCTCGGGCGCCGACCACCGTGACCTGTCTGCCCGCGAGCAGGCCGCGATCGAGAAGCGCACCAAGGACATCCTGGCCGCGAAGCGCAAGCCCGGAGGCGGCGGCACGACGCCGACCGCGGGTGCCGGCGTGCCGGTCTACATCCACGTGATGGCCGACGCCAACGGCGCCGGTAACGTCACCGACACCCAGATCAGCCAGCAGATCACCGAGCTCAACCAGGACTTCGCCGGCGGCGAGTCGACGTCCGCGGCGAACACCGGCTTCACGTTCTCGCTGGCCGGCGTCGACCGCTACTACAACACCTCGTGGCACAAGGACCAGCAGTCCACGACCTACCGCAAGCAGACCCGGCTCGGGGGCAAGAACGCCCTGAACATCTGGCTGGTCGACTTCGCCTACCTCGGCATCGCGACGTTCCCCTGGGACTACGCGAAGAACCCGGGCATCGACGGCATCCGGGTGCAGTACTCCTCGCTGCCGGGCGGCTCGGCCACCAACTACAACCAGGGCAAGACCGCCTCGCACGAGGCCGGGCCACTGGTTCGGGCTCTACCACACCTTCCAGGGCGGGTGCACGAGCACCAACGACGAGGTGAGCGACACCCCCGCGCAGTCCAGCGCCACCAGCGGCTGCCCCACGGGCCGTGACTCCTGCTCGCTGCCGGGCCTCGACCCGATCCACAACTACATGGACTACAGCTACGACCCCTGCTACGACCAGTTCACCCCGAACCAGGCCACCCGCACCCAGCAGATGTTCGCGGCCTACCGGGCCTGAGCCCACCCCCTGGCACGCGTGGCTCCCGCAGCCGCGCGCGACACGGGAAGGCCACGTTTCTCGGGGGCCCTCCCGTCGGGCAGACCCTCCTCATCCCAGGCGACCACCTGGAGTGGGGAGGGTCTTCTCGTGTCCGGGTCGGGCCCCACCCGGTCGGTCAGAGCTCGCGCTGACGCCGGGGAAGTCCGCGGGCACCCCGCCGAACCCCAGCAGCCGGACGGCCGCGTCGGCGAGCGCGTCGATCGCCCACTGCCGGTCCCCGCGCGACGTGCTGCCGACCATCGCGGCGTAGACCTCGGCGCACCGCTCCTCGGTGACCAGCGCCCCCGCCCGGAGCTGGAGCGGCGGTCCGGCTCGGGTTGGGGAGCACGTAGCTCACGTCGGCGGCGACCGGGTCGCCCTTGGCCTCGCGGACCATCGCGATCAGCTGGTCGCGGCGGCCGCGGTGCGTCGTGTACGCCGTCGCGAGGCCGGCGGCCAGGTCGGGCTGGGCCGAGGCCGACACGCGGCCGGCCAGCGCGCGGTAGACGTAGACCGCCGCGTGCTCGCCCGCCAGGGTCTGCTGGAGCGCGTCGAGGGGGGTCATCCGCGCACCGTCGCGGCGGCGGCCAGGGTGACGGCCTGCTGCGCGGCGGCCGCGGCCATGCTCGCGAGCACCCGGGCGAACGCGCCGCTCTCCGCGGCGAACGCGCTGCGCCGGCCGACCAGTGCGAGCCGGTCCTCGGCGGTGGCCACGGCCCGCAGCGCGACCGGCGCCCGGGCCGGCACCCGCGGCGTCGTCGGCGACGCCGCGACCGAGGGGGACACCGACGGGGAGACGGAGGGGCCGGCGCCGTCGGCCTGGACACGCGCGTCGTCGGGCACCGCGTCCTGGAGCAGGTCGACGTGGGCCTGGTGCGCCGTGCGGGCCGAGGCCAGCGTCGCCTCCAGGTCCGGGTGGCGCGCGATCGTCGCGTCGACCCGGTCGAGCAGCGCCTGCTCGTCGGCGAGCACGGTCGCGGCCAGCGCCACGTCCGGGTCCACGCCGGCGCGCACCCGGGGGGAGGTGCCGGCGGTCGCTCCCGCCTTCGGGCGACGGTCGATCCCCGAGGGCGTGCAGGCCACCAGGACCACGCCCGCCCCGGCCAGGCCGGCACCCAGCGCCGTACGCCGGGTCAGGGGCGCGGCAGCACGCGAGGGAGGAGGGATCGGCACGCGCGAGAGCCTAGGCCACGCTGGCAGAGCCGGCGTCGCTGCGCGCCGGAGTCAGGAGACGCTGAACGACACGAGCCGGTAGTGCCGGTCGGCGTAGCGCAGGCGCACCACGAACGTCGAGCCCGCGTGCGCCGGGCTGGTGTTCCGGAAGCTGCCGTCGGTGTTGTAGGAGTCGCTCTCCGGGATGTCGACGGTCGACCGGACCACGTGCTCGGCGCCCGGCTTCCCGGCGACCGTGACCTTCCGCACCTTCAGCCCGGCGAAGTCCACGACCCAGCCCTGCTTCTTGCGGCGGGCGAGCTCCGTGGACAGTGCCGCGCAGCCGACGCAGGCCTTCTTGCCGCCGAGCCTCGTCAGCGGCCGCGCGTCGTTGGTGCGCAGCGCGTAGCCCCACAGGTCCATCACGTGCCGGGCGAACGCCTTCTGGCCGGCCGGGCCGGCCACGGCACGCGGGGCCGGGGGAGCGGTGTCGGCGGCGGAGGAGAGCCCGGCGCTCGGCGAGGTCGACGTGGACGCCGACGGGGTGGGTCGACGGCGAGGGCTCGTCGGCACCGCTGCTGCACCCGGTGAGGAGGAGTCCGGCGGCGAGTCCCGCGACGAGGAAGGAGGGAGGGCGCCGTGGCATGCCTGAGGCTACAACGCGCGGACCGGGAGGCCGGTGCTCAGCACGCGCCCCGGGAACCGATAGGGTTGCCGCACCACAACAGCAGAGCAGGAAGGGATGCCCGTGAGCACCGATCAGACCCGGGACCGACTTGCAGAGGTGTTGACCGCCCCCCTCGCTGCTACCGGCCTCGACGTCGAGGCCATCGACCTCACGCCGGCCGGCAAGCGCCGCCTCCTGCGGGTCGCCGTCGACAAGGACGGTGGCGTCACCCTCGACGACATCGCCGAGGCCACCAAGGAGGTCTCGCGGGTGCTCGACGGCCCCGACGGCACCGACGTGATGGGCGAGCAGCCCTACACCCTCGAGGTCACCTCGCCCGGCACGGACCGGCCGCTGACCCACCCACGGCACTGGCGGCGCAACCAGGGCCGGCTGGTCAAGGTCACCCTCGCCGACAAGACCACCACGACGGGGCGGATCACCGAGAGCGACGACACGCGGGCCGTGCTCGACGTGGACGGGACCCGCCGCGAGGTCGACTACGGCGACGTGAAGAAGGCCAAGATCGAGCTCGAGTTCAACCGGAAGGAGTCCTGACTCATGGACATCGACATGACGATCCTGAGAGCGCTGGAGCGCGAGAAGGAGATCTCCTTCGACATCCTCGTCGAGGCCATCGAGCAGGCGCTGCTCACGGCGTACCACAAGACGCCGGGCGCAGCCCCGGTCGCGCGGGTGCAGCTGGACCGCAAGAACGGTCACGTCACGGTGCTCGCCACCGAGACCGACGAGGAGGGCAACAAGCTCTCGGAGTACGAGGACACGCCCGACGGCTTCGGCCGGATCGCGGCGACGACCGCGAAGCAGATCATGCTCCAGCGGCTGCGGGACGCCGAGGACGACATCAAGTTCGGTGAGTTCTCCGGCAAGGAGGGCGACATCATCTCCGGGGTGATCCAGCAGGGTCGCGACCCGCAGGACGTGATGGTGGACCTCGGCCGGCTCGAGGCGCTGCTGCCGGCGGGGGAGCGCGTGCCCGGGGAGAACTACTCCCACGGCACCCGGATCCGCTGCCTGGTCATCTCCGTGCGCAAGGGGATGCGCGGTCCGCAGGTGATGCTGTCGCGGTCCCACCCCAACCTGGTCAAGAAGCTGTTCGCGATGGAGGTGCCCGGAGATCGCCGACGGCACCGTCGAGATCTGCGGCATCGCCCGCGAGGCGGGGCACCGCACCAAGATCGCGGTGCGCTCGACGATCCCCGGCGTGAACGCCAAGGGCTCCTGCATCGGCCCGATGGGCCAGCGGGTGCGCGCGGTGATGAGCGAGCTGCACGGCGAGAAGATCGACATCGTCGACTTCTCCGAGGACCCGGCCGAGATGGTCGGCCACGCCCTCTCGCCGGCGCGGGTGAGCAGCGTCGAGGTCGTCGACCTCGCCGCGCGGTCCGCCCGGGTGGTCGTGCCGGACTACCAGCTGTCGCTGGCGATCGGCAAGGAGGGCCAGAACGCCCGCCTCGCCGCACGGCTCACCGGCTGGCGCATCGACATCCGCTCCGACGAGGCCCCGAGCGAGCCGGCCATCGACCCCGTCGTGCCCGTGGCCCCGCCGCTGGACGACTCCGCCTGAAGCCGGTTCGGCTCTCGGCCCGCCAGCCGGCTAGACTGTGCGGCGGTCCGCAACCGCATCACGAAAGCCTGTGCAGACGCATGTCCGACGGTTCCATCCAGGGCAGTGTCCGCACGTGCATCGGGTGTCGGCAGCGGGCCGCGAAGAGCGAGTTGCTGCGAGTCGTCGCCAGTGACCGGGGCTCGGGCCGCGAGGTCCTCCCCGATCCTGCGGGACGGGCACCCGGCCGAGGGGCGCACCTGCACCCCACCACCGAGTGCCTCGAGCTCGCCGTCCGCCGCCGCGCCTTCCCCCGGGCCCTCAAGGTCGAGGGACGGCTGGCCACGACGGCGGTCGAGGAGCACCTCGTCCAGCAGCAACAAGCGCAGCACCGACCGTGAACACCCCAGAAGAAATTGGAGCAGCAGCTCATGAGCACTCGATGAGTACTTTCCGATGAGTTTGCACACCAGCTAACGGTCCGACCGCCCCCCTTCGACCATCGAGGGTCCCGGGACTCGGACCAGAAGGAGAAGCGTGGCTAAGGTCCGAGTCCACGAGCTCGCCAAAGAGCTCGGAGTCGAGAGCAAGGTCGTCCTGACCAAGCTCAAAGAAATGGGAGAGTTCGTCAAGTCGGCGTCGTCGACGGTCGAGCCCCCCGTGGTCAAGCGGTTCACCGACCAGTACGGTGCCGAGCTGAAGGCGAGCGCCGCCCCGGCTCCCGCCAAGAAGGCCGCGCCCAAGCCGGCCCCCCAGGCGCCGGCCAAGGCCGCCGAGGAGACCGCACCCGCAGCGCAGGAGGCACCGGCCGCGCCGGTCGCCGAGACCCCGGCCGAGCCGGCCGCCGAGGCGCCCGCGCCCCGCACCGGTCCCCGTCCCGGCCCGCGTGCGGTCCCGGCCGAGCCCGTCGCCGACGAGCCCGTCGTGCAGGAGCCGGCCGCCGAGGCGCCCGCTCCGGCTGCGGCTCAGGCCGAGACGCCCGAGGCCCCGGCCGCGAGCGACGGCACCGAGACGTCGCATCGTCCCGGCCCGCCGCCGGCGCGTCCGTCCGCCCGTCCCGGCGCCCCGCGCCCGGGCAACAACCCGTTCGCCCCGTCCCAGGGCATGGGTCGCCGTCCGGCGGCCCGCCCGGCCGCCGGTGACGCCCCCGCGGAGCGCGCGGACCGTCCCCCGCGTCCCCCGGCCAGCCGCGACGGCGGTGCGCCCGGTCGTCCCGGCGCCGCGCCCGCCGGCGGCGGTGCCGGTCGTCCCGGCATGCCGCGTCCCAACCCGGCGATGATGCCCAAGTCCCCGGCCGCCTTCGGTGGCGGACCCGGTGGACGTCCCGCGCCCGGCGGCCGTGGCGGTGCGCCCGGTCGTGGTGGCCCGGGTGCCGGTCGTCCCGGTGCTCCGGCTCGCGCCGGTGCACCCGGTGGTGGCGGCGGAGCCCCCGGTGGGTTCGCCGGCCGTCCCGGCGGCGGTGGCCGTCCCGGTGGCGGTCGTCCCGGCCAGCGTGGCCAGACCCAGGGTGCGTTCGGTCGCCCCGGCGGTCCGTCGCGTCGTGGTCGCAAGTCGAAGCGCGCGCGTCGTCAAGAGTTCGAGCAGATGCAGGCCCCGACGATCGGTGGCGTGCGCGTCCGCAAGGGCGACGGCGAGACCATCCGCCTGGCCCGCGGCTCGTCGCTGACCGACTTCGCCGAGAAGATCGGCGTCGACGCGGCGTCGCTCGTGCAGATGCTGTTCAGCCTCGGCGAGATGGTGACGGCGACCGAGTCGGTCAACGACGAGACGCTGGAGCTGCTCGGCGACGAGCTGAACTACATCATCCAGGTCGTCTCGCCCGAGGACGAGGACCGCGAGCTGCTGGAGTCCTTCGACCTCGAGTTCGGTGAGGACGAGGGGACCGAGGAGGACCTCGCGGCCCGTCCGCCGGTCGTCACGGTCATGGGTCACGTCGACCACGGAAAGACCAGGCTGCTCGACGCGCTCCGCAACGCCAACGTGGCGGGCAAGGAGGCCGGTGGCATCACGCAGCACATCGGCGCCTACCAGGTCGCCACCGAGGTCGACGGCGACGAGCGTCGGATCACCTTCATCGACACCCCGGGCCACGAGGCGTTCACCGCCATGCGTGCCCGTGGTGCGCAGGCGACCGACATCGCGGTGCTGGTCGTCGCGGCCGACGACGGCGTGATGCCGCAGACGGTCGAGGCGCTCAACCACGCCAAGGCCGCCGGCGTCCCGATCGTGGTCGCGGTGAACAAGATCGACAAGGAGGACGCGGACCCGACGAAGGTGCGCGGCCAGCTCACCGAGTACGGCCTCGTCCCCGAGGAGTACGGCGGCGACACGATGTTCGTCGACGTCTCGGCGCGGGCCGAGCTCAACCTGGACAAGCTGCTCGAGGCCATCGTGCTGACGGCGGACGCGTCCCTGGACCTCCGGGCCAACCCGGACCAGGACGCCCAGGGCCTCATCGTCGAGGCGCACCTCGACCGTGGCCGTGGCCCGGTGGCGACCGTGCTGATCCAGCGCGGCACGCTGCGGGTCGGCGACTCGATCGTGGCCGGACCGGCCTACGGCCGCGTGCGGGCCATGCTCGACGAGTACGGCGACAACATCGAGGAGGCGCTCCCGTCGCGTCCCGCGATGGTGCTCGGCCTGACCGCCGTGCCCGGCGCCGGCCAGAACCTCATCGTCGTCGAGGACGACCGCATCGCCCGCCAGATCGCGGAGCGTCGCGAGTCGCGCGAGCGGGCGGCCATGCAGGCCAAGCGCCGCGTGCGTCGCACCCTCGAGGACTTCATGGCGTCCATGGAGAAGGGCAAGAGCCAGGAGCTCAACCTGATCCTGAAGGGCGACGTGTCCGGTTCGGTCGAGGCGCTCGAGGACTCGCTCGCCAAGATCGACGTCGGCGACGAGGTCCAGCTGCGGGTCATCGACCGCGGTGTCGGTGCGATCACCGAGACCAACGTCGACCTGGCGGCCGCCTCCGACGCGATCATCATCGGCTTCAACGTCCGCCCGCAGGGCAAGGCGACCGAGATGGCCGACAAGGAGGGCGTGGAGATCCGGTACTACTCGGTGATCTACCAGGCCATCGAGGAGATCGAGGCCGCGCTCAAGGGCATGCTCAAGCCGGTCTACGAGGAGGCCACCCTCGGCCAGGCCGAGATCCGCGAGATCTTCCGGTCCAGCAAGATCGGCAACATCGCGGGTTGCATGGTCACCAGCGGGGTCATCCGGCGCAACGCCAAGGCGCGGCTCATCCGCGACGGCAACGTGGCGGCGGACAACCTCGACCTGTCGTCGCTGCGGCGCGAGAAGGACGACGCTGCCGAGGTCCGCGAGGGCTTCGAGTGTGGTCTGACGCTCCGCGGGTTCAACGACATCAAGCAGGGTGACATCGTCGAGTGCTTCGAGCTGCGGGAAATCCCCCGCGCCTGATCCACCCCGCCGACCCGTCACCAATGCAGCGCCGTTCGCGGCGTGTCGATGCAGAGGTGACGGGTCGGCGTCCTTCACGTGAGCAACAGGAGCAGCAGTGGCAAACCCCAGGGTCCGCAAGGTGGCGGACCGGATCCAGGTCATCGTCGCGGAGATGCTCGAGCGGCGGATCAAGGACCCGCGTCTCGGGTTCGTGACGGTCACCGACGTGCGGGTCAGCGGTGACACGCAGCAGGCGTCGGTGTTCTACACCGTCCTCGGCGAGGAGGAGCAGGTCGTCGGCTCGGCGGCCGCGCTCGAGTCGGCCAAGGGGCTGATCCGCTCCGAGGTGGCCAAGCAGCTCGGGATGCGGCACGCGCCGTCGCTGGAGTTCATCCACGACGCGCTGCCGGACACCGCGCGGCACTTCGAGGAGATCCTGGCCCAGACCCGCGAGGCCGACGCCGCCCGGGCCGCGTCGGCCGCCGGGGCGACGTACGCCGGCGAGGCCGACCCCTACCGCAAGCCGCACGAGGACGACCCGCTCGACGAGGCCGACGACGGCCGACGAGGCCGACTGCCAGCGTGAGCGCGGCACCGGCCGGGCTCGTCGTCGTCGACAAGCCGGCCGGGATGACCTCCCACGACGTGGTCGCCCGGGTCCGCCGGCTCGCCGGCACCCGCAAGGTCGGGCACGCCGGCACGCTCGACCCGATGGCCACCGGCGTGCTGCTGGTCGGGGTCAACCGCGCCACCCGGCTGCTCGGGCACCTGACCCTGACCGAGAAGGCGTACGACGCCACGGTCCGTCTCGGGTCGAGCACCACCACCGACGACGCCGAGGGCGAGACGCTCACGACCGCGTCGGTCCGGCACGTCACGGAGGACGACGTCCGCTCCGCCGCCGGTGCGTTCGTCGGCGACCTGGAGCAGAAGCCGTCGGCCGTCTCCGCGATCAAGGTCGACGGCAAGCGCGCCTACGCCCGCGTCCGCGACGGCGAGGACGTCGACCTGCCCGCGCGACCGGTCACGGTGCACGAGCTGCGTGGTGACCGACGTGCGCCACGACGGCGACGCCATCGACGTCGACCTGTCGGTGCGCTGCAGCAGCGGCACCTACATCCGCGCGATCGCCCGCGACCTCGGCGCGGCCCTCGGCGTCGGCGGTCACCTCACCATGCTCCGGCGTACGGCGGTCGGGCCCTTCACGCTCGACGAGGCGCACGGGCTCGACGACCTGGCCGACTGCCTTCGACCTCGTCGGCATCGACGACGTGGCCCGCCGCTGCTTCACCGCGCACGACCTCGACGCCGACGAGGCCAAGGCCGTCGCCTACGGACGGTCGCTCGACACGTCGGTCGGCGACCCGGCCCCGGTGGCGGTGTTCGACCCGGCCGGGACGCTTCCTGGCGCTCTACGAGCAGCGCGGCGACGTCGCCGCCCCCGTGGCCGTCTTCGTCTGAACCGCTGTGGGACGATGACGTCGTCCCCACGGCGGCTCAGAGGCAGAAGGAGCAGACTCCCGTGCAGATCTGGCGCTCGCTCGGACGAGGTGCCCCACGACCTCGGCCGGACCGTCGTCACGGTCGGCAACTTCGACGGCGTGCACCGCGGCCACCAGCACGTCGTGGCACGGGCCCGTGAGGTCGCCGGGCAGGACGGCACGGTCGTGGCGGTCACCTTCGACCCGCACCCGATGGCGGTGCTGCGGCCCGAGCACGCGCCCCAGACGCTGACCAGCCTCGAGACCCGCGCCCGCCTCCTCGGCGACGCCGGGGTCGACGCCGTGCTCGTCGTACCCTTCACCCGCGAGGTCGCGGCCTGGTCCCCGGAGCGGTTCGTCGTCGACGTCCTGGTCGAGGCGCTGCACGCCCGGGCCGTGGTGGTCGGCGCGAACTTCCGGTTCGGCACCAAGGCCTCCGGCGACGTCGCCACGCTGACCGAGCTCGGCCGCACGCACGACTTCACCGCCGAGGGCATCGCGCTCGACGGCGGCCCGCAGGTGTGGTCCTCCACCTACGTCCGCAGCTGCCTGCTCGCCGGCGACGTCGAGGGCGCGGCCGAGGCGCTCGGCCACCCGTTCTCGGTGCGCGGCGAGGTCGTCAAGGGCGACCAGCGCGGCCGCGAGCTCGGCTACCCGACCGCCAACGTGCCCACCACCGGCATGCTCGCCGCCCCGGCCGACGGGGTGTACGCCGGCTGGCTCCTGCCGGTCCGACGGCGACGAGCCGCCGCTCCCGGCCGCGATCAGCGTCGGCACCAACCCGACGTTCGAGGGCGAGCGCGAGCGCCGCGTGGAGTCCTACGTGCTGGACCGCGACGACCTCGAGCTGTACGGCGTGCAGGTCGAGGTGTCCTTCGTGGCCCGCATCCGCGGCATGCTCCGCTTCGACTCCGTCGACGAGCTCGTCGAGACGATGGCCCACGACGTCGAGCGCACCCACGAGGTCCTCGGCGTCTGATGGTCGACCGTGGACCGTGGCTCTGCGCGACGCGGAGCAGTGGTTCGTGCGGCACGGGCTGCCCTACTTCGTGCAGTCCGAGCGGGCGATCGTCGCAGCGGGGCCTGAGCCGCAACCGGCTGCTCCCGGTGGTCGGCCTCGCCCTGCTGGTCGGCGCCGTCGTCGGGGTCGGCTCCGGCCTGTGGCTCCAGGACGTCTCGGGCGGACTGGTCTTCGGGCTCTGGGGCGCGGGCGCCGTGCTCGCGGTCTACGCCGGCACCACGCTGCGGCTGCGGATCATCGCGCGGTGGGCGGTCGGCCGGACGCTGGGCAGCCTCGGGCTGATGTTCCCGCTGGTCACCCGGGCGCTGCCGCTGCTGATGCTGTTCATCACCTTCCTGTTCATCAACACCGAGGTCTGGATGGTCGCGAACTCCCTCGACCCCGGCGTGCTGACGATGGCGGTGATGTTCTTCGCCGCGATGGCGATCGGCTTCCTGCTGGTGCGGCTGCCCGAGGAGATGGACCGGGTCGACGACGACACCGACACCGGCCGGCTCGTCGCGCGCACCCAGGGCACTCCCGTCGAGCACTGCTCGCGCGAGGTGTTCGACGAGATCCCCGAGGACGAGCTGCGCGACGTGCTCGAGGTCGCGGGCTCCAGAAGTGGAACCTCGTGCTGGTGCTGCTGGTCTCCCAGTTCGTGCAGGTGCTGCTGCTGTCGGTCGCCGTGCTGGTGTTCTTCCTGGTCTTCGGCAGCGTGGTGATGCAGCAGGACGTCGTCGCGTCCTGGCTGCAGGACAAGGACGCCGACGGTCGCCGAGCCGCTGCTCAAGGTCTCGGTGTTCCTGGCGGGCTTCTCCGGGCTCTACTTCACCGTCTACGCCGTCACCGACGAGACCTACCGCGCCGCAGTTCTTCACCTCGGTCATGCGTGAGCTCGAACGGGCGGTCGCCGTGCGCGCCGTCTACCGCACCCTGCGGCAGATGACGCCTCGGCCCCGACACCCGTCGCTGGGTCGAGGACGCCCTCGAGTCGGCGCGTCGTCGCGGCCGCGCCGCTGAGCGGCGGGGTCGCCTCGCGGATGCTGCTGGTCCGGGTCGAGGACGGCCGCGAGGCGGTGCTCCGCCAGCTGGTCGACGACCCGTGGCGTCGCGCACGCCGAGGCGCTGCTCGACCCGGGAGCGCGACGTGCACCGGCTGCTGGCCGGGACCGACGTGCCGGCTCCCCGCACGCTGGCTGTCGACGTCCGCGGCGACCGGACCGACGGCGACCCCAGCCTGCTGATGACCCGGCTGCCCGGTGCCGTCGACCTGGTCGCGGCGCACCCCGAGGCGCTGGCCGGCACGCTGCTGGCGATCCACGCGGTCCGTCCGGAGCCGGGGGAGTGGCCGCGGCGCTACGAGTCGTGGGCCTTCGAGTCCAAGCGGGTGGTGCCGCCGTGGTCCGCGCGACGACGGGCTCTACCAGGAGGCGTTCGCGCGGCTGGCCGAGCCCGCTCCGGCCGTACGACGAGACGTTCCTGCACCGCGACTTCCACCCGGCCAACGTGCTGCTGTCAGCGACGGCCGCGTCACCGGTGTCGTGGACTGGGTGGAGACGTCGACCGGTCCGGCCGACCTCGACGTCGCGCACTGCGCCTCGAACCTCGCCGGCCTGCACGGCGTCGAGGCCGCGCGCGCCTTCCGCCGTGCGTACGTCGACCGGGGCGGCGTGCTCGCGGAGGACCCGCGCGCCGCGGCGTACTGGCAGCTGCTCGACCTCGTCGCCTTCCTCCCGACGCCCACCGGGCCTGGAGAGCGGCGCGACGCCGGAGGTCACCGAGCGGACCTGGCGGGACACCGGCCGGCCCGACCTGCGGGTGGACGCGGCACGAGCACGCCGCGAGGACCTGCTCCGCGACGTGCTCGTGGGGGCAGCCCTCAGGCGTCCAGGTCCTTCTCGACGAGCGCGGCGATCGCGTCGACGTCGGCCTGGTCGTCGCCGGCGACCTCGACCGATGTCGCCGCACGCGGCGCCCAGGGTCATGATCAGCAGCGACGACGCGGCGTCGACCGGCTCCTCGCCGGCGACGGCGAGGGTGACCTCGGAGTCGAGCTCGCCGGCCGCCTCGGAGATGATCGCGGCGGGACGGGCGTGCAGGCCGACGGACGAGCCGACGATGACGGTCTTGCTGGGCATGCGGTGTCTCCTTCGTTGAGGGGCGGGTCAGACGGTAACGCTCGAGAGCTCTTCGATCTCCTCCGAGCTCTCGGTCAGGCTCTTCAGGGCGATCACGCCGGCGGCGCCGACGAGCGACACCGGCCGCGAGGGCGATCAGGTAGCCCAGGATGTTGCCCACGGCGAAGAGCACGAAGATACCGCCGTGCGGGTGCCCGGACGCTGACGTCGAGGGCCATCGAGAGTCCGCCGGTGACCGCGCTGCCGAGCATGATCGACGGGATCACGCGCAGCGGGTCGGCCGCCGCGAACGGGATCGCGCCCTCGGTGATGAACGAGGCGCCCAGCAGCCAGGCCGCCTTGCCGTTCTCCCGCTCGGCCGGGGTGAACAGCTTCGGGCGGACGACGGTCGCGAGGGCCAGGGCGATCGGCGGGACCATGCCGGCGAGCATGACCGCGGCCATGATCTTGAGCTCGGGAGCGTCGGTGGCCAGGGCCGCCGCACCGCCGACCCCGGCGGCCGCGAAGCTGTAGGCGACCTTGTTCAGCGGGCCACCCATGTCGAAGGCCATCATCAGGCCGAGGATCACGCCGAGGAGCACCGCGTTGGCGCCGCTCATGTTGTTCAGGCCGTCGGTGAGGCGGGCCATCAGCCAGGCGATCGGCTTGCCGAAGACCACCAGCATCAGGACGCCGGCGACGATGGTGGTGAACAGCGGGATGACCAGCACCGGCATCAGGCCGCGGGCCCAGGACGGCACCTTGCGCTGGGCGATCCAGTGGGCGATCACACCGGCGAGGACACCGCCGACGATCGCGCCGAGGAAGCCGGTCTGCGGGGTGCCGAACTGCATGACGTCGGCGGCCAGGCCGCCCATCACGAAGCCGGGCGCGATGCCGGGCCGGTCGGCGATCGCGAAGGCGATGTAGCCCGCGAGCGCCGGGATGAAGAAGGCGAACGCGGTCTTGCCGAGGACGAAGAAGATCGCCCCGACGTAGGCGAAGAAGCCGGAGTCGAACAGCGCGTGCTTGAGGCCGTAGGCGGCCGGGTCGGGCAGGTTGGTCAGCGAGTTCTTGGACAGGATGTCCTTGAACGGCCCGACGATCTCGTAGCCGCCGAGCAGGAACGACAGGGCGATCAGCAGGCCGCCGGCCGCCACGAACGGGATCATGTAGGAGACGCCGGTCATCAGCACGCGGCGGGTGCGGGCGCCCCAGGACTCCTGGCCGCCACCGCCCCCGGTGCTGACCGCCGGCGCCGGCGCCACCGCCGGCCGAGCCCTCGACGCGCGGGGCGCTCGGGTCGTCGGCGTAGCGCAGGGCCTCGGCGATCATCGAGTCCGCGTCGTCCATCGGTCGCTTCACGCCGGACGCGACGAGCGGGAGGCCGGCGAACCGGCCCCGGTCGCGGACCCCGACGTCGACCGCGAAGATCGCGGCGTCCGCGTCGGCGATGACGCTCGCGGTCCAGCGGCGTGGAGCCGGCCGAGCCCTGGGTCTCGACGGCGATGTCGACGCCGGCCCGGGCGGCGGCGGCCTCGAGGGCCTCGGCGGCCATGTAGGTGTGCGCGATGCCGGTCGGGCACGCGGTGACCGCGACGATCGACCGGCGGGCCGGCGCGGCAGCGGGCGGCGGGAGCGGCCTCGGTCGGGGCGGTGACCGGCACCGGCTGCGGCGGCAGCGGCGGCCGCCGGCGGGCGCGGCCTTCGGGCCACGACGCGCGGCTGACCAGGTCGGCGACCTCCTGGGTCGTGGTGGCGCTGCGGAGCCCGTCGGTGAACTCCTTCTTCACCAGCGCCCGCGCGAGCTGGGTGAGCACCTTGAGGTGGGTGGCGTCGCCGCCGGCCGGGGCCGCGATCAGGAAGGCCAGGTCGGCCGGGCCGTCCTTGGCGCCGAAGTCGGTGCCGGGGGAGAGCCGGGCGAACGCCAGCGTGGGCACCTCGACCGCCGCGGTGCGGCAGTGCGGGATGGCGATGCCGCCGGGCAGGCCGGTCGGCGAGGTGGACTCGCGGGCCAGGGCGTCGGTCGCCAGCTGGTCGGGGTCGGTGGTCCGGCCGGCCTCGGCGACCTGGCGGGCGAGCGCCCGGATCACCTCGGTCTTGTCGCTGGCCGAGCGAGACGTCCAGACGGACCAGCTCGGGGGTGATCATCCCCTGTGCGGATGTGTCGGTCATCGGTTCCTCAGTTCTCTGTGCGGGGCCGGGCGGGGGACGGAGCCGGTGCGGGCGAGCTCGCGGACCTCGACGAGGTCCGGTCGCGTGTGGTCGGGGTGCGGGATCGTGGTGCCGGGCAGGCCGGCGGCGGCGCTGCCGTAGGCGACGGCGAGGCGCAGCCGGTCGGCCGGGCCGGCGCCGCGCAGGTCGCCGAGCAGGTAGCCGAACAGGCTGGAGTCGCCGGCGCCGACGGTGCTCACGACGGTCGTGGGCGGCGGGGTCGCGTGCCAGGCGCCCTCGGCGGTGACGAGCACCGCGCCGGACCCGCCGAGCGTGGCCAGCACGGCGTCGACGCCCCGGTCGACGAGCACCTGGGCCGCGGTGGCCGCCGCGGCCGGGTCGGCCTCGATGAGGTCGGCGTCGCCGCCGGTCAGGGAGGCGAGCTCCTCGCCGTTGGGCTTCATCAGCGCGGGGGCCTGCTGCTCGAGGCCGGCGGCCAGGGCGACCAGCGGAGCTCCCGAGGTGTCGACCGCGACCCGGGCCGGTGCTGCCGCGCAGGCTGGCCGACGCAGGTCGGCGTACCAGGAGTCCGGGGCGCCCGGCGGCAGCGAGCCGGCCAGCACGACCCAGGCGGCCTGGGCGGCCCGCTGGCGCACCGCGGCGGCCAGCCGGTCGAGGTCGTCGGTGGTGACCACGGCGCCGGGGCTGTTGACCTTGGTGGTCGTGCCGTCGGGCTCGGTGAGCGTGAGGTTGACGCGTACGGCGCCCGCCGGCCGCTCCGGGCGGCAGTCGATGCCGTCGCGCAGCAGCTCGACGACGAACGGGTCGTCCTTGTGCGCGGGGAGCACGGCGATGGTCGGCACGTTGGCGGCGAGCGCGGCCCGGGAGATGTTCACGCCCTTGCCGCCGGCCTGCGAGGTGACCGACTCGGCGCGCAGCACGGCTCCGCGGACCAGCTCGCCCGCCAGCGCGACCGTGCGGTCGATGCTGGGGTTCGGCGTCAGCGTGACGATCAGGCCGAGGCGGGTGGCGCGGCTCATGCGATGACGACCTCGACGTCGGCGCGCTCCAGCGCCGCGCGGTCGGCGTCGTCGATGCCCGCGTCGGTGACGACGACGTCGATGTCGCGGAAGCGGGCGAAGCGGACCATGTGCTCCTGGCCGATCTTGGAGGAGTCGACGAGCACGACGACCTGGTGGGCGCCCGCGACCATGGCGCGCTTGGCGGCCGCCTCGGCGTGGTCGGGGGTGCTCAGGCCGTGCGCCTCGGAGAGCCCGTTGGTGCCGACGAACGCGACGTCGGCGCGGAGCCCGTCGAGGGCCGCGACGGTGTCGTCGCCGACGGCCGCGTGGGTCGTGGACCGGACCCGGCCGGGCAGCAGGTGCAGGTCGATGCTGGGGGAGCCGGCCAGCCGGGCCGCGATCGGGACGGCGTTGGTGACCACGGTGAGCCGCAGCTCGCGGGGGAGCATCATCGCCAGCCGCGCGGTCGTGGTGCCGGCGTCCAGCAGCACGCTGCCGCCGGACGGGGGGAGCAGGTACGACGGCCTTCTTCGGCGATCCGGTCCTTCTCGTCGCTGTGCGCCAGGTCGCGGTCGCCGACCTTGGGCTCCAGCGCGGTCAGGGCGGACGCGGGGACCGCGCCGCCGTGCACCCGGCGCAGGATCCCGGCGCGCTCGAGCACCGACAGGTCGCGGCGCACGGTCTCGGTGGTGACGGCGTACTCCGCCGCGAGGGCGTTGACCGACAGCCGGCCGCGGCGGGCGACCAGGTCGGCGATGGCCTGCTGACGTTCCTCGGCGTACAACCGAGCCTCCTGCGAGTTCGTGGGACTTAATTTGTGTCGTTGTTGTTTTACGCCCGATTCTGTTGACTGTCAAGAGGGCAGCGGCCTAGTCTCGGGACATGTCCTCGACCTCTCCCCCTCCTCCCTGCGCGGCACCCCGGTCGTCCCCGGCGTCGCCTACGCGCCCGTCGTGGTCGCCACCGCGGCCGTGTCCCCGGCCGCCGTCGCCGCCTTCGAGAGCACCGGCTTCCCCGACGCGGACGCGGCACTGGCGGCGTACGACGCCGCCGCGGCCGCCACCTCCGAGGGCCTGACGGCCCGGGCCGCCGCACGCGAGCGGTGCCGCCGCCGAGGTGCTCACCGCGACCGCCGGCCTGGCCAAGGACCGGGGCCTGCGGG
The DNA here is from genome assembly GCA_963778095.1 of uncultured Actinomycetota bacterium. Taxonomy (GTDB): domain Bacteria; phylum Actinomycetota; class Actinomycetes; order Propionibacteriales; family Nocardioidaceae; genus Nocardioides_B. Next base: position 174,191 of record CAVZTB010000016.1, on the reverse strand, counting down.
CCGCCGTGCGGAAGCGGCTCGCGGCCGGCGACCCGCTGCTGACCGCGCTCGGCGCCGCCGTCGACCAGTTCGCCGGCGTCTTCACCACGATGGGCGGCCTGATGGCCGAGCGGGTCACCGACCTGCGCGACATCGAGCGCCGGGTCGACCGCGCGGCTCGTGGGCGAGCCCGAGCCGGGCGTGCCCAGCCCCGACCGGCCGTCCGTGCTGGTGGCGGAGGACCTGGCGCCCGCCGACACCGCCGGCCTGGACGCCACCACCGTGGTCGCCCTGCTCACCGAGAAGGGCGGCCCGACCAGCCACACCGCGATCATCGCCCGCCAGCTCGGGATCCCCTGCGTGGTGGGCGTCTCCGGCCTGCTCGCGCTGCGCGAGGGCACCCCCGTGCTCGTCGACGGTACGACGGGAGAGGTCACCGTCGAGCCCGACGACGAGGAGGCGTCGCGGCTGGTGGCCGAGGCCCGTGCGGGGCGCGAGGCGCTGGACCGCTGGACCGGCCCGGGGCGCACGGCCGACGGCACGCCCGTGAAGCTGCTCGCCAACGTCGCGGACGGCGCCTCGTCGAGCGCGGCCGGCGCCGGTCCCGTCGAGGGGGTCGGGCTGTTCCGCACCGAGCTGTGCTTCCTCAACCGCAAGGACGAGCCGTCGGTCGAGGAGCAGGCCGACATCTACTCCGACGTGCTCGCGCCGTTCGCCGGCGACCGCTACGTCGTGGTCCGCACGCTGGACGCCGGCTCGGACAAGCCGATCGCGTTCGCGACCCACGAGGGCGAGGAGAACCCCGCCCTCGGCGTGCGCGGGCTGCGGCTGTCGTTCGGCAACCCGGGCCTGATGGAGCGCCAGCTGGCCGGCATCGCCGCGGCCGCCGAGCGCACCGGCACCGAGACCTGGGTGATGGCGCCGATGGTCGCGACGGTGGCCGAGGCCGCGGAGTTCGCCGCGCAGGTGCGGGCGCACGGGCTCAAGGCCGGGGTGATGGTCGAGATCCCGAGCGCCGCGCTGCTCGCGCCGAAGATGCTCGAGGTCGTCGACTTCCTCTCGATCGGCACCAACGACCTGACGCAGTACACGATGGCCGCCGACCGGATGGCCACCGACCTCGCGCACCTCACCGACGCGTGGCAGCCGGCCGTGCTCCAGCTCATCGCGATCACCGCCGAGGCGGGCAAGCAGGCCGGCAAGTCCGTCGGCGTCTGCGGCGAGGCGGCCGCCGACCCGATGCTGGCGGCCGCCCTGGTGGGCATGGGGATCACGTCGCTGTCGATGGCGCTGGCCGCCGTACGCCCGGTGGGTGCGCAGCTCGCCGCGGTCACCATGGACACCTGCGAGCACGCCGCCGAGGCCGCGCTGTCCGCGTCCGACCCGATGGCCGCGCGGGACGCGGTCCGGGCGGTGCTCAGCGCGGGGCTGACGGTGACCGGCACGCCGGAGAGCACGGCGTTGCCGGTGACGTCGAGGACCGCGGGGTCGGTGAGGTCGTTCATCGACGCCCCGGGCAGCTCGACGGCCTCGCGCAGCCGCACGCCGCGCTGCCGGTGGCCGTAGCCGTGCGGCAGGCTGACCACGCCCGGCATCATGTCCTCGCTGGCCTGCACCTCGACCTCCACCTCGCCGACCGCCGACGCGATGCGTACGACGGAGCCGTCGGCGATCTCCCGCGGACCCATGTCGGCGGGGTGCATGTAGAGCTGGTGGCGCGCGCGTCCCTTGGTGAGCCGCGGGCTGTTGTGCATCCAGGAGTTGTTGTCGCGCTGGTGCCGCCGGCCGACCAGCAGCAGCCCGTCCTCGGGGGCGGGCACCGCGTCGAGCCGGGCGAGGTCGTCGAGCACCTGCTGCGGCGCGGCGAGCACGGCTTGTCCGGCGTCATCAGCCGGTCCGGGCAGGCAGGGCTCGAGGGCACCGAGGTCGACCGGGCCCTCGGCTGAGCCGCTTGACCGAGAGCCGGTCGCGACCGGTGCGCAGCAGCAGGTCGATGGTGCGGGTCGGGGAGACGCGCAGCCGGGCCGACTGCCGCAGCCGGCGCCCGGCGGGACCGCCGGGAGGTCAGCCGCCTCTGGGTGCGCAGCACGATCTCGCGGTAGATCTCCCAGTCGTGCATCGTCCCGGCCGGCTTCTCGAACAGCGCCGGGCGTGAACCGGGCGGTGTTGCGCACGGCGAGCGTGTGGAAGACCAGGTCGTAGTGGTCGCGCTCCAGCGCACCGGTCGGCGGCAGGATCACGTCGGCGTGCCGGGTCGTCTCGTTGACGTAGATGTCGACCGCCGCCACGAAGTCCAGCCCCGCGATCGCCTCGCCGAGCCGCCGGCCGTCGGGGGTCGAGGAGACCGGGTTGCCCGACAGCGTCAGCAGCGCCTTCACCTGGCCGTCGCCGGGCGTGAGGATCTCCTCGGCCAGCACCGCGACGGGCAGCTCGCCGGCGAACTCCGGCAGGTCGCGGACCCGGCTGCGCCACACGTCGTGGTGGCCCTTGCCGATCAGCCCGCGCCCGACCGCGTCGACGGCCGGGCGGGTGAACATCACGCCGCCGGGCCGGTCGAGGTTGCCGGTCACCAGGTTGAGCAGCTGCACGGCCCAGGTCGCGACGAGCCCGAACTCCTGGGTCGAGACGCCGACCCGTCCGTAGACCGCCGCCCGCTCCGCCGCCGCGAGCTCCCGCGCCATCCGTCGTACGTCGTCCGCGGCGATGCCCGACGCGGCCTCGGCGCGCTCCGGGGTGAACGGCTCGACCGCCGCCCGCACGGCGTCGAGACCGTCGACGTGCGCCGGGGGAGTGGTGAGCCCCTCGGCGAACGAGCACCTGCAGCATCGCGAGCAGCACGAAGGCGTCGGTGCCGGGCCGGACGAAGTGGTGCTCGTGCGCGACCTTGGCCGTCTCGGTGCGGCGGGGGTCGACGACGACCATCCGGCCGCCGCGCCTCTTCAGCTCGCGCAGCCGGGCCGGGAAGTCGGGCACCGTCATCAGGCTGCCGTTGGACGCCATCGGGTTGGCCCCGAAGACCAGGAAGTGGTCGGTCCGGTCGAGGTCGGGCACCGGCAGCAGCAGCTGGTGGCCGTACATCAGGTAGGCCAGCAGCTGCGCCGGCAGCTGGTCGACCGACGTGGCGCTGTACTTGTTGCGGGTCCGGAACGACTTCACCATCGCGGTGCCGTGCGTCATCGAGCCGAGGCTGTGCACGTTGGGGTTGCCGAGGTAGATCGCCAGCGCGTCCCGGCCGTGCTCGTTGACGGCCCGGGCCAGGTTGTCCGCGACGAGGTCGAGCGCCTCGTCCCACGAGACCTCGTGCCACGTGTCGCCGACCCGTCGCACCGGCTTGCCGCAGCCGGTCCGGGTCCTCGTGCACGTCCTGCAGGGCGACCGCCTTGGGGCAGATGTGCCCGCGCGACAGCGGGTCGTCGGGGTCGCCGCGCACGTCGGTGATGCGGGGTCCCGCGGGCGACTCCTCGAGGGTGAACACCAGCCCGCAGATCGCCTCGCACAGGTTGCACACCCCCAGTCGGGTGGTCTGCTTCGGCTGCATCCCGGCATCCTCGCAGACCCGCTGCGGGCGCCGGTGTGTCGCTCTGGACGGTAGTGTGCATGCCGCAGTAGTGTGCACCGCATGGACACGACCCAGCTCCTCAAGGGAGTGCTCGACCTCGCCGTGCTCGCGGTGGTCGGCGACGAGGACGGCTACGGCTACGACGTGGTCAGGCGGCTGCGGGCCGGCGGCCTCGACGAGGTCGGCGACGCCTCGGTCTACGGCACCCTGCGGCGGCTCTACGCGAGCGGCTCGCTGACGTCGTACGTCGTGCCGAGCGACGAGGGCCCGCACCGGAAGTACTACGGCATCACCAGCACCGGCCAGGGCCCAGCTCAAGCAGCAGCGGGAGGACTGGTCGGCGTTCGCGCGGACCGTCAGCGCGCTGCTCGACACCGACCGCACGACATGGGGGAGCCCGATGAACGAGGACACCGTCAAGCTCGACGCCCGGCCCGACGTCGCCGCGTTCGTCGCGGCCGTCCGGGCCCGGCTGGCCGACCTGACCGAGGAGGAGCGCGAGGAGCTGCTCGGCGGTCTGGAGGCCGACCTGTCCGAGCGGCTGGCCGAGGGGGAGGCCGACCTGGGGGACCCCGCGACCTACGCCGGCGAGCTGCGCGCCGCCGCCGGGCTCGAGGTCCGGCGCCGGCGCGGGTGGGGCTCGCTCCACCCCGCCAAGCCGATCGGCGAGGACATCACGGCGCTGCTCGACGGGTCCCGGCAGCGCCTGGACGCCGCGGTCGCCGAAGGCCGGCCGGCCGTGGTCTGGGAGTTCCTGGTCATCCTGCGGCCGCTGTGGTGGTTCTTCCGCGCGTGGCTCGCGGCCCAGCTGCTCGACGTCGTCACCAACGGCTCGGACCTGCCGACCATCGTGCCGACCCTGTTCGGGCTCTGGCCGGGCGTGATCGTCACCGTGGCGTTCACCGTGGTCAGCGTGCAGATCGGGCGGGGTCGCTGGTGGCCCGGCAACCGGGTGACCGGCTCGCTCGGGGCCCGGCTCCTGCTGCTCGGCCTCAACGCGTTCGCGATCGTGGTGGCGCCGATGGTCCTCGGCCAGTTCCCCGGATCCAGGCACCTACGTCGACGACAGCCGGGACTACGCCGTCCCCCAGCCGGGGCTCCAGAGCCGGGGGAGCTTCGTCGCCAACGTGTTCCCCTACGACGCGCAGGGCCACCCGCTCACCGGCGTGCAGCTCTTCGACGAGGAGGGCCGACCGCTGGTGGTCGCGCGGGACGCCCGCCAGATCTACGACACACGGATCACGATGTCGTTCCCCTGGTACAACGGCGGCCAACGGCTCTGGAACGTCTTCCCGTTGCCTCTTCGCAGCACGGCTCGACAACGGGTACGGCCCCCCGCGGGTCACCGAGAGGGCCTGGACCTCGACGAACCCGCCGGTGCTGCCGAGCGCTCCGCTGGCCGTCGTACCCCCGGCGGCGCTGCCGACCCCGGCTGCCGGCGCGACCTCGTCGCACCCCGTCGCCCAGCCCGTCTAGACCCCGTCCCCGAGCCCGAAGCCGAGCCCGTCGCCCGATTCGGAGAAACCCCGTCGCCGTTGATAGTCTTCGGTGTTGCCGTCTAACGGCCGCGGATCGAGAGTGCCCGGGTGAACAGGCCCCGGCGCGCCGCGCAACGACGTACACCGAGAGGAGCTGCGCGTGTCCACTGGCACCGATGCAGACACCAAGAAGAAGATCATCGCCGAGTACGGCACCGGCGACGAACGACACCGGGTCCCCCGAGGTCCAGGTCGCGCTGCTGACGCACCGCATCAGCCACCTGACCGAGCACCTCAAGGAGCACAAGCACGACCACCACAGCCGTCGTGGTCTGCTCCTCCTCGTCGGTCAGCGTCGTCGCCTTCTGAACTACATGCAGAAGGAAGACATCAACCGCTACCGCTCGATCATCGAGCGGCTCGGCCTGCGCCGATGAGCCTCGGGGCGGCCTCCCGCACAGCACACGCTGGGGAGGCCGCCCCTGCTTCGTCTCCGCCCGACCCGCCACTAGGGTCTGGTCCGGAGCAGCACAACTGAAAACTCACCCACTGGAGCGACCGCGGACGTCCTGCCCGGTCCTCGGTAGTGGCCCTCGGGGAGCGACGCGAAACGCCGTCGACCCGCAGGCCTCGATCGAAGACCGGCCCCCTTATTTTCACAGCGGTTGGGCGCCCTCGCGTGAATCGCTCCGCGAGACAGAAAGAGGTACCCCTGTGACTGAGGGACCCGAGATCTACGCAGTCGAGACCGTTCTCGACAACGGCACGTTCGGCACCCGCACCATCAAGTTCGAGACGTGGCTTCCTGGCCCGGCAGGCTGCCGGTTCGGTGACCGCCTACCTCGACGACGAGACGATGCTGCTGTCGGCCACCACGGCCGGCAAGCACCCCAAGGACCACTTCGACTTCTTCCCCCTGACGATCGACGTGGAGGAGCGGATGTACGCCGTGGGCCAGATCCCCGGCTCGTTCTTCCGCAGCGAGGGTCGTCCCGGCGAGGACGCCATCCTCACCTGCCGCCTGATCGACCGGCCGCTGCGCCCGACCTTCAAGAAGGGTCTGCGCAACGAGGTCCAGGTCGTCATCACCGTGCTGGCGCTCGACCCCGACCAGCCCTACGACGTCCTCGCGATCAACGCCGCGTCGATGTCCACCCAGCTCTCCGGCCTGCCGTTCTCCGGCCCGGTCGGCGGCGTGCGCGTCGCCCTGATCGACGGCCAGTGGGTCGCCTTCCCGTCGCACTCCCAGCTCGAGAACGCCGTGTTCGACATGGTCGTCGCGGGCCGGGTCACCGAGACCGGTGACGTCGCGATCATGATGGTCGAGGCGGAGTCCACCGAGCGCACCTTCGAGCTCGTCCGCAGCGGCGTGCAGGCGCCGACCGAGGAGGTCGTCGCCGGTGGCCTCGACGCCGCGAAGCCCTTCATCAAGCAGCTCATCGAGGCGCAGAGTCGAGCTGGCCAAGCAGGCCGCGAAGCCGATCAAGGAGTTCCCGATCTTCCTCGACTACGAGGACGACGCCTACGACGCGGTCGAGAAGGCCGCCTCGGCCGACCTGGCCAAGGCGCTGACGATCGCGGGCAAGCAGGAGCGCGAGACCGCGACCGACGACATCAAGGACTCGGTGCTCGAGAAGCTCGGCGCCGACTTCGAGGGTCGCGAGAAGGAGCTCGGCGCTGCCTTCCGCTCGGTGACCAAGAAGCTGGTGCGCGAGCGCGTGCTGCGCGACAAGATCCGCATCGACGGCCGTGGCCTCACCGACATCCGGACGCTGTCCGCCGAGGTCGGGGTCATCCCGCGGGTGCACGGCTCGGCGCTGTTCGAGCGCGGCGAGACCCAGATCCTGGGTGTCACCACGCTGAACATGCTGACCCTGGAGCAGAAGCTCGACACGCTCTCCCCGGAGAAGTCGCGTCGCTACATGCACAAGTACGTCTTCCCGCCCTACTCCACCGGTGAGACCGGTCGGGTCGGTTCGCCGAAGCGTCGCGAGGTCGGTCACGGTGCGCTGGCGCGCCGCGCCCTGCTGCCCGTGCTGCCGTCGCGTGAGGAGTTCCCCTACGCGATCCGTCAGCTCTCCGAGGCGATGGGCTCCAACGGCTCCACCTCGATGGGCTCCGTCTGCGCCTCGACCCTGTCGCTGCTGCAGGCCGGTGTGCCGCTGAAGGCCCCCGTCGCCGGCATCGCGATGGGCCTCATCTCCGGTGAGGTCGACGGCAAGACCGAGTACGTCGCGATCACCGACATCCTCGGTGCCGAGGACGCGTTCGGCGACATGGACTTCAAGGTCGCCGGCACGCCGGAGTTCGTCACCGCGCTCCAGCTCGACACCAAGCTCGACGGCATCCCGGCCGACGTCCTCGCCGCGGCGCTGACGCAGGCCAAGAACGCCCGCATGAGCATCCTCGAGGTGATGGCCGAGGCCATCGACGCCCCCGAGGAGATGTCGCTGCACGCCCCGCGGATCATCACCGTGAAGATCCCCGTGGACAAGATCGGCGAGGTCATCGGCCCCAAGGGCAAGATGATCAACCAGATCCAGGACGACACCGGTGCCCAGATCAGCATCGAGGACGACGGCACGATCTACATCGGTGCGACCAACGGCGAGTCCGCCGAGGCCGCCCGGTCGATCATCAACGGGATCGCCAACCCGACGATGCCCGAGGTCGGCGAGCGCTACCTCGGCACCGTCGTCAAGACGACCAACTTCGGCGCCTTCGTGTCGCTGCTCCCGGGCAAGGACGGGCTGCTGCACATCAGCAAGCTCCGTGGCCTCGCCGGTGGCAAGCGGGTCGAGAACGTCGAGGACGTCGTCTCCGTCGGCCAGAAGATCCAGGTCGAGATCGGCGAGATCGACGACCGCGGCAAGCTGTCGCTGATCCCGGTCGTGGACGAGTCCGACTCCGCCGAGTCGTCCGACCGTCCGACGAGTCCGCCGAGTAACTTGGCGTCCTCCGCACTGCAGAAGCCCGGCACGACCCGCACCCTCCTGTCCGACGAGGACGGGGCAGCACTGGTTCGACGAACCGTGCTGCCCGGGGGGCTGCGGGTCGTGACCGAGGCGATGCCCGGCGTCCGGTCCGCCTCCATCGGGGTGTGGGTCGGCGTCGGGTCCCGCGACGAGTCACCGACCCAGTCCGGGGCCTCGCACTTCCTCGAGCACCTGCTCTTCAAGGGCACGCCGACCCGGTCCGCCCTGGACATCTCGGTCGAGCTCGACGAGGTCGGCGGTGAGTTCAACGCCTTCACCGCCAAGGAGTACACCTGCTTCCACGCGCGGGTCCTCGACGAGGACCTGCCGCTGGCCGTCGACGTCATCGGCGACATGGTCACCTCCTCGACGATCCACGCCGACGACGTCGAGGCCGAGCGTGAGGTGATCCTCGACGAGATCGCCATGCACGACGACGACCCCGACGACGTGGTCAGCAACCTCTACGCCGAGAAGGCGTGGGGCTCCTCGCCGCTGGGCCGTCCCATCGCGGGCACGGTCGAGTCGATCCGCTCGCTGACGCGTGCGCAGATCCTGCGCTACTACCGGTCCCGCTACACCCCCGAGAACATGGTCGTCGCGGTCGCCGGCAACGTCGACCACGCGTCCGTCGTACGCCAGGTGCGCAGGGCGTTCTCGCGCTCCAACTTCCTCGTCGACACCGCGGTGCGCCCGCTGCCCGTCCGGCGCGGCGAGCGGGCCCGTCGTACGTCGACCGGCGACGTCGTCGTGACCCGCCCGTTCGAGCAGGTCAACCTGGTGCTGGGCGTCAACGGCCTGGTGCGCACCGACGACCGTCGCTACGCCCTCGGCGTGCTCAACGCGGCGCTCGGCGGCGGCACGTCGTCGCGGCTGTTCCAGGAGGTCCGCGAGCACCGCGGGCTGGCCTACTCCGTCTACTCCTACGCCTCGCACTACGCCGACGCCGGCACGTTCGCGGTGGCCGTGGGCTGCCTGCCGTCGAAGGTCACCGACGTGCTCGCCGTCGTGCGCGGCGAGCTCGACCGGCTCGCCGAGGAGGGCATCTCCGCCGACGAGCTCCGGCGCGGCAAGGGCCAGCTCCGCGGCGGCCTGGTGCTGTCCCTGGAGGACTCCGGCTCCCGGATGTCCCGGATCGCCAAGGCCGAGCTGCTCTACGACGAGCTGCCGAGCATCGACGAGGTGCTGCGCCGGGTCGAGGACGTCACGCTCGACGACGTGAACACGCTGGCGCGCAACCTGTTCCGGCAGGGTCAGACCCTCGCCGTCGTCGGCCCGTTCGACGCCCTGCCCGGCTGACGACCACCGTCCGGGGGAGGCCGAACCCCCCGGCCGGGTGGTGAAAACCGCTCGCCGCGCGGTCGAGACTGGAAGCATGTCGCGGTCCGGACCCGCTTCCGCCCGACACCTCGTCGGGCGGACGCCACGAGCAGCGCCTCCTGCGCGAGGCGCTGCGGGCGGCCGCGCGCGGTCAGCCACGCGCGGTCGTGGTGCTCGGGGGAGGCCGGGGCCGGCAAGACCCGGCTCGTGCGCGACGTCGTGACGGCCGAGGCCGAGACGCTCGCGACCCGCGTGCTGTGGGGCACGTGCGTGCAGTTCGGGGCCTCCAGCCTGCCGTTCGCCCCGATGATCACGGCCCTGCGTGACGTCCTGCCGCAGCGACGAGACCGGCACCGAGCCGGTGCAGCTGCTGCCCGTCATCGACGCCGTCGTCAACGACCTGGCCCGACGCGGACCGACGGTGCTCGTGGTCGACGACCTGCAGTGGGCCGACGTCAGCTCGCTCGACGCGCTGGCCTACCTCATCGCCGGGTTCCGCGAGCAGCCGCTCGCGGTCGTGGCCACCTGTCGCGAGGAGCTCCGGCCCGAGGGGCACCCGTTGTACGGCTGGCTGGCGGACATGCGCCGGATGCCGTCGTTCGAGGAGATCGTGCTGCCCCGCCTGGACCTGGACGGCACGGCCGAGCTGCTCGCCCAGGTCCGCGGCGAGGGGCCCGAGCTGGAGCTGGCCGCCCAGGTGCACGCGCGGTCCGACGGCAACCCCTACCTCACCGAGCTGCTCGGCGGGGAGCTCGAGCCCGGCGCGCACGTGGTGCCGGCCACCGCCCCGGCCGGCTGACCGACGCGCTCACGGCGACCTGGCACCGCCTGGACCCGACGGCGCGCGACGTGATGAGGATCCTGGCCGTGGGCGGACGACCCACGGACCTGTCGGTGCTGGAGGCGGTCGTCCGGCGACAGGGGATCGCCGTCGACGGACATCGGTCCGGCCCTGGCCTCCGCGCAGGTGGAGGGGGTGCTCAGCCCCGTCGACGACGGCCGCTACTGGTTCCGGCATCCGCTGCTCGGCCGAGGTGCTCTACGAAGGTATCCCGCACCGAGCAGGCGACCTCGGTGCACGCGGCACTTCGCCGAGGTGCTCGCCGCCCGGCCGTCGAGCTGCCGCCGCCGACCTCGCCGCCCACTACGAGCGCTCGGGGAACCTCGACCGGGCCTTCGAGTGCTCGCTGGCGGCGGCGTCGTCGGCCGGCGCGGTGCACGCCCTGGCCGAGCAGGCGCAGCACCTCGTGCGGGCCTGCGCCCTCTGGCCGCTGGTCTCCACCTCCCGACGAGGCTCCCGGCGACCCGGGTCGACCTGCTGAGGCGAGGCGGCCGGGGTGGCCCGGCTGGTGAGCCGCTACGACGACGCCCAAGCGCCTGCTGGAGCAGGCCAGGGACCTCGTCGACGCAGCGACGGACCCGCTGCTGCACAGCCGGCTGCTGAGCGAGTGGTGCCAGGTGACTGGGAGCGCTCGGCGCCCGGCGTCGCGCTCGTCCCGGAGCTGTACGACGCCGTCCGGCTGACCGACGACTTCCCGGACAGCGAGGAGCGCGCCGTCGCCCTCGGCGGTCTCGCGGACGCGTACATGTGGGACGGCGACCTCGACGCCGCCCGCCGGACCGCCGACGAGGCCCTGGCGGTGGCCCAGCGCAGCGGCTCCGACGCGCTCCTCGCCCGCGGCGCTGTTCACCTGGGCGGCCGTGCAGGACAGGCGCGGCGACGAACGGCCCTGCGCCGTGTCCAGGAAGGCCTCCGGCTCGTCCCGGGCCATCGGCGACGCGGGTGGGATCGTGGACGGCACGCATCTGGCTGATCAACGCTCCTCGCAGGACCAGCTGCGACTCGCCGAGGCCGCCGAGGCCGGCCGGCTCGCGTTCGACGAGGTCCAGCGGCTCGGCGGCGTGCACTGGGGCTACTTCCTGCCGGCGATGGTCGCGGACGACCTGCTCACCCTCGGCCGGTTCGAGGAGGCGCGGGACCTGCTGCGGGAGGCCCTCGCCGATCCGGTGCGTCGGCGTCCCCGGTGTCGCGACCCGGTTGGTCGCCACCGCGGCTCGCCTGCCGGACCGGGGACCGCGACGGGGCACGGCGACACCTCGACCGGGCCCTCGAGGTGGCCGACCCCGACTTCGGCGGGCTGGTCGATCAGCCTGATCGGCACGCGTGGCCGAGCTGCGTCTCGCCGAGGGCGACCCGCGCGCGGCGCTGGCGTGGATCGAGCAGCGGGTCGACGGTCGCTGGGACGAGGACATCGCGGGCGTCGCGATGCTGTGGGCGGCTCGCGCGCTGGCCGACCTGGCGGGCACCGCCCGGGACGCCGACGACGCCGCGGGCCGGCGCCGGGCGGTCGAGGAGCTCGCGGCGTGGGAGGCCCGGGTGGCCGCGTCGGCCGCCCCCGGGTCGATCGGCACGCCGCCCCACGACCCGGTGATCGCCCGTGCTCACCCGGGCGGAGATGGCCCGGTGCCGCGGGGACGACGACGAGGAGGAGCTCTGGCAGCGAGGCCGTGGACGTCTGCCGCGAGGCCGGGTTCCGGTGGGACGAGGCGTGCGCCCTGGTCCGGCTCATCGAGGCGCAGGTGCGGCGGCGGGCCCCGCGGGCGGTGCTCGCCCCGCTTGGTGCGACAGCTGCACCGGCACGCGGTCGACATGGGCGCCGGTCCGTTGCTCGAGCAGTCGGAGCAGCTGGCCCGGGCCTCACGGGTCAGCCTCGTCGAACCGTCCGCGGTGCGGGAGCCCCTGGACCGGCCCGGTCCGGGCGGGTCGCTGACGGACCGGGAGCGCGAGGTGCTCGCGCACCTCGTCGCGGGGCGCACCAACGGCGAGATCGCCCGCGAGCTGGTGATCAGCGACAAGACGGTGAGCGTGCACGTCTCCAACATCCTGCGCAAGACGGGCACGTCGAGCCGCGCCGAGGTCGCGTCCTGGGCGGTGAGACGGACCTGACCTCACACGCCCGACGGGTGGAGGCGCTCAGATCCTGCCGTCACCGGCGTAGCGAAACCTGTCCTGGTGCCCTCGAGGCAGCCCGCCGAAACGCCGAAATGTCCGATTTCACGGCGGATCGGCACCGCTCGAGCCGGTCGCCCGTCCGGACGATTTCCGGCAAACCGGACGTAACCCGAAGATCCCGACCGTTCGGGCTGACGCCGACGGAGAACCGCGGGCGCGACATGGGTCTGGACGCGAGTCCGCGGGCCAGGGAGAGAAGGGACACGATCACGATGGTCAGCTCGAAGGTGTGGACGAGAACGGCTTCCGCGGCGGCGGCCCTGCTGCTCACGGCTGCTGCTCCGGGGGCCGCCCTGGCGGCCGGTGGCCATGGCAACGGGAACGCCAACGGGAACGCCAACGGACCGGCAACGGCAACGGCAACGGCAACGGTGGGTCGAACGCCCACGCGAACGGCGGCACCGGCCACACGCCGGTGACGGTGTGCCACCGGCTCGGCAACGGCGGCTACCACGTGCTGACCATGGACGACAGCGCCCTGAAGGCGCACCTGGGCCACGGGGACCTCTACCCGGTCCCGGCCGACGGCTGCCCGGCCGCCCCGGCCAAGACGAAGACCCCCGCCGAGAACCCGGGGACGAAGGGGCCGGAGCACTCCGGCAACGGACCACTCCGGCAAGGACCACTCCGGCCGGGACCACGCCGGCAAGGACGCACGCCGGCACGCCGCACCGGCACACGCCGGTGACCGTGTGCCACCGGCTCGGCAACGGCGGCTACCACGTGCTGACCATGGACGACAGCGCCCTGAAGGCGCACCTGGGCCACGGGGACCTCTACCCGGTCCCGGCCGACGGCTGTCCGGCCGCCCCGGCGACGCAGCCGGCTCCGGCGCCCCGGCCCCCGACCAGGGCTCCACCGGGACCGGCAGCACGGACACGACGAGCACGAGCACGCAGCACGAACACGACCGGCACGACCGGTCTCGGGCGCGGCGACCTCTGACGCGGACGACCCCCGGCGCCACCGTCCTGGGGGACCAGGCCACCCGCGTGCACGACCAGTCCCGCATTCCCGCCCGGGCTCCCCAGGTGCTGGGGACCAGCGCCACGCTCGGCAGCCCCTCGACGGCGCAGTCGCCGGCACCACCGCCGCTGGGACGACCGCCGGACGACCGCCGCGACGACCGCTGCTGCCCCGCAGACCGGGATCCTGCCGCAGACCGGTGCCGGCCGCTACGGACCGGTGCTGCTGGCCGGCCTCGGCCTGCTGGCCGCCGGTGCGCCGCCCTCCGGCGCGACCGGAAGCGCACCACGGCTTGACCCTGCTGCGACGCGACCCCGGCCGTGCTCCCGGCCGGGGTCGCGTCGTCGCGGACCAGGTCAGCCGACGAGGGCGAGGTAGGTGCCGGCGCACGCGCAGGCCCAGAGCACGCTGGCGAACGTGCCGATGATGAACCGCTCGGCGACGCCGCCCGAGGCCCCGGGCCGCCGGAGGACGCCTCGCCCGCCTCGCCGGGCGTCGCCCCGCAGCTCGGAGTAGCGGCCGAGGCCCTTGAGGGCCAGCACGACGGCGAGCCCCTCGGGCCAGCCGGCGGCGAGGGCGGCGAAGACGGCCGCCCGCTCGAACGCGCCGATCCAGGCGCCGCCCCGCAGCACCTCGCCGGCCCGCTCCATGGTGTCGGCGCGGCTGCTGCCGCGGTCGACCAGCCACAGCACGCGTCGCGGTCACCGGGCTGCCGGCGACGCACGGACGGCGAGAACGAGCTCGACGACCAGCAGCCGTCCGACCAGGCTGTCGGAGGCGGTGACGCCGCCGGCGAGCACGACGGTGACGCGCCAGGGCCCCGAGCACGACCACGGCGGCGACGCAGGCGAGGGCGGCGAACCGGGCCGCGGGCCCCCGGCCGGTCAGCCAGGGCGAAGGCCAGGAACGACGCGACGACCAGCAGGCCGACGAGCACGGCGACGAGCACGCTCATCGTCGTACCTCCTTCGTGTTCGTCTCCCGACAGCATCTCGGACAGGAGCTGGCCGGCCAGGCGACGCGCCCGGCGCTCGTCGACCAGCCCGGCGCTCTGGGTGCGCTGGGTGACCGCCGACTGGGTGATGCCGAGCCGACGACCGGCCTCCGCGTGGGACAGGCCCTCCCGAGCGCGTCGTGCACCTCCCAGCCCCGGTCGGTGCGCCGCTCGAGGAGCCCCGCCCACAGCCACAGCACGGTCTCCAGCTGCTCGGCACGGTAGCGGTCGGCACCGACCACGCAGATCCGGTGCGGCGCGGTCTTGGCCCGGGTGACCGCGTCGCGCGCGTGCAGGTACGCCTCGCCCCGGCCGGCGCGGGAGTCCGGGGGGAGGGGCTCGTCGACGGCGCCGAGCCCCAGCCCGACCGACCAGCCGCCGGTGCGCAGGATGCGAGCGATCGTCGCGACGACCGTCGTCGGCGTCGTCGAGCACCGCCTGCACCTCGTCGCCGACCGTGCGCTGGAACGGGCGCAGCACGGCCGAGGGTCGGCTCGTCGGCCGAGCAGGTCGAGCAGGGCCGGGACCGCGTCGAGGTTCGTGCGGCTGTCCTGCTGGTCCACGGTGAGCACGGCGGGCACGACTGCCTCCTTTGATCAGGCTGTGATCTGATGTGAGCATACATCAGGTCAGAGACTTATGTGTCTCCCGATCAGGTCTCGACCTGATGCCGCGGCGCCGGTGAGCTCATGGGCGAACCCAGGGCGAGCCCACTAGGTTGGGCGGGTGAGCGAAGAACGCATGCGCATCGGGGTGCTGGGCGCCCGCGGCAAGGTCGGGGCCGAGGTCTGCCGGGCGGTCGAGACCGCCGACGACCTCGAGCTGGTCGCCCGGGTGGACACCGGCGACGGCGACGACAGCCTCGACGACCTGGTGGACGGCCGGCGCCCAGGCGGTCGTCGACTTCACGCACCCCGACGTGGTGATGGGCAACCTGGAGTTCTGCGTCTCCCACGGCATCCACGCGGTGGTCGGCACCACCGGCTTCGACGACGAGCGGCTGGACCGGCTGCGCGGCTGGCTCGACGCCGCCCCCGGCACCGGCGTGCTGGTGGCCCCGAACTTCTCGCTCGGCGCGATCCTGATGATGCGCTTCGCCGTCGAGGCCGCGCCGTTCTTCGAGTCCGTCGAGATCGTCGAGCTGCACCACCCCGACAAGGCCGACGCCCCCTCCGGCACCGCCCGGCGTACGGCGTCCCTGGTGGCCGCCGCACGCCGGCAGGCCGGCGTCGGGGCCGGTCCCCGACGCGACCTCGACCGTCGCTCGACGGGGCCCGCGGCGCGGACGTCGACGGGATCCGGGTGCACGGCCTGCGGATCCGCGGGCTCGTCGCGCACCAGGAGGTCATCCTCGGTGGCGAGGGGGAGACCCTGACGATCCGGCACGACTCGCTCGACCGGGTCTCGTTCACGCCCGGGGTCCTGCTGGGGCTCCGCGCGATCGGCGACGCCCCCGGCCTGACCGTCGGGCTCGAGTCGTTCATGGGCCTTGACTGACCGGCATACTCACCCCATGAGCCGACCGACCAGCCAGCGCGTCACCGTCCCGACCGACGCGGGCGAGATGCCCGCCCACCTGTGGACCCCCGCTCCGGGACCGGCCCGGGACTGCTGCTGCTCCAGGAGATCTTCGGGGTCAGCGCCTACATCCAGCGGCGCGGCGCGGACCTCGCCGAAGCGGGCTACGTCGTCCTCGCGCCCGAGCTCTACTGGCGGCTCGACGCCGGGCCCGATCGACGAGTCGGCCGACGGCGCGATCGAGGAGGCGATGGGACGCGCCCAGCGGCTCGACTGGCCGACGACGGTGGCCGACGCCGTCGCCGCCCTCGGCGACGTGCGGTCGCGGGCGACCGGCGGCACCGGCGTGATCGGCTTCTGCTTCGGCGGCGGACTGGCCTTCAACGTCGCAGCGGTCGAGGAGCCGGACGTGCTGGTCAGCTACTACGGCTCGGGCATCCCCGGGCTGCTCGACCTCGCGCCGCAGGTGACCGCGCCGAGCCTGCACCACTTCGGCACGGCCGACAGCTACCTCGACGCCGGACACCGTCGCGGCCGTCCGCGAGGCGGTCACCGCGGGCGGCACCACGGTCGAGTTCGAGCTCTACGAGGGCGCCGACCACGCCTTCGACAACGACGACTTCATGCTGCACCACGCCGAGGCCTCCGCGCTCGCGTGGCAGCGCACGCTCGGCCTTCCTGGCCCGCGAGCTCCCGGTCTGAACGGCGTGCACTTCGTCGGCGTCGACCTCGCCTGGGGTCAGCGCAAACCCACCGGGGTCGCGGTGCTCGACGACGACGGCGTGCTGCTGCACGTGTCGGCGTGCACCGACGACGACTCGATCGAGTCGGTCCTCGCGCCGTACGTCTCGGGCGACTGCCTGGTCGGCATCGACGCGCCGCTGGTCGTCGAGAACGCGACCGGGCAACCGGCCCGGCGAGGCCGCCCTGAACAAGGACTTCGCGCGGTTCGACGCGGGCGCGCACCCGTCCAACACCTGCAAGAAGGAGTTCGCCGACGGCTCGCGGGGCGCCCGGCTCGCGGTGCGGCTGGGCCTCGACATCGACCCGCACTCGACGGTCCGCCGTCGCGCGATCGAGGTCTACCCGCACCCCGCGACGGTGGCGTTGTTCCGGCTCGGCCGCACGCTGAAGTACAAGAACAAGCCCGGTCGGCCCTTCGACGACCTCCAGTCCGCGCTCCGCGAGCTGACGCGCCGGATCGAGGGCCTGGAGTCGCGCGACGCCGGCCCTGCGGGTCGCCGGACCACGACGCCTGGCAGGCCCTCGTCGGCGCCGGTCGACGTCGCCGAGCGCAAGAGCGAGCTGCGGGTCGTCGAGGACCAGGTCGACGCCGTGGTCTGCGCCTACGTCGCGCTGTTCGCCCACCGCCGGCCGGAGCGACACCACGACGTACGGCGACGGCGCGACCGGCTACATCGTCACCCCCACGCTGCCCGAGGGGCACGTTCCCACGCCCCGCGAGCGCGCGCCACGACCGGACAAGGACCCGGTCAAGCAGGCCGTCCAGGCGTACGCCGCGCGGCAGCCCGTCGTGCACGAGACGACCGAGCGGTACGTCGCGCTGGTCACCACGCTGCTCGACGACGCCGGCATCAACTACCTGAGCGTCACGGGCCGGGCCAAGAGCGTCGCGTCGTTCGCGGCCAAGGCCGACCGGCTGCGTCGACGATCGCCCGGTCTACGACGACCCGCTCACCGAGATCACCGACCAGGTCGGCGTCCGCGTGATCACCTACATCCACAGCGACGTCAGCGCGGTCGCCGACCTGATGGGCGACCAGCTCACCGTGCTCGACGACCGCGACATGGGCCAGGAGACCGCCCGCGAGGGCCGGTTCGGCTACGCCAGCCGGCACCTGCTCGTCCCACCCGGCGCTTCGCGAGCAGCCGGCGCAGATCCAGGTGCGCACGGTGCTGCAGCACGCGTGGGCCGAGTTCGAGCACGCGATCCGCTACAAGGGCACGATCCCCGAGGAGCACGTGCCCGACCTCGACCGCCGCTTCACGCTGGCCGCCGGGCTGCTCGAGCTCGCCGACCGGGAGTTCTCGCTGATCCGCGACCGGCTCCAGGCCACGGTGCCCGAGCAGCACCCCGAGACCGACGTCAGCGACCCGCGGATCAGCGCGCAGGACCTCGCGAACTTCCTCGCCGGCGAGTACGCCGACGCCGGCTGGTCGCGGACCGACCACTACGCCTGGGTCTCCGGCCTGCTGCTCGAGCTCGGCATCACCTCGCTCGAGGAGCTCGCGGCCCTGATCCGCTCGGTCGACAGCGTCGCGATCAACGACCGGATGGAGTACCGCTACCCGCCCGGCGCGGTCCGCCGCCTCGACGACGCGCTGCTCGCGGTCTTCGGCGACCGCTACGTCGAGCTGCACGGCAACGCGCACCGCGAGTCCCTGCTGCGCACCCGGCTGGAGAAGATCCGCCACCCCGCGGAGTCGTAACTGCCGAGTTGCAGTTCTCTGCAACGCAGAAACCTGACCCGTGCTCACGGTTCCACGGGCTCGGTGGCCCCGGGAGGGTGGAGGAGCACCTCACTTCTCGGGAAAGGTCCTCCATGCGCAGGACAACAGGATCCACCGCAGCGGCCATCGTCGCTGCGACCCTGGTCGCCGGCACCGCGGTCGGTGCCACCAGCCGCCTGCAGCGCCGCCCCCGGCGCGGACGCGTTCACCCGGCCCGCCGCCTCGAACGGCGACCTGGCCCGCCGCGCGCTGGCCGCGGTCGCCGACCACTCGCAGGCGGTCCACGCCGGCGACCGGCAGGCGTTCACCGTCACCCGCGCGCTCGTCGACCCCGACGGCACCAGCCACGTCCGGCTGGCCCGCACCTACGCGGGCCTGCCGGTCCTCGGCGGCGACCTCGTCGTGCACCAGTCGAGGGCCGGTGCCTGGGAGGGTCGCAGCCAGAGCCTGGCGCGCGACCTCACGCTCTCCACGACACCCACCGCTCGCCAAGGCCGCGGCAGGGGCCGCGGCCTTGGCGCCGAGCGCCGTCACCCGGTCGATCACCGGGGAGAAGGTCTCCTCCTCGCGGCTCGTCGTCGACGCGGTCGACGGCACCCCGACGCTGGCCTACGAGGTCGTCACCGGCGGCACCCAGAAGGACGGCACCCCCAGCCGCCTCGCGTCCTACGTCGACGCCCGCACCGGCAAGGTCACCCGCACCGAGCAGCAGATCGAGACGGTCGACGGCTCCGGCCAGTCGCTGTACGGCGGCACGGTGCCGCTGCAGCTCACGCTGAGCGGGTCGACGTACCAGCTCAA
The DNA here is from genome assembly GCA_963778095.1 of uncultured Actinomycetota bacterium. Lineage (GTDB taxonomy): Bacteria > Actinomycetota > Actinomycetes > Propionibacteriales > Nocardioidaceae > Nocardioides_B. The sequence continues at coordinate 155,116 of CAVZTB010000016.1, read as the reverse complement.
GGACCCGACCCGCGGCGGCACCTACACGACCGACATGGGCAACACGGAGGACTCGCTGACCTGCCAGATCTTCGGCAGCGGCTGCAAGACCGGCACCCTGTTCACCAGCCCGGACACCTGTTCGGCAACGGCACGCACCAGCAGCCGCGAGTCGGCCGCCGTCGACGCGCAGTACGGCACCAACGAGACCTGGGACTACTACAACAACGTGCACGGCCGCAACGGCATCTTCGGCACCGGCAAGGGCTCGTTACAACCGGGTCCACTACGGCAACGGCTACGTCAACGCCTTCTGGGACGGCACCAAGATGACGTACGGCGACGGTGACGGCACGTCCTACGGGCCGCTCACCTCGCTCGACGTCGCGGGCCACGAGATGTCGCACGGCGTCACCGAGAACAGCGCCGGCCTGACCTACTCCGGTGAGTCCGGCGGCCTGAACGAGTCGACCTCGGACATCTTCGGCACGTCGGTCGAGTTCTACGCCAACAACGCCAACGACCCGGGCGACTACCTCATCGGCGAGGAGTTCGACCTGGCCAAGCACCAGGGCTTCCGCCGCATGGACAAGCCGTCCTCGGACGGCAGCTGCGCCGACTGCTGGAGCGCCACCGTCGGCCAGCTCGACGTGCACTACTCCTCGGGCGTGGGCAACCACTTCTTCTACCTGCTCTCCGAGGGCTCCGGCGCCAAGACGCTGAACGGCGTCTCCTACAACTCGCCGACCTGCAACGGCGCCCCGGCCGTGACCGGCATCGGTCACGACGCCGCGAAGATCTGGTACCGCGCGCTGACGGTCTACATGACGTCCTCGACGGACTACCACGGTGCCCGCACCGCGTCGCTGAACGCCGCCAAGGACCTGTACGGCGCCGGCAGCACGCAGTACAACGCGGTCAACGCCGCCTGGGCGGGCGTCAACGTCACCTGACCGGCCCCGACTGCCGCCCTCCGCGACGCTCCGTGGGAGGGCGCGGCTGGGCAGACTGCCCCATGCCCGTCGACGTGCCTGCCAACCTACCATCGTGACCCTCGGCGCGCGACCTCGGCGGTCCGCCCGCTTCTACGCCGACCTCGGCTGGGAGCAGCGCGGCACCTCGCGACGGGATCGCTGGTTCCGCACGTCGGGCAGCTGGGTCGTCACACGACAGCTCGCCTGACCCGCGCCGGCGCGACGCCGGGTTCCGCGGCATCACGACGCGCACCTGGGTCCGAGGACCGTCGACCTGCGTTCGCGCGGTGCACGAGGTGGGCGGCCGATCGTGAAGCCCGCCAGCCCACGCCTGGGGCGGCTACTCCGCTTCGCCGACCGGCACCTGTGGGAGGTCGCGCACGCCCCGATGTTCCCTCCGACGAGCACGGCGATCGAATCGGCTGCCTCTGAGCGACCGTCAGGCGATGCCGCCCGAGCTGTCGGTCAGGTGGAACGAGTCGCGGAACTTCTCGCACCGCTCGCAGAGGTAGTAGTCCTGACCCTCGTCGTTGTAGCTGCCGGCGGTCAGCGGTGCCGGCCGAGCCGGCACGCGAGCGGCTTCTTGCCTTCCATGACCCCATCCTGGCAGGGATCCCTCACTCCGGCGGCAGGCCCTTGCCCCGTCGGGCGTAGAGCTCCAGGACGGTCTCCCGGGGGATCACGCCGCAGCGCTCCGCCCACGCGTCGTACCGCGCGGCCAGGTCGGCCACCACGTCCGGGTGCTCGGCGGCGAGGTCGTGCGCCTCGGCCCGGTCGCCCTCGATCGCGTAGAGCTCCCAGGCCAGGCCGTGCTTGCGGACCAGCTTCCAGCCCGCCGACCGGACCGCCGCGTTGCCCTCGTGCTCCCAGAACAGGTCGCGCTCCTCGGCGGCGGCGCCGTTGAGGCCGGCCAGCAGGCTGCGGCCCTCGGCGGGCGGCACGGCGACGTCGCCGCGGGCGGTCGGGTACGTCGCCCCGGCGGCGTCGAGCAGCGTCGGCAGCACGTCGACCAGCTGGGCCGGCTGCCGGTGCAGCGAGCCGGTCTCGGCGGTGAGGCCGCGCGGCCAGCGGGCGACCAGGGGAGTGGCGACACCGCCCTCGTGGACCCAGTGCTTGTACTCCCGGAACGGCGTGTTCGACAGGTGCGCCCACGAGCGGCCGTAGGACATGTAGGTCGCCTCGCTGCCCGGCTCGAGGCCCGGGACGTTGCCCGGCACGACCGGCTCGCCCTCGCGGGTGGTGTCCTGCAGCGGCACGAACGCGGTCACGAAGTCGACGTCGAGCTCCTCGGCGCAGCCGCCGTTGTCGGAGAGGAACACCACCAGCGTGTTGTCGAGCCGGCCGAGCCGCTCGAGGGTGTCGAGCACCTGCCCGATGCCCTGGTCCATCCGGTCGACCTGCGCGGCGTACACCTCCATCCGGCGTGCGTCCCAGGCCTTGTCGGGGTTGTCGTCCCAGGCGGGCACGCGCGGGTCGCGCGCGGCCAGCTCCTGGTCGTCGCCGACGATGCCCTCCTTGACCAGCCGGGCCAGCCGCTCCTCGCGGAGCGTGTCCCAGCCGGCGTCGAAGCGGCCGGCGTACTTCGCGACGTCCTCCTCGTGCGCGTGCAGCGGCCAGTGCGGCGCGGTGTAGGCGAGGTAGAGGAAGAACGGGTCGTCCGGCTTCTCCTCGTGGTGCTCCTCGACGAACGTCACGGCGTTCTCGGAGATCGCGTCGGTGTAGAACCAGCCGGGCTGCTCGGCCTCCGTCCTCGACGTTGACCTCGTCGCGCATCAGGGTGCGGGGGCGGTAGAAGCTGCCGGCGCCCTCGAGCGTGCCGAAGAACCGGTCGAAGCCACGGCGGGTCGGCCAGCTCGCGTTGGGCGTCTCCATGTCGGAGGAGAGGTGCCACTTGCCCGAGAGGTACGTCGAGTAGCCGGCCGCGCCCAGGGCCTCCGGGACGGTCACGCACTCGTCGGTCAGGTCGCCCGGGTAGCCGTCCGGGGTGTCGTCGAAGTTCAGGATGCCGACCCCGACCTGGTGGGGGTGCAGCCCGGTCATCAGCGACGCGCGCGACGGGCTGCAGCGGGCGGTGTTGTAGAACTGCGTCAGCCGGACGCCCTCGGCCGCGAGCCGGTCGATGTTCGGGGTGTCGATCTCGCCGCCGAAGCAGCCGATGTCGGAGAACCCCATGTCGTCCGCGAGGACCAGGACGATGTCCGGCCGCCGGTCACGGCTCATGCGGTGACCTTCTCGGCCGTCCGGGACGGCCGGCGAGGTCTCGTGCTCGCGCAGGTCACGACGGAACGTCTCGGGCAGGAACACCAGCGACACCAGGGTGATCGCGGCCATCGCCATCACGTAGACCGCGACCGGCCACGAGGCGTTGTCGTACTTCTGGATCAGCAGCGTGCAGATGATCGGCGCGATCGCCCCGGACGGCAGCACCCCGAGCTGGTAGACCGTCGACATGCCGCTGTAGCGGACCCGGGTGGGGTAGAGCTCGGCGAACAGCACGCCCTCGGCCCCGAACATCGTGCAGGCCGCGAAGCCCCAGCCGATCACCACGGCCAGCGTGATGAGCGCGGCGTTCTTGGTGTCGAACAGCGCGAAGATCGGGAACGCGCTGACGAAGGCGAGGGCGGCACCGGCGATGAACACCGGCCGCCGGCCGATCCGGTCGGAGACGTTCGCGGCGCCGAGGATGACGAAGAAGCCGACGACCGCCGCGACGATCAGGGCGTTGAGGGCGACGGTGTTCTTCAGCGACAGCACGGTGACGACGTACGTCACCAGGAACGCGTTGTAGACGTTGAAGGTCACCGACTCGCTGATCCGGGCGCCCATCGCGAGCAGGGTCACCTTGGGGTGGCGGCGGACGACCTCGAGCAGCGGGACGCGGGCGCGGGCGTCGTGGTCGATGAGCTCCTTGAACGCCGGCGGCTCGGCGATGCGCAGCCGGATGAACAGGCCGATGGCGACGAGCACGATGCTGGCCAGGAACGGGATGCGCCAGGCCCAGGAGACCAGGGCGTCGTCGCCGAGGAGGCTGATCGCCTTGACCGCGCCGGTGGAGAGCAGCAGCCCGATCGGGCACGCCGAGCTGCGGCCAGCTGGAGTACCAGCCGCGCTTCTCCTGCGGGGCGTGCTCGACGCAGAGCAGCACGGCGCCGCCCCACTCGCCGCCCAGGCCGATGCCCTGGAACATCCGCAGCAGCACGAGCAGCAGGGGAGCGGCCACGCCGATCGCGTCGTACGACGGCAGCAGGCCCATCGCGAACGTCGAGAGGCCCATGATCATCATCGTCACGACGAGCATCGGCTTGCGGCCGAGCCGGTCGCCGAGGTGGCCGAACAGCACGCCGCCGATCGGGCGGGTGATGAAGCCGGCGGCGAACGTGGTGAACGCGGCCAGCGTGCCGGTCAGCGGGTCGAACTTCGGGAAGAACTCGGAGTTGAAGACCAGCGCGGCCATCGTGCCGTAGAGGAAGAAGTCGTACCACTCCACGACCGAGCCGATCAGGCTGGCCGATGCGATCTGCCGGATCGACGACTCGTTGCCGGGCTCGACCGTCGCGGTCGCTCTCTTCATGGGTTCCTCCGAGATGGGTGCCGCCTGCTAGTGTCCCGTTCTATGGGACGGCGGTGCGTGGATCGGGACACCAGGATGGGTCGTGGCCGACGCCACGTCAAATACAACCGCAATACTCTACTTTGGCGTGTCGCGCCGTGAGCGAGACGCTGCAGCGCGCCGTACGCACCCTCGACGCCCTGGCCCGCGCCGAGACGCGACCTGTCGATCCGCGAGCTCGCCGACGAGGTCGGGGTGTCGAAGAGCGCCGTCCAGCGCCTGCTCAGCTCGCTGCTCGAGAGCGGCCTGGCCGTGCAGGACCCGGTGTCGCGACGCTACGGCCTGGGCCCGCGCACGCTGGTGCTGGGCACGGCCTACCAGCGGCGGATCGACCTGCGCTCGGTGGCGCTGCCGCACATGGTGCACCTGCGCGACCTCACCGGTGAGACCGTCGGGCTGTCGGTGCGGGTCGGTGACGAGCTGCTGCACGTCGACCAGGTGGAGAGCGCCTCGGCGCTGCGCCGCTCGTTCGAGATCGGGCGGCACGCTCCCGCTGTGGGCCGGCGCCCCCAGCCGGTTGTTCCTGGCGGACCTGCCCGACGCCGAGGTCCGCGAGATCCTCCGGCGCCGCCGTCCCGCTGCCGTCGTGCCCGCGGCGCCGCCCACGGCCCGGAGCATGGCGGCCGCGGTGCAGGAGGCGCGCGAGCAGCGGCTTCGCGGTGGCGTACGGCGAGACCATCGCCGGCGTCAACACCGTCGCGGCCGCGCTCACGGGTGCCGACGGCCGCGTCGCCGCCACCCTCTCGGTCACCGGGCCCTCGACCCGGTGGGACGCCGCCGCGATCGAGCGCTGGACGCCGCAGCTGCTCGAGACCACCGCCGCCGTCAGCGACCGGCTCGGCCACCGGAGGTAGCGCGGCTCACCGGTGCGCGTCGTCGGGCAGGGTCAGGCGCGGCACGCCGCCGAGGCGACGCCGGAACCGGACGTGCTCGGCGTGCTCGTCGAGGACGTGCCACAGCGTCTCGTGCGCCGACCAGGGCAGCGGCTCGTCGCCGTTCTGCCAGGTGGACCCGAAGCCGATCCAGACCGGCGTCCAGTCGGCGGCGACGTCCCACGCGCCCCGGTGGCTGGTCAGCAGCCGGTTGCGGATCTGGAACGCCTGGCGCGGCCCGTCGGCGCAGATCGGCGCCGTGCGCACCGGCCAGACCCGGAGGTCCAGGGACATCAGCTCGAGCTCGAAGTCGCCGAGCACGCGAGGGTCCACCAGGACCGTCGCGACGTTCTCGTGCGGTTCGCGTCTCACCCGGAAACGCTAACCCGGGCCGCCGACATCCGTCAGCCCCTGCGGTTCAGGCGGCGTCCGACCAGATCTCGTCGACGAGCGGGCTCGGACCGGGGCGGTGCGTGTGCTGGATCGCGGCGAGGTGCGTGAGGGCGTCGACGATCTCAGTGTGCGTGTCGGCGGCCTGTGCCTTGGTCGCGCTCGCCCAGGCCGACTGGACAGAAGGCGACTGAGTGAGCGACGACACCTCGACGCCGCCCGACGCGCTGAGCATCGGTGCCAGGTGGAGCCGGGCTGCTGGGCGACCATCCGGGCCAGCGTGCCGGCAGACGTGCCGCCCGAGAGGTAGCCGGGGTCGTCGGACACGCCCATCAGGGTCTGGATCGGCACGGTCACGTTGATCACCGGGCGGGCGAACCCCGAGCCGGGGACCGTCTCGCCGAGGATCAGGTCGACCGCCAGGTCGGTGCGCAGCTGCTCCAGCGTGCGCGGGTCCCCGGACGCGCGCGCCGACTTGGCGGCCAGCGTCAGGCGGTGGTCGGCGAGCAAGATGCGGTCGACGCTGTCGGTGAGGGTGAGCGAGCCCGTGCCGTCACCCGGTGACCCGTCGACGGGATGGGTGCGCGCGACGGCCCGGCGCTCGGCGTACGCCGTGCGGAACCGCTCGTCGGCATCGCGCGGGCGCAACCGGTTCGTCTCGTAGGTCAGCTTGTTGCGCAGCTGCTTGACCGTCGCCGCGACCACGAGCGGCAGCGACGGATCGTCGCCGGGTCTCCGGAGCCGATGCCGGAGCCACGGGCCGATGCGCTCGGCGAACGCGGGCCAGCTCGTCTCGGGCAGGCCGGAGGTGGCCGCGTCCGCCACCAGTCCGGCCCGGTAGCCGTCCAGCCCTCCCGCCAGGCAGAGACTCCACACGTCCGGGAGGTACGTCGCGAGCACGCGCGCCCGCTGCAGCTCGGAGCGGACGCGGCCCGGCGAGAGCCCCCACAGCTCGCCGACCTCGACGACGGTCTCCTGCACGGGGGTCAGTGGGAACCGGGAGTCGTCGGACCGCTCCTCGCAGCGTCGGTGGAACTCGAGCAGCCGGTCGAGACGTCGGGCGTGCGCGGCGTTCTCGAGCACGAGGTCGTGGACGCCCGCCGCGAGGAGGTCGTGGTCCGAGAGAGATGATCGTTCGCTCATACGTACGAATCTAGTCAGTGCCGCCGACACTTCCGGAGGGCAGGATTCAGTCCGGAGATGCTGAGAATGGGGCCTTCACGGCGGGTCGCGTCCCTGGCTAGCGTGACCCCATGTCCGAGACGATGACGATGAACCGGGTGATCCACGCCGCCGTCCGCCGCGACCTGGACCGGCTCGTGGCCGCCCTGGCGGTGGCGCGCGACGGGGACACGGCCCGGGCGGGGGACCTCCGCCGTGCGTACGCCGCGCTGCACGCGCAGCTCAAGCACCACCACGAGCAGGAGGACGAGATCGTCTTCCCGGCCCTGGCCCGCCTGGGCGTCGACACCGGGCTGATCCACGAGATGGACGACGAGCACCACGCGATGTCGGACGCCCTCGACGTGACGGCCACCGCGATGGACCGGTACGCCGGGTCAGGGTCGGCGCAGGACGCCGAGGCGGCCCGGGCCAGCGTCGAGCAGACCCGGCTCGTCGTCGAGCGGCACCTCGCCCACGAGGAGGCCGAGCTCGAGCCGCTGATGGCGCCGCACCTGGAGAGCCCGGAGTGGAAGGCCGCCGAGAAGGCGCTGCGCAAGGCGCCGCCGACGACGACCGGGCAGTTCTTCGCCTGGCTCACCGACGGTCTCGACCCGGAGAGCGAGCGCTACGTCCGGTCGACGGTGCCCGCGCCCGTGATCGCCGTGTTCAGCAAGCTCTTCGGCCGTCGCTACCACCGCGAGATCGCGCCGGTCTGGCGGAGCGCCTGACCCGGGCTCAGCGGCAGCGGGCCACGAGGCGACCGATCCGGGCCTGGACGGCCCGGTCGTGCGCGCCGAAGCTCGGGTCGAGCAGGGCGGGGGTCGGGAACGCGTGCACCAGGCGCCCCGCGATGCAGCGGGCCGTCGGCGCGGGTGCGCCGGCCTGCAGCAGGCTCAGGGCGAGGTAGGTCCGGGTGGCGGCCAGGTCGACGGCCCGCTGCGACGCGTCCTTGCCGACGCGGGACGAGGTGCCCGGGTCGCAGGACAGGAAGCGCACGAGCCGGCCGTCGCGGCGCACCGAGGCGGGGGTGCCGGGGGCGCCGGCGACCCAGTGCCGCAGGGCGTGGTGCATCCGGGTGGTCGCCGCGGGGGTGCGGCCGGTGAAGGTCATCCGCGCGCACGAGCGGCCGTGCCGGGCGAACGCGACGTAGGAGTCGCCGCCCCAGCCGTCGGCGGCGGCCAGCGCGGAGCGCAGCGGCAGCCGCTCGGCCAGCATGAGGTACCAGGTCAGGACACCGAGCTCGCCGGAGTCGAAGCGGGTCTCGCCGCGGCGCAGGCCCGGTGCCGGCACCGACTTCGTGGCGGTGTGACCGGCGAGGACGCGGAACGGGTCGAGCAGCGCGGTCTCGTGCTTCGGGGGCGTCTGGATCAGCTCGTCCTGCGCGGCGGTGCCGCCGGACGCCGCGAACGTCTCGACGAGCGACTGGCCCAGCGTGTAGGGCGCCGTCATCAGCGTGACGATCACGGTGGGGACGCGGTCCAGCCGCTGGTCCGCGGTGCTGACCGCGCGCTGCTGGTCACGGTCGAGGGCCCGACGCTGCCGGGCGGTCAGCGAGTCGCGGTAGAGCGACTCGACGTGCTCGGCGTCGCCCTCGATGATCGCGTCCAGCACCGACTGCTCGCCCGCGGTGTCGCCGGCCTGCTCCTCCAGCGCCTTCGTCCGGTCGCCGATCGAGAAGTGCTGGTCCTGGAGCGCGTGCGTCAGCTCGTGCACCAGGGTGGAGCGGACGGCGGGCGTCAGCCGCTGGCCACGGATCGTGATCCGCTTGTCCTCGAACGAGTAGTAGGCCAGCGTGCCTGCGCCGTTGGCCTCGTTGGTGGCGCCGAGCAGGTCGACCTTGCCGGTGACCAGGCCCAGGGCGCGCAGCAGGCTCGTGTAGCGCCGGATGTCGCGCCGGTCCGCGGCGGTGAGCTTCTTCTCGTCCGTGGTGACGGTCTTCTCGAACTGCGCCGGCGACAGGAAGCGGACCGGGACCGGCGACTCGAAGGTGAGGCCGCGCAGCTTCTCCGCGATCTTCGCGTACGGCGCGATGCGGCTGTCCCACTGCGTCGGTGCCGCCGTGTCCGCACGGGCCGGAGGCGCGATCGTCACGAAGGCGCCGGCGAGGACCAGCAGCAGGGTGAGGAGGATCGAGGTGGCCCTCATGGACACGGGCAGGGAGGAGGGCGTGGCCCCCGGGCGGCTCATGCGCGGAGGCTACCCGCCGCCGACCGCCCGGCGGGGCGGAACGCCGGAACCCGTCAGCGGCATGCGGCGGCGACCCGGCCGACCCGTGCGGCGACCGCCGGGTCGCCGGCGCCGAACTTCGGGTCGACCAGCTTCGCGACGGGGAACGCGTCGACCAGCCGCCCGGCCAGGCAGCGCGACACCGCCGCAGGCGCACCTGAGCGCAGGATCCCCAGGCCCAGGTAGGTGCGCGTGACCACCAGGTTGACCGCCTTCACCGACGCGTCGCGGCCGACGTCGGCGGACGTGCCGGGGTCGCACGACTCGAACAGCAGCCGGGAGCCGTCCCGCTGGACGGAGGCGGGCGAGCCCGGTGCCGCGGCGACCCAGCGACGGAGGTCGTCGTACATGCGGCCGGTCGCGGCGGTCGTCCGGCCGGTGTAGGAGATCCGGGCGCACGAGTCCCCGCCGCGCTCGAACCCGACGTAGGCGTCCCCGCCCCAGCCGTCCGCGGCCGCGAGCGACTCCCGGAGCGGCAGACGCTCGGCGAGCATGAGGTACCACGTGAGCACGCCCAGCTCCCCGGAGTCGAACTTCTTCTCGCCGGCTCCGAGCGCCGGTGTCTCGACCGTGCTCGCGGACGTGTGCCCGGCCACGACCTCGAACGGGTCGAGCAGGGCGGTCTCGTGGGTGGGCACGTGGGCGAAGAGGGCGTCCACGGCACGGTTGCCGCCGTCCTGGGCGACGGTCTGCACGAGGCTCTGGCCCAGCGTGTACGGCGAGGAGATCATCGTGAGGACGACCTTCGGCACGTGCTTCAGGCGCTTGGTGGCCGTGTCGGACTCGTCCTGCCGGCCACGGTCCAGGGCCTTGCGCTCCGCCGGGGTCAGGGACTCCCGGTAGAGCGTCTCCATCCGCTCGGCGTCCCCCTCGGTGATGGCGTCCAGGATCGACTCCTCCGACGTGGTGGTGCCGTCGTCGGCCTGCTTCCGCAGGGCCTTCATCCGGTCGCCGACCGAGAAGTGCTGGTCCTGCAGGGCGTGGGTCAGCTCGTGCACCAGGGTCGAGCGCACCGCCGGGGTGATCGTCTCCCCGCGGATCGTGATCCGCTTGTCCTCGAACGAGTAGTAGGCCAGGGTCCCGCTGCCGCGAGCCTCGTTGCCGGCGCTGAACAGGTCGACGTCCCCGGTGAGCAGGCCGAACGCCCGCATCAGCCCGGTGAACTGCTTGATCTCCTTGCGGTCCTTGGCGTCGAGGTCCTTCTCGTCGGACGTCACCGTCTTCTCGAACTCGGCCGGCGGGAGGAAGCGGACCTCGACCGGCTCCAGGAAGCGCAGCTCCCGCTGGCGCTCGGCGATGTCGGCGTAGGGCTTGATCCGGCTGTCCCACTGGGGCGGTGCGGCCACCACGCCCGAGGAGAGGCCGCGCAGGACGCCGAGGACCGCGATCGCGGCGAAGGCCAGCAGGGCGGTGACGGCGACCAGGACGACCCAGAGCGGGATGTCCGGCGACGGCTTGTCGGGTGCGGGTGCGGGTGCCGGCGGCGGCGCGCGGGCACGGGTGGTGGGACGGGCGAGACCCCCAGGTCGCTCATCGCAGCAGGGTAGGTCCGTCCGGTCCGCCGCCGGGCCGGAACGGCCGAAACGCTTGCAGACTGCAGGGGTGCGCTCAGAGCAGCCGGGCCAGCGCGGCGGTCAGGGCCGCGCCGAAGACGACGACGATGAAGGGCGCGCGCAGCAGCAGGGCCACGAACGCGAAGCCCAGCCCGACGACGCGGGCGTCGACGACCAGGTGCTGGCCCGAGGCGAACACCTGCACCCCGATCAGGGCGGACAGCAGCGCGACGGGCAGCAGGTCCGCGATGCGGGCGACGACCGGTCGCTCGAGCACCCGCGGCGGCACGGAGAGGCCGGCGAGCTTGAGCAGGTAGCAGCCGACCGCCGCGACCACGACGGCCGCCCAGATCATCGGCGCCGCCCGGTGAGCAGGCCGGCGACGACCGCGACGCCGGCGGCGGCGAGGACGGGTACGCCGGCGGTGGTGACCGGCACCAGGCCCAGGGCGAGGGCGACCGCGAGCAGGGCCACGACCCGGTTGAGGGTGCTGTCGAGGCGCGGCCAGAGCAGCGCGAGGAAGGCCCCGCCGACCGCGGCGTCGAGGCCGTAGGTGCGCGGGTCGCCCAACGCCGTACCGGCCAGGGCGCCGCCGAGGGTGGCCAGGTTCCAGAACAGGAACACCGCCAGGCCCGTGGACAGGAAGCCGGTGCGGGCGTCCTCGGTGTTGTCGCGGTTGACCGACATGGCGGTGGACTCGTCGATGAGCAGGTGCGCCGCGCCGGCCCTGCGGGCACCGTGCCAGTTGAGCAGCGGCGCGAGCCGGAGACCGTAGAGCGTGTTGCGGCTGCCCAGCAGGAGTGCGGTCAGGGCGCCGGACATCGGCGCGCCGCCCGACGCGATCACGCCGACGAGCGCGAACTGGGAGGCGCCGGTGAACACGAGCAGCGACAGTGCGCAGGTCTGCAGGACCGACAGGCCGGCGACGACGGAGACCGCGCCGAAGGAGATGCCGTAGGTGCCCGTGGCCAGGCCGACGGCCAGCCCGTCGCGGATGATCGAGGTGCGGGCGGCGGTCACCGGCCCCACCCTAGGACGTGGCCCCGACGGGTCAGCGGCTGCGCTGGGTGTGGTGCTGGTGGAGCAGCAGGAACGCGACGACGGCGCCGGCGACGGCCCCGACGCCCGCCCCGGCGAGTCCCATCGTGGGGACCGCGGGCACCCGGAGGGCGACCCAGAGACCCAGGCACACGAAGGTGCCCAGCACGACGCCGAGCACCAGGTAGCGGTAGAGCGGGGGCAGCGGACCCAGCACGAGTCCTCCTCGAGGGAGAGCCGGTGGAGCCCTCGTCTCGAGCCCCGTGAGCCGTTCACCTGTACAGACGAACGGCGTCTGCGTTTGGTTGCCCGGGTCTGTGGTTTTCCAAACCTGGGCTCAACCGGCAGCGAGGCCGGACAGGTCCGTGTGCAGGCGGACCTGCTTCACCCGGACCGAGCCGTCGCCGTGCAGGTCGAGCTCGCGGTGGGCCCCGTCGGGCGCCCAGCCCGCGGACGTGAGGAACGCCCGTCGTACGTCGTCGTCGGCGTTCAGCCACACCAGGGCGGTGGTGAACCTGTCGGCGAGCAGCGTGTCGGCGCAGGCCTGCACGAGCCGGGAGCCGTGGCCGTGCCGGGTCTGCTCGGGGTCGACGGTCAGCTCGGAGATCTCGCCGTCCGCGACGGGGTCGCCGTCGGGGTCGGAGGTCGGGCCGGTGACGGCGAAGCCGCGGACGGTGTTGCGCTCCAGGGCGACGAGCACCCGGTTGCGGGCGTCCTGCGGCTTGTTGAGGGACTGCTGCCAGGCGGCCGCGAACTGGTCGGCGTCGAGGGTCTCGAGCACCTCGGCGGGCAGCAGGTCGGCGTACTCCCGGCGCCAGGCGCGGACCTGGACGGCGGCGATGCCGGGGGCGTCGTCCGCCCAGCCGACCCGGACCGAGACGTCGGCGTGATCGTGGCTCATGCCGCCTAGTCTCCCAGCCGACCCGATGTGACACGTCACCCGCAGATCTGCGACAGAACTGTCACATCGGGCTGGTAGGCTGGGGCCATGTACGGCAACGACTTCGTCCCGCCCGAGGCAGGCACCAGCGCGCCCCCGGCCCCCGCCACGATCGAGCCCGGTCTGGAGGACTTCTGGCGCATCGTCGGCGAGGACGGCCGGATCGAGCCGCGCGACGTCATGCCCGACGACTACCGTGCCTCGCTGATCCGGCAGATCGCGCAGCACGCGCACTCCGAGATCATCGGCATGCAGCCCGAGGGCGCCTGGATCGGCCGGGCGCCGAGCCTGCGCCGCAAGGCGATCCTGATGGCCAAGGTGCAGGACGAGGCCGGGCACGGGCTCTACCTGTACGCCGCGGCGGAGACGCTCGGCGTCGACCGCTCGGAGCTGCTCGACAAGCTGCACGACGGCCGGCAGAAGTACTCCTCGATCTTCAACTACCCGACCCTGACCTGGGCCGACATCGGCACCATCGGCTGGCTCGTCGACGGCGCCGCGATCGTCAACCAGGTGCCGCTGTGCCGCTGCTCCTACGGGCCCTACGCCCGCGCCATGATCCGGGTCTGCAAGGAGGAGTCCTTCCACCAGCGGCAGGGCTTCGAGGCCCTGCACACCCTGTCGCACGGCACCCCGGAGCAGCACGCGATGGCGCAGGACGCGGTGAACCGCTGGTGGTGGCCGAGCCTGATGATGTTCGGTCCGCACGACGCCGAGTCGACGCACTCGGAGAAGTCGATGGCCTGGGGCGTGAAGCGGTTCTCCAACGACGACCTGCGTCAGCGGTTCGTCGACATGACGGTGCCGCAGGCCGAGGCCCTCGGGCTCACGCTGCCCGACCCGGAGCTCGCGTGGAACGAGGAGCGCGGGCACTACGACTTCGGCGAGATCGACTTCACCGAGCTGTTCGAGGTGATCAAGGGCAACGGCCCCTGCAACGCCGAGCGGATGGCCAACCGGCGCGGCGCGCACGAGGACGGTGCCTGGGTCCGCGACGCCGCCAACGCCTACGCCGACAAGCAGGCGCTCGTCGCACGGTGGCCGTCGCATGAGCGAGCGCACGGGACTGGCCGCTGTTCGAGGTGTTCGTGCGCAGCCGGCGCGGGCTCTCCCACGTGCACGTCGGCTCGCTGCACGCGCCCGACGCGGAGATGGCGCTGCGCAACGCGCGCGACATCTACACCCGTCGCCAGGAGGGCGTCTCGCTCTGGGTCGTGGCCGCGACCGACATCGCCGCGTCGAGCCCGGAGGAGAAGGACTCGTTCTTCGACCCGGCCGCCGACAAGATCTACCGGCACCCGACGTTCTACGACATCCCCGAGGGAGTCGAGCACCTGTGACCCCACGGACTGCCGCCGTCGACGCCAGGCTACGTCGCTCGTCCCTGGCCGACGACGCGCTCGTCTCGGCGCAGCGGATGGGGGAGTGGATCGCCACCTCCCCGCAGATCGAGGAGGACGTCGCGCTCGGCAACATCGCGCTGGACCTGCTCGGCCAGGCCCGCTCGCTGCTGACCTACGCCGGCTCGCTGGAGGACCCGGTCCGCACCGAGGACGAGCTGGCCTACTTCCGCGACGCGGGCGACTTCCGCAACGTGCACCTCGTCGAGCGCGAGCGCGGTGACTTCGGCGTCGCGATGGCCCGGCTGCTGGTCCTCTCGACGTACCTCTGCGAGCTCTACGACCGCCTGCAGGACTCCACCGACGAGACGCTGGCGGCCGTCGCGGCCAAGGCCGTCAAGGAGGTCGACTACCACCGCGACCACGCCACCATGTGGGTGCTGCGCCTCGGCGACGGCACCGACGAGTCGCACCGGCGGATGCAGGCCGGCCTCGACGCCGAGTGGCCGTTCGTGGCCGAGCTCTTCGACGGTGCGTACGTCGACGAGCGGCTCGTCGCGGACGGGGTGGCGGTCGACCCCGCGACGCTGCGCGACGCGTTCGACCAGCGCATCGAGACCGTGCTCCACCAGGCCACGCTGAGCGTCCCCGAGGTCGCGCCCGCGGCCGGTGGGGGCCGGACCGGCGCGCACACCGACGCCCTGGCCCCGCTCCTCGCCGAGCTGCAGGGCCTGGCCCGCGAGCACCCGGGGGCGACGTGGTGAACGCGACTTGCACGACAGCCTGGGCGATCGCCGCCTCGGTGCTCGACCCCGAGGTGCCGGTGCTGACCATCGAGGACCTCGGCATCCTGCGCTCGGTCGACGAGGACGACGACGGGATCACCGTCACGATCACGCCGACCTACTCCGGCTGCCCGGCGATGGACTCCATCCGCGACGACATCCTGGCCGCCTTCCACGGCGCCGGCCGCGACGACGTACGCGTCGAGTTCGTGCTGTCGCCGGCGTGGAC
Organism: uncultured Actinomycetota bacterium; assembly: GCA_963778095.1. Classification (GTDB taxonomy): domain Bacteria; phylum Actinomycetota; class Actinomycetes; order Propionibacteriales; family Nocardioidaceae; genus Nocardioides_B. The sequence goes on along the minus strand of CAVZTB010000016.1, from coordinate 140,016 downwards.
CACGGACTGGATGAGCGACGCGGGCAAGCGCAAGCTGCTGGACTACGGGATCGTGCCGCCGCAGCCGGCGTCGACGCCGCGGTCGCGCTCTCGCTGTCCATCCGGTGCCCGCAGTGCGGGTCGCCGGACACCCGCGAGCTGTCCCGCTTCGGCTCCACGGCGTGCAAGTCGCTGTGGGTGTGCCAGGCCTGCCGCGAGCCCTTCGACCACTTCAAGGCCATCTGAATGAGCACCTCCCACGCGGTCTTCCACCCGCTGGCGGTCGCGTCGATCGAGCCGCTGACCGACGACTCGGTGGCGATCACCTTCGACGTGCCCGAGGACCTGCGCGACGACTACGCGTTCAGCCACGGCCAGCACCTCACGGTCCGCACCGAGCTCGCCGGCGACGACGTGCGCCGCAACTACTCGATCTGCTCGCCGGCGTCGTCCGGGGTGCTGCGCGTCGCGGTCAAGCGGCTGCCCGGCGGGGCGTTCTCGGAGCACGCGCTCGACGTGCTGAAGCCCGGCGACGTGCTCGACGTGATGACCCCGACCGGACGGTTCTTCACCGAGCTCGACCCGGCCCACCGCAAGCACTACGTCTGCGTCGCGGCCGGATCGGGGATCACGCCCATCCTGTCGATCGTGGCCAGCACGCTGGAGGCCGAGCCGCTGTCGTCGGTGACGCTGGTCTACGCCAACCGCACGCACAAGACGGTGATGTTCCTCGAGGAGGTCGAGGACCTCAAGGACGCGCACCCCGACCGCTTCCAGCTGCTGCACGTGCTGTCCCGCGAGCCGCAGGAGGTCGAGCTGTTCTCCGGCCGCCTCGACGCCGACCGGATGGGGCGGATCCTCGACGGGCTGCTGCCGCCGGACACCGTCGACGAGTGGTTCCTGTGCGGGCCGTTCGAGATGGTCTCCGACCTGCGCAAGCTGCTCGTCAAGGAAGGCGTGCCCAAGAAGGCGATCCACGCCGAGGTGTTCCACGTCGAGTCGGGTCCGCCCGTCCGTCGTACGCCGGTGGAGACCACGGACGCCGAGGGCGCGAAGGTGACGATCACCCTCGACGGGCGCACGTCGTCGTTCTCGCTGCCCACCGACGGGCCCGCCGTGCTCGACGCCGCGCTCCAGGTGCGGGCCGACGCGCCCTTCGCCTGCAAGGGCGGCGTGTGCGGCACCTGCCGGGCCAAGGTGCTGGAGGGCACCGTCGAGATGGACACCAACTGGGCCCTGGAGCCGGAGGAGGTCGAGCGCGGCTACGTGCTCACCTGCCAGTCGCACCCGACATCCGACCGTGTCGTCCTCGACTACGACGCCTGAGCCGCTATAACCAGAGCGTGACCACCACCCGGCAGAGGCAGAGCGGGCCCAAGGCGGGGGAGGCGCGGCTGCCCGCGGCGGCCGCCGTGGTCGCGGCGATCGCGCTCTACGTGTTCCTGCCGAGCAACCTCGTCGTCGCACCCCGCTGGCTGGTGGTCGGGCTGGAGGTGGCGCTGTTCGTGCCGCTCCTGGTGGCCAACCCCCGCCGGATGACGCGCGAGAGCAGGGCGCTGCGGGTGCTGGCGCTCGGCCTGGTGCTGCTGATCGCCGCGGCCAACATCTCCTCGCTGGTGCTGCTGGTCGACGAGATGGTCTCGGGTGGCGTCCACCAGGGCAAGGACCTGCTGGTCGCGGCCGGCCAGGTGTGGCTCACCGACATCCTGATCTTCGCGCTGCTGTTCTGGGAGCTCGACCGGGGCGGCCCGGTGCGGCGCGGTCTGGCCCTGGAGCAGGAGCTGCCGGTGGCGGACTTCCGCTTCCCGCAGGACGAGGACCACGACGCCATCAAGGAGGTCGCGGCGCGGTCGTCGGCGGTGGCCGGCTGGACACCGGGCTTCGTCGACTACCTCTACGTCTCCGTCACCAACTCCTCCGCGTTCAGCCCGACCGACACGATGCCGCTCTCGCCGCGGGCCAAGCTGTTGATGGCCGCCGAGTCGATCACGGCGCTGCTGCTCTCCGTGCTCGCCATCTCGCGCGGCGTCAGCCTGCTGAAGTAGTCCCGTCGGCGTCGGCGAGGGCCTGCGCCAGCAGGGCGCGGGTGGTCCACAGCATCCGCTCGGTGGCCTCCGGGCGGGACAGGCCCGGCCACGTCGGTGAGCCACACCAGCGACTCGATGCCGACCGCGCTGCGCACCGTCACCGCCAGCCGGTGCACGCCGGCCGGGCCGAGCCGCGGTCGCAGCGGGGCGAGGGCCTCCTCGAACCAGCCGATGGCCCGGCCCTGCCGCAGCGGCAGCGCGTCGGCCGACGGGTCCGGTTCCAGGGACAGCCGCAGCATCGTGCGCTGCTGCGGCTCGGTGTCGACGATCAGCGCGACGAAGGCCTCGACGGCCCCGAGCAGCCGTGCCTCCGGGTCGTCCCCGGCGTCCTCCGGCACCAGCGTCGTGGCCACGGTCTCCGGGTGGGCCGCGACGAGGAGGGACTTCTGCGTGGGGAAGTAGCGGTAGGCCGTCGTGCGCGACACCGAGGCCGCGGCGGCGGCCTCCTCGACGGTCGGGGCCGCGCCGCCGCGGGCGACCAGGTCGCGGGCCGCCGCGACCAGGGCCGTCGCGGGTGCGCTGCTTCTGGCGGGTCCGCCCGGAGCTCTCGTACGCCGTTGACATGGCGTTCACGGTATCCTAGTGTCGTCATGGGACACGAGTCCCATGAACGGATCGAGGCCACGATGACGACGCTGGAGACCACGGTGCGGGAGCACGGGACGGGAGAGCGTCGCTGGTTCTGCGGAGGAGGCGTGCACACCTGGCTGGCCACGGAGGCCGAGACGGGCGGCGCCTACCTGCTCTTCGAGGACGCCCTCGACGCCGGCAAGGTGACCCCGCTCCACCAGCACCCCGACGCCGACGAGACGTTCTACCTGCTCGAGGGCGAGGTGCTGCTGCACGTCGCCGGCCGCGAGCAGGCCCTGGCCACCGGCGGCATCGCGATCATCCCGCGGGGCGTGCCGCACGCCTTCAAGGTCGTCTCGCCCGAGGCGCGGATGCTCTGCCTCCAGACCCCTGGCGGCGGCGAGGCGTTCTACCGGCACGCGAGCGAGCCGGCCGGCGACGGACCCCCGCCGGCGCCCGACTTCGGACGGGTCCGCGCGGCCGCGGAGGCCACCGGCGCGATCGAGGTCCTCGGGCCGCCGCCCTTCTAGTCGTCCCCGGCCGCGTCGCCCGGCGCCGGTCGGTGCACGCGACTACGCTGAGCGACGTGCAGGCCTACCTCGACCTCCTCCAACGGATCCTCGACGACGGGGCGGTCAAGGGCGACCGCACCGGCACCGGGACCCGCAGCGTCTTCGGCCACCAGATGCGGTTCGACCTCGCCGAGGGGTTCCCGCTCGTCACCACCAAGAAGGTGCACACCCGCTCGGTGTTCGCCGAGCTGCTGTGGTTCCTGCGCGGCGACACCAACGTCAAGTGGCTCCAGGACCGCGGCGTCTCCATCTGGGACGAGTGGGCCGACGACAACGGCGACCTGGGCCCGGTCTACGGCTACCAGTGGCGGTCGTGGCCGACCCCCGACGGGCGGCACGTCGACCAGATCGCCCAGGTGGTCGAGGCGATCCGGCGCGACCCCGACTCCCGCCGGCACATCGTCAGCGCCTGGAACGTCGCGGACATCCCGCAGATGGCGTTGGCGCCCTGCCACACGATGTTCCAGTTCTACGTCGCCGAGGGGCGGCTGAGCTGCCAGCTCTACCAGCGCAGCGCCGACGTCTTCCTCGGCGTGCCGTTCAACATCGCGTCGTACGCCCTGCTCACGCGCGATGGTCGCGCAGGTCACCGGTCTCGAGCCGGGCGACTTCGTGCACACGCTGGGCGACGCGCACCTCTACAGCAACCACCTCGACCAGGCCCGGCTCCAGCTCACCCGCGAGCCGCGTGCCCTGCCCACGCTGCAGCTCGACCCCTCGGTCACCGAGCTCGACGCGTTCGACCTCGAGCACATCGCGATCGAGGGCTACGACCCGCACCCGGGGATCAAGGCCCCGATCGCCGTATGAGCCTCGCGCCGAAGCGGGTCGTGATGGTCGCCGCCGTCGCCGAGAACGGTGTCATCGGCAAGGACGGCGACATCCCGTGGAGCATCCCGGAGGACCTCCGGCACTTCCGCGCCACCACGCGCGACAACACCGTGGTGATGGGCCGGGCGACCTTCGACAGCATCGGCCACCCGCTGCCCTACCGCACCAACGTCGTCGTCACCCGCGACCCGGCCTGGCGCGCGGACGGTGTCTTCGTGGCGCCCGGCGTCGAGGCGGCCGTCGCGTGCGCCCAGGACTTCGACGGCGACGTCATGGTCATCGGCGGCGCCCAGATCTACGCGCTCGCGATGCCGCTGGCGACGCACCAGGTGCTGACCGAGGTGCACGCCTCCCCGGACGGCGACACGCACTACCCGGACTGGGACCGCTCCGAGTGGCGCGAGACCGACCGCGAGCGGCACGACGGCTTCGACTTCGTCTGGTGGGAGCGGGTCAGCCCTCGGTCGCGTCCGTGAGCGGCACGGCCTCGGCGTCCTTGCCGAACAGCGGGACGTACGACGCCCCGGCGACCAGGCCACCGACGATCGGCGCCAGCCAGAACACCCAGAGCTGGCCGAGCGCCTCGCTCCCGGCGAACAGGGCCGGGCCGGTCGAGCGGGCCGGGTTGACCGAGGTGTTGTCGACCGGGATGGACACCAGGTGGATCAGCGTCAGCGAGAACCCGATCGTCAGCGGCGCGAACCCCTTCGGCGCCCGCGTGTCCGTCGCGCCGAGGATCACGTAGACGAAGAACGCGGTGAGCACGACCTCGACGACGACGACGGACAGCAGCGAGTAGCCGCCGGGTGAGCGGTCGGCGTACCCGTTGGTCGCGAAGCCCGACTTCGAGGCGCTGAAGCCCGTCTGGCCGTTCGCGATCACGAACAGCACGGTCGCCGCCACGGCCGGGCGACCACCTGCGTGACGACGTAGGCGGGCACCTCGCGCCAGGCGAACCGTCGCGAGGTCGCCAGCCCGATCGTCACGGCGGGGTTGAAGTGGCCGCCGCTGACGTGACCCACGGCGTAGGCCATCGTCAGCACCGTCAGGCCGAAGGCCAGGCCGACACCGAGGTAGCCGATCCCGACGTCCGGCACGTTGGCGGCCAGCACGGCGCGCCGCAGCCGCCGAACACCAGCCAGAAGGTCCCGAAGAACTCGGCGGCGAGCCGTTGTGGCGTGGAGTGCAAGTCGGTCATGACACCCTCCCCTGGGTGGTCCGGACGAAACGCGCTTCTCCGCAGGCTAGGACCGGGAACCGGCACTGACCAGACCCGTAAGCGACATTTCCGCGCGCCACCTCGCGCCGACGGACGGGCCGCGCACCCGATAGCCTGAGGCCATGACCTCCGGCTTCCTCCCGCCCGCTCCGTTCGGGCGGGTGCTCACCGCGATGGTCACCGCCTTCCACGACGACGGGTCGGTCGACCTCGACGGCACCGCGCGGGTCGCGGAGCACCTCGCGGACCACGGCCACGACGGCGTCGTGGTGTCCGGCACGACGGGGGAGTCGCCGACCACGAGCACCGAGGAGGACGGCGCGATCCTGCGGGCCGTCGTCGAGGCGGTCGGCGACCGGGTGAACGTCGTCGCGGGCGTCGGCACCAACAACACCGCGCACTCCGTCGAGCTCGCGGCCCAGGCGGAGAAGGTCGGCGCCGACGGCGTGCTGGTCGTGACGCCCTACTACAACAAGCCCACGCAGGACGGCGTGACCGCGCACTTCGAGGCGGTCGCCGAGGCCAGCGGACTGCCGGTGATGCTCTACGACATCCCGGGCCGCGCCGGCATCGCGATCGCCGACGAGACCTACCGTGCCGCCGCCGCCAACGACCGGATCGTCGCGGTCAAGGACGCTGTCGGCGACCTGTACCGCGGCGTGCGGATCATGCAGGAGACCGGCCTGGCGCTCTACTCCGGCGACGACGTGCTGAACCTCGGCTGGCTGACCCACGGCGGCTGCGGCATCGTCTCCGTGGTCGGGCACGTCGCCGGCGTGCAGTACGCCGCGATGGTCGACGCCGTCGACCGCGGCGACCTCGCGAGCGCCCTGGCGACCTACCGGGAGCTCGTGCCGGTCGTCGAGGCGGTCATGACCACCGCCCAGGGCGCGATGACCGCGAAGGCGGCGCTGCAGCTCCTCGGCGTGCTGCCGACCCGCACCGTGCGGCTCCCGCTGGTCCCGGCCGACGAGGCCCTGGTCGACCACCTGCGCGACGTGCTCGGCCGCGCCGGGCTGCTCCCCGAAGGCGCTGCATGAGCCGACCCCAGCCGGACCTCGGCGTCCCCGGCCCGCTGGCGGCCAACGGCCTGCGGGTCATCCCGCTCGGCGGGCTCGGTGACGTCGGGCGCAACATGACCGTCTTCGAGTACGACGGCCGGCTGCTCCTCGTCGACTGCGGCGTGCTGTTCCCCGAGGACCACCACCCCGGCGTCGACCTGATCCTCCCCGACTTCGACCCGATCCGGGACCGGCTCGACCAGGTCGAGGCCCTGGTCCTGACGCACGGCCACGAGGACCACATCGGCGCGACGCCGTACCTCCTGCGCGAGCGCGGCGACATCCCGCTCGTCGGCTCGCGGCTGACCCTGGCGCTGCTCACCTCCAAGCTGCGCGAGCACCGGCTCAAGGAGACCGTGCAGCACGTGGTCACGGAGGGCGACACGATCGAGCTCGGGCCGTTCCGCCTGGAGTTCGTCGCCGTCAACCACTCGATCCCCGACGCGCTCGCGGTGGCGATCCGGACCGGTGCGGGCACCGTGCTGCACACCGGCGACTTCAAGATGGACCAGCTGCCCCTCGACGGGCGGATCACCGACCTGCGGGCCTTCGCCCGCCTCGGCGAGGAGGGCGTCGACCTGTTCATGGTCGACTCCACCAACTCCGAGGTGCCCGGGTTCACCACCTCCGAGGTCGAGATCGGCCCGGTGCTCGACCGGGTGTTCCACACCAGCCGCGACCAGCGGATCATCGTGGCCTGCTTCGCCTCGCACATCCACCGGGTGCAGCAGGTGATGGACGCCGCCGTCGCGCACGGCCGCAAGGTGGCGTACGTCGGACGCTCGATGGTCCGCAACATGGGCGTCGCCCGCGAGCTGGGCTACCTCACCGTGCCGCCGAACACCCTGGTCGACGCCAAGGAGCTCGCGGACTACCCGCCCGAGCGGACCGTGCTGATCTCCACCGGCTCCCAGGGCGAGCCGCTGTCGGCGCTGTCCCGGATCGCGCAGCGCACCCACAACTTCGTGCACATCGAGGAGGGCGACACCGTCGTCCTGGCCAGCTCCCTGATCCCGGGCAACGAGAACGCCGTCTACCGCGTCATCAACGGGCTGTCGCGGTGGGGCGCCAACGTGGTCCACAAGGGCAACGCCCTGGTGCACGTCTCGGGTCACGCCTCCGCGGGCGAGCTGCTCTACTGCTACAACATCGTGCGGCCCAGCAACGTGATGCCGATCCACGGCGAGATCCGGCACCTGCGGGCCAACGCCGCGCTGGCCCGCCGGACCGGTGTCCCCGCCGACCAGGTCGTGGTCGCCGAGGACGGCGTGGTCGTGGACCTCGTCGACGGCCTGGCGAAGGTGGTCGGCAAGGTCGACTGCGGCTACGTCTTCGTCGACGGCTCGTCGGTCGGCGACATCACCGAGTCGTCCCTCAAGGACCGCCGGATCCTGGGCGAGGAGGGGTTCATCTCCGTCGTCGTGGTGGTCGACTCCGTCACCGGCAAGGTCTCGGGCGGACCGGAGATCCACGCGCGCGGCTTCGTCGAGGACGACTCCACCTTCGACGAGATCAAGCCGGCGCTGGTCGAGGCGCTCGACGCCGCCGCGCGGGAGGGCGTCGACGACCCTACCAGCTGCAGCAGACGATCCGCCGGGTGGTCGGCCGCTGGGTGTCCAACACGCACCGGCGCCGCCCGATGATCATCCCGGTGGTCCTCGAGGCCTGAGTCACCGGCGGGTCATCGGTGTGGCGACGACCCCTTGGCCTCGTACATCGCCGCGTCCGCCTCGGCGAGCAGCGTGCCCACGTCGTGCCCGGACCCGGCGGTCGCGACCCCGACCGCCGCGTGCAGCGTGATGGTCCCGCTGCGGCTCCCGACGCTCAGCGCGTCCACGGCGGCGGTGACCCGCTCGGCCAGCCGCACCCCGACCTCGGTGTCGGCGCCGCGGGCGAGGATCACGAACTCGTCGCCGCCGAGCCGGGCCACGACGTCGTCGGACCGGGCGACCGCGGCGATGGCGGTCGCCACCGCGCGGAGCACCTCGTCGCCGACCACGTGGCCGTAGGTGTCGTTGATCGTCTTGAAGTCGTTGAGGTCGATCACCACGAGGCTCACCGGGACGTCGTACGGCGCGACGGCGGCCTCGGCCTGCACGGCCCGGAGCGTGTCGTCGAGCGCCCGGCGGTTGCCGACACCGGTCAGCGGGTCCTCGCTCGCGGCCCGCTGGGCGACGACGTTGTCGCGGTGCAGGGTCTCGACCTGCAACGCGGCGCGGGCGCCCTGCAGGGTGCTGAGCCGCTGCTGCCACAGGACCTGGGAGAGCAGCCGGGCGTAGGACCGGCCGGCCTCGGCGCCGGGGACCCCGCTGCGGGCCTGCATCTCCACGAGCAGCCACTGGGCGCTCGCGGTCACCTGCCAGTCGCTGGCGCTCTGCGAGAGCGACGCCGCCTCCTGCGCGACCCCGACCGCCTCGTCACGCTGGCCGGTGGCCCACAGGGCGCGGGCGAGTGCGCCGCCGACCACCGCCCGGCTGCCCTGGTAGTCGGGGTGGTCCCGGACGCTCCAGGCCTCGCGCAGCTCGCCGAGCGACGACTCGGCGGTGTCCCGGGGGCGGGCGCAGAGCTCGACCGCCCGGGTGGTGGCCACGAACTGCGGGTTGCCGAGCGCGAGGGCGACGGCCAGGGCCCGCTCGGCGTAGGTGTGGCCCTCCTTGCGGTGGTCGTCGACCTCGCTCTGCGACAGCTCCTCGGGCAGCACCCGCTCGAGCTCGTCGGCCCAGCGCAGGTGCAGCTCGGCCAGGTTCATCAGGTCGATCACCGGCGCCTGGGTCAGCGGGATCGGGCTCGCGTCGAGGTCCTGGGCGGCGACCATGTGGGGGAGTGCGAGCTCGTAGAGCCGCATCTCGAGGTAGCAGTAGCCGAGTCCCGTGTGCGCCCAGCACCGCAGCCCGACGTCGTCGCAGCGGTCCAGCTCGGCCTCGGCGCGCGCCAGGTCGAGCAGGGCGGGCTCCATCGCGCCCTGCCGCGCCTGCGCCATCGCCCGCATCGACAGCCCGTTGGACGCCCAGCCCGCGTTGCCGACCTCGGCGGCCAGCGAGACGCACCGGTCGCAGGCCGCGAACGCCCCCTCGTTGTCCCCGTCGATGTGCCGGGCGACCGAGATGGAGTACCACAGCGCGGCCTGGTCGGACGGCGAGGCACCGGCGACCTCGGCGAGCGCACGGTCGGCCAGGCGCAGGGCGGCCTCCACCTTGCCGTCCTGCGCCAGCCCCATGACGTCCGCGGCGGCGTCCGAGATGCTCACGGGGACGATCTTCGTGCACCGGACATCTGCGACGAAGCCGAATGCGGCGATTCGGGCCGTTCGGTCAGGCGTCGATGACGATCGGGATGATCAACGGCGACCGGCGGAACTTGCGCTCCGCCCACCGGCTGATGTCCCGTCCGAGCATCTGCTCGAGCTGGTGGGAGTCCCCGATGCCCTCGGAGGCCGCGTGCGCCAGCGTCTTCTCGATCACGGGTACGGCGGCCGCGAACGTCGTGTCGTCGTGCACGAACCCGCGCACCAGGAAGTCCGGCGGGTCGGCCAGCTTGCCGGTGTCCGCGTCGACGATCGCGAGGACGGTGACGACCCCTTCCTCGGCCAGCGTGCGCCGGTCGCGCAGCGTCGCCTCCGTGACCCCGCCGACCTCGTTGCCGTCGACGTACACGTTGCCGGCGGGCACCTTGCCGGTGATCTTGGCGTGCCCGTCGACGAGGTCGACGACGACGCCGTCCTCGGCGATCACCACGTTGGAGGCCGGGACGCCGGTGGCGATGGCCAGGTCGGCGTTGGCCTGCAGGTGCCGCCACTCGCCGTGCACCGGCATCACGTTGGAGGGCCGCACGATGTTGTAGCAGTAGACGAGCTCGCCGGCGCTGGCGTGCCCGGACACGTGCACCTTGGCGTTGCCCTTGTGCACGACGTGGGCGCCCCAGCGGGTCAGCCCGTTGATCACGCCGGAGATGGCGTTCTCGTTGCCGGGGATGACCGAGCTGGCCATCAGCACGGTGTCGCCCTTGCCCACCCGGATGACGTGGTCGCGGTTGGCCATCCGGGACAGGGCGGCCATCGGCTCGCCCTGGGACCCGGTGCACACGAGGGCGCTCTTGTTGGCGGGCATGCCCTCGAGCTGCTTGAGCGGCACCACCAGGTTGTCGGGCACCTTGAGGTAGCCGAGGTCCTGGGCGACCCCCATGTTGCGGACCATCGACCGGCCCACGAACGCGACCTTGCGGCCGTGCGCGTGGGCGGCGTCGAGCACCTGCTGGATGCGGTGCACGTGGCTGGCGAAGCTGGACACGATCACCCGGCGCGGCGCGGTCCGGAAGACCGTCTCGATGGCGGGGGAGAGGTCCTTCTCGGCGGTGGTGAAGCCGGGGACCTCGGCGTTGGTCGAGTCGGTCAGGAAGAGGTCGACGCCCTCCTCGCCCAGGCGGGCGAAGCCGCGCAGGTCGGTGATGCGGCCGTCGAGGGGGAACTGGTCCATCTTGAAGTCACCGGTGTGCAGCACGAGGCCGGCCGGGGTGCGCAGGGCGACGGCCAGGCCGTCGGGGATCGAGTGGTTGACGGCGAGGAACTCCAGGTCGAACGGGCCGAAGTCGCGGCGGTCGCCCTCCTTGACCTCCACCAGGTTCGGCTTGATGCGGTGCTCCTTGAGCTTGGCCGCGATCAGGGCGAGCGTGAGCCGCGAGCCCACGACGCGGATGTCCTTGCGCTCACGCAGCAGGTAGGGCACGCCGCCGATGTGGTCCTCGTGCCCGTGGGTCAGGACGACGGCCTCGATCTTGTCGAGGCGGTCCCGGATCCAGGTGAAGTCGGGGAGGATCACGTCGACCCCGGGCTGGTGCTCCTCGGGGAAGAGCACGCCGCAGTCGACGACGAGGAGCCTGCCGGCGTGCTCGAAGACGGTCATGTTGCGACCGATCTCACCGAGACCGCCCAGGGCGACGACCCGGAGGCCGTTCTTCGGCAGCTTGGACGGTGCCGACAGTTCGAGATGTGGATGACTCATGGCATGACGCTACCGCCGAGGAGTTCCCGGCCTTCAATCCGGCGTGTGAACCGTGTGACTGGTGTGACCGCTGTGTACATTCACCACCATGGCGACCCGTACGTCTTCCCCACCGGCGTCGCGGAACAAGGGCACCTCCAGGCCGACCCCCACCCGGGCCGGCCCGAAGGGGTCCGGATCCTCGACCCGGTCGTCCGGCAGCCAGTCCCGCAAGAAGCCCGCAGCGAAGGGGCGTTCGACGAAGAAGTCGACGCGTCCCGCACCGCGAGCGGTCCGCAACGGCACTGGCCCGATTGCCGCGCTCGGACTCGCCCTCGGGCGCGGTCTGGCCGCGGTCTGGCTCGGCGTGGCCCACGTGCTGGGCGCGACCGTCCGCAAGGTCGGGCACACCGCCCGTGAGCTCGAGCCCGAGCACCGCCGCGACGGGGCCGGCCTGTTCCTGATCGGGCTCGCCGTCGTCGTGGCCGCCGCCGTGTGGTGGCAGCTGCCCGGCGGCGTCGGCGACACCACCCGCACCGTCGTGAACGGCTCGGTCGGTCTGCTCGGCTGGTTCGTGCCGCTGCTGCTCTGCTTCGTCGCCTGGCGCAACCTGCGCAACCCGGAGAGCAACGGCCCCGCGGGCCGGCAGATCATCGGCTGGGCGGCGCTGCTCTTCGGCGTGCTCGGCCTGGTGCACATCGCCAACGGCATGCCGCGGCCGCACCGCGGGGACACCGAGGCCCTCCAGCAGGCCGGCGGCGCCATCGGCTTCGTCGTCGTCCTCGCTGTTCATGGACCTGCTGCGCAGCTCCGCTCGTCGTCGTACCCCTGCTGGTGCTGCTCGCCGTCTTCGGCGTCCTGGTGATCACCGGCACGCCCGCTCTACCAGGTGCCCGTCCGGCTCGCGCGAGCTCCGCGACGCGCTGCTGGGCCGTACGCCGGCCGAGGCGCGAGGTCCCCGCCGGAGGAGGAGACCGCACCCGCTCAAGCGCAGCCGGTCCGCGCCGCCGCGTCGGCTCGATGGTCGACGTCGACGTCGACGAGGACATGGGCGACCAGCCCTACGACACCCCGGTCCTCGAGGACCGCGCGTTCGGTCGGCCGCAAGAGCAAGGCGACCGCCGTCGACGACGAGACCCCGGACATCCCCACGCAGCCCGACGCGCCCGCCGACGAGAAGGTCGAGGCGCCGCCGCACACCCCGCTGCCGGCCCGCGTCGAGCAGCTCGCGCTGTCCGGCGACATCACCTACTCGCTGCCCGCCAACGAGGTCCTCAAGCCCGGCTCGGTGCACAAGGCGCGGTCGAAGGCCTCCGACGAGGTGGTCGGCGCGGCTCACCGAGGTGCTCGAGCAGTTCGACATCGACGCCCAGGTCACCGGCTACACCCGCGGCCCGACGGTCACCCGCTACGAGGTCGAGCTCGGCCCCGCGGTCAAGGTCGAGAAGGTCACCGCGCTCGGCAAGAACATCGCCTACGCGGTCGCGTCCGCCGACGTCCGGATCCTCTCGCCGATCCCCGGCAAGTCCGCGATCGGCATCGAGATCCCCAACACCGACAAGGAGATCGTCTCGCTCGGCGACGTGCTCCGGTCGGGCAACGCCCGCAACGACCACCACCCGATGATCGTCGGGCTCGGCAAGGACGTCGAGGGCGGCTTCGTGGTCGCGAACATGTCGAAGATGCCGCACCTGCTGGTCGCCGGTGCGACCGGCTCCGGCAAGTCGTCGTTCGTCAACTCGATGATCACCTCGATCCTGATGCGGTCCACGCCCGACGAGGTGCGGATGATCCTGGTCGACCCGAAGCGGGTCGAGCTGAACATCTACGAGGGCGTGCCGCACCTGATCACGCCGATCATCACCAACCCGAAGAAGGCCGCCGAGGCGCTGCCGTGGGTCGTGCGCGAGATGGACATGCGCTACGACGACCTGGCCGCGTTCGGCTTCCGGCACGTCGACGACTTCAACAAGGCGGTCCGCGCCGGCAAGGTGCAAGGTGCCGCCGGGCAGCGAGCGGGTGCTCGCGCCGTACCCCTACCTGCTGGTGGTCGTCGACGAGCTCGCCGACCTGATGATGGTGGCCCCGCGCGACGTCGAGGACGCGGTCGTCCGGATCACCCAGCTCGCGCGGGCCGCCGGCATCCACCTGATCCTCGCCACCCAGCGGCCGTCGGTCGACGTGGTCACCGGCCTGATCAAGGCCAACGTGCCCGTCGCGGCTGGCGTTCGCGACGTCCTCGCTGGCCGACTCGCGGGTCATCCTCGACCAGCCCGGCGCCGAGAAGCTCGTCGGCCAGGGCGACGGGCTGTTCCTGCCGATGGGCGCCAGCAAGCCGGTGCGCGTCCAGGGCTCCTGGGTCACCGAGGCCGAGATCCACCAGGTCGTCGCGCACTGCAAGGAGCAGCTGGCGCCGACCTACCGCGAGGACGTGACCGCGCCGGCGGCCGCCAAGCGCGAGCTCGACGACGACATCGGCGACGACCTCGACCTCGTGGTCCAGGCCATCGAGCTGGTCGTCTCCACGCAGTTCGGGTCGACCTCGATGCTGCAGCGCAAGCTCCGGGTCGGCTTCGCCAAGGCGGGCCGGCTGATGGACATCCTCGAGAGCCGCGGCGTGGTCGGGCCGAGCGAGGGCTCGAAGGCCCGCGACGTGCTCATCAAGCCCGACGACCTCGACGACGTCATCGCCACCCTGCAGGGGGAGCAGTGAGCGCAGCCATGCACCAGCCGCACCGACCTGGACGGACCCGCCGCCGGAGGCCGACCGCACCGACGACGCGGCCCGCGGGCGGCACGCCCGGTCGTCGTCCGCCGCAACGCCGGGCTGGCCGCCCTGGTCGGGGCGCGGCGCCTCGGCCATCGCGATCGCCTACCTGTGGCGGGCCAGCGCAGCCGGCGCCCCGCTCGACTGGGCGCTGTGCCTGGTGATGGCCGGCGATCGCGGCGCTCTACCTCGCCAACCTCGTCGACGCCCGCACCCCGCTGCTCGTCGCCGACGACCTCGGCGTGCGGATCCGGCTCGGCAACCAGTGGCGCGGGCTGCCCTGGGACGCCGTCGAGCGGGTCGTGGTGCAGCCGCGACGCGGGCTGCTCCAGGACGGCCGGCTGATGTTCGCCCCGCACAGCCTGGCGCGCGCCCTCGACGGCCTCGACGCCGCGGGCCCGCCGGGCCGCCGCGCCTGAACCAGAAGATGTACGGCGCCGCGCTGGCCGTCCCGATGGGGCTGACGACCCGGGTCTCGGCGCCGGCCAGGACGCTCGCCGACGGGCTCGCCGCGCTGGCCGCAGGGCCGCGCCGACGTGCTGGTCGTCGAGCCGAGCCGCGTCGCCGAGGCCGCCGCCGTGGCCCGCAGGCCGCCGGTCGCGAGCGCGACCCGCGAGACGCCGGCGCCGGTCGGCCGAGGCGCCGTCCGGCGCCGACGGCCGAGGCCGCCGAGCCGTCGAGACCGTCGAGGGTCCCGACGCCGGAGCCAGTCGTCGGCCAGCCGACGGCGCCGTCCGCTCGGGCAGCGCTCGGGCACCGACGTCGACGAACCGGACGGACACGCCCGGAGCCGCGGCCGCGCCGGCAGCCGCTGGGCGGACTGGGCACGATCGTGTCCCGGGTCGCCCGGGCCGCAGCCACGACGTCGACGTCGAGGCCCGCTCGACGGACCCGGCCGACGCCGACGGGCGCCGACGAGCGACGACGACGCCGACGAGCGCCGTCGCCCGCGCCGGCCGCGCGGTCCGCCGCCGTACCCGCTGCGGGACACCCGACGTGGCGCTGCGCGCCCGAGGTCACCCGCGACACCCCGGCGACCGTGCTCGGCAACGTCGCGCTGCACCCCGACCGGTACGACGCCGACGGCCGTCGCCGACGCTGCCCGAGGGCCGCGAGCTGCGCCGTCCGGGCAGCGTCGACCTCGAGTTCGAGGCCGCCCCGTCGGCGTCGGGCGACCGGCCGGGTCCGCCCGATCTCGACGCCTCGGCGACCCCGTCGACGCCGCTGGTCATCGACGACTTCGTCACCGAGCCGGCCTACGACCCGGTGATCGGCCCCGAGCTGGCCGCGGCCCGGATCCGGGTCGGGCCTCAGCGTCGACGAGCTCGCCGAGCGCACCCGGATCCGCCCGCACGTCATCGAGTCGATCGAGGTCGACGACTTCGCGCCGTGCGGCGGCGACTTCTACGCCCGCGGCCACCTGCGCACCCTGGCCCGGGTGCTCGGCAAGGACCCGGCCCCGCTGCTCGAGCAGTTCGACGACCGCTACGCGACCGCGCCGATCAACGCCCGCCGGGTGTTCGAGGCCGAGCTGGCCACCGGGATGACCGGCAGCATGCGCAGCACGGTCGGCGGCCCCAACTGGGCGCTGCTCGTCGGCGTGGTGCTCGCGCTGGTGATGACCTGGGGCGTGCGTGCGGCTGCTTCGCCTCCGAGCCGCCAGCAGCTGCTCCAGACGCCCGGCCCCGGCGCTCAACGGCTCGGCCGGGCGTCGGCTCGGGCCCGCCGGCACCGGCGCGGGCCGCGCCGCCGCCGCCCGCGAAGCCGGTCCGGGTCACCCTCGTCGGCGCCCAGGCCGACTCGACGGTCGTGGTCCGCGACGGCTCGCGGCAAGGTCGTCTGGGCCGGCGAGATCGTGCTCGGCGAGAAGCGCACCGTCCAGGCGGTGCCCGCCGGTGACCGTCAGGCCGAGGACGCCGGCGCGCTCGAGGTCCGGTCAACGGCCGGGACAAGGGCCCGCTCGGCGAGCTCGGCCAGCCCGGCCGCGTACGTTCCACCGCGCCGACGCGCTGACCCGGCGCGCGAGCGCCCGTGACCCGGCGCGTGACGTGCATGCGACCACCAGCGCCGTACGGCCGCTCCACGAGCGCCTAGTCCGGCGGGGCTCCGTACGCGCGGGCGCCGGCGGACCGTCATACTCGATGACGGTTATGACTGCTACTCCCTGAGACCGACGCCCCGCTCACCACCGTCGCCCTGGTGACGCTCGGCTGCGCCCGCAACGAGGTCGACTCCGAGGAGCTCGCCGGACGCCTCGAGGCGGGCGGCTTCCGGCTCGTCGACGACCCGGAGGACGCCGACACCGTCATGGTGAACACCTGCGGCTTCGTCGAGGCGGCCAAGAAGGACTCCGTCGACACGCTGCTGCAGGCCTCCGACCTCAAGACGAGCGGCTCCACGCAGGCGGTCGTCGCGGTGGGCTGCCTGGCCGAGCGCTACGGCAAGGACCTGGCCGAGTCGCTGCCGGAGGCCGACGCGGTGCTCGGCTTCGACGACTACCCGGACATCGCCGCCAAGCTGCGCTCGATCCTGGCCGGCGAGCAGCACCACCCGCACACCCCGCAGGACCGTCGCAAGCTGCTGCCGATCACGCCCAGCGAGCGGGCGCTCGGCCGCGGGTGCCGTCGTCGTGCCCGGGCACACCATCGCCGCCCCCGACCTGCCCGCCGGTGCCGCCCCCGACTCGGGCCCGCGCGCGATCCGGCGCCGGCTCGACGGCGGCCCGATGGCGCCGCTCAAGCTGGCCAGCGGCTGCGACCGGCGCTGCTCGTTCTGCGCGATCCCGTCCTTCCGCGGCTCGTTCGTCTCCCGCCGGCCCAGCGACGTGCTCGGCGAGGCCCGCTGGCTCGGCGAGCAGGGCGTCAAGGAGCTGTTCCTGGTCAGCGAGAACTCCACGTCCTACGGCAAGGACCTCGGCGACCTGCGGCTCCTCGAGACGCTGCTGCCCGAGCTCGCCGCCGTCGACGGCGTCGAGCGGGTGCGGGTGTCCTACCTGCAGCCCGCCGAGACCCGGCCCGGCCTGGTCACCGCGATCGCCACCACGCCCGGCGTCGCGGCCTACTACGACCTGTCGTTCCAGCACGCGTCGAACGCGGTGCTGCGGCGGATGCGGCGCTTCGGCGACCCGGAGAGCTTCCTGGGCCTCATCGAGCAGGTCCGCGCGCAGGCGCCGCTCGCCGGCATCCGCTCCAACGTGATCGTCGGGTTCCCCGGCGAGACCGAGGAGGACCTCGCGACCCTCTGCGACTTCCTGGTCGAGGCCCGCATGGACGTGGTCGGCGTGTTCGGCTACTCCGACGAGGACGGCACCGAGGCCGAGGCGTACGACGGGAAGCTCGACGAGGACGAGATCCGGGAGCGCACCGAGCACGTCACCCGCCTGGTCGAGGAGCTCACGTCGCAGCGCGCCGAGGAGCGCATCGGCGAGGAGGTCACGGTGCTCGTCGAGAGCACCGAGGACGGCGACGTCGCCGGCCGCGCCGAGCACCAGGGTCCCGAGGTCGACGGCGACCACGCTACCTCGACCGGCCGGGTCCGCAGGTCGGCGACCTCGTGCGGCGCGGTCGTCGTCGGCACGGACGGCGTCGACCTGGTCGCGCGGGAGGTCTGATGGCCACGTGACCGAGCCGGCCCCCTCGCAACTGGAACCTCCCCAACGCGCTGACCACGCTCCGGATCGTCATGGTGCCGTTCTTCGGCTGGGCGCTGCTCGTCGACGGCGGCGAGTCCGTGCTGTGGCGGTGCGTGGCCTGGGCGCTGTTCGCGGTCGCGATGATCACCGACAAGGTCGACGGCGACATCGCCCGCAGCCGCAACCTGGTCACCGACTTCGGCAAGATCGCCGACCCCATCGCCGACAAGGCGCTGACCGGGATGGCCTTCGTCGGCCTGTCGATCATCGGCGACCTCTGGTGGTGGGTGACCATCCTGGTGCTGGTCCGCGAGTGGGGCATCACCCTGCTGCGCGTCTGGGTGATCCGGCACGGCGTGATGGCGGCCGGCCGCGGCGGCAAGCTGAAGACGGTCCTGCAGACGTTCGCCCTCGGCTTCTTCATCCTGCCGATCCGGCTGCGTGCAGGACGACTGGGGCGTGGCCGGTGACGTGCTCTGGGTGGTCGCGGTGCTGCTGATGGTGGCCGCCGTGGTCGTGACCCTGGTGACCGGCGCCGACTACGTCGTCAAGGCCCTGGCGGTGCGCCGCGACGGCCGCGCCGCCGTCCGGACGCCCTGAGCGGTCGGTCAGCGGCCCCGCGGCTCGGCCCGGGCGAGCTGGTTCGCGGCGCCGACCAGCGTCAGGTGCGAGAAGGCCTGCGGGAAGTTGCCGATGAAGCGCCGGCCCTTCGGGTCGTACTCCTCCGACAGCAGGCCGACGTCGTTGGGCAGCTCGAGCAGCCGTTGCATCAGCGCGTGGGCGTCGTCGAGCCGGCCCGCGAGCGCGTAGGCCTCCACCAGCCAGAACGAGCAGGCCAGGAACGGGTGCTCGTCGCCGGTGAGGCCGTCGACGCCGGACTGCGTGCGGTAGCGCAGCAGGAACCCGTCGCGCATCAGGTCCTCCTCGATCGCGGCGATGGTGCCGAGCATCCGCGGGTCGTCGCCGTCGATGAAGCCGACGTCGGACATCACCAGCAGCGACGCGTCGACCTCGTCGGTCTCGTAGTGCTGGGTGAAGGTGTTGCGCTTCGCGTCGTACCCGTGCTCGAGCACCTCCTCGCGCACCTTGTCGCGCAGCGCGCGCCACTCGTCGACCGGACCCGGGAGACCGTGCTTCTCGACCGCCTCGACGGCGCGGTCGAAGGCGACCCAGACCATCACCCGGGAGTGCGTGAACCGGCGCAGCGGGCCGCGGATCTCCCAGAGCCCGTTGTCCGGCTCGTCCCAGTGGCGGGCGAGCTCCTCCACCAGGTTGCGCTGCAGCGACCAGGAGTCGTCGCTCTCGTCGAGGCCGACGTCGCGGGCCATCTCGAGGGCGATCATCACCTCGCCGAGCACGTCGGTCTGGCGCTGCAGGACCGCGCCGTTGCCGATCCGGACCGGGGTCGACCCGGCGTACCCGGGCAGGTGGTCGAGGGTGCGCTCGAGCAGGTCCCGGCCGCCGTCGACGGCGTACATGATCTGCAGGTCCTGCGGGTCGCCCGCGGCGGCGCGCAGCAGCCAGCTGCGCCACAGCCGGGCCTCGTCGGCGTAGCCGGACTCGAGCAGCGCCTCCAGGGTGAGGGAGGCGTCCCGCAGCCAGCAGAAGCGGTAGTCCCAGTTGCGCTCGCCGCCGGGCTCCTCGGGCAGCGAGGTGGTGACGGCCGCGACGATCCCGCCCGTGCCGCCGTGCGTGAGCAGGCGCAGCGTGAGCAGCGACCGGACGACCGCCTCGCGGTAGGGACCGTCGTAGGTGCACATGTCCGCCCAGCCCTGCGAGATGCGGAGGGTGTCCTCGATGCGCCTCTCGAACTCCAGCGGCTGCGGCAGCTGGTGGTGCGAGGGCACCCAGGTGGTCGAGAAGGTCAGCTCCTCGCCGGCGTGCACCTCGAACTCGTCGACGTGCTTGCCGTCGACCGCGTGCGGCAGGCGGGGGCCGCGCAGGATCAGCCGGTCCGGCCCGGCCACCGCGGTGATGACCGGGGCGCCGTGCATGTCCTCGCGGCGCACCCAGGGCTTGATCTTCCCGTAGCCGAACCGCACCACCCACTCGTGCCGGACCGTCACGGTGCCCTCGACGCCGATGATGCGTCGCACGATGTCGGCCCGGCCGTCCCCGATCGGCATCAGGTCCAGGATCGTCACGGCGCCCGTGTCCGTGGTCCAGGTGGTCTCCAGCACCGCGCTGTCGCCGACGTAGCGACGGCTGCAGGCGGCCGTCCCGTCGACCGGTCCGAGCAGCCAGCGGCCGTGCTCGGGCGTGCCGAGCAGCGCTGCGAAGCACGCGGGGGAGTCGAAGCGGGGCAGGCACAGCCAGTCGACCGAGCCGTCCTTGCCGACCAGGGCCGCGGTGCCGGTGTCGCCGAGCACGGCGTAGTCCTCGATCGGTAGGGCCATGCCGACACCGTAGCCGTGGCTACCATGCGTCGGATGGAGGACAGGACGCTCGCGGCCCAGGTGCACGACGCGCTGCTGGCCCGCGGCGCGACGGTGGCGACCGCCGAGTCGCTGACCGGCGGGGGTGTCGGGCGGCTGCTGTCGTCGGTCGCCGGGTCGAGCGCGACGTACCGCGGGGGCGTGGTGTCCTACGCCACCGACGTGAAGGTGTCGCTGCTGGGCGTCACCGAGGAGCTGGTCGCCGACCAGGGGGTCGTCTCGGCCGCCTGCGCCGAGCAGATGGCCGTCGGGGTCCGGGAGCTGCTGCGCTCGGACTGGGCGGTGAGCACGACCGGGGTGGCCGGCCCGACCCTCCAGGAGGGCAAGCCCGCCGGCACCGTGCACGTGGGCGTGGCCGGACCCGACGGTGTCCGGAGCGTCGCGCTGCACCTCGACGGCGACCGCGAGGGGGTGCGCGCGGGCACCGAGCGCGCCGCCCTGGAGGCTCTCCTCCGCCGTGTCATCGGGACCGATGTCGGCGCGGCCGGGTAGGTTCGCTCACAGCGCAGACAAGTTTGACGGTGTCGCCTGCGGGAAGTTTTCCCGGACCGGTAGCGTTGGACACCAGGCAACGCCCGCGAACCGCAGGAAGGAGCAGCCCGTGGTGATCTTCCGCCGCCTGCTCGGTGAGGTCCTCCGCGGCCAGCGCATGCGCCAGGGCCGCACGCTTCGCCAGGTCTCCGCGGACGCCCGCGTCAGCCTCGGCTACATCTCCGAGATCGAGCGCGGACAGAAGGAAGCCTCCTCGGAGCTGCTCGCCTCGATCTGCGCCGCCCTCGACGTCCCGCTCTCCGAGATCCTGTCCGAGGTCAGCGACGCCGTGGCGCTCGAGGAGGCCGCGCTCGCGATGCAGCTCGAGGACGTCCGGGTCGACACCACCAGCCTCCGCACCGCGCGGTCCGGCTCCGGTCCCCGGGCCGGCGACGTCGTCGCCTCCGCCGCCTGAGGCCGGTGACCCCCCAGCGCGAGCTGGTCGAGCGCGTCCGGGCCGACCTCGTCACCGACGAGCGGGTCCGCGGGCTGTGGCTGACCGGCAGCCTCGGGACCGGCACCGACGACGCGTTCAGCGACGTCGACATGCTCGTCGTGGTCGCCGAGGAGCACCTGGGCGCCTACCTGGACGAGTGGCCGGCCCTCGCCGCGACCTACCGGCCGCTGCTCGCGCGTCGGCTGGGTCCCGGCCCCGGTGTTCAACCACGTCCTCGAGGGCTGGCTGCGCTGGGACGTGGTGGTCGGCGGGCCGGACGACCTGGCGAACCTCGACACCGGATCGGTGACCGAGCTGTTCAACCACGACGGGCTGCGCCCCTCGTCGCCCTCGCACCGGGGCGCCGACCCCTCCGTGGTGGCGGAGCTGACCGAGGAGTTCCTGCGCGTGCTGGGTCTGCTGCCGGTCGTGCTCGGGCGGGGAGAGCTGGTCACCGCGGTGTCCGGCGCCGGGATCCTGCGGCAGCTGCTGATCACGCTGCTGCGCTACCGCGCCGAGGGCGACCGCCTCAGCGGAGCCCTGCACCTGCGGCGGGTGCTGCCGCCCGGTGAGCACGCCGCGCTGGAGGCGCTGCCGCCGGTGTACGCCGAGCGCGGCGCCGTCGTGCGGCTGCACCTGGCCTGCGCGGGGATGTTCCTGCCCGTCGCCCGGGAGCTGCTGGGCGAGGCCCACCCGTTCGACCTCGAGGCCGCCTGCTGGGAGCACCTCAGGCGGCAGCTGCCCGAGCTCCGCTAGACCGGGGGCCCCTCCCCTGCAGGTGGGCCCGTTTGTGGGCCCCTCGCCGCAGCGACACGCCGTACGACGCTGCGGGGATCGGCCACTTTCCACGCGGCGCCGTATGTCGGTGGCGGCCGGTAGACGTGGAGGCATGCGATGGAGCGATCTGACGACCGAGCAGCCACGGCTGGCCGACCGCGCGCGGGAGCGGCTGGTCGACCCCGGCGTGCTCCTGGTGGTGACGATCCGCAAGGACGGCACGCCCCGGCTGAGCCCGGTCGAGCCGTTCGTCCTGGACGGCGGGCTGTGGCTGTCGATGATGTGGCAGTCGTGGAAGGCGCGGGACCTCCTGCGCGACCCGCGCGTGCTGCTGCACGGCATCGTCACCGACCGGGACGGCCGCGACGGCGAGGTCAAGGTGCGCGGCAGGGCGCGCGTCGAGGACGACACCGGGGTGCAGTCCCGCTACGCCGACGCGGTCGGCGAGGCGCTCGGCTGGCGGCCGGAGGTCGGCCGGTTCCACCTGTTCGAGGTGGACGTGGGCGAGGTGACGTCGATCAGCTACGCCGAGGGCGGCGACCAGCACGTGGCGTCCTGGCCGCCGGCGCGCGAGTTCGTGCGGCGGGGCACGTCGGCGACCAGCGTCGGGGAGCCGGAGGACGTGCACGACCTGCTGGTGCGGTGAGCCTCAGCCGGGCTCGGGCTGGCAGGAGGGGCACCAGTAGGTGGCCCGCTCCTGCAGCTCGGGGCCCTGCTGGTCGACGCGGATCCGGGTGCGGCAGCGACGGCACGGCTGCTTGTCGCGGCGGTAGACCCAGGTGGTCTGGCCCCGACGCGTGTCACCGGTCAGGGTCTGCTCGACGCGCTCCTTGTTGGCGTCCAGGGCCGAGCGGGCGCGGCGTACGAGGCGGGGGAGGTCCGCGACCTCGCCCACCGGGAGGCGCGGGTGGACCCCGGCCAGGAAGCACAGCTCGTTCTTGTAGAGGTTGCCGATCCCGGCCAGGTTGCGCTGGTCGAGGATCGCGTCGGCGACCGGACGCGCCGGGTCGGCGAGCAGCCGGCGCAGGGCCTCGGCCTCGTCCCAGTCGGGTCCGAGCAGGTCGGGGCCGAGGTGGCCGACGACGGTGTCCTCCGCGTCGCGGGCGACGACCTCGACCACGCCGAGCGCGAAGCCGACCGCCGTCCAGTCCTCCGTGCGCAGCACCACCCGGGCCTCGTGGGCCGGTCGGCGCCAGCGCGAGCCCGGCTTGTAGAGGTGCCAGGAGCCCTCCATCTTCAGGTGCGTGTGCAGGGAGTGGCCGGTCCCGTCACCGGGGCCGATGCGGGTCAGCAGGTGCTTGCCACGGGCGACGGTGCCCTCGACCCGCTGGCCGGACAGGTCGAGGGTGGCGTGCGCCGGCACCCGGAAGTCGGTCTCGGTCAGCACGCGCGCCGGTGAGCGCCTTGTCGAGGTGCAGCGCGGTGCGCCAGACGGTGTCGCCCTCGGGCATCGCTCAGCGGTCCCGCACGGCGTCGAGGACCAGCGCGGCGGTCTCGTCGGGCCGTTCGAGGGAGGGCAGGTGACCGGCCCAGGGCAGCTCGACGAGCGTGGCCCGGGGGAGCAGGTCGACCAGGGTGCGGGCGGTGTCCCGGAAGAACGCGAAGTCGTGGCCGCCGACCACCACCGTGGTGGGCATGGTCAGGGCGGCGGGGGTGACCGCCAGCTCGCGGGCGTCGACGTCGTCGCCGGCCGCGACCTGGACCTCGAGCGCGCGGCGCTGCATCCGGGCCACCAGCCCGCGGGCCTCGTCGTCGGCGTCCGGGCCGATCCAGGCCCGCACGTTGAGCGCGGTGGCGGCGTCGAGGTCACCGGCCTCGACCAGGGCACCCTCCTCCTGCCACAGGGCGCGCAGGGCGTCGTCGGGCTCGGCCACCTCGGCCGCGGCGGCGAGGAGCACCAGGTGGGTGACCCGGTCCGGGGCGGCCGTGGCGACCTGGAGCGCCACGAAGCCGCCGTAGGACGCGCCGACCAGCGCGAACTCCGTGACGGCGAGCTCGTCGAGCAGGGCCAGCACGTCCTCCGCGTCGGCGTACGACGAGCCGGGCTCGAGCCCTGTCCCGCCGTAGCCGCGCAGGTCGCAGCACACGGCGCGGAACCCCTCGGCCAGCAGCAGGCCGACCTGGACGTCCCACATGCGGAGGTCGGCCACCCCGGCGTGCAGCAGGACGACGGTCGGGCCCGAGCCCTCGATCGGTGTGGTGGAGCGGCGACATGCGGCGATCGTCGCTCATCCGCGCAGCCTCAGTCCACGAGGGGTCGCCACGAAACCGGCCGCCTCGAGGGCCTGCCGCAGCGCGCTGGACCGCTCGCCGGTGCCGAGGATGGTCTGCCCGTCGGCCTTCTCGACGGTGAGCCGCCCCAGCGCACCCTGCCGCACGGCGGTGGCCAGCGCGCCCATCGCGGGGGCCAGCGCGTCGACGTCGTCGGTGAAGGTGAGCAGGGTGCGGCCGCCGCGCTCGACGTAGACGGTCAGCGCGCCGTCGACCATCACCACGATCGCGCCGGCCTTGCGTCCCGGGCGGTGGCCGGTGCCGGAGCCCTCGTCGGCCGCGACCCGCTCGGGCCACGGCAGGGCGGCGCCGTAGGGGTTGGCCGGGTCGGTCGCGGCCAGCGCGACCGAGCGCACCTTCTCGTCGTCGGGCGCGTCACCCAGCTCGCGGGAGAACGAGCGGAGCCGGTCGACGGCACCGGGGCCGCCGAACTGGGCGGCGCCCAGCGAGTTCACGAAGTAGCCGCGGCGGCAGCGACCGGAGTCCTCGAAGGCGGACAGCACCTTGTAGACGCCGGCGAACCCGCCGGGCACCCGCTCGCTCATCACCGCGCCGCGGGTGACCACGCCGTGGCGCTCGAGGAGGCCCTCGGCGCTGGCGTGCGCGCGCCGGGTGGCGTCGGTCTCGAGCTCGGGCAGCAGCGACCAGCGCCCCGCCGTGGTCGGCGGACCGGTGCGCGTGGGCAGGTCGGGGCGCCGCGGCCGGGACGACGAGGACCGGGCCCGCGGCGGGGGACGCCGGGAGCGGTGCGCGGTGCGGCCGCCCGAGGTGAGGGCGCGCGCCGGGGCGAGCGTGTCGTTGCTGAGCCGGCCGCCCCAGACCAGGTCCCACAGCGCGGCCTCGAGGGCCTTGTCGTCGGTGGACCCGACGCTGGTGGCGAGCTGGCGGAAGAAGTAGGCGCCGCCGCCGGCCAGCGCCTCCACGACGGCGTCGTGCAGCGGCGTCGTGTCGAGCTCGGGCCGGTCGGGCAGGGTCAGGTGGGCGGTGTCCGCGAGGTGCAGGGACATCCAGCCGTCGGTGCCCGGCAGCGTGCCGTGACCGGCCCACAGCACCTCGCCGCTCGCGGTCAGCTCGTCGAGCATCGAGGGCTGGTAGTCCACCACCCGGCTGGCCAGGACCAGCGGCTCCATCGCGGAGGCGGGCACCGCGCAGCCGGCCAGCTGGTCGACCACGGTGAGCACGCCGTCGACGCCGCGCAGCCGCCCACCGACGTTCTGCCAGACCGGGAGGAAGCGGCCGAGGGTCTCGGTCTCGACCGGCTCGACCTCCTTGCGCAGCGCGGCCAGCGAGCGGCGCCGCAGCCGGCGCAGCACCTCGGCGTCGCACCACTCGGCGCCCGCACCGGAGGGCCGGAACTCGCCCTCCAGCACCCGGCCCTGCGCGGCGAGCCGGGCCAGCGTCTGCGCGGCGACCGCGACCCCGAGGCCGAGCCGCTGGGCGACGTCGGTCGGCGTGAACGGCCCGTGGGTGCGGGCGAACCGGGCCACGAGGTCGGCCAGCGGGTCCTCGACGGACTCGGTGAACACCTCCGGCGTGCCGGGCGGGACGGGGACGCCGAGCGCGTCGCGGAGCCGGGCGACGTCCTCGACGGCGGTCCAGCGGGCCTCGCCGCCCATCCGGACCTCGACGACCCGCCGCGAGTCGGCGAGCATCGACAGCCAGGACGCGGCGTCCGCGCCCTCGACGCACCGGGCCGCGACCTCGGCGGTGGAGAGCGGGCCGAGCAGCCGCAGCAGGTCGGCGACGCCCTCGGCGTCCTTGGCCTGCCGGTCGGGGGTGAGCCGCTGCAGCTCGAGCTCGAGCTCGGCCAGCACCTCGGGGTCGAGCAGCTCGCGCAGCTCGGCCCGGCCCAGCAGCTCGGCGAGCAGCCCCTGGTCGAGCGAGAGGGCGGCGGCGCGGCGCTCGGCGACGGGGGAGTCGCCTTCGTACATGAACGCCGCGACGTAGCCGAACAGCAGCGAGCGGGCGAACGGCGACGGCTGCGTGGTGGAGACCTCGACCACCCGGATCTTGCGGGAGGACAGGTCCCTCATCATCTGCAGCAGGGCCGGCACGTCGTAGACGTCCTGCAGGCACTCGCGGACGGCCTCGAGGACGATCGGGAAGGACGGGTACTTCACCGCGACCTCGAGCAGCTGCGCGCTGCGCTGCCGCTGCTGCCACAGGGGCGAGCGGCGGCCGGGGTCGCGGCGCGGCAGCAGCAGGGCGCGGGCCGCGCACTCGCGGAACCGGGACGCGAACAGCGCCGAGCCGCCGACCTCGGTGGTGACGATGTCCTCGATCTCGTCGGCGTCGAACACCACCACGTCGCCGCCGGGCGGGTCCTGGTCGGTCTCCGGCACCCGCAGCACGATGCCGTCGTCGCCCGGCAGCGCCTGCGCGTCGATGCCGTAGCGCTCCCGGAGGCGTACGCCGATCGCCAGCGCCCACGGTGCGTGCACCTGCGCGCCGTAGGGCGAGTGGATGACGATGCGCCAGTCGCCGAGCTCGTCGCGGAACCGCTCGACCAGGATCGTCCGGTCGGTCGGCATCGTGCTGGTGGCCTCGCGCTGCTCGTCGAGGAAGGCGACCAGGTTGTCGGCCGCCCACGCGTCCAGCCCGGCGTCGCGGCAGCGCTGCTTGGCCTGCTCGGTGGTCAGCGCGGACAGCTCGCGGGTGAACGCACCGATCGCCGCGCCGAGCTCGGCGGGCCGGCCGAGCTGGTCGCCCTTCCAGAACGGCAGCCGTCCCGGCTGGCCCGGCGCGGGCGAGACCAGCACCCGGTCGTGGGTGATGTCCTCGATGCGCCACGACGTCGCACCCAGCGCGAAGACGTCGCCGACCCGGGACTCGTAGACCATCTCCTCGTCGAGCTCACCGACCCGGCTCTGCTTCTCCCCGACCAGGAACACCCCGAACAGGCCCCGGTCGGGGATGGTGCCGCCGCTGGTCACGGCCAGCCGCTGGGCGCCCGGTCGGGCGGTCAGCGTGCCGGCGACGCGGTCCCACACGACGCGGGGCCGCAGCTCGCGGAACTCGTCGGACGGGTAGCGGCCGCTGAGCAGGTCCAGCGTCGCGTCGTACGCCGAGCGGGGCAGCGTCGCGAACGGGCGCCGAGCGGCGGACCAGGGCGAACAGCGCGTCGACGTCCCACTCGTCGACGGCGGTCGCGGCGACGACGTGCTGGGCGAGCACGTCGAGGGGGTTGGTGGGCACGTGCAGCGCCTCGATCGCGCCGGTGCGCATGCGCTCCACGGCGACGGCGGTCTGCACCAGGTCGCCGCGGTGCTTGGGCAGCA
This sequence comes from uncultured Actinomycetota bacterium, assembly GCA_963778095.1. Classification (GTDB taxonomy): domain Bacteria; phylum Actinomycetota; class Actinomycetes; order Propionibacteriales; family Nocardioidaceae; genus Nocardioides_B. The sequence continues at coordinate 112,595 of CAVZTB010000016.1, read as the reverse complement.
GCACGCCGCGCGACACCTCGCCGACCTGGTGGCCGGCGCGGCCCACCCGCTGCAGGGCGGAGGCCACCGACGGCGGCGACTCGATCTGTACGACGAGGTCGACCGCGCCCATGTCGATGCCGAGCTCGAGGCTGGAGGTGGCGACCACGCAGGGCAGCCGGCCGCCCTTGAGGTCGTCCTCGATCAGCGCCCGCTGCTCCTTGGACACCGAGCCGTGGTGGGCGCGGGCGATGACCGGGTCGGCGCCTTCGGACTGCCCGCTGGCGCCCATCAGGGCTGCCGGGACGCGCGCCGTCGGGGAGCCTCGCGCCCGCTCGGCGCGCGTCCGCGGCGATCTCGTTGAACCGGGCGGTGAGCCGCTCCGCGAGCCGGCGGGAGTTGGCGAAGACGATCGTGGAGCGGTGCTGCTCGATCAGGTCGACCACGCGCTCCTCGACGTGCGGCCAGATCGACCCGCGCCGCTCGGCGCCGCCGGCGGCAGATCCCTCGGACACCTCGTCGACCGCCGCCGCGAGCGCCAGCTCGGTCATGTCCTCGACGGGCACGACGACCTTGAGGTCCCACTCCTTGGTGGACGCGGGAGCGACCACCTCGACGGGACGGGAGCCGCCGAGGAACCGGGCGACCTCCTCGACGGGCCGCACGGTCGCGGACAGCCCGATCCGTTGGGCGGGCTGCTCGAGGAGCTCGTCGAGCCGCTCCAATGAGAGCGCGAGGTGGGCGCCCCGCTTGGTGCCGGCCACGGCGTGCACCTCGTCCACGATGACCGTCTCGACCCCGCGCAGCGACTCGCGCGCCTGCGAGGTGAGCATCAGGAACAGCGACTCGGGCGTGGTGATCAGGATGTCCGGAGGGGTGGTGCCGAGCCGGCGGCGGTCGGCCGCGCTGGTGTCGCCGGAGCGCAGCCCGACGGTGATGTCGGGGGCGGGGACGCCGAGCCGGTCGGAGGTGTGCCGGATGCCGGTCAGCGGCGCCCGCAGGTTGCGCTCGACGTCGACGGCGAGCGCCTTGAGCGGGGAGACGTAGAGCACCCGGCAGCGCTGCTTCTTCTCCGGCGGGGGCGAGGCGGCGAGCCGGTCGATCGACCACAGGAACGCCGACAGCGTCTTGCCGGAGCCGGTCGGCGCGACCACCAGGGCGTTGCGGCCGGCCGAGATGGCCTGCCAGGCGCCGACCTGGGCGGGGGTCGGCTCCGCGAACGCGGCCTCGAACCAGGTGCGCGTGGGCTCGCTGAAGGAGGCGAGCACCTCCTCCGCACCGGTCTGTCGTCGCGCCACCGCACCATCCTGCCGGACGGCACCGACAGGGCCGGGTCTGGCAGGGCTGGCGGGTGGACGAGGTCGGCGCGATACTGCCCGAGAGCGCGGAAGGAGGCGCGAGATGGCCGCTGCGGTCCGGATCCGGCTCGCCTCGGCGCTCGCCGTCGACGCGCCCGGCGGCACGTTCTCCGGCCGCGACCTCGGCAGCCGCAAGGCCCGCACCCTGCTGGCGCTGCTGGCCGCCGAGCGGGGGCGGCTGGTGCCGGTGGACCGGATCGTCGACGTGCTCTGGCCCGAGGACCCGCCCGCGGACCCGGCCGCCAACGTCTCGACGCTCGTGAGCCGCACCCGCCGGCTGCTCGGCGACGCCCTGGCCAGCGCCCCCGGCCGGGCCTACGGGCTGCTCGGACCGAGCGGCTGGTCGGTCGACCTCGACGAGGCCGGCGCCCTGCTCGACGAGGCCGACGACCGGCTCGTCGCCGGCGAGCACGGGCTGGCCGCGGCGGCGTCCCGTCGCGCCCTCGACCTGCTCGGCTCCCAGCCCGCGCTGCTCGACGAGCCGGACGCCGCCTGGGTGCAGGGCGTACGCCGGGAGGCCGACGCGCTGCGCGGACGGGGCCGGGACCTGCTCGCCACGGCGCTGACCGTCGTGGAGCCGTCCGAGGCGGTCGCGGGTCGCCGCGGTCGCCGTCGAGACCGACCCCTTCGACGAGCGCGCGACCCGGGCCCTGATGCGCGCGCAGGTCGCGGCCGGACGGACGGCGGCGGCGCTGTCGACCTACGACCGGCTCGCCCGCCGGCTGCGCGACGAGCTCGGCACCGACCCGGACCAGGCCACCACCGACCTGCACGTCGCGGTGCTGCGGGCGACCACGACCGTGCCCGAGCAACGGCCGCAGGCCCGCCCCGTGCCCGCGCTGATCGGGCGGGAGGCCGAGGTCGGCGTCCTCGACCGGGCCTGGACCGACGCCGGCGCGCGGACCGGGCGGCTGCTGCTCGTCGAGGGCGAGGCGGGGATCGGCAAGACCCGCCTGCTCGAGGCCCTGGTCGAGCTGGCCGACCGCTCCGGAGGACGCGTGCTGCGCTCCCGGTGCCACCCGACCGAGCGGTCGCTGTTCCTCCAGCCCTACGTCGACGCGCTGCGTCCGGTGCTGCTCGACGCGACCGCCGGCCGCCGCCGACCGCCTGCTCCGCGGGCACACCGACGCCTGGGTCGCGCTGCTGCCCGAGCTCGGCCCGCTGGTCGTCGCCGGAGGGCCGGGCGGCGGGCTCGCCCGAGCTCCAGCGCCGCCGGGCGTACGACGCGGTGGCGGCCGTCCTGCGCCGCCTGGCGCAGCGCGGACCCGTGCTGCTCGCCGTCGACGACCTGCAGGACGGCGGCGCCGCCACCGTGGACCTGCTGGGCTACCTCGCCGAACGGCTCCGGGACGCCGCGTGCTGCTCGTCGGGGCGGTCCGCTCCGAGGACGCCGGAGCGGTCGTCCGGGGCTCGCCGACCGGGCGACCGTCGTGCCGCTCGGCGCCCTGCCCCGGTCGGCGGTCGACGCCCTGGCCGCGGCGGCCGGGCTCGGCGCCCACGGCGCGACGGTCATGGAGCGCACCGCCGGGCCACCCGCTGAGCGTCGTGGAGTCGCCTGCGGGCGCTGGCGTCCGGGGACGCCGGGGTGCCGGCGACGCTGGCCGAGGCCGTCCTCGCCCGGCTGGACCGGCTCGACCCCGCGGTGCGCCGACGTGGTCGGGGCCGGGTCCGTGCTGGGCCGCCGGCTCGACCCGCTGCGGCTGGCCGCCCTGACCGGGTCGGACGAGCTGTCCGTCGTACGCCACTGCGAGGAGCTGGCCCGGGTCCGGCTGCTGGTGCGCAGCGAGCTCGGCTACGAGTTCGTCAACGACCTGGTCCAGGAGTGCGTCCACGCCCATCTGCCACCGGCTCTCGCCGCGGCCTACCACCGGCGGGCGGCCGACCTGACCAGCGACCGGCCGGAGACGATGGCGGCGCACGCCTTCGCGGCCGGCGACCTGGAGCGCGCCGCGAAGCGGCTGGCTGCTGGCCGGCGACGCGGCGATGCGGCGGGCGGCCCTCGACGACGCGGTCGCGCTGTTCGACCGGGGGCTGGACGTGGCGACCACGCCCGGGCTGCGGGCGCGGCTGCTGCTGGAGCGGGCGCGCGCCCACGAGGCGCGGACCTCGTTCGCCCGCGCGCTGCCGGACATCGACGAGGCGCTGCGGCTCGCCCGGGCGGGGCCGGACCGGCGGCTCGAGATGACGGCGCTGCGGGCCCGCGGGGGAGACGTGCCCGTGGCGCTGCGGCGTCCGTCCGCCGAGATCGCCGGCCACCTGGAGGCCGGCCTCGCGCTGGCCTCCGGGCTGGGCGACCGTCGGTCCGAGGCGAGCTTCATCACCCGGCTCACCGTCCTGGAGTGCAGCCCGCTGCGGCTGGCCGACGCGCTGACCCGGTCGGAGGCGGGCCTCGCCCGCGCCCGCGTCGTCGGCCTCGCCGGAGGCCCGGATGATCGCGCTCGACGGCGTCAAGACCGTGCGCAGCTACCTCGGCGACGTCGACCGGCTGGCCGACGTGGTCGCCGAGCTGGTGCCCGAGCTGCGGCGCCGCGGGCACGCCTGGTTCCTGCAGTGGGCCGTCTTCGACTCGGCGTTCGTGCCGGCCTCCCGGGTGACTGGGACGCGGCCGGGGCCCTGGTCAGAGGAGGCCGTCGGGGTGAACCGGCGGAGCGGCTACGCCGCCTACACCGGCTACTTCACCGCCCACCTCGGCTGGTTCGAACGGCTCGACGGTGACCTCGACGCTGCCCTGCGGCAGGGCCGCCGCGCGCTGGCGCAGACCTCGCCCGTGGACCACCCCTGGTGGTTCGCCGCCGCGGCCGGCCTGCTGGCCGCCACCCTGGTCGACCTGGGCCGGGCCGAGGAGGCCGCCGACGTCGCCCGCAGCGGGCTGGCCACCACCGACCCGGGCACCCCGGAGGCGTGGCGGCTGCGCTGCCTCGCCCCGCTGGCCGCGGCGACCGGGGACGCCGACGACCTGGCCGCGGCCGAGTCCGTGCTCGCCGGGGTCGACTGCCCGCCCGGCCGGGCCTGGGTCGTCGGCGCCGACTGCTACCTGCTGGTCGCCCGCGCCGCGCTCGCCCGCGGCGACGCCGAGGCCGCCGCCCGGTGGCTGGCGCCGCTCGCCGACGCGACCCGCACGGGCTGGTCGCCCGTCCGCCGCCAGGTCGACGCCCTGCTGGCTCAGATCAGCTCGGCCACCAGCTGAGCCGCGACCTGGGCGCCGTCGGTCGGCACCGGGAGGTACGACGCGCGCCGGCCGAGCTCCTCGACCAGAGCGTCGGCGATCCGGCCCGGGTCCGCGTCGCGGTAGTCCATCGCGCGGCCCGGCCCCGTGCCGCTCCAGCCGGTGCCGCACGTGGACCTGCTGCTCGAAGTGGTGGCCGAGCGGGAAGTACAGGAACGGCCGGCCGTTGGCGACCAGCTCCATCGTCGTGCTCAGCCCGCCCTGCACGACCGCGACGTCGCACGCGGCGTGGTGCAGGTCGAGGTCGGGCAGGAAGCCGTGCACCTCGACGCCGGCCGGCGCGTCGAGCGAGGCCGGGTCGATCCGTGGGCCCGCGACGACGACCATCCGCAGGCCCGGGACCCGCCGCCGGGCCTCCGGGAACGCCTGCGACGACCCGCCGCAGCAGGTGCGCGCCCACCCCCGAGCCGCCGACGCTCACCACGCACACCACGTCGCCCTCGTCGTACCCCAGCCGCTTGCGCAGCGCCGGCCGGTCCTCGGCCGCCGGCCGCTCGCCCATCACGTAGCCCGCGAAGTCGAAGTGCGCCTCCGTCCACTCCCGCGCGGTCGGCAGGTCCGGACCCAGGGGTGCGTCGACCACGTCGGCCGGGTCGCCGACGAACACCGACCGGTCCCGCAGCGACGGGTAGCGCGCGACGTGCTCGACCATCTCGGCGTTGTAGTCCGCGGTCAGGAACGCCTCGCGCTCCCCGCCGTCGGCCATCGGCATCCAGCCGACGAAGTCGGTCATCCAGACGAACGGCGCCCGCTTCAGCTCCGGGTTCTCGTGCAGGAAGTGGTCGAGGTCCCAGGCCTCGTCGCCGACCCACAGGTCGAAGTGCTCCCGCGACACCAGGTCGTCGAACACCATGAAGTTGTTGACCAGCACCTCGTCCATGCGGCGCACCGCCTGGAACGCGTGCAGGTCGTGCTCGCCGGACTCGGACTCGAAGTGCGTCGACTCGCTGACCAGGAACCGCGACGCCGGGTGCAGGGTCTCGCCCTGCTGGACGAGGAACTCCGCGACCGGTGACTGGGTCAGCCACTCGACCTGCACGTCGGGCCGCTCCTCCCGCAGCGCGCGGGCGATCGCCAGGTCGCGCCGCACGTGCCCGAGCCCGATCGGCGAGCTGAGGTAGAGCACCCGCGGCGGCCGGCGGACGCCCCGCGACCAGCGCGCGGACCGGCGGCGGGGTCCCGTTGACGCGGTCCACGAACCCCTTGATCGCCTTGTTCACCACGCACCGGGTCGCGGCCCATCGGCAGGTGCCCGGAGCCGTCGAGGACGAGCCGTTCGGCGTTCGGTCAGCCGGGCGACCGTGTCGAAGCGGCCCCGCGGCTGGCAGCGGTCCTCGGTGCCCTCGATGACCAGCACCGGGCAGGTGATGCCGCGCAGCATCTCCTCGGCCTCCTCGACGGTGCCGGGGTACGGCGCTGCGGCCGCGACCGCCACCATCACCTCGCCGGTCGTGCCGTCCGCGTAGGACACCACGTCCTCCAGCAGCTTGGTCGAGTGCGGCTCGCAGCAGATCTGGTCGAAGAAGAACCGCGCGAAGTCCGGGAAGTCCTCGCGCCAGTAGTTCTCGTTGAACCGGAACCAGCCGTCGTACGACGGCAGCTCGTCGTGGAACCGCGCGGCCGGACTCGGCCCGCTCCGCCAGCGGCGGGGTCCGGTCCATCGCCCACGGCGCGATCGCCACGACGCCCTGGACCCGGTCGGGGTGCAGCGCCGCGCAGACCAGCGCCTGCCAGGCGCTGCCGCAGATGCCGACCAGCACCGCCCGGTCGACGCCGAGCTCGTCCATCACCGCGATCGTGTCGCCGACGAACTCGAGGTCGCCGAGCAGCGCCGGGTCGGTCGGCCGGTCGGAGGCGCCGTTGCCGCGCGGGTCGATCGTGACCACCCGGTGGTGCCGGGACAGGTAGGGCACCTGCGCCTTCCACGCCCGCGGGTCGACGATCGTGTCGATCGGGACGAACACCACCGTGGTCGTCGCCGTCCCCGTAGACGTCGTAGGCGATCTTGACGCCGTCCCGGTCGACGTACCCCTGCTGGTCCGGCTCCCGTGCCCGCATGTGCCGCTCCCTCGTCCGGTCCGTTCGTCCCTCACCCCACCGGCAGCCGGTTGCAGTGGCGTTGCAACCGGGCTGCAAGCGGGCCGAGAAGCCTTCGTGCCCTCAGCATCCGTCCGGATGCACCGAACGAGGGAGACCCGGAATGACCACCACCCAGACCACCCGCACCGAGGACCGTCCGATGGACATGGACCTGCTCATGGAGTTCGTCGGACGGTTCGTCGGCGACCTCGGCGCGACGATCGGCGCCGGCAACGTGCTCGTCGGCGAGCGCCTCGGGCTCTACCGGGCGCTCGCCGCGGCAGCCGTCCGACGCCGGCACGCTCGGCCGAGACCACCGGCACCGACCCGCGCTACGTCGAGGAGTGGCTGCGCGGCCAGGCCGCCGGCGGCTACGTGGAGTACGACGCGACGACCGCGACGTACTCCATGACGCCGGAGCAGGCCTTCGCGCTCACCGACCCGACCGGCCCGGTGTTCCTGCCCGGCGCGTTCGAGCTGGCCCTCGGCGCGCTCAAGGCCGAGCCCCGCATCGAGCAGGCGTTCCGGACCGGCACCGGGCGTCGGCTGGCACGAGCACGACGACGGAGGTGTTCACCGGCTGCGAGCGGTTCTTCCGGCCCGGCTACCTGATGCACCTGCTGACCGAGTGGATCCCGGCGCTCGAGGGCGTCCAGGCCAAGCTCGAGGAGGGCGCGACCGTCGCCGACCTCGGCTGCGGGCACGGCGCGAGCACGCTGCTGATGGCGGAGGCCTTCCCGCTGCAGCCGGTTCACCGGCTCGGACTACCACGACGGCTCGATCGAGGCCGCCCGCGAGCGGGCCGCCGAGGCCGGGCTGGCCGACCGGGTCACGTTCGAGGTGTCCGGCGCCCAGTCGCTCGACGCCCGCGACCTCGACCTGGTCACCACGTTCGACTGCCTGCACGACATGGGCGACCCGCTGGGCGCGGCCGCGCGGATCCGCGCAGAGCCTCGCGCCCGACGGCACCTGGATGATCGTCGAGCCGGCGGCCGGGGACACGGTCGAGTCGAACCTCAACCCGGTGGGCCGGCTGTACTACGGGTTCTCGACGTTCCTGTGCGTGCCGAACGCCATGTCGCAGCCGGGCGGCTACGCGCTGGGTGCGCAGGCCGGCGAGGCGGCGATGCGGCAGGTCGTCACGGACGCCGGGTTCACCCGGTTCCGCCGGGTCGCCGAGACGCCGTTCAACCTGGTCTACGAGGCGCGGCCGTGACGCCTCAGACGTGCAGCCCGCCGTCGGAGCACAGCACCTGGCCGTTGACCCAGCCGCCGTCGCCCGACAGCAGGAACGACACGAGGGACGCGGTGTCCTGGGGGCGGCCACCGCGTCCCAGGGGCGTCTCGGACAGGATCCGCTCGCGCAGCTCGTCGTCCATCCAGCCCGGTGTCGACGGGACCGGGGTTGACCACGTTGGCGGTCAGCCGCAGGTCCTGCAGCTCGCGGGCGGCGGCGACGCACGAGCCGGTCCAGGGCGCCCTTGGTCGCGCCGTACGGCAGGTTGTGCACGGTGTGGTCGCTGGTCAGCGCGACGATCCGGCCCTTCCCGGTCTGCGCGGCGGGGAACCGCTCGGCGTACTCCTTGACCAGCAGCCAGGTGGCCCGCACGTTGACCGCGTAGTGCCGGTCGAAGCTCTCGACCGTCGTGTCGAGGATGCCGGAGTCGACGGACTCGGCGTGGCACATCACCAGCGCGGTGACGGGTCCGAGGTCGGCGGTGACGGCGTCGAACACCTCGGCGGGGGAGCGTACGTCGGACAGGTCGGCCTGCACGGCCATCGTGCGGGCGCCCCGCTGCGGTCAGCGCCGCGGCGACGGTCGACCGGGTCGTCGTCGTGCGGCCCCACGGCATCCGGTCGTCGTAGGCCGTCCACTGCGTCGTCGCCACGTCCCAGCCGTCGTCGGCCAGCCGCAGCGCGATCGCCGCGCCGATCCCGACGGTGCGGCCGACCCCGGTGACCAGGACGACGGGACGGGGCGTGCTCGGGTCTCGCTCATAACCGGGATGCTATGCGGGGGTGGCGCTCAGTAGGGTCGGGCGCGTGTCCTCCGACCCCTCATGCCGACGGCTCGATGATCTGGGCCCGCGGGCTGCGCAAGTCCTACGGCGACGCTCGAGGCGGTGTCGGGCATCGACCTCGACGTGCGGCCGGGGGAGTCCTTCGGGTTCCTCGGGCCCAACGGCGCCGGCAAGTCCTCGACGATGCGGATGGTCGCCGCGGTCTCCGCGCCCTCGGGCGGCGAGCTGTCGATCCTCGGCATGGACCCGGCCACGCACGGGCCGGACATCCGCGCCCGGCTCGGGCGTCTGCCCGCAGGAGGACACCCTCGACCTCGAGCTCAACGTCCGCGAGAACCTCGTCGTCTACGCGTCCTACTTCGGCATCCGCAAGGCCGACGGGCCGCGCGCGGGCCGACGAGCTGCTGGAGTTCGTGCAGCTCACCGACAAGGCGAGGTCCAAGGTCGTCGACCTCTCCGGCGGCATGAAGCGCCGGCTCACGATCGCCCGGTCGCTGATCAACGACCCCGACCTGCTGCTGCTCGACGAGCCGACCACCGGCCTCGACCCGCAGGCCCGGCACCTGCTCTGGGACCGGCTGTTCCGGCTCAAGCAGCGCGGCGTGACGCTGGTGATCACCACGCACTACATGGACGAGGCCGAGCAGCTCTGCGACCGGCTCGTCGTGATGGACGGCGGCGCCATCGTGGCCGAGGGGTCGCCGCTCGCGCTGATCCGCGAGCACTCCACCCGCGAGGTGGCCGAGCTGCGCTTCGGGGTCGGCGAGCACGAGGCGCTCGCCGAGCGGGTCGCCGACCTGGCCGAGCGGGTCGAGGTGCTGCCCGACCGGCTGCTGCTCTACACCGAGGACGGCGAGGAGACGCTGGCCAAGGTGCACGAGCGCGGCCTCGACCCGGTCGCGGTGCTGGTGCGCCGCTCCACCCTCGAGGACGTCTTCCTGAGCCTCACCGGCCGGACGCTGGTCGACTGATGACCGTGACCTCCGCCTCCCCAGACTGGGACATGGTCGCCCGGCAGGGATCCTACTGGGCGACCAGCTACAAGCGCACCTGGAAGGGCTCGGTCGTCACGGCCTTCGTGATGCCGCTGCTCTACGTGCTCGCGATGGGCGTGCTGCTCGGCGGGTTCGTCAGGACCGGCGCGGACCTCGACGGGCGCTCCGACGCTACCTCGCCTTCGTCGCCCCGGGCCTGGTCGCCGCGCAGGCGATGCAGACCGCGACCGGCGAGACCACCTGGCCGGTGATGGGCAACATCAAGTGGCACGGCACCTACTACGCGATGGTGGCGACCCCGCTCGCGGTGGCCGACGTGGTGGCCGCCCAGCTGGTCTTCGTGATGTTCCGGATCGCCACGACCGTCGGCGGTGTTCCTGCTGGTGATGGCCCCGTTCGGCGTCTTCGAGTCGGCGGTCGGCGTGCTGCTGGCCTGGCCGGTGCTGGTGCTCGTCGGGATGAGCTTCGCCGGCCTGTTCTTCGCCTACTCCGCCACCATCAAGAGCGAGGAGTCGTTCGCGATCATCTACCGCCTGCTGGTCATCCCGCTGTTCCTGTTCTCCGGCGCGTTCTTCCCGATCTCGAACCTCTCGCCGCCGCTGGAGTGGCTGGCCCGGCTCACGCCGCTGTGGCACGGCGTGGACCTCACCCGGATGCTCGTGCTCGGGCGAGGTCCGGCCCGGTCTGGCCCTGGTGCACGTCGGCTACCTGCTCGTGCTCGCCGTCGTCGGCTGGTGGCTCGCCGTCGTGCGCCTCGACAAGCGGATGGAGGTCTAGGTCGCCATGGCCCTCGTCACCGCCGCCGTCGCCCACGCCGCCGCCTCCCCGCGCACGACGGGCTGGGAGATCGTCCGGCGCAACTTCACCGTCTACAAGTCCAGCTGGCTGGTGTTCCTGACCGGGTTCCTCGAGCCGGTGCTCTACCTGTTCTCGATCGGCATCGGCGTCGGCCAGCTGATCGACCGGCTTCGAGTTCAACGGCCAGCAGGTGTCCTACGCCGCGTTCGTGGCGCCCGGGATGCTCGCCGCCTCGGCGATGAACGGCGCGATCCTCGACTCGACCTTCGGCATCTTCTTCAAGCTCCGCTACGACAAGGTCTACGAAGGCGTGCTGGCGACCCCGATGCGCACCATCGACATCGCCCGCGGCGAGCTGGCCTGGTCGCTGATGCGGTCGGCGGTCTACTCCGCCGGCTTCGTGGTGGTGATGGTGGCGATGGGTCTCGTGTCCTCCTGGTGGGCCGTGCTGGCCTGGCCGGCGACCTGGCTGATCGGGTTCGCGTTCGCCGGCGCGGGGATGGCGCTCACGACGTTCATGAAGTCGTGGCAGGACTTCGAGTACGTCCAGCTCGCGATCGTCCCGATGTTCCTGTTCTCGGCGACCTTCTTCCCGGTCACCGCGTTCCACGGCGTGCTGCGCTGGGTGGTCGAGGCGACGCCGCTCTACCGCGGCGTGACGCTCACCCGCGAGCTGACCACCGGTGCGCTCACCACCGACTCGCTCGTCTCGGTGGTCTACCTCGCCGTGATGGGGGCCGTCGGCCTCGCGGTCGCCGCGCGGCGGCTCGACAAGCTCCTGCTGCCCTGAGCGGCGGGTCAGCCCAGCAGCTTCTGGTACCACTCCACGTCGACCCACTGGTCGAACTTGTAGCCCACCTCGCGCATCGTGCCGACGTGCTCGAAGCCGCAGGCCTTGTGCAGCGCGACGCTGCCCGGGTTGGGCAGCGCGACCAGGGCCACGGCGGTGTGCACGCCGGCTGCCGGCCATCGTGTCGAGCAGCGCCGGGTAGAGCAGCCGGCCGATGCCGTGGCCGCGCACCGACGGGTCGAGGTAGATCGACGTCTCCCGGGTCAGGTCGTAGGCCGGACGCGGCCGGTAGGACCACGAGTACGCGTAGCCCACCACGTCGTCGTCGGCGTCGACCGCCACCAGCAGGTGGTCGCCCTCGTGCTTGCCCGCGAGACGCTGCTCCCAGTAGGCGATCGTGGGCGGCTCGAGGTCGAACGTTGCGGTGCTGTTCGCGATCTCGTGGTTGTAGATCGCCGCGATGTCGGAGAGGTCGTCCTCGACGGCCGCCCGGATGGTCACGTCGGCAGGATGACTGGCCATGTGGTCATTCTCGCAGCACGCCGCGCGCCGGTGCGTCCCGCGTCCACGAACGGGGAGGAGCGCCATACTCTCCGCCATGACCGATGCGACGTCGTCCGCGGGGGACCCGACCATCGAGCCCGACACCAAGGACTGGACCTGGGTGCTCGAGCGGCCGTGCCCCGAGTGCGGCTTCGACGCCCGCGCCGTGCGCCCGGAGGAGGTGAAGAACCGGGTCTACGCCAACGCGAGCGCCTGGCGCCGCGTCCTCGAGCAGCCGGACGCCGCGCAGCGGCCGGCCCCGGCGTGTGGTCGCCGCTGGAGTACGCCTGCCACGTCCGCGACGTGCACCGGGTCTTCGGTGAGCGGGTGCGGATGATGCTGGCCGTCGACGACCCGCTGTTCGAGAACTGGGACCAGGACGAGGAGGCCGTCGTCGGCGCCTACGGCCGGCCAGGACCCGGCCGCCGTCGCCGACGAGCTCGTCGAGCGGGCCGCCGCCGTGTCGACGACCTACGGCTCCGTCGATGGGTCCGCAGTGGGACCGTCCCGGTCGGCGCAGCAACGGCTCGGAGTTCACCATCGACACCCTGGCGTGCTACCACCTGCACGACGTGGAGCACCACCTCCACGACGTGCTCCTGACGTAACCTCGACCCCATGCGGCACACGGAGTTCTGGTCCCGGATGGACGACGCCCTCGGGTCGGCGTACGCCCGCACCTGGGCCGAGCAGCAGGTCATCTCCGACCTCGGCCACCGCACGGTGCTCGAGGCGCTCGACGCCGGCGAGCCCCCCAAGCAGGTGTGGCGCGTGGTCTGGCAACGGCTGGGCCTGCCGCCGTCGGCAGGAGAGAGCGTGACCGGCCGCGGGTGGCCGGCTGGGTCGGGTGCCGGCGCGCTCGGGCTGGCCCGCGGTCTGTACGGCGGGGTGCGCTGGCCGGACCACCGGGTCGCCGAGGTGCAGCGCCGCACGGTCCGCACGCTGGTGGTCTCGCAGGCGCTCGGCGGCCTCGGGATGAGCATCGGCATCGCGGTCGCGGCCCTGCTGGCCGAGGACGTCTCCGGCAGCGAGAAGCTCGCCGGCCTGGCCCAGACCATGCAGGTGCTCGGCGCCGCTGTCGCGTCGTTCCTGCTCGCGCACGTGATGGGCCGGCGCGGGCGCCGCACGGGACTCGTGCTCGGCTACGCGATCGGTGCCACCGGAGCGGCGCTCTGCGTCGTCGCCGGCGTGGTCCGGTCCTTCCCGCTGCTGCTGGTCGCGGCCACCCTGCTCGGGTCGGCGACCGCGGCCAACAACCAGTCCCGCTACGCCGCCACCGACCTCGCGCGGCCGGAGAAGCGAGCCCGGGCCCTGTCGCTGGTGGTCTGGGCGACCACGGTCGGCGCCGTCGCCGGGCCCGAACCTGACCGGGTACGCCGGGCGGGCCGGTCGGGCGCTCGGGCGTGCCCACGCTGACCGGGCCGTTCGTGTTCGGCGGCCTCGGGATGCTGGTCGCCGGGCTCGTCCTGGCGCTGCTGCTGCGCCCCGACCCGCTGCTCGTCGCCCGCGAGGCGGCCCTCGCCCGCGGCGCCGTGACGCCGACCGGCCGGTCGTGGCCGCGTGTCGTCGAGGCGGTCCGGACCCGGCCGGGGGTCGCCGCGGGCACCGCCGCCCTGGCCCTGGCCCACGCCGTGATGGTCTCGGTGATGGTGATGACGCCGCTGCACATGCACCACGGGGGAGCGAGCCTCGAGATCATCGGGGTCGTCATCAGCCTGCACGTCCTGGGCATGTTCGCGTTCGCGCCGCTGGTGGGCTGGGCGCCGACCGGTTCGGCCGTCCGGCCGTGCTGTCCGCGGGTGCCGTGGTGCTCCTCGTGTCGCTGGTGCTGTCGGGCACGGCGCCGGCCGGTGCGTCGTACCGGATCGCGGCGGGACTGTTCCTGCTCGGCCTCGGCTGGTCGCTGTGCACGATCGCCGCCTCGACGCTGCTCTCGGAGTCCGCGCCGCTCGACGCCCGCACCGACGTGCAGGGCGCCGCCGACCTGGTCATGGGCCTGACCGCCGCGGTGGCCGGGGCACTCGCCGGCGTCGTGGTCGGCACCTTCGGCTACGGGCCGCTCGCGCTCTTCTCCGGGCTGCTCGTCACCGGCGTCGCGACCGCGGCCGAGTTCGCCCGCCGTTCCGCCGTCCCGCTGGCGCCCGACGAGGACCCGCTCGCGCTCGGAGCGCTCACGCCGCACGGGGTGCGCCCGCTGGCGTCGACGACGTAGACCTGCCGGCGCGGCTCACGCTGAGCACGTAGACGCCCTCGAAGGGCTCGACGCACTGTCCAGCGGCCATGGGTCTTGATCTAGTGGTGCAGCCGGTCGAGCGGTCCGAGGTTGCCGACCTGGTCGTCCCGCCGGCGCTGTACGGCACGGTGTGGTCGAGGTCGAGCGACCGGCTCGGGGCGCTGGCGAACGGGAACACGTCGCGGAGCGCTACCGGGCGCACGGCCTCGCGCGACCGGGTCGTGACCTCGCAGGCGTCGACCGGCGACGGCGGCGAGGTCGATGACGGGCTTGACGACGTAGCGGCGCAGCGGGCGCAGGCGCTCGTGGCCGCAGGCGTGCGTCACCGTGGCCCTCGCTCTTGCAGCAGGCGAGCGCCTCCTGCGCCGGAGGCGAGCGTGTCGTGCGTCGAGGTGGAGGTACATCGTCAGCGGCGGCAGCAGGGCCGACCAGTCGAAGGCGAACCGTGGTGGTGGTTCGGCTGGTGGACCGTGCCGGATCGTCAGCGCACTCGGGCAGCCGGGTCGGGGTGCAGCGCACCCGGCGGGCGAACGCGGACATCCGGGACAGCGCGTCGGCTGTCGGAGCCGTCGGGCTCGCCCCGTTGGTCGAGCGCGTCTCGTTGGTCGAGCTCGTCTCGCTGGTTCAGCTCGTCGAAACCCTCGTCCACCGTCCTCGCGCGCAGGGCGGAGAACGCCGCCAGCAGCTCGACCGCGCAGACGGGGTCGGCGAGCAGGTCGATCGCCTCGACCTCTGCACCTCCTGCGGCGCAGGATGCCCGAACTATGCCGGCGCGTCTCGGCCAGGTAGGCGACGGTGGCGTCGAGCGGGCGATCACGCCCGCCGTGGACCGGACGCAGAAGCTGGCGACGCCGTGCTCCGACGAACCTGCGGCGCCGCGCGAACTGCTCGCCTCAGCGGCCGCCGACGGCATCTCGCGTCGGCGGCGCTACCTCTGACGTCGAGCGTGCTCGTCCGCCGGCGACGGCCGACCTGTTCGACGCGATCGCGGCGCCGGTGTCCGCGTCCGCGACCAGGCGCCGGTCATGCCGCACGCCGCGGCCTCGCGCTGCGACTCTCGCGGCGCCGATGTGATCATCGGCGGCTGGTGCGCCGCACGTCGAGGGCGATCTGCCACGAGCCGCCGGGCGGTCCAGGCGCTGACCTGCATCCGCGCACCGAGCCTCGGCCATAACTGGTCAGGCCGAGTGCTGGTCCATGGCCCGAAAGTGTCTCTTGACCTTGCAGCGCGCCGACCTCGTTCGGACGGGGTCCCTTCCGGCTTGATGAACTCGTCACTCGTGTTGACCCTTCCGCATCGCCGCACGGCCCGGCTCGCGCGCTACGGTGCCCGGGTGCCGACCTCGACATACCTTCGACCGGTTCGTCATCCTCGACGGCGTCCGCTTCCACTACCTGGCGGGTGCTCGCCTGACCGGCGCGGGCACGGTCTGACCGACCAGGTCACCAGCGGCCACGGGCTCGCCGACGCCGCCGAGGACGCGCGACGCCTGCTCGACGCCCTGGGCGTCGAGCGTGCCGCATCATCAGGCACTCGATGGCGGAGGTGGCGAGGCCTCGGCGCTGGCCGCTCGCCATCCCGGACGCGTGGGCCGGACGTCTACCTCGACGGAGCCTGCGACTGAGCCGACAGCCCGACCGAGAGTGGCGAGAACGATTGAGCCGAGCGCTTCGCGTCCTACGGTGACTACGTGCGACTTCGTCCAGGCGCTGCTCCCCGACGAGATCCGGGACCCGCGCTCGACGCGATGAGCGCCTCCGTGGACACGCACGCCGACGGGTCCGTCGTCGACAAGCTCTCCGACGCGGCATCGCGCCGTTCGTGCGGACACTGAAGGCGTTTCGGCACCCCTACTCCGACATCACCGCGCCGGCCTGCCGTCTTCGCCCTCGGGGACCGGTGGCAGGGGGCCGAGGCGACGTGGCGGGTCGCGTGTCGTGACCGCTTCGCGGCGGAGACGGCGGACGCTCACGTCATCGAGCTCCGCGCGAGCCACTACCTGTTCATCGACCGCCGGGAAGACGTTCTCGTGGCGACGCGGGGGTTCCTCACGTAGCGTCGTGGAGTGACGCGGGACCCGATCGACCTGGCGGTGGCAGAGGCGGAGCGCAGGCGGTCCATCTCCGATCGTGACGTCTCGGCGTCCGTGCGCCACTTCGCCGCGGTGGTGCGCGGCGTGTGTCGCGAGCGGGGGTTGACGGTCGAGCGCTGGCTCGACGGCGGAGCGGGTACGCCGCCCTTGGCGCGTGAGGCGCAGCGACGGCTCGGTGGCCGTGCTGAAGATCGCGGAACCGGTGCTCTCGACGTGGCCGCGCGCGTCATGTCGGCCGGCGAGGGCCACGGCTACGCGCGGGTCGCTGGCGTGGGAGCCCGACCGGGGTGCCCTCCTCCTGGAGCGGCTCGGTCCTGATCTGTGGACCGAGACGACCTCGCTGGGCGACCAGGGTCAGGTGCTCGTGCCGTTGCTGGAGCAGGCCTGGCGAGTGCCCCTGCAGTGCGGCCGTCCGTTCCGGGCAGGCAGCCGGCGCTCCTGGAGATCCTCGGCCGACCTGGGCGCGCTACGGGACCCGGCACCAGGAGGCGCTCGCCGTCGCGCACCGGGTACGCCGAGGACCTGGCGGCCTCCGAGCGGGCCGAGGTCGGTCTGTCACGGCGACCCGCACGGGCGACGTGCTCCGTCGGGGAGAGGGCTGGGCCGCTCATCGACCCCGACGGATTCGTGGGGGAGCGCGCCTACGACCTCGGGGCGGTCATCCGCGACGCGTGCACGCAGATCTCGGATGCCGAGGGCACCCGGCCGGCGCGGGCACCGCCTGCTGCGTGAGGAGTGCCGCCGCCTGGCCGAGCTGGCGGGCGCGGACCCGGAGCGTGTGTGGCGGTCGGGTTTCGTCGAGCGGGTCATCGACCGGCCTGTACCCCGGTGGCACAGCCACGCCCGCGAGTCGGCCACGCTTCCTCGACACGGCCACCCTCCTCGCGCACTAGGAAGCCCTAGGCTCCGACGCATGCCCATCGCCCCGCACATCGCCGCCCTGCGCGAGAAGATCGGCCACGACCTCCTCCTGGTGCCGTGCGTCGCCGTGCTCCCGCGGGACGACCAGGGCCGCGTGCTGCTGGTCCGCCAGTCCGACTTCGGCCTCTGGGGCACCGTCGGCGGCGCGGTCGACGTCGACGAGTCGCCGGAGGACGCCGCCCGCCGTGAGGCGCGCGAGGAGATCGGCACCGAGGTCGAGCTGACGGGTCTGCTCGGCGCCCTCGGAGGCCCACAGTTCCGGTTCGACCTACCCCAACGGGGACCGGTGCGCCTGCGTCAGCACGGTGTACGCCGCGCGGCTGGTCGACGACGTGCTGACACCGGACGGTGACGAGGTGACGGAGGCGCGCTGGTTCCACCTCGAGGAGCTGGCCGCGGAGCCGGACCTGGGTGCGTTCGCCGCGGAGACGTTCCGCGCGCTGGGCCTGCTGGGCTGAGCCGGTGCCGGAACACTGGCTACGGTGGACCGCGTGAGCATGCAGACCCGGGCGAGGACCGAGGGACGGCCGCTGGTCGCCGCCCAGGTCATCCTCGCGTTCGTGGCGCTGCTCTACGCCGTCGAGCTGGTCGACAGCCTGCTCGGCAACCGCCTCGACGGCGGCGGCGTGCGACCACGAGAGGTCGACGGCCTCGACGGCATCCTGTGGGCGCCCCTGCTGCACAACGGCTGGGGGCACCTGTTCGCGAACACCCTGCCCCTGCTGGTGTTCGGCTTCCTGATCCTGCTGGCCGGCGTCGGTCGGTGGGCGGCGGTGACCGCCGTGGTCTGGGTCGTCGGGGGAGCGGGCACCTGGCTCACCGGCGCCGACCACTCGCTGCACCTCGGGGCGTCCGTGCTGGCGTTCGGCTGGCTGGTCTACCTCCTGCTGCGGGGCGTGTTCGCCCGCGACGGCGCCCAGATCGCCCTCGGCGTGATCCTGCTGCTGGTCTACGGCAGCGTGCTGTACGGCGTGCTCCCCGGCCAACCGGGCATCTCCTGGCAGGGCCACCTCTTCGGCGCGCTCGGGGGCGCGTTGGCCGCCGCCTGGTTCGGCCGGAGGGACCGGCACAGACGCGGGTCCCGGCTCAACGGCTACTAGTCCGACCACCACGAGGGAGACAGATGAGCGACATGTGGGTGCCCGCCGCCGACGACCCGCGGGAGACCGGCGACCAGCCGGTCGGGGAGCGCGACACCGTGTGGGGCTACCTGCGCCACTACCGCACCACGCTGGAGCTGAAGTGCGACGGACTCGACCCCGAGCAGCTGGCGCGGCGGTCGGTGCCGCCGTCGACCATGTCGTTGCTCGGGCTGGTCCGGCACCTCGCCCAGGTGGAGCGCAACTGGTTCCAGCGCGTGCTGCGAGGACAGGACGTGCCGCGGCTCTACCGGCTCGAGGGCGACCGCGACCACGACTTCAACGGTGCCGTCGCCGACCCGGCGTCGTCGAGGAGGCGTGGTCGACGTGGCGGCGCGAGGTCGCGGCCGCGGAGGACTGGCACGCCGAGCAGGTGCCCTGGGACGACGAGGTGCGGCTCGGCGACGGGACCGTGGCCGTGCGCGACGTCGTGGTCCACATGGTCGAGGAGTACGCCCGGCACGCGGGGCACGCCGACCTGCTGCGCGAGTGCATCGACGGGAGGACCGGGCAGTAGGGCTCAGCCGTCGCCGGCGGCCTCCGCGACCCCGAGGCGCTGCGCGACGATCCGGCTCATCGCCAGCGCCCGCTCGGGGTCGCCGCCCCAGTCCCGGCCGGAGCGGCCGATGGTGACGTGCATGAGGTAGGGCTGCCAGCGCACGATCAGCGTGGTGACGCCGTGCCCGTCGACGGTCTCCTGGCACGCCGGCGTGTACTTCTCCGGCGTCCCGGCGTACACCCAGCCCTCGGCACAGGCCTTCTGCGGCAGCTGGAACGGCTTCGGGTGGCGCTCGGCCACGATCGTGACCGACCGCTCCGGATGCCCAGGTACGACGGAGCGGCAGACCGCCTTGGTCCCGGAGGAGCGCAACGCCTTCAGGGAGCCGGTCGCCGTCGTGTCGAGGTCGGAGCCGACCAGGCCGACGACCTTGCCCGCCGGCACCATGCCGCACCCGGTCGCCGGGCCCGCCTCGGAGCCGCCGCCGCTGCACCCGGCCGCCGCGAGGCCCAGGGCCAGCAGGAGGCGATGGAGCCGGGGTGCGCACGTCGCCGAGCCTAGGGCACCCCGACCGATGACTCTCGCGGCCGGGACCGGTCAACACCCACATGGATGCCACGAACCTCGCTGATCTCTACGGACTGCCGCTGGTCGACTGGGAGCGGGTGGAGGCCCGCCTGTCGGGAGGCCCGCTGGCCGGACCCGAGCCGCACGACCCCCGGAGCTGGCTGGCCACCACGAACGCCGACGGCAGCCCGCACCTGACCGGCATCGGCCCGCTGTGGGTGTCGGGCTGCTTCTACTTCACCTCGGGCGCCTCCACCCGCAAGGCCCGCAACCTGGCCCGGGACCCGCGGTGCACCCTCGGCGTCTCGACCGAGGAGTTCGACCTCGGGGTGGACGGGGACGCCGCCGTGGTCACCGAACCCGACGTGGTCGCCGACCTGGCCGCACGGTTCGCCGCCGGCGGGTGGCCGGCCGGCGTCGACGACAGCGGCGTCGCGCTGACCGCGGAGTTCAGCGCGCCGTCCGCCGGTCCGCCGCCGTGGCAGGTCTACCGGCTCACGCCACGGGAGGCGACGGCGGTGCTGTCCGCCGAGCCCGGTGGCGCGACCCGGTGGCGCTTCTGACCCCCGGGCTCAGCAGGGCTCAGTAGCCCTTGCGGACGGCGGTGCGCAGGTCCTTGTTGAGCTGCGAGATCACGTCGAGCGGGATGCCCTTGGGGCAGGCGGCCGTGCACTCGCCGATGTTGGTGCAGCCACCGAAGCCCTCGTGGTCGTGCTGCGCGACCATGCCGACCACGCGGCTGTCGCGCTCGGCCTGGCCCTGCGGCAGCTCGCCGAGGTGGGTGATCTTGGCGCCCACGAACAGGGACGCCGAGCCGTTCGGGCAGGCCGCGACGCAGGCGCCGCAGCCGATGCAGGTGGCCACGTCGAAGGCGCGGTCGGCGGCGTCCTTGGGGACCGGGGTCGCGTGCGCGTCCGGGGCGGCACCGGTGTTGACCGAGATGTAGCCGCCCTTCTGGATGATCCGGTCGAACGCGCGCCGGTCGACGACGAGGTCCTTGAGCACCGGGAACGCCTCGGAGCGCCAGGGCTCGATGGTGATCGTCTCGCCGTCGTGGAACGAGCGCATGTGGAGCTGGCAGGTGGTGGTGACCTGCGGGCCGTGCGCCTCGCCGTTGATCATCAGGCCGCACATGCCGCAGATGCCCTCGCGGCAGTCGCTGTCGAAGGCGATCGGGTCCTCGCCCGCGGCGTTGAGCTGCTCGTTGAGCACGTCGAGCATCTCCAGGAACGACATGTCCTCGGAGATCTCGGTGACCTCGTAGGTGTGCATGCCGCCCTTGGCAGCGGTGTCCGCCTGGCGCCAGATCTTCAGAGTCAGATTCATGTCAGTGCACCAGCCCTGTAGCGGTCGGGGTCCCCGCGGCGTTGTTCGCCGGAGGAGCGAAGCGGGGGAGGGGAAGAACGTCGTGGGGTGACTTCACTTGTAGCTCCGCTGCTTCATCTCGACGAACTCGTAGGTCAGGTTCTCCTTGTGCAGGACGGGCTTGCCGTCCTCGCCGGCCCACTCCCAGGCCGCCACGTAGGCGTACTGGTCGTCGTGGCGCAGCGCCTCGCCCTCGTCGGTCTGCGACTCGGCCCGGAAGTGGCCGCCGCAGGACTCGCGCCGGTTGAGGGCGTCGATGCACATCAGCTCGCCCAGCTCGAAGAAGTCGGCGACGCGGCCGGCCCGCTCCAGGGACTGGTTGAGGCTGTCCGCCGTGCCCAGCACCTTCACGTTGCGCATGAAGTCGTCCTTGAGCGTGCGGATCAGGTCGATCGCCTTCTTCAGACCGTCCTCGGAGCGCTCCATGCCGCAGTACTCCCACATGATGTTGCCGAGCTCGCGGTGGTAGGAGTCGACGCTGCGGGTGCCCTTCGTCGTCATGAAGTGGTCGATCCGTGACTGCACGGCCTGCTGTGCCTCGACGACCGACGGGTGGTCCTCGGGGATCTTGTCGAACGGCCCGTCGGCGAGGTAGTCGCGGATGGTGTTCGACAGCACGAAGTAGCCGTCGGCCAGGCCCTGCATCAGCGCCGAGGCGCCGAGCCGGTTGGCGCCGTGGTCGGAGAAGTTCGCCTCGCCGGTGACGAACAGGCCCGGGATCGTGGACTGCAGGTCGTAGTCGACCCACAGGCCGCCCATCACGTAGTGCACGGCGGGGTAGATCCGCATCGGCACCTCGTAGGGGTCCTCGCCCGTGATCTGGGCGTACATGTCGAAGAGGTTGCCGTACTTGTCCTCGATGGCCTTGCGGCCGAGGCGCTCGATGGCCTCGGAGAAGTCGAGGTAGACGCCGCGGCGCACGCCCTCGACCGCCGGGCCGACGCCGCGGCCCTCGTCGCACATGTTCTTGGCCTGCCGGGACGCGATGTCGCGGGGGACCAGGTTGCCGAAGGCCGGGTAGATCCGCTCCAGGTAGTAGTCGCGGTCCTCCTCGGGGATCTCACGCGGGTCCTTCTCGGCGTCCTTCGCGTTCTTCGGCACCCAGATGCGGCCGTCGTTGCGCAGCGACTCGCTCATCAGTGTCAGCTTGGACTGGTGGGCGCCGGAGACCGGGATGCAGGTCGGGTGGATCTGCGTGTAGCAGGGGTTCGCCATCAGGGCGCCCTTGCGGTGCGCCCGCCAGGTCGCGGTGACGTTGCAGCCCATCGCGTTGGTGGACAGGAAGAAGACGTTGCCGTAGCCGCCGCTGGCGAGCACCACCACGTCGGCGAAGTAGGTCTCCAGCTCACCGGTGACCAGGTCGCGGACGATGATGCCGCGGGCGCGGCCGTCGACGACGATCAGCTCGACCATCTCGTGGCGCGTGTAGGTCTTCACGGTGCCGGCGGCGACCTGGCGCTCGAGGGCCTGGTAGGCCCCGATGAGCAGCTGCTGGCCCGTCTGGCCGCGGGCGTAGAAGGTGCGCGAGACCTGCACGCCGCCGAACGAGCGGTTGTCCAGCAGGCCGCCGTACTCGCGGGCGAAGGGGACGCCCTGGGCGACGCACTGGTCGATGATGTTGCGGCTCACCTGCGCGAGGCGGTAGACGTTCGACTCCCGCGAGCGGTAGTCGCCGCCCTTGATGGTGTCGTAGAACAGCCGGTAGACCGAGTCGCCGTCGCCCTTGTAGTTCTTGGCCGCGTTGATGCCGCCCTGCGCGGCGATGGAGTGCGCCCGCCGCGGGGAGTCCTGGTAGCAGAACGACTTCACGACGTACCCCGCCTCGCCCAGCGTGGCGGCGGCGGAGGCGCCGGCCAGGCCGGTGCCGACCACGATCACCGAGAGCCGGCGGCGGTTGGCCGGGTTGGCGATGCGGGCCTCGAACTGCCGGGTGTCCCAGCGCTCCTCGAGCGGACCCCGGGGCGCCTTGGTGTCCACGATCGGGTCACCGGGCGTGTAGTAGCCGGCCGCGTCGTCGCTCAGCTGCGGTGCGGTCTCCTCGGACGGGTCCACGGAGGTGGGGTTGGACGTTTCAGACATGGGTGCAGTCGCCTTACTTGGAGATGACGCCGAAGAGGACGAAGAGCGGGACGAGCGAGAAGCCGACGGTGATGATCGCGGCGAGCGCCAGGCCGACCTGCTTGGCCCGCGCGCGCGATCCGGCCGTGTTGGTGAGCCCCAGGGTCTGCATCGAGCTCCAGAACCCGTGGTGCAGGTGGGCGCCGAGCATGGCCATCGCGACCAGGTAGATCAGCGTCAGCCACCAGACGTCGAACGAGTCGACGAGCAGGTCGTAGGGGTCGTTGGTCGGGCCGCCGGACACGTTCACCTTGCCGATGGTGAAGTTCAGCAGGTGCCAGACGATGAAGACCAGCAGCGTCACCCCGCCCCAGCGCATCAGGTGCGAGGCGTACGTCGAGTGCTTGTTCTTCTTCATCACGTACTTCACCGGACGGGCCTTCTTCGCGCGCCGCCACAGGGTCACCGCGCAGGCGACGTGCACGACGAGCGCAGCGAGCAGCACGACGCGCAGCACCCAGAGGAAGCCGCTCTCCGGCAGCATCGGCGTGCCGAGCGTCCGGAGGTGGTGGGCGTACTCGTTGTAGGCGTCGTGGCCCGCGAAGGCCTTGAGGTTGCCGTACATGTGGAGCAGCACGAAGCCGACGAAGACGAGCCCGCTGACCGCCATCAGGATCTTGAGGGCGATCGTCGAGCGGGTGGACCGGCTGGTGGTTACGAGAGACACGGTTGTCACGGAGGTCACGGTATCCCCGGGTGGGTGTCGAGCGGTGACCGAGGTCGTGTGACATATGCCGCTCGGCGTCCGCCGACCGGACGGGTGCGAGACTTCGGCCCATGTCAGATCCCAGGCCGGCCCCCCGCGCGTCCGTGGCCGTCATCGGCGGCAGCGGCTTCTACGAGTTCCTCGACGACGCCGAGGAGGTGCACGTCGAGACGCCGTACGGCGCGCCGGCCGCACCGGTCGCGGTCGGGGAGGTCGCCGGCGTCCCGGTGGCGTTCCTGCCGCGGCACGGGACGGGCCACGCCTACCCGCCGCACCTGATCAACTACCGCGCCAACCTGTGGGCGCTCGCGTCCCTGGGGGTGCGGCAGGTCCTCGCCCCGTGCGCCGTCGGCGGTCTCCGCGACGAGGTGGCACCGGGCGACCTGGTGGTGCCGGACCAGCTGGTCGACCGGACCCAGAACCGGGTGCAGAGCTTCGTCGACAGGGGAGCGGTGCACGTGCCGTTCGCGGACCCCTACTGCCCGACGCTGTCCGCGGCGGCCGCACGCGCCGAGGGCGTCGCCCACGGCGGGACGATGGTCGTCGTCGAGGGGCCGCGGTTCTCCACCCGGGCCGAGTCGCAGCACTACGCCGCGCAGGGCTGGACGCTGATCAACATGACCGGGCACCCCGAAGCGGTCCTCGCCCGCGAGCTGAGGATGTGCTACTCCGCGGTGGCCCTGGTGACCGACATGGACGCCGGGGTCGAGTCGGGGGAGGGCGTCGGCCAGGCCGAGGTGTTCGCGATGTTCGCCCGCAACATCGACCGGCTCAAGACCCTGCTCGCCGGGGTGGTCGCCGACCTGCCCGAGCCGGGCGCGGGCTGCGCCTGCTCGTCCTGGGCCGACGGTCTCGACCTGCCCTACGACGTCCCGGGTGCCTCGTGAAGGTCCTGCTCACCGGCTCGGCCGGCTTCATCGGCGGCGCCATCGCCGAGCAGCTCGAGGCGCAGGGCGACGAGGTCGTCCGCGTCGACCTGCTGATCCCCGAGGCGCACGCCGCCGGGTCGCCGGCCGCGCCCGGCACGCACCTGGTCGACGTCCGGGACCCCTCGGCGGTCCGGCCGCTGCTCGACGGCGTCGACGTGGTCTGCCACCAGTCCGCGATGGTCGGCGCCGGGGTCACGGTGGCCGACCTGCCGTCGTACGCCTCGCACAACGACCTGGGCACCGCCGTCCTGCTGGCCGCGATGCACGACGCGGGCGTGCACCGGATCGTCGCGGCCTCGTCGATGGTGGTCTACGGCGAGGGCCGCTACGTGTGCGAGGAGCACGGCGACCAGGCGCCGCCGGCCCGCAGCACGCAGGCGCTCGAGTCCGGCGACTTCGAGAACCACTGCGGCGTCTGCGGCCGGCCGCTGGCGTGGGGGCTCGTCGACGAGGACGCCCGGCTCGACCCGCGCAGCAGCTACGCCGCGAGCAAGGTGGCCACCGAGCACTACCTGACCGCGTGGGCCCGGCAGTCGCCCGGCGCGGCGGTCGCGCTGAGGTACCACAACGTCTACGGCCCGCTGATGCCGCGGGACACGCCGTACTCCGGGGTCGCCGCGATGTTCCGCTCCGCCATCGAGCAGGGCCGCGCGCCGGACGTGTTCGAGGACGGCGGCCAGATGCGCGACTTCGTGCACGTGCACGACGTGGCGCGGGCCAACCTGCTCGTCGATCCGGCAGGTGGTCGAGGCGCCCGAGGAGACGTTCACGACCTACAACGTCGCCTCCGGCGAGCCGGTCCCGATCCGCCGGGTGGCCGAGCTGGTGGCCGAGGGCACGGGCCGCGACCTGCCGCCGGTGGTCAGCGGGCGCTACCGGCTCGGCGACGTGCGGCACATCGTGGCGTCGGCCGAGCGGGCGCGGGAGCGCCTCGGGTTCAGCGCGGAGATCCGGCCCGAGCAGGGGCTCCGGGAGTTCGCCACCGCCCCGCTGCGCTGACCGGCGGCCCTAGACGACGCTGAAGCCGGGCGGCAGGTCCTGCCGCCCGGTCAGGGCCAGCAGCACGTCGGCGCCGCGGCCGGTGCGGACGGCGATCCGCGCGGCCAGCGCGGCGGCGTCGGCGAGCACCGCCTCGTCGTACGGCGCGTCGAGGCCGGTCGCCCCGGCGACGTCGAGGCCGTGCACGACCAGCTCGAAGGTCCGGGTCGGCAGGTAGTCGGCCAGCCGCATCGGCCCGGCGATGGTGGTCAGCACGTAGGTGTCGTCGAACGACAGCAGCTTCTCGGTGACCGCGGCGACGAGCGCGGCGACCGAGGTGGCCGGGTCGTCGCCGAGGGCGGCCCCAGCGGCCCGGCCCCGCTCGAGCACCGACGCCGGGGCCGCCGCGGCCCCGGCGACCACGGCGGACGTGTAGTAGTCGACGGCCGTCTCGAGGGTCGCCGCCGGCTCGGGCCGGTCGAGGTAGTCGAGGACGGTGACCAGCGAGCGGGACGCGTGGCCGACGAGGGCCCGCAGGTCCCACGCGCCGAGCCCCGGCCCGTCGTACGCCGTGGCGGGGATCCGCTCCACCAGCCCGGCGAAGGTGCCGGCGGCGCTCAGGTAGCTCTCACGGACGCTCATGCCAGCAGGCTAGGTGCGCTCACCAGCCGGTGAACAGCAGGTGCTGCACGACCAGGGCGAACGCCGACCTGCAGGGCGAGCCCCGGACGCCGCCACCGCTCGGGCAGCAGCGCGCAGGACGAGCAGCACCCAGGGCACGAACGGCAGCCAGATCCGCTCGACCTCGGCCCGGCTCATCTGCGAGAGGTCGGCCAGCAGCACCATCGCCACGCCGGCCCCGGACAGCCACAGCACCACGCGGGTCCCGGGCTCGGCGAGCAGGCCGCGGCCGCGCGCGAACAGCTCGGCCACCGCCCGCGAACGCGAGGGGACCGGCGCTGAACGCGAACGCGGCCAGGTCGCCCCACATCCAGTAGGACCACGGCCGGCGGCCGCCGACCCCCTCGTAGTAGCGGGTGTGGATCGCGGGCAGCGCCTCGAGGTAGCTGAACCCGAGCGCGTAGAACGCGGCGACCACCGCCAGCGCGGCCGCGACGGCGGGCGCCAGCGGGAGCCACGACCGGGCCACGACCAGCACGGCGACCGCCAGCACCCCCAGCAGCGGCAGGCCGTAGGACAGCATCACGCACGTAGCCCAGCAGCGGCCCCGGCGAGCAGCGACCACGGCACGCTGCGGCGGGTGGCCGCGAGCGCCAGGCAGGCGATGCCCCAGGCCGCGAAGGCCGCGAACATCGCGTCCGCCGAGACCGCCTGCCAGATCGCGGCCGGCCCCAGGGTCAGGAACGGGGCGGCGCGGCGGGCCAGCGTCTCGGCGCCGAGCGTGCGCAGCGGTGACCAGCACGCCGACGGCGGTGGTCGCCGCGAGCACGGTGACGACGAGCCCCGCCGCGAACCCGCTGCCGAGCGCCGACCTGCGTCGAGCAGCCAGAAGAAGAACAGCGCGCCCGCCGGGTGGCCGGCGACGTGCACCGGCCAGGTTGTGCGGGATCGCGGCGTAGGGGATGCGGGCTGGGTACTCCTGAACAGCGTCGCAGCGAGCGAGGTCCGTCGTACGACGGGCGGTCCGGAGGTACTCGTACGGCTCGCCGAGGACGTCGCTCGATGCCGTGCGAGCCGTCGACGAGGGCCAGCGCCAGCATCCACGCCAGGCCGGCCGACGAAGACGACGAGCAGCAGCCGGCGCCAGGTCAGCCGCTCGGAGAGCGCCGTCGCGTGGCGGACCGCCAGGGCCGCGAGCGACGACCGCCGGGACCGTGCCCCACCCGACCCGGGGGTCCCACTCCGCGTGCAGCGGCGGGAACGTGTTGACGCGGACGTTCCAGCCGGTCACCGCGGGCACGAGCATCGCCAGCACCATGAGGGCGACGGCGACGGCCAGGCCCCACGCGGCCGGGCCGCGGCGGCCGGGCGGCGTCGCGACATGCGGCGAGGATAGGCGCAAGGGTTTCGTAACAGTTCCGGCGGGCGCGTGGCGCCGGCCCCTAGGCTCGGCTCCATGCCCGCCCACCTGCGACCTCGTGCTGCCGTGCCAGGACGAGGGACCCGCCCTGCGGGGCCTGCTGCCCACCATCCCCGACGCCTTCGCGGTGATCGTCGTCGACAACGGCTCGACCGACGACACCGCCGAGGTGGCCGCGCTCGCTCGGCGCCCGCGTCGTGCGCGAGGAGCGGCCCGGGTACGGCGCCGCGGTGCACGCCGGGGTGGAGGCGGCCACCGCCGAGTTCCTCGCGGTGATGGACGGCGACGGCTCCTTCGACCCGCGGCGACCTGCTCGTCCTGCTCGAGGAGGTGCAGGACGGCCGCTCGGACATGGCGACCGGCCGGCGCCGGCCGGTGTCCCGCGGCGTGTGGCCGTGGCACGCCCGCGCCGGCAACGTGGCTGGTGCTGTGGTGGCTGCGCCGCCGGACCGGGCTGCCGGTCCACGACATCGCGCCGATGCGGGTGTGCCGTCGCGACGACCTGCTGGCGCTCGACGTGCGCGACCGCCGGTTCGGCTACCCCGTCGAGCTGCTGCAGAAGGCGATGCACGCCGGCTGGCGGATCACCGAGCACGACATCGCCTACCACCCGCGCGCCGAGGGCACCCGCTCCAAGGTGTCCGGCTCCGTCCGGGGCACGCTGCGCGCCGCCCGCGACTTCGCCCGGGTGCTCTCGTGACGGCCCGCCGTCCTGGTGATGGCCAAGGCGCCGGTGCCCGGGCGAGGCCAAGACCCGGCTCGGCGCCCGGGTGGGCCACGACGGCCGCCGCGGACCTCGCCGCGGCCTGCATCCTCGACACGCTCGCGGTCTGCGCGGAGGCCTTCCCGGACCCGGCGCTGCGCACGTCGCGCTGGCCGGTGACCTGGGCCGGGCAGTCCGGGCGGCCGAGCTGCGCGAACGCTGGCCAGCTGGACCGTGCACGAGCAGCGCGGCGACGGGCTTCGCCGAGCGGCTCGCGAACGCGCACCTCGACGTCGCCCGGGCGCGCCGGCGCGCCCGTCGTACAGATCGGGATGGACACGCCGCACGTGTCGGCCGCCCAGCTGACCGCCGTCGCCGACCTCGTCGGGCAGGGCAACCACGCCGTGCTCGGCGCGGCCGAGGACGGCGGCTGGTGGGTGCTCGCGGTGACCGACCCGCGCTCGCCCGGGCGCTGGCCGGCGTGGAGATGTCGACCGAGCGGACCTACGTCGACACGCTCGCGGTCCTGGCGGCGGCGGGCGCGACCGTCGTCGGCACCGACGTGCTGCGCGACGTCGACACGCGCCGACGACGCCGACCTCGCCGCGGCCGCCGCGCCGCACACCCGCTTCGCCCGGCAGTGGCGGGCGCGTCCGCGACGGGCGTGCCGCGATGACCGTCTGGACGCCGAGCGCGACCAGGCGTTCGCGGTGCCGTTCTTCGCGGCCGCCCTGCGCGGCGAGCCGTGCACCGTGCACGGCCTGGACGAGCTGCCGCACCGGCTGCCGATGACCCGGTGGGCCGACCGCGGCCGACGCCGCCGACGCGGCGGTGCTCGCGCACTGCACCGGCCCGGCCCTCGACATCGGCTGCGGCCCGGGCCGGATGAGCGAGCACCTCGCCGTCCGCGGCGTCGGGCGTGCTGGGCATCGACATCGTGCCCGAGGCCGTCGCGCCAGACCCGGGCCCGCGGCGCCAGCGCCCTGCACCGCGACGTCTTCGACCACCTGCCGGGCGAGGGCCGGTGGATCTGCGCGCTGCTCGCCGACGGCAACATCGGCATCGGGGGAGACCCGGTCGCCCTGCTCCGCCGCGTCGCCGCGCGTGCTCGCGCCCGACGGCCGGGTCGTCGCCGACGTCGCGCCGCCCGGGACCGCGCTGCGCACCCGCACGCATCGAGCTCGAGTGCGGCGGCCTGCCGCTCCGACCCGTTCCCGTGGACCGTCCTCGGCCCCGAGTCCGTCACCGAGGTCGCGCACGCGGCCGGGCTGGCGTCGACGCGCGTCCACGAGCACGAGGGCCGCTGGTTCGTCGTCCTGGCCAAGGGCGTCCTGATGCGCGCGCCGCGGCCGCCCCGCGAGGAGGACTTCACCTCGACCCTGCGCGGACCGGAGGTCGCGGCCCGGGTCGGGCTCTGGCTCGGCATCTGCTTCACCGTGGCGTTCCTGACCGGCGTCTGGAGCCACCTCTACCAGGACCAGCCGTCCTGGCTGACCATCCCGACGCGGCCGGTGTGGATCTACCGCGTCACCCAGGGCCTGCACTACCTGACCGGCACGGCGGCCGTGCCGCTGCTGCTGGTCAAGCTCTACGCCGTCTACCCCAAGCTGTTCGCCAAGGTGCCGTTCGGCCGGGCGCGGGAGCTCGTCGCTGCACCTGCTCGAGCGGGTCTCGATCGCGCTGCTCGTGGCCGCCGCGATCTTCCAGCTGACGACCGGCGTGCTGAACACCACCGAGTGGTACGCCTGGTCGTTCTCCTTCCGGTCCACCCACTACGCCGTGGCCTGGGTGGCCTTCGGGGCGCTGCTGCTGCACGTCGCGGTCAAGCTGCCGGTGATCCGCGTCGGCGTTCCGCCGGCCGATCGACGACGGCGAGCGAGCCCGAGCCCGGGCTCACCCGCCGCGGCCTGGTGCGCACCGCCTTCGGCGCGTCGGCGGCTCGCCGTGCTCGCGGTCGCCGGCGAGCACGGTCCCGTGGCTGCGCACGATCTCGCTCTTCGAGACCCACGACGGCTCCGGCCCGCAGGACCTGCCCGTCACCAAGAGCGCCCGCGCCGCCGGGGTGACCGCGACGGCCGTCGACCCGTCGTACGCGCTGGAGGTGGTGCACGGCGGCACCACCCGGCGCGCTCTCGCCTCGACGAGCTCGCGGCGATGACCCAGCACACCGAGACGCTGCCGATCGCCTGCGTCGAGGGCTGGAGCGCCGTCGGCGGAGTGGACCGGCGTGCGGCTGCGCGACCTGCTCGACCTCGTCGACGCGCCGGCCGGCTCCGACGGTGCGTGGTGCGGTCGCTGCAGCAGTCCGGGCGCGTTCAGGGCCTCCGAGGTGCGCGGCAACCTCGCCGACGACGACCGTAGACGCTGGTCGCGCTGCGGCTGGACGGCGAGCCGCTGAGCATCGACCACGGCTACCCGTGCCCGGCTGATCGCGCCGAACCGGCCCGGCGTGCTGCAGACCAAGTGGGTCACCCGGATCGAGGTGGTCGTGATGCGCGTGCGACGCGAGCGGTCTCCTCGGGCGCCGCCGGCGTGCTGCTGGTGCTGGTCGGGCGTCTACCACCTGCTCGGCACCGAGCCTCCCCGACCTGGTCAACGTGGCGCTGTGGCTGGCGGGCGGCGTGCTCGCTCCACGACGCGGTCCTCGCCCCGCTGGTCGTGCTGCTCGGCGTCGTGGTGCTGCCCGCGGCTGCCGTCGTGGAGCCGGGCCCCCGCGGTGGTCGGGCTTCGTCGTGCTGGCCTCGGTGACCCTGCTGGCGATCCCGGCGCTCGGCCGGTTCGGCGCCCGCGACGACGTGCCGAGCCTGCTGAACCGTCCGTACGGCGTGCTGTGGCTCGGCTCGCGGGTGGTCGTCGCCCTGGTCGTGCTGGTCGCCGCGGTGCGTGCGGCGTCGCTGCTGCGCCGCCCGCCGCTGCCGGACCGCAGCCGGCGTGACGTGTCGGCGTGTCGCCCTCGGGTCGAACACCTGTTCGGGCTATCGTCGGTGTCGACGGACACGTCGCCGGCTGCCGGGGGATATCCCCAGGTCGCGACATCGGGCTCGCAGACTGTCGGAGGACCCCTCTAGTGTCAATGGCGATGAAGAAGACAGCAGGTTCCCCCTCGAGGCGGACAGACGGACGGACAACCATGGCTGGTGGAGATCGCGACAAGGCGCTGGACGCCGCGCTCGCTAACATCGAGCGGCAGTTCGGCAAGGGCTCGGTCATGCGACTGGGCGAGGAGACCCGGGCAGCGCTCGAGGTCATCCCGACGGGCGCGATCGCGCTCGACGTGGCGCTCGGCATCGGAGGTCTCCCGCGCGGACGCGTGGTGGAGATCTACGGCCCCGAGTCCTCGGGCAAGACGACGGTCGCGCTGCACGCGGTGGCCAACGCCCAGCGGGCCGGCGGCATCGTGGCGTTCATCGACGCCGAGCACGCCCTCGACCCCGACTACGCCAAGGCGCTCGGCGTCGACACCGACGCGCTGCTGGTCTCGCAGCCGGACTCCGGTGAGCAGGCGCTGGAGATCGCGGACATGCTGGTCCGCTCCGGCGCGCTCGACCTGATCGTCATCGACTCCGTCGCGGCGCTCGTGCCCCGCGCCGAGATCGAGGGCGAGATGGGCGACAGCCACGTCGGCCTCCAGGCCCGGCTGATGAGCCAGGCGCTCCGCAAGATGACCGGTGCGCTCAACGGCGCCGGCACCACGATGATCTTCATCAACCAGCTGCGCGAGAAGATCGGCGTGATGTTCGGCTCGCCCGAGACCACCACCGGTGGCCGGGCGCTGAAGTTCTACGCCTCGGTGCGGCTCGACGTGCGCCGCATCGAGACGCTCAAGGACGGCCAGGAGATGGTCGGCAACCGGACCCGCATCAAGGTCGTCAAGAACAAGGTCGCGCCGCCGTTCAAGCAGGCCGAGTTCGACATCATGTACGGCCAGGGCATCAGCCGCGAGGGTGGCCTGATCGACGTCGGCGTCGAGGCGGGCCTGGTCCGCAAGGCCGGCGCTTGGTACACCTACGAGGGCGACCAGCTCGGCCAGGGCAAGGAGAACTCCCGCAACTTCCTGCGCGACAACCCCGACCTCGCCAACGAGCTCGAGAAGCGGATCCTGGAGAAGCTCGGCGTCGGCCCCACGGTCGACGCACCCGCGGCCGCTCGACGGCCGGTCGAACGTCGAGCCGACCGGGATCGACTTCTGAGCACGGTGCCCTCCCCGTCAGACCGCCGCCCGTCTGGTCCTCTCCTCCCAGGGGACCAGGCGGGCGGTTCTGCGTCCCGTCCACCGGTGACGTGCACGACGGCGTCCGCGCCTGGCTCGCGAACGCCGGCGTCGAGCCGCCCGAGGACCCGGTCGCCGCGGGGCCGGACGCCGACCACGAGGCGGTCGCCCGCAAGATCCTGCTGGACCAGCTGACCGGGCAGGCCCGCAGCCGGTCCGAGCTGGCCGGCAAGCTGGCGAAGAAGGGCGTGCCCGAGCGAGCTCGCCGCCCGGCTGCTCGACCGGTTCGAGGAGGTCGGCCTCGTCGACGACGAGGCCTTCGCGCGCGCCTGGGTGCAGTCCCGCCAGCCCGGCAAGGGCCTGGCCCGCCGGGCGCTGGCCCAGGAGCTGCGCCGCAAGGGCGTCGACGACGAGGTCGCCCGGGTCGCCCTCGACGAGGTCGACCCCGACGACGAGGTGGAGGCGGCCCGGGTCCTGGTCCGGCGCAAGCTGCGCACCGTCGCGCACCTCGAGCGGGACGTCGCGGTGCGCCGGCTGACCGGCATGCTGGCCCGCAAGGGCTATCCCGCCGGGGTCTGCTTCCGGGTGGTCCGCGAGGAGCTCGACCGGCTCGGTCACGACACCGACGACCTGCACGAGCCGTTCGACTGACTCGCGCGGCGGCGCGCTGCGCTTGACCGGTCCCCGGGCGGGACACCTAGATTCGCGGAACCTGACCTCGACAGCTGACCCCGTGCGCGGTCGTGCACGGAACAGGAGCCGGAGATGGCACAGCAGGTCCCGGATCCCGGCCCGCTGGTCGCTGGGCATCGGCCCGGCCGAGCTGCTGCTGGTCGCCCTGCTCGTGGTCGTGGTGGTCGTCGGCGTGGCCGTGCGTGGTGGCTGCTGCTGGCTCGCCGGTCCGGCGTCAGCCCGGCGCCGACGGACGAGGACGCGCACCGCGATCGCAGCGACGACCTGCACGAGCAGCGCCGGACATCGAGCGCCGCGAGCAGCGGATCACCGAGCGCGAGCAGCGCCTCGACCACGAGGTGCGCAGCCTCGACGAGCGGGCCCACGAGGTCGCCGACGCCGAGGCGGCGCTCGACAGCACCGCCCGAGGTGGCCGACCTCGAGGAGGACCGTCGCCGGGAGCTCGAACGGCTGGCCGGGCTGACCGCCGAGGACGCCCGCGCCGACCTGGTGGAGTCCATCGAGCACGAGGCCCGGCGCACCGGCGCCCTGCAGCGCCCGCGACATCGAGCGGGCCGCCGAGGAGGAGGCCGAGGTCCGCGCCAAGCGGATCCTGGCCACCGCGATCCAGCGGCTGGCCTCCGAGCAGACCGGCGAGAGCGTGGTCCTCGGTCGTGCAGCTGCCCGCCGAGGACATGAAGGGCCGGATCATCGGCCGCGAGGGCCGCAACATCCGCTCCTTCGAGCAGGTCACCGGGGTCAACCTGGTCATCGACGACACCCCGGGCGCGGTGATCCTGAGCTGCTTCGACCCGGTCCGCCGCGAGGTCGCCCGGCTGTCGCTGGAGGAGCTGATCGGCGACGGCCGGATCCACCCCAGCCGGATCGAGGAGGTGCACGAGCGCAGCGTCGTCGAGGTCGACCGGCTCTGCGTGCGGGCCGGCGAGGACGCCGCCCTGGAGATGGGCATCACCGACCTGCACCCGCACCTGGTCGCGACCCTCGGCCGGCTGCGCTACCGCACCTCCTACGGCCAGAACGTGCTGGCCCACCTCGTCGAGTCCGGGCCACGCCGCCGGGCTGCTCGCCGACGAGCTCGGGGTGGACCGGGCCACCTGCGTGCGCGGCGCCTTCCTGCACGACATCGGCAAGGCGCTGACCCACGAGGTCGAGGGCTCCCACGCGCTGGTCGGCGCGGACCTGGCCCGCAGCTACGGCGAGCACGAGGACGTCGTGCACGCGATCGAGGCGCACCACAACGAGGTCGAGCCCCGCACGGTCGAGGCGGTGCTCACCCAGGCCGCCGACGCGATCAGCGGCGGCCGGCCCGGGCGCCCGGCGGGAGTCGCTGGAGGCGTACGTCGACCGGCTGCACCGGCTCGAGGAGATCGCGCTGGCCAAGACCGGCGTGGTCAAGGTCTTCGCGATGCAGGCCGGCCGCGACGTCCGGGTGATGGTCGCCCCCGACGTCGTCGACGACATCGAGGCGCAGGTGCTGGCCCGCGACATCGCCAAGCAGTTCGAGGAGGAGCTCACCTACCCCGGGCAGATCAAGGTCACCGTGATCCGCGAGTCCCGCGCCACCGAGACCGCCCGCTGACCCGTCACTCGTGCAGCCCTTTTCCCCGCGTGTCGTGGCAGAAGTGACGGCTCGATGACGCGCCGGGCACGGTCCGGGCGGCTGCGCGGTCGTGCTGCGCGGCCGGCGTCGCCGGGACCGGGTACGCCGTGCTGCACGGCCGCGTCGCGAGCCGGGGGAGTCGGTGCACGCCGCGGCGCTGCGGGCGGTGGAGCGCGCGACCGGGATCGCCGCGGCCGACGTGTGGGCGGTCGACCTGTCGGGTCCCCGGGCGGTGCTCGCGGTCGACGTACCGGACACGGTGCGTCGGTCGAGCCGGGCGGTCCGGTGACGAGCTGCCGGACGACGCTGGTCGGCCGGGTCGCGGGCGATCCCGGCGGCGACGGTCGCGTTCCGGCCGCTGACCCGGGCCGACCTCGCCGACGTGGTCGCCTGGCAGGCCCAGCCGTACGTCGCCCGCTGGTGGCAGGACGAGGCGCGCGACCTCGCCGGCAGCCGAACGGCACTACGGCCCGGCGCTCGACGGCGAGGACCCGACCCGGCTGTGGGTGCTGGAGCTCAACGGCCGCTCGGTCGGGATGCTCCAGGACTACCGGGTCGGCGACCACCCGGAGTACGCCCTGCTCACCGCGAAGCCGGACGCGGTCGGCTTCGACTACCTGATCGGCGACCCGTCGCTGGGTGGGGTCGGGGGATCGGCACCCGGATGCTGTGGACCTACCTGCGCGACGTGGTCCGCCCGCACTACCCGGCGGTCGCCGAGCTGTTCGCCGCCCCGGACCACCGCAACGCCGCGTCGCTGCGGGTGCTCGACAAGCTCGGGCTTCACCCGCGGCCTGTGGTTCGACGAGCCGCAGCCCGACGGTCGGGTCGACACGGTGGTCGGCTGCACCCTGGACGTCCCGACCGTCCCGTTGACCCGGGTCGCTCGGGCTTTGTTACCGGGCGGTAATAGGATCGCCGGCATGGACGTGCTGACGCTGTACCGCCAGGTCACCCGGCTGCCCCAGGGCGACCGGCTCTTCTCCCGGTTGTTCACCCTCAAGGCGCCGTACTTCGGGACGGTCCGGCCGCGGTTCGTCGAGCTGCGGCCGAACTACGCCGAGCTGACGATCCGCAAGCGCCGGGCGGTGCACAACCACATCGGGACCGTGCACGTGATCGCGATCTGCAACGGCCTCGAGGCGGCGATGGGCGCGCTGGCCGAGGCCACGCGTGCCGAGCACGAAGCGCTGGATCCCCAAGGGCATGGAGGTCGCGCTACACCGCCAAGGCGACCAGCGACATCACCTGCATCGCCGAGACCGACCCCGAGCAGTGGACCGGCACCGACCCCGACGTGCCCGTGCGGGTGCGCGGCGTCCGCGACGACGGCACGGTCGTCGTCGAGGGCGTCATCCGGCTCTGGGTGACCGACAAGCCGGTCCGCTAGATCTGGAACCCGGTCGGTGCCCGACTGGTCGCCGCCGTCGGTCACCAGGACGGCCTTCTCGCCGACGAACCTGCGCTGCGCCCAGGTCGCGACCCAGGTCAGCGCCAGGTTCACCAGGATGTAGAACGCGGCGAGCACGATCGCGGTCTGCACCTGGTTCTGGAACTCCAGGAAGATCGACTTGCCGACGCGGGTGAGGCCCGGCGCCAGGATGACGTAGCCCAGGCTGGTGTCCTTGAGCGCCACGATGCACTGGCTGATGATCGACGGCAGCATGATCTTCACGCCCTGCGGCATCAGGATCTGCATCATCACCTGGGACTTGCGCAGGCCGAGCGCGTACGCCGCCTCGCCCTGCCCCGGCGGCACCGCGAGGATGCCGGCCCGGAAGACCTCGGCGAGGACCGCGCCGTTGTAGAGCGTCAGGGCGATGACGACCGACCAGTACGACCCGATCCCGCCCTGCGCCGGCGCCGAAGGTGAAGAAGATGTAGATCATCATCAGCAGCACCGGGACGGCGCGGAAGAACTCCACGACCGCCCAGCACGGCCAGCGCAGCCAGGCGTGGTCCGACAGCTTGCCGATCCCGAACAGCAGCGCCGAACACGACCGCGAGGATGCACCGAGGAGAAGGCCATCTGCAGGGTCTTCAGCAGGCCGTCGACCAGCAGCGCCGTGAGGTAGCTCGGGGTGACGAACGGCTCCCACTTGGCGTAGGCGAGCTGCCCGGTGCTGCTCATCCGCACGAGCACCGCGGCGATCACGGCGACCAGGACGAGCCAGGCCACCACGGTGTAGATCCGGTGCCGGGCGCGGGTCTTCGGACCCGGTACGTCGAAGAGGACGCTGCTGCTCATCGGGCCACCTTCCAGCGGCGCTCGAGGCTGCCGGCCCCGGCGGAGATCAGCTCGACGATGACGATGTAGCCGAGCGCGAAGGTGAGGAAGATCCAGGTGCGGGCGTCGGCCTGGTCGTTGGTGAAGTAGCGCATCCGGGCGGTGGCCTCGAGCAGCCCGAAGCCGGCCGCGACCGAGGTGTTCTTGGCCAGCGCGATCAGCACGCTGGCCAGCGGGGGCACCACCGCGCGCAGGGCCTGCGGCAGGACGACGTACCGCATGGACTGGCCGAAGGTCAGCCCGATCGCGCGGGACGCCTCGGCCTGCCCGACCGGTACGGCGTTGATGCCGGAGCGGATCGCCTCGCAGACGAACGACGACGTGTAGACGGTCAGCGAGAGCACGCCCTTGACCAGGAACGGCAGGTGGATGTCCATCTGCGGGAGGCCGAAGAACACGAAGATGAAGATGATCAGCAGCGGCGTGCTGCGGACCAGGGTGACGTAGAGCGCGCCCGCCCGGCTCAGCACCGCGACGGGGCCGACGCGGGCGGCGGCGAGCAGGGTGCCGAACACGAGCGACAGCACGCCGGCGAGCACGAAGAGCTCGATGGTCAGCAGGAACGCCTTGAGCACCAGGTCGAACTGCGAGAAGACTGCGTCCACTCCGGGGCCACCTCCGTCGGTCAGGGGAAGGGACAGGGGCGCTCGGACCGAGCGCCCCTGCCGTGCTGCTAGCGACTCAGGAGCAGGCGTCCATCTCGGGGGCCTCGGGCGTGTCGACCCCGGACTTGCCGAGCGTGGCCTCGAAGGCCTTGTCGTAGGTGCCGTCGTCCTCGGCCTTCTTGATCGTGTCGGTGATCCACTGGCACATCTCCGGGGAGTCCTTGGAGTAGCCGATGCCGTAGCGCTCCTCGGAGAACGGCTCGCCGACGACCTCGAGGTTGTCGGGGTCGAGCGCGGCGTAGCCGAGCAGGATCGCGCCGTCGGTGGTCATCGAGTCGACCGAGCCGTCGGCGACCTGGTCGCGGCACTCGGAGTAGGTGTCGAAGCCGCGCGGCTTGGCGCCCTTGGCCTCGACGTTGTCCAGGGAGGTCGAGCCCGTCACCGAGCAGACCTCCTTGCCCTTGATGTCGTCGACGCTCTTGATGTCGCTGCCCTTCTTGACGAGCAGCTGCTGGCCGGTGACGTAGTACGGGCCGGCCTGGCCGACGACCTTGCGGCGGTCGTCGGTGATGGAGTACGACGCGATGACCAGGTCGACCTCGCCCTTCTGGAGGAACGGCTCGCGGTTGTCGGAGATCGTCTCCTTCCAGGTGATCTTGTCGGCCGGGATGCCCAGCGACGCGGCGAGGATCTTGCCCATCTCGGGGTCGAAGCCCTTCGGGGCGTCGTCGGTCGCGCCCTTGAAGCCGATGCCGGGCTGGTCGAACTTCACGCCGATCGTGATCTTGCCCGCGTCGCGCGAGCTCCTTCATCCTGGTGCCGTCGTCGAAGCTCGAGCGCGGCGTTCTCGTCGACCTTGACGTCGACGCTCTCGGAGTCGCCGCTGCCGGCGTTGCCGCAGGCCGCGAGGCGAGCTCACGGACAGGGCGAGCCCGACTGCGGCGAGCAGGGTCTTGGATCGGATGTTGCGCATGATTTCTCCTTGCTGGGCGGCCAGGTGTCCCCCGGGCCGGGAATGGGGATCGATCAGTGCTTGAGGATCTTGCCGAGGAAGTCCTTGGCGCGGTCCGACGTCGGGTGGGTGAAGAACTCCTCGGGGGTGTTCTCCTCGACGATCTGGCCGTCGGCCATGAAGACCACCCGGTTCGCCGCGGTGCGCGCGAAGCCCATCTCGTGGGTGACCACGACCATCGTCATGCCGCCCTGCGCGAGGTCGACCATGACGTCGAGGACCTCCTTGATCATCTCGGGGTCCAGCGCGGAGGTCGGCTCGTCGAAGAGCATCACCTTGGGCTCCATGGCCAGGGCGCGGGCGATCGCGACGCGCTGCTGCTGGCCGCCGGAGAGCTGGGCGGGGTACTTCGTCGGCCTGCTGGCCGACGCCGACCCGGTCGAGGAGCTCCTTGGCCTTGGCCTCCGCCTCGTCCTTGGCGAGGCCGCGCACCTTGATCGGTCCGAGCGTGACGTTCTCGAGGATCGTCTTGTGCGCGAAGAGGTTGAAGCTCTGGAAGACCATCCCGACCTCGGCGCGCAGGTGCGCGAGCGCCTTGCCCTCGGCGGGCAGCGGCTGGCCGTCCAGGCTGATCGTGCCCTTGTCGATGGTCTCGAGCCGGTTGATCGCGC
This sequence comes from uncultured Actinomycetota bacterium, assembly GCA_963778095.1. Lineage (GTDB taxonomy): Bacteria > Actinomycetota > Actinomycetes > Propionibacteriales > Nocardioidaceae > Nocardioides_B. Next base: position 73,496 of record CAVZTB010000016.1, on the reverse strand, counting down.
GGCACAGCGTGCTCTTGCCGGAGCCGGACGGGCCGATCACCACGACGACCTCGCCGCGCTTGATCGAGAGGTTGATGTCCTGCAGGACGTGCAGGTCGCCGAACCACTTGTCGACGTGGTCCAGCACGACCAGGCCGTCGCCGGCGGGCGTGCCGGAGGACGCCGTCGGGGTGTCTGCGGGGGCACTCATGCTCGAAAACCTAGCGATCATGGCTCGCAATGACCATTTGAAGGTAGCCCGTCTGGGGTTGCGAAGTGGTTACTCCGTGTGCAAGTGCAACTAACGCGACGGGCGAGGAAGCGGCGCCGCGGTGGGTACCGACGGCGTGTGCTTGACTCGCCGGACGGCGCAGCACCTCGACGGAAGGGATCACACATGCCTCGCAGGAAGAACCCGATCGCCAGGCGGTCGACGGCCAAGGGCACCGCAGCGATCGGCAAGATGGTCGCCGGTCAGGTCGGCGCACCGCGGTGAGCCGCAGCCGGCGGCGCCGTCGGGTGCCGTCGGTGCCGTCGCCGAACGCGCGGGCCGCGGCAAGGTCGCGCACACCGACCGGCCACCGCGCGCGCGCCCAGCACGGCGCCGGCGTCCCCTGCCGACCTGCGCGCGGTGCCCGAGCCCGCCCCGGTCAAGACGCAGGGCGACCCGTGGCCCCCGCCAAGAAGGCGGCGGCGAAGAAGCGCCCCCAGCCCGGCGGACGTCGCCGCGAAGACGGCGGCGAAGAAGGCTCCCGCGAAGAAGGCGGCGGCGAAGAAGGCCCCCGCCAAGAAGGCACCCGCGAAGAAGGACTCGGTCCCGACCCCCGCCGACGTGGCGAAGGTGGCGGGCAAGCAGCTCCCGGCCAAGAAGGCGGCGCCCGCGAAGACGGCCGCCGAGGCGCCGGCGAAGAAGGCCCCGGAAGCCCCGGGGGACCGGTTGCCGCCCCGCAAGGCGCCCGCCCAGCAGCAGGAGCAGAACCCCGAGGCCGGCTGACGCCCTCCCGGGATTCGGTGCGGGCCCGCGGGCGCGCCGTACCCTGGACCGGTCATGAGCGCCCTCCCACGCCGCCGCGCGCACCTACGAGGTCCGCACCTACGGCTGCCAGATGAACGTCCACGACTCCGAGCGGCTGACCGGGCTGCTGGAGGACGCGGGGTACGTCGCCGCGCCCGGCCGAGCGAGCAGGCCGACGTGGTCGTGTTCAACACCTGCGCGGTGCGGGAGAACGCCGACAACAAGCTCTACGGCAACCTCGGGCACCTGGCGCCGGTGAAGGCCGCGCACCCGGGCATGCAGATCGCCGTCGGCGGCTGCCTGGCCCAGAAGGACCGCGGCGAGATCACCCGCCGCGCCCCGTGGGTCGACGTGGTGTTCGGCACCCACAACATCGGCTCGCTGCCGGTGCTGCTCGAGCGGGCCCGGGTCGCCGAGGAGGCGCAGGTCGAGATCCTCGAGTCGCTCGAGGTGTTCCCCTCCACGCTGCCGACCAAGCGCGAGTCGGCGTACGCCGCGTGGGTGTCGATCTCGGTGGGCTGCAACAACACCTGCACGTTCTGCATCGTCCCGGCGCTGCGCGGCAAGGAGAAGGACCGCCGGCCCGGCGAGATCCTCGCCGAGATCGAGGCGCTGGTCGCCGAGGGCGTCACCGAGGTCACGCTGCTCGGCCAGAACGTCAACGCCTACGGCGTGGAGTTCGGCGACCGGCAGGCGTTCTCCAAGCTGCTGCGCGCCTGCGGCCAGGTCGAGGGCCTCGAGCGGATCCGGTTCACCTAGCCCGCACCCGGCGGAGTTCACCGACGACGTCATCGAGGCGATGGCCGAGACGCCGACGGTGATGCCGTCGCTGCACATGCCGCTGCAGTCCGGCTCCGACAAGGTGCTCAAGGACATGCGCCGGTCCTACCGGCAGTCGAAGTTCCTCGGCATCATCGACCGGGTCCGGGCCGCGATCCCCGACGCCGCGATCACCACCGACATCATCGTGGGCTTCCCCGGCGAGACCGAGGAGGACTTCCTCGAGACGATGAAGGTCGTCGAGCAGGCCCGGTTCGCCGGCGCGTTCACCTTCCAGTACTCCAAGCGCCCCGGCACCCCGGCGGCCGTGCTCGAGGACCAGGTGCCCAAGGCGGTCGTGCAGGAGCGCTACATGCGGCTCGTCGAGCTGGCCGACCAGGTCGCCTGGGACGAGAACAAGCGGCTCGTCGGGCAGACCGTCGAGCTGATGGTGGCCGAGGGCGAGGGCCGCAAGGACACCGCGACCCATCGGCTCTCCGGTCGCGCGCCGCGACAACCGGCTGGTGCACTTCACGCCCGTGGACCGGGACGGTCGCCGCGGTCGACGTACGCCCCGGCGACATGGTCGAGGTCGAGGTCACCTACGCCGCGCCGCACCACCTGGTCGCCGACTGCGCCCGTCACGTCCGTACGACGGACGCGCGCCGGTGACGCGTGGGAGAACCGGACCGCCCCGAAGCCGCACGGGCGTCTCGCTCGGCCTGCCGACCGTCGGCGTCCCCGCGCCGCTGCCGGACGCGGACGCGGCTGCGCCGCCGCTCTAGAAGCCGTGGGTCGACGATCGCGGGAGTGCTGCCGGCGCGGATCGACTCAGCACCCGCAGCTCGTGGGGCACGACGGGTGAGGGCAGCGCGTCGAGGTTGAACCAGCGCAGGTCCGCGCACTTGTCCGGCTCGACGATGCGCGGGGTGCCGGTCCAGCGTCGTCGCGGTGAAGAAGTAGTCGACCCGCTCGTCGATCGGCAGGCCCTCGGCCCCGGTGCGCTGCATGGCGCACCACGGGACCAGGTCGACGTCGGTGACGCCGACCTCCTCGACGGCCTCCCGGGCGGCCGCCGCGAAGACCGTCTCGCCGCGCTCGACGTGGCCGGCGACGGCGGCCCAGTGCTCGTCCAGGTAGCCGGTGCCGCGGCGCAGCTGGAGCAGCACCTCACGGCCGCCGGGCATCGGGGCGGGGCGGAGCAGGAACACGTAGGCCGCGGGCACGACGACGAAGCGGTCGGTCATGCCCGCGACCCTAGTGCGGTCGTTCAGTGGCCGGGATTGCGGTCGGGGTCGAACTCGTGCTTGTGGGCGACCGGGTCGGGCTGCACCTCGCCGACCGTCCGGTCCACGTGCGTCACCGGGGACGTCTCGTCGGGCTTGTCGGGGCCTCGTCGGCGTCGCGGGGTGGTCGGCCGGGTCGGCGTCCGCGGTGCCGCCCGTGACGGCGGACTCGCCGTCGGTGTGGCCCTGGGCGGACGCCGCGCTGCCGGTGCCCTCCACGCCCTCGAAGCCGTCGGTGCGCTCGCTGCTCAGGCCCAGGTCGCCGGCTCGAGGCCCTGCGCGGGCCGCCGGCGTTCGGGTGCGACTCGCGGTTGACGGTCTCGTGCTCGGGCTTCTCGTCGCCGCTCATTCGCGTGCCTCCGTGGCGTCGGGCACGACCGGGTCGGCCGTCTGGTCGGCGGACTGGTCGTTGGACATGAAGTCGCCCGGGTGGGCGTCGCCCGCGGGCGGCTCGCCCGACGAACTCGGCCGGGGTCGACGTGCGGTCGTCGGTCATCGTGTCTCCTCCGGGTCGGGGCTACTCGCCGCCGGAGCCGTCCGAGGGCTGGTCGAGCGCCGTCTCGGCGTTCTCCTCCTGCAGCTCCTCGTTGGCCTGCTCGGTCTGGGTGCGGGCGTGGATCTCGCCGTCCGAGCGGGTGCGCGCGTTCGAGCCCGGGTCGCGCGTGCGGGCACCGTCGGCGTCTCGCGTCGCGGTGTGTGGCTCGGTCATCGCGGGCGCCGTGGTCGGCGGGCGTGCCGAAGTCGTCGTTCTTGCCGTCGAGGGAGTCCAGGCCCTTCTTGAGCTGCTCCTTGCCCTTGGCGACCTTGTCGGCGTGCTTGTTGCCGGTCTTCTGGTTGATCGTGTCGCCGAGCTTGTCGGCGCCCTGCGGCGATCTTGTCGCCGTGCTCGTCGACCGCCTTGGTCAGCTGCTTCTTGGCCTTGTCCAGGAATCCCATGGGCTGCTCCTTCGATCGGCCTACCGCGACGGGGATCCGCGCCGGCTTTGCCACACTCTCATCATGCCGAACGACGGAAGGCGCCGCACAGGTTGCCGCACTGCCCGTGCCCGTCGTCGCGGTCGTCGGGCGCGACCGCCGCGGGCAAGACCGAGCTGTCCCTGGACCTGGCCGAGGGCTGGGCGGCGAGATCGTCAACACCGACGCGATGCAGGTCTACCGCGGCATGGACATCGGCACGGCGAAGCTGCCCGGCCGAGGAGCGCCGCGGCATCCCGCACCACCTGCTGGACCTGCTCGACGTCACCGAGCCGGCGACCGTGGCGCAGTTCCAGGCGCTGGCCCGCGACGTGCGTCGACGACTGCCGGCGCGCGGGGCGTGGTGCCGGTGCTGGTCGGCGGCTCGGCGCTCTACACGCGGGCCGTGCTCGACCGGCTTCGAGTTCCCCGGCACCGACCCCGACGGTGCGGGCCCGGCTCGAGGCCGAGCTGGACGAGGTCGGCTCCGGCGACGCTGCACCGCGCGGCTCGCCGAGGTCGACCCCGAGGCCGCGGCGCGGATCATCCCCGCCAACGGCCGCCGCGTCGTGCGGGCCCTGGAGGTCGTGGAGATCACCGGCCGGCCGTTCAGCGCGACGCTGCCCGACCCGACGTACGTCTTCGAGCGCACCGTGCAGGTCGGCGTCCGCATCCCGCGGCCGGTCCTCGACGAGCGGATCGAGCTGCGGGTGCGCCGGATGTGGGACGCGGGCCTGGTCGAGGAGGTACGACGCCTGGCCGGCGCCGGGCTGCGCGAGGGCCGCACGGCGCACCGGGCGCTCGGCTACCAGCAGGTGCTCGCGTTCCTCGACGGCGAGTGCTCCGAGGCAGGAGGCGCTCGAGCGGACCGTGATCGGCACCCGGCGCTTCGCGCGGCGGCAGGAGTCGTGGTTCCACAAGGACGCCGCGGATCACCTGGGTGGACTGGGACGACCCCGACCGGGCTGCGGCTCGCGGAGGCCGCCGTCCGGGCCGCGATTGAGGCGCCGGCGCTGGGTAGGACGTCGCGTCGGCTCGGACTCGGGAAGGGAACACGCACATGGACCGAACACGCGCGAGCGCGGATCGCGGCTCTCGGAGTCGCCGGAGCGACCGCGGTCGCCGGTCTCGGCGTCGTCCTGCCGTCGGCCTCGGCCGACGACGCCGGCCGCGTACTCCACACCAAGATGCCGACCAGCCGCGGCTTCGGCGGCGCGGTCACCTCGGTGGACCCGGAGGCGTCCCGGATCGGCCTGCAAGTGCTCAAGCACGGCGGCAACGCGGTCGACGCGGCCGTCGCGACCGCGGCGGCGCTCGGCGTGACCGAGCCCTACAGCTCCGGTCTCGGCGGCGGCGGCTACTTCGTCTACTACGACGCCAAGACCGGCAAGGTCCGCACCATCGACGGCCGCGAGACCGCGCCGCGCGGCGATGCCGCACGACGCGTTCATCGACAAGTCCACCGGCAAGCCCTACAACTTCACCCCCGAGCTGGTCACCAGCGGCGTCTCCGTCGGCGTCCCCGGCACCCCGGCCACCTGGGCCAAGGCGCTGCGCGAGTGGGGCACCTACAAGTTCGACCAGGCCCTCGAGCCCGCCGCGCAGCTGGCCCGCCGCGGCTTCGTCGTCGACAAGACGTTCCGCCAGCAGACGCTGGACAACCAGAAGCGGTTCGAGGCCTACACCTGCACCCCGCGGCTGTTCCTGCCCGGCGGCGACGCCCCGGGACCGTGGCTCGGTGTTCCGCAACCCGGCGCTGGCCCGCACCTACGACGCGCTGGGCCGCAAGCGCGGCGTCTCGTGGTTCTACAACGGCCCGATCGCCGACGAGATCGCCGCCAACGTGCGCACGCCCCCGAAGAGCCCGAGCACCGACCTGCCGGTGCCGGCCGGGTTCATGACAGCCGCGCGACCTGGCCCGCTACCGCGCGCTGTTCCGCGCCCCGACCCACGTGGGCTACCGCGGGCTACGGCGTCTACGGCATGGCGCGGCTCGTCGTCCGGCGGCACCACCGTCGGCGAGGCGCTGAACATCATGGAGCGGTTCCCGCTCCGCAGGCTGACGCACCACCCAGCGGCTGCACGTCTACCTCGAGGCCAGCGCGCTCGCGTTCGCCGACCGGGCGAAGTACCTCGGCGACCCGGCCTTCGTGAACGTCCCGCGCGCCACCCTGCTCTCCGACCGGTACGCCGCGTCGCGGGCCTGCTCGATCAGCCTGACCTCGGCGATGTCCAAGCCCACGACCGCCGGCGACGTGAAGTCCTACGACCCGACCTGCGGCGGCACCGCGTCGTCCGGCACCGCGGCCCAGCCGGACACCGAGAACGTCGAGACCACCAACCTGACGGTCACCGACAAGTGGGGCAACGTCGTGGAGTACACCCTGACCATCGAGCAGACCGGCGGCTCCGGCCTGCTGCTGCCCGGTCGCGGGTTCCTGCTGAACAACGAGCTGACCGACTTCTCCGCCGTCGTACGACGCGGCCGACCCGAACCGGATCGAGCCCGGCAAGCGGCCGCGCTCCTCGATCTCGCCGACGATCATCCTGCGCGACGGCAAGCCGTTCGTGGCCCTGGGCTCACCCGGCGGCTCGACGATCATCACCACCGTGCTGCAGATGATCACCAACCGGATCGACCGGCAGCTGTCGCTGCCCGAGCTCGATCGCCGACCCGCGCGGCTCGCAGCGCAACACCGCCGCCGTCAGCGCCGAGCCGGAGTTCATCGAGAAGTACGGCGCCGGGCTGCACCGCGCTCGGTCACCAGCTGACGCCGGCCGGTGACAAGTTCACCAGCGCCTCGGAGATCGGGGCGGCCACGGCCATCGCGTTCAAGCGGCACAAGTACCTCGTCGCCGTGGCCGAGCCGCGACGTCGTGGTGGCGGGTCCGCCCTGGTGGTGCGGCCGCAGCGCTAGAGCGCGGGCGTCGCGCGGACCCGGTTGTCGGGCCGTGAGCGTCGGACCTGCACCGTCGAGCGTCCACCACCGTCCGAGCTCCCGCCGAGCAGGTGGACGAGGAGATCGTCGACTTCCACCGAGTGGCCGCGTGTCGCCCTGGGAGGGCCTCGACCCGCAGCCGCGCCACACCGGGTCCGGCGCAGGGCCCCGGCCGGTCTACGAGTGGTCCGGCAACCGCAAGGCCGGCGTCCGTCGGATGCGAGATCGCCGAGGTCGTCGCCGGTCGCCGCGTGGCGATCGACCTGCGCTTCCTCAAGCCGTTCAAGTCCTCGCACCGACCGGGTTCGTCGCTGCAGCCGCACGACGGTGGTAGCACCACCTGAGCTGGACGATGACGGGCGAGCGGACCCTCGTCGTCAAGGTGATCGGAGGCTGCTCACCGAGCATGGACAGCTGGTCGGCGGTGACTTCGAGAAGGGCCTGTCCCGGCTCATGGACGTCGCGGAGCGCCGTGCGCACTAGACCGTCGACTCGCAGCGCGGTCGGACTTCCTCAAGGGGCACGGCACCGAGAACGACTTCGTGCTGCTGCCCGACGCCGACGGGTCCCGGCACGGCGACCTCGTCCGCGGACCTGGTCCGGGCCCTGTGCGACCGGCGGGCCGGGATCGGCGCCGACGGCGTGCTGCGGGTGGTCCGCTCCGAGGCGTACGACGACCCGGCCGCCGTCGCGGCCCGCGGCGAGGCCGAGTGGTTCATGGACTACCGCAACAGCGACGGCTCCATCTCGGAGATGTGCGGCAACGGGATCCGGGTGTTCGCCCGCTACCTCGCCGACCACGAGGGCGTCGACGTGCACGCGGCCGCTGGCGGTCGGCACCCGGGCCGGCGTCAAGGTGCTGACCTTCGGCGCCGACGGGCTGGTCGTCGGTCGACATGGGCGTGCCGGTCGTGCACGGCGAGACGAAGGTGTCGGTCGGCGACCGGTCCTGGACCGCCGCAGCACGTCTCGATGGGCAACCCGCACGCCGTCGCGTTCGTCGACGACCTGGCCGACGCGGGCCCCTGCTCGAGGCGCCCGGAGCACGACCCGGGGGAGTACCCCGACGGCGTCAACGTCGAGTTCGTCGTCCGACGCGGCGACCGGCACGTCGCGATGCGGGTGCACGAGCGCGGCTCGGGGGAGACCCGGTCCTGCGGCACCGGCGCCTGCGCGGTGATGGTCGCGGCCGCCCTCGCCGACCAGGCCGGCCCGGGCACGACGTACCGCGTGGACGTGCCCGGGCGGACGGCTCGAGGTCACCTGGACCGAGCAGGGCCACGTCGAGCTGACCGGGCCGGCCGTGGTCGTCGGCCGAGGGCCGGTGGCTCGCGAAATGAATCGCCGCCCGGCGGCGCGCCGTGCGAGCATCGAGAGCGCCCCGGGAATCCACCCGGGCGCCCGGACGTTCCTTTGGTGGATATGACGAACGCACACGAGTTCGACGACACCCCCGACCAGGTCACGCCCGATCGACGCCGACATCGATCTCGACGACGCCCTCCTCGAGACCGACGGACTGGGACAGCGGCTACGCCGACCAGCCCGACCCGGAGGAGAGCACCGGCTCCTACGACCTCGCGGAGCGGCACGCCCTGCGCCGGGTCGCCGGGCCTGTCGACCGAGCTCGAGGACATCTCCGAGGTCGAGTACCGCCAGCTGCGCCTCGAGCGCGTCGTGCTGGTGGGTGTCTGGACCGAGGGCACCGTGGCCGACGCCGAGAACTCGATGGCCGAGCTGGCCCTGCTGGCCGAGACGGCCGGCTCGACGGTGCTCGACGCGTTCTACCAGCGCCGGCAGAGCCCCGACCCCGCGACGTACATCGGCCGCGGCAAGGTCGAGGGCCTCAAGGAGATCGTGCAGGCCACCGGCGCCGACACCGTGATCCTCGACGGCGAGCTCGCGCCCAGCCAGCTCAGGAACCTCGAGGACCGGGTCAAGGTCAAGGTCGTCGACCGGACCGCGCTGATCCTCGACATCTTCGCCCAGCACGCGAAGTCCAAGGAGGGCCAGGCCCAGGTCGAGCTCGCCCAGCTCAACTACATGAAGCAGCGGCTGCGCGGCTGGGGTGGCAACCTGTCCCGCCAGGCCGGTGGCCGGGTCGGCTCGCAGGGCGGCGGCATCGGTGGCCGTGGCCCCGGTGAGACCAAGATCGAGACCGACCGGCGACGGATCAACACCAAGATCGCCAAGCTCCGCAACGAGCTCAAGCACATGCGGGTCACCCGCGACACCAAGCGCTCCGACCGGCAGCGGCACCAGATCCCGTCCGTGGCGATCGCGGGCTACACCAACGCCGGCAAGTCGTCGCTGCTCAACCGGCTGACCGACGCCGGGCGTGCTGGTCGAGGACTCGCTGTTCGCGACCCTGGACCCGACCACCCGCAAGACCACCACGTCCGACGGCCGCATCTACACGATGTCCGACACCGTCGGGTTCGTCCGGCACCTGCCCCACCAGCTCGTCGAGGCGTTCCGCTCGACCCTGGAGGAGGTCGCCGACTCCGACCTCGTGCTGCACGTCGTCGACGGGTCGCACCCGGACCCGGAGGGCCAGCTGGCCGCCGTGCGCGAGGTGTTCGCCGAGATCGGCGCCGACAAGGTGCCCGAGCTGGTGGTGATCAACAAGGCCGACGCCGCCGACCCGATCGTCATCTCGCGGCTCCGGGCCCGCGAGCCGCACTCGGTGGTGGTGTCCGCCAAGACGGGGGAGGGCGTCGCCGACGTGCTCCGCGCCGTCGAGGCCGACCTGCCGCACCCGGGCGTGCCGTTCGACGCGCTGCTGCCCTACGAGCGCGGCGACCTGCTCAACAAGATCCACGTCAGCGGCGAGGTCGAGTCCATCGACCACACCGGCGACGGGACGCGGGTGCGCGGTCGCGTGCACGCCGACCTGGCCGGCGAGCTCGAGCCCTACCTGGTTTCGACGGGCCGACGCGGGGCCTGATGGCCTACGACTTCGGCGACCGGCCCCGCGCGCCGTACGTCGGCGACGAGCGGGCCATGCTCGACGGGTGGCTCGACTTCCACCGGGCGACGCTGCTGATGAAGTGCGAGGGGCTGACCTTCGAGCAGCTCAAGAGCCGTCCGATCCCGACCACCACGCTCAGCCTGCTCGGTCTGGTCCGGCACATGACCGAGGTCGAGCGCGGCTGGTTCCTGCCGTTCCTGGGCGAGCCCGTCGCCGACGCTCTACGGCAGCGAGGACGACCCGGACGGCGAGTTCGACGTCGCGGACGCCGACGCGGCGGGTGACCTGGCCCGGTTCGGCGAGGCGGTCGACGCGATCAGCGACCTGCTGCGGCACCGCGCGCTCGACGAGGTCGAGGTCGACGGGGACGCGACCTACAGCCTGCGCTGGATCATGACGCACCTGATCGAGGAGTACGCCCGCCACAACGGCCACGCCGACCTGCTCCGCGAGGCCATCGACGGCGTGACCGGGGAGTAGCCCACCGTTTCACTCGGGCCCCAGCGGGTAGCGGGTGCTGTGCCTGACGCCTCCATCACCGTGACCGTGGACGGGACACCCCGCACCGTCACCGTGGACACCCGGACCACCCTCCTCGACGCGCTGCGCGAACGGCTCGGGGTGACCTCGCCCAAGAAGGGCTGCGACCACGGCCAGTGCGGCGCGTGCACGGTGCTCCTCGACGGGCGGCGCACGCTGAGCTGCCTGAAGCTCGCGGTGGCCCACGACGGTGGCGACGTGGTCACGTCGGTCGGCCTGCGGAACGGCGACGACCCGCACCCGCTGCACCAGGCGTTCATCGACCACGACGGGCTGCAGTGCGGCTACTGCACGCCCGGTCAGATCTGCTCGGCCGCGGGCATGCTCGACGAGGCCCGCGCCGGCCACCCCAGCCACGTCACCGAGGACCTCGAGGCCGGCCTCGACGGGGCCGCCGAGCTCACCGACGACGAGATCCGGGAGCGGATGAGCGGCAACCTGTGCCGCTGCGGTGCCTACCCCCACATCGTCGCGGCCATCCAGGAGGTGGCGGCGCGATGAAGCCGTTCACGTTCGAGCAGGCCCTCGACCCGGCCTCCGCCGTCGCCCGGGTGAGCGGGGACGCCGGCGCGGTGTACCTCGCCGGCGGCACCAACCTCGTCGACCACCTCAAGCTCGGCGTCGCCACCCCCGACACCGTGGTCGACGTCAGCCGTCTGCCCCTGGACGCGGTCGAGACCACGGAGGACGGCGCCCTGCGGATCGGCGCCGCCGTCCGCAACAGCGACCTCGCCGCCGACGCGAGGGTCCGCCGGGACTACCCGGTGCTGGCCCAGGCGCTGCTGGCCGGTGCCTCCGGCCAGATCCGCAACGCGGCGACCACCGCCGGCAACCTCCTGCAGCGCACCCGGTGCGTCTACTTCCAGGACGTGACCACGCCGTGCAACAAGCGCGAGCCGGGGTCCGGCTGCTCGGCGCGCGAGGGCTTCAACCGCAACCTCGCGATCCTCGGTGCCTCCGAGCACTGCGTGGCCACGCACCCCTCCGACCTGGCGGTGGCGCTGGCCGCCCTCGACGCGACCGTCCTCGTGCTCGGCACCGAGGGGGAGCGGCGCCTGCCGCTGCGCGACCTCCACCGGCTGCCCGGTGACGAGCCGCAGCGCGACACCACGCTGGCGCACGGCGAGCTCGTGACCGCGGTCGAGGTGCCGGCGCTGCCGTTCGCGCGGACGTCGGCCTACCGCAAGGTGCGCGACCGGGCGTCCTACGCCTTCGCACTGGTGTCCGTCGCCGCTGCCCTCGACGTGGAGGACGGCACCGTCCGCGACGTGCGGATCGCGCTCGGCGGGGTGGCGCCCAAGCCCTGGCGCGCCGAGCGTCGCCGAGGACCTGCTCCGCGGCGGGCCCGCCACCGAGGACGCCTTCCGACGCGCCGCCGAGGCCGAGCTGGAGGCGGCCGAACCCCTGTCCCAGAACGGGTTCAAGCTCCCGATGGCCCGCAACACGATCACCGCCACGCTCCGCAACCTGGCCGCCGGCCACCCGACCGGGGGACCCCGATGACCGTCACCCAGACCCCACGCGAGGCCGGCCGCGCCGTCGGCAGCGACGTCGCCCGCATCGACGGCGAGGCCAAGGTCCTCGGCCTGGCGAAGTACGCCTTCGAGCAGGTCGTCGACCGGCCCACCTACCTGCACGTCGTGCAGTCCACCGTCGCCCGCGGCCGGGTCACCGGCTTCGACGCGTCGGCGGCCGAGGCCCTCGACGGCGTGCTGCTGGTGCTCTCGCACCTCAACGCGCCCAGGATCGCCGACACCAGCGACCAGGAGTACGCCGTGCTGCAGTCGGCCGGTGTCGCGTTCCGCGGCCAGATCGTCGGTGCCGTGGTCGCGGAGACCCCGGAGATCGCCCGGCACGCCGCCGAGCTGGTCCGGGTCACCTACGACGAGCACGCCCACGACACCGAGCTGCGCGAGGACCACCCCGACCTCTACGAGCCCGGCCAGGTCAACCCCGCCTACCCGGCCGACGCCGAGGAGGGATCCGTCGACGCCGCGCTGGCGGGCGCCGCGGTGGTGGTCGACCAGCGCTACTCGACGCCGATGGAGCACAACAACCCGATGGAGCCGCACTCCTGCATCGCGGTGTGGGAGGACGGGCGCCGGCTCACGGTCTACGACTCGACCCAGTTCGCGCACGGCGTGAAGAACAAGCTGGTCGCGCTCTTCGACCTGCAGCCCTCGGCCGTCCGGGTGGTCTCGCCCTACGTCGGCGGCGGCTTCGGCTCCAAGGGGATGGCGCACGCTCACAACGTGCTCGTCGTGCAGGCCGCGATGAGCCTGCCCGGCCGCCCGGTCAAGCTCGCGCTGACGAGGCAGCAGATGTTCGCCCTGGTGGGCTACCGCACGCCCACCCTGCAGCGCGTCCGGCTCGGTGCCGGCGACGACGGGCGGATCACCGCGGTCATCCACGAGGCCGTCGAGCAGACCTCGCGCATCAAGGAGTTCGCGGAGCAGACCACGGTCGGCACCCGCAGCATGTACGCCGGCGACGCCCGCCGTACGACGCACCGGCTGGTCGCCCTCGACGTCGCCGTCCCGTCGTGGATGCGCGCACCGGGCGAGGCGCCGGGCATGTTCGCGCTCGAGTCCGCGATGGACGAGCTCGCGGAGGCGGCCGGGCTCGACCCGATCGAGCTGCGGGAGCGCAACGAGCCGGAGCACGACCCGGAGACCGGCCTGCCCTGGTCGGGACGCCACCTCGTGGAGTGCATGCGCCAGGGCGCCGCCCGCTTCGGGTGGGACCTGCGCGGCCGGCCGGCCTCGCGCCGCGAGGGGGACTGGCTGGTCGGCCTGGGCATGGCCGCGTCGACCTACCCGGGCTACGTCATGCCGGGCTCGGTCGCCGCCGTCTCCTACAACCGGCACGGGCACTACCTGGTGCGGATCGGCGCCGCCGACATCGGCACCGGGAACTGGACCGCGCTCACCCAGCTCGCCGCCGACGCGCTCGACGTGCCGATGGACCGCGTGCACGTCGAGATCGGCGACACCTCGCTGCCGATGGCCACCGTCGCCGGCGGCTCGGCCGGCCTGGCCTCGCACGGCTCGGCCGTGGTCGAGGCGGCCCGGAAGTTCCGGGTCGAGCACGGCGACGAGCCGGCGGACGGCGCGGTCACCGAGTCGACGCTGGCCGACCACCCCGAGCGGGAGAAGCACGCCGTGCACTCCTACGGCGCGCAGTTCGTCGAGGCCCGCGTCAACGTGGACACCGGCGAGGTGCGCGTGCCGCGGATGACCGGGGTGTTCTCCTGCGGCCGGATCGTCAACCCGCGCACGGCCCGCTCGCAGTTCATCGGCGGCATGACCTGGGGCCTGTCGATGGCCCTGCACGAGCACTCGGTGCTCGACCACGCGCTGGGTCACGTCGTCACCCACGACCTGGCCGACTACCACGTCCCGTCGCACGCCGACGTCGGTGACATCGACGTCAGCTGGCTCGACGAGGAGGACCCGGTCGCCAACCCGATGGGGCTGCGCGGCATCGGCGAGATCGGCATCGTCGGCTCGGCCGCCGCCGTCGCCAACGCCGTGCACAACGCCACCGGGCTGCGGGTCCGCGACCTGCCGATCACGCCCGACCGCCTGGTCCGCTGACCCGGGTCCGGGTGGGGGAGCCGGTCGCCGCCACGGACACGAACGTCCGCTCGCGGGCGATCCGGCGGCCCGCGATCCCGAACGCGAACATGACCGGCAGCGCGATGCTCCCCATCGACGTGAAGAGCTCGATCACGAACAGGCACGGGAACGTGACCGCCAGCAGCCAGGCGGACACCCGGGGGACGAACCCGTTGCGCAGCAGGGCGATGCCCAGCACGGACGACCCCACCACGGTGATCAGCAGCGCCGGGAGCCCGAAGACGAACGTGATGGTCAGCAGGGGCTCGCGGCTCGTCGGGCCCCACTGCAGCCAGTAGTCGCCGAAGACCGCCAGGCAGGCCCAGACGTAGCCGAAGAGCACGAGGCGCCAGGCCCACCTCTCGAAGCCGCGCGGCTGCCGCCGGCGGTGCACGACGAACGCGCACAGGGTGAACGCCACGAACACGGGCAGCCAGATCTTCCCGTAGGTGAGGTAGACGAGGTCGGGGTTCCCCCAGTCCAGCAGGGGCTTCAGGGCGGCCCGGGCCGGGTCGGACCACACCCGCGTCGTCCAGCTGTCCAGGTCGTTCCTCCCGTCCACCGTCTGGTGGCGCGCCAGCGCGTGCAGCTGGCCGGCCACCAGGCCGAACCACGCCATCACCCACGCGAACCGGCCGATCCTGCTCTCGGCCTGTGGTGTCTCGAACATGTCCTGCTCCTCTCGTCAGGACGACGCTAGGAGCGGACGGCGTGCGGGGTCGTCCACGCGTCGGTGGGACCGTTCTCCACCCCTGGTTCGACGACAGCACCCCTCGTCCGGCCCTAACCTCAGGGGATGGCCCGTGTGCTGTCCGAGCGCCTGCGGCCCGGCGACGTCCTCGTGCCGGCCGCGCTCTTCGTCGTGGCGGCCGTCGAGATGCTGGTCGTCCGGCCCGAGCGCTGGCCGGTGGCCCTGCTGACCGAGGGGGCCGCGGCCCTGCTGCTCGTGGGTCGGCGCCGCTGGCCGCTGGCGGCGCCGACGCTCGCCGGCGGGGTCCTGCTGGCCCAGCCCTGGCTCGGTCCGGCGATGGACGAGGTCTCCGGGATCATCCTCTTCCTCGCGCTCAGCTGCTTCAGCCTGGGGCGCCGCCTCCCGGACCTCCGCGGCCTGGTCGGGATGGCGGTCATCTGGGCGCTGACCTTCCTCGACTACGTCACGGTCGACCTGCGCACCCACGACATCAGCGACGTCGTGTTCGTCGCGACGCTGTCCCTGCCGCCGTACCTCTTCGGCGGCTGGTGCACCGGCTCGACCGGCAGAAGGAGCTGCTGGAGGAGCGCCAGGAGCTGGTACGTCGCGAAGCGGTGCGCGACGAGCGTGACCGGATCGCGCGCGAGATGCACGACGTGATCGCGCACTCGGTCAGCGCCATGGTCGTCCAGACCGCGGCGGCGCAGGACCTCGTGCGCAGCGACCCCGACCGGGCGGAGCGGGTGCTGGCCGACGTGGCCGAGACCGGTCGCAAGGCCCTCGCCGAGACGGGACGGCTGCTGCACGTCCTCCGCGACGACGACGACGAGCTGGGGCTCGAGCCGGCCCCCGGGCTGGCCGACCTGGCCGGACTGGTCGCGGGGTTCCGGGCCAGCGGGCTCGACGTCGACCTGGACGTGCCGGACCCGCTTCCGCAGCTGCCCTCGGGGCTGGACGTCTCGGCCTACCGGATCGTGCAGGAGGCGTTGACCAACGCGTTGCGCTACGGCAGCGACCGGACGGCGCGGCTCACACTCGCGGCCACGGCGACGGTGCTGTCCATCGAGGCCACCAACCCGAGCGACGCCTCGGTGGGGTCGGGCAGCGGCCTCGGCCTGCTCGGGATGGCCGAGCGGGTCTCCGTGCTGGGCGGGCGACTGACCCACGGCCGCCGCGACGACGGCTGCTTCGAGCTGTGCGCCACCCTGCCGGTGCCACCGTGACCAGGGTCGTCGTCGCCGACGACCAGGAGCTGGTCCGGTCCGGTCTGGAGATGGTGCTGGTCGCGCGGGGCGTCGAGGTGGTGGCGACGGCCGGGGACGGTCGCGCCGCCGTCGAGGCGGTCCGGCGCACGCAGGCCGACGTCGTGCTCATGGACATCAGGATGCCGGTGCTCGACGGCATCGCCGCCACGCGCGAGATCACCGGCGCCGGCCTGCCGACCCGGGTCCTGATGCTGACGACCTACGACCTGGACGGTTACGTCTACGACGCCCTCCGGGCCGGTGCTGCCGGGTTCCTCCTCAAGGCCACGCCGCCGGACCGGCTGGTCGCGGGCATCGACACGGTCGCGGCGGGGGAGGCCCTGCTCGCCCCGTCCCTGACCCGCCGACTCATCGAGGAGCACGTGCGCCGGCCGGCGCCGGTGGACGGTGTGCCTGGTCCCCTGCGCGCGCTCACCGAGCGGGAGCGCGAGGTCTTCACGCTCATCGCGCGCGGCCTCGGCAACGACGAGATCGCCGGCCGTCTGGTGGTCACCGAGGCGACCGTCAAGACGCACGTCAACCGGGTGCTGGCCAAGCTCGGCTGCCGGACCCGCGTGCAGCTGGTCGTGCTCGGCTACGAGACCGGGCAGGTCCGCCCGGGGGAGGCCGCGGCCGGGTCCTCCTGAACCGGACGTTTCGGGCGAGCCGGGACGGTCCACCCTCGGGCGTGCCCTTGACATGTGTCGCCGGTCACTCCATGGTGGATGTAACCGGTGCCGTGGCACATCGGCCTCGTCGAGGACGCCGGCCTGACCAAGGACAAGTACGGCGTCGCCCCGCTCCCGGCAAGGACTCCGGTCCCGGCACGTCGTTCACCGGCGGCGGCGACCTGGCCGTCTTCAAGGACGCCAAGAACCGTGACGGCGCCTGGAAGCTCGTGCGCTGGATGTCCGAGCCGGACACCCAGGCCAAGTGGTACGAGGCCGTCAAGGACCTGCCGGCCGTCAAGACCGCCTGGGACACCGGCACGCTCGCCAGCGACCCGCAGCTCCAGGTCTTCGGCAAGCAGCTCGACAGCGCGCTCGCGCCGCCGGCCGTCCCGACCTGGGAGCAGGTCGCGGCCGTGCTCGACAGCGACATCGAGAAGGCCGTCAAGGGCGCCCAGCCCACCAAGGACGCGGTCGCCGCACATGCAGGCGAGGCCACGTCGATCGGCACCGGTCTCTGACCGTGGCCACCACGACCGTCACCGACCGCCCTCCGGCTGCCCCGAAGCCGGCAGTCAAGGAGTCGAGGCACGTCGACCCCACGCGGCGGCAGCAGGCTGTCGCCGCGTGGGTCCTGGCCCTGCCCTTCATGGTGCTGTTCCTGGTGTTCACCGCCGGACCGGTGCTGGCCAGCCTCGGCATGAGCTTCACCGACATCCGCAGCACCGACATGCGCTCGCCGTTCGCGGTGGGGTTCGTCGGCCTCGAGAACTACGCCAAGCTGCTCGGTGACCCGCTGTTCCAGAAGGTCATGTTCAACACCTTCCTCTACCTCGTGCTGGGCGTCCCGCTGACCATGGCGCTGGCGCTGGCGGCCGCGGTCGGGCTCAACCGGATCACGTTCCTGCGCGGGCTCTTCCGCGTCGGCTACTACCTGCCGGTGGTGACCAGCATCGTCGCGGTCTCGGTGGTCTGGAAGTTCCTGCTGCGCGAGGAGGGCGGTCTCGTCAACGCCGCCCTCGGCCTGGTCGGGATCACCGGGCCGGGGTGGCTCGACAGCACGACGCTCGCGCTGCCCTCGCTGGTGGTCATGTCGTCGTGGCGCAACCTCGGCTCGCTGATGATCATCTTCCTGGCCGGGCTGCAGACGATCCCGACCGAGGTCAACGAGGCGTCCGAGGTCGACGGCGCCGGCGCGTGGGGCCGGTTCCGCCACATCACGCTGCCGATGCTCCAGCCCACGCTGCTGTTCGGCGCGGTCATCACCAGCATCGGCTACCTCCAGTTCTTCGAGGAGGCGTTCGTGATGACCAAGGGCGGTCCGCTCGACAGCACCCGGTCGGTCACCTTCTTCACCTACGACCAGTTCGGCTACGGCAACTACGGGCAGGCGGCCGCCGCGTCGTACCTCCTGTTCCTCGCGGTCGTGGTCTTCACCCTCGTCCAGTTCCGGTTCCTCGGCGAGCGGAAGGAGAAGTGATGAGCACGCTGACCCCCCGCCGCACCGGCCGCCACGGCGCGACGTACGTCGCCCTGACGGTCGGCCTGATCCTGATGGTGCTGCCGTTCATCTGGATGGTGCTGTCCTCGATCAAGCCCGACGCCGAGGTGACCGCCGTCCCGCCGACCTGGTGGCCGCACGACATCACGTTCGCCAACTACACGACGCTGTTCACCAAGCTCGACTTCCCGCGCTACTTCCTCAACTCGGCGATCGTCGCCGGCGCGGTCACGCTCGGCAACATCGTGTTCTGCTCGATGCTGGGCTACGCGCTGGCCAAGCTGGAGTTCCCGGGCAAGCGGGCGATGTTCGTCCTGGTGCTGGCCACGCTGATGATCCCCGGCGTCGTCACGTTCGTGCCGCTGTTCATCCTCACCACGAACATCGGCCTGACCGACACGCTCCCGGGCATGTTCCTGCCGTTCCTGGCCGGGCCGTTCGGGGTGTTCCTGATGCGGCAGTTCATCTCCGGGCTGCCCGACGAGCTGATCCAGGCCGCCCGCGTCGACGGCGCGGGGGAGCTGCGGATCTTCCGGTCCGTGGTGATGCCGATGTGCGGCCCCGCGGTCGCGACGCTCGGGATCCTCACGTTCCTCACGTCGTGGAACAACTTCCTGTGGCCGCTCGTCGTGGCCCAGGACGAGAGCAAGTACACCCTTCCGGTGGCCCTCGCGCTGTACTCCGTGGGCCAGAACGCGACGAAGTACGGCCTGCTGCTCGCGGGTGCCGTCGTCGTGGTCATCCCCGTCATCGCGATCTTCCTCGTGCTCCAGCGCTCGATCATGCAGGGCATCGCGATGACCGGCATCAAGTAGCCCCATCCATCCACTCCATCTCGGGAGAAGTAGATGAACCTCCGAAGGACCACCCTGGCCGCGCTCGCGGCGACGACGGCGCTGGCCGTGGGAGCGGGCCTCACGGCCGTGCCCACGACCGCCTCGGCCGCCGACCGCCGAGCCCGTCGACCGAGCGCACGCTGCGCACCTACGCCAAGGACACCTGGCGGTCGATGGACGCGATGACCGACAAGTCCACGGGCCTGCCGGCCGACAACATCGCCGGCTCCCTGGACCGCGCCACCCGCAGCAAGTTCACCAGCCCGACGAACATCGGCGCCTACCTGTGGAGCACGACCGTCGCCCGCGACACCGGGATCATCAGCGGGCCGACGCGCCCGCCGGAGCTGGAGCGCACCCTGGACACCCTCGCGACGCTCGACCGGCACCCCGAGCGGGATGTTCTACAACTGGTACGACCCGCACACCGGCGCCAAGCTGCGCATCTGGCCCGAGAACGGCAACGTCGTCAAGCCGTTCCTGTCGAGCGTCGACAACGGCTGGCTCGCCACCGCCCTGCTGCTCGTCTCCCGCGCCGACAAGGCCCTGGCGAAGAAGGCCGACGCGCTGCGCACGACGATGGACTTCGGCTTCTACTACAACGCCGCCGAGAACGCGCCGGGCGGCCAGATCCGTGGCGGCTTCTGGGACGAGGACCCCCACGAGTCCGCGGCCGTGAAGGGCAACTACCGCAACCGTGGCCCGGACGTCTGGTACACCGGCCACCACTACGGCGCCTTCAACACCGAGCCCCGCATCGCGTCCTACCTCGGCATCGCGTCCGGGCAGATCCCGCGCGAGCACTACTTCGGCACCTACCGCACCTTCCAGAACGAGAACTGCGACTACGCCTGGACCGAGACCAAGCCGGTCGGTGAGTGGAAGACCTACCTCGGCGTCCGGGTCTTCGAGGGCGCGCTGCCCTACCGCGGCATGGACATCGTCCCGACCTGGGGCGGCTCCATGTTCGAGGCGCTGATGGTCCCGCTGTTCGTGCCCGAGGAGACCTGGGGCCCGAAGTCGTGGGGCGTCAACCACCCGCTGTTCGTGAAGGGCCAGATCGAGCACGGCCTGGACGAGGCGAAGTACGGCTACTGGGGCTTCTCGCCCTCGTCCGACCCGGCCGGCGGCTACCGCGAGTACGGCGTCGACCAGCTCGGCCTCGACGGCGCCGGCTACACCTCCGACGAGGAGCGGACGACGGTCGACCAGCCCTTCGACGGCTGCCGCACCGGCTCGCCCGCCCCGACGTCGTACGGCGACGGCGTGGTCACCCCGCACGCGTCGTTCCTGGCCCTGCGCTACGCCCCGCAGGCCGCGCTGGCCAACCTGGCGAAGATGCGCACGCAACCTGCACGCCTACGGTCCCGGCGGGTTCTACGACGCCGCCGCGACCCGCAGCGGCAAGGTCGCCCAGCGGTACCTGTCGCTCGACCAGGGCATGATCATGGCCGCCCTCGGCAACGCCCTCGCCGACAACGACATGCGTCGCTACGTCTCCACGGGCGCCATGGAGAACAAGCTGCGTCCGCTGATGGCCATGGAGGAGTTCGCCTCGAAGCCCTGACCGTGTGCGGGGGCGCTGCCAGATTCACTGGGTCCCCAGTGAATCTGGCGGACCCCCAGCGTTGCAACTCGACGTCGTCGCGCGACGTGCACGTTTCACTGGGTCCCCAGTGAATCTGGCAGAGCCCCGGCGTTGCAACGGCAGGGCCGTGCACGTTTCACTGGGCACCCAGTGAATCCGGCACCCCGCCAACCCCCACCCCTGTGGAGCGGCGCCGACGGTCGGGGGCCCTGCTGGGTAGGGTGCTCCGGTGCCCCAGACCGAGACAGACGCCGCCGCTCCCGAGCCGGCCGCGACGTCCCGCGTCCGGGAGGTGCTGAGCGCGCGGTCGAGGCGCTCGGCGGCCAGGAGCGGTCCGGGCAGATCCAGATGGCCGAGTCCGTCGCCCGGGCGATGACGAGCGGGGAGCACCTGCTGGTCCAGGCCGGCACCGGCACCGGCAAGTCGCTGGCCTACCTCGTCCCGGCCCTGCTCCACGACCGGCGCGTGGTCGTCGCCACCGCGACCCTGGCCCTGCAGCACCAGCTCGTCGAGCGCGACATCCCGGCGCTGCTCGAGGCCGCCGACCACGTGCTGCACCGCAAGCCGAAGTACGCCGTCCTCAAGGGCCGCTCCAACTACGCCTGCCTGCACCGGATCCGCGAGGGCGTGCCCGACGACCAGGGTGCCCTCGTCGAGATGCCGAGCGGCTCCATGGGCAGCGAGGTGCTGGCGCTGCGGTCGTGGGCCGAGGAGCAGACGCAGTCCCAGGGACCCGGCGACCGGGACTCGGCGCCCAAGCACACCGACAAGGTGTGGCGGCAGGTCTCGGTCAACCACCGCGACTGCCTCGGCGCCCAGCGCTGCCCGTTCTCGGACGAGTGCTTCGCCGAGCGCGCCAAGGAGAAGGCCGCCCAGTCCCAGCTGATCGTCACCAACCACTCGCTGCTCGCCATCGACGCCATCGAGGGCGTGCCGATGATCCCGGAGTACGACGTCGTGGTGATCGACGAGGCCCACGAGCTGTCCGCCCGGGTCACCCAGGCCGCCACCGACGAGCTGTCCGTGCCCGAGGTCGAGCGGACCTCGCGCCGGGCGCAGCGGCACGTCGAGGGCACCGAGGCCGACGACCTCGCCGACGCCGGCGACGCGCTGCGGGACGCGTTCGACGAGTGCGGTCCCGGGCCGGATCGACACGCTCCCGGTCGACCTGGGCGACGCGCTCCAGCTCGTGCGCGACTCCTCGCGGGCGCTGATCTCCGCGTTCCCCAAGGAGGCCTCGTCCGAGGGCGACGCCGACGCCGGCCGGACCCAGGCGCGCGGGGCGGTGCAGGAGCTGTTCAAGAACGCCGAGCGGATGGCCGCCAACTCCCAGCACGACGTGCTCTGGCTGGCCGAGCGCGAGCGCAACCGCGGCGGCGACCAGCTCTGCGTGGCGCCGCTCCAGGTCTGGGGACCGCTGCGCGACAAGCTGCTCAGCGAGAAGACGGTCGTGCTCACCAGCGCGACGCTGATGCTCGGCGGCGACTTCTCCTCGGTGGCCACCTCGCTCGGCCTCAAGCCCAGCGAGCGCGTCGACCACTCGCTCTCCGAGGCGCCCGGCCGCGGAGGTCGCCGACGACGACACCCAGCCGTGGCGGGGGATCGACGTCGGCTCGCCGTTCGACTACCCGCGCCAGGGCATCCTGTACGTCGCCAAGCACCTGCCCCCGCCGGGCCGCGACGGGCTCGGTCCCGCCCAGATCGACGAGATCGTCGACCTCGTGGACGCCGCCGACGGGCGCACGCTCGGGCTGTTCTCGAGCCGCCGCGCGGCCGAGGCGGCGGCGGAGGCGGCCCGCGAACGCCTGCCGCACCTGACGATCCTGGCGCAGGGCGAGGCGCAGCTGCCCGAGCTGTCCCGGCTGTTCGTCGAGGACCCGCACGCCTGCCTGTTCGGGACGCTCAGCCTCTGGCAGGGCCTCGACGTGCCGGGCGACACCTGCCAGCTGGTGCTCATCGACCGCATCCCGTTCCCGCGGCCGGACGACCCGCTGATGTCCGCGCGCCAGAAGGCCGCCGACCAGGCCGGCGGCAACGGCTTCATGCAGGTCGCCGCCACGCACGCCGCGCTGCTGCTCGCCCAGGGCAGCGGCCGGCTGATCCGCACGACGAGCGACAAGGGCGTGGTGGCGATCCTCGACCCGCGGCTCGTCACCGCCCGCTACGGCGGCTTCCTGCGCGCGTCGCTCCCGCCGATGTGGTCGACGACCGACCGGGCCGTCGTACTCTCCGCGCTCAAGCGGCTCGCCTCCTGAGCCACCAGCCGACCGGCTGCTAGCGTTCACGCCATGGAACGAGGGACCTGGTCCGTGGTGCTGATCCTGGTCGCGTGCCTGCTGCTCGTGGGCGTCGCGGCCGAGGAGCACGACCCCGGCTCGGTGGCCGGCACCCACCACGCGGTGGCCCCGTAGTCACCTCCGGGAGTGCCCTGCTGGAAGGATGGGCGGCATGGGCAGCACCTACGTCGTCAGCGACGTCCACGGACACCTCGACGACCTGCGTGAGGTCCTCGTCGGCGCAGACCTGGTCGACGACCAGGACCGGTGGACCGGGGGCGACGCCGACCTCTGGGTCCTCGGCGACCTCGTCGACCGCGGGCCCGACGGCATCGGCGTGGTCCGGTTCGTGCGGTCGCTCCAGGAGCAGGCGCCCGACCACGTGCGCGTGCTGCTCGGCAACCACGAGTCGCTGATGCTGGGCTACCACCTGTTCCCCGACACCCGGTTCGCCGAGGTCTGGATGATCAACGGCGGCCACGAGCGGGACCAGGACGGCCTCACCGACGACGACGTCGCCTGGCTGCGTGCCCTGCCGGTGATGGCGCGGGCCGGCGACCACCTGCTGGTGCACTCCGACACCACCGACTACCTGACCTGGGGCGACTCGGTCGAGGCGATCAACGCCACGGTCGCCGACCTGCTGGGCGGCGACGACGCGCAGCAGCACTTCGACGTGTTCGCCGCGCTGACCAGCCGCTTCGACTTCAAGGGCCCCGACGGCGCCCAGGTGGCCCGGACCATGCTGGACGCCCTCGGCGGCGAGCGCATCGTGCACGGGCACAGCATCATCGGCACGATCGTCGACGAACCCTCCGAGCACACCACCGGGCCGTTGACCTACGCGGACGGCCTCGTGGTCGCCATCGACGGCGGCAGGTACGACGGCGGTCCGCTGCTGCTGGTCGAGCTGAGCTAGCCGGTCACACCCGACGCAGGACCGCGGTGACCTTGCCGAGGATGGTCGCGTTCGTGCCGTCGATGGGGTCGTAGGCCTCGTTGTGCGGGAGCAGCCAGACCTGGCCGTTCTTGCGCTGGAAGGTCTTCACGGTCGCCTCCCCGTCGATCAGGGCGGCCACGATCTCGCCGTTCTCGGCGGTCTGCTCCTGCCGGACCACGACGTAGTCGCCGTTGCAGATCGCCGCGTCGACCATCGAGTCGCCGACCACCTCGAGCATGAACAGGGTGCCCTCGCCGACCAGGCTCTTGGGCAGCGGCATGATCTCGGAGACCTGCTCGTCGGCCAGGATCGGGCCGCCGGCGGCGATCCGGCCGACCATCGGGACGTAGGTGGCGGCGGGCATCGCGTCGCCCACCCCGGTCTCGTCGACGCCCTCGGCCTCGTCGGGGTTGAACACCGACAGGGCCCGGGGGCGGTTGGGGTCGCGCTTGAGGTAGCCCTTCTCCTCGAGCACCCGCAGCTGGTGGGCCACCGACGAGGAGCTGGTCAGGCCGACCCGCTCGCCGATCTCGCGCATGCTGGGCGGGTAGCCGCGGCGCTCGATCGAGTCGCGGATCACCGTGAGGACGCGCTGCTGACGAGGGGTCAGGCCGTGCGCGTCGGGGGGCCCGTCGGGCAGCTCCGTGACGTCTCCGGTCCCGGTGCTCCTGGTCTTGCCTGCCATGAGTTGCCCCTTCTCGCCGCACTGCCGGCCCCACTGGTGGCGCGGGTGTCGCTCACCCGGCCGTTCCGTCACGGTAGTCGTCTCGAGGGGTCTTGTTCAAACATCTGTTCGAACGGCGTGTCGGGCCAGTGGGTGACCGGCGACGACGCGTCCGGGCCGCTTCTGGTTGGCTTCCGGCATGGACAGTGCGGTGGTCACGGGAGCGGGTCGGGGCATCGGGCGGGCCGTCGCGGCCGGGCTGGTCGAGCGGGGGTACGCCGTGGTGGTGACCGACGTGGACGGGGACGCCGCCCGTCGTACCGCCTCCGAGATCGGCGCCGTGGCCGGGCTCGAGCAGGACGTCCGGGACGAGGCGACGCACGCCGCCGTCGCCGCCGAGGCGGCCCGTCACGGACGCCTCGCGGTCTGGGTCAACAACGCGGGCGTCGGGTACGACGGCACCCTGACCGACGTCACCTCCGAGCGGGTCGACGCGCTCGTCGACGTGAACCTCAAGGGCGTGCTGTGGGGCATGCGGGCCGCGCTCGCCGCGTTCGGGCCCGGCGGGGGAGACGTCGTCAACGTCGCGTCGATCTCCGGGCTCGGGCCGGTGCCGGGGCTGGCGGTGTACGCCGCGACCAAGGCCGCCGTCGTGTCGATCACGATGTCGGCGGCGGTCGAGGCGCCCGACGGGCGTGCGGGTGCACGCGATCTGTCCCGACGGCGTCGCAGGCGACATGGTGGACGCGATGGACCCGGCCGGTCGCGCCAAGGCGATCGTGCACTCGTCGGGTCGCCTGCTGACCGCCGACGAGGTGGCCGCGGCCGCGATCGGGCTGATCGGCTCGCGCCGGGTCGTGCTCTCCCTGCCCCGGTGGCGCGGGGGACTGACCCGGGTCGGCCAGCTGCTGCCGTCGCGGTCCGCCGGCGGGTTCCGGGCTGTTCGAGGCGGTCGGCCGCCGGGTGATGCGGCGCCGGCTAGGGCCCTGCGCCACGCCGTTCGAACAAATGTTCGCCCGGTGCTTGATTCGTTCGAACAGGTGCTCTAACGTCGCACATGTGTTCGATCGAACAAGCATTCGAGGAGCGGTCTCCGGAAACTGTCGGAGGGCCTCGGTAGAACTTCGGTCATGGACACACCGTTCGACTCCCAGAGCAACTCCTTCCCCAGGAGGTCCCAGATGAGCACCGTCGCCTTCACCCCCGGTTTCGCCTGTGAGCCGCACCCGCCGGCCGGCCCGCACCACGCCCGTCCGCCTGACCCGTCGTGGCCAGGTCGTCGCGGTGCTGGTGTTCCTCGGCCTGCTGCTGGCCGTGCTCACGGTCTACGGCTCGCACTCGGCGGCGACCGGCGAGGCCGGCACCCCGGTCGCGACCCGCACCGTCGAGGTCGGCCAGGGCGACACCCTGTGGGACATCGCGTCCGACGAGGCCGCACCCGGTCACGTCCGCGAGATGGTGCACCAGATCCAGGAGCTCAACGCGCTGCCCTCCTCCGCCCTGCAGGTCGGCCAGGAGATCGCGGTGCCGGTGGGCTGAGACCCACCACAGACTTGCCGGCGACTCCCTCGACCCGGGTTGACGGCATGATGGGGAACACGAGGGGCGGACCCTGCTCAAGCAGCGGGGTCCGCCTCTCGTCGTCTTTCGCCGCTCAGAGGTGGGTCGACCCGGCGGCGATCAGTCCCTGGCCCGCGGTGTACGTCGCCATCACGGCCGTCTCCAGCGCCGGCACCGGGCGGCGCAGCACGAACTTCTGCAGCGCCAGCAGCGTGTCCGAGACCAGGAACAGCGCGGCCCCGGCCTGCACGGTCCGCCGCGCCCGCGGCGACAACGCCGGGTCCAGCCGGGAGGCGGCGGCGAACATCGCGGCCAGTGCCGTGGAGTACGCCGCCACCGGCGCGACCAGGTCGCGGTCGGTCCGGCCCGCCGCCCACGTCATCAGCGGTCCCGTGGTCAGCAGCACGACCCCGGCGGCCTTCACCCCGGCGGCTCGGGGGAGCGGTGACCCGGTCGCCGCGCAGCGCGAACCCGGTGACGTAGGCCAGGTGCGCCCCCAGGAACGACCCCAGCCCGGCCTGGAACGCGCGGTCGCCGCGGCCCAGCAGCGCGACGTCCCCGCCCCACGACAGCGCCTGCGCCGCGGTGAGCGCGCGGGTCGTGCCCTGCGCGCTGCGCGACGTGGCCCGGGCCAGCAGCGGCATCAACGCCGGCTTGGTCAGGTAGCGGAGCCGTCTGCGCCCTGCCCTCCGGGCGACCGGCCAGGATCGCGTCGACGGCGGCCAGGGCGACGTACCCGGCGGCGGGGAGGGTGCTCTTCGACATGCCCGGCATCCTCGCACCGTCCCGGCCCGCGGGTCCGTTCGCCGGGTGGTCGAGGAGCCGAGGCGCTAGCCGAGGCGTCTCGAGACCACGGGACGCGACCTGCGGAACGTTCCCGCGGCCCCGCGGCCTGTCTGCGGCGCGATTTCGTTCCGCAGCGCTACTGCTGCTCCCCGGACAGCACCGCCGTCGCCTCGCTGATCCGCAGCGCACCGGTGGGTCCGGTGATGGTGACGGTCTCGGGGATGTCCTGCCAGCCGCCGTTGCCGACGCGGAAGCGCGCGGTGTACGTGACGTCCACGCTGGTCTGCACGGTCGTGTGCGCGTCGGTGTAGCTGTGCACGACGTCCTTGGCCGGGTACGGCGCGCCCGGCGTCGTCGTCCGGGTGGTCGTCCCGTCGCCGTAGTGCCAGGTGAACGAGCTCGGCCGCGCCTCCACGTCGACCGACTGCCCGAGCAGCGTGATCGTCCGGGTGAACGCTGTCGGCTGGGCGTAGAAGATCGTGTCGAAGTTGACCAGCGTCTTGTCGCGCGGCTGGGTCTGCGCCGCGCAGCGACGGCAGCCCGATCCGCCTCAGCTCCGCCAGGACGAGGCCCGGGGTGACCTGGGGCTTGGGGGTCGCTGCGGGCGGCGGACCCTGCGGCCCGGCGCACTGGGTGCCGAGGGCTGCCCAGTCTCCGTCTGCCGGCAAGCCCCACAGTCGCCACAACCGCTCCGCAGGGTCAGGGCAGGTGTTGGCCTGGCCGCAGTCGGGGGACTCGCCGATCGACGGACGTCGGGTCCGGCGAGATTGCAGACCGAGACCCAGCGGTATTTGACGTAAGCGCTGGAGCACTCGTCGACGTGCTCCGCTCCGTGTCGCAGGATGTTGACTTCGGCGCTCGCCGACTCGGGATCCTTCGTGCGCTTGGAGCCAGCCAACGTAGCCTGTCCGTGACCGCCCGCCAGTGACGTCGCGCGTCAGCCGCGATGCTACGGAGGCCGTTGCGCCGCGATGGCGAGGCAGCCCGGACGAGCGGCGTTGCGAACGAGCGCGTCGATGCGAGCTCATGTCGGCTTGTCCAATCGTGTGACATCCAGCCAGTCCGGTCTTGACGCTCGATGCCAGAACGTCTTGAGTTGCCGTTCGCCGCCTTTGAAGCGGTTGGCGACTCTCGCCCTTGTCGCGACCGACGGTCTGAGGCTCGAACCTGACCAGAGCATCGAGCACAAGTCGGCTGCGCCTTGCGCGGTCGACTGAGTCGCGAGCTCATCGACGGTCCACCCTGTCCCTCGATCGAGTCCGCCCGCCGTCGTAGACCTGCTCGATGTGATTGGCGATGGCGTCGCAGGTCTGACAGCACGTCGTCGCCGAGACGTCCCAGAGCGCACCGATGTCACCCGTGGCGACCGCGTAGTTCACCGACGTCGACGTAGTACCGCACGAACGCCTTCGCCGACGTCGGCCGACGTCCCCTTCGCCGCGGCGGCAGCTCGGGCGGCGTGGGGCTCGTCGGCGGGGCTGCTCGTGATCGACGTGCGAGGCGGTGGGCGTCCCGAGCGGCGTCGGCTTCGGGGTGCCCTCGCACCCGGACACCGCCAGACCGACCGCGAGCGCGACCGCGGCCACCGCACGAACTGACACCTCGACGACCCCCAAGAACATCGACCCGAGCGCCGCAGTACATACCGGACACGGCTCCTGCAACCTACCCACGACCGGCCGCACGACGGAAGGGCCGAGCGCAGATCTGTGGACAGTCCCGAGAACCCGGCGGGGGAGTCACCGAGTTGGGGGATGATGCGCGACATGGAGGCGACGGGGGTGGAGCAGCCGCGGCGCGCCGTACCCGTTCCGCGTCCACCAGCAGCGCGCCCTCGACGCCGTGCAGCGCAGCGAGGCGGCCGGTGCCCGCAGGTCCTGGGTGGTGCTGCCCCCGGGCGCCGGCAAGACCCTGGTCGGGCTGGAGACGGCACGGCGACGGCAGCGCACCACGGTCGTGCTCGGTCCCAACACCGCCATCCAGGCGCAGTGGCTGCGCGGCTGGGAGGAGCTCACCGGCGAGGCCGGCAGCGGGACGCGCGACCTGGACCGGGAGGTTCACGGCGCTGACCTACCAGTCCCTGGCCACCTTCGAGGCCGACGACGAGGTCGACGAGGACGGGGAGGAGCAGTCCCTGACCGACCGGCTGCACCCCAACGGCCGCGCGCTCGTCGAGCGGCTCAAGCAGGAGCGGCGACCTGACCCTGGTGCTCGACGAGTGCCACCACCTGCTCGAGGTGTGGGGCCGGCTGCTGCAGGAGGTGCTCGAGGAGCTGCCGGACGCGTTCGTGCTCGGCCTGACCGCGACGCCGCCGGACACCCTGACCCGGGACCAGAAGGTCGCTCGTCGACGAGCTGTTCGGCGACACGGTGTTCGACGTCAGCATCCCGGCCGTCGTCCGCGAGGGCGACCTGGCGCCGTTCGCCGAGCTGGCCTGGCTGACCACCCCGACGACCACGGAGAACGACTGGCTGGCCGCGCAGGGGGAGCGGTTCGCCGAGCTGACCACGGCGCTCGCCGACCCGGCGTACGGCTCCACCCCGTTCTTCGAGTGGCTCGACCAGCACGTGCCCACGAGCAGCGAGGAGGAGGACGCCGCCCTGCGGATGGTGCACGCCGGGCTGCGGCAGCAGCCCGACGGCGTCCGGCTCTCCGAGCGGCACCGGCACGACCCGACCGCCGACGACTGGGTGCTCCTCCTCGACGGCTGGACCGACCGCCTCCGGGCGACCGGCCGGGACGACGCCGTCCTCGAGCAGATCAAGGGGGCGCTGCCGTCGGTCGGCTACCAGCTCACCCGGCGCGGCATCCGCCGACGGGCCGCAGCCCCGTCGACCGGGTGCTCGCGCGCAGCGAGGCCAAGGTCGTCGCGCTGGCCGAGATCGTCGCGGCCGAGCACCGCAACCTCGGGCCGCGGATGCGGATGCTGGTGCTCTGCGACCACGAGCAGGCGACCGCGACGCTGCCCGCCGACCTCGAGGGCGTGCTGTCCCAGCAGGCCGGCTCCGCGCGGCTCGCGCTCGAGCACCTCGCAGGACGGCGCACCCCGACCTGCACCCGCTGCTCGTCACCGGCCGGACCGTCGCCGCGTCGGAGGAGACCCTCCAGGCGCTCCACGCGTACGTCGCGACCTACGACCCGGACCTCGCCCGGCGCGCCGAACGGGGCACCTGGACCAGCCGCGACTGGGTCCCGTGGGTCACCCGGTTCTTCGAGGAGGGCCACTGCCACGTCCTGGTCGGGACCCGTGGGCTGCTCGGCGAGGGCTGGGACGCCCGCTCGGTCACCGGGCTGGTCGACCTGACCACCGCGACGACCAGCACCGCCGTCGTGCAGACCCGCGGGCGGGCGCTGCGCACCGACCTGTACTGGCCCGAGAAGGTCGCGCTGACCTGGAGCGTGGTGTGCGTCAGCGAGGACCACCCCAAGGGCGGCAACGACTGGGACCGGTTCGTCCGCAAGCACGCCGGGTTCTACGGCGTGGACGCCGAGGGCGAGGTGGTCGCCGGCGTCGGGCACGTCGACGCCGACCTGTCGCCGTACGCCCCGCCGCCGGTCGCCACCTTCGACGCCGTCAACGCGCGGATGCTGGCCCGCTCGGAGCAGCGCGAGGAGATCCGGGCGTCGTGGGCCGTCGGCACGCCGTACCTCGACACGCTCGTGCACACCGTGCGGATCCGGCCGAGCGACGCCGAGCGAGACGGTCCTGGTGCCGGCGCCCGTGGTGCTGCACCGCAACGACCTGCGGGTCCGCGACGACCGGCTCGCGCCGTGGCGACCGCACTTCGCGATCGCCGTCGGCATCGTGCTCGCGCTGATGGCGTTCCTGCTGAACCTGACGCCGGCCGTGGTGGTCGGCGATCGGCCTGGTCACGATGCTCGGCATCCAGACCTTCGTCGCGGTCGACCGCGGCCGCCGGCTCGCCGACGACCTGGCCCGCCGGCCGAGCATCGAGCAGATCGCGTTCGCCGTCGCCGACGGGCTGCACTCGGCCGGGCTCTCACCCGTCGGCGCCGACGGCGGTGCGCGTCGAGATCGACCCGGAGGGGGAGCGGCGCTGCTCGCTGGAGGGCGTGACGCCCGAGGTGTCGGCGGCGTTCGCGGCCTCGCTGGACGAGGTGGTCTCGCCGATGGCGGAGCCGCGCTACGTGCTGCCGCGCTGGGTGCTGCAGGACCCGATCGACAACCTCGACGGGATCAAGGCCGCGTTCCGGCTGCTGCGGCCCGACGGCGAGGTGTGGCACAGCGTGCCGACGGTGCTGGGCACGACGGGCAGGCGGGCGCAGGCGTTCGCGGCCGCGTGGGACCACTGGGTCGGGGGAGGGCCGGCGATCTACACCGGCAGCCCGGAGGGCGAGGGCGTCCTGGTCACGCACCGGGGGAGCGACCCGTTCGCGGTGACCACCGTGCTGCGGACCAGCTGGCGCTGGCGCTCAGCCGACGTCGATGCGGTCCATCACCCAGTGGTTCTTGACCCGCACCATGATCAGCCGCAGCCGCACCTCGCCGCCCTTGAGCGAGCGGGCGTGGCGCCCTTGGTCTTGTAGACCTTCTGCGGGGTGGCGGTCAGCACCACGCTGACGCCCGGCGCCGGGGGCCGGGCACGCCGGCCTCGTTGAGGATCTTCTTGACCTTGAAGCCGTCGGTCTCGACGTGGCCGCCGGCGCCGTAGATGTCGTCGAGCTGCTTGGCGAAGTCGGCGCAGGTCGTGCAGCTGCCTTGTTGAGCTTCTTCGAGCTTCTTGGTGTCGCCGGAGGTGGTCGCCTTGTTGAGCGTGTCGATCCAGTAGCGCGCGAAGCTCTGCGCGCCCTTCTCGTCGTTGGTGGTGACGTAGGCCGGGAAGCCGTCGACGGTCTGAGCGTCGCTGGAGGCACCGCCGTCCTTGCGCAGGAGGACAGCGCGAGGCGCACAGGAGGGACACGCGAGAGCACGAGAAGACGCCTGATCACGTGCTCGATCCTGACAGGTGGGCCGTGAGCGTCCCAATCCGGGCACAATGCGGGGCGTGAGCACGCAGGGCTACTCCGGCACGCCCGCTTCCGCAGAAGCTCGGCCTCAAGCCCGGTCTGACCGTGTACGTCGACGGCGGGCCGGACCACGTCGACGAGCTGCTGCTCGGGTCGACGTACACGACCCGGCTGCCGAAGCAGGTCGACGTCACGCTGCTGTTCACCACGTCGTACTCCCGCCTGGAGAAGCGGCTGCCGCTGCGTCCTGGGGCGCACCGTCGTCAACGGGATGATCTGGGTGTGCTGGCCGAAGAAGGCGAGCAAGGTGCCGACCGACCTCGACGAGAACCGGGTCCGCGAGTTCGGGCTCGCCGCCGGTGTCGTGGACGTCAAGGTCGCCGCGGTCGACGCGACCTGGTCCGGCCTCAAGTTCGTGCGCCGGCTGCGGGACCGGTGACGGACTAGCGCAGCGCGCGCCGGCCCGCCGGAGGACCGCTTCGGTGCGTAGTCGCTGCGCAGGCCGAGCAGCGTCCAGCTCCGGGTGAGCAGCACGAACACCAGCAGCAGGCAGACGGCGGCGCCCGATCGTCGCGGCGGCGCAGACCGCCCACGCGGCGCCCCGGCCGTCCCGCGCGACCTGGCCGAACGTGATCGACGCGCGCACCAGGAACAGCCAGGCCCCGCCGCGAGCCAGCACCCCGACCACGAGGAGCAGGACGGCAGGCAGCCGCCTCGGCCTCGGCTCGGCCTTCTTCTCCGCCCGGCGTCGGCCAGCGACCACGGTCCCTCGTTCTGTCACACCCAGTGCCACGAGGTCATTGTGTCTGACGCGTCGGGCCCCGTTGCGGACGCAATCGCCGAAACGCCCGGTGTGACCTGCGACCGTTAGGGACCCTGAGGAGCGGCCAGGTAGCCTGATCGAGACCTTCGCTCGTCGACAGTCTCGGAGACCTCCCCGTGAGAAACGCGTTCATCGCGCTGACCACCGCCACCGCCCTGACCGCCTCCACCTTCGCCCTCGTCGGCAGCCCCGCGCGAGGGCCGCAGCCGTCGCTCCGACCGCCCGCGCGCCCAGACGCGTCACGCTGAGCATCAGCCCCGGCATCGCCCAGAACGGCGCCCGCGTGGCCAACCCGACCAACGCCTGGGTCGTCGGCGGCGCCAAGGTCCGCCCCGGCCAGCAAGGACCGGCTGGTGCCGATCGCAGCGCCGCACCGGCGCCACCGGCCCCTGGCCACGGTCACCACGCGGCCGCACCGACGGCAACGGCGTCTACCGCTTCAAGGCCGACGGCGCCTCCGGCAGCACGCCGTACACGTTCCGCGTGGTCGCCGCCGGTACGTCGGGCCTGCCGCGCGCGTGGTCGACCGCCGCGAGCAGCGCCGACGTGGAAGCTGAAGTTCGACGACCAGTTCAGCGGCTCCACGCTCGACCCGAACAAGTGGTCCTACCGCAAGCTCGGCCTCCGCGAGGGCAGCCGGCTGCGGTCGCAGAGCTCCACCCGGGCGGTGCACGTCTGCGGCGGTGCGCTGCACCTCGAGGTGCGTAAGAACCCGAACCGCGCAGGACTACCTACCTCAACGGCCACATCGGCACGTAGGGCAAGTTCTCCTACAAGTACGGCTACGCCGCCGCGCGGATCAAGTTCGCAGAAGGGCCGCGGCCAGCACGGCGGCTTCTGGATGCAGCCGCAGGTCCAGGCCGCGCGCTACGGCACCCCGGCCAGGACCGGCGCCGAGATCGACGTCGCCGAGTTCTTCGGCAAGGGCTACCCCGACGGCGGGCTCGCGCACTTCCTGTACTCCTACCCGCGCAAGGGCGTGACCACGAAGTACGGCAAGGTCTTCCCGGCGCCGCCCAGGCGCTGCGCGGGCAAGACCGACACCTGGTGGTCGCGCTACCACGTGTTCTCCGTGCGACTGGACCTCGAGCGGCTACGTCTTCCGCATCGACGGCGACCGATACCTGGCGCAGCAGCAAGGCCGTCTCCAAGCAGCCGCGAGTACCTCATCCTGAGCCTGCTCACCTCCGACTGGGAGCTGCCGTAGCTCAACCGCAGCGACGCTGCCCACCGCGACATGAAGGTCGACTGGGTCCGGGTCTGGCAGCGATGAGCCTGCCGGGCAAGGACAATCACCGCATGACCGCAGACGATCGCCCCGTCGCAGCCCGCGGACGGGGGCGGCGTCGCGCCGCCGCGCCGCCGGCGGTCCGCTGCGTCCGCTGGTCCTGCTGCTGGCGCTCGTCGCGGTGCGCGGGCGGCCTCGCCTGGGCGCTGCTCCGCGACGGCGCGGCTCCACGGACCGGCCGGGAAGCCGGCCGCGAGCCGGCGCAGCCGGTGATCACGACGATCAGCGCCGCGCTGCTGCCGCCGATCGTGCAGACGCGGCGCCCGTCCGGCGTCCGCCGACAAGGCGTCGCGCTGGTGCAGGTCGACCGCGACCACGCGAAGGCGTCCGGCGGCGAGGTGACCCTGCAGGTACGTCGCGACGGCGACTGGGCCGACGCTGGACACCGCCACCGCTCGACCGGACGGGCACGCGTCCTTCGAGGTGCCCGGCGACCGACGGACTCCACGCCGCACGATGCGGGTCGTCGTCGAGCGCCGACCGGCGAGTGCGGCTCGGCGACCTTCACGGCCGACGGCTGGAAGCTCGGCGTTCGACGACCAGTTCACCGGCGACGCCCTCGACCAGACCAAGTGGAACTACCGGCAGCTCGGCATGCTCAGCGACTCCGGGCGCACCAAGTCGGAGAGCTCCCCCGAGGCGGTCGCCGTCGAGAACGGCGCGCTGCAAGCTCGAGCGTCGCTGGAGAACCCGGCCCGCCCGGGCTACTACCTCAACGGGCACGTCGGCACCGAGAACACCTACTCCTTCACCTACGGCGTCTCGCCGCCGCCCGGATCAAGTTCCAGAAGCCGCGCGGCATGCACGGCTCGTTCTGGCTGCAGAGCCCGATCTTCGGGTCCGTCCCCGGTGACGCGAAGCGTCCGGCGCGAGATCGACACGGTGGAGTACTTCGGGTCGACGTACCCGGACGGCGGGCTGGCGCTCCTTCACCTACTACCTGGGCAAGGACGGCCAGCTCGGTCAAGACCGGCGGCCTGCAGACCGAGATCGAGCGACGCGATCGCCAAGCAGGACGACGCGTGGTGGAAGAAGTACCACGTGTTCTCCGTCGAGTGGACCCCCGAGGCCTACGTCTTCCGCATCGACGGCGTCGAGACGTTCCGGCAGACCAAGAACATCTCCGGGGTGCCGGAGTTCCTGGTGCTCAGCCTGCTGTCCTCGGACTGGGAGCTCCCGGACCTCGACCCGCTCGGCGCTGCCCGCGACCATGAAGGTCGACTGGGTCCGGGTCTGGCAGCCCGCCGCCGCGCTGACCGCGGTCTGGTCGAGCCTGTCGAGACCACTGGCGCGAGCCTGGTCACAGTCCGCCTGCCAGGTTGGGGATCCGGCCGCGCACCCCGCATAGTGGAAGGGATGACTGAGCCACAACAGGACCGTGTCGAGATCAACTGGGTCCAGGTGTCCGCGAGCGCCCTGGCCGCCGTGAGCTCGGCCGTGCTGCTCTCCACCGTGGGCGTCGCCGGCACCATCATCGGTGCCGCGATCGGCAGCGTGGTCGCGACCGCGGGCAGCGCGATCTACTCCACTACCTCCGCGATCAGCCGGAGCCCGGGTCGCGGCGGCGCAGGCCGCCGCCCTCGAGCGCCTCACGCGCGCCCGGTCCGGGGCCAGCGGCGTCTGGGCGGACACCCGCCGCGCGGAGGCCCGGCGCAGCGACCCAGCTGCTCGCGCGCAGCGCCAGCGAGGCGGCGGCGAGGAGCTCGACGAGGCCGAGCGAGAGCTCGACGACGTCCGCGAGGACGCCGCCCGGCCGTCGTGGCGCGAGGTGCTCGCCGGGCTGCGCTGGAAGCGGATCGCGGCGGTCGCCGGTGGTGATCTTCGTCGTCGCGATGCTGGTGATCGTCTCCTTCGAGCTGCGTGACCGGCCGAGCCGTGTCGACGTACACGGGCGGCTCGGACGGCGGCGCCCGTACGTCGATCCCGGGCCTGGCCGCGAGCACGCGACGAGTACGCCGGACAAGACCCCCGCGCCGACGACGCCGTCGGACCGAGCCGTCCGGCGCCCCGTCGTCGACGCCGACGACGGGGGAGACGCCCGCGCCGACGCCCAGCGCGTCCCCGACCTCCGCGCCCCCGAGCGAGCCCTCGACGGCCCCGGACGACACCGCGCCCAGCCCCGCGCCGAGCGACCCGGTCCCCACCCCGACCGACGCCGCCACCCCCGCCGGCTGAGCCCACGCCCACGCCGGTCGAGGTGCGGCTCGCACGTTGGTTGAGGTGCGAGCGCAGCGAGCCTCGAAACCACGTGCTGGTGCCCCTGTGACGGGTGTGAACGGCCCGCCCGGGTCCGACACGCCCACGACGCGCCGTCCGGACCACCGGGCGCCCGGCTTAAGCGGCCCTGACCTGCGGTTTAACCGACCCCCGAAAAGTGGTCCGGCGAATCTGCGCGATCCGCTTGCGCACCCTCGGGACCGGTCCTAGGGTTACCACTACATCTAGTAGTTACACCGTTGTGGTTTTCCACATCTAGGTCCACAGGACCGGATGGGTTCTACACACGGAACCGCTGGTTGTCCCCAGTTCGTCCACAGTTTCACCCCCAGAAGCGGGGCAGAAACGGTCGGTGCCGGGTGTTGTTCTAGTAGTTGTTCACAGGCTGTCACGACCAGGGTGAAGGGAGCGGCCGACATGCACTGCCCGTACTGCCGCCACACCGACACCCGGGTCCTCGACAGCCGCGTCGCCGACGACGGCGGAGCGATCCGCCGCCGGCGCTCCTGCAACGAGTGCGGCAAGCGGTTCAGCACCGTCGAGCAGATGCAGCTCGTCGTGGTGAAGCGGTCCGGCGCGACCGAGCCGTTCACCCGCGAGAAGGCCATCGCCGGCGTCCGCAAGGCCTGCAAGGGCCGGCCGGTCTCCGAGGACGACCTGGCCTGCCTCGGCCAGCAGGTCGAGGACGCGCTGCGCAGCGAGGGCTGGGCCGAGGTGCCCGCCCACGAGGTCGGCATGGCGATCCTGAGCCCGCTGCGCGCAGCTCGACGAGGTGGCCTACCTCCGGTTCGCCAGCGTCTACCGCGCCTTCGAGTCGGCCGACGACTTCGAGGCCGAGATCGCGGTGCTGCGAGCCGAGCGCGCGCGCGCGCCGGTCGAGCCGGTCGAGCAGCACCCTCAGCCCCACGGGCTGACCCCGATCTGCCCGGGCCGTCGTGGGGAAGCGGCGGTCCGGGCACACCACGCAGCCGCTGGACCGGTCACGCCGGGCGGCACGCAGCACGCACGCACACCACACAGCACATCGAAGCAGCACTCAGAGACACTGGGACAGAGGAGCAGGGGATGACGGAGACGGTCAGCGGCAGCACAGGTGGCCCGCCAGCGCGGCAGCAAGGGCAAGGGCCTCAAGGTCGAGCGGGTGTTCAGCACCGAGGGTGTGCACCCCTACGACGAGCTCACCTGGGAGCGTCGCGACGTCGTCCAGACCAACTGGAAGACCGGCGACACCGTCTTCGAGCAGCGCGGCGTCGAGTTCCCCGACTTCTGGTCGGTCAACGCCTCCACGATCGTCACCACGAAGTACTTCCGCGGCGCGGTCGGCACCGACGTGCGCGAGTGGAGCCTCAAGCAGCTCATCGACCGGGTCGTGAAGACCTACCGCAAGGGCGGCGAGGACAACGACTACTTCGCCACCCCGGCCGACGCCGAGCTGTTCGAGCACGAGCTCATCTGGCTGCTCGTGCACCAGTACTTCTCGTTCAACTCTCCCGTGTGGTTCAACGTGGGCACGCCCAGCCCGCAGCAGGTCTCCGCGTGCTTCATCCTCTCCGTCGACGACTCGATGGACTCGATCCTCAACTGGTACAAGGAAGAGGGCTTCATCTTCAAGGGCGGCTCCGGCGCCGGCCTGAACCTCTCCCGCATCCGGTCGTCCAAGGAGCTGCTCTCCAGCGGCGGTACGGCGTCCGGCCCGGTCTCCTTCATGCGCGGCGCCGACGCGTCCGCGGGCACCATCAAGTCCGGCGGCGCGACGCGTCGTGCGGCCAAGATGGTCGTCCTCGACGTCGACCACCCGGACATCGAGGAGTTCGTGATGACCAAGGCGCGCGAGGAGGACAAGATCCGCGCGCTCCGCGACGCCGGGTTCGACATGGACCTCGGCGGCGCCGACATCACCTCCGTGCAGTACCAGAACGCCAACAACTCCGTCCGCGTCAGCGACGAGTTCATGCGCGCCGTCGAGGAGGGCACCAGCTTCGGTCTCCGCGCCCGCAAGGACAACGCCGTCATCGAGGAGGTCGACGCCCGCGAGCTGTTCCGCAAGATCGCCGTGGCCGCGTGGGAGTGCGCCGACCCGGGCCTGCAGTACGACGACACGATCAACGACTGGCACACCAACCCCGAGACCGGCCGGATCACCGCGTCCAACCCGTGCTCGGAGTACATGTCGCTCGACAACTCGTCCTGCAACCTGGCGTCGCTGAACCTGCTGAAGTTCCTCAAGGACGACGACACGTTCGACGCCCCGCTGTTCGCCAAGGCCGTCGAGTTCATCATCACCGCGATGGACATCTCGATCTGCTTCGCGGACTTCCCGACCGAGTCGATCGGCGACACCACCCGCGACTACCGCCAGCTCGGCATCGGCTACGCCAACCTCGGCGCGCTGCTGATGGCGATGGGCCTCGGCTACGACTCCGACGGCGGCCGCGCGATGGCCGGTGCGATCACCTCGCTGATGACCGGCCAGTCCTACAAGCGCTCGGCCGAGCTCGCCGGCGTCGTCGGTCCCTACAACGGCTACGCCCGCAACGCCGACGCCCACAAGCGCGTGATGCGCAAGCACCAGGCCGCCAACGACGCGATCCGCTCGATCCACAGCCACGACCGCGACGTACACGCCCTGGCCACCAAGGCCTGGGACGCCGTCATCAAGACCGGCGAGAAGAACGGCTTCCGCAACGCGCAGGCCTCCGTGCTCGCGCCGACCGGCACCATCGGCTTCATGATGGACTGCGACACCACCGGCATCGAGCCCGACTTCTCGCTGGTGAAGTTCAAGAAGCTCGTCGGCGGCGGCTCGATGCAGATCGTCAACCAGACGATCCCGCGTGCGCTGAAGAAGCTGGGCTACCAGGAGGAGCAGATCGAGGCGATCGTCGAGTACATCGGCGACAAGGGCCACGTCATCGACGCCCCCGGCCTCAAGCTCGAGCACTACGAGGTCTTCGACACCGCGATGGGCGCCCGCGCGCTGGCCCCGATGGGTCACGTGCGGATGATGGCGGCGGCCCAGCCGTTCCTGTCCGGCGCGATCAGCAAGACGGTCAACCTGCCGGAGTCGGCGTCGGTCGAGGAGATCGAGGACGTCTACATGCAGTCCTGGAAGCTCGGCCTCAAGGCCACCGCGATCTACCGCGACAACTGCAAGGTCGGCCAGCCGCTGTCCGACGGTGGCAG
Source organism: uncultured Actinomycetota bacterium (assembly GCA_963778095.1). GTDB lineage: Bacteria > Actinomycetota > Actinomycetes > Propionibacteriales > Nocardioidaceae > Nocardioides_B. The sequence goes on along the minus strand of CAVZTB010000016.1, from coordinate 34,202 downwards.
CACCGCCAAGCAGGGCGTCGCCGACAAGGCCGACGCTGCCGCGGCCGCCGGCTGCCGAGCTGTCGAGACCGGTCGTCGACCACGCGCACCCGATCCGCCGGCGCCTCCCGAAGAAGCGCCCGTCGCACACCACGTCGTTCACCGTCGGTGGCGCCGAGGGCTACATGACGGCCGGCTCCTACCCCGACGACGGCCTGGGCGAGGTCTTCCTCAAGCTCGGCAAGCAGGGCTCGACCCTGGCCGGCGTGATGGACGCCTTCTCGATGGCGATCAGCATCAGCCTGCAGTACGGCGTCCCGCTGGAGACCTACGTCTCGAAGTTCACCAACATGAAGTTCGAGCCGGCCGGTCTCACCGACGACCCGGACGTGCGGATGTCGCAGTCGATCATGGACTACATCTTCCGTCGCCTGGCGCTGGACTACCTGCCGTTCGAGAAGCGCTCCGCGATGGGCATCTACACCGCCGACGAGCGTCAGCGTCAGCTCGAGACGGGCTCCTACGAGGCCGTCGAGGTCGAGGAGGTCCCGGAGGCCGAGTCGCTGGTCACCGACGACCACCGACGGCCCGCGCCGTGGTGCGTCAGCCGGTCGAGACCAAGTCCGGTCGAGGAGGCCTCGGTCCAGGAGGCGCCCAAGGGTGTGCACACCTCCGCCGAGCTGATGGAGGCCATCACCGGCACCGCGGTCGACAGCCCGCTGTGCTTCACGTGTGGCACCAAGATGCGCCCGGCTGGTAGCTGCTACGTCTGCGAAGGTTGCGGGAGCACCAGCGGCTGCAGCTGATTGGACAACAATGAGTGAGGGGCAGGGACGTATGTCGTCCCTGCCCCTCACTCATGTCTGAGAACGATCCGACCGAATGACGGCGGCCACTCCTCGCAAGGCCCGATGTCGCTCGGGGCGCTCGGTGCGAGGCGCTGGTTCGGTTTGTAGATTGCCCGGGTGTGGCCCCTTGATGTCGGGACGTTGCCGGGTTACCCCGCCGCAACCGTCGCGGACGTGAAGAAGTCGGTAGGCATCGCGTGGTCGAGCTGCCAGGTGATTGCGATCGGCCGCTCGCCGGTGTGCGAGACGTGGCGGGCCGCCGAGGAACAGGTAGGCGAGGTGCCGAGTCCTTCGCTCCTGCTCTCGCACGAAGAGCAGGACGTGCTCGCATCCGTAGGTAGCGCTGGCCCGTCGTGGATGCGACCGACGTTGTCGACTGGGACTCCCAGTGGAACAAGTTGGGCTGATCGGGTAGTCGCGATACATGGTCGTGGGGGAGTAGTCGGCCTCGGACTTCTTCAAGGTCACGAAGAAGGCGTCCACGTTGGCGTCGAGTAGAGCACGCCCTAGCGGAACGAGTCCGGCTCGCGCTTCAGGTCAGCCCAGTCGAGGCCGGCGAGAACCTCCTCACGCTGATATCTGGCGTGCACCCTCAGTGGTGCCAGCGAGCGATCACCCAGCTCGGGGCATGATGTGTCGCCTGCCAGGACAGGTCGACGACGCGCGGATCTCATCGCGGGTGGCCCGCTCGCGGCGCAGCGCCGGCAACCCGTCGTCGAACGAGTCGTACCACCGCCGTCCGACCAGAGGGAGAAGAAGAGCATCCGGGCGAAGCGCTGCTCAGTCTGCGACAGATCGGCGTACGACGGCGGTCGTCGGAGAGCAGAGGCTGTAGGCCTCCCCTCGCGGTCGGTCGTCCACGTGTGCGAGGGCCCGGATGCGTTTGAGGAGCTCCGTCTCCCGCGGCCCTCCGTCGCGCGTTGGCAGACCCGCGTCTCGTCGCAGGCGGGTCCACGAGTGGTCCCCTCGCAGCACATGTCGGAGAGTCGATACCCGACTCATCGAGGAACGTGCCGAGGTCGTGGTCGCCATGTTCGCAGCTCGGCCACCATCTGCTGCCAACGATTGGCGATCTGCGAGCGAATGTTGTCCAGCACCAGGGACTGGGCCTGCTTGTCCATCACGATCTGGCAGCCCGCGGGTAGGAACGGGAAGCCGTGCTCGATATCCCGCTCGAGACCACGACGGGTAGGTCCGGTGAGGGCACGAAGCTGGCGTCGAAGCGAAACTCCTTGCGGTGATAACCGACGAAGTCGAGCACCGTGAGCACTGCCTTGCGGCGAGTCCGCCGAAGCCCACGGCCCAGTTGTTGCAGGAAGACTGTGGCGCTCTCGGTCGGGCGCAAGAACAGCACGGTGTCCACGTCTGGCAAGGTCGAGGCCCTCGTTGAAGAGGTCGGCGGCGAAGAGCACGTTTACCCGTCGGGCCCTGAGGTCGTCAAGCGCGCGCTCGCTCAGCCCGAGGCGTCGTGCCACTACCGCGGCGACGGGATCCCCGCGTTCGTTGAATCGGGCCATGAACTCCGCATGCGCCACACTGACGCAGAACCCAAGGGCTCGCATCGAGGTCGGGTCGAGAACCTTGTCGCGCACCTGCTTCAGCACGAGTGCCGCGCGAGTGTTGTTGCCGGTATAGACGTTGGACAGCTCGACTCGTCGTACCGTCCCCGCGTCCAGGTGATGTCCCGAAGATCCGTGCCGTCGGCGACCGCGAAGTAGTGGAACGGACACAAGAGGTCGGCGCCGAGTGCATCCCAGAGACGGAGCTCGGCCGCCGTTCGGCCCTCGAAGAAGCTGCGCACGTCGGCGCCGTCGGCCCGCTCCGGAGTCGCGGTGAGGCCTAGTAGTTCCTGAGGCCGAGATGATCGAGGATTCGCCGGTACGTCGATGCCTCGGCGTGGTGGAACTCGTCAATGACGACGATGTCGTATGCATCGGCAGGGATATTCTGAACGCCGTACGACGTCAGCGATTGCACGCTCGCGAACACGTGGCGCCAGCGCTCGGGACGAGCACCGTCGACATAGAGCTCACCGAATTTGGGATCGACGAGGACCTCTCGATAGGTCCGCAGGGACTGTTCGAGGATCTCCCTGCGGTGGGCCACGAAGAGCAGGGACGGACGCTCGCCCGTCTCCGCGTCGCACAGGCGCCGATAGTCAAGCGCCGCGATCACCGTCTTGCCGGTGCCCGTCGCTGCTACAACCAGATTTCGGTGTCGTCCGTGGACCTGTGCGCTCGACGTCGAGCGCTTCGAGCATCTCCTGTTGGTACGGAAACGGGCGAACCTCGAGCCCGGACAGCGAGATCGTGACCCGGTCGTGTTCGCGTCGTCCGGAGGCTTCTGCGAGTGCGTCGTCAAGCCGGTCGCGGTCCCGATCAGGGTCGTACGACTCAAACGTCGAGTCGTTCCAGTAGGTGTCGAAGGTGGCTCGAAACTTCTCCAGCAGATTCGGGGTGTCGCCACGGGACAGCCGAACGTTCCACTCCACGCCGTCGAGAAGCGCACCCCGCGACAGGTTGGATGACCCCACGTAGGCGGTATCGAAGGTCGTGTGGCGACGAAACAGCCACGCCTTGGCGTGAAGGCGTGTGCGTTGGGCGTCGTATTGCACGCGCACTTCGGCACCGAACTCGCGAATCAGTCGATCGAGCGCTCCCCGTTCGGTGGCGCCCATGTACGTCGTGGTGACGATGCGGAACGGCGCGCCACGCTTCTTTAGCCTCCGCAGTTCGGGTCCATTTGCCGTCCGGCGAGAAGCGCGGATAGACCTCGCGCGCCAGATTGTCGGTCAGGCGATGGACGCTGCTGCCGTCCTCGCTGGCCGTCCAGATGTCACCGAGATAACTGAACGTGATTTTGCCGGCGTTGTAATCCGGATGCCGCGCCAGTTTCACCGGCGCCGCGCTCGCGACGGAGCCGGCGATCAACGCGGCGACGAAGGCGCCAGCCACGATGTTCTTTCGCAACATATTTCTCCTCCAGGACTTGGCGGGGCGGAATGCGTTCGCCGGGAGTCTATATCAAACACTCACGCCGGGGTGTCCCTCGATGCGCCGATCCGGAATCAGCCACATCGCCGCGACGGCCGCGTAGATGGCGGCCGAGACATAGGGCGCGACGAACGCGATCGGGATCGCGAGGGCGTAGAGCAGGATCGAGCTCCAGCCCTTCCGGTCGGCGCCGAACGCGGCCTTCAGCGTGGAATGCGCGCCCTGCGACGCGATGATCACGCGGACGAGAATCGTGAATGCCACACCCGCCATCAGGAGGACGCCGCCGTAGAGGGCCGTCGGCACCGGGGCGACGACGGTCTCACCTATCCAGGCCGTCGCGAAAGGTACCAGCGAGAGCCAGAAGAGGAGATGAAGGTTGGCCCACAGAATGCCTCCGGTGACCTGCTTCGTCACATGGAACATGTGGTGGTGGTTGTTCCAGTAGATGCCAAGGAACACGAAACTGAGCACGTAGGCGTAGAACTTCGTCGATAGCGCGGTGATGTCCGCCCAATCGTGCCCCTCCGGCGTCTTAAACTCGAGAACCATAATTGTGATCAGAATCGCGATCACGCCGTCGCTGAAGGCTTCGAGCCGTGTCTTTCCCATGGTTGTCCCGCCGATTCTACTCAACGTGAGACAATTCTCCTCTTGAGACTCTTCCGTCCGGTCCCACGCCGCGTGGCGCGCGCCGTCTCGCTGCTCGCCATCGCGGCCTGGGTCGTGACCATGGGGGTCGTGCTGAACCGCGCCTACCTGCAGGCGGGATCGTTCAATCTGGCGACCGACCTCGCGCGCTACGGGTCCGCGGCCCAGTGGCGCGGCGTCTACTACCGCGGCGAGAAGATCGGGTTCACCGTCAGTCAGACGAGTCCCACCGCCGACGGCTTCGAGGTGCTCGAGGACGCGCGCATCCAGATGTCGCTGCTCGGCGCGACAACGGCGGCGGCGATCCGGACCGCGGCGCAGGTCGATCACGAGTTCGCGCTGCGCTCGTTCGAGTTCTCGCTCGACCCCGGCACCGGCCCCGTGAAGGTCACCGGCCGCGTTTCGGGCAAGCACGTCAGCCTCACCATCACCACCCAGAGCGGCACGCAGAACGAAGAACGCGATCTGCCCGACGGCCGGTGCTCAGCATCAACCTGCCGCGGCGTCTCGCGGCGGAGGGCTTCAAGCCGGGCACCCAGCGGCAGTTCGTGGTCCTGGACCCGGCGACGCTGCGCAGCGAAACCGTCACGATCGACATCGGCAAGCGCGAGATCGTCAGCGTGTTCGCGCCGGCAACGGTGGCGGGCCAGGTGCGAAGCCAGACCAACCGGCCGATTCCGGCGTTCCGCATCGAGATGGCGTTCGCCGGGCTCCGGACCTCGTCGTGGGTGACCGACACCGGGGAAGTCGTCCGCGAGGAAAGCCCGCTCGGCCTGCTGACCGTGCGCGAGTCCGCGGAAGACGCGCAGCGTCTGGCGATCGGCGGCGCGCATCCAGGGCGATCTCCTCGAGTCCGCGGCGGTGCCACCGCACCGACGACGAAGAACCGCATCGACGATCCCCGCGACGTGCGGCGGATCAAGATTCGCATCGAAGGGGCCGACCTCCAGGTCCCCGACGTGAGTGGGGCCGGCCAGTCGGTCACCGGCGACATCCTGCAGATCGTCGACGCGCGCTCGCTGCAGCCCGAGCCCGCGGATCCCGACGTGGCGCGGTACCTGCGCCCCGAGCCGCTGATCGAAAGCGACGATCCATCGATCCGCGCCGAGGCCCAGGCGGCGATCGCCGGCTTGCACCGATCCGCGGCAGAAAGCCGAACGGCTCGTGCGGCGCGTCAACGGCATGCTCGACAAGAAGCCGACCGTCAGCCTGCCGTCGGCGCGCGAAGTGCTGCGGACCAAGGTCGGCGACTGCAACGAGCACACCGCGTTGTACGTCGCGATGGCCCGCGCCGTCGGCCTTCCCGCGCGCATCGCCGTCGGCCTCGCTCTACTCGCGCGGCGCGTTCTACTACCACGCGTGGCCCGAGGTCTACATCGACGAAGGGCGCGGCCGCGGTCTCTGGCTGCCCGTCGATCCGACCTTCAACCAGTTTCCCGCCGACGCGACGCACGTCCGCATGACGCGCGGCGGCCTCGATCGCCAGGCAGCGATCCTCCCGCTGATCGGCCACTTGAAGATGGACATTATCGATCTCGAGCTCGCGCCCAATTCCACGCCCATCCTCGTGGGACGCGGATCGATCGACGGCGGACCGATGTCCGTGCCCTTTCCCGTCCGCGCGGGCATGACCTGCTGGTCGAGTCCTGTGTCCCGCGCCCGATGATCGCCATCACCGATCTCGTCAAGCGATACGGGACGTTCACCGCGGTGGACGGTGTCAGCCTCGAGGTGGTGCCCGGGGAAATCCACGGCTTCCTCGGCCCCAACGGCGCCGGCAAGACGACGACGATCCGGATGATCGCCGGGCTGTTGAAGCCGACCTCGGGGACCATCCTCGTCAACAATCACAACCTCGCGACCCATGCCGAGGAGGCCAAGGCGTCGCTCGGCTTCATCCCCGATCGCCCGTTCATCTACGAGAAGCTGACGGCGGGGGAGTTCCTGCGCTTCCACGCCGGGCTCTACGGGCTCGACGATGCGACCGTCGGTGAGCGGGTGCGCGAGATGCTCGAGCTGTTCGAGCTGGGGAAGTGGGAGCACGAGCTCGTCGAGAGCTTCTCGCACGGCATGAAGCAGCGCCTCGTCATGTGCGCCGCCTTTCTCCATCGTCCGCGGGCCGTGCTCGTGGACGAGCCGATGGTCGGCCTCGACCCGCGCGGCGCGCGCCTCATCAAGGACGTGTTCCGGCGCATGAGCGAGCGCGGCGTCGCGATCCTGATGAGCACGCACACGCTCGAAGTGGCGCAGGAGATGTGCGATCGGATCAGCATCATCCTCAAGGGGCGGATCATCGCGCGCGGCACGGTCGACGAGCTGCGCGCGATGGCGGTTGGCGGGCACGGTGGTGCCGCGGACGCTTCCGGCCAGCAGCTCACCGAAGTCTTCCTCCGGCTGACCGGCGGCAGCGGGCTCGCAGGAAATCGACGAAGTCCTGTGAGCGGCATCCTCACCCGTTCCCGTACCTGCTCCTGCCGTCGTTCTGGGCGTCGCGCAACCGCGCGCGGCGGCGCGAGCGCGGCGACGGCACGCGGCGCCTGGTTCTTCGGCATCATCGGCCTCCTCGTCGGCGGCGCCATCTTCGGCGGCGCCTTCTGGGTGACGGCGCTGCTCGCCGACTACGCCGAGTTCGGCGACTACCTGCTTCGCCTCGGCCTGTCGTGGCTGTTCCTGACGTTCCTGTCGTTCCTCGCCTTCAGCGGCATCGTGACCGCGCTGTCGACGTTCTTTCTCTCGGACGACCTTCGGCTCCTGTTCGCGGCGCCGGTGTCGGCGCGCCGCCTGTTCCACGCGCGCTTCCTGCGGACCGTGGCGCAGTCGTCCTGGATGGTCGTCGTGTTCATCGTCCCCGTGCTGATGGGCGTCGGGCTGGCCCACTGCGCGCCGGCGGCGTATACCTTCCGATGACGATCCTCGCGGTGACGCCGTTCGTGATGATCCCGATCGCGATCGGGACGGCGGTCACGCTCCTCCTCGTCAACATCTTTCCGGCGCGCCGGGCGCGCGACATCCTGATGCTGATGGGGCTGCTCTTCGCCGGCAGCCTGGTGCTGCTGCTCCGCATGATCCAGCCCGAGCAGCTGCTGCGCGTCGAGTCCCTGCCCGACATCACCGACTTCTTCGCCACGCTGCAGTCGCCGGTGACGCCGCTCCTGCCGTCGTTCTGGGCCGCGGAAACCGTCTTCGCCGCACTGCAGGGACGCTTCGACACGCTGCACGTGGTGGCGCTGTGGACGACGGCCCTGGCGCTCATCGTCATTGTCGCGGGGTCATTCGAGCGGTGGCACTTCACCGGCTTCAGCAAGGCGCAGGAAGGGCGGAAGGTGCGGTTCACGCGCCTGGCGCTGCTCGATCGGGTCGCGCGGGTGCTGCCGATCTCGACGGTGCACCGGCACCTGCTCGTGAAGGATCTCAAGCTGTTCCTGCGCGACGTGAGCCAGTGGTCGCAGCTGCTGCTGCTCCTGGCGCTGGTGCTCGTCTATCTCTACAACTTCCGCGTGCTCGACCTCGACCGGATTCCCTACATGAGCGGGATGGTGAAGAACGTCTATGCGTTCGTGAACCTGGCGATGGCCGGACTCGTGATGTCCACCGTGTGCGCCCGCTTCGTGTTCCCCGCGGTGTCGGCGGAAGGGGCGTCGTTCTGGATCATCCGCACCGCGCCGATCTCGCTCCGCGCGTTCCTGTGGTCGAAGTTCTGGATCGGCCTGCTGCCGGTCTTCGTGCTGACCGAGGGGCTGACGATCTCGGCGAACTACCTGCTCGGCATCGATCCGCTGCTGAGAATCGTCTCGGCGGTCGCGGTATTCTTCATGGCGCTCGCCATGGTGGGGCTGGCGACCGGCCTCGGCGCGCGGTATCCGCGCTTCAACGCGGAGAATCCCAGCCAGGTCGCGGGCTCATACGGCGGCGTGGCCTTCATGATCCTCGCCGTCTCGTTCATGATCCTGCTGATCGCCCTGATCGGCTGGCCGGCGTCGATGTTTATGTGGTACGCGGCGCACCCGCGGTTGCCGGTACCCGCGAACTCAGCTCTGCTCGGCGCGGCCGGATTCGCCGGCGCACTCGCGCTCAGCGTCGCCACCTGGCTCTTTGGCATGCGTTCCGGCATCCGGGCGCTCGAATCGATGGATGAGAATCAGATGACCACTTCCACACTTGTATTTCTGCTGCTTCGCGTTGCGCACGTTCTGCTGGCGGCCGTCTGGATCGGCATGACCGCCTTCGCCAGTCTTCTGCTGATGCCGACGATCAAGGAACCAGGCGTCGGTGGCGCCGCTGGCGCAGGCGATGATGCGGCGCGGGCTGCACATCTACATGGCCTCGCTCGGCGGCACGGTCGTGTTGACGGGGTTCTACCTGTACTGGCGCTTCACGGGCGGATTTGATCCGGCGCTCAGCGCCACGCGCGGCGCCATGGTCTTCGGCACCGGCGGCATCGCCGGCACACTGGCCCTCATCCTCGGCGGCGCCGTGGTGGAAAAGAACGCAAAGAAGATGGCCTCCGGCCTCGTCACCCGCAGAGTTCGCCGCCGCACGCGACAAATCGGCGACCTTCGGTCTCGTGGTGCTCGTCCTGCAGCTCATCGCCATTGCGGCGATGGCTCTAGGCCACTACGTGTAGGTCTGGACCGAGGACCGCGGTTCGAAGGCGTGGGCGAGCACCGAGTTGTCCCGGCTGGCGATCAGGATGCCCGCGATCGCAGCGATCGTCGAGCACATGATGAAGCAGGTGATCTTGATCCACGCCACGTTGATGCCGGCCCGGCGCGCCGCCTCGGCGTTGCCGCCGACGGCGTACACGTGCCGGCCCCACGACGTCCGGGTGAGCAGGTAGCTGAGGACGACGACCAGGACGACGATCACGACGACGACGATCGGCACGCCCTTGAGCGACTTGATCGTCGGGTTGATCGCGCGCTCCTTGGACAGGTAGCCGACGATCGCGAGCGACGGCGATCGCCAGAGCAACCGCCTTGATCGCCCACAGCAGCATCGGCTCGGCGCACCAGGCCCTGTGCGCCGCCGGCGCCGGATCGTGCAGGAACGGTCAGCGCGCGTAGCGCGCCGACGCCGACGATCGCGAGAGCCCAGCCCGCCCAGATCGGCAGGTTGCCGTTGTTGAGCTTGAGGACGAACGTCGTTGCGGATAGCCGATCGTGCCGCCCTCGCCGATGATCTTGAGCATCACGCCCTGGAGGGCGAGGAACAGCGCCAGCGTGACGACGAACGACGGGATGCCGACCTTCGCGACCAGCAGTGCCGATGACGAAGCCGATGACCGTACCGGTCAGCGAGTCCGACCAGGATCGACGGGAGCCAGCCGGCCAGTCGTGGTTGCGTGATGACGATGCACATCGCGGCCGCGGCCGTGCCGCCGGTGAAGCCGGCCGACAGGTCGATCTCGCCGAGCAGCAGCACGAAGACCAGGCCCATCGCGAGCACCATGACGCCGGCCGACTGGTCGATCAGGTTGGCGAAGTTGAGCGCGGTGGTGAAGGTGTCGGGGCGCAGGATCGAGAAGACGATGACCAGGACGACCAGGCCGAGGACGGCCGGGCAGCGAGCCGACGTCGCCGCCGCGGACCTTGGCGAGGTAGGCGCTGACGATGCTGCCGAGGGTGTCGCTCTGCTCGCTCGGGACGCCGGACGTGCGCCTCGGTGGTGCTCATCGGATGTCTCGTCGGCTTCATCCGGGTCCGCCGTGCTTCTCGGACGTCGCCGGTGGTGATCAGCTCGACCACCTCGCCGCGGGTGACCTCGTCGCGCCGCACCTGGGCGACGAGCTGGCCGAGGTAGAGCACGGCGATGTCGTCGGCGACCTCGAAGACGTCGTTGAGGTTGTGGCTGATCAGCACGACGCCGAGGCCGCGGTCGGCGAGCCGGCGCACCAGCAGGAGGACCTGCTCGGTCTGCGCGACGCCGAGGGCGGCGGTCGGCTCGTCGAGGATGACGACCTTGGAGTTCCACAGCACCGCGCGGGCGATCGCGACGGTCTGGCGCTGGCCACCGGAGAGCGACGGCGACGTGGGTGCGCACCGACTTCAGGGTGCGCACCGAGAGCCCGTCGAGGGTCTCGCGGGCACGCTGCTCCATGGCGTTGTCGTCGAGCCGAAGCTGTCGGCCCGAGCTCGCGGCCGAGGAACATGTTGTCGACGACGTCGAGGTTGTCGCACAGCGCGAGGTCCTGGTAGACGACCTCGATGCCGAGGTGCGTTCGCGTCCTTCGGGCCGTGCACCTTGACCGGCTTGCCCTCGAACACGTACTCGCCCTCGTCGAAGGCGTGGATGCCGGCGATGCCCTTGATCAGGGTGCTCTTGCCGGCACCGTTGTCGCCGACCAGGGCGGTGACCTGGCCGGGCCGGACGTCGAGGTCGACGCCGCGCAGCACGTGCACGGCACCGAAGCTCTTCTGGATGCCCCGCAGGCTCAGCAGCGGCTCGTCCGACGCTGCTCGGTGCTGCCTGCTCGGGGGCTGGGACGGACACAGGGTTCTCCTCCGCCGGTGGATGATGGCCGGCGCCGAGCGGCGCGCCCGAGGGTGAAAAGGAGCTCGGGGGCCCGTCCCGGTAGGGACGGGCCCCCGAGCAGCTGCTGAGGCGCGGCGTCTACTTGACGCCGTACTTCGTCGCAGGCCTTCGCGATACTCGTCGACGCAGATGTCGGCAGCCGTCTGGCAAGCCGTCGTCGACGACCGTCTGGACCTTGTCGGCGGTGACCCACACCGGGGTGGCCAGCGCGGACGGGACGTCCTTGCCGGTCTCGGTGTCCGTGACCGTGCCGGTCGCCAGAGCGACGCCGCGGCGTCGTCACCGTTGATCAGCGCGATCGCCAGGTCGGAGGCCGCCTTGGCCTCGAGGTCGGTGTTCTTGTAGACCGTGCCGCACTGGTAGCCGGCGAGCACGTTCTGCAGACCCTCGACGGAGGCGTCCTGACCGGTCACCGGGACCTTGCCCGCGGTGCCGTTGTCCTTCATGCGGGCGATGATGCCGCCGGCCATCGTGTCGTTGGCCGACACGACGCCGTCGATCTTGCCCTTGTTCTGGGTGTAGAGCTGCTCGTAGGCGGTGCCGGCCTTGGTGGCGTCCCAGAAGCCGCTCTGGTCGCCGACCAGCGTGTAGTCGCCCGAGTCGATCTTCGGCTTGAGGGCCTCCTCGTAGCCCTGCTTGAACAGCGCCGCGTTGTTGTCGGTCGGGTCACCGTTGATGTAGATGATGTTGGCCTTGGTCTTGCCGGCCGTCGTCCAGGCAGTCGGTGAGACCCGTGCCCATCAGCTTGCCGACCTCGACGTTGTCGAACGACACGTAGTACGACGCGCCGCCACCCAGGGTGAGGCGGTCGTAGTCGATGCTCTGGACGCCGGCGTCGGTGGCCTTCGTCAGGCACGCCTTGCCGGACTCGGAGTCGAGGTTGACGATCATGAGGACCTTGACGCCCTCGTTGATCATGCTGTCGCAGATCTCGCCGAACTTCGGCGATGTCGCCGTCGGCGTTCTGGATGATCGACTCGACGCCGGCGTCGTCGAACGCCGCCTGCAGGCTCGGGCGGTCGTTGGCCTCCCAGCGCGGCGACGTCGTCGTGTCGGGCAGGATCACCCCGACCTTGCCCGTCGGCCGCTGCCGCCGCCGCTGCCGCCGTCGCTGCCGCCGTCGCTGTCGCTGCTCCCGCACGCTGCAAGGGCACCGAACGCGAGCACGCCCACTGCCGACGAGGGACGCGAGACGCGCACCCTTATTCCTGACCATTTCCTCGACCTCCATGGCTCGGATCACCGTGACGCTCGTCATGTGACGGCCAGTCACGGTATATGTTGTCCGGGACAACATACTCACGTTGGACTAGGCGCGGCAAGCGGTTCTGAGAGCGTGTTTTGTTGCACGTTCAAACCAAGTGCTCTCCCGCCTGAGCGTGACCGAATCGTGATGGAGACGAGGACCCGATGAGCGACAGCAGCACCGACCCGGCAGCCTTCACCCCGACCCGCGACGACCGTTCTCCTTCGGTCTCTGGACCGTCGGCTGGCAGGGCGTCGACGTCTTCGGCGGCGCCGTGCGCCCCGAGCTCGACCCGGCCGAGGCGATCCACCGGCTCAGCGACCTCGGCGCCTACGGCATCACCTTCCACGACAACGACGTCTTCCCCTTCGACGCCGACGCGGCGACCAAGGAGAAGCACCTCGCGCCGTTCCGCAAGGCGCTCGAGGAGACCGGTCTCGTCGTGCCGATGGTGACCACGAACCTGTTCTCGCACCCGGTCTTCCGCGACGGCGGCTTCACCAACAACGACCGCGACGTACGCCGGTTCGCGATCCGCAAGGCCGCCGACCAGATCGACCTGGCCGCCGAGCTCGGCGCCAAGATCTTCGTCGCCTGGGGCGGCCGCGAGGGCGCCGAGTCCGGCGCCGCCAAGGACGTCAAGTCCGCGCTGGACCGCTACGAGGAGGCGTTCGACATCCTCGGTGCCTACGTCCGCGGAGCAGGGCTACGACCTCAGGTTCGCGATCGAGCCCAAGCCCAACGAGCCGCGCGGCGACATCCTGCTGCCGACGATCGGGCACGCGCTGGCCTTCATCAACGAGCTCGACCACCCCGAGCTGGTCGGCCTCAACCCGGAGATCGGGCACGAGGAGATGGCCTCGCTCAACTACGCGCACGGCCTGGCCCAGGCGCTGTGGCACGGCAAGCTCTTCCACATCGACCTCAACGGCCAGACCGGTCCGCGCTACGACCAGGACCTGCGCTTCGGCGCCGGCAACGCGCGCGGCGCGTTCTGGACCGTCGACATCGTCGAGAACGGCGGCTACGAGGGTCCGCGGCACTTCGACTACAAGCCGCCGCGCACCGAGGACATGGACGGCGTGTGGGAGTCGGCCCGCGGCTGCATGCGCAACTACCTGATCCTGCGCGACAAGGTGCGGGCCTTCCGCGCCGACCCCGAGGTGCAGCAGGCGCTGAAGGACGCCCGCGTCGACCAGCTCGCCGTCTCGAGCCTCGCCGCCGGCGAGACCGTCGCCGACCTGCGCGCCGAGTCCTTCGACCCCGACGCCGCCGCCCAGCGCGGCATGGCGCTTCGAGCGGCTCGACCAGCTCGCGCTGGAGCACCTGTACGGCGTACGCGGCTGACCGCTCACTGCGCCCTCGCTCGCGACCGACGTCGCGAGCGAGGGCGTAGTGTCGGAGCACGGGAGCCGTTCAGGCTTCCCTCTCAGAGAGATCCCCATGAGCGACAAGTCGCCGCGCCAGGGCATGACCAAGAAGACCAGCAAGTCCATCAAGGAGAAGCGGGCCGAGAAGCGCGACAAGGGATCGACCGAGACGTTCTCCGACAAGGTCCACCCGACGAAGAAGAAGTGACGCTCCTGGCGCTCGGCGTCGTGGGGTCCTCCGCCAAGGAGAACGAGTTCCGGCTCCCGCTGCACCCCGAGCACCTCCCCCTGCTCGATCGCCGACCTGCGGGCGCGGATCACCCTCGAGCACGGGTACGGCGAGCGCTTCGGCGCCTCCGACGCGTCGCTCGCCGAGCACGTCGCCGGCTTCGCCTCGCGCGACGAGATCCTGGCCGGCTCCGACGTCGTGCTGCTGCCCAAGCCGCAGCACTCGCGACGTCGCCGCGCTGTCCCCCGGTCAGGTGCTGTGGGGCTGGCCGCACTGCGTCCAGGACGCCGAGCTCACCCAGCTGGCGATCGACCAGCGGCTGACGCTGATCGCCTTCGAGGCGATGAACCACTGGACCCGCGACGGCCGCGTCGGCCTGCACGTCTTCCACAAGAACAACGAGATCGCCGGCTACTGCCTCGGTGCTCCACGCGCTCCAGCTCGCCGGGCTCACCGGCGACTACGGCCGCCGCCTGACCGCGATCGTGATCGGCTTCGGCGCCACCGCCCGCGGCGCGGTCACCGCGCTCAACGCCCACGGCGTCCACGAGGTCGCGGTCCTCACCAACCGCGAGGTGGCCGCGGTCGGCTCCCCGATCCACTCGGTCCGGATCCGGCAGTTCGACCACGAGCCCGGACGGCGAGCACCTGAGCCACGTCATCACCGAGCGCGGCCGCGAGCCGCTGGCGGCGTACCTCGCCGAGAACGACATCATCGTCAACTGCACGCTCCAGGACACCGCCCACGCCGCTCACCTACCTGCAGACCGCGGACCTGGCGGCGTTCCGGCCCGGCAGCGTGATCGTCGACGTCTCCTGCGACCTCGGCATGGGCTTCGAGTGGGCCCGGCCGACCGGCGTTCGACGACCCGACCTTCGATGGTCGGCGACCACGTCCTCTACTACGCGGTCGACCACAGCCCGTCGTACCTCTGGAACTCGGCGACCTGGGACAACAGCAACGCGCTCATCCCGTTCCTGCGTCCGGTCCTCGAGGGCCCGGCGTCGTGGGACGCGGACGAGACGCTCAGCCACGCCATCGAGATCCGCGACGGCCGGGTCGTCAACCCGAGCATCCTGGCCTTCCAGGGTCGCGCCGCGGAGGCGCCGTACGCCCTGGTCTGAGCCGCTGGGCGATTCCGGCGCGCGCGCGGCCGCTGGCTGTGGATACTGAGCCCACCCGAGCGGCAGGGGACGGGGAGGGACGACGTGCAGCGCGACACCGACGAGCGCCAGCTGCTGCACGCGTTGAGCGTCTCGGTGCTCGCCTCCGACGACGCCGGCGTCGTCACGTTCGCCAACGACGCCGCGACCGAGCTCTTCCGGACGAGCACCGACGGAGCTGGTCGGCCGCCGGGTCGGCGAGCTGATCGAGGCCGAGCGACGCCGCGGAGCAGGCGCTGCTCGACGTGCTCGCGCGGCGTCCGGTGGCACGGCGACCTGACCATCCGCCGGCCGGCGACGAGACCCTGGTCGCGGCCGTCACGGTCACGCCGATCCGCGACGCCGCCGGCGCCGTCGTCGGGTCGATCATCGCGCTCGAGGACATGACCGAGATCCGTCGCGCGGAGGCCGAGGCGGCGGAGAGCGAGCAGCGGCTGCGGCTCGCGCACGCGGCCGCCGAGCTCGGCACCTGGCACTGGAACGCCGTCGACGGCACCAACGTCTGGGACGCCCAGATGCACCACATCTACGGGCTCGCGCCGGGCGGCTTCGACGGCACCTGGGACGCCTGGGTCGACAGCATCCACCCCGACGACCGCGACGAGGCCATCGCGATCGTGCAGCGAGGCGATGGACGAGCGCTCCACCTACGTGCTGCGCCACCGGATCGTGCGGCCCGACGGGAAGCCCCGCTGGATCGAGGCGCACGGCAAGGTGCTCGTCGGCCCCGACGGGAGCCCCGCCGGCACCATCGGCTGCGTCCAGGACGTGACCGAGCGGATCCAGATGCAGCAGCGACAGGAGGACGCCGGCCGCGCGTGCGCTGCTGCTCCAGGAGGTCACCGCGGACTTCTCCCGGGCGCTGACGCCCGACCAGGTCGCGGCGGTGCACGACGGCCAGTCTCGAGCGGGTGCGCGCGATCGTCGGCGCCGACCAGGCCGCTGACGCAGGAGGACGAGCAGCTGCTCGACACCCTCGCCTCGCAGCGCGCGATCGCCGACGAGCGCGCCGAGCTCTTCCGCCACACGACCGCGATCTCCGAGGAGCTCCAGTTCAGCCTGGCCGCGAGTCCGCTGCCTGACGCTGGAGCGGTTCGAGATCGCGGCGTACTACGCCCCGGGCGGCGACGACCTCGAGCACGTCGGCGGCGACTGGTACGACGCCGTCGGCACCTCGACCGGCGGGCTGGTCGCTCGTGGTCGGCGACGTGATGGGCCGCGGCGTCCGCGCGGCGACCACGATGATCCACGTGCGCGCCGGCATCCGCGGCCTGCTCGACCGTCGAGCCGGCACCCGCCGCGCTGCTCGAGGCCGCCGACGAGCTGATGGCCCGCGACGCGCCGGACCAGTTCGTCACGGCGGCCGCCGTCCTCGTCGATCCGGACGCCGGGACGCTCGAGCTGTCGCAACGCCGGTCACGTGCCGCTGGTGCTGCGTCCGGCCCGACGGGACCGCCGACGGTGATCGAGCGCGGGTCCGGCGCGCCGCTGGGCGTGCTGCCGGGCCTGCGCCGCACCGCCGAGCAGGTCGCGCTCGAGCCGGGCTGCGTCATCGTCCTGGTCACCGACGGCGTCGTCGAGTCCCGCGACCACGACATCGACGAGGGCATCGAGCGGCTCCGCCGACGCGCCGCCGAGCTGCGCCGACCGACCGCTGGACGAGCTGGTCGCCGGGGTCGCCGCGCTGGCCGACGAGCGGCTGCACGACGACGTCACCGTGGTCGCCGCGCGGCTGCGCTGAGCGCTCCGGCCAGCGCGCGCGCAGACCTCGTCGACCGCGGTCGGCGCACCGGCGACGTACCACTCGACGCCGGCGGCCTCGACCCGGCGGGTCACTCCCCCGGCGCCGCGGATGATCGCGGCACCGGGCAGCTCGTCCCACGGCGGCACGCGAGTGCTGGCAGAGCACGTGCAGCCGGCCCTCGGCGACCGCCGTCGCGTCCATCGAGCCGGAGCCGAGCATCCGCAGCGTCGCCGCGCCGCCCGGCCATCCGGCCGAACGCCGCGCCGACCTCGCCGCCGAAGAACGGCGGGTGCAGGTAGGTCGTCAGGCACGACTCGGCCAGCGGCCGGTCGACGATCGGCGGCGAGCGGCACGCCGTCGACGGTCGACGGCAGGTCCGGGCCGCCGACGAACGTGCGGCCGGTCGCCGGGTGGTGGATCGCGCCGAGCACGAGGTCGTCGCCGTCGGTGAGCGCGATCGCCGAGCACCACCAGTCCAGGCCGGCGACGAAGTTGTAGGTGCCGTCGACCGGGTCGATCACCCAGGTGCGGCCGCTGGTCCCGTCGCGGTCGGCGCCCTCCTCCCCGAGCACCCCGTCGTCGGGCCGCTCGGCGGCGAGCGTCGTCGACGACCAGCTGCTCGGCGGCGTGGTCGGCCGCGGTGACGACGTCGGAGATCGACGTCTTGGTCTCGCGCCTCGAGGCCCGTCGGCGCGCATCCGGTGCGCGAGCGTGCCGGCCTCGCGCACCAGTCGGACGGCGAGCGCGGCGTCGTCGTCGGCGTCACGTCCACGCCGTCCGCGAGCAGCGCGCGGGTGTCGGAGAGCAGCTGCGGCAGCGTCTTGGTGCCGCCGAGCACGGTGATGAAGTTGGCGTCGCCCGACCAGCGCGGCACGACGTGCTGGTGCAGGTGCTGCGAGAGCGAGCCGCCGGCGACCCCGCCGAGGTTGAGCCCGACGTTGAAGGCGTGCGGCCCGCTGACCTCCCGCAGCACCCGCACGGCCTGCTGGGTGGTCGTCATCAGCTCGTCGCTCGTCGTCGCAGGTCCTCGAGCTCGGCGACGTGCCGGTGCGGCAGCACCATCAGGTGACCGGGTTGTAGGGGTGCAGGTTGAGGACCGCGAAGCAGGTCTCGCCGCGGTGCACGACGAGGCTCTCCTCGAGGGCTGTCCGCCATCGCGCAGAAGGGCAGCCCTGTCGGTCGGCTGCCGGGGCGACGTACGCCATCCGGTGCGGGGTCCAGAGCCGGTCGAAGCCCTCGAACCGTCGCGCTCTGCCACGGGGTCGCTCATGGCCAACCCTAGGGTGAGCCATGATCCGTCCGCACGCCCGAGACATGGCGCCGTCGCCGACATCTGGCACCGCGCCTGGCACGTCGCCCATCCCGGCCACGTGCCCGACGGGCTCACCGCGCCCGCACGCTCGAGGCCTTCCACGAGCGCACCCGAGCGGGTCGCCGACACCACCGTCGCCGAGGTCGACGGCGAGCGTCGGCTTCACGATGGTCGCGGCGACGAGGTCGAGCAGGTCTTCGTCGACCCGCGGCACGGCACCGGGTCGCCGCCCCTGCTCGCGCGGCCGAGCAGCAGGTCGCGGCGCGGCCACGACGTCGCCTGGCTGGCCGTGGTGGTCGGCAACGCCCGGGCCGGCGTTCTACGAGAAGCACGGCTGGCACGACGCGGCGACCTGCCCTACGAGGTCAGCGCCGGCGGCACGACGTACGTCTCGCCCTGCCGCGCTACGAGAAGGCCGTCAGTACTGCCGGAACCACCGCGCCGAGGTCGGTCGACCCCGGGGCAGGTGACGTCGAGGTCGCGCTGGCCCGCGACCCACTGCCCGAGCACCGCCGGCCCGCCCTGGATCTGCCAGTCCTCGCCGCACCGTGCCAGCGCCTCGGCCTGCGAGGTCTGCCCGGCGGCGCGCCACTCCGGCAGCCCGAGCGCGAGGTCGCCGACGACGTCGCGCCACAGGTGCGGCGTCGAGTAGACGCCGACCTCGTAGCCGGCGTCGGCGTAGCCCCGGGCCGCGCCCTGCACGACCGCGGCGTTGGCCTCGAGGTCGTCGCTCCACTCGAAGTCGGGCACGTGCTCGACGTCGACCCAGACGATCGGAGCTGGCGAGGCCGGCGGCACGCATCGTGGCGACGTTGGCGAGCGCCTGCTGGTAGCCGGTGTTCGCCAGCGCGCCGAGCTCGGTCGTCGCCGTCGAACGGCCCGCGGTCGCCGTGCTCGGCCACGGCTGCGGCGTCGGGCTGGCTGACGACGGCGTACGCCGCGGCGAGCAGGTGCCGCTCCCGGATCCAGTCGACCTGCGTCGGCCAGGCACGGGTTGGCGGTGAAGCCCGGGCCGTTGGTGAGCCCGACGACGACGTACGCCGCCTCGGGCAGCGGCATCGGCAGCCCGAGCGTCCGGCGCTCCGGGATGCCCATCCCCTTCGGGCACTGCGGCCAGCTGATGTCGCGCGCCGAGCACCGGCTGCGTCGGCGACGGTCGGCGCGACGCCGACGCGCTGGGCAGCGCGGCGGCCTGCTGCTCGGCGAGCTGCGCCAGCGCCTGCAGCCGCGCGGTCTCGGGGTCGGCCGTCGGCGTCACGACGGCCGTCGGCCGGGGCGACGACGGGCGTCGGGCGAGCGTCGACGGCGGCTGACCGCCGGGTCCGAGCCCGACGAGCACGCCGTGAGCAGCGCGGCCGCGGCCACGAGGGCCGCGCCGCGCCCGATCACGACGCCGGCTCAGACCTGCTCGCGCGACGCGACCGCGTCGACGACCCGCTTGATCGCCTCGTCGATCGGCACGCCGTTGTCCTGGCGGCCGTCGCGGTAGCGGAACGAGACGGCGCCGGCCGCGACGTCGTCGGCGCCGGCGATCATCATGAACGGCACCTTCTGCAGCTGCGCGTTGCGGATCTTCTTCTGCATCCGGTCGTCGGAGTCGTCGACCTCGACCCGCAGCCCCTGCGCGCGCATCTGCTTCGCCACGTCGTACAGGTAGTCGGAGAAGGTGTCGGCGACCGGGATCGCCTGCACCTGCACCGGCGCGAGCCACGGCGGGAAGGCGCCGGCGTAGTGCTCGACGAGCACGCCGAAGAACCGCTCCAGCGAGCCGAACTTCGCGGAGTGGATCATCACCGGCTGCTGGCGGGTGCCGTCGGCGGCCGTCGTACTCGAGGTCGAAGCCCTTGGGCTGGTTGAAGTCGTACTGGATCGTCGACATCTGCCAGGTGCGGCCGATCGCGTCGCGCGCCTGGACCGAGATCTTCGGGCCGTAGAACGCCGCGCCGCCCGGGTCGGGCACCAGCTCGAGGCCGGACTCGATCGCGACGTCCTCGAGCACCTTGGTGGCGATCGCCCAGTCCTCGTCGGTGCCGACGAACTTGTCGGGCTTGGAGTCGTCGCGGGTCGACAGCTCGAGGTAGAAGTCGTCGATCCCGAAGTCGCGCAGCAGCCCGAGCACGAAGTCGAGCAGGTGCTTGATCTCGCCGGGCGCCTGCTCCGGGGTGACGTAGGAGTGCGAGTCGTCCTGGGTCAGGCCGCGCACGCGGGTCAGGCCGTGGACGACGCCGGACTTCTCGTAGCGGTAGACCGAGCCGAACTCGAAGAGCCGCAGCGGCAGCTCGCGGTAGGACCGCCCGCGCGACCTGAAGATCAGGTTGTGCATCGGGCAGTTCATCGGCCTTGAGGTAGTAGTTCGCGCCCTCGAACTCCATCGGCGGGAACATGGTGTCGCGCGTAGTACGGCAGGTGCCCGGAGGTGTGGAACAGCCCCTCCTTGGTGATGTGCGGCGTGCCGACGTACTGGAAGCCCTCCTCGATGTGCCGCTGGCGGACGTAGTCCTCCATCTCCCGCTTGATCACGCCGCCCTTGGGGTGGAAGACCGCGCAGGCCGGAGCCGATCTCGTCGGGGAAGCTGAAGAGGTCGAGGTCGCGGCCGAGCTTGCGGTGGTCGCGGCGCTCGGCCTCCTCGATCCGGTGCAGGTGCTCCTCGAGCGCCTCCTTGGACTCCCAGGCGGTGCCGTAGATGCGCTGGAGCTGCTTGTTCTTCTCGTCGCCGCGCCAGTACGCCGCCGCGCGAGCGCATCAGCTTGAACGCCGGGATCCGCTTGGTGGTCGGCAGGTGCGGGCCGCGGCACAGGTCGCTCCAGGCGACCTCGCCGTTGCGGTCGCACGTTGTCGTAGATGGTGAGCTCGCCGGCGCCGACCTCGACGCTCGCGCCCTCGGCCGGCGTCGTCGGACTTGCCCGGAGCCCTTGAGCCCGATCAGCTCGATCTTGTACGGCTCGTCCTTGAGCTCGTCGATCGCGTCGTGGTCGGTGGTGACCCGGCGCTCGAAGCGCTGGCCCTCCTTGATGATCTTCCGCATCGCGGTCTCGATCTTCGCGAGGTCCTCGGGCACGAACGGGGTCTCGACGTCGAAGTCGTAGTAGAAGCCGTTCTCGATCGGCGGCCCGATGCCGAGCTTGGCGTCCGGGAAGAGCTGCTGCACGGCCTGCGCCATCACGTGCGCGGTCGAGTGCCGCAGGATGTCGTGGCCGTCCTTGCTGTCGATCGCCACGCCCTCGACCACGTCGCCGTCGGCGAGCTCGTACGCGAGGTCCTTGAGCTCGCCGTTGACGCGGGCCGCGATCACCGTCGGTGTCGTCGGCGAACAGCTCCCAGGCCTTGGTGCCCGTCGTGACCGTCCGGTCCTCACGCGCGTCGGCGTGGGCGAGGACGATCTTGAGGTCGGACACGGGGGCTCCTTGAGAGGTGGGACGGATGTCCCGCCGAGCCTATCGGCAGGAGTCCGTCGACCTCACCCCGGTTTCGCGGTGCTCGTCCGCTGCGCGCCGTACGTCGGGGTCGGGCGGGATCACCGTCGTCGAGCAGGTCGGGCAGCGCGCCGCCTACACGACGCTCAGTAGCCCGTCCCCATCTTGACCTGAGCGCGCTCGGCCGGATGCGCGCCGCCCTTGAGGTCGAGCGTCGTCGCAGGCGTCGACGATGTCCTGGGTCAGCCGGTCGACCTGGCCGCGGCTCATCGTCTCCTTCACCAGGGCGCGCATGATCTTCACGTCCTGCGCGTTCGGCGGCAGCGTGTACGCCGGCACCATCCACCCGCGCTCGGCCGAGAGCTGCCAGGCGATGTCGGACTCGTCGTACGGCGAGGTCCCGGTCGACCAGCCGGAAGGCGACCAGCGGCAGCTGCTCGAGGTCGTCGCCGATCACCTCGAAGCGGCCGGTGGCCCGCAGGTTGGCGGCCAGCACCTTGGCGTTCTGCTGCATCTGCTCCATCACGTAGGTGTAGCCCTCGCGCCCGAGCCGGACGAAGTTGTAGTACTGCGCCAGCACCATGGAGGCACCGGTCGAGAAGTTGAGGGTGAAGGTCGCGTCGACCTTGCCGAGGTAGTTCTCGTAGAAGACGAGGTCCTGCGCGAGGTCCGACTCCTCGCGGAAGATCAGCCACCCGATGCCGGGGTAGACCAAGCCGTACTTGTGGCCGGAGACGTTGATCGAGCGGACCTGCTCGAGCCGGAAGTCCCACTTCGAGTCGGGGTAGAGGAACGGCCACACGAAGCCGCCGCTCGCGCCGTCGACGTGGAGCGGGATGTCGAGCCCGCTGCTCGGCCTTGAGCTCGACGAGCAGGTCGTTGATCCCGACGATGTCGTCCATGTGACCGGTGAACGTCGTGCCGAGGACCGCGGCGACCCCGATGGTGTTCTCGTCGAGGTACGGCGCCACGTCGTCGGGGCCGATCGTGTACTTGCCCTCGGCGAGCGGGATGATCCGGGGCTCGACGTCGAAGTAGCGGCAGAACTTCTCCCAGACCACGTGCACGTCGCCGCCGAAGACCAGGTTCGGCTGGTCGACCGGCAGGTCGGCCGCCTCGCGGCGCTCCTTCCACTTCCACTTCAGGGAGAGCGCGCCGAGCATGATCGCCTCGGACGACCCCTGCGTGCGGCAGCCGGTGGTCTCCCCCGGCGCGTGGAAGAGGTCGGCCAGCATCCGGATGCAGCGCTGCTCGATCTCGGCCGAGACCGGGTACTCGGCGTGGTCGATGAAGTTGCGGTGCAGGTTCTCGGCGATGATCCGCTGCGCCTCCGGCTCCATCCAGGTCGTCACGAAGGTGGCCAGGTTGCGTGCCGGGTCACCCTCGAGGGCGAGGTCCTCGCCGACCAGCCGCATCGCGTCGGTCGGACTCATCCCGGACACGGGGAAGGTCGTCGACGGCACCTCCTCGGTCAGGAAGCGGTTGCCGAAGAGGGCAGTCGTGCGCGTCGTTGGGAGCGGAGGTGGCCATGCCTTCGAGTGAAGCACCGCTCGCGCTCGCGCGGATCGTTCGAAACGGGTGAGGCGGGAAGCGCTAGGACGTGCGGTGCAGCCGGGCGCTCGACCAGCTGGAGCGCACCGCCGACCACGAAGCAGACCGCCCCTGCGAAGGTGCCCCAGTCGACGAGACCGAGGTCGATCGCGGTCGAGGTGGCAGGCCGGGTGAACGCCGCGACCCCGGCCAGGAAGAACAGCACCGACCCGAGCTGGTTGACAGCGACGATCCACCAGCCGAGGTCGTGGAGGCGCACGCCGGGTGCGCCCGTGGCAGACCTCGACCAGGGCGAGGTGGCCGGAGACGAGGAAGCAGACGCACCCGACCATGTCCGGGAGCCAGATCCAGCCGTTGGTCTGTCGGGCGGTCAGGTCCTGGGCGAACGCCGCCACCAGGCTGACCCCGAAGAACAGCGTCCCGGCGAACAGCACGGCCGCACTGAGCCAGCCGATCTCCCCGCGGCCGCCAGCCCCACCAGCGCCACCGCGGCGCAGGCTGAGCGCACCCGTGCTCGTCGATCTCCGTGGGCGAGTTCGAGGGCCTGCAGCACCGAGACGTAGCCGCCGAGGCTGAAGAAGACTCCGCCGACCAGGTAGACCACGTCGACTCCGCGGACGCTGCCGACGTCCGACCTCGGCGAGCAGCGGTCCGACCGCGAAGAACGTACCGCCGAGCACGAACGCCACTGCGGCCACGATGTTGGCCCGGGCCGAGCCGACGAGCGGTCGCCGGCTCGGCCTCGACCACTCCCGTCAGATGCTCCCGCCGCGTCTCGGAGCTCGACCCGACCACGTCGACGGGCGGTCCGCGAGGCCCAGCGGACCGTGGACCCGTCGCCCAGGTGCCAGGTCATCCGGGTGACGAACCAGGCCGGACCGCTCGACGCGGCCGAGCACCCACCGTGCCGGGTGCGTCACTGCCAGACCGCTGGAGCCTTCGTCCGTCACCGTCGGAACGTAGCAGGGTCGCCGGCTCGCCATGGCCCAGTTGGAGCGCGCGCAGGGGTGGATGGACTACGTGCAGGAACAGCCGAACGGCCGACGCGACAACGGTCACGGACTGGTTGTCTAGACGCGTGGGGTGCATCTCCCCGGTATCTCCCCCGGTGCCGGGGAGGCGCCCCCAGACCTCCGAGTAGACGGAACCGCCCTGGCACCACGGATGCGAGGGCGGTTCTGTTTCGTTGGCCAGCCATCAAACGAACGGGACCCACCGGCGGCTATCGACGCCATCACCGGCCACTGGCCCGCGACCGGGCGAACCGTGCACCTGGGTGAGCTCATCCCGACCAAGGGGTGTCCTCAGTGACAGCAGATGGCAGCAGTGGACGCCACCTTCTGTGCCCCGGACCGCTCGACTGGAAGGTTCGTGAGCAGCACCCCTGACCGTCAGCTTCTCCGTTAGGGGTTGGGCTGTCGGCCAGGACGGTGTAGATCTCCCAGCGCTCGCCGTTGGGTGCGCCCTGGACCCAGAACTTGTCCTGCTTGGCGTAGCAGCAGGTGGTGTCGCGCTCGTCGACCGAGGCGAGGCCGGCTCCAGCGAGGCGGGTCTGCTCGGCGTCGACGGTGTCGGTGTCGGCGACCTCGACGCCGAGGTGGTTGAGGGTGCCGCCCTGGCCGGGGTTCTCCAGCAGGACCAGCTTGAGCGGCGGCTCGGTGATGGCGAAGTTGGCGTAGCCGGGCCGACGCTTGGCCGGCTCGGTGCCGAACAGCTTGCGAGTAGAAGGCGACGGCGTCGTCGAGGTCGTCGACGTTGAGGGCGAGCTGGACGCGTGAACACGGTCCGGGTCTGCTTCGGGCTTTGACATGCGACGCTCCTGATATTGATGGTTGTCGATGTCGTCACGCAGGTTGCCACAGACATCGATGTCTGTCAACATAGACGCATGTCGAAGTCCTTGCTGGAGCTGACGCCGGTCGAGACGGTCGCCTGCTGCTCGCCGCTGACGGGAGCCGCTGACGGATGAGCAGGCCGAGACGGATCGCGCCGCTGCTCAAGGCGCTCGCCGACCCGTGCGGCTCCGGCTGCTGTCCGCTGGTCGCCTCGCACGCAGACGGGGAGGCGTGCGTGTGCGACCTCAACGACGCCTTCGACCTGTCCCAGCCGACCATCAGCCACCACCTCAAGGTGCTGCACGAGGTCGGTCTGCTGGACCGCAGCAAGCGTGGCGTGTGGGTCTACTACTCCATCAACCCGACGATGGCGCTTGCCGACCTCGGCGCGCTCATCGGCGGCGTCGCCGCGTGACCCGACCGCCCGCGCACCGAACTGGCGCGCCGCGCGGCCGCCGAACTCGTCGGCACCGCGTTCCTCGTCGCTGCCGTCATCGGCTCCGGGATCGCCGCCGCCCGCCTGTCCCCCGACGACGTCGGGCTGCAACTGCTGGAGAACAGCCTCGACACCGGCGCCGCTCTGGTCGCGCTCATCCTCGCCCTGCAACCCGTTCGGCGCGCGTTCAACCCCGTCGTCACCCTGGTCGAACGCGTCCTCGGCCTGATCACCACCCGAGACGCCGCTCGCCCTCATCGCCGCCCAGGTCGTCGGCGGCATGCCGGTGCCGTCGTCGCGAACCTGATGTTCGACCTCGACGCGTCACCATCGCCACCCATCAGCGCACCGGCGAGCACCTGTGGCTCGGCGAGGTCGTCGCGACCCTCGGCCTGGTGGTGATCATCTTCGGCAGCCTCCGCACCGGCAGGATCCCGACATCATCGCGTTCGCCGTCGGCGGCTACATCACCGCTGCCTACTGGTTCACGACCTCGACCAGCTTCGCCAATCCGGCGGTCACCGATGGCGCGCATGTTCTCCGACACCTTCGCGGGCATCGCACCCGCCTCGGTGCCCATGTTCGTCCTCATGCAGCTCGTCGGGCGGCGCACTCGCCGCGGTGCGGTCCGCTACCTCTACCCCGACCTCCGCACGCCGCCGCTCTCACCGGCACCAAGGAGAGCCCATGACCACCCGAACACCCCAGACACCGGCGGCCGGCAAGCCCACGGTGCTGTTCGTCTGCATACACAACGCGGGACGCTCTCAGATGGCCGCAGGTTACCTCCGCCACCTCGCGGGCGACCGCATCGAAGTCCTCTCCGCCGGCTCCGAGCCCCGCGACCAGATCAACCCCGTCGCCGTCGCAGGCGATGGCTGAGGTCGGCATCGACATCACCGCCGACGACACCCAGGATCCTGACCACCGAGGCAGTCCAGGAGTCCGACGTCGTGATCACGATGGGGTGCGGCGACGCCTGCCCCTACTTCCCCGGCAAACGTTACGAGGACTGGGCGCTCGACGACCCCGCCGGGCCGACATCCACGCCGTCCGGCCCATCCGCGACGAGATCAAACGCCGAATCGAGACCCTCGATCCGGTCACGCCGACCCCCAGCTCACCCCTCCCGGATCTGTCGGAGACAACGCGTGTCATTCCGCTGGGCGACGAACCTGGCCATCAGCGTGGTGATGGGCACCGTGTTGAACCTGGGTGAGGAGATCGGATGGCGCGGCGACCCGCTTCCCAGGATGCAGCAGATGGTCCCGGACAGGCGACGGGCGGCACTAGTGACCGGTCGGTGCACGGCGAGACCACCCGGCTGGATTCCAGCCGCCGCCGCGTTCGCGGCCTGGATCTCCGGAACGTGCGCCTCAGCCCAGAGTCGCACAGCGCGCAGCGGCTCGAGCAGTGAGCGGCCGAGCTCGGTGAGCTCGTACTCGACGCGGGGCGGGTTCTCCTCGTAGTCGGTGCGAGCGATGAGGCCGTCGCGCTCGAGGGTCCGCAGTGTCTCGGTGAGGACCTTCGGGGTGATGCCCTGAATGTGCGTCTTGAGCTCGACGAAGCGCTTCGGCCCGTGCTCGAGGGCGTTGACGATGAAGACCGTCCAGCGGGCGCCGATGCGGTGGAGCACGACGCGGGACGGACAGGTGCGGGCCATCACGTCGTAGTCCATCGGCATCCTCCGGTTCCCTTGCAGTAACTCGGTATCCAAAGCATACCGTGGCGCCATGACAGAACTAGACGGACAGCGAGTCCTGGTGATCGGCGGCGGACGGGGCATCGGCGCGGCCATCGCGACGCGGGCGCGACAAGAAGGCATGGACGTGGTGATCGGGGCACGCGACCCGCGGACGATCGAGGGCGCCGTACGCCTCGACCTCACGGACGAGGCGTCGATTGCCGCCGCCGCCGCGACGATCGGCGCCGTCGACCACGTCGTGACCCTCGGCTCGGTCCCCTACGGCGCCTCGATCGCCGACCTCGACCGCGACCAGTTCGTCGCCGCGTTCGAGACGAAGGTGATCGGCCCACTTCTCGTCGCGAAGCACTTCGAGATCCGCCACTCGATGACGCTCTTCGCTGGCGTCGTCGGCTGGCGACCAGGGCCGGGGTCGATCGTCAAGGGAATCACCAACGGTGCGGTCGACTTCGCCGTCCGCCACCTCGCCGCGAACCTCGCCCCCGTCCGGGTCAACGCGATCGCGCCGGGCATCGTCGACAGCGGCTCCTGGGACGGCAAGGGCGAGGCGAAACCGGCGTTCCTCGCCGGGGCGGCCGAGCAGACCCTTGTCGGCCGGTACGGCGAACTGGACGACGTCGTCGACGCAGCGATCTGGCTGATCCGCTCGAGCTACATCGACGGCCAGACGATCCACGTCGATGGCGGCCGGCGCTGATCGGCCGCTCACCGTGCGTGCTGCTCGCGTGACGCGGACCTGCCGTCAGGGGTCTGTGTTCAAGAATCGCCAACGTCGAAAGCGGTCAGGATTCGAGAAGTCTCCGCCCGCAGACGGTCCTAGAGTGAGGCCATGGCTACCAAGACCAACACATCCGATTCCGGCTTCTCCGAGGACGAGCTGGCCGCCATGAAGCAGCGCGCCGCCGAGCTGCGCGCAGAGAAGAAGGGCGGCGCGAAGAAGGCCGACGAGGCCGAAGCGTGCGTCGAGGCGATCACGGCGCTGCCGCAGCCCGACCGCGGGCTCGCCGAGGCGATCCACCGGATCGTGCTCGACGTCGCCCCAGGCCTGGACCCGAAGACCTGGTACGGCTTCCCGTCCTACGCCCGCGACGGCAAGGTCGTCGTCTTCTTCAAGCCTGCGACGAAGTTCAAGTCCCGCTACGCCACCCTCGGATTCGAGGAGGCCGCCCAGCTCGACGACGGTGCGATGTGGGTGACGTCGTACGCCGTGATCGAGATCGGCCCGGCCGAGGAGAAGCTGATCCGCAAGCTGGTCAAGAAGGCAGCCGTCTAAGCCCCAGCGCTGGTCACACTCCTGGCCTCTGTGCGCGGTGTGAGCCCCTGGGGACGAACAAAGAGGGCGCTTGGGGCTTTCCTCACATGTCGCGGTAGCGCTGAGCTGCGCGAGAGCTCTGGCTCCAGCATCGCCGCGGTCACCTGACGCGCCGTCCAGTTCGGGTACGTGGTGCCGGGAAGGCGTAGGGCTGCACGTACGCCGCCGTGTCGCGCTGGAATCGCCAGCCCTTCCGACAGGGGCCCGACGTCGAAGGCGTCGTACCCGATCGAGTCGAGGAACTCGGTGACCGTGTGCTTGGCCGCTGGGTCGTCGCCGGCGATGGCGAGGACGGAGCGCCTCCGGGTCGCCGGGCGGGCGGTGGAGCGGTGCGAGGTGCGACGTAGATGTTGTTGAACGCCTTCACCACCCGAGAGTCAGGAAGATGGGACTGCAGCAGCTCGCGACGTCGTCGTCGACTCGTCGTCGAGCTCGGCAATGTGGCCGTCGCGGTCGGGGTAGTAGTTGTTGGTGTCGATGACAACCTTGCCCCGAAGTGGCTCGACCGGGACGTCGCGGTACGCGTTGAGCGGGACGGTGACGACCACGATGTCGCCCGCCGCCGCAGCTTCGGTCGGTGTGGCTGCTCTCGCCCGCGGTCCGAGCTCCGAGACGAGCCCGACGAGCGTGTCGGGACCGCGTCGGTTGCTGAGCACGACCTCGTGACCCGCACCCACCGAAGTCGCGCCACGGTACCGCCGATGTTTCCACTCCCAATGAGTCCAATGATCATGCCCGTCTGAACCAGCGGCAGCGCGAAAGGATTCCACCGCAAACCGGCGCACGCTTCGCGGCATGAGCGGATGGTGCGCCCTAGACGGCATCACCGCAGTGGGGTGGGCAACGCCGCGCCTGTGGGTGTGGACGGGAGCGCGACCCGGTGCAGAATCTGCACCGGGTCGGCGTCCCCCCACCATGACGCGACCGGATCAGGCGGCGGTGGTGCTGCTGTTCGCCGTCTCGCAGTCGGTCAGACGCTGGGTGGCCTTGGCGAGCCGCATCTGCTGAGCCTTCTTCGCCTTGGCGACCTTCTCCTTCTTCACCTTGGCGGCGTGCAGCGCAGCCACGGCCTTGGCCCGCTCGGAGCGGTTGTCGGCGTGCTTGACGTCCGCGCGGGCGTGGGCCACGTGCTTCTTCTGCTTGGCGAAGACTGCCGTCACACGGGCGAGTGCGTCCTCGGCCTCTGGACCTGCGCCTCCTGCTTGGCACACGGCTCGCGGTCGGGCTTGTCAGCGTGGGCCGCGAACGGTGCTGCTCCCACGGTGAGGGCGACGGTCGAGAGAAGGGCGACGGTGGTCGTCCGGATGCGATGCGTGGGCAACTGCTTTCATCCGGGGCCTCGGCGGCCCTGGACCGTCAGTGAGAACATGTCGCCGGACTGGCGGGGCGTTACAGCACCCACAACCCGGGTGTTCCGGGCTCGGACGGTCTGGTGGGGTGTGTCAGGCCCACATCGGCACGAGGGATGACTGTCGGCTGCCGCCCATAGCGTCATCCCATGGCCTCCAGAAGCAACGTCACCGATGGAACCCTGATCGCTCAACTCGACGGCCGCGCCGATACCACCTCCAACACAAGACTCCGCACGCCGAGGCCCTCGCCGCGCTCCGTGATGTCGGAGCTCCACCCGAGATCGTCCGCCAGGTCGCGGACTCGGCACGTGAGCGCTACCTTGCCGAGCCGGCGTCTCACTGGCAGGACGGCGACGTCGCGCGGCTTCTGGACCACCTCTGACCGACGCCGGAGTCCAGCCTTTCGGGTGGTCCGCATGAGCGCCGGTTGGCGTCACGATGGCGGGACAACTAAACAGTCCGCCCCTCACTTCGATGATTCACCTCAGGGCGGACCACGTCATCCACGGAGCAACGGAACCGCCCGGCCTTCACTGGGAGTGACGCCAGGCGGTTCCGTTTCGGTCCGGGTCGGCGCATAGTGGGGTGAGTCAGCCGCGGCCCGCCGTCCCGAGTGGCCGCAACCCCCATGGGCGGCTACATCCGGCGGACCGCGGCCATCCAAGGGCAACCCTCTGGGGTGAGCCCGAACTCCTCGCCGACTGCTTTCGTAGGTGCTGGCGGGGTCTCTGGGAGCCGATCCGTGACGGCGACCCGCGCGTAACAGAACACAGAACCGCCCGGGAGCCATGGGGACCCGGGCGGTTCTGTGCGTTACGGGTTGACCGTGCTGCGCCTCGAGCTCTGGCCTTCTGGTACGTCGCCCTCGGTGGTTCCTTTCGGTTGAAGCCTCACGCATCTGCATGTAGATGGCAAGAGGCCGGTTCCAAGACTGGAAACCGGCCCCTCACCTGCACGAATTCAAAGTGGGCGATACTGGGTTCGAACCAGATTCCGGCATCCTGCGTTTCGAGTGTGACCTGCCGAAGACACCCTGACCTGCGACGTACGCACAGTAACGCGGAAGGTACCGGAACCAACCGGAACCGACTGATACCCTGATCTGGCACGTACGTGGCACGAGGGGGCGCAGACTGGCAAACAGCAAGGGCACGCGGGCCCGGTTCGGAAGCATCCGACGGCTCCCCTCGGGGCGCTACCAGGCGCGTTACGCGGGCCCGACGGTAAGAGCCACCGAGCACAGACGACGTTCGACACCGAGGGAGACGCGGAGACCTGGCTGGCGACCGTCCGAACTGACATCGTGCGCGACGCCTGGGAATCCGCGCCGCGACCGCACAACGCAAGGCGACGACGTTCGGCGGTAGCGCGGAGCGGTGGCTAGTAGGGCGCCGGCTCGAGGCAAGGACCCGTGAGCACTACCGCCGACTGCTCGACGCTACGCTCATCCCCGAGCTCGGGCCCGTGCCGCTCACGCACTCACGCCCGAGCTGGTTCGCGAGTGGTACGCGACACCGCCGGAGCACCGACGCTGCGGGCGCACGCGTACGGGCTCCTGCGCACCATCCTCGGCAGCGCCGTCCACGACGAGCTGATCCCGTCAACCCCTGCCACATCCGTGGAGCCGGCAACTCCAAGCGAGTCCACAAGATCAAGCCGGCCACCCTGGCCGAGCTCGAGACCATCGTCGCCGCGATGCCCGAGCGGTACCGCGCTCATGGCGCTCCTCGCCGCCTGGTGCGGCCTGCGGTTCGGCGAACTGGCCGAGCTGCGCCGTGGCGACGTCGACACCAAGGCCGGCATCCTCGCGATCCGTCGCGGCGTCGTGCGCGTCGACGGCGAGATCGTCGTCGGCACCCCCAAGAGCGACGCCGGTACCCGCGACGTCGCGATCCCGCCGCACCTGCTGCCGCTCATCCGCGAACACATGCTCAAGCACGCCGAGGCCGGCAAGGATGGGCTGCTGTTCCCGGCCCGCGGCGGCGGTCATCTGGCGCCGTCGACCCTCTACCGGGTGTTCTACCCGGCCCGGAGGCCGCAGGAGGCCCGACCTCCGCTGGCACGACCTGCGGCACACCGGCGCCGTTCTAGCGGCTCAGACGGGCGCCACGCTCGCCGAACTGATGGGCCGACTCGGGCACTCCACACCGGGCGCTGCGCTCCGCTACCAGCACGCCGCCGAGGGCCGCGACATGGAGATCGCCAAGCGGCTCTCGGCCATGGTCGAGAGCCCTAACGCGTAAGGGACGGCCAGCGGTCGGTGCCGCTCGGCACATCGCTCGCGGCTAGGCTTTAGCACACAAGTTTGAATACTCGAGTTCTACTAATCGAGGGACGCTACGCCCAAATCGGCCCAGGTGGCCGTGCAGAGGACTGCGACTGGCCCAGGTGGCTAGAGCAGAGATGCCAAGCGTAGGTCAGTCCGCGGTGAGCGGTTGGGGGCACAGGTTGCCCGCCGTCCAGGAGACACCCAACCGAGCAGACGATGACTTCCGACGAACGGGAGACGTTGCCGCTCGGTATTCGCGTCTCCTGGAGTCACAGTGCTCACTCAGTCCGAACGCACCGCGCTAGGCAAACTCGGAGCCCACAGCAGCTGGGCAAAGACCGATGACCGGGCCGCCCGCACCTCTCCTGCGCGCACCGCGCTCAGGGAAAAGTTCCTCGCCGAGGCTGACGGGGACGAGTCACGCGCCGATCAACTGTTCCGCGCGCACATGGCTCGCCTCAGCCTCAAGTCGGCCGTTGCTCGCCGCCGAGCCCGCGAACTCGCGACCGAGGCCGAACAGGCGGAGTCCGCGCTCGAGGCACTCGCATCAAAGGAGGGCATCTCCGATGACGAGTGAGGCGAAGGTGGGCCGCGCGCTCTCGTACTCTCCGGCGGCCAAGAGCGGCAAGCGGTGGTTCTCTCAGGCCGAGGCAGGCGGTTACCTTGGCGTTACTGAACGCACCGTGCGGGCCTACATCGCACGCGGCGACCTCCCTGCGCGGCGTACGTGGCTCTCGCCTTATCAGGATCCAACGCGACGACCTCGACGCGCTGCTGACGCCGATCCCTACTGCCGGTAGTGGACGCGCCTGACCGCGCGCGGCCTGCCGAGCGCCTCACCAAGGTCGGGCCTCGGCACGTCTGGCCGCGGGACGGTTACGTGCGAGCGGTCTGGGAGAGCTCGCTCAAGCCGACACAGCGCCTCGTGGCCCTGGCGTACGCCCACCATGCCGGCGATCGGGACTTCGCATGGATGACCTACCCGCGACTGCAGGAGCGGACTGGCCCGTCGCGCGATGCGATCCGGGCGCGCCCTCAAGGCCCTGCGCGAGGCTGGCTGGCTGACGGTGAAGGAGGCCGCGGGCCAGCACCACTCGGCCAGATACTGACGAGTTCCAGTTCAGCCGTCCGGCTCCCGGAACACTGACTCCTCGGTGTCCGGCTCCCGTACTGCTGAGGCATCCAGCAGTACGCCTCCCGGATCGATGGCTCAGGTCAGCAGTACGTCTCCCGACACCAGCAGTACGTCTCCCGACACCACCAGTACGGGAGGCGGACAGACTACTCAGCCCACTACTCAGCCCACTACTCCCGTAGCGCCGCGCCGACCGAGCTCGAGATCAAGGTGCGGACCGCCTTGCTCGACAAGGGGGTTGGAGAGGGATGGATCGATGAGGTGATCCAGTACGTGATCTGACTACCGGGAGACGATCTCGCTCAATCGGCTCGTGAAGGATGCGAGCTACCTCAGTGCGACGTAAGGCAGTCGCTGACCAGCGCAAGCAACGAGACCGCGACAGCCGGCGGGCGGACGCCGTCGCCAAGCTCGACGCACTGCGGCTCGACCCCGTGGCTGGACCGATCGTCAAGGGCCTGGAGGACAGCTACCCCGACGATCCTGTCGGGCTCGACAGCGCGGTCACGGCCGAGTGGGCCGACGTTCAGGCGGAGGCCGCCTCGTGAGCTGGCCGCCGACTGACTCGTCCGATGTGCGCGATCGGCGGGAGCAGGAGCAGGCCGAGGCCGATGCCCGGGACCTCGAGCAGAGGTTGCACGACGACGAGTGCCGCGGTGGTTGGCGAGGCGACGACGAGGACGGCCGACCACGAGCCTGTTTTGCCTGTCGGCCACACCTGGCGCGCGCGAGCTGCCGAACCTGCTCGGCGCCCTGGCAGTCCTGCCAGAGCCTCCACGACATCTGCCGCGGCCATTGCTGCCCGGACTGCGACCACGAGCCCGCACCGGGCGCCACGACGCACGACGAGACGAAAGGCAGCCGCGATGACGACAACCGCTGACGACCCCACGACCCCCGAAGCTGAGCCGCGCGCGGCGGAGGAGCCTCTGGGAGCCGTTCTCAGGCATCGGGAGAACTGCGACAGCCCACGCGTCCACCGATTCGTGGGCCGCCACGGAGACGAGATCGAGCGCTGCCACTGCGGCGCGCTTCAAGCCATCGCCACCGCCGAGGAGCGGCGGACCCAGAGCCGACCAGCACCGACCCCGCACGGAGCCACCACCGTCGACGTGAGTTGGACGCG
>CAVZTB010000015.1:0-241271 GCA_963778095.1 uncultured Actinomycetota bacterium | reverse complement strand
GCCCTAGTGCGGTCGCTGCGGGAGGCCCGCTCCTACATCCGCTTCCGGGTGACCCTGGTGGCGGCGACGGCTGCCCTGGTCGCCACCACGGTCGGCTCGGTGCTGTTCGTGCTCACCCTGCACCGCTCGATGGAGGCCGGCCTGGTCTCCACGGCCCGCCAGGAGGTGGCGGCGATCCGGGCCCAGCTCGCCGACGGTGTCAGCCCGCAGCAGGTCGTGATCACCGGCCGGGACGACATCGTCGTCCAGCTCGTCGACGGTGACGGCGTCGTCGTCGCGAGCGACCACCGCGCCACCCTGGGGCAGCCGCTTGCTGTCCCGGCCGGTGTCGCCCGGGACCTCCACGTGCCGGGTCAGCGCGACCACTACACGGTCGTCGCCCGGCGGATCGCCGAGGACGACCAGGTGCGGATGGTGGTGGTGGGCCGCTCCACCGAGCAGACCGACCGGGCCCGGGACACGACGGCGCTGCTGCTGGCGTTCTCGGTGCCGGTCGTGGTCGCGCTGCTCGCGGCGATCGTGTGGATCAGCATCGGTCGTGCCCTGCGACCCGTCGAGGCCATGCGGCGCGAGGCCGACGCGATCACCTCCGCCCACCTGGACCGCCGGCTCGCGCTGCCGCCGGGCGACGACGAGATCCCGCGGCTGGCGGTCACCCTCAACGAGATGCTCGACCGCATCGACCTCTCCCACCGGCTGCAGCGGCAGTTCGTCTCGGACGCCTCCCACGAGCTGCGCTCGCCGCTGGCGGTGATCCGTCAGGCGGCCGAGGTGGCCCGTTCCTATCCCGACCGGGTCGCGGTCGGCGGCCTGGCCGACGACGTGCTCGCCGAGAGCCAGCGGCTGGAGAGCCTCGTCGCCGCGCTGCTGCTGCTGGCCCGGCTCGACGACGCGGACGGCCCGGAGGCCGACGACCTGGTCGACCTCGACGACCTGGTGCTCGCGGAGGTGGCCCGGGTGGGGCGCTCGGGTGCACGCGTGCCGGTCGACGTGTCCCAGGTCAGCGGGGGACAGGTGCTGGGCAGCGAGATCCTGCTCGCCCAGGTGGTGCGCAACCTGGTCGGCAACGCGGTGCGGCACGCGACCTCGCAGGTCTGGGTGCGGCTGGCCGAGCGGGACGGCTGGGTGGAGATGTTCGTCGACGACGACGGCGCCGGCGTGCCCGCCGAGCTGCGCGAGCACGTCTTCGAGCGGTTCGTCCGGCTCGACGAGGCCCGGGCCCGGGAGGCCGGCGGCGCGGGTCTCGGGCTGGCGATCGCGCGCACCATCGTCGAGCTGTCCGGCGGGACGGTGGAGCTCGGGTCCGCGCCGGCGGGCGGGGCCCGGTTCTCGGTCCGGCTGCCGGCCGCCGGCTGACCGGTCGTTCAGGGTCCGTTCAGCGTCGTCCCGGCATCGTGGGTGTCGACCCTGGCCCGTCCAGGTCGTGCCCCGAGAGGAACCGTCGTGACGACGCAGCGCAGGACCCTGGTGGTCATCCCCACCTACGAGGAGGCCGGCAACATCGCGGCCGTGCTGGACCGGGTGCGGCGCGCGGCACCGCGCGTCGACGGGGAGGTGCACGTCCTCGTCGTCGACGACAGCAGCCCCGACGGCACCGCCGGCATCGTGCTGCGGGACCCGGACTACCTGCACCGGGTGTTCCTGCTCCGGCGCGCCGAGAAGGACGGGCTGGGCGCGGCCTACCGGGCCGGCTTCCGCTGGGGACTGTCCCGCGACTACGACGTCGTGGTGCAGATGGACGCCGACCTCTCCCACCCGCCCGAGCGGCTGCCGGCGCTGGTCCGCGCCCTCGACGCGGCCGACGTGTCGGTGGGGTCGCGCTACGTCCGCGGCGGCGGCATCAGCAACTGGTCCGGGTCGCGCCGGCTGATCTCGTGGGCGGGGAACACCTACGTCCGGCTCGTGCTCCGGCTCCCGGTCCGCGACGCCACCGCGGGCTTCAAGGCGTTCCGGCGCGACGCGCTCGAGCGGGTCGGCGCGACCGCCTCGGTCTCCAACGGCTACTGCTTCCAGATCGAGAACACCTGGCGCGCCTCGCGGCTCGGCCTGCGGGTCGTCGAGGTGCCGATCGTGTTCACCGACCGGACGGTCGGTTCGTCCAAGATGTCGGGCGCGATCGTCGCCGAGGCGCTGCTGCGCGTGCTGTTCTGGCGCTGGCAGCAGCTGCGCCACCCGTCGTACGACGTGCGCGGGACCGGGCCCACGGGCAACCATGCCGCGGCCTGAGCTGGTGACGCGGCTGCTCGACCGGCAGGTGCTCACGTTCCTGGCGGTGGGCGGCACCGGCTACGTCGTCGACGTCTCGGCGTTCAACGTGCTGCGGTCGACGACCCCGTGGTCGACGATGGACCCGTCGGTGGCCCGCACCCTGGCCGTGGTGGCCGCGATGTGCGTGACCTACCTCGGCAACCGCACCCTGACGTGGCGCGACCGCCCCGCGGGCGACCGGCGCCGCGAGGTCGCCCTGTTCGTGCTGTTCAACGTGATCGGTCTCGGCTTCTCGGTGGTCACCCTCGCGGTGTCGCACGACCTGATGGGCCTGACCAGCCGGTTGGCCGACAACGTGTCGGCCAACGTGGTGGGTCTCGCCCTCGGGACCGCGTTCCGCTTCGTGACCTACCAGCGCTTCGTGTTCCGGGCGCCCCCGGTGGTCACCGGCGACCGTGCCGCCGAGCCGGCCGGCGGTCGCTACCGCTGACGCTGGCGCGGGACCGCGCGACGACCGGGCTGGTGCACCCAGTTGGCCTCGCGCTGCGCCGCCCACAGGCTCGGGTGCGTGCCGGCGTAGGTCGACGACTCGTCACCCGGGTCCCGGAAGTCGAGCCGCCAGCCGGTGGACGTCGCCGAGATCCGCCAGGCGCGGCCCCCGTGTCCCGTTCCTACGTAGTTGCCGCCCCGGTCGCTGAACTCGATCCACGCCGCCCCACCCGGCGCTTCCTGTTCCGCGCGCTGCACATCGCTCTGCCCCATGGTCCGCCCCTGTGTTTTCCCCTGGGAGTCCCGTCGGGACTCCGCCCTCGATCACCGTACGACGAGAAGCGGACAAGCGCCACGAATTAAGAAACTGGTACGACCGTAATCGTCCGATTTGGCCCCGCTTGCGTCAGAAGTCCTCGCCGAACGGGTCGTAGCTGTCGTCGTCGAGGGTGCCGGAGGCGATGTCCGCGGCCAGGGCGACGCGGGCGGCGTAGTCGTGGCTGCCGAGCCACGCGACGGAGGATGCGGTGTCGTTCATGGGACCTGCTTCCGCTCGGGCGAGGACCCGCGCGGGGGACGCGGGACGAGGCACCCGAGAGGTTCCCCCGGGCGACGAAGGTGAAACTTCGACGAGGGTGAAACCTCAGGACAGCTGCAGGACCCGCATCGTCTGCGCCGCCATCGCGGACTCGCCGAGGGCGTTGGGGTGCACGACGACCGGGTTGGTGCCCTGGAGCACCGGCTCGACCCAGCGCACGCCGATCGGCTGGCAGGCGTCGTGGCCCTCCGAGACCTGGCTCAGGTCGACGTAGGTGGCGCCGGTCGCGGCCGCCGCCCGGCGCACGGCGTCGTTGAGGGTGGCCTGGATGCCACGCAGGTAGGGCACGTCACCCGTCGCGACGGGCATCTTGTCGAAGCAGCCGGTCGTCCTCGGCAGGATCCACGGGTAGCCGAGGATCGCCACCCGGGCCTGCGGCGACTTGGCCCGGACCGCCTGCAGGGCCCGCACCAGAGCCGGGTAGGTCTTCGACTTGATGTCGTCGGCGAACGAGGAGCCGTACCTGTCCTGGCACGGGCTGCCCTGGCCGAGGGTCGAGGCCCCCGCCGCGCCGCAGGAGACGATCGAGCTGATGAACGTGTTGTTGTCGTTGCCGCCGATCGTCATCGTCACGAGCTGGGTGTCGGCCGAGAGTGCGTCGAGCTGAGGAGCGACGCCGGGCGACTGCGAGGTGAAGTAGTCCTTGGTCTGGGCCGCCCCGCACGTGACGTCGGTGAGCCGGGCGCCGGTCGCGGCGGCGACCACGTGGGGGTAGTTGCGGATCGACCGCAGGCACGACGGCGGCGCGGTCGGGTCCGGGGGCAGCACGCCGGAGGCGGCGCTGTAGGAGTCACCCAGGGCGACGTACCGCAGCGGGGCCTCGGCCGCCACGGAAGGCGATCCGGTCGGCAACGTCGCGGCTCCGACCGCGACGGCGGTGGCGAGGAGCGTGGCGAGGGTGCGGCGCATGGGTGTCTCCCGGGGTCGTCGGTGGTCGTGGAGGACCAACGAGCCCGGGGCCGGTCCGGTTACGGTCGGGGGTCCGGCGCCACCGCCGCCATCGCCTGGTCCAGGAGCGTGCCGAGCCGGGAGCCGGGGTGGTCGGCCCAGGTCTCCTGGGCCACCTCGAGACAGGACAGGGCGGCAGCGGTCA
Source organism: uncultured Actinomycetota bacterium (assembly GCA_963778095.1). Taxonomy (GTDB): domain Bacteria; phylum Actinomycetota; class Actinomycetes; order Propionibacteriales; family Nocardioidaceae; genus Nocardioides_B. The sequence continues at coordinate 236,883 of CAVZTB010000015.1, read as the reverse complement.
ACGCGGACGCGCGGACGTCGGGACCCCGGCCGCCGCGGCGGCGGGGGAGCCGGGCCGCCACGAGCGGGGTGAGCACCTCCTGCCAGCGGCGCCGACGCTCGAGCACGCTGGAGCGGACCGCCGGCTCGTCGCGCAGCATCAGCTGCAGGGGCCGGGACCGGTCGGCGTGCTTCTCCTGCAGGCGCACGGTCTCGTCGAAGGCCGCCCGGAGCGCCGGCCAGGCGGGCTCGTCCGCGGGTCGTTCGCGCAGGGCGCGGGCGATGCGGTCCCCGGACTCGAGCAGCCGCTCGAGGACGAGCTCGTCCTTGCCGCTGAAGTAGCGGAAGAACGTACGGCGCGACATGCCCGCCGCAGCCGCGACCTGGTCGACGGTCGTCGCCTCGAAGCCCTGCGTCGCGAAGAGGTTCCAGGCGTGCTTCATCACCTCGTCGCGCACGGCGCCGCGGGCGTGGTCCCGCAGGGTGACGCTGGGCTCGACCGGCATGCACGCACCGTAACACTGCTGACACACGAGGGACCCGAATGGCACTCAGTGCCAATCGGGGCGTATCGTGCCAGAAGCACACCTGCTCCCGCCGGAAGGAACCACATGTCCGCCCCGCACGACGTCGAGGCCGCCCGCACCGACCCCGACGCCCGCATCGCCGCCGCCACCTCGCCGCGCCGGGCCACCCTCGAGCTGGTCGTGATCGGCCTCGGCGCGCTGGTCGTCTCCCTGTCCCAGTCGGTGCTGGTGCCGGTCCTGTCCGTCCTGCCGGCCCGGCTCGACACCTCCGCCGGCAACGTCAGCTGGCTGCTGACCTCCACGCTGCTGGTGGCCGCCGTGTCCGTGCCGATCATGGGTCGCCTCGGCGACATGTTCGGCAAGCGGCTGATGCTGCTCGTCGCCGTCGGTGCCCTCGTGCTGGGCTCGCTCGTGACGGCGCTGACCGACGACATCGGCTGGCTGATCGTCGGCCGGGCCGTCCAGGGCGCCTCCGCGGCGGCCATCCCGCTCGGCATCAGCCTGCTCGCGGCGCTGATGCCCCGCGAGCGCGTCGGGTCCGCGATCGCGCTGATCAGCGCGATGCTCGGGGTCGGGGGTGCGCTCGGGCTGCCGCTCGCCGGGTTCGTCGCCGAGCACGCCGACTTCCACGCCCTGTTCTGGATCACCTCGGCCGCCGGCCTGGTGGCGTTCGTCGGGATCCTCACCATCGTCCCCGAGTCGCCCGGGCGCAGCGGGGGACGCGTCGACCTGGTGGGCGCCGCCCTGCTCGCCGCCGGGCTGGTCGCCCTGATGCTGCCGCTGGCCCAGAGCTCGGCCTGGGGCTGGGACGACCCCAAGGTCGCGACCCTGCTCGTGGCGGCCGTGGTGCTGCTCGCCGTGTTCGGCTGGAGCCAGCTGCGCATCCGCGAGCCGCTCGTCGACCTCCGGGCGCTCGGTCGCAAGCCGATCGTGATCACCAACCTGGCGTCGATCCTGTTCGGCTTCGCGCTCTTCGCCTCGTTCATCGGCACGGCGTCCTTCGTGGAGGCGCCCGAGGCGAGCGGCTACGGCTTCGGGTCCAGCCTGCTCGTCGGCGGACTGGCCATGCTGCCCAGCGGCCTGGCGATGCTCCTGCTGTCCCCGGTCGCCGCGAAGCTGATCACCCGCCGGGGCGCACCCCAGACGCTGGCCCTCGGCGCCAGCGTGGTCGCCGCGGGCTGGCTGATGCGCATCGTCTGGAGCGACTCGCTGTGGCAGGTCGTCGTCGGCGCCACCGTCGTCGGGATCGGCACCGGGGTCGGCTACGCCGCGATCCCGTCGCTGATCAACGCGCACACCCCGCCCGGGGAGATCGCCGCCGCCAACGGTCTCAACAGCCTGTTCCGCAGCTTCGGCAGCTCCCTGGCCAGCGCGGTCGGCGGCAGCATCCTGGCGGCCAACACCGTCATCCTCGGCACGTTCGCGGTGCCGTCGCTGGACGCCTACCGGGAGCTGTTCGCGATCTGCGCGGTCGCGTCCCTGCTGGCCGCGCTGCTCGTCCTCCTGGTGCCGCCCCGCCGGGAGACGACCGCCTGAACCGAGCTTCGTCAGCGGAACGCCGCGATCGCCGCGGCGGTGAAGGCGGGAAGGTCGTCGGGGTTGCGGCTGGTCACCAGGGTCCAGCCGTCGTCGGGACAGGTGAAGGCCTCCTCGTCGCGCCAGGTGCCACCGGCGTTGCGGATGTCGGTCTGCAGGCTCGGCCAGCTGGTCAGGGTCTTGCCGCCGAGCACGCCGGCCTCCACGAGGGTCCAGGGACCGTGGCAGATCGCGGCGACCGGCTTGCCCGCGTCGACGAACGCCTTCACGAGGGCGACCGCGTCACCGTCCAGCCGCAGCGCGTCGGGGTTGGTGGTGCCGCCGGGCAGGACCAACCCGTCGAAGTCGGCGGCCGAGGCATCGGCGACGGCCAGGTCGGCGTCGAAGGTGTCGGCCTTCTCGACGTCGTTGGTGAACGCCTGCACCTCACCCCGCTCCGGTGCGACCAGCACCGTCTCGGCTCCGGCGTCCCGCAGGCCCTGCCAGGGCGTGGTCAGCTCCACCTGCTCCACTCCGGAATTCGCGGTGAGGAAGGCGATCCGCTTGCCGTTCGAGCTCCTGGGACATGTCGTCTCCGTCCTGGGTGGGTCGTCCAGTGGGGGTACGCCGCCGATACCCGAGGCTGCCCGGGACAAACGGGGGGCGCTACGATGGTCCCGTCGGTTCCACACGAGTGGACTTCTCTGTCCTCCCGACGATCTCTCGCAGATCCGTGGAACCGAGCCACGTCCCGCGCAGCGGCTGCTCCGGTCCGTTCCGCTCGACGTCCCAGCTGTCCCCGGTGCGGGACCGCGTGCGGTGCTCCTGCCGCCGCGGTCGTCACGCCGGTCACTCCAGAGGAGGAGTCAGTGGCTCGACGAGGCCAACGACAGTCGACGGCCCGTCGTACGCCGGCGCGCAACCAGCGCCGCGTGCGCGACCTCGACAACGAGGGCATCATCCCGGTGCTCGCCCGCAACGTGCGGGAGGTGGAGACCGCCGTCGAGCGTGGCTCCGCGCTGTCCTCGGTGCGCACCAAGTTCCAGGTCGTGGCCCTGCTGGTCCGCGAGGAGCGCGCCCGGATCAAGGCCGACACCGACGAGCACCGAGGCGCACCGCGCCGAGCAGCTCAAGCGTCTCGACGGCATCGCCACGATCCTGGCCAAGACCGCCGCCCGCGACCCCTCCCTGTTCACCCTGCTCGCCGAGGACGCCGTCGTGTCCGACTCGGCCAAGGCGCTCAAGCGCGAGCTGACCGCCGCCGGCGGCCTCGAGGCGCCGCCCGAGGAGGTCGCCGCGGCCGGAGCCGACCGCGTTCTCGGCCGCCGCCGAGCGCCGGGTCGTGCCGCAGTCCGTGGTCTCCCGCCAGCTCGCGAACCCGTTCCTCGTCCCCGACTTCACCGCCGCCGAGCAGACCCGCACCGGGCCGCGCCGGCTGGCCACCTGGGAGCTGCTCGGTCCCGCTCTTCCGCTCCTTCGAGTACGGCGGCACCGGTGCGCCGGTCTGCATGCCGCTGCCCGACCCCGCCCCGCTGCGGGCCCCGGGCGGACTCGTCCCGATGCCGCACCAGGCCCAGGTCGTCGCGGCCGCCGCCGAGGGGCACCGCACCTTCCTGCTCGCCGACGAGCCCGGACTCGGCAAGACCGCCGAGGCGCTGCTCGCGGCCCAGGCCGCCAACGCCTACCCGCTGCTCGTGGTCGTCCCCAACGTCGTCAAGACCAACTGGGCGCGCGAGGCCGGGCTCTGGACGCCGAAGAAGACCGCGACGGTCATCCACGGCAACGGCGAGACCATCGACGGCTTCGCCGACATCGTCGTCGTCAACTACGAGGTGCTCGACCGGCACGTCGGGCTGGCTCGCCGACTTCGGCTTCCGCGGGATGGTCGTCGACGAGGCGCACTTCATCAAGAACAAGACGTCGCAGCGCTCGCAGCACGTGCTCCAGCTCGCCGACCGGATCCGCTCGCGCACCGTCCGTCCGCTGATGATGGCGCTGACCGGCACCCCGCTGATCAACGACATCGAGGACTTCCGGGCGATCTGGCAGTTCCTCGGCTGGATCGACGACAAGAAGCCGCTCGCCGCGCTGATGAACGCCCTCGAGGAGGACGGGCCTCACCCCGGCGGACCCCGGCTTCTACCGCGTCGCCCGCCGCTCCGTGGTCGACCTCGGCATCGTGCGCCGCCGCAAGGTCGACGTCGCCGCCGACATCCCCGCCCGTCGCATCGCCGACCTGCCCGTCGAGCTCGACGACGAGGCCGGACGGTCGATCCGGGCGGCCGAGCGCGACCTGGCCCGGCGGCTGGTCGTCGCGCTACGAGAGCGCGCTGGAGACCCGCCGGTCCGGCGCGACGGTCGAGGGCATCGACCACGAGCTCGTCCGCCGGGTCGCGACCTGGGAGCGCGAGGACACGACCACGGCGACCGGGGAGAACGTCTTCGAGCATGATGCGGCACATCGGCCAGGCCAAGGCCGGCCTCGCCGCCGACTACGCCGCCCAGCTGGCCCGCAGCGTCGGCAAGGTGGTGTTCTTCGCCAAGCACGTCGACGTCATGGACGAGGCCGAGGCGACCTTCGCCAAGCGCGGCATCCGCTACTCCTCGATCCGCGGCAACCAGACCCGGGCCGTGCGCGAGAAGCAACATCGACGCCTTCGTCAACGACCCCGACGTCGCGATCGCGGTCTGCTCGCTGACCGCCGCCGGCGTCGGGCTCAACCTCCAGGTCGCGTCCAACATGGTGCTGGCCGAGCTGTCCTGGACCGACGCGGAGCAGACGCAGGCCATCGACCGCGTGCACCGCATCGGCCAGGACGAGCCCGTCACCGCGTGGCGGATCATCGCGGCGCAGACCATCGACACGCGGATCGCCGAGCTGATCGACAGCAAGGCCGGTCTCGCGGCGTCGGCGCTCGACGGCTCCGACGAGGAGGTCGGCTCCTCGGCCGACGTACAGCTCGAGGCGCTCGTCGCCCTGCTGACCGACGCGCTGTCGGGTAGCACGTAGTCAGGAGGCCGGTCGCACGACGAACGCGGTCGTCGGCCGGCACCAGCACGACCGGGCAGGTCGCACGACGGAGGCACACGTGGTGCAACCGGCCCGGGTGCAGCGTGGGGGCGCCGAGCACCAGCCGGTCGGCGCCGCGCGCCGCGTCGACCAGCACCTCGTGCGGGTGGCCCTCGACCAGCACGGCCGAGACGCGGACGTCGACGTCGACCTGGCGACGGGCCCGGGCGACGACGGCGATCTGGGCCCTCAGCGCGGCCCGTCGCGCGGCGTGCCGGGACTCCCGGGAGAGTGTCGACACCGGTCCAGGCCGTGACGACCTCGACCTCCGTGCCGCGTCGTCGGGCGTAGCGCCAGCGCGTGCCGCAGGGCGGCCACCGAGGCGGCGGTGCCGTCGATGCCGACCACCACGACCCGCTCGCGCCCGGTCATGACGGGACGGCACGTCCTCGGCGGGGACCACCGCGACCGGGGTCTCGGCGTGGTGCAGGAAGGCCCGGGCCGTGGAGCCGCAGCCGGAAGCCGCCGTGCCGGTCCGGAGCGGTGCGCCGCCCGAGGATCACCAGCTGGCCGGTGGCGGCGGCCTCACGCAGGGCGTCGGCCGGGCGGTCGGCGATGACGCGCACGTCGACCGCGACGTCGGGTGGCGCCGCGCCAGGGGGACAGCAGCCGCTCGACCCGTGCCGGTCACGCGGTGCCGCTCGGCCGCCAGGTCGAGGGGCGACCAGGTGAGGATCGCCGGCACCTCCCAGGCGTGCACGACGACCAGGGGCACCTGCAGCGCGTGCGCACGGTCGAACGCGTAGTCCAGGGACGCCGGGTGGTCGCGGCTCGTCGTCGGACTCGGGGAGCCGGACGCCGAGGACGAGCGGGGGACGCGCTGCGTCCTCGGACGACCAGCCGTCGGGGACCACGACGACGGTCACCGGCGACCGGCCGGCCACCGCGATCGACGTGCTGCCGAGGGTCGAGCGGTGCAGGGTCGCCGAGGTCGCGGTGGCCGACGACGAGGAGGTCGGCGTCGGCGCCGCCGGGAGAGCAGCCCCGTGACGGGACCGCCGGTCGACACGCTGACGGGGAGCACGTCGACGTCGCACGGCGAGCCGGTCGGCCAGCCTCCTGGAGGTCGGCGCGGGTCGGCGTCCTCGACCTCGCTCCCGACGTACGACCTCGGCCTCCGGGTAGATCGCGGCAGATCGTCGTCAGCCGGAGCGCCAGGTGCCGGCCGGGCCGCCTCGGACGCGGCCCACCGCAGCGCACCCTCGTTGACGTGCCGCTCGTCGACCCCGACCAGGAGGTGCGGGCGCAGCGGCCTGCTCGTGACGGTCTCCTGGATGTCCACGGCGGCGTCCATGCGGCGTCCCTTCCGTCGGTTGCGCGGTTCCTCTCGGGGACAACGCTGCTCCGGTCGCGTCCTCCTGGGCAGGGTCCGAGGTCCCGCTCAGCGGGTCGAAGGTCCCGAACTGCCCGACCGGCGCCCGGACCGGGCATGCTGTGCAGGTGACACCGATCGACGCGAGCGACCCGACCGACTGGCTGCTCACCCAGGACGAGCGCGGCAACCCCCGCACCCGGCTCGACGACGGGCACCCGGGCCGAGCAGGCCTGGTCCGAGGGCAACCTGGTCCGCCCGCTGATCCACGGCGCGACCTACTTCGCCGAGCTGCTACGAGCGGCTCGAGGCGACCCGGGCCGGCGACCTGGTGCTCTTCACCGACTGGCAGGGCGACGCCGACGAGCGGCTGACGGGGGAGCCGGGCAGCGAGGTCGCCGAGGTGCTCGGGCCGGGCCGACGAGCGCGGGCGTCGACGTGCGCGGCCTGGTGTGGCGCTCGCACTGGGAGGCGCATCGGCTTCACCGCCGGCGAGAACCGACGGCTCGGCCGCGACCTCCAGCGGCGCGGCGCGGAGGCGCTGCTCGACATGCGGGTGCGCGTCGGGGGCTCGCACCACCAGAAGTTCGTGGTCATCCGGCACCGCGACGACCCCACCCGCGACATCGCCTACGTCGGCGGCATCGACCTCTGCCACTCGCGGCGCGACGACGTCGACCACGGCGGGGACCCGCAGGCGATGAAGCTCGCCGACGAGTACGGCGCGACGCCGCCCTGGCACGACATCCAGGCGGCCGATCTCCGGGCCCGCCGTCCACGACGTCGAGACGGTGTTCCGCGAGCGGTGGGAGGACCCGACCCCGCTGAGCCGCAACCCGATCAACGTGGCTGCGCGACCGGGTGCTGGGCATGGACCTGTCGCCGGACCCGCTGCCCGAGCAGGCGCCCCCGCCGCCGCCCGGTCGAGGGCGGCACGCACGTCGTGCAGCTGCTGCGGACCTACCCGGACCTGCGGCGCGGACGGGACTACGAGTTCGCGCACGGCGGCGAGCGCAGCGTCGCCCGCGGCTACTCCAAGGCGCTCGCGCGGGCCCGGCGGACTGATCTACGTCGAGGACCAGTACCTCTGGGGCCACCACGTCGGCAACGTCTTCACCGAGGCGCTCAAGGAGCACCCCGACCTGCACGTCGTCGCGGTGGTGCCGCTGTTCCCGGACCTCGACGGCGTCTCGCGGCTGCCGCAGCTGCTCGGCCGGCGCCGGTCGATGCTCGAGATGATGGAGGCGGCGCCGGACCGGGTGGCGGTCTACGGCATCGAGAACCACGCGGGCACGCCGGTCTACGTGCACGCCAAGGCCTGCGTCATCGACGACACCTGGGCGACGATCGGCTCCGACAACTTCAACCGGCGCTCCTGGACGCACGACTCCGAGCTGTCGGCCGTCGTCGTCGACCGGGGCCCCGGCGACGGACCGGGTGAGGCGTCGTACGCCCGGCGGCTGCGGCTCGCGCTGGCCGCCGAGCACCTCGACCGGCCGTTCGACCCGGAGGTCGACGAGACGCGACACCGCGTCCCTGCTCGAGGTGATGGCCGACTGCGTCGACACGAAGGGCATGTTCGACGCCTTCGCCGACGCCGCCCGCGCGCTCGACGCGTGGCACGAGGGTGGCCGTCGCGGACCCCGCCCGCTCGGTCGGCTGCGGCGGCTCGGCCTCGCCGAGATGGGCCGGTTCGCGCGGGCGTTCGCCCTGCCGCAGTACCTCGTCGTGCACGACCCCGACGGCCGGCCGCGCTCGCTCCGGAAGAGCGACGGCTACTGAGCCGTCAGGAGGCGCCCGGCCGTGGGCGGCCCGCCACATCGTGACGACCTCGGGACCGCCGTCGGGCAGCGTGAACGACCCGTGCACCTCGAAACCCTGGCGCGCGTAGAGCGCGACGTTCGCGGGGTTGCTGGCCTCCAGGTAGGCCGGCATCCCGCCGCGTCGACCTCTCGCAGGTCGGCGGCCAGCAGGCCGAGGCCGTGGCCGTGCCCGCGCTGGGCCGGGTCGGTGCCGAGCAGGCTCAGGAAGAAGTGCTCCTCCTGCCTGGGGTGCGCGTCCTCGAACAGCTCCAGGGCGTGCGAGGACGCGCCCGGCGCCGGCGCCGAGCAGGTCGGTGAGCATCGGCTCGAGCGCGGCCTCCTGGTCGGGGGACAGCTCGGTGCCGCCGGGCGGGATCCACACCGACGTGGAGGCGCCGTCCGCCCGGAGCCGCACCCACGGGTAGCGCAGCGCGCCCTCGACGAGCAGCGTCCAGAGCCGGCGCTGCTGGCCGGGGCGGGCGGCCGGGTCGGGGAACGCCCAGCTCCACGTGGGGTCGTCGTGGAACGCGCCGACCAGGATGTCGACGACGCGCGGCAGGTCCGCGGTGGTGGCGGTGCGCGGCGCGGGGTCGGTCATGGGACGAACGTAGCGGCGACGGGCGCCCCTGGGAGGGTGGACGCCCGCCGCCGCGGTCGGGGGAGGGTCGGGGTCAGAAGCGCTCGGGCGCGTCCGTCACGGCCGCGTGCGACTGCACGCGCCGGCCGTTCTCCTCGGCGCGGTCGCGTCCGGTCTCCAGGTCCGCCTGGACCTGGTCCTTCTGCTCGCGGCCCTTGCGGTAGGCGTCCTCGAGCATCTGCTGCGCGACCGGCCGGCCGCCGAGGCCGAAGGCCAGGGCGAGGCCCAGCGCGAGCGCGCCCATGGTGGCGGCGAAGGCGATCTGCACGATCTGCTCGGCGATGCGGAGCTGCTGCAGGATCATGAACATCGCGATCACCATGACCAGCGCGGGCACGATGGTGGCGACGATCTTGCCGGTGGGGGTGTCGCCCATCAGCTTGGCGACGCCGGCCGCGACGGCACCGGCGATGACGGCGGCGACGACGAAGATGACGATCGCGGCGATCACGTTGGGCAGGTAGGCCAGGACCTGGTTCATGAAGGTCGTGACGGCCGGGATCTTCAGGGCGCCGACGGCGCTGACCAGGAAGAACACGAAGATCAGCCAGAAGGCCACCCGGGCGATGCCGTTCGACGGGCTGGCCCCGGGGAGCACCTTCTCGACGTAGCGGTTCGCGTCGGAGTCGTGGAGGTGCTTGTCGAGGCCGAGCTTCTGCAGCGCCTTGCGGACGACGGTCTGCACGACCTTCGCCACGACGAAGCCGACGACGAGCAGGACGACGAAGCCGAGCAGGTTCGGCAGGAAGCCGAAGAACGCGTCGGTCGCGTTCTGGAAACTGTTGCCGATGTCCATGGGAGATCCGTTCTGGAGAGGGCGGGGAGGACGGTTGTCCTCCGGCGTCGCTCGCCCGGTGCCCGCGACTTACGTCGTAAACCTGCCGGCAGTCTTACGCCGTAAGTCAGTCGCTCCTCGGCCCGGATCAGCGCGATCCGGTCCAGCAGGTTCTCCAGGGACTCCTCGAACTCGACCGCCGAGTGGTCCTCGGCCAGGGCGTCGCCCAGCCGGCGGACCGAGGGGTACGGCGCGAGGCTCGTCGGCAGGTCCTCGCCGCCCTCGAGCACGTCGAGCGGGCCCGACGTCGGCGCCGTGCACGGCCACCTCGAGGAGCAGGTGACCCAGCAGGAAGCTGGTGAACGCCCGGTAGGCCCCGACGGCGGCGTCGTCGCTGAACCCCTCGCCGGTCAGCCCGTCCAGGAACACCTCGACCCAGGACAGGCTGCGCAGCGGTGGGCGCAGCCACGGCGCCTCCGCGGGACGCGAGGCGACCAGCGGGAACACCTTGGGGTGCGCCAGCGCCACCCGGCGTACGCCGTGGGCCAGCCGCTGCAGGAAGTCCTGCCACCCGTCGCGCGGGGTGTCGAGGACCTCCTCGTCGGCCCGCATCTCGTCCATGATCGCGGTCACCACGGCGTCCAGGAGGTTCTCGCGGCCGGGGACGTAGCGGTAGAGCGACATCGCCTCGACCCCGAGGACGCCGCCGAGCCGACGCATGGTGAGCGCCGGTGAGGCCCGACTCGTCGATGAAGGCGATCGCGGCCGCCACGATGCGCTCCCGGTCGAGCGTGGTGCGCGCCGACGGTGGCTGCTGCCCGGCGACGACGTCCGCGTCGGCGTCGATCCCGCTGTCTGCCTCGACCATGGCGTCCTCCCTTGTCGAACCGCCAGGCTACGGCCCGGCCCGGCATGCGGGCGCCGAGGGCGGGTAGTGCAGAGGGATGACCATCAACACGCGTGTCCTCGCCACCACCCCCGACCGGGTCTGGGACGTCCTGGCCGACGGCTGGCTCTACCCGCTGTGGGTGGTCGGTGCCACGCGCATGCGAGCGGTGGACGCGACCTGGCCCGAGGTCGGCTCCAAGATCCACCACTCGGTGGGCGTCTGGCCGGCCGTGCTCGACGACGACACCGAGGTCCTCGAGTGCGACCCCGGCCGCTTCCTGCGGCTGCGGGCCCGCGGCTGGCCGCTCGGGGAGGCGGAGGTGGCCATCCGGCTCACCGCCCAGGGCGCGCGGCACGCTGGTCGCCATCGACGAGGAGGCCGTGTCCGGGCCCGGCTCCCTACCTGCCCGAGCCCGTGAAGGCGGTCGTCGATCAAGATCCGCAACGTGGAGAGCCTGCGCAGGCTGGCGTTCCTCGCCGAGGGCCGCGTCGCCCCGTGACCTACGACGCCGTCGTCGTCGGCTCCGGGCCCAACGGCCTGGTGGCGGCGAACCACCTGCTGGACAAGGGCTGGTCCGTCCTCGTCCTCGAGGCCCAGCCCGAGGCCGGGGGAGCCGTGCGCAGCGCGGAGGACGTCGAGCCGGGCTTCGTGCACGACACGTTCAGCTCGTTCTACCCGCTGGCCGCGGCCTCGCCGACGATCCGCTCGCTCGGCCTCGAGCGGCACGGCCTGCGGTGGAGCGCACGCGCCGGCCGTGCTCGGGCACCCGCGGCCCGACGGGTCGTGGGCGCTGCTGCACCGCGACCGCGACCGTGACGGCCGGGCTGCTCGAGGCGGCGCACCCGGGCGACGGCGAGGCGTGGGCCGGAGCTGTGCGGGCAGTGGGACCGGATCGGCGAGCACCTCGTGGGCGCCCTGGTCAGCCCGTTCCCGCCGGTCCGGTCCGGGCTCGGCCGTCCTGGCCCGGCTGCGGTCGGTCGGCGGGCTGGACTTCGTGCAAGACCCTGCTCACGCCGGCCGCCGACCTCGGCCGGTCGCTGTTCGCCGGCGCGGACGCCGCGGCTGCTGCTGGCCGGCAACGCCGGGCCACGCCGACATCCCGCTCGACTCGCCCGGCTCCGGCCTGATGGCGCTGCTGATGACGATGCTCGGCCAGACCGTCGGGTTCCCGGTCCCCGAGGGCGGTGCCGGCGAGCTGAGCGCCGCGCTGGTGCGACGCATCGAGTCGCTGGGCGGCGAGGTCCGCTGCTCGTGCGCGGTCACCTCGATCGACGTCGAGTCCGGCCGGGCGACCGGGGTGCGCACCGAGCACGGCGAGCGGATCGCGGCGAGCCGCGCGGTGGTGGCCGACGTCGCCGCGCCGATCCTCTACGGCCGGCTGCTGCGCGAGGACGACGTCCCGGCGCGTACGACGCGGGCGATGCGCCGCTTCCAGCTCGACCCCTCGACCGTCAAGGTCGACTGGGCCCTGTCCGGACCGGTCCCGTGGGCCTCGGCACCGCCGTACGCCCCGGGGACGCTGCACGTCGCGGACTCGGTCGAGCAGATGACCGAGGCGCTCGGGCAGGTGTCCGCGCGCGCCGTGCCCGCCCGGCCGTTCCTGCTCGCCGGGCAGATGACGACGACGGACCCGACCCGGTCGCCGGCCGGGACCGAGTCGATGTGGGCCTACACGCACGTGCCGCAGGAGGTCGTGCGCGACGCCGGCGAGGAGGGCATCCGCGGCGACTGGGGCCACGACGACCTGGAGCGGTTCGCCGACCGGATGCAGGCCCGCCTCGAGGCAGCTCGCGCCCGGCTTCGGGTCGCGCGTCACGCGCCCGGCGGATCCTCGGGCCGCGCGAGCTGGAGGCCCGCAACGCCAACCTGATCGGGGGAGCGCATCAACGGCGGCACGTCCCAGCTGCACCAGGAGCTGGTGTTCCGGCCGGTCCCGGGCCTGGGCCGGGCCGAGACGCCGGTGCGCAACCTGTACCTCGGGTCGGCCTCGGCGCACCCGGGCGGCGGCGTGCACGGTGCGCCCGGGATGAACGCCGCCCGAGCGGCGGTGGCGCACGCCCGCATCGACCCCCGCACCGGACTCGGTGAACGTTCAACCGCGAGCTCGACGTGGGCCTGGTCTAGGTGCGCTCCACCTCCAGGTGGGTGCGCATCCGGGCCAGGCCCGAGCGGATGCGGGACTTCAGGGCCGGGAGGCTCACGCCGAGCAGCTCGGCCACCTGGGCGTAGGAGTTGCCGCCGAAGTAGGCCAGCGCGATGGCGGCACGCTCGCGCTCGGTGAGCACCCTCATCACCTCCTGCAGGTGGTCGCGCTCCTGCGACGCGATCACCGCCTCGATGACCTGGTCGTGCTGTCGGCTGCTGCGGCGGTGCGGGCGGGCCCATCCGCCGCCACACCTCCTCCCGACGGACGCGGTCGATCGCGCGGCCGCGCGTCACCGTGCGCAGCCACGACTGCACGGAGCCGCGCGTCCCGTCGAACTGCGAGCTCTCACGCCACACGTGCGCGAAGACCTCCTGCATGACGTCCTCGGCCAGTCCCTCGTCGCGGGTGACCAGGAAGGCGATGCGATGGACGTCCTTCGCGAGCTCCCGGTAGACGGCCGAGAACGCCTCGACGTCCTGCTCGGCCACCCTCGCGACCAGGGCCCGCAACCGGGCCGGTCGGTCGGCGCCGTCTGCCGGCGTGGAAGGGGAACGGGTCACACGTGTGGTTCGTCACCGACCCCGGCTGAGACGGGTGTCTCCTCCGTGAGGCTGCCGAGGTTCCTGCCCGTTGTTTCGGCGTCCCCCAGCAGGGCACGGGACAACCATGCAGACACGACACATCGGAAACGACCAGGTCGGCCGCGTCGAGGTGGGTGCGATCGGGCTCGGCCTGATGACCTTCGACCAGACCGGCACCCAGCCCCGCGAGCAGCTCGCCGGCACCGTGCGTGCGGCCCTCGACGCGGGGGTCACCCTCTTCGACACCGCCGACGCCTACGGCCCGGGCGACGAGCTCGGGCGCCGGCGCCCAGGGCGCCAACGAGTCGCTGATCGCCGGTCTCCTCGACGAGCTCGGCGTGCGGGACCGCGTGCTCCTCGCGACCAAGGGCGGCCACGTCCGCACCGACGGCGGCGAGTGGGGCCTCGACAGCAGCGCGAGCCACCTGCGGCAGGCGGTCGACGACAGCCTGAAGCGGCTCGGCGTCGACCAGATCGCCCTGTGGCAGCACCACCGTCCCGACCCCGAGGTCGACTACGCCGACGTCATCGGCACGCTCAAGGAGATCCACGCCTCCGGCAAGGTCGCGATGATCGGCCTGTCCAACGCCGACCCCGACCAGATCCGGGCCGCCCACCGGGAGCTCGGCGGCGCCCTGGTCAGCGTGCAGAACCAGTTCTCGCCCGCCTTCCGCAGCAGCCGCCCCGAGATCGACGTGTGCGAGGAGCTCGGCCTGGCCTTCCTGCCGTGGAGCCCGCTCGGCGGCCTGGGCGACGCCAAGTCGCTGGCCGAGAAGCACCCCGCCTTCCAGCGGGTGGCCGACGACCGCGGCGTCAGCGCCCAGCAGGTCGCGCTGGCGTGGGAGCTCGCGCAGTCGCCGGTCGTCGATCCCGATCCCCGGTGCGAAGCGCCCGCAGTCGATCACCGACTCCGCGGCGGCCGCCGACCTGGAGCTGACGGCCGACGAGGTCGCCGCCCTCGACGCCGACTGACGAGTCCCGCACGCGCGACAGGGGCCGGACCGTGGATCACGGTCCGGCCCCTGCTCGTCGTCCGCTACTTCACCTCGGAGCGCATCACCAGGGTGAGGCCGACGGCGAGCGGGGCCACCAGCCACAGCGTGCCGGCCACGGCCAGGTTGGCCCACTCGGTCCCGGTCATCGCGCCGTTGAACAGCGCCGACTGCGCGTAGTTGAAGTCGACCCACGGCTGCAGGTCGTGGAACCAGCCCTGCGTGGCGGCGAGCAGGCCGGCCAGCGGGGGCAGCACGAGCGAGTAGACGAAGTACGCCACGATCGCCCCGGCCGAGTTGCGGGCCAGCACCCCGAGCATGAAGCCGACGAGCAGGCCGAGGACGTTGCCCAGCACGATGTAGGCCAGGTCGGTGACCGACGCGTCCCACACCCGCGGCGTCCCGGTGATCGCCGTGCCCAGCAGGTTGCCGAGCGCGCCGACGGCCATCGCCACGAACATCGAGACGACCCCGACCGACACCGCGCAGACCAGCTTGGCGCCGATGACGCGGCCGCGGTGGGGGACCAGCGTGAACGTGGTCAGACCGCTGCGCTGGCTCCACTCGCTGGTGACCGAGAGGATCGCGATCATCGGCAGGATCACCGCCATCGGGAAGCCGATGGCCGCGGCGAACGTGGAGTAGGTCAGCTCGCTGTCGGGGGCCCACAGGATGACGGCTCCGGTCGCCAGCAGCGAGGTGATCACGATGCTGGCCATCAGCCAGAACCCGGACCGGGTGTCGAACATCTTCTGGAGCTCGACGGAGACCACCCGGGACATCGGGATCCGGCGCGCGGTGGCGCGGACGGGGGAGGTGGTGCGGTCGTGCTCGACGGCGACGGTGCTCATGCCGCTGCTCCTTCTCGTTGGGTGTCTGCGGTGAGCTCGAGGAACATCTCCTCGAGCCCGGCGCCCTCGGCGTTGCGGAGCTCGGTGAGAGCCACGCCGCCGGCGAACGCGAGGCTGCCGACCACGTCGGGGTCGGCGTCCGTGCGGAGCGCGCCGTCCCCGGAGGGCTTGGCCTGCACGCCCGAGCCGGCCAGGACCCGGGCCAGCCGGTCGAGGTCGTGGGCGCGGACCAGGGTGCCCGCGGTGTGCAGCAGGTCGGCCTTGGTGCCCTGGGCGACGATCCGGCCGTTGCCGATCACGACGATGTCGTCGGCGACGACCTCGATCTCGTGCAGCAGGTGCGAGGACAGCAGGACCGTCCCGCCGCCGTCGGCGAAGTCGCGCAGCAGGTCACGCATCCAGCGGATGCCGCCGGGGTCGAGCCCGTTGGCCGGCTCGTCGAGGATCAGGACCCCCGGGTCGCCGATCAGGGCGGTGCCGATGCCGAGCCGCTGGCGCATCCCGAGGGAGTAGTTGCGGACCCGGCGGTGCGACTCCGCCTCGGTGAGCCCGACCCGGTCCAGCATCTCGTCGACCCGGCGGGACGGGAGCCCCATGGTGCGCTGCGCGATGGCGAGGATCTCCCGCCCGGTGCGGCCCGCGTGCTGGGCGGAGGCGTCGAGCAGGACGCCGACCTCGACGCCCGGGTTGGGCAGGTCGGAGAACCGCTGCCCGTTGATGGTGGCGGAGCCCGAGGTGGGCGGCGTCAGCGAGACCATGATGCGCAACGTGGTCGACTTGCCGGCGCCGTTCGGACCGAGGAACCCGGTGACGTGACCGGCCCTGGCCGTGAAGGTGATGTCGTCGACGGCGGTGGTGGCGCCGTACTTCTTGGTGAGTGTCTCGACCTTGATCATGGGCACGAGCCTCGCGCCACCGGGGGTCCCCGCACATCAGGGAAGTCGCCCACCCGATCCCTTGTCGCACCCTGGGAGGTCGTCTCAGGGTCAGGAGGAGAGCGGGGTCCCGGCGGGCAGCACGTGGGCGACCACGCAGTAGGGCTCGCCGGCGGCGGTGTGCACGCTGGCGGCGTAGACCTCCACGGGGATCGCGTGGCCGTCGGCGTGCAGGTAGCGCTTGGCGACCCGGTGCTGGCGTACGGCGCCGGTGCGCACCTCGGCCAGGTTCGCCGCGTCGTCGGACAGGTCGTCGGGGTGGGTGATGTCGGCGACGGACATCTCGAGGAGGTCGGCGGCGCTGCGGCCCAGCAGCAGCGCGAGGGCCGGGTTGACCCGGAGCAGCCGGCCGTCGAAGTCGCTGAGCGCGATGCCGATGGGTGCGCCGCGGAAGGCGCTGTGGAACAGCTCCTCGCTGTCGGCGAGCGCCTGGTCGCCGAGCACGGTCGAGGTGACGTCGGTCAGCACCGACAGGATCTCGCGCACGTCGCCGCGTGCCGTCGTACAGCGGCTGGACCACGCCGCGCAGCCAGCGGACCTCGCCGTCGCGGTGCGGGACCTGCAGGGTCACCGGGCCCTCGTCGTGACCGGCGCCGAGCAGGTCGGCCAGCGGGCGGCCCACCACCTCCGACGGCATCAGGCCGAGGATCCGCCGGCAGGAGGCGGAGACGTAGGTGACCGAGCGGTGCCGGTCGGTGACCACGACGAGGTCCTCGCTCCCGGACAGCGCGACCGGCGGCGTGGCGGTCAGCCCCAGCCAGGTGTGGCCCTCGTCGGTCATCGGGCCGCGGGCGGTGTCCGCTGGGCTCGGGCGACCGAACAGCCAGCCCTGTCCGGCGTCGCAGCCCAGGGACACCAGCTGCTGGGCCTGGTCGACCTCCTCGACGCCCTCCGCGCAGACCCGCAGGCCGAGGGTGTGGGCGGCGTCGACGACGAGCTGGACCAGCACGGCGTCCTGCGCCCCGGTGGCGACCTTGCTGATCAGCGAGCGGTCGATCTTGACCGACTGGAGCGGCAGGTTGCGCAGCAGCGTCAGCGACGAGTGGCCGGTGCCGAAGTCGTCGAGCGCGAACTGCACCCCGAGGTCGTGGACCTTGTGCAGGGTGGCGGCAGCGTCGGCGACGTCGGTGACGATCGCCGTCTCGGTGACCTCGAGCACGAGACGCTCGGGGTCCAGACCGCTCTCGTCGAGCGCCTGGCGCACGTCGTCCACGAAGGACGGCTCGCGCAGCTGCACGGGGGAGACGTTGACCGACATGGTGAGCGGCGAGCCCCCGGCGTCGGGTCCACGAGACGGCCTGGGTGCAGGCGTGGGTCAGGACCCAGCGGCCCAGCTCGACGATGAGGTCGGTGGTCTCCGCCAGCGGGATGAACACGTCCGGCGGCACGACCCCGAGCTCGTCGTCGGTCCAGCGCGCGAGCGCCTCGACGCCGGTGGTCGCGCCGTTGGAGAGGTCGACGACCGGCTGGTAGTGGAGGGCCAGACCGCCGTCGCGCACGGCGGCGCGCAGTCGTGACTCCATGAATCCCGAGTCCACGGCCCTCCGTCCAGGAGACGACGGTCCTCGGACGGGGGGATCCAGGACCGCAGCACGTGACGTGCCGAGGTCAAGCATGGCCCAGGTCCGGGTCGATGTTCGCCAAAACGGAGGGTTTCGTGGACGTCCGGTCAGGAGGCCAGGGCGTGCGCGGCGCTCGGGAGACGGCGCCGGCCGCCTTGCCCGTGCGGACGGCCGCGGGCTCGCCGCACCAGCAGGTCAGCAGCACGACGACGCCCTGGTCGTCGTTGACGATCCTGGTGATCTGGGAGGCGAAGAGCAGCTGCCGCTTCTCGCACGCGGGGCAGTAGTGGTCGAACATGGGGAGCTCCTCCCTCGAAGGTCGGTCGGGCCTGGCGGTCCGTCGTACGACCAGCCTAGGAAGCGGCGCGGTCTAGCGGTAGCCTCTCTTTCCTGGCTCTACCCAAGGAAGAACCTATGGCTACGATCCACCAGCTCCGCTGCTTCCTGGCCGCCTACGAGCTCGGCTCGCTGACCGCCGCGGCCGACGAGCTCGGCTACGCCCAGCCGTCGGTCTCCGAGCAGGTCCGGCTGCTCGAGCGCAGCCTGGGCGTGAGCCTCTTCCGGCGGGTCGGGCGCGGGGTGATCCCGACGGAGTCCGCCGAGGCCCTGCGCCCGCACGCCGAGCGCACGCTGGCCTCGGTCGCGGCCGGGCAGCAGGCCGTCACCGCGGTGGCCGGCCTGGTGACCGGGACCGTGCGGTTCGGCACGTTCGGCACCGCGCGGCTCTACTTCGGGGCGTCGCTGGTCGCCGACGTGCTCGCGCGGGCACCCGGGGTGCGCGTGGAGCTGGTGGGCCAGAACTCCGTGGCCGTGCAGGAGGACCTGCGTCGCGGCCGGCTCGAGGCGGCGCTGATCGCGATCCCGGTCGCCACCGAGCGGATGACCGTCACGCCGGTGGCCCGCGACGAGCTGGTCTACGTCAGCGCCGACCCCGCGCGCCTGGAGAAGCCGGTGTCGGTCGGGGCGCTGGCCCGGGCGGACCTGGTGATGGCCGAGACCAGCTGGCGGGAGGTCGACTCCGCCCGGGGCCTGCTGCGCGAGGCCCTGCAGAAGGCGGGGCACACGCTGCAGACCCGCATCGAGGTCGAGGACGTCGAGACCGCGGTGGAGATCGTCGGTCTCGGGCTGGCCGACTCGGTGCTGCCGCGCGGCGCGGTGGAGCAGGTGGCGCCGCGGTTGGCGCCGGGGGTCGGCTGGGTGTCGTTGCGGCCCCGGATGTACGAGACGATGGCCGTCGTGCACCGCCAGGACGCCGAGCTCTCCCCGGCCGCCCGGATGGTGATCGACCTGGCCACCCGGCGCGTGCAGGCGATCTGCGAGCCGCTCGGCGCGCGTCCCTAGCCGCGGGCCGCCGCGGTGGTGACATGTCCCCGTGCAGGACATCGACCGCAGCCGGTTGCCGATCGACGTGCTCCGCGACCCGGTGCGGGCGGTCCGGCCGCCGTACGGCGCGCCCAACGTGCTGGTGGTCGTGGTCGACGACATGGGCTTCGGTGCCTCCTCGGCCTACGGCGGCCCCTGCCGGATGCCGACCGCCGAGCGGCTCTCCGGGACGGGCCTGCGCTACAGCCGGTTCCACGTCACCGCGCTGTGCTCACCGACCCGTCAGGCGCTGATGACCGGCCGCAACCACCACTCGGTGGGCATGGGCGTCACCTCGGAGATGGCCACCTCCGAGCCGGGCTACACCGGCTACCGGCCCGCCAGCGCCGCGACGCTCGCGCAGGTGCTCGGCGGCAACGGCTGGAGCACCGCGGCGTTCGGCAAGTGGCACCAGACGCCGCCCGTCGAGGTGAACGCCTCCGGCCCGTTCACCCGCTGGCCGACGGGCGAGGGCTTCGACCGGTTCTACGGCTTCATGGGCGCGGAGATGAACCACTGGTACCCCCAGCTGTACGACGGCACGACCCCCGTCGAGCCGGACCGGCTGCCCGAGGACGGCTACCACCTCACCGAGGACCTCGTGGACCACGCCGTCGACTGGGTCACCGCGCAGCACGAGCTCACGCCGGACAAGCCGTTCCTCTGCTACCTCGCGCTCGGGGCGACGCACGCGCCGTTCCACGTCGCACCGGAGTGGATCGACCGCTACGCGGGCGCGTTCGACGACGGCTGGGACGTGCAGCGCGAGCGGACCCTCGCCCGGCAGAAGGAGCTCGGCCTGGTGCCGGAGGACGCCGTGCTCGCCCCGTGGGCCGAGGGGGTGCCGCACTGGGACGAGCTCGACCCGGTGGCGCGACGGGTGGCGGCGCGGTTCATGGAGACCTACGCCGGCTTCGCCGAGCACGCCGACCACCACGTGGGGCGCCTCGTCGACCGGCTCCAGCAGATCGGCGTGCTCGACGACACGCTCGTGCTCTACCTGCTCGGCGACAACGGCGCCTCGGGGGAGGGCGGTCCCGAGGGCACCATCCGCGAGCACCTGGTGGGGCACGGCTTCGCCGACGACGTCGAGGCGATGGCCGCGGTGGTGGACCGGATCGGGGACGCCTCGACCTACGGCATGTACCCGGTCGGCTGGGCGCTGGCGATGAACACGCCGTACCAGTGGACCAAGCAGGTGGCGTCGCACTTCGGCGGCACCCGCGACGGGCTGGTCGTGCACTGGCCGGCCGGCATCGAGGCGCACGGCGAGGTGCGGCACCAGTTCCACCACGTCATCGACCTGCTGCCGACGATCCTGGACGTGGCCGGCGTGCCCGCGCCGGAGCGGGTCGACGGGGTGGAGCAGCAGCCGGTCGAGGGCATCTCGATGCGCTACACGTTCGACGACGCGGGCGCGGCCGACCGGCGCACGACGCAGTACTTCGAGATGGTGGGCAACCGCGGGATCTACCACGACGGCTGGACCGCGGTCACCCGGCACGGGACGCCGTGGCTGATGGTCGGCGGGCAGCGGTCGTTCGAGGACGACGTGTGGGAGCTCTACGACACCCGCATCGACTGGACCCAGTCACGGGACCTGGCGGCCGAGCATCCGCAGCTGCTCGCCGAGCTCCAGGGCGTGTTCGGCGCCGAGGCCGAGAAGCACCAGGTCTTCCCGCTCGACGACCGGGTCACCGAGCGCGAGAACCCCGAGGTCGCCGGTCGCGTCGACCTGCACCAGGGCCGGACCTCGCTCGGCTTCGGGCCGCGGGCCGGCCGGCTGACCGAGGAGGCGGCTCCCAACGTCAAGAACCGCTCGCACACGGTCTCGGTCCAGGTCACCGTGGACGGCACCGCCGAGGGCGTGCTCGTCGCGCAGGGCGGCCGGTTCGGCGGCTGGTCGCTGTACTGCCACGAGGGCCGGTTGTCCTACGCCTACAACTGCTACGGGCGCTCGCTCACCACCGTCCGGGCCCCGTTCGCCCTCGGGCCGGGGGAGCACGAGCTGCTGCTCCGGTTCGCGTACGACGGCGGGCCGCCCGGCGACGGCGGTCAGGTGTCGCTCGACGTCGACGGCACCGAGGTCGCGACCGGACACGTGCCGCAGACCACGGCCTACTACTTCTCCTTCGACGAGACCTTCAACGTCGGCGTCGACCGGGGCACCCCGGTGACCGACGACTACGCACCGGTGCGCAACGCCTTCACCGGCACCATCCACGGCGTCCGGGTCGACCTCGCCCCGCAGGTGCCGCTGCCCGCCGCGGCCCGCGCGCGTCTCGCCGTGTCGGTCCGCGACTGACCGCGCACCCGGGCGCTCGCGCCGGCCGGGCGCTGGTCGGACCGGCCGGTCCGGGGCAGAGTGGGGGCATGAGCTACCAGCTGACCGTCATCTACCACCACCCCACCGACCCGGCCGCGTTCGACGAGCACTACGACTCGACGCACGCGCCGCTGGCCGCGAAGATCCCCGGCCTGCGCAGCTACACCTCGCAGAAGGCGGGCCAGGGCCCCGAGGGCGACCCGGCGGAGTACCTCGTCGCGATGCTCGTCTTCGACGACGAGGCCGCCTACAACGCGGGCATGGGCAGCGAGGAGGGCAAGGCGGCCGGCGGTGACGTCCGGAACTTCGCCTCCGGAGGCGTCACCATGCTGACCGGCGAGGTCACGACCTACGTGTAGCCCCTAGTCGCGGTTCTTGTGCCGCGGCTTCTTGCGGTCCTTGGGCGGTCCGTCCGTCGCCGGGCGGGCCGTCGACCCGTCGTCGGGCGTGAGCTCGATGAGCTTGCCCGAGATGCGGGTGCGCTCGAGCAGCGACCGCGTCCCGTCCGACAGCGACGCCGGGAGCTCCACCAGCGAGTGGTCGCCACGGATGTCGATGTGCCCGAAGTCGGACCGGCTCAGGCCGCCCTCGTTGGCGATCGCGCCGACGATCTGGCGCGGCTCGACCTTGTGCCGCTTGCCGACCGCGATGCGGTACGTCGCCATGGGCACGTCCGAGCGGGGACGCCGGGGGCCCTTCGGAGGGCGCCTGCCGACGGGGGCGGTCGTCGCCGTCGCGGCGCCGGCCCTTCTCGTGGTCCCAGGCGCCGCCGCTCTTCTCCCGGGGGCCGTCGAAGACCTTGGGCGGCGCCTCCTTCTCGGGCTCCATGAGCAGCGGCCGCTCGTCGTGGGTCAGCACCGCCAGCGCCGCGGCGATGTCCGCGGCCGGCACGTCGTGCTCCTGCTCGTAGTCCGGATCAGGTCGCGGTAGAACGCCACCTGGTCCGACTGCAGGGCCTCGGTGATCGACTCCCGGAAGCGGGCCACCCGGGTCTCGTTGACGTCCTCGACCGTGGGCAGCCGCATCGGCGTGAGCGGCTGGCGGGTGGCGCGCTCGATGGCCTTGAGCAGGTGCCGCTCGCGCGGGGTGATGAACGAGATCGCGTCGCCGGCCCGGCCCGCGCGGCCGGTGCGGCCGATGCGGTGCACGTAGGACTCGGTGTCGGTGGGGATGTCGAAGTTCACGACGTGCGAGATCCGCTCGACGTCGAGCCCGCGGGCCGCCACGTCGGTGGCCACCAGGATGTCGAGCTTGGCGTCGCGCAGCTGGCCGATGGTGCGCTCGCGCTGCGCCTGCACGATGTCGCCGTTGATCGCGGCGGCCGAGAACCCGCGCGCCCGCAGCCGCTCGGCGAGCTGCTCGGTGACCTGCTTGGTCCGGACGAAGACGATCATCCCCTCGAAGTTCTCCACCTCGAGGATCCGCGTGAGGGCGTCGACCTTCTGCGGGTAGGACACGATCAGGTAGCGCTGGTTGGTGTTCGCCGACGTCGTGGTCTTGTTCTTGACCGTGATCTCTTCGGCGTCGGTGAGGTACTTCTTCGCGATGCGGCGGATCTGCGGCGGCATCGTCGCGGAGAACAACGCGACGTGCTTGTCGTCGGGGGTGTCGGACAGGATCTTCTCGACGTCCTCCGCGAAGCCCATCTTGAGCATCTCGTCGGCCTCGTCGAGCACCAGGAAGCGCAGCTCGGACAGGTCGAGGGTGCCCTTCTCCAGGTGGTCCATGATCCGGCCCGGGGTGCCGACGACGACGTGCACGCCCCGGCGCAGGGCGGACAGCTGCACGCCGTACCCCTGGCCGCCGTAGATCGGCAGCACGTGCAGGCCGGGGAGGTGCGCGGCGTAGCGCTCGAAGGCCTCGGACACCTGGAGCGCCAGCTCACGGGTGGGAGCCAGCACGAGCGCCTGCGGCGTCTTCTGCTTGAGGTCGACCTGCGACAGGATCGGCACCGCGAACGCCGCGGTCTTGCCGGTGCCGGTCTGCGCGAGACCGACGACGTGGCGGCCGGCCAGCAGGGCCGGGATCGTCGCGGCCTGGATGGGGGACGGCGACTCGTAGCCGACGTCGGAGAGCGCCTTGAGCACCCGCTTGTCGATGCCGAGGTCGGCGAAGGTCACGCTCGGTGCGGTCTGGTCGTTCTCGTCGTGCGGGGGCATCCCCGAAGCGTAGTGCCGTGGCGTCGTGCCAGGGTGGCCCGCATGCCTTTCTCCTCGCTGTCCCACCTGGAGTGCTCGAAGACCGGCACGCGCTACGACGCCGACGTGGTCCAGGGCGTGAGCGACGTCGGCGCCCCGCTGCTGGCCCGCTACGACCTCGACGAGGTGCGGGCCACGGTCACCCCGGCCGACATCGCGGCGCGTCCGCACGACCTGTGGCGCTACCACGAGGTGCTGCCGGTGCGGGACCCCTCGCACGTCACCACCCTGGGCGAGGGGATGACGCCGCTGCTGCCCCTGCCGTCGTACGGCGCCTCGATCGGCGTGCCCGGCCTGCTGATGAAGGACGAGGGGCTCGTGCCCACCGGCTCCTTCAAGGCGCGCGGCGCCGCGGTCGGCGTCTCCCGGGCCCGCGAGCTCGGCGTCCGGCGCGATCGCGATGCCGACCAACGGCAACGCGGGCGCGGCCTGGTCGGTGTACGCCGCGCGGGCCGGGCATGGGCTCGCTGATCGTGATGCCCGTCGACGCCCCGGAGATCACCCGGCGCGAGTGCGTCGTGTCCGGTGCCGAGCTGTTCCTGGTGGACGGCCTGATCAACCACGCCGGCGCGCTGGTCAAGGCCGCCGTCGCCGAGCGGCCCGGGACCCAGGAGGTCTCGACGCTGAAGGAGCCCTACCGCATCGAGGGCAAGAAGACGATGGGCTACGAGATCGCCGAGCAGCTCGGCTGGCGGGTGCCCGACGTGATCCTCTACCCGGCCGGGGGAGGGGTCGGGCTCATCGGGATCCACAAGGCGATGCTGGAGATGCGCGAGCTGGGCTGGATCGGCGAGAAGCTGCCGCGGCTCGTCGCCGTGCAGTCGACCGGGTGCAAGCCGATCGTCGACGCGTTCGACGCCGGCGCTCGACGAGAGCACGCTGGTCGAGGGCACGCACACGCTGGCCTTCGGCATCAACGTGCCCAAGGCGCTCGGCGACTTCCTGGTGCTGCAGGCCGTGCGCGAGTCCGGCGGCACCGCGGTCGCGGTCACCGACGAGGACATCCTGGCCGAGCTCGCGGCGGTGGCGTCCCACGAGGGCGCCTGGGTCTGCCCGGAGGGCGCCGCGTGCTTCGTCGCCGCGCGAGCAGCTGCGGGCGAGCGGCTGGATCGGCGACGGCGACGAGGTCGTGGTGCTCAACACCGGCACCGGGCTGAAGTACCCGGAGACCGTCGCGGTCGACGTCCCGGTGCTGGCCCGGGACGGGGCCGTCCCCGCTCCCTGAGCAGATTTTGCTGAGACGTCCCTCCGGCGTGGCGCACGATCCTATAAAGTCGAGTGACTTACTCTGATTAGTCACCGAAGGATCCGGGAGGAGGAGACATGGGAGCAGCACTCGCGACCGACGTGCACCAGCACCTCTGGCCCGAGCAGCTCGTCGACCGGTTGCGCGCACGCAGCCGGACGCCGTACCTGCGGGGCTGGACGCTGTACACGCGCGGCGAGCCGGCGTACGACGTCGACCCGACGCACCACGACATCGACACGCGCATCGCAGCAGACCTGGCGGACGGGGTCGGCACGGCCTGTGTCTCCCTCTCGGCGCCGCTGGGCATCGAGAGCCTGGTCCGCCCGGAGGCCGGCGCGCTGCTGGCCGCCTGGCACGCCGGGGCCGCCGCGTTCCCGGAGCACTTCCGGGCCTGGGCGTCCGTGCCGATGGTCGACCCCGACCTGGCCGGCCTCGCCGACCTGCTCGACGCCGGCTTCGTCGGCGTCCAGGTGCCGGCCACCGATCTCGCCTCGCCGGCGGCCTGGGAACGCGCAGGGGACGTTCTCCGGGTCGCCGAGGAGGCGGGCAAGCCGGTCTTCGTGCACCCCGGCCCGGAGGTGTCGCGGTCGCTGACCGGGGCGCTGCCCGAGTGGTGGGCGCCGGTGGTCGGCTACACGACGCAGATGCAGGCCGCCTGGTGGGGCTGGCAGGCGGTGCGCGGGCGCGAGCTGTTCCCGTCGCTGCGCGTGCTGTTCGGCGCCGGCGCCGGCCTGGCCCCCGTGCACCACGAGCGGTACGTCGCCCGGGGCGGCGAGTCGCCGACGATCGACCCGCAGGTCTACGTCGACACCTCGTCGTACGGGCCGCAGGCGCTCGACGCCCTGGTGCGGGTGCTCGGGATCGACGTGCTCGCGCTCGGCAGCGACCGGCCCTACGCGGCGCCGATCGACCGGCTCCTGGGCGACGCGGCCACGCACGCCATCCGGGTCGCCAACCCCCGCCGCCTCCTCGACGGCGGCGACGTCACGCAGCACCGACTGGAGAGAGTGGAGGGACGGACATGGCCCCGAGCCAGCTGACCGACGTACGAGTGCCCGCGGACCGGGCGGTGGACTACGCGCCCGAGGCGGGGCGCGTGACGCTCGACAACCTGCCCGGCCGCGACCTCGACCCCGACGAGCTCCGCGCCCTGGTCGCGAGCATCGCCGCCGACCCGGACGCCTGGGCGCACCACGTCGCCTTCGACGCCGACGAGCGGGTCTACGCCTCGCTGCACCGCGACGCCCACGTCGACGTGTGGCTGCTGTGCTGGACGCCGGAGAACGACACCGGCTGGCACGACCACGACATCTCCTCGGGCGCCGTCGCGGTGGTGGCCGGTGAGCTGGCGGAGAACAACCTCACCGTCGCGACCGGTGGCGTGGAGACCCGCATCGGCGCCGGCAAGGCGTACTCCTTCGGGCCCGAGCACATCCACCGGCTCAACGGCGCGGAGGCCGGCTCGGTCTCGGTGCACGCGTACTCCCCGCCGCTGTGGCGGATGGGCCAGTACGCCGTCAGCGACGCCGGCGTCCTGCGCCGGGTGTCGGTGTCCTACGCCGACGAGCTCCGCCCCCTCTGACCCGTTGACCCGGGCCTTGTTGACGGCCGAGCCGGGGCTTGTTCACCGTCGAGCCGGGCCTCGTGTACGACGCCCGGCAACCAAGGCCCGGGTCAACGGCAATTAACCCCCGGGTCAACGGTCAACAAGGCCCGGGTCAACGGTATCGAGGGCGGGTCGAGGTCGGCGAGGGTGCGGGCGTGCAGGACCGGGTTGCCGATCAGCCAGAGCACGCAGGCGGATCCGCCGACGGCCGCCACCCACAGCGTCGCCTGCAGCCCGATCAGCGAGCTCAGCAGGCCGCCGGTCAGCGCGCCGACCGGGCCGCGAGCCGTAGTTGACCGCCGAGAACGCCCCCGACACCCGCGCCCGCAGGTGGTCCGGGATCACCGTGGCCATCACCGAGTTCATGTTGACGTCGAACCACATCACGCCGAGCCCGCTGAAGAACTCCGCGAGCCCCAGCACCGCGGCCCGCACCAGCACCGGGCCGTCCGCCAGGGTCACCACGGCGATCGAGGCCGGGAACACGATGCCGCCGATCACCACGCTGGCGCCGACCCCGATCCGCCGCGACAGCCACGGCGCCGTCACCGCGCCGACCAGCCCGCCCACGGCGCCGACGCCCAGGGCCAGGCCGATCAGCCCCGACGACAGGTGCAGCTCGCGGGTGGCGTACACGATGACCAGCGCGGAGGCGCCGACGAACGTGAAGTAGTTCGCCGTCGTGCAGCAGCCCAGGACGCCGCGGAGCACCGGGTGCCGCAGGGTGAACGTCAGCCCGTCGCGGGCGTCGTGCAGCAGCTTGGCCGGCGCGGCCTCCTCGCCGTCGGGGAGCACCGGCCTGCGCAGCGTGCCGGTCCCGCGCAGGAACAGCGCCGACACGACGAACGACACGGCGTCGACGAGGAGGGCGACCGGTGCGGTCAGCGCCTGCACCAGCGCGCCACCGAGGGCGGGCCCGACGATGAACGAGGCCGACCGGCTGGCGCTGAGCGCGCTGTTGGCGGCGATGAAGTCCGGGCGGTCCACGAGCAGCACGAAGAAGGCCGGGTACGTCGTGTTGAACAGCGCCGAGAACGCGCCGACCAGCAGCGCCACGACGTACAGCTGCACGAGCGTCACCGCGTCGAACGCGAACGCGAGCGGCACGGTCACCAGCAGCGCCGCCCGCGCCAGGTCGGCGGTGATCAGGATCCGCCGCTTGTGCTCCTGCCGGTCGATCCAGGCGCCGACGAAGATCGAGGCCAGGTTGGGCAGCCAGACCAGCGCGGTCAGCACCGCCACCTGGCCCGGGGTCGCGTCGAGGACCAGCACGGCGGTCAGCGGGAACGCGATCTCCGAGACCCGGTCGCCGAGCTGGGAGACGGTCTGGGCCAGGAAGAAGCTGCGGAAGCGCGGCTCGCGCAGCAGCGTCCGGGCGCCGGCGGGCGCGGTGGTGGTCATCGCGGGCCCGCCTCGGGCAGCACGTAGCGCAGCAGGCGCACGACGCGGGCGTCCTCGGGCACCTCGTCGCGCGTGACGTACGGCGCCAGCACCCGCTCGATCTCGGCGTTGACGTGCTCGAGCTCCTCGCGGGTGAGCCGCACGCCGGTGTTGGACAGCCCGCCCTCGCGACGCCAGTCGGGCTCGAGGTCCGGCTGCACCTCGGTCATCCAGCGCCGCGGCAGGTCGGCGTACTGCTCGAACATCGTGCTGCTGAGCACGTCGCTCGCGGCGCGGCCCTCGTCGTCGTCGGGGAACTCGAACCGGAAGCCGCGCGACACGGCCTCCCAGTAGCGCTTGCGGCCGTCCTTCCCCGACTGACCGCCGGTGTCGCTGTCCCGGACCAGGCCGAACTCGGCCAGGTGCCGCAGGTGCCAGCTGGTGACCGAGGGGGAGGCGCCGACGTGCTCGGACAGCTCGGTGGCGGTGGCCGGGCCGGTGCCCTGCAGGTGGGACAGGATGGCCAGCCGGACCGGGTGCGACAGCGCGCGCATCGCCCGCGGCTCGGTGAGCTCGAGGTCGCCGTAGGGGTTCGGCATCAGGCCGACCCAACTCTGAGAGACATGTTTCGAGAGTAGTCTCTCAGAGTTGGGTCGGGCAAGAGAGCGGGTCAGGCGGAGCGGACCAGCTTCCGCTCGCGGGCCTCGGGGCCGTAGATCCCCTTCGCGCGCAGGACCGGCATCACGCCCTCGGCGAACCAGTACGCCTCCTCGACGTGCGGGTAGCCCGACAGGATGAACTCGTCGATGCCGAGGTCGGCGTACTCCTCGATCCGGTCGGCCACCTCCTGGTGCGACCCGACCAGCGCCGTACCGGCGCCGCCGCGGACCAGGCCGACGCCGGACCACAGGTTCGGCGTGATCTCGAGGTCGTGGGCGTCGGCGAACGACGTGCGGCCGCCGTGCAGCGAGCGCATCCGCTGCTGGCCGACCGACTCGCTCGCGGCCAGCGCCGCCTGGGCCTTCTCGATCGTGGCGGGGTCGAGCCCGTCGAGCAGCCACTGCGCCTGCTGCCAGGCCTGCTCGCTGGTGTCGCGCGAGAGCGTGTGGATCCGCAGCCCGAACCGGATGTCGCGGCCCTGCTCGGCGGCCAGCCCGCGGATCCAGGCGATCTTCTCCGCGACCTGCGCCGGCGGCTCGCCCCAGGTGAGGTAGACGTCGGCGTGCTTGGCGGCGACCGGTCCGGCCGGCGCCGACGAGCCGCCGAAGTAGATGTCCGGCACCGGGTCGATCGTGCCCCGGATCTGCGCACCCTCGATCTGGTAGTGCTCGCCGTCGAAGTCGAACGGCTCGCCGCTCCACGTGCCGCGCACGACGGACAGGAACTCGGCCGTGCGCGCGTAGCGGGCGGCGTGGTCGAGGTGGTCGCCGAACCGCTTCTGCTCGGTCGGCTCGCCGCCGGTCACCACGTTGAGCAGCAGCCGGCCGTTCGAGATCCGCTGGAAGGCGGCGGCCATCTGGGCGGACAGCGTCGGCGAGGTCACGCCGGGCCGGAACGCCACCAGGAACTTGAGGTTGCGGGTCTCGCGGATCAGCGCGGACGTGACCAGCCAGGCGTCCTCGCACCAGGTGCCCGTCGGCGTCAGCACGCCCTCGAAGCCGAGCTGGTCGGCGGTGCGGGCGATGGAGGCGAGGTACTCGATGTCGGGCTCGCGGAAGTGGTTGGCGGTGCCGAGGCCGTCGACCGGCCGGCCGATGCCCTGGGGCACGCTGTGGCCGCCGCCCACGAGACCGCGGGCGTCACCCGTCGTCGGCAGGAACCAGTGCAGCTTGATGCTCATGCTCGTCCTCCTCAGGAGTTCGGAACGGAAGAGTTGAAGTCGTCGGAGAAGAAGTCGCCGACGTCGAACTTCGCCGGGAGCAGCTCGTTGGAGACGAACGTGTCGGCCATCTTCTGCTCGGAGTCGACGACCGTCGGACGAGATCGGCAGCGGCTTCGCGACGCGTCGGTCCACGGCCTTGCGGGTGACCTCGACGGGCAGCCCGGTCTCCTCCGACCAGACCTTGGCCCACTGGTCGCGGTGCGTGTTGGACCAGATCTGCGCCTTGGCCAGCCGGCCGAGGTAGTCCTTGACGGCGGCCGCGGTGGCCTTGTCGTCCAGGGCGTCGGGGTTGGCGGCCTGGAACGTCATGCCGTTCACCAGGCCGGAGCCGTCGACCAGGATCTTGGCCTTGGCCTGGATCTCGGCCTGCGAGGTGTAGGGGTCCCAGATGGCCCAGGCGTCCACGTGCCCGGCGGAGAAGGCCGCCAGGGCGTCGGCCGGCTGCAGGTTCTGCACCTTGATGTCGGAGTAGGACACGCCGGCCTTGGCGAGCTGGGCCAGCAGGTTGTAGTTGGCCGAGCTGCCCTCGGCCACCGCGACCTTCTTGCCCTTGAGGTCGGCCACCGACGTGATCGAGGAGTCCTTGGGCACCACGATCGTGTCGCCCTTGGCGCCCATCGTCGCGCCGGAGACCACCTCGAGGTTGCTCTTGGCGGCGGCCGCGAACAGCGGCGGGGTGTTGCCCACGCCGCCGAGGTCGATGGCGCCGGCGTTCAGCGCCTCGAGCAGCGGCGGACCGGAGGTGAACGACTTCCACTCGATCTTGTACGGCGTCTTGCCGTTGGCGCCGGCTGCCTTGAGGAGGGCCTGGGAGCCGCCCTTCTGGTCGCCGACGGTCAGCGTCACCTTGGACAGGTCGACGCTGCCGTCGGAGCGCACGGCGTCGTCGTTGCCGGAGGCCGACGAGCACGCGGCGAGGCCGGCGGTGGCGACGAGCCCGGCGAGGGCGAGGGCGGTGTGCCTGACGAGGGGGAGTCTCATGCTGCTCCTGCGGCTTTCTGGTCGGGGGTGGTGGGGACGCCGAGGGACGCGAGCACCTGCTCGCGGACCTCGGACACGTGCGGGTGCTGCGGGGTGCGGGCCTGCCGGGGCAGCGACAGCTGCCAGGTGTGGGCGACCCGGCCCCCGTCGAGGACGAGGACGCGGTCGGCCAGCATCAGGGCCTCGTCGACGTCGTGCGTGACGAGCAGGACCGCGGGACGGTGCCGCTCCCACAGCTGCGTGACGAGCCGGTGCATCTCGATGCGGGTCAGCGCGTCGAGGGCGCTGAACGGCTCGTCGAGCAGCAGCAGGTCGGGCTCGCTGACGAGGGCGCGGGCCAGCGACACGCGCTGGGCCTGGCCGCCCGAGAGCGACAGCGGCCAGGCGTCGTGCTTCTCGGTGAGGCTGACCTCCTCGAGCGCGCGGCGGGCGCGCTCGAAGCGGTCGGCCTTGTCGGGCGAGCTCAGCAGGGCCAGGGCGACGTTCTCCTCGACCTTGCGCCAGGGCAGCAGCCGCGGCTCCTGGAACGCGACCGACGTGCGGCCCGAGACGGTGACCTCGTCGGCGGGGGCGGGGTCGAGGCCGGCCAGGCTGCGCAGCAGCGTGGACTTGCCCGAGCCGCTGCGACCGAGCAGGGCGACGAACTCGCCCGGCGTGCACGTCGAGGTCGAGTCCGCGCAGCACGGTCGTGCGGCCGAAGGACCGGTGGTGCTGGTGGACGCGGGCGACGACGCCGGTCGCGTGGGTGCGGGTGTCTAGGAGCGCCATGACAGCGCCCTCCTCTCGAGGTAGCGGACGAGGGAGTCGGTGAGCAGGCCGAGGATGCTGTAGACGGCGAGGCCGACGACGATCACGTCGGTCTGCAGGAACTCGCGGGCGTGGTTGATCATGTAGCCGAGCCCGCTGTCGGCGCTGACCGTCTCCGCGACGATCAGCGAGAGCCAGGCGACGCCGAGGCTCTGCCGCAGCCCGACGAGCGCCTGCGGGATCGCGCCGGGGATGACGACGTGGCGCAGCCGCTGGCGGCGGTTGAGGTGCATCGTCTTGGCCGCCTCGAGGAACTTGCGGTCGATGCTGCGGATCCCGGCGAAGGTGTTGAGGTAGAGCGGGAACATCACGCCGAGGGCGATCAGCGCGATCTTCGGCATCTCGCCGATGCCCATCCAGACGATCAGCAGCGGGATCAGCCCGAAGTGCGGCAGCGTGCGCAGCATCTGCATCGGCGGGTCGACGGCGTCCTCGCCGAGGCGGCTGAGGCCGGCGACGACCGCGAGCGCCACCCCGATGACCGCGCCGATCGCGAAGCCGAGGGCGACCCGCTGCACCGAGACCAGCGTCTCGGAGCCGAGCGTGCCGTCGAGCACGAGCTCGCTTGCCGGTCGCCAGGATCTGCAGCGGCGAGGCGATCTTGTCCTCGGGGATGACCCCGAGGGAGCTGCCGAGCTCCCACAGCAGGAGCAGCAGCGAGGGGGCTCGGCCAGCGGCGCAGCCACGCCAGCCGTGCGCCGCGACGGCGGCGCGGCGAGCGTCGTCGGAGCGGCCTGCCGGGTCGGCCGGGACCGTCGCCCGGTGCGGGGGTGCGAGGGTGCTCATGTGCACCACCCTGCGGAACTTTCGACTACTAAGTCAAGTGAATCACTCTAGTTTGAGAAGTGTCCTGTCTCTCACCCGAAGTCTGTTATGTGGCATCGGTTCTGCTGGTACTCGCGCGCCCGGTCCAGCAGTGCGGACTGCATCGCCCGCAGGGCCGGCGGCACGACCGCGACGTAGCGGGTGACCATCAGCAGGGTGACCGGTGTGTCGTCGCCGGCGATGGGTCGGTGGGTGATCAGGCCGGCCGTGCAGAGCGGGTCGCTGACCAGGCTGTAGTCCGGCAGCACGGTCACGCCGAGCCCCTCGGCGACCATCAGCTTGCCCATCTCGGCGCCGTCGGTCGAGAACGAGGTCGGCGGGCGGGTTGCCCGCGAACAGCCGGTGCGAGAAGCGGTGCATGAGGTAGCCGGCCCGCATCGTGATGAACGGCTCCTCGCGCAGCTCGTCGACGGTCACCTCGTCCTGCGGCGGCGAGCGGGTGGTCGGTGCGCAGGCAGGCGACCGGGCGGCCGCGGACCAGCTCGCGCGACGTCGAGGTGCGGGGGTACGTCGTCGCCGGGCAGCACGTTGACCAGCCCGAGGTCGAGCGACCCCTCGGCCAGCCCCTGGTAGATCTCGCTCTGCTGGGTGCTGAGCACCTCGACCCCGGTGCCGCCCTGGTGCCGGCGGAAGTCCTGGACGGCCGGGACGAGCAGGGTGGAGTTCGCGGCGTTCACGGTGCCGATCCGGAGGTTGCGCGAGACGAGGGTCTGGTCGCCCGCGGCCTGCCGCAGCCGGTCGACGGCGTCGAGCACCTGCGTCATGTAGGGCAGCAGGTCCTGGCCCTGCGCGGCTGATCCGCGCGCCGGAGCGCCGCCGGTCGAGCAGCGGCACGCCCGAGCTCGCGCTCGAGCTTGCCGACCGCCTCGCTGAGCGCCGGCTGCGAGACGTGCAGCGACTCGCTCGCGCGTCGCAGCGAGCCGTGCTGCGTGACGGCGGCGAGGTACTCCAGCTGCTCGATGCGCACGGGTGATCCGTTCGGTCGAGGGGCGAGGTGCAAGGTTCCGCCATTCACCCCGTCGACCGTTCCAGCGACCGGATGACCCGTTCTGCCTTGCATCGGAGCATTTAGTCTAGCAACTTAGTAGACATATCTTCCGGTCGAGAGGACATCATGACGCTGAAGTTCCACTGGTTCCTGCCCACCAACGGCGGCGACGGACGCCACGTCGTCGGCGGCGGCCACGGCGTCGGCGCCGGTCCCGGCGGGCCGCCCGGCGAGCGTCTCCTACCTCGGCCAGATCGCCCGGGCCGCGGAGGACGTCGGGCTTCGAGGCGCGCGCTGACGCCCGACCGGTGCCTGGTGCGACGACGCCTGGCTCTCGACCGCGATGCTCAGCCAGGTCTCCGAGCGGCTGAAGTTCCTGGTCGCGTTCCGGCCCGGGCTCACCGTCGCCGTTCCTGGCCGCGCAGATGGCCGGCACCTTCCAGAACCTCACCGGCGGCCGGCTGCTGCTCAACGTGGTCACCGGCGGCGAGAGCCACGAGCAGCGGATGTTCGGCGACTTCCTCGACAAGGACGCCCGCTACGCCCGCTGCGACGAGTTCCTGCACGTCGTGCGCTCGCCTGTGGCGCGGCGAGACCGTCGACCTTCCACGGCGAGCACCTCCAGGTGGAGGACGCGACGCTCGACCAGATCCCCGACCCGGTGCCCCGAGATCTACTTCGGCGGCTCCTCGCCGGCCGCCGGCGCGGTGGCCGCCAAGCACGCCGACGTCTACCTGACCTGGGGCGAGCCGCCGGCCGCCGTGCGCGAGAAGATCGACTGGATCCGCAAGCTCGCCGCCGACGAGGGCCGCGAGGTCCGCTTCGGCATCCGGATGCACACCATCACCCGCGACACCGCCGACGAGGCCTGGGCGGAGGCCGACCGGCTGCTCGCCGGCATCGACCCGGACGCGATCGCCAAGGTCCAGGAGGGCCTCGCAGCGCAGCGAGTCCGAGGGCCAGCGCCGGATGCTCGAGCTGCAACGGCGGCAGCAAGGACGACCTCGAGATCTACCCCAACGTGTGGGCCGGCGTCGGCCTGGTCCGCGGCGGCGCGGGCACCGCCCTGGTCGGCAGCCACGAGCAGGTGGCCGACCGGATCGAGGAGTACGCCGAGCTCGGGCATCGACGAGTTCATCCTCTCCGGCTACCCGCACCTGGAGAACGCCTACTGGTTCGGCGAGGGCGTGCTGCCCGATCCTGGCCGAGCGCGGCCGCTGGGAGCACCCGGCGCCCGTCCGCCGTACGACGGAGTCGGTGCCGTTCGGGGCCCGGGGGAGCGCCCGATGAGCGTCCGGACCGCCGTCGTCGTCGGCAACCCCAAGCCGGCCTCACGGACCCTGGCCGCGGCCACCACCGTGGCGCGCGGGCTGACCGGGGCCGAGCCCGACCTCGTCGTCGACCTCGCCACCCTCGGCGCCCGGCTGCTCGACTGGCAGGACCCGTCGGTCGCGGCGCTCGTCGACGAGGTGGGCGCCGCCGACCTCGTGGTGGTCGCCAGCCCGACCTACAAGGCCACCTACACCGGCCTGCTCAAGCTCTTCCTGGACCGGTTCGCCGGCGGCGTCGGCCTGCGCGGCGTCGCCGTGCCGCTGATGCTCGGTGCCGGCGCCGCACCACGCGCTCGCGCCCGAGCTGCACCTGCGCCCGCTGCTCGTCGAGCTCGGGGCCACCGTGCCCACCTCCGCCCTCTACGTCCTCGACCGGGAGCACGACCGCGCCGAGTCCTACGACGAGTGGCTGGTCCGGTCCGCGGCCGCTCGTGCAGGCCCACCTGACAGGAGCACCCGCATGAGCGTGCACAACCTCCCGACCAACCAGGACCTCGACGCCGTCCGGCTCCGCGAGGTCTTCGGGGTCTTCCCCAGCGGCGTGGTCGCGGTGGCCGCCGAGGTGGACGACGTCGCCCGTCGGCCTGGCCGCCAGCTCCTTCACGTCGGTCAGCCTCGACCCGCCGCTGGTGTCGTTCTCGGTCGCGCCACCTCGTCCAAGACCTGGCCCGTCCTGCGCCGGGCCGACCACCTCGGCGTGACGATCCTGGCCGACCACCACGACGAGGCCTGCCGCCAGCTGGCCGGGCCGCAGTCGAGCACCGCTTCGACGGGCTGTCGCTGACCACCAGCGACGACGGCGCGCTGACGCTCGACGACGGGCTGGCCCGCTTCGACTGCACGATCCACGACGAGGTGGAGGCCGGTGACCACCTGATCGTGATCCTCGCGGTGCACGCCGTCGAGCACGCCGACACCGCCCAGCCGCTGGTGTTCCACCGCAGCGGCTTCGGCTCGATCAGCCAGACCGCCTGACCCCGAGAACCCGGAAGGCCCACCGATGTCCCTCGCCACCGCCCTGTCCGAGCCCACGGCCCCGCCGTCCCCGCGCCGCGTCGCGCTCGCGTCCGCCGTGGGCGCCACCATCGAGTGGTACGACTTCTTCCTCTACGGCACCGCCGCCGGCCTGGTCTTCGAGAAGCTGTTCTTCAGCGGCCTCTCCGGCCCCGCGGCCCAGTTCGCCGCCTTCGGCACCTTCGCCGTCGGCTTCCTCGCGCGCCCGGTCGGCGGGGTGATCTTCGGCCACTTCGGCGACCGGATCGGCCGCAAGAAGATGCTGCTGCTCACCCTGCTGATCATGGGGCTGGGCACCGCGGCGATCGGCCTGCTCCCGTCGTACGACGCGATCGGCTGGTGGGCGCCGGTCCTGCTGGTCACGCTGCGGGTGCTGCAGGGCATCGGCGTCGGAGGTGAGTACGGCGGCGCCGTGCTGCTCGCGGTGGAGTACGCCCCGGCCGAGCGGCGCGGCTTCTTCGGCAGCTTCGCGCACATCGGGGTGCCCGGGGGACTGCTGCTGGCCAGCGGCGCGTTCTCCCTGGCCAGCCTGCTGCCCGACGAGGCGTTCCTCGCCTGGGGCTGGCGGGCCTGCTTCCTGGCCAGCATCGCGCTGCTCGCCATCGGCGCCTACATCCGGCTCCAGGTGATGGAGACGCCGGCGTTCGCCCGGGTGCAGGAGCGCAAGGAGGTCTCGAAGCTGCCGCTGCGGGACCTGTTCGCCGCGCAGCCGAAGCGGCTGCTGCTCGGCATGGGCACGCGCTACATCGAGGGCTTCACGTTCAACTTCTTCTCCGTCTACCTGCTGGCCTACGTCGTCACCAACCTCGGCCTGCCGCGCTCGCTCGCGCTGGGCGGCGTGATGGTGGGCGCCGCCCTCGGTGTCGTGCTGGTGCCGCTCACCGGTGCCCTGTCGGACCGGGTCGGCCGCAAGCCGGTGTTCCGGGTCGGCTCCTGGCTCGCGCTGGTGGTCGCGTTCCCGGTCGCGGCCCTCGTGCAGTCGGCCAACAGCGTCGCGGTGTTCCTGGTGTTCGTGATCGGGCTCGGGCTGCTCTACGGCACGATCTACGGTCCGCTCGCGGCGTTCTGGTCCGAGCTGTTCGACACGCGCTACCGCTACACCGCGCTGAGCACGCTCTACCAGGTCTCCGGCGTCGTGGCGTCCGGCTTCACGCCGCTGATCGCGGCCTGGCTGGTCATCCGGGGCGACGGCAGCCTGTGGTGGGTCGCGGTCTACAACGTCGTGGTCGCGGCGATCAGCCTGACCTGCGCGCGGTTCCTGCCGGAGACCCGCGGCCGCGACCTCGACGCCCCGATCGCGGAGGAGCGGTCGGGCCGGGTGCTCGAGCCGGCCTCAGCCTGACGTCGCCGGCCGGCAGTCGGCCTTCCACCGCTCGTAGTCCCAGGTGGACAGGAACGTCGTGCCGGCCTCCCGGCCGGCGCGGTCCAGTGCGGCCCGCTGCTGCGTCGGTGATGTCGAAGTCGATGGCGCTGACCGAGTCGGTGTCGACCTGCACGCTGCGCGCCACGTTGCAGGGGTCCAGGACGTGCTCGGCCTGGCAGCCCTCGATGGCGGTCTGCACCAGGGAGACGCCGAGCGGCACGGTGCCCCGGACCCGGTCGACGGGACCGGTGTCCGGCGACGGTGCGCCCAGCCGGATCCCGATCGTCGGCCAGCGCGCCGGCGGCCCGTCGGTCCGGTCGAACATCGAGATCGGGTAGTTCGACACCAGGCCGCCGTCGACCAGCGTCGAGGTGCCGCGCGGTCCCGACAGGGAGACCGGCTCGAAGAAGTAGGGGATCGACGCGGACGCCCGGACGGCGTCGACGACGAGCTGCTCGTCGGGGTCGCGGGAGTACTCGTCGTACTGCCAGGGCAGGTAGACCAGCCGCCGGCGGGACAGGTCGGTGGCGGTGACCGCCAGGCGGTACCTCGCGTGGACGCTGCCGTCGTCGCCCGGGTCGTCGGTGCGCAGGTCGCCGAACGTCTCGACGCCGAGGTCCTTGAGCACGCCCGACAGCCAGCGGCGCAGGTAGTCGCCCTCGTAGGCACCGTCCTCCAGCAGCACCGAGACGCCGTCGGCCAGGAAGCCCAACGGGCCGAGCAGCCTGCCGGGGAAGCCGCGGTCGGGGAACTTCGAGTAGTCCAGCGTGCGGGCCACGTCCTCCAGCCGGCTGACCGGCTCGCCGCGCTGCTGCAGGGCGGCCAGCACCGAGCCGACGACGGCCCCGGCCGACGTGCCGCCGACGCGGGCGAAGGAGTAGCCGGCGTCGCCGAACGGCTGCAGCGCCCCGGCGATGGCGACGCCCTTGACGCCACCGCCCTCGAGGACCAGGTCCGTGACGAGCTCGCTCACGAACCCCTCAGCCCCGGGAAGTCCTCGTCCTTCCACTCCCGCGCGCCGCCCTCGAACAGCGCGGAGCCGGCGGCCAGGTCGTTCTCGCGGCCCCGCAGCTCGACCCGGCGGATCTTGCCGCTGATCGTCTTGGGCAGCTCGTAGAACTCGATGCGCCGGACCCGGAGGTACGGCGCGAGGTGGTCGCGCGCGTACTTCAGGATCTGGAACGCCGTCTCCTCCGTCGGCTCGTAGCCCGGGGCCAGGGCGACGTACGCCTTGGGGACGGCGAGCCGCACCGGGTCGGGCGCGGGCACGACGGCCGCCTCGGCCACCGCCGGGTGCTCGATCAGCACCGACTCGAGCTCGAACGGGCTGATCTTGTAGTCGCTGGCCTTGAACACGTCGTCGGTGCGGCCGACGTAGGTGATGTAGCCGTCCTCGTCCCGGCTCGCCACGTCGCCGGTGTGGTAGAAACCGCCGGCCATCGCCTCGGCGTTGCGCTCGTCGTCGCCCTGGTAGCCGGTCATCAGCGACAGCGGGTGCGCTGCGAGGTCGAGGCAGATCTCGCCCTCGCCGACGCCGTCGACCAGCTCCTGGGTGAGCGGGTCGACCAGCACGACCGGGAGGCCGGGCAGCGGCTTGCCCATCGACCCCGGCTTCACGATCGTGCCCGGGGTGTTGCCGATCTGGGCGCTGGTCTCGGTCTGGCCGTAGCCGTCGCGGATCGTCAGGCCCCACTGGGCCTTCACCTGCTCGATGACCTCGGGGTTGAGCGGCTCGCCGGCGCCGATCACCTCGCGCAGCGCACCCGGTCCGCCGGACAGGTCGGACTTGATGAGCATCCGCCACACCGTCGGCGGCGCGCAGAACGACGTCACCTCGCGCTCGCGGAGCTGGCCGAGCAGCGCACCCGCGTCGAAGCGCGTGTAGTTGTAGAGGAAGATCGTCGCCTCCGCGATCCAGGGCGCGAAGAAGCACGACCAGGCGTGCTTGGCCCAGCCGGGCGAGGAGATGTTCAGGTGCACGTCGCCGGGGCGCAGGCCGAGCCAGTACATCGTCGCCAGATGCCCCACGGGGTAGGACACCTGCGTGTGCTCGACGAGCTTGGGCTTCGACGTCGTGCCGGAGGTGAAGTAGAGCAGCAGCCGGTCCGACGGGGCCGTGCCCGGGTGCTCGGCGGGCGGCACGTCGAGGGCGTAGGCGTCGTGCAGCTGCTCGGTCGTGAGCACCGTGTAGTCACCCGGCACGGTCTCGAGCTTGGTGGCGTCGACCGGGTTGCAGACCACGAACCGGGCACCGCCGCGGGTGATCCGGTCGGCCAGGTCGGTCGGGCCGACCGCGGTCGTCGTCGGCATGATCACCGCGCCGAGCTTCATGATCGCGAGCATCGTCTCCCAGAGCTCGACCTGGTTGCCGAGCATCACGATCACCGCGTCGCCGCGCGTCACGCCGTGCCCCGAGCAGCCAGGCCGCGACCCGGTCCGAGGCGGTGGCCATCTCGTCGTACGTCCGCTCGGTCGAGGTGCCGTCCTCCTCGACGATCACCAGCGCCGGCTTGTCGTTGCCGCGGGCGACCGCGTCGAACCAGTCCACCGCCCAGCAGAACCGCTCGCCCACGTCGGGCCACGCGAACTCCGCGTGCGCCCGGTCCGGGTCCTCCCGCAGCGCGAGCAGCAGGTCGCGGGCCGTGCGGTAGTTCTCGGTGGCGCTGGCGGTGTCGGGGCCGTGCACTCATGCCGCCGACTCTTGCACCCGACCCGCCGACCCGTCACCTGTGCAGGGCTTTTCGCGGTGTGTCGGTGCAGAGGTGACGGGTCGGCGCGGAGGTTTCGACAGGCTCAACCAACGTTGTGGCTCAGCGGGCGTAGCGCTGCACGAAGGCCTGCAGCATCTTCGGCGGCTCGGAGACCGTGCCGGCCCGGGCCATCGCCTTGACCTCCTCGGCCCGCGACGGCTCGAAGTAGCCGGCGTGCCGGTAGACGTCGATCCGGGTGCAGAGGCCGTCGATGTCGAGCTCGGGGTGGAACTGCGTCGCGTAGACGTTCTGCCCGAGCCGGAAGGCCTGCACCGGGCAGGCCGGCGACGACGCGAGGTGTACGGCGTCCCGGGGCAGGTCGCGGACCGCCTCCTTGTGACCGACGAACGCCTCGAAGCTGTCCGGGAGGTCGGCCAGCAACGGGTCGGCCCGGCCCTCGGGGGTGAGCGTGACCGGCACCCGGCCGATCGGCTCGCTGTAGGTCCGGTCGACCGTGCCGCCGCGGTGCGTGCCGATCACGCCGATGCCGTAGCAGGCGCCGAGCAGCGGGAAGTCGCGGTCGAGCACCTCGTCGAGCAGGCCGCGCAGCTCGTCCTCGACGCGGAGCTGCACGGCGGACTTCGCCGAGGCGTCGTCGCTGGCGTTGAACGGACCCCCGCCGAGGAAGATCCCGGACCACTGCGTCCAGCTCGACCGGTCCGAGGGGCCGCTGCTCGAGGCGCACCCGGCGCAGCATCGACTCGTCGAGCCCCGTGAAGCGGAGGAACGCGTCGTACTCGTTGTCGGCCGCCTCGTCCTCGGCGCGCGTCGCGAGCAGGAGGAAGGGCAGCACCCGGCGAAGGCTACCGGCGCGTCACCGAGAAGTACTCACCGATCAGGTCGCCGAGCAGCGCACCGCCGGTGACGTCGCTGACGGTGTGCCCGGCCATGTAGACGCGGGAGTAGTCGATCTCCGCCTGCATCCAGGCGTACTCCGAGGCCCGGTGCGGGTCGACGCGAGGAGAGGTACGTCGTGGCCGCGGCGCCCGCCGCTGCGTGCCTCGAGGGGTAGGAACACGGGCAGACCTGGCCCGCGGCCACGACGTGATCGGGGCGCAGCGACGGGTGGAGCACGTAGGGCGCCGACTGCTGGTACTTCGTGCCGAGCGTGTCCGCGACGGTCTTGGACAGCTTGAGCAGGTCCTTGACCGCCTGCTTGCGGGCGTCGCCGTCGGCTGCGGGAGCAGCTCGGCCTGGTCGTGCGCGTAGAGCTTCCAGACGTCCTTCTTGCCGTGCGTCTCCAGCCACGTCGACGCGCGTACGCCGGCCGGGGTGCGGGTCCTGGCGAGCGCGGAGACGTCGGCCACCTCGGCGGTGCGCTGCGTCGCGGACGGCGGGCCGGGCAGCGTCTTCTCCAGCCAGGCCGTGAAGGCGGCGTCGTGCGCGGCGTGGTCGTGGGTCGCCCACCACTGCTGCATGAGGGCGTGCGCCTGCGCGGACTGGGCGGTGACCTGCTTCTCCAGCGGCGCGACCGTCGCCGCGGGGAACAGCCGGGGCGGCGGGTCCGCGGCGATCAGGTCCTTGGCCGAGGGGTTCGCGAGGGCGCTGAACACGAGCGGCCCGGCCGCGCCGACCAGGATGGCCACGAGCGCGAGGACGAGCACCGCGAGGTAGCGGCGGGGGAGACGGGATC
This sequence comes from uncultured Actinomycetota bacterium, assembly GCA_963778095.1. Taxonomy (GTDB): domain Bacteria; phylum Actinomycetota; class Actinomycetes; order Propionibacteriales; family Nocardioidaceae; genus Nocardioides_B. The sequence continues at coordinate 195,616 of CAVZTB010000015.1, read as the reverse complement.
TCATGCAGGCTCTTTCCAGGTGCAGCTCGCGGCCGTGCAGGGCGCGGACGTCGTTGTCGTGGAGGTCGTCGCGCATCAGGGACGCGGCGGCGACGTACTTGCTGAAGGACCGCGGCCGGGCGCCGAGCTCGGCCAGCAGCCGGTCGGCGCGGCCGGGGCGCAGGCCGCCCTTGGTCTCGACGAGCACGTAGCCGTGGTCGAGCCACACCCGCTCGCCGTCGAGGGTGCACTGCACGCGCCAGTCGAGGGTGACCCGGCTCAGCTCCTCGAGGGTGTCGGCCAGCGTCGTGCGGCGGTAGCCGACCTCCATCGTCGGTCGCAGCGCCTGCACGTCGGCGTCCATCGCGTGCGCGGCCAGGGTCGCGCCGACGAACGCGGCACCGGCCTCGTCGAGCAGCCCGTAGGCCTCGACGTCGGAGTCGGTGACGGTCTTCGTGGTCCGGCCCGCGACCGTCGCGGGCCTTGACCTCGACGCGGCAGAGCCCGTCCTCGACGTACAGCCGGCTGCGGGCCTTCCAGCGCCGGCGGCGCTGCTGCACGTGCGCGCGGCAGGAGGCCAGGTCCGCGGTGTCGAAGTACGTCGAGCGGTAGGTCGTGAACTGCGCGGCCGGCGATGCTCAGCGTCCGGTAGGCCGCGGGCAGCGTGTCGACGAGGGTCTGGGCGGTGCGCACGTCGACGAGGTACTTGCGGTCGACGCGGGTCAGGTTCGGCGCCTCGACGAGCACCTCGGCCAGCGACACCGTGCCGCGGGCCGAGACGTCGAGGGGCAGGGCCTCAGCGAACATCGAGCGGCCTCCGGCTCCGGCCAGGCGTACGGCGCGTCGGGGACGGCGTACCGCACCGCCACCCGGGTCGTCTCGCGGACCAGGTCGACGTCCTCGACCACCACGCTGAGCGGCTCGACGGAGACCCGGCGACGGACCTCGTCGAGGGCGGCGGCCGAGGTCGGTGACGGCGGTGTCGAGGGTGACCCGCATCAGCCGGGTCGCGGGGGTCCGGGAGCGGGTCTCGTCGACCACCCACAGGGAGACCAGCAGCAGCGCGTCGAGCAGCACCACCAGGACCAGGTTGCGGTCGGGCAGCCCGTTGACGAGGGCGAGCACCAGCGCGACGAAGGTGTAGGCCACGTCCTTGAGGGTGAACGCCGCGCTGCGCAGCCGGACCAGGGACAGCAGGCCGAACAGCCCGAAGCCGATGCCGGTGGGGAAGTGGCCGGAGCCGATCGAGGTCACCGCGGCGAAGAGCCCGATGTTGAGGGCGGTGAAGACCAGCGTCATCTCGGGGGCGGCGAGCCGGCGGCGGTAGAGCCAGCCGACGAGCAGCAGCATCGACAGCACGTCGAGGCCCAGCCGGGCGACGGTGCCGAGGAGGTCGGTCAGGTTCATGCGGCCTTTCGGTGAACGTGAACACGCTAGGAACCGAACATGACGGCAGCATGAAGGCGTCGGGCGACCGCCGCGCCCTACGCTGGCGAGGTGCATGTGGTGGTGGTCGACGACGAGCGACGGATGGTCGAGCTGGTCACGAGCTACCTCGAGGAGCTCGGCATCCGGACCACCGGCTGCCACGACGGGCACGAGGCGCTGCTGGCCGCACGCGGCCTCGACGTGGACGCGATGGTGCTCGACCTGATGCTGCCCGGGAGTCGCCGGGCATCGAGGTCTGCCGCCGGCTGCGCCGCGAGGGCAACGACGTGCCGATCCTGATGCTGACGGCCCGGGGCGCGGTGGCCGAGCGGGTGGCGGGGCTGCAGGCCGGCGCCGACGACTACCTGGTCAAGCCGTTCGCGCTCGAGGAGCTGGTCGCCCGGCTCCAGGCGATCGCGCCGCCGCCGCGACAACACCGAGCACCGGCTGAGCGTCGGCGACGTCGTGCTCGACCCGCTGGAGCAGCGGGCCTGGGTCGCCGACGTCGAGGTCGTCGCTGTCCCGCCGCGAGTTCTCGATGCTCACCGCGCTGCTGGAGAACGCCGGCCACGTGGTCTCCCGGCAGCGGCTCTTCGACGAGGTGTGGGACGGCGAGGTCGACATCCGCAGCAACTCGATCGACGTGCACATGTCCCGGCTGCGGGCCCGGCTCGAGGGCTCCGCCGAGGTGCGGGTGACCACGCTGCGCGGCGTCGGGCTACCGCCTCGAGACGGTCCCGGCGCCGGGCCGCGGATGAGGCTCTGGCACCGGCTGGTCGGCGACCGGCCGATCGTCACCCGGCTCGTCGTGGCCGTCGCGGCCGCGATGACCGTGGTGCTGGTGCTGGCCGCCGGCCTTCGTCTACTGGCGGGTGTCCTTCGCCCTGGACCGCCAGCTCGACCAGGACCTCGACGCCTACGCAGCAGGTCGTCGACCGGGCCGTCGCGCACGGGTGAGCCGCCGCCGTCCGACACCCCCGGCGAGACCTTCCAGGTGTACGACGCGGCAGGGACCGTCGTGGCCGGCGACCGGGACCTGGCGCCGCTGCTCGACGCCGGCCGCCTCGCCGCGGCACGCCAGGGCGCGACCCGGTTCGACGTGGGCAGGCTGTTCCCGCCCGCCGACCGGCCCTACCGCGTGCCGACCTCGACGGTCCCGGCACCGCGGCGGGGACCGGGTGGTCGTGGCCGCCGCGATCAGCCGGCGCAAGCACGACGAGGCGCTCCGCGAGCTGCTGCTCCAGCTCGCGCATCGCCGACCTGATGGCGCTGGTGGCCGCGTCGTTCGTCGGCTACCGCACCGCCCGGGCGGCGCTGGACCCGGTCGAGCGCTACCGGCGCGCCGTCGAGGACCTCGGGGACGACGACACCGGACGGCGGCTGCCGGTGGCCGCGGGCCGCGACGACGAGCTGTCCCGGCTCGGGCGACACCTTCAACGACCTGCTGGCCCGGATCGAGGCGAGCGCGGCGCGCGAGCGGCAGTTCCTCGCGGACGCCTCCCACGAGCTGCGGACGCCCCTGTCGCTGATGAGGACCGAGCTGGAGTGGGCGTCGCACCGGCCGCGCAGCGAGGCCGAGCGGGCCACGGTGATGGCGTCGATGCAGAGCCAGGTCAACCGGCTCGTCGACCTGGCCAACGCGCTGCTCGACCTCGAGGAGCTCCGCGGCGCGGGGCCGATCCCGCGCGAGGACGTGCCGGCTGTCCGACCTGGTCCGCGACGCCGTGCGGTCGGCCGCGCCCGCGGACGCCGACGTCGGTCGTGGACGCCGCGGACGTGGTGGTGCGGGTCAACCGGCGCTGGCTCGAGGTCGCGGTCGCCAACCTGGTCGTCCAACGCCCTGCGGCACGGCGGCGGCGTCGGTGCGGGTGACCGCCGACGGTGCGCGACGGCGTGCTGCGGGTGACGCGTGCGCGACGACGGGCCCGGGCTTCCCGGCCGACTTCGTGCCGCCAGGCCTTCGACCGGTTCAGCCGGGCCGAGCAGAGCCGCACCACCCCCGGCTCGGGTCTCGGGCTGGCGCTCGTCGCAGGAGGTGGCGCGGGCGCACGGTGGCCGGGCCACGGTCGAGCCCGGGTCCGGGCGGCTGCGTGCCGCCTCGAGGTCCCGTCGGCGTGAGGATCGTCGTGAGCATCGCGCCCGCCCGGTACAGGTCGGCGGCTCCGGGACCGATGCTCCCTGGGACGGCGGGTGCGAGAGAGCTGGGCCATGGGAGGGCATAGGTCTCACGCACCCGCCGTCCGCCACGCCTACGCCAGCACGATGTCCAGGGCCGCCTCCACGTGCAGGCGGGTGGTCGGGAACACCGGCAGGTCCACGTCGTCCTGGCCGATCAGCAGCTCGATCTCGGTGCAGCCCAGCACCACCCCCTCGGCGCCCGCCTCCGCGAGCCGGTCGACCACCTCGACGTAGGCCGCGCGCGACTCGTCCCGGACCACGCCGAGGCACAGCTCCTCGTAGATCACCCGGTGCACGAGCGCCCGGTCCTCGGCGTCCGGGCACCAGGACGGTCAGCCCGTGCGACGCGAGCCGGTCGCGGTAGAAGTCCTGCTCCATCGTGAACGCGGTCCCGAGCAGCCCCACGGTGGACAGCCCCGCCCGCCGTACGGCGTCGGCGGTGGTGTCGCCGAGGTGCAGCAGGGGGACCGACACCGCGGCGGCGACGACGGTCGGCGACCTTGTGCATCGTGTTGGTGCACAGCAGCACGAGCTCGGCGCCGCCGGCCTCGAGCGACCGGGCGGCCTCGGCCAGCCGCGCCCCGGCGTCCTCCCAGCGGCCCTCGACCTGCATCGCCTCGATCTCGGCGAAGTTCACGGAGTACAGCAGGCACTCGGCCGACGCCAGCCCGCCCAGCCGCTCGCGCACCAGGACGTTGAGCAGCCGGTAGTACTCCGCGCTGGACTCCCAGCTCATCCCGCCCAGCAGGCCGATGCGTCGCATCCGCGCCAGCCTGCCACGCCCTGGACACCGGGTTTCCGGGACCACGCCGGGGGCACACACCTCCCATGGCTGAGCGAGCACGACAAGGAGAAGGACGGGTCGGTCGGCACCGTCCTGCTGGCGGGTGGGGCGAACCTCGCCATCGCGGTGGCGAAGCTGGTCGCCGGAGCGCTCACCGGGTCGTCGGCGATGCTCGCGGAGGGCGCGCACTCGGTGGCCGACACCGTCAACCAGCTCTTCCTGCTGACCGCGCTGTCCCGCAGCAAGAAGCCGGCCGACTGCCAGCACCCGTTCGGCTACGGCATGGAGCGCTACTTCTGGTCGCTGCTCGCGGCCGTCGGGATCTTCGTGCTCGGCGCCGGCTTCTCGATCTACGAGGGCATCCACTCGCTGCTCCACCCGGAGCCGGTGGTCGAGCCCCTCGTCGCGTACGTCGTCCTGGGGGTCTCGTTCCTGTTCGAGGGCGACCTCCTGGGTCAAGGCGCTGCGTGCAGCTGCGCAAGGAGGCGGGGGAGAGGGAGGTCGGCCTGCTCGACCACGTCGTCACCACCCCCGACCCGACCGTGAAGACGGTCGCGTTCGAGGACACCGCCGCGCTGATCGGCATCATGCTGGCCGCGGCCGGCATCACGCCTGCACCTGCTGACCGGCTCGGGCGTCTGGGACGGCATCGCCTCGATCGCCATCGGCCTGCTGCTCGTCGGGGTCGCGGTGTCGCTGGGCTCGACCAGCAAGCGCAACCTGATCGGCGAGGCCATGCCCGAGGAGAAGCGCGAGGGTCTCACCGGGTGATCAACGAGTCCATCGGCGTGGACGTCGTGGTCGAGCTGCTGACGATGCGGCTGGGGCCCGGACGACGTGCTGGTGGCCGCCCGGGTCGACGTCGACGACACGGTGACGCGGCGGCGACCTGGAGCAGGTCGCCGACGACGTCGAGCGGCGGATCCACGACGGCTACCCCGAGGTGCGCCACGTCTTCCTCGACCCCACGACGGCCGGGTCCCGCGCACACGCCTGAGGTCGCGTGCATGATCACCACGTTCGGGGTAGTCCTCGCGACGGGTGTCACTCGGAGGCGCCACGAGGGAGGATGGCATGGCCGCGGAGTGTCGAGACTGGACGGATCACCACCGACATCCCGGCGCGGATGGACCGGCTGCCGTGGGCCCGATGGCACTGGCTGATCGTCATCGGCCTCGGCACCGTCTGGATCCTCGACGGCCTCGAGGTCACCATCGTCGGGCTCGATGTCGGACGCCCTCAAGCCGCCGAGCACCGGACTGGGCCTGAGCAGCTCCGACATCGGCCTCGCCGGCGCGGTCTACGTCGCCGGCGCCTGCATCGGCGCGCTGTTCTTCGGCCAGCTGACCGACCGGTTCGGCCGCAAGAAGCTGTTCATGATCACCCTCGGCGTCTACACCGTGGCCACCGTGCTGACCGCCTTCTCGATGAACCCGATGTGGTACTTCGCCTGCCGCTTCCTCACCGGCGCCGGCATCGGCGGCGAGTACGCCGCGATCAACTCCGCCATCGACGAGCTGATCCCCGCGAAGTACCGCGGCCGCATCGACATCGCGATCAACGGCTCGTTCTGGGTCGGCGCCGCCGCCGGTGCGCTGCTGACGATCCCGCTGCTCGACCCGACCATCGTCAACCCCGCGACTCGGCTGGCGGCGGCGCCTTCGGGCTCGGCGCCGTCCTCGCGCTCGGCGTCCTGCTGGTCCGGCGCAACGTGCCGGAGAGCCCGCGCTGGCTGTTCATCCACGGCCGCGAGGACGAGGCCGAGACAGATCGTCCGCGACATCGAGCGCACGGTGGAGGAGGAGACCGGCAAGCGGCTCTCGACGGTCTCGGAGACGATCACCATCCGGCAGCGCAAGTCGATCGGCCTGCGACCGATCGCGAAGACGGTCTTCACGCTCTACCCGAAGCGGACGATCCTCTGCTTCTCGCTGTTCGTCGGTCAGGCCTTCCTCTACAACGCCTTCTTCTTCACCTACGGCGACAGCCTCTCGACCACGTTCCTCGGCGTCAAGCAGACCGGCTACTACATCGCGATCTTCGCGGTCAGCAACTTCATCGGCGCCCTGCTGCTCAGCCCGCTGTTCGACAGCGATCGGCCGGGTCAGGATGATCGCCGGCACCTACATCCTCTCCGGGCGTGCTGCTCGGCGTGGCCGGGCTTCATGCTCGGCGACCTGACCGCGATGACGCTGACGATCTTCGGCATGGTGATCTTCTTCTTCGCCTCGGCCGGCGCCAGCGCGGCGTACCTCACCGCCAGCGAGGTCTTCCCGATGGAGACCCGGGCCCTCTGCATCGCGTTCTTCTACGCCATCGGTACCGCGGTCGGCGGCATCACCGGCCCGCTGCTACTTCGGCAACGCTCATCGACAACGCCTCGGCGAGCAAGGACATCACCGGCATCGCGACCGGGCTACTTCATCGGTGCGGCGCTGATGATCGCCGGCGGCATCGTCGAGATCTTCCTCGGCGTCAAGGCCGAGGGCCAGTCCCTGGAGAACATCGCCAAGCCGCTGACCGCCGAGGACGCCCGGAGCCGGGCCGCGAGACCGAGCACGGCCTGACCGCCGCGAGCCGGCCTGACCGCACGACACGAGAGGACACCGCCATGCCCATGCCACCCCCCAAGCCCAGCACCGAGGGCAGTCGCGACCGCCAGGTCTTCCACGAGATGGGCCAGATCGTCCGGGCCCTGGAGGCCAACGGCCCGGCCACGCCCGACGAGCTCGCGGCCCACGTCGGCGCGACGTACTGGGAGGAGCACCGCTTCGACCGGGCGGTCGCGTTCGCGGTCACCGACGGGCTGGTCTCGCGCGGCTGGCCGACGGGGAGCTGCGCCCGGTCTGAGCCGGGTCAGCCGAAGATCAGGTACGCGCCGACCGCGGCGGGCAGCAGGCCGGGCAGCAGCCACCAGCGAGACCGGCCGGTGCCGGTGGATCAGCAGCGCCGCCTCGAAGGCGATCAGCCCGAACGGCGCGGAGATCACCAGCAGGCCGATCTGGGAGTCGACCGGTCGGAGAAGTACGCCGCGACCACCAGCCGGCCGACAGGTGCAGGATCGTGATGCGTGATCAGGGTCGACATCACCCAGCTCTGCACCGAGCCCAGGCTCATCGAGTCCCGCTGCGGCGGGCGCGGCTGCCCCGGGACCATCAGGTGCTTGCGGACCGCGGGCGGGCCGGACTGGCCGGGGGACATGCCCGCAGCCTAGGCCGCGGCCCCCGGATCGGCGTCGTCGGCGACGTAGCGTGGCCGACAGCATGACCGACCCGCGAGCCGCTGGGCGAGCCGCCGCGCGGGGCGCAAGAGGGCCTACTTCTGGCTGATGGGCACCTGCGTGGTGCTGATCGTGCTGGCCTGGAACGTCGTGCGCTTCTGGTCGGTGCCGGCCGCGGTGGCGATGAGCGTGGTCGCGGCCGTGCATCCCGCCGACCGCCGCGATCGTCGCCAACTGGGGCCGCGGGGCGGCTAGGAGCCGGCGGAGATCTTCTCGATCAGCGCGGTCGTCGAGATCGCCGGCGTACGGGTGAGGTAGTGCACCTCGCAGATGTCCTCGAACTCGTCGAACTTGCCGGCCCAGTCGTCACCCATCACCAGGATGTCGGCGCCGTGCTCGAGGATGTAGTCGCGCTTGAGCTCGAGGCTCTCCTCGACGAACACCGCGTCGACCGGCTTGAGGGCGGCGACGATCTCGAGCCGCTCGGCCTGGGAGAAGACCGGCGAGCGGCCCTTCTTGCGCTCGTTGAGCGCGTCGGCCGAGACGCCGACGACGAGCCGGTCGCCGAGCGCGGCGGCGCGCTCGATGACGCGCAGGTGACCGACGTGGAACACGTCGAAGGTGCCGAAGGTGATGACCGTCTTGCTCATGGGCGAATCCTGTCACGACGGCGCCGGGTCCCGGGTCGTGCCAGGTGGTCGCCGGGAGACGTTAGAGTGACGCTCCGTGAGTCTCTCTACCGGTACAGCAACCCGCGAGGTGGTCACCGCCCGCAACGCGGTGATGGCCACCTTCTTCCTCAACGGCTTCGCCTTCGCGACCTGGGCCTCGCGCATCCCGTCCGTGCGGCACGCGCTCGACCTGGGCCCGGCCAGGCTCGGCCTGCTGCTGCTCGCCGTGTCGATCGGCTCGGTGCTGGCGCTGCCGACCTCCGGCGGCACCGTGCAGCGCTTCGGCGCCCGCCGGGTGGTGATCGCCGGCGACCGCTGCTCGAGGCGCGTCGGGCTGCTGCTGGTGGCCGTCGGCGTCGGGCGTGCTCGAGCCGGTGCCGGTCACCGCCGCCGGCCTGTTCCTGGTCGGCCTCGGCACCGGCACCTGGGACGTCGCGATGAACGTCGAGGGCGCCGAGGTCGAGCGGCTGCTGGGCCGCTCGATCATGCCGCGCTTCCACGCCGCCGTTCAGCCTGGGCACCGTCGCGGGTGCGGCGATCGGGGCCTTCGTGACGTACGTCGGCCTCGGCATCGGCTGGCACGTCGGCGCGGTCGCCGTGCTCGTCGCGCTGCTCGGCGGCGCTGTCGGTGCGGGGCTTCCTGCGCGGTCGAGCCGCACGTCGGGCGACGTCACGCCGCCGAGCCACGCGCTCACGGCCTGGACCGAGCCGCGCACGCTGCTGATCGGCGTGATGGTGCTGGCGATGGCGCTGACCGAGGGCGTCGCCAACGACTGGCTCGGGGTGGCGATGGTCGACGGGTACGGCGTCGCCGGCCTGGCTCGGCGCCGCCGCGTTCGCGCTGTTCGTCGCCGCGATGACGACCGGCCGCGTCACCGGCACGGTGCTGCTCGACCGCTTCGGCCGGCTGCCGGTGCTGTGGGGCAGCATGGCGGTCGCCGCGCGTCGGCGTGCTGCTCGTGGTGCTCGGCCAGGTGCCGGCCCTGGTCGTCGTGGGCATCGTGCTGTGGGGCCTCGGCGCCTCCCTGGGGTTCCCGGTCGGGCATGAGCGCGGCCGCCGACGACCCGGTCAGGGCGCCCGGCCCGGGTCAGCGTGGTCTCGACGATCGGCTACACGGCGTTCCTCGCCGGCCCGCCGCTGCTCGGCTTCCTCGGCAGCCACTTCGGCGTGCTCGAGGCCCTGCTGGTGGTCTCGGTCATCCTGGTGCCGTCGGCGCTCGCCGTACCCGCCGCGCGCAAGCCGGACGGTCCTGACCGCGCCCAGCTGTAGGTTCGACGCCTGATGAGCGCCCCCCACGATCGTCACCGCCGACCCGGAGCTCGACGAGCAGCGCCGTCGCGGCCTGCGCCGGATGCGCACGCTCGCGGTCTCGCTGCTGCTGCTCGCCGCGGTCGTGTACGTCGTGACGCGCGACGCGACCGGCTTCCTGGGCTACGTCAACGCCGGCGCCGAGGCGTCGATGGTCGGCGCGATCGCCGACTGGTTCGCGGTGACCGCGCTGTTCAAGCACCCGCTCGGGCTGCCGATCCCGCACACCGCGCTGATCCCGCAGCGCAAGGACGAGCTCGGCCGCAGCCTCGAGGAGTTCGTCGGCGAGAACTTCCTGCAGGAGACGATCATCCGCGAGCGGATCGACGCGGCCCGGCTGAGCCAGCCGGGTGGGCGTGTGGCTCAGCGACGAGAACAACGCCCGCCGGGTCATCGACGAGGCCGCCAGCGTGCTGCACCTCGGGCTCTCCGCGGATCCGCGACGAGGACATGGTCGCCCTGGTCGAGGAGGCGCTGCTGCCGCGCTTCCTCGCCGAGCCGATCAGCCCGATCGCCGGCAGCCTGCTGGAGGAGGTGGTCCGCGACGGCGCCCACCACGGCCTCGTCGACCTCGCCCTCGACGAGGCGCACCGCTGGCTGACCCTCAACGAGGAGACGTTCGTCGAGATCGTGGGCGAGCGGGCGCCGTGGTGGTCGCCGGCGGCCGTCAACGACCGGGTCACCCACCGGATCCACCTCGAGGCGGTCGCCTGGGTCGAGGACATCCGCCGCGACCCCTACCACCACGCCCGCGGCGCCCTCGACAGCGCGCTCGCCCAGCTCGCCGACGACCTGCTGCACGACGCCGCCCACCCAGGAGCGCATGGAGCGGCTCAAGGACCGGGTGCTGTGCCACCCGCAGCTGCTGGTCACCGCGACGTCGCTGTGGAACGCGTTCCGCCGGGCGCTGCTCGAGTCGCTCGACGACCCCGAGGGCCCGCTGCGCCGCCGGGCGCTCGCCGAGCTCACGCGCCTTCGGCGAGCGGCTCGGTCACGACGGCGACCTGCGCGACCGGCTCGACCGGCGGGCCGCGGACCTGGCCGTCTTCGTGGTGTCCCGGTACGGCGACGAGCTGACCGCCGTGATCACCCACACCGTCGACCGCTGGGACGGCAGCGAGGCGGCCCGCAGGATCGAGCTGCACGTCGGCCGCGACCTGCAGTTCATCCGGATCAACGGCACCATCGTCGGTGGCCTGGTCGGCGTGGTGATCCACGCCGCGAGCGTGCTGCTGTAGCGCGCCGGGCTGCCAGATTCACTGGGTACCCAGTGAATCTGGCAGACCCCGTCGTTGCAACGGCAGGGCCGTGCACGTTGTGGCGGGGGTGTCAGCTCCCCGGCACCTGCTGGAAGTTGAGCAGGTCGCGGCCGTGCCGCTGCACGGTCACCTTGAGCCAGTCGGCCTCGCCGAGGTCCGAGCCGTCGACGGTGACCCGGCGCAGGTTGTCGGCCGAGCCCTGGACCCCGTAGAACGACAGCCACGGCGAGCCGGCGGCGAGCGGGCGGTCCTGGTGTGAAGCGGTGGCTGTCGCCGTTGAAGAGGTAGACCGGGCCGTGGAACCGCTGCGACTCGTCGATGAGCGCCTGCACCAGCGGCGCGGAACGCCGAGTAGTCGGCGATCTTCGGGTCCGCGACCGTCGGTCGAACATGTCCGCCTGCTGCATCAGGACCACCCCGGGCAGATGGTGCTCGCGGGCCGTCGCGGAACGCCGCCCGCACGTTGTCGATCGTCACGTCCATCCGGTGCTGCTCCTCGGCGACCTGCGCCGGGGTGGGCCCGGTGTTGGTCCGAACCAGGGCGCGAGGTCGTTGTTGCGCCGACCACGTGCAGGGTCGCGAAGGACAGCCCGCCGCGGGTGAAGCGGACGTTCTCCGGGATGCCGCGGGCGGCCTGCGACGTGACCCGGGCCGGTGCGCCCAGCGTCGTACCGGGGCGGGAGAAGAACAGCGACCGGACCGCGTCGAGCCGCTCGAGCGGCTGGTAGCCGCCGTTGTTGGCCCGGTGGCAGTCGGTCCACTCGTTGTCGCCCGGCGTGTAGACGAGCGGGTCCTCGAAGCCGTCGAAGTCGGACCGGATGGTCGCGAACCGCTGGTCGTCGCAGGTGGTCGAGCCGCTCTTGATGTCGCCGAGGTGCGTGACCAGGCGACGTCGGGGTCGGCGTTGATGCCGTCGATGAAGGCCGGGAAGTGCGCCTGGGCCGGCTCGCCGTAGGGCACGTCGCCGATGACGGCGAACGTGTAGCCGGGCTTGCGCGAGTGGTCGGACGCGGCGTGGGCGTCGGGGGCGACCAGGGCGGCGCCGAGGGCGAGCGTGGCGGCGAGGGCCAGCGAGGTCACGGGGGCGAGCTGTTCACGGTGCATGGCCCCGACCAAACCGGACCGAGGTGAACCCCTGGCGGCATCGACGTGAACGTCCCCGGACCGGTGCGCGAGGATGGAGGGGTGAGTGCACCCCGAGACGTCCCGATCCGCGAGGACTCGATCCGGCTGGGTCAGTTCCTCAAGCTGGCCGACCTGATCGACAACGGCGCGGACGTGAAGCCGCTGATGATCCAGGGGCTCGTCGCCGTCAACGGCGAGGTGGAGACCCGGCGCGGACGGCAGCTCACCCCGGGTGACGTGGTCACCCTGGGCGACGCCGCCGTCCGGGTCGCCTCGGCCTAGCGGACGTCGACGAGGTCCACGACGAAGATCAGCGTCTCGCCGGGCTTGATGACGCCACCCGCGCCGCGGTCGCCGTACCCCAGGTGCGGCGGGATGACGAGGCGGCGGCGACCGCCGACCTTCATGCCCTGCACGCCCTGGTCCCAGCCGGCGATGACCTGGCCGACGCCGAGCCGGAACTTCAGCGGCTCGCCGCGGTTGTACGACGAGTCGAACTCCTCGCCGGTCGAGTGCGCGACGCCGACGTAGTGCACGTGCACCGTCTTGCCGGCCTCCGCCTCGGTGCCGTCGCCCTCGGCGAGCTCGGTGACCTCGAGGTCGGTCGGCGGGGGGCCGTCGGGGAAGTCGATCTCGGGCTTCTCGTGCGTCATCAGGTTCCTCTCGGTTCGTGGCAGGTGCGTCCCCACGCTAGTCGAGCGGCTCAGCCGTCGAACACCGACCAGCAGATGGCCGTTGCGCAGCCGCTGGTCGTCGAGCACGAGCTCCCGGATCGCCGCCGGCAGCCGCTCCCGCTGCCAGCGGCACTCGCGCCGCCCCGCCGCCACCTGGTCGTCCGTGGGCGCGGCCGCGCGGACGGCCTTGATCGCGTAGGCGGCCGCCCCCAGCTCGTGCGCGGCGACGTGGGCGACCGCCGCGGCCTGGCCGGCGGCGTACGCCGCGTTCCGCGCCGCCCCGCGCAGGTCCCGGGCAGCGCCCATCGCGTGGCCACCGGCCGCCCGGGTCTCCATCATCCTGGCCTCGCCCCGCACGCCAGGTCCGGACCTGCTCGATCGCCTGCCGCGGCCGCGGATCCTCGGGACGGACGGACTCGAACAGGCCCAGGACGTGCTCGGCGCACTCCGCCGCCCACAGGGCGAGCAGGTGGTGGTCGGCGTCCGTCAGGGTGCCGCCGCCGGCGGATCGTCACCAGGCGCGGGTCCGGGACCTCCGGCAGGATCACCGTCGACCCGTCACTTCTGCAGCGACACTCCGGGATTCTTGCTGCATAACTGACGGCGTCGGCGCGTCAGGTCTGGCTGCTCTGCACGTAGGAGTCGAGCTGGTCGCGCTCGAACTGCAGCTCGCTCATCCGGCTCTTCACCACGTCGCCGATGCTCACGATGCCGGTGAGCCGGCCGTCGTCGACCACCGGGACGTGCCGGAAGCGCCGCTCGGTCATCACCTGCATCAGCTCGTTGACGGTGGCGTGACCCTCGCAGGTCTGCACCTCGGCCGACATGATCGCCGAGACCGGCGACTCGAGGACCGCCTCGTCGGCGTGCAGCCGACGCACGACGTCGCGCTCGGAGACGATCCCGTCGACGCTGCCGCCGTCGACGCTGACGACCAGGGCGCCGATGTTGTGCTCGGCGAGCACGCCGATCAGCTCGCGCACCGTCGCGTCCGGCTTCACCGTCACGACGTCGTGGCTGGGCTTGCTGGCGAGCACCTCGTGGATCCTCATCGGACTACCTCCCGCGCTTGGTGTCATGCCGTGCTGGTGGCTCAGGCTAGCCACTCCGGAACGGCCCGGCTAGGGCCACCGGTCCGACCTGCGAGGATGGCCCGATGCGACGCGAGCTGCCGGCCTGGACCGCAGCTGGTCCTGATGGGCTGGCTGACGCGTCGTGCTCTGGCTGGACCGCGCCGGCGGTGGCGGCGGGCTCTGGCAGCAGCGGGCCTCGGGCGTGCTGACCTGGGTCGTCCTGCTGGTCGCGCTGTGCCGGGTCAGCCCCGACCGTGCGCGCCCAGACGGCGGTGGTGGTGGTGCTTCGCGACCGTGGTCGAGTACGTCTTCAGCCCGACGCTGGAGGTCTACACCTACCGCTTCGACAACGTGCCGGCGTTCGTGCCGCCGGGGCACGGCCTGGTCTACCTGTCGGCGTACGCGCTCGGGCACGCGGCGTTCGTCGAGCGGCACCGGCGTGCGCCGCGTCGCCGCGGTGCTCGTCGGTGGGCGGGCTCTGGGCGGCGTACGGCGTCCTGGTGGCCGACCGCCCCGACGTGCTCGGCGGCCTTCTGGTTCGCCTGCCTGGCGCTGTTCCTGTTCTTCGGGCCGTCGCAGCCGGTCTACGTCGGCGCCTTCGTCGCGGTGAGCTACCTCGAGCTCGTCGGCACCCACCTCGGCACCTGGGCGTGGGGCACGCACGACCCGACCGGGCCTGGTGTCGATCGGCAACCCGCCGTCGGGGGCGGCGGGCGGCTACGGCTGGTTCGACCTCGCCGGGCTGCTCGTCGCGCCCGTACCTGCTGCGCCGCTCACTCGGCGTCGGCGTCGGCCCCCGACGCCGGATCCGCGACCGGAGGCCGCCGACGCGCGCTGAGGTCGTGCAGCGAGCCGTGCCGCCGCGGCGCGACGTCGGGGTCGTCCTCGTCGTCGGGCAGCGAGCCGAGGAACGCGAGCGCCTGGTCGTGCAGCCGGCCGTTGCTGGCCAGCGCGTTGCCGCCGGTGGGCCCGGGGTGCCGTCGAGCGAGGTGAACATGCCGCCGGCCTCGCGGACGATGACGTCGAGCGCGGCCATGTCGTAGAGCTCGAGCTCGGGCTCGGCGGCCAGGTCGACGGCGCCCTCGGCGAGCAGCATGTAGGACCAGAAGTCGCCGTACGCCCGGGTCCGCCAGCAGCGCCGGGACAGCGCGAGGAACGCGTCGAGCCGGTCGCGCTCGTCCCAGCCGTAGAACGAGGAGTACGACAGCGAGGCGTCGTCGAGCCGGGACACGTCGGAGACGTGGCACTCGGAGGCCTTGAGCAGCGAGCGGCCGGTCCAGGCGCCGCCGTCCTTGGAGGCCCACCAGCGGCGCTGCAGCATCGGGGCGGACACGCAGCCGACGACGACCTCGTCGTCGACCATCAGCGCGATCAGCGTCGCCCACACCGGGACGCCGCGCACGAAGTTCTTGGTGCCGTCGATCGGGTCGACCACCCAGCGGCGCTGGCTGTGGCCGGTGCGAGCCGGTCTCCTCGCCGAGCACGGCGTCGCGCGGCCGGGCCCGGGACAGGGTGCGCCGGATGCCCTCCTCGACGGACTTGTCCGCGTCGGTCACCGGCGTGAGGTCGGGCTTGTTCACCACGTGCAGGTCGAGCGCCTTGTACCGGCTCGTGGTCAGCGAGTCGGCGTCGTCCGCCAGGACGTGGGCGAGCCGCAGGTCGTCGGTGAAGGTGGTGGGCATGAGCCTCAGGCTATGCCCCGGCCGGGCCGCCGGACCGGGGAGGCCAGGGCGGCGACCAGCGACCGATCGGCCCTCGCGCGGGCGCAGCGGACGCACTAGCGGTGGCGTCATGGACGATCGCCGGACTGCCGCTGCACCCGCTCGTCGTGCACGCCGCGGTGGTGCTCATCCCGCTGGCCGCGCTGCTCGCGATCGCGCTTCGCGGTGCTGCCGCGGCTGGCGCTGGCTGCTCCGCTGGCCGACCGCGGCCGCCTCGCGTGGTCTGCGTCGGCGCTGGCGTTCCTGGCCACCACCAGCGGCGAGTCCCTGGAGGAGCCCGAGCCGCAGCTGCGGCAGCTGGTCGCACGAGCACAGCGAGCGCGGCGAGCTGCTGGCCAACCTGACCATCGTGCTCGCCGTGGTGGTCGTGGTCGCGGCCTGGCTGCTGCCCGGCCCGTCCGCGCTGGCCAGCGGCAAGGGCGACGGGACCAGCCGGGTCGTGGTCGTCGACAAGGTGCTGCCGGTCGCTGCTCGTGCTGGTCGCGGTCGTCGTGCTCGTCCAGGTGGTGCTGACCGGCGACTCGGCGCGGGGCCGCGGTGCCGGCTCTGGGGCTAGCACGTCACCGCCTGACAGTCGGCTAGCAGTCGTCGGCGCTCTCGCGGCTGGCCAGCAGCCGGCGGAACGAGTCGACGCGGTCGGCGTCGGTGCGGCCGTCGGCGACCGCCTCGTCGAGCCCGCACTCCGGCGCGCCCTCGCCGTGCGTGCAGCCGCGCGGGCAGCTCGCCGGTGAGCTCGGCCAGGTCGGGGAAGGCGTCGATCAGCTGGCCGGGCTCGACGTGCGCGAGCCCGAAGGAGCGGATGCCCGGGGTGTCGACGATCCAGCCGCCGGCCGTCGAGCCGGGGCAGCGCGAGCATCAGCGCCGAGGTCGAGGTGTGCCGGCCGCGGCCGGTCACCGCGTTGACGTGGCCGATCGCCCGGTCGGCTGCCCGGGCACGAGCGCGTTGACCAGCGTGGACTTGCCGACGCCGCTGTGGCCGATGAGCACGCTGACCTTGCCGTGCAGCCGCTCGCGGACCTCGGCCAGGTCGTCGCCGCGCTGCGTCACGACGTACGGCACCCCGAGCGGGCGGTAGATCGACAGCAGCGTCTCGGGGTCGGCGAGGTCGGCCTTGGTCAGGCAGAGCAGCGGCTCGATCCCGGCGTCGTACGCCGCGACCAGGGCGCGGTCGATCAGCCGGGGCCGGGGCTCCGGGTCGGCGAGCGCGGCGACCACGACGAGCTGGTCGGCGTTGGCGACGATCACCCGCTCGACCGGGTCGTCGTCGTCGGCGGTGCGGCGCAGCACGGTCCGGCGCTCGTCGACCGCGACGATCCGGGCCAGCGTCCCGTCGTCGCCGGTCGACGTCGCCGACGAGGCGGACCCGGTCGCCGACCACCACGCCCTTGCGGCCGAGCGGCCGGGACTTCATCGCGGTCACGACCCGGCCGTCCACCAGCGACGGTGAAGCGGCCGCGGTCGACGGTGACGACGATGCCCGGCGACGGCGTCGTCGTAGGTCGGGCGGTCCTTGGTCCGCGGCCGGGTCCGGCGGCGCGGCCGGTCGTAGGACTCGATGTCGTTCTCGTCGTACCGCGGCATGCTCAGCGGCCAGCGGAACAGCGCCGGACCAGGCGTCCGGCGAAGTCCGGGAACGTCTTCGACGTGGTGCCGATGTCCTCGACGCCACGCCCGGCACGGCCAGGCCGAGGATCACCGCCGGCGTGCGCCATCCGGTGGTCGGCGTAGGTGCGGAACGCGCCGCCGTTGAGCGGGCGTCGGCCGGATCGTCAGGCCGTCGTCGGTCTCGGTGACGTCGCCGCCGAGCGCGTTGAACTCGGTCGCCAGCGCCGCGAGCCGGTCGGTCTCGTGGCCGCGGATGTGGGCGATCCCGCGCAGGTGCGACGGGCCGTCGGCCAGCAGGCACAGCGCGGCGACGGCCGGGGTGAGCTCGCCGACGTCGTGCAGGTCGTAGTCGATGCCCTGCAGCGTGCCGGTGCCGGTGACGGTCAGGCCGTCGTCGGTCAGCTCGGCCGTGCCGCCCATCAGCGTGACGATCTCGCGCAGCGCGTCGCCGGCCTGGGTGGTGCGCGCGGGCCAGTCGGGCACGGTCACCTGCCGCCGGTGACCAGGCGCCGCGGCGAGGAACGGCGCGGCGTTGGACAGGTCCGGCTCCACGAGTACGTCGACCGCGCGGATCGGCCGGGGCGGACCCGCCAGCGGTTCGGCTCGGAGTCGTCGACGTCGACGCCGCGCTGCCGCAGCTGCTCGACGGTCATCTCGATGTGCGGCAGCGACGGGACCGGCTTGCCGTCGTGGCGGACGTCGACGCCCTCGTCGTACCGGGCGCCGGCGAGCAGCAGCGCGGAGACGAACTGGCTCGAGGCGGACGCGTCGATGGTGACCTTGCCGCCGCGCACGCGGCCGGTGCCGACGATCGTGAACGGCAGCGGCGCCGCGGTCCTCGTCGTCGACCGTGACGCCGAGGGCGCGCAGGCCGCGCGAGGATCTCGCCCATCGGCCGCTGCCGGGCGTGCGGGTCGCCGTCGAAGACGACCGGCCCGTCGGCCAGCGCGGCGACCGGCGGCACGAACCGCATCACGGTGCCGGCCAGGCCGCAGTCGACGGTCGCCCGGCCGCGCAGCGGGCCGGGCGTGACCGTCCAGTCGTCACCGGTCGGTGTCCACGGCGACGCCGAGCGCGGGCAGCGCGGCCGCCATCAGCGCGGTGTCGCGGCGAGCGCAGCGCCTGCCGGACGACGCTCGGGCCGTCGGAGAGCGCGGCGAGGACGAGTGCGCGGTTGGTGATCGACTTCGAGCCCGGGCAGCCGGACGGTGGCGTGCACCGGCCCGGTCGGGGTGCGGGGCGGGCCAGAGGTCGCTGTGCTCGTTCATCGCGACCGAGCGTAGCGGCCCCGCGGCGCCGGTCAGCGCCTGCGGTCAGGACCGGACGCTCTTGGCGGCCAGCTTGGCCTCGCGGCGGAGGTGCTTGGCCTCGCGCTTGGCGGTGCCCACGGCGTGGCTGGCGCGCCAGGCGACGCCGGGCTTGCCCTCGGTGTCGACGGCGGCGATCAGCAGGCCGCCGAACATCGAGACGTTCTTGAAGAAGTGGATCTGCTGGTTGGCGCGCTGGGTCTTGTCCTTCTCCTCCCAGAACCGGTGGCCGGCGTAGGTGGTCGGGACCAGCGAGCCGGCGAGCACGAGGGCGGCCAGCCGCGGGACCCGGCCGGTGGCGAGCGCGAGGCCGCCGACGACCTGGGCGGCGCCGTTGATCAGCACCAGCTGCTTCTCGTCGGGGTTCACGGGGACCTGCTCCGTGCTGGCGGCCGCGTCCGAGAGCTTCCCGGTGACCGGCTCGGCCATCCGGACGTGCTGCTGGGGGTTGCGCAGCGCGCTGATGCCTCCCATGACGAACATGGAGGCCAGCATCGGACGCGCGACGAGTCGGATCAGAGTCATGGGACTTTCATACCCCAATCTCGACCCGTCACGCGTCCGGCCCCTGGACCAGCGGGCCTGCTCAGGGCGTCAGCCGGTGCAGGTCGCGCGGGAACAGCGAGACCTCCCGGACGTTCGCGGCCCCGGTCAGCCGCGACACCCACCGCTCGAGACCGATGGCGAACCCGCCGTGCGGAGGCACCCCGAAGCGGAACGCGTCGACGTAGGACGCGTAGGCCTCGAGCGGGTAGCCCCGGGCGGCCAGCGCCGCGACGTAGTCGTCGTAGCGGTGCAGCCGCTGCGCGCCGCTGACCAGCTCCACGCCCCGGAAGATCAGGTCGAACGAGCGGGACCAGTGCGGGTCCTCCGGGTCGGGGTGGCTGTAGAACGCCCGGCTCGCGGTCGGGTAGCCCTCGACGACGACCAGGTCGCTGCCGTGCTCCCGCCGGCCCCACTCGCCGATCGCCCGCTCGTGCGCCGGGTTGAGGTCGGGCTCGTCGGCCGGCGCCCCGGCGATCTCGAGCGCCTCGCGGAAGTGCAGCACCGGGAGCTTCTCCGGCACGACGGGTACGTCGGCCCCGAGCAGCTCCACGGCCTCGGACGCGTGCTCGTGCACCGCCGACACCATCCCGGCCACGACGTCGCGCAGCACCGCGATCACGTCGCGGTGGTCGCGGACGAAGCCGAGCTCGACGTCGAGCGAGACGTACTCCGCGAGGTGCCGCACGGTGTCGTGCGGCTCGGCCCGGAACACCGGGCCGACCTCGTAGACCCGCTCGAACACCCCGACCAGCACCTGCTTGTAGAACTGCGGCGACTGGGCGAGGTAGGCCGGCCGGCCGAAGTAGTCGACCTCGAACACCGTGGCGCCGCTCTCGGTGGCCGAGGCGACCAGCTTGGGGCTGTGCACCTCGGTGAACTCCTGCGCGTCGAGCGTCTCCCGGAAGCCGCGCAGGCTGGCCGCCGCGATCTGCCAGGCCGCCTGCCGGGTCCGGTGCCGCAGGGTCACCCCGGCGTGGTCGAGCAGGGTCGGCAGCCCGGCGTTCAGCGTCGGGGCGCCACAGCTCGACCGGGGGAGTGGCCGACGGCTCGGTCAGCGGCTCGAACGTCGCGTCGACCACCTCGACGCCGCCGGGCGCGGACGGGTTGGCCGAGACCGTCCCGGTGACCTCGACGACGGTCTCCTCGCCGTACGCCGTCACCTGGTCGACCGTGGCCGGGTCCTTGACCACGACCTGGGCCAGCCCGGACCGGTCGCGGACGACCACGAACGTGACCGTCGCCAGCGTGCGGCGCCGGTGCACCCAGCCCTGGACCGTCACCGTCGAGCCCGGCTCGGCGGCCGGCAGCTCTCGTGCGAGCGTGCGTCTCATCTCTTCACCTCCTGTTGGGACCCCAGGAGGTGTGGGCGACGGGGGAGCTCGCTGTGCCACCACACCTTCGTCGCGACCGTGACGGACGCGACCTCGTTGGTGCTGCTCTGCTCGGGAGTGTCTTCGTCGCCGCGACGGACCCCGCTCTCTCAGCAGTGCCCTCTCAGGCTGAGCGGTTCTCTGTGCTCCGTCGGTCGGTGACTACTCGTCTCCGTCCACGCATTGCCCCAGATCGTACGGCGAGCGGCGCGGCTGGCGCCAACCGATTCGGCTCAGGGGAAGGTGATCTGCGTCGACACGGTCGTCGTGCCGGCCGTGGCCCTCAGCCCGTTGCGGTCGGCGTCGCCCGACTTGCCGGGAAGCTGGGCGTTGAAGTGCATCGTCAGCGTGGTCGCGCCCGTGGGGACGGGGCAGGTGACCTCGCGAATCGCGGTCCTGGTGCACGGGGCGACGGCGCTGTTCACGCGCTCCTCGTTGCTGGGCAGCGACAGCAGGATCTGGGCCGTGCCGGTCGGGACGTTCTTCACCTTCACGACCACGTCGTAGTCGTTGCTGCTCGTCGCCGTCGCCGTCGCCGCGCCGTCGAACGCGAAAGGTGCGACCGGTGTGCTCGAAGTAGGTGTAGGTCCCACCCGAGGTGTTGTTGCCGGGCGCGGAGTCCGCGTAGTCCGCGGGCAGGTCGGCGCGGATCGTGAAGGTCGCCGGCACCCGGTCGTGGAGGGCGGAGTGCACGGTGAAGGTCGCGGTGCCGCCGGTGACCGCGGTGCTCTTCAGCGTGACGTCCTGCGGCCCGGTGAGCGAGTAGGTGAGCGCCCCGGCGAAGCCGTCGGTGGTGACGGGCGCGGTGAACGTCTGGTCACCGTTCGCGGCGGCGGACCCGGTCGTGGCCTTCAGCGGGCCGAGCGCGACGTCGTAGGGCGCGAGCCGAACGGATCGCGCGTTGTCGGCGGCGTTCGTCTCGGTGAACCCGGGCGCGCTGGCGGTGATCGTCGCCGTGGTCGCACCCTTGTCGGTGAGCACGAACGACGGCGTCGCGTCGTCGCGCCGGGTCACGGTGGTGCCGCCACCGGCGAACCGGGCCCCGGTGACGGTGTAGGTCACGTCGTGCACCCGGGCGCGCGCCGGGCCGCCGACGGTCGAGGGTGCCCGACACGGCGTACGTGTCGTCCGGACCGGGCCGGACGGTCGCCGGGGTCGCCGCGAAGGTCAGGTCGACCTGGTCGGACGGCGTCCAGGTGGCCGGTCCGGCGGTGTTGTCCGACGGGTCCAGGTCGGTGTAGCCGGTCGGCAGCCCGGCGCTGACCGTGACGTCGTGCGCCTCGCCGGAGGTCGACCGGACGTGAAGGTGACCGTGCTGCCGGCGCGCGTCCGCGGAGACGGATCTGCCCACCGGTCGCCGGTGTAGGTGAGCGGACCGGTCGGCGAAGCCGTCGGCGGCGAGGGTCGCGGTGAACGTCCTGGTCGCCCTCGGCGTCGGCGCGGCCGGCGGCGGCGGTGAGGCCGGTCAGGGCGACGTCGTAGCGCTGCAGGGTCGCGGCAGCCGTGTCGTCGGCGGGGTCGGTCTCGTGGAAGCCGGACGGCGCGTGCGCGGTGATCTGCACCGTCGAGACGGCCGCCGGGTCGGTCGGGGTGACGGTGAACGTCGGGGCCCCGGTGGACGTCAGGGTGCACTCGGTCGCGGTGCAGCCGGGGCCGGGCACGAACGAGCCGCCGGTGATCGTGTAGCGGATCGTGGTGACGTCGCCGGCGGCCGGGCCGGTCACGGAGACCATCGCCGGGAGCGTGTAGGTGTCGTCCGGGACCGGGACGGGCGGCGCTGCCCGACCCGAGGCTCACGAACGAGACGTCGACGTCGGTCGACGGGGAGGACGGGGTGACGTAGTAGCCGTAGGTCGCCTCGCCGGTGAGGTCGTTCGTCGGGTCGGCGTCGGTGTAGCCGCTCGGCAGGGACGCGCGGATCCGGACGGGCGTCGTGCCCTGGTCGGCCAGCGCCGAGGCGACCGTGAAGGTGACCGTGCTGCCGGACTCGGAGTCGGTGGTGAGCGACAGGTCCGGGGAG
The DNA here is from genome assembly GCA_963778095.1 of uncultured Actinomycetota bacterium. GTDB lineage: Bacteria > Actinomycetota > Actinomycetes > Propionibacteriales > Nocardioidaceae > Nocardioides_B. The sequence continues at coordinate 173,347 of CAVZTB010000015.1, read as the reverse complement.
GCGCCGTCCAGGGCGTAGGTCGAGCGGGCCGGTGTAGCCGTCCCGGTCCAGCGTCGCGGTGAAGGTCTGCTGCCCGGTCTCGTCGGCGGTTCCGCTGGTGGCGAGGCCGGTCAGGCTCACGTCGTACGGCGCGAGGACGGGGGTGTCGGCGTCGTTGCCCGGGACGCTGTCCGTGTAGCCGCTCGGGACGCCGACGGCGACGGTCACCGACGGGTGGGCCGGGTCGGCGGGCACCACGACGAAGCTCGGGACCTGGTTGGTCGAGCAGGGTCGCCGTCGTGGCGCCGCCGAGGAAGGTGCCGCCGGTGACCGTGTAGGTCACGGAGGTGAGCGTGGACGACGGCCGGGCCGGTGACGGCCAGCGTGCCGGTGACGGTGTACCGCTCGCCCGGCGGCCGGGCGCAGCGGGGTGCGGTCGAGGGTGAGGGCGGCGTCGACCTGGCGCGCGGGTCGCGCGTAGTGGTGGGGCGGCAGGGTGCCGCCGGTCGAGGAGAGCTCGAAGCCGTCGGGCAGCCGGCCGACGCTGATGGTGACGTCCGCGGCGTCGGGACCGACGGCCTGGTCGAACGGCAGCTCGGCGGTGTACGCCGGGGCGGCGGCCATCCTGGCCGTGGCCGGCGTCCGGGCGCCCCCGCCGCCGCGACGGTGCTGCAGACCGCCGAGAGGCCGTCGCCGGCCACGTCGCAGTCGTTGCCGGCCTGGGTGAAGACCACGCCGCCCGGGTCGGAGAGCAGGTGGACCGTCATCGTCGGCGGCAGCGCCGGGTCGCCGAGGGCCACGAAGTGCACGCCCGAGTCGTCGATCGTCGTGCCGCCCAGGTCGACCGAGGACGAGACCGGCGCCGGTGTCGTCCCGTCGGTCTGGCCGCCGGTGGTCCCGTCGGTCTGCCCGCCGGCGGTTCCGTCGGTCTGGCCGTCGGTCTGCCCACCCGTGGTCCCGTCGGTCGTCCCGTCGGTGCTCCCGGTCGACTGGTCGGTGGACGACGGGACCTCGTTGCTGAGGTCGGGGACGACAGGAGTGACAGGAGCGGCGGACGCCGTGATCGTCGGCACGGCCAGCGGGGTGACCGCCGCGGCCGGGCCGGTGGTGGCGCCGGTCGTCGGGGCGGCCGACCTGCGCGGCGTGGTGCCGGGGGTCCCGGGCGAGCTCGGAGCGCCCGCGCCAGGGGTCGAGACGGACGCCGGGGGGTCGGCGACCACGTTCTTCGGGTCGTCGCCCCCGCCGCCGAGGGTGACCGCGGCCACCGCGGCGGCCGTCGCGACCCCGGCGGCGACACCGGCCGCCGTGACCGCGCCGGAGTTCGCGGCGACGAAGTCCTTGACCCGGGACAGCAGGCCCAGCACGCCGGCGGCACCCGCACCGCTCGAGGCGAGGTAGCCGCTGGCGGCCGCACCGAGCAGCAGCGGAGCGATGATCCCGGCGAGGTTCGAGTTGACGTCGGTGAGCTCGAGGTACATCGCGGTGCACCGACGGCACTCGTCGAGGTGCGCCTGGACCTTGGCGGTGTCCCGCTTCGAGAGCCCCTTGCGGATGAACGCGCCCAGGTGCTCGTTGACCCAGCGGCAGTCGGTCTCGGTGAGGTCCGCGATGTGCATCGTCAGGAACGCCTGGCGGAGGCCCTCGCGGGCCCGGTAGGCCAGCGCGGACACCGAGTTGGCGCTCATCCCGAGCAGCGGGGCGATGTCCGCGGGCTTCTGGCCCTCGACCTCGAGGTGCCACAGCACCAGCTGCCAGCGCTCCGGCAGCGACGCGAACGCCTTGGCCGCGGCCCCGCTCTCGAAGCCCGCGACGGCGGTGTCCTGGAACGGCACCCCGGGGTCGAACGGCGTCATGTCGTCGGTGGTCTGGAGCCGCTGGCCGGAGCGGACCCGGTCGACGTGCAGGCGCCGTACGGCGGTCAGCAGGTAGGCCCGGAAGGCCACGTCGGGTCCGCCGCCGCCCTGGAGGACGTGCAGCACCTTGGCGAACGCCTCGGAGACCAGGTCGTCGGAGTCGGGGCCGCGCACGAGCTGGCGGGCCAGCCGGCCGGCGGCGTCCTTGTGACGGCTGAACAGGTCCCCGTAGGCAGCGACGTCCCCACCCCGCACGCGCGAGATCAGCTCGGCGTCGCTGGGTGCGTCTACGTCGCTCAGGAGATCAGTCATGGCCTCTGGGTGAAGGAACGGGCTCGAGCGACGCTTCTGACGCCGAAACGGGCAGGTTTCTTTCCTGTCGACACCGTAGTCGCCGCTCCCGGGATGCGCTGGGCATCGAGAGAAATTGCCGGTTCGGCCTGGATCGGCCCCGGAAGCGTGCGAAAAAGTCCCGAAACCGGCGTCATGCCCGGTCTCCTGCCCCGTCTCCTTCCTGAACGACCGTACGACGCTGCTGACGGAGCAGCGGAACGGACGAGGTGAGGGGAGCACCGGCATGCCGAGCTTCCTGACCCTGCCGTTCCGTCGCACCCCGGCCGCGACGTCTCCCGCGGTCGTCGTGCACGACCTGTCCGACGACGTACGGCTCGCGCTGCCGATGCGGTTCGAGGCGGTCGGGGAGGCGCTCGTGTCCGAGACGGACGTGATCGCCGCGTGCACGGTCGTAGGTCGTGACGTGGCCCGTGACGGTGCCGCCCTGGGAGAGGCACTGTCGGGGCTGCGCACGACCTACGACCTGGTCCTCGGCACCACCCCGGCCTTCGAGGCCGCCGAGGCGCTGTCCGTCGCCTGGAGCGACGCCACGCTGGAGTATCTCCACGACCTGTCCTGCGAGGACCCGCTGACCGGACTCGCCAGCCTCGCGCACGTGCGCACCCGGCTCGACGAGATCTACCGCGAGTCCGAGCTGACCGACGTGCTGGTGCCCGGCAGCCACTGCCTGGTGATCGTCGAGCTCTGCTTCCGGGGCCCCACCGGCGTCCCGGGGCACCACTTCACGCGCGCGATGCGGCTGGTGCAGGTGACCGAGGCGATCCGGGCGGTCTACTCCGGCGGGCAGACCGTGGGCCGGCTCGGGCTCGACCGGGCCGTCGCGGTGGTGCCGCGCACCGTGGACCTCGGCACCTCCGTGGCGCTGCTCCGCGACTTCCTGTCCGACCTCGAGCTCGGCGACGCCGACGTCCGCGTCTGGATCGAGGGGCTGCCGCGCTCGCGCCGAGTCGGCCACCCGGCTGCTCGACGACCTGGCCCGCTGACGACCTCGACTGCCCGCGTCGGCGGTCCCGGCTAGCCTGACCTGCATGTGTGGTCGCTACGCGTCGAGCCGGAAGCCCGAGGACCTCGTCGAGGAGTTCGAGATCGACAAGGTCGAGGTCAAGGAGACCCTGGCGCCCGACTACAACGTCGCCCCCACCAAGCAGGTCTACGCCGTGGTCCAGCGGCCCGCCGACCGCGAGGACAAGGCGGGTCCGTCCGAGCGGCAGCTCCGCACGCTGCGCTGGGGCCTGGTGCCGTTCTGGGCCAAGGACCCCTCGATCGGCAACAAGATGATCAACGCCCGCATGGAGACCGTGCACGAGAAGCCGGCCTTCCGGCGCCCGTTCGCGTCCCGGCGCTGCCTGCTCCCGGCGGACGGCTACTTCGAGTGGTACTCCACGGACCAGAAGACCAAGGCCGGCAAGCCGCTCAAGCAGCCGTTCTTCATCCACCCGGCCGACGGCGGCGTGATGGCGATGGCCGGGCTCTACGAGATCTGGAAGGACCCGACCCGCGACGACGACGACCCGCTGCGGTTCGCCTGGACCTGCACGGTGCTCACCACGACGGCCGAGGACGCCGTCGGGCACATCCACGACCGGATGCCGCTGCTGGTCGAGCCGGAGCGCTACTCCGCCTGGCTCGACCCGGCGACCTCCGACGCCGACGAGCTCAAGAGGCTGCTGGTCCCGGCCGCGCCCGGACGGCTCGAGGCCTACCCCGTCGCGACGCTGGTCAACAACGTGCGCAACAACGGCCCCGAGCTGCTCGACGCCCTCGAGACCGAGTCGGCATGACCGAGGTCTCGGTCGTCGCGACCCCGCACGGCGACGCCCGCCTGCACCGCGACCGGTCCCGGCACCCGATCGCCACCCTGCTGCTCGGGCACGGCGCCGGCGGCGGCGTCGACGCCCCCGACCTGGCCGCGCTCGCGTCGGCGCTGCCCCGGCAGGGCATCTCCGTGGTCCGGGTGGAGCAGCCCTGGCGGGTGGCCGGCAAGAAGATCGCGCCGCGTCCCGAGGTGCTCGACGCCTGCTTCGTCGCGGCCGCCGACAAGCTCCGGGTGCGGACCCCGCTGGTGGTGGGCGGCCGGTCGGCCGGCGCCCGTTCCGCCGCGCGTACGGCGCGCGAGCTCGGCGCCTCCGGCTACCTCGCCCTGTCGTTCCCGCTGCACCCGCCCGGGCACCCCGAGAAGTCCCGGCTCGACGAGCTGCACGGCGGTCCGGGTGCCCACCCTCGTCGTGCAGGGCGAGCGCGACGCGTTCGGCCGCCCCGACGAGTTCCCGCCCGACCGGGAGCTGACCGTCGTGCCGGGCGCCGACCACGGCTTCCACGTGCCCAAGCGGGGCGACGTGACGCCCGAGGAGGCGATGGCGATCGTCGTCGAGGCGGTGCTGGAGTGGGTGGTGCGCGACGTGGTCGGGAATCAGATCCCCCGGTGACGTGTTGGGCCCAGTGATCAACCCAACACGTGAAGGGAGCGGGCGTGGTCGAGACGATGACGTGCGACGGGCCCCCGCGACGGGCCGCCTCGGTGAGCCCGGGCGCGAGCGGCCGACCGTCGTACCCCGTCCTGCCGGTAGGCTGGAAGGCAATGACAGAGAACCCAGCACCCGAGGTCGAGCAGACCGATGAGGTCGGATCTGGCCACCGAGACCGAGGCGGAGCGTTCGCTGCGGTTCGAGGCCGACGCCATGCAGTACCTCGACCAGCTCTACTCGGCGGCGATGCGGATGACCCGCAACCCCGCCGACGCGGAGGACCTGGTCCAGGAGACGTTCGCCAAGGCGTTCGCCGCCTTCCACCAGTTCAAGCCCGGCACGAACCTCAAGGCCTGGCTCTACCGCATCCTGACCAACACGTTCATCAACACCTACCGCAAGAAGCAGCGGGAGCCGCAGCAGTCGATGGCGGAGGACGTCGAGGACTGGCAGCTGGCCCGCGCCGAGTCGCACGCCTCGACGGGTCTGAAGTCCGCCGAGGCGGAGGCGCTCGACCACCTCCCCGACAGCGACGTCAAGGACGCCCTGCAGCAGCTCCCGGAGGACTTCCGGCTCGCGGTCTACCTCGCGGACGTCGAGGGGTTCCCCTACAAGGAGATCGCGGAGATCATGGACACCCCGATCGGCACGGTCATGTCCCGGTTGCACCGCGGACGGCGCCAGCTGCGGGAGAAGCTCTCGGACTACGCCCAGAACCGCGGGCTGTCCGCGGCCGGCACCTCGAAGGGAGAGACGTCATGAGCTGCGGTAGCCCGCACGACAAGGACTGCTCCGAGGTGCTCGAGCGGGTCTTCTTCTTCATCGACAACGAGCTGCCCAACGCCGACTCGTCCGAGATCCAGCACCACCTCGACGAGTGCGGGCCCTGCCTGCAGAAGTACGACCTCGAGCGCACCGTGAAGGCGCTGGTGCAGCGCTCCTGCTCGGAGCACGCCCCCGAGACGCTGCGCGACAAGGTGCTGCTGCGGATCCGTCAGGTGCAGGTCGAGATCCACGAGACCCGGGTCGACTGAGCACCTCTCAGCAGGCCCGACGCAAAAGACCCCGTGCCAGAGGCAACGGGGTCTTTTCGTGTGCGCATACGGCGCAAGAATCGCCTGGTTCAGGCGTTGGGGCGCTTCCCGTGGTTAGCGGCCTTCTTCTTGCGGGCACGACGCTTGCGGCCGGTCTTACCCATGGTGTCCTCCTCAACGCTGCTGATTGCCTGGTCAGTGTCTCATCCGGGCCCCGGCTCGGGCGAATCGGGCGGGGGCGCATCAGCGGGGCCTGTCGGGCAGGATGGCCCGATGGACCTGGCTGACACCGCGACCCTCGACTTCACCGTGACCGACGACGACACGGCGGTGGCTCTCGGGTCGGGCGACCTGCCCGTGCTGGCCACCCCGCGGCTGCTCGCCTGGTGCGAGGCCGCGACCTGCGCGGCCGTCGACGCCTCGCTCACCGACGCGAGCACCAGCGTCGGGACCCGGGTGCAGCTCGAGCACGTCGGGGCGAGCGCCGTGGGTGCGCAGGTGCGGGTCACCGCCTCGGTCGTGTACGTCGACGGCCGGCTGGTGCGCTTCGAGGTGGTCGCCGAGCAGGGTCCCGACGACAAGGTGGTGGCGCACGGCGAGGTGACCCGCGTCGTCGTCGACCGCGAGCGCTTCCTCGCCCGGCTGGCCCCGGTCGAGCGGGGCTAGTCGGCGGGTCAGATCGGTGGGGCGGGCGGACCGGGGAGGTCGGGCTCGCCCGGGCCGGTCGGGTCCGGTTGCGGCTCCGGCTCGCCGTGAACGGGTCCGGCGGCAGGTCCGGGTCGGTGGGTGCGGGGAAGACCGGCTCCGGCTCCAGCGGGGGAGCGGTCGAGGTCACAGGACGCATGCTGGGTTCCTCCGGGTCGTCGTCACCCCGTCGTACCCGGACCCGGGCCCGGCCAACCGGACGGCCACGTCGTGACGGCCGATCGCGGCGATCAGGCGTGCCAGCCGGCCGGCGGGTCCTCGCCGACCAGGCCGTCCACCGACTCGCGCAGCAGGTCGGCGTGGCCGGTGTGCCGGCCGTACTCCTCGACCAGGTCGCACAGCAGCCGGCGCAGGCTGGCGTGGTGGCCGTCCTCGTCCCCGATGTGGACGGGCTGCTCGGGACCGCCGTCGGCGAGGGCCGCGGCGAACCGGGCCCGGGACCGCTCGACCGCCTCGTCCCACAGGGCGTAGAGCTGCGCGGGGGTGTCGTCGGCCGCCGAGCCGAACTCCCAGTCCGGCTCCTCCTCCCAGTCGACGTCGGCCCACGGCGGCCCCGGAGACGCACCGCTCAGCTTGGAGCCGGAGTAGAGGTCCTCGACGAGCGCGAGGTGCTTGAGCAGGCCGCCGAGGGTCAGCGAGGAGACGCCGAGCGTGTGCTGCAGCCCGGCCTCGTCCAGGCCGTCGGCCTTCCAGCGGAACGTCGTCCGGAGCCGGTCGAGCGCGCCGACGAGGTGCTCGCTCTCGGTGCCGGCGAGCGGGGGCTCCCAGGGGTGGTCGTCATCGGTCATGGCGACACCGTAGGACGGCGTGCCGACACGTGAGCAAGACCAGGCGGAGCAGGCCTCGTCAGCCGTCGACGGGATCGGCCGCGGTGTGGTGCTCCGCAGCCGTGGCTGCGTCCCGTGCCTCGCCCAGGTCCGCGAGGAGGGAGTCGGCGACCACCACGGCGCCTGCGAGCAGGACCGCGGCGATCGGGGCCGGCACGACGGTCCGTCGCAGGGCGGTCGCGGTGATCAGCATCGCCGTCGACCAGGACGCCACGGAGGTCGCGAAGGGCACGGTGGCCCGCTTCCACGGCTCGTCCGTGTCGGGGAAGACGACGAAGACCTGCAGACCGGGCCTGCCCAGCGGCCAGGCCACCGCGTACGTCGCGAACAGGATGCGCGAGCGCGTGCTCGGGCCGGACGCGAGACAGGCGAGGGCCACCCCGGTGCCTCGGATCACTGCGCCTGGTCGCACCTTCACGTCAGCACCTCCGGTCGTCTGCGCACCTCGTCGAGGGACACCCGGCCAGGCGCCGTGGCGGATCCGAAGCCGAGCATGCTCGACCACGGTACTGCCAGCGGTGCCCGGACGACGTGCACCGGCTAGGGCGTCAGCGGGAGAGCGGCCCGGACGGTCCACTGGTAGTGCCGGTCGCGGCGGGTGACCGCCGCCAGCGTCAGGTGCGGCACGCCGACCGTCAGGGTCTCCCCGGCGAGGGCGGCCAGCGGGGCCAGCACGGAGGCGGCGTCGCACACCTGGTTGGTGTAGGCCAGGCTCACGTGCCCCCAGAACGGCATCGGCTCGTAGCCGGCGTCGCGGTCGAGCACGGCGGAGGTCGCGGTGCGCAGCCGGCCGCACAGCTCGTCGAGGTCGGCGGGGGAGACGGCCGCGAGCACGACCGCGTCCTCCATCGCGGTGACCGGCCCGAGGGTGATGGGGCCGGAGCGCCAGTCCGCCAGCACCGCACGCACGGAGTCCACCACCCGGTCCACGTCGTCCTCGGACAGGGCGTCGACGAAGCCGACCTCGTCGAGGGTGAGGTGCAGCCAGGGCACCGGGATCAGGTCGACGGTGTCCAGCGGGCGCAGCCGTTCGTGCGCACGCACCGCGAGGTCCGCCAGGGCCGGCTGGTCCTCGAACGTGAGGTACCACATCAGGCACGGCCGCTCGACCTCCCAGTCGGGCCGCCAGCCCCAGTGGTCCACCAGGTCGGTCGCGACCGCGATCGCGGGCGCATGTCTGCTCCACCACCAGAGGCTCCCAGCGACAGTCCGACGAGGCACGGTCCTGCCCCGCGCCGTCATGGTGTGTCCTCCGAGGACCTCGGTCGAAACGCTAGCGACCGGAGGGGTCCGTGGAGCGAGACACGCTCAGAGCTCGCGCCGGAAGGCCATCAGGTCGACGCCCGGGTACGGCGTCCAGTCCCGCTCGGGAACGCGGCGGAAGCCGAGCCGCTCGTAGATCCGGTGGGCCGGCGCCTGCGCCTCGAGGCTGCACAGCACCACCGCCGTGTAGCCGAGCTCGGTCGAGCGTTCCAGGCACACGCCGACCAGTGCCTCCGCGACACCGCGACGCCGGAAGTCCGGGTGGACCGCGAGCATCCGGAACTCACCCTCGCCGGGCTCGGCGACCTCGCCCCACGGCGAGCCCTCCGGGCAGAACGTCACCGTCCCGGCGAGCCGGTCCTCGACCACCGCGACGTAGACCTCGGCGTCGCGGGCCCGGCCGACCGCGTCGCGCAGGTGCTCGACGTAGGGGTCGTCCTCGACGAGCAGCCCGCTGGCGGCGTAGGCCGCGGCGGTCAGGTCCCCGACCTCCGTGAGCTCGGCGGGGTGCACGGGCCGGACGGTGATCACGGTGCGTCCGTCATACGCCGAACGTCGCCCGGGGGTAGGCCGCATCGACGTCGGTGATGACGTTGACGAGGTAGGGCTTGCCGGCGGCGAAGGCCCGGTCGAGGGCGGGCCCGATCTGGGCCGGGTCGGTGACCATCTCGCCGCCGCCGCCCAGCGCCGTGACGACCTCGTCGTAGCGGGTGCGCGGCGCGAGGTCGGCCGCGACGTCGTAGCCGTAGAGCATCTGCATCGGGCCCTTCTCCAGGCCCCACGCGGAGTTGTTGCCGCAGACCATCACGACCGGCAGGTCGTGGCGGACGAGCGTGTCGACGTCCATCAGGGACATGCCGGCGGCGCCGTCGCCGAGCAGGAGCACGACCTGCGCCGAGGGCCGGGCGATGCGCGCCGCGATGGCCGAGCCGAGCCCGGCGCCCAGGCAGCCGTAGGGGCCCGGGTCCAGCCAGCCGCCGGGCCGCTTGGGCTCGACGAACTTGCCGGCGAACGACACGAAGTCGCCGCCGTCGCCGATCACGACGGAGTCGTCGGCCAGCCGGGGGACCAGCTCGCCGTAGATGCGGGCGGGGTGGATCGGGTCGGCCTCGGACCGCAGCAGCGCGCCGTCCCGCTCGACGGCCGCGGCGACCGCGGCCTGCAGGTCGGTGACCCACGCGGCCCAGTCGGGCTTGTGCGGCTGGGACTCGAGCGCCGCCTGCACCCCGTCGAGGACCGACGTCAGGTCGCCGGAGGCGGACGCGGCCAGCTCGGCGTGCCGCGAGACCTGTCCCGGGCGAGTCCGCGAGGTGCACGACCTGCGCGGCCGGGGCGCCGTCCTTGCCGCCGAAGACGCCGTAGCCGAGCCGGAAGTCCAGAGGCGTGCCGACCACGACGACCAGGTCGGCGGTGCCGAAGGCCTTGGAGCGCGCCTTGGTGACCAGCTGCGGGTGACCGCCGGGCACGAGGCCGCGGCCCATGCCGTTGGTGACGACCGGGACGCCGGTCTGCTCGACGAAGCGGAGCGCGGCCTCCTCGGCGCCGTCGGCCCAGACGTCCGTGCCCAGCACCAGCACGGGACGCGACGCCTGCGCGAGCAGCGCACCCACCGTGCGCAGGGCGTCGGGGTCGGCCTCGAGCCGGGCCTTCGGGCGCTGTCACCGGGCGGGCGGCGTCGGACTTGTCGAAGAACTGGTCCATCGGTACGTCGAGGAAGGTCGGCCCGCGGTGCGAGGAGCCGGCCAGCGTGAACGCCTCGTCGACGGCGCCGGCGATCTCGGCCACCTGGTGCACCGTCCGCGAGGACTTGGTGACCGAGGCGAAGATCGGCGGGTGGTCGAGCTCCTGGAGGCTGCCCTGCCCCAGCGGTTGGCCGGTGCGCGACCGCCGACCACGACCAGGGGCGAGCCGCTGAACTGTGCCTGGGTCACGGCGCTGACGCCGTTGGTGACCCCGGGGCCGGCCGTGAGCACGGCGAGCCCCGGGACCCGGGTCAGCTTGCCGACGGCCTCGGCGGCGAACACGGCGGTCTGCTCGTGCCGCACGTCGAGGATCCGCATCGGCGGCTCGGCGTTGACCGCTCCGTCGTACATCGGGAAGACGTGGGCGCCGGACAGCGTGAACATCGTCCGCACGCCGTGCGCGGCCGCGACCGCGACGGCGTGCTCACCCCCGTGGGGCGCCTCGGGACCCGCCTCGGCGGTCGGCTCGGACGAGGGGGACTGCGTGACGTCGCTCATAGCGGTGAGGTTACCGGGTGGTAGGCGCGGTGCCCGGCTCTCCCTCCAGCACGTCCTCGACGCCCGCGGTCGCCCGCGTCGGCGTGGTAGTCGGCCGGCGAGGTCTGGTCGACGCCGTTGTCGACCTTGAGCGCCTTGAACACGAAGGTCAGGACGACCGCGACGAGCACGTTGATCACGAACGCGGTCAGCGCGATGTAGCCCTTGGTCTCGGTGAACGGGACCAGCGCGAGCGGGCCGCCGAAGTGGCTGTCCGCCTTGCCGACGACCGGGACCTGGTAGGCCGTCCAGGTGCCGTAGGCCATGCCCACGGCCCAGCCGGCCAGCAGCGCCCACCGGTGGAACCAGCGCGTGTAGAGCGAGAACACCAGGGCCGGCATCGTCTGCAGGATCCAGACGCCGCCGAGCAGCTGGAAGTTGATCGCCTCCTGGGTGCCGAGACCCAGCACGAACGACGAGCGCGCCGAACTTCACCACCAGCGAGACCAGCTTGCTCTGCCGGGCCTCCTGCTTCGGGGTGGCGCTCGGGGTTGATGAACGCCGTGTAGATGTTGCGCGTCCACAGGTTCGCCGCCGCGATCGACATGATCGCGGCCGGCACCAGGGCCCCGATGGCGATGGCCGCGAACGCGATGCCCGCGAACCAGTCCGGGAACATCTTGTCGAACAGCGCGGGCACCGACTGCTGCGGGTTGTCGACCTTGACCCCGGCGGCGATCGCCGCGAAGCCGAGCAGGGCGAGCAGCCCCAGCAGGAAGGAGTACGCCGGCAGCAGCGCCGCGTTGCGACGGATGACCGAGCGGTTCTTCGAGGCCAGCACGCCGGTCAGCGAGTGCGGGTACATGAACAGCGCCAGCGCCGAGCCGAGCGCCAGCGACGCGTAGGCCCAGTGGGCCGCGGGCGGCGGCATGATGCCCTTGGCCTGGGCCGTCCCGGCGGCGATCGCGTCGGCGTTGTCGGAGTTGAAGCTCGTGAACGAGTCCTTGGCCGAGGCGAAGATGTTGTCCCAGCCGCCGAGCTGCGTCGGCAGGTAGAACACCGCCACCAGGATCACGATGTAGATCAGGGTGTCCTTGACGAACGCGATCAGCGCCGGCGCCCGCAGGCCCGAGGCGTAGGTGTAGGCCGCCAGCACCGCGAACGCGATGAGCAGCGGGGCGTCCTTCTCGAGCCACGAGGAGTTCGCGTTGCCGCCGACGCCCATGATCTCGAGCACCACCTGGATGCCGACGAGCTGCAGCGCGATGTAGGGCATCGTCGCGAGCAGACCGGTGACGGCCACGGCCAGCGCGAGGGGCTTGGAGTCGAAGCGGCCGCGCACGAAGTCGGCCGGGGTGACGTAGCCGTGCCGGTGCGAGACCGACCAGAACCGCGGCAGGAAGATGAAGATGATCGGGTAGAGCACGATCGTGTAGGGCACGGCGAAGAAGCCGACCACCGAGCCGGCGTACAACGTCGCGGGCACCGCGATGAACGTGTAGGCGGTGTAGATGTCGCCGCCGATCAGGAACCACGAGATGAACGTGCCGAAGCCGCGCCCGCCCAGGCCCCACTCGTCGAGGCTGTCCATCGAGTCGGCGCGGCGCCAGCGGGCGGCCACGAAGCCCATCACGGTGACGAGCAGGAAGAAGAACAGGAAGACCGCGAGCTGCGACGCCGTTCATCGGTCCCGTCACCCGGCTCGGGCGGGAGGCCGAACGTGGGGCGGTCCTCGGCGGTGGCCCGCAACGACAGCCGGAACGCGATGAAGGTGAACAGCGAGACCACCGGGATCAGCGCGAACTGGAACCAGTAGAAGAACGGGAAGCCGAACAGGGCGGGCGTCTCCGAGTCGTAGAGGCCGACCAGCAGCGGGACGACGATGCCGAGCGCGAGCAGCACGGCGACCACCGCCCACGTGCCGGTGGGTCGACGGCGCGGGGGAGACCCGGGCCCGTCCGACGCAGGGTTCCGTTGGGACATGTGCGTTCCACCTCCGAGTAAGCGTTGACCGCGGGTGACGCTAGCCACATCCGCGACGATTCGGAAGTCGCGCCACGCATCCGGGTCAGTCGAGCTGGAAGGGGTTCGACTTCCTGAGCTGCTCGATGAGGACCAGCAGCAGGTCCGCCCGGACCGCCGGGGGACGGGCCGACAGCGCGAGCTGGACGTACAGCGCGCGGAGGTAGGACTGCACGTTGCCGGTGACGAGGTAGGGGTCGTCGTCGCCCTCGTGGTCGGGCCGGGCGTGCTCGGCCAGCCGGGCCAGCCACGGCTCGAGGACGTCGATCCCGACCAGGTCGCGGCGGACGATCTCCATGGTCGCCATCGCCATCCGGTCGTCCTCGCCGTGCACCAGGCGGGCGCGGGTCGGGGTCAGCAGCCGGTCGGCGAGCACGTCGAGCAGCACGGTCAGCTCCAGGCGGCCCATCATCGGCGCCTGGGCCAGCACCCCGAGGGCGTCGGCCCCGTGGGCCAGCGCGTGCGCCCAGCCCTTGCCGGGGACGTAGCCCCGCAGGTCCCGCTCGCGGACCAGCCAGCCCGCGACCCGGTCGCCCCAGCGCAGCACGGCGTCGTCGGAGACGCCGGCCCGTTCGCTGGTCGCCGGCGACGTGGCCCGCTCCAGGCAGACGGTGAGCACCAGCGCCGAGAAGCTCCGGCGGAACACCGTGTCGGTGCCCTCCTCGCCGATGCCCACGCGGAGGCCGGCGGTCATGCCGTCGCCGAGACCCTCCAGCAGGTCGTCGTACACGCCCTCGGAGACCCAGGTGGCCAGGGTCGGGAAGGCGATCCCGTCCCGGACGGAGGGGTCGGCGGACCCGAGCATCGTGGTCAGCTCGGCGGTCAGCTCGGCCAGCGGCGGATCGTCGGGGACCTTGTGGCCCTCGGCCACGACACGGTCCCAGAACGCCGACTCCATGACCGCCATCCTGCCATTGCCGCCGCGCTCCTATGCTGGCGGGCGTGCCCTCCCTGACCGAGCTCGTGCGGGCCCACACCGACCTCGAACCCGCCGACGTGGGCTGGCTCCAGCTGCTGCTCGCGGACTGGCAGATCATCGCCGACCTCTCGTTCGCCGACCTGGTCCTGTGGCTGCCGGACCGGGACGGGAGCGGCTACTGGGCGGTGGCCCAGATGCGTCCCACGACCGGTCCCACGGCGTACGTCGACGACCTGGTCGGCGCCTTCGTGGGCAAGGGGAAGCGGCCGCTGATCGACTCGGCGCACGAGCACGAGCGGGTGGCGCGCGAGGGCGACCCGGAGTGGCGCGACGACATCCCGGTGCGGGTCGAGGCGATCCCGGTCCGCCGGGGCGACCGGATCCTCGGGATCATCGCCCGCAACACCAACCTGCTGGGCGTGCGCACGCCGAGCCGGCTGGAGCTGTCCTACCTCCAGACCGCCACGGACCTGACCCAGATGATCGCCGGCGGGCACTTCCCGTTCCCGGGGCAGCGCTCCGACCACGCGGACTCCCCGCGCGTCGGCGACGGCTTCGTGCGCATCGACGAGACCGGGCGGGTGACCTACGCCAGCCCCAACGCGCTGTCGGTCTACCGGCGGCTCGGGCTCTCCGCCGACCTGACCGGCCTCGACCTCGCGCGAGACCACCCGGTCGCTGGTGCCGGCCGCCCGGCGGCCCGACGAGGAGACGCTGAGCGCGCGTGCTCGGGGGCACGTCGCCCCGGGACACCGAGACGGGCACCGAGGACACCACCCTGATCCTGCGGGCCATCCCGCTGCGCCCGACCGGCGAGCACATCGGGGCGCTGGTGCTGCTGCGCGACGTGACCGACCTGCGCCGCCGGGACCGGGAGCTGGTGACCAAGGACGCCACCATCCGGGAGATCCACCACCGGGTGAAGAACAACCTCCAGACGGTGGCCGCGCTGCTGCGGCTCCAGGCCCGCCGGATCGACGTACCGGAGGGGCGGGAGGCGCTCGAGGAGGCCGTCCGGCGGGTCGGCTCGATCGCGATCGTGCACGAGACGCTGAGCCAGGCCTTCGACGAGTTCGTCGACTTCGACGACGTGGCCGACCGGCTGCGGGTGATGGTCGCCGAGGTGAGCTCGCGCGGGCGCGACCGTGCACTCGCCGGCGCGAGGGCAGCTTCGGCACCCTGACCGCCGAGGTCGCGACCCCGCTGTCGATGGTGCTGACCGAGGTGCTGCAGAACGCCGTGGAGCACGGGTTCGGCTCGGGGGAGGGGCACGATCACCGTCACCGCGGACCGCCTGGTGGGTCGGCTCCACGTCACCGTCGTCGACGACGGCGCGGGGCTGCCCGAGGGGTTCGACCTCGACGGGTCGACGAGCCTGGGGCTGTCGATCGTGCGGACCCTGGTGGAGTCCGAGCTCGACGGTCAGCTCGAGATGGGGGCCGGTCCGCGGGCGGCGGCACCCGGGTGATGCTGGACATCCCCGTGCACCCCACCTGACCGGCAGGGCCGTCGTCAGGCGGTGCGCACCTTGGCGCGGGCGTTGCGACGCTTCAGCGCGCGGCGCTCGTCCTCGCTCATCCCGCCCCAGACGCCGTGGTCCTGCCCGGCCTCGAGGGCCCATGCGAGGCACTGTTCGCGCACGTCGCAGCGACGGCACACCTGCTTGGCCTCCTCGATCTGGAGGATGGCCGGTCCGGTGTTGCCGATCGGGAAGAACAGCTCCGGGTCCTCGTCGAGGCACGCAGAGCGGTGGCGCCAATCCATGGCGGACGACTCCTTCAGTCGGGGGTGGCGGCGGGGTGGCCGACGCATCTTGTCGTGTTCGTGTGGCGGGCGTTCCCCTGTTGTGAACGCTTTCACGAGGTCTGGCGCCCGTGCACCCGGTGAGGGATTGTGGGGGGCGGTCACCATCGTGACAGGTCCATGACGCCTGATGACCAATGACTAGCATCGCGGGTGTTTGGTCGCCCGATCAACCCTGCGCGATCGTCACCTTGGTCACAGCGGACGACAATATCGGACCGGATCACGGGTTTCCCAGGGCGATCTAGCCCGCGAGTCGCGGATTTTGTCGCCGAGATCGAGTAGGCGGCGCCCGACGGGGAACCTCCCCGGGAGGTGCGTAGCATCGGTCGACCGTGACGACCCCCGCCCAGCCGCCGCTCCCGGCCCCCGACCAGGGTCGCGTGCCGGCACCGCTGACGGTCGCCTGCTCCCTGGTGGCGCTCGAGGCGGTCTCGCTGGTGATCTTCGGCGTCGTCGAGCTGCGCTCGATCGAGACCGGCAAGCTGACCATGGGGATCACCACGTCCCTGTTCTTCGTGGTGTACGGCGTCGGGCTCGGCCGTCTTCGCCTGGCTGCTGCACCGGTTGGCAGTCCTGGACGCGGGCGCCGGTCGTGCTGGCCCAGCTGATCCAGCTGGGCGTGGCGTGGAGCTTCCGGTCGGGCGGCACCGCCTTCGTGGCGGTCGCTGCTGACCGTCGACGGCGGTGGTCGTGCTGGCCGGCATCTTCCACCCGGCGTCGTTGCGGGCGCTCGCCGAGGAGGACGCCCGCACCTAGCGCGCGTGTCCTAGCCGGCAGCGTCGACTCCGCCTCGAGCGACTCGCGCAGCCGCTCCAGCGTGCGGGCCAGCAGCCGGGAGACGTGCATCTGGGAGATGCCGATCTCGGCCGCGATCTGCGACTGGGTCATGCCGCGGAAGAACCGCAGCGTCAAGATGTGCTTCTCGCGCGGGTCGAGCGCCTCGAGCAGCGGCTTGATCGTCTCGCGGTTCTCGACGTGCTCGAGCGCCTCGTCGTCGCCGCCGATGACGTCGATCATCGACAGCGCGCTGTCGTCGCTGGAGTCCGGGGCGTCCAGGGACAGCGTCGAGTAGGCGTTCGACGACTCCAGGCCCTCGATGATCTCCTCGTCCGATGACCCCGATCCGCGCGGCCAGCTCGGACACCGTGGGTGAGCGGCCGTGCTGCTGGGTCAGGTCGGCGGTCGCCGTGCGTGATCGACAGCCGCAGCTCCTGGAGCCGGCGCGGCACCCGGATGGCCCAGCCGCGGTCGCGGAAGTGCCGCTTGATCTCGCCGACGATGGTGGGCGTGGCGTAGGTCGAGAACTCGACGCCGCGCTCGGTGTCGAAGCGGTCGATCGCCTTGATCAGCCCGATCGTGCCGACCTGGAGCAGGTCGTCGAAGGGCTCGCCGCGGTTCACGAACCGCCGGGCGAAGTGCTCGACGAGCGGCAGGTGCAGCCGGACCAGCTCGTCGCGGCAGCGGTCCGCTGCGCCTCGGAGGCGCCGTCCTCGCGCAGCTGCACGAAGAGCTCGGCGCTCCTGGCCCTCATCAGGGCCAGGTCGCCGGCGCGCGAACCCCCGGTCACCACCCCTACTCCGTGTCGGACGTTCCGCGGGCGAGCGTCACGGTGAGGCTGTCCCCGTCGACGTCGGCGGCGACCTCGTTGGTCAGGGCGGCCAGGACCGTCCAGGCGAAGCCGTCCCGGTTCGGGCGGCCGCGGCGAGTCGCACTCGGCGGTGACCGCGACGGTGAGCTGGGTCGCGGCGAGGTCGAAGGTGCAGGTCAGGTCGGAGTTCGGCCGGGCCTGGGGCAGCACCATGGCGCACGCCTCGTCGACGGCGATGCGCAGGTCCTCGATGTCGTCGAGGGTGAAGTCGAGGCGGGCCGCCAGGCCCGCCGTCGCCGTGCGCAGCACCGCCAGGTAGGCGCTGTCGGCCGGGATGCGAAGCTCCACGTCCGGCTGGTTGTCTCCCACGAGCGTGCCTGTTCCTTTCCTTGTCTCTACGGTCTCGTACGCGGTGAGGGGTCGGACGCTCGCGCGCCCGACCCCATCCCTGCGTCGTTCGGTTGCTGTGTCAGCCGAGACAGAACCAGTCTGTCAGGACTTCTTGGTCTCCCAGAAGATTTCGGCAATCTCGTCGATCTTCGCCAGCAGGTCGTCGGCGACCTTGGCGTCGAGCGAGCCCTTGGCGCCGGTCGCGCCGGCCAGCTTGGTGGCCTCGTTGACGAGCGGGTGCAGCTGCGGGTACTTCTCGAAGTGCGGCGGCTTGAAGTAGTCGGTCCACAGCACCCAGAGGTGGTGCTTGACCAGCTCGGCCCGCTGCTCCTTGATCAGGATGGCGCGGGTGCGGAAGTCCGGGTCGTCGTTGTCGTCGACCTTGGCGATGATGCCCTTGATCGACTCGGCCTCGATGCGGGCCTGCGCCGGGTCGTAGACGCCGCAGGGCAGGTCGCAGTGGGCGTGGACTTCGAGGGTCGGAGCGAGGAGTCGCGCGAACATGCGGGTCCTTTCGTCAGGTGGGTGAGAGGCCACCTGCGACACTACTCCGGGCTCCGAGCACGGATCCGGGCGGGCCGCGGTGCGGCTTCGGGAGAGAGGTGGGTACCCATGCTGCTGACGCGCATGCGCGCCGTCTCGCGTGGGGCCTCGCCGTGGTGCGCGGCCGGTCCATGCAGCCCACCCTGTACGACGGTGACGTGCTGCTCGTGCGGCACGGGGCGACGCCTCGTGCCGGGGCCCTGGTCGTCGTACGCCTGCCGGACGGGGTGGTCGCGGTCAAGCGGGCGACCGCCGCGGCGCGACGGCGGCTGGTGGGTCGAGCGCGACAACCCGGCCGAGGGCGTGGACTCGTGGCTGGTCGGCGCGATCCCGGACGCACGACGTCGTCGGCCGTCGTGCGGGCCCGGGTCCGGCCGCTGCTGAGACGCCGCCGGACGAGCCCGGTCGCCGACCCCGTTAGCATCGGCAGCGATGTCACAGACTCCCGCTGCTCCTCCGCCCCCGGGCCGCTGTCCTCGGCCCCGCCTTCGCCGGCGACCCCGTCTTCGACCTGCACCTCGGCGGCAAGATGGAGATCGCCTCGACGGTGCGCGCTCGACGGCCGCGACGACCTGTCGATGGCCTACACGCCCGGCGTGGCGCGGGTGTGCGAGGCGATCGCCGCCGACCCGCTGCTGGTCGACGACTTCACCTGGGTGTCCAACACCGTCGCCGTGGTCACCGACGGCACGGCGGTGCTCGGCCTCGGCGACATCGGCCCGAAGGCCGCGATGCCGGTCATGGAGGGCAAGGCGGTGCTGTTCAAGCAGTTCGGCGGCGTGGACGCCGTGCCGATCTGCCTGGACACCCAGGACACCGACGAGATCGTCGCGACCGTCGCCCGGCTCGCGCCGAGCTTCGGCGGCATCAACCTCGAGGACATCTCCGCGCCGCGCTGCTTCGAGATCGAGCAGCGGCTCAAGGACATGCTGGACATCCCGGTCTTCCACGACGACCAGCACGGCACGGCGGTCGTGGCGCTCGCCGCGCTCGAGAGCGCGCTGCGGCTCACCGGCCGCGCGCGTCGACGAGCCCCGCGTGGTGATCTCCGGGGCCGGCGCGGCCGGTGTCGCGGTGGCCCGGATCCTGCTCGCGGCCGGGAGTCACCGACCTCGCGGTGATCGACCGCCGGGGCGTGCTGCACTCGAGCCGCGGCGACCTGACGCCGGTGAAGCGGTCGCTGGCCCAGGACACCGCCGACCGGACGGGCCGCACCGGGCAGCTCGCCGACGTGCTCGACGGCGCCGACGTCTACATCGGCGTCTCCGGCGGCTCGGTGCCCGAGGAGGTGGTGGCCCGGATGGCGCCCGAGGCGATCATCTTCGGGCTGGCCAACCCGACCCCCGAGGTGCACCCGGACATCGCCCACCGGCACGCCCGCGTGGTGGCCACCGGCCGCTCGCGACTACCCGAACCAGATCAACAACGTGCTGGCCTTCCCCGGCATCTTCCGGGGCGCCTTCGACGTCCGCGCCACCGCGATCACCGAGGGCATGAAGCTCGCCGCGGCGAACGCGCTGGCCGGCGCTGGTCGGCGACGACCTCGCCGAGGACTACATCGTCCCGTCGCCGTTCGACCCGCGCGTCGCCCCGGCGGTCTCCGCCGCCGTCGCCGCGGCCGCCCGCGCCGACGGCGTCGCCCGCCGCTGAGCGCCCGGCCGGTCGACCCGCGAGCCCTCGCTAGGGTCGGGGACATGTTCGCCGTCTACGCCGAGACCTTCTCCTCCGACGACCCGCTGTCCGCCCTGACGGTCGGTGAGCGGCCCGACCCGGTCGCCGAGCCCGGGCTGGACCACCATCGACGTCAAGGCCGCCTCGCTCAACCACCACGACCTCTGGTCGCTGCGCGGCGTCGGGCTCAAGGAGGACGCGCTGCCGATGATCCTCGGCTGCGACGCCGCCGGCCTCGACGAGGACGGCAACGAGGTCGTCGTGCACGCCGTCGTCAGCGACCCGTCGCTGGACCGGTGACGAGACGCTCGACCCGAAGCGGTCGCTGCTCAGCGAGCGCTACCAGGGCACCTTCGCCGACCAGGTCGTCGTGCCCCGGCGCAACGTGGTGCCCAAGCCGGCCGTCCCTGAGCTTCGAGGAGGCGGCCTGCCTGCCCGACGGCCTGGCTGACCGCCTACCGGATGCTCTACACGCAGGGCGGGCTCAAGCCCGGGCGACAGCGTGCTGGTGCAGGGCGCCGGCGGCGGTGTCGCCACGGCGCTGATCGCGCTCGGCGCGGGCCGGCGGCCTGCGGGTCTACGCCACCAGCCGCGACGAGGCCAAGCGCACGCGGGCGCTCGACCTCGGCGCCCACGAGGTCTTCGAGAGCAACGCCCGGCTGCCGCAGCGGGTCGACGCCGTCATGGAGACCGTCGGCAAGGCCACCTGGTCGCACAGCATCAAGTCGCTGCGCCCCGGCGGCACCCTCGTCGTCTCCGGCACGACGTCCGGGCCCGACGTCGAGAACGCCGAGCTGACCCGGGTGTTCTTCCTGCAGCTGCGGGTGATCGGCTCGACGATGGGCACCCGGCCGGAGCTCAAGGCGCTCACCGACCTGCTCGACGTGAGCGGTGTGCGCCCGGTGATCGACCAGGTGCTGCCGATGGAGCAGGCCGCCGAGGGGTTCGCCGCGATGCACTCCGGAGACGTGTTCGGCAAGGTCGTCTTCACCCGCTGACCGATGAGTTCCGCCCCTGCCCCGGGTCGGAACAGGCATGACCCTCACGACTGACACCTCCCCGACGGCCGCGGCGACGGAGTCCCGCACCGACTACGCCGTGCTGCGCTGGCTGGTGCTGGCCACCTTCGTCGTCATCCTCAACGAGACCATCATGGTCAACGCGATCCCGCGGCTGATGGGCGAGTTCGACGTCACCGCACGGTCGGCCCAGTGGCTGTCCACCGCGTTCATGCTGACGATGGCGGTGGTCATCCCGGTGACCGGCTGGTTCCTGCAGCGGGTGACCACGCGGGCGGCGTTCGCGACCGCGATGACCGTGTTCTGCGCCGGCACGCTGCTCGCGGCCCTCGCCCCGACCTTCCACGTGCTGCTGGCCGCCCGGGTCGTGCAGGCCGGCGGGACCGCGGTGATGATGCCGCTGCTGATGACCACGCTGATGACCGTGGTGCCCGAGCACGACCGCGGTCGCGTGATGGGCAACGTCACCCTGGCCATGTCGGTGGCGCCCGCGCTCGGGCCGGCCGTGTCGGGGGTCGTCCTGCAGTGGCTGTCGTGGAGGTGGCTCTTCGGCCTCGTGCTGCCCGTCGCGCTGGTCATCGCGGTGCTGGGCCTGCGCCGGCTGACCAACCACGGCGTCCCCGTCGCGGGCTCCGTCGACTGGACCAGCGTCGTGCTGTCCGCGGTCGGGTTCGGCGGCTTCGTCTACGGCCTGAGCCGGCTCGGTGCGGAGGGCGGCGGCGTCCTCGCCCCGCTGTCCACCATCGCCCTCGGCGCCGCGGCCATCGGGCTGTTCGTGTGGCGCCAGCTCGTGCTGCAGCGCGTCGGCTCGCCGCTGCTCGACCTGCGCACCCTGCGCGAGCGCACCTACACGGTCTCGCTGCTGCTGATGGCCGTCGCGTTCATGGCGATGCTGGGCTCGATGATCCTGCTGCCGCTCTACCTCCAGGACGTGCGCCACCTCGACGTCCTCCAGACCGGGCTGCTGGTGATGCCCGGCGGCCTCGTGATGGGGCTGATGGGCCCCAGCGTCGGCCGCTGGTTCGACCGCTACGGCAGCCGCCCGCTCGTCGTGCCGGGCGCGGTCGGGATCATCGTCGCCCTCTCGGCGTTCACCACCGTCGGGCGCGGACGACGCCGGTCGTCGTGGTGCTGGTCGCCCACGTGCTGCTGATGATCAGCCTGGCCGCCGTGTTCACGCCGGTGTTCACCCTCGGGCTGGGCGCCCTGCCGCCGCACCTGTACTCCCACGGCAGCTCGCTGCTCGGCACCCTCCAGCAGGTCGCGGCCGCGGTCGGCACGGCGGTCGTGGTGACCGTGATGTCGTGGCGGGCCGCCGCCCTGGCCGACGGCGGCGCGGCACGGCTCGACGCGCTGGTCGGCGGGATGCACTGGGCCTTCGGGATCGGAGCGGTGCTGTCGCTCGGCATCCTGGTGCTGGCCCTGAAGCTCCCGCCGAACCGGTGCGATGACGGTCGGCGCCTGCGGACCTCAGAGCACGTGGCGTAGGTAGCGCATCGGGGCGTCGAGGTAGCGCTTCCAGTGCGCGACGAGCTCCAGGTCGTCGTACGCCGCCTCGCGCAGGCCCCACGGGCCGACCTCGAGGATGTGCGCGTCGGGCAGCCCGGCGAGCAGCGGCGAGTGGGTCGCGCAGAGCACCTGCGCGCCGCTCGCCGCGAGGTCGTGCAGCGTCCCGACCAGCGCGACCTGGGCCGAGAAGGACAGCGCGGCCTCGGGCTCGTCGAGGCAGTAGAGGCCGGGGGAGTCGAACCGGGTGCTCAGCAGGGCCAGGAAGGACTCGCCGTGGCTCATCTCGTGGAAGCGTGGGTCCCGGCTCGGACGGACGCCTCCTCGGCGAGATAGCGTGTAGTAGCCGTGCATCGTCTCGGCCCGCAGGAAGAACCCCCACCGCGACGCACCGGGCGACCGCTCGAGCCGGAGCCACCGGTGCAACGGCGACTCCGTCTCGTGCGTGGCGTGCGACCCGAAGCGGGTGCCGCCCTCGGGGGACAGGCCGAACGCCATCGCGACCGCCTCGACGATCGTCGACTTGCCGCTGCCGTTCTCGCCGACGAGCAGGGTCACGCCGGCGGGCAGGTCGAGACCCTCGTCGAGCAGGGTGCCGACGGCCGGGATGCTGGCCGGCCACTCGTCACGCTCGGCGGGACCGTGCCCGTTGGGCACCACCCGCCGCACGATCCGGCGGTCCCCCAGCGCCACGGGAGCTACTCGTCGTCGGGGTCGTCGAGCCGGGCCAGCCAGGTCGCCAGCCGCTCGACGGGGATCTCGAACTCGGGGAACGTGTCCACGAACTCCTGCATGCGTTCCGCGACCCACGCCAGGGTGACCTCCTCGTCACCCCGGCGCTTCTCGAGCTCCTCGAGCCCTCGATCCGTGAAGTACATCCCTAGCTGAACGCCTGCGCGATGAGGGCCTTCTGCTCCTCGAGGTGCCGGCTGTGCTGGCCCACCGACGGGGACGACGACTCCGGACGGGACACCCGGTAGAACGGGATGCCGCCCAGCTCCGGCGTCAGGTTCAGCGCCATGTGCGGCCACGGGCCCATGTTGGCGGGCTCGTCCTGCACCCAGCGGAGCTCCTTGAGGTTCGGGTACTTCGCGAGCTCGGCCTTGAGCTCCTCGACCGGACGCGGGTAGAGCTGCTCGACGCGGACGATCGCCGTGTGTCGGGGAGTCGCCCTCCTGCTTCTTGCGCTCCACCATCAGGTCCCAGGTGATCCGGCCGCTGCACAGCAGCACCTTCTCCACGGACTCCGGGTCGACCTGGGTGTCGCCGATCACCGGGCGGAACGTGCCCTCGGTGAAGTCGGCCGGCTGCGAGGCGGCCTCCTTGCGCTTGAGCATCGACTTGGGCGTGAACACGATCAGCGGACGGTGCTCCTCGCCGAGCGAGTGCTTGCGCAGCAGGTGGAAGTAGCTCGCCGGGGTCGACGGCTGCGCCACCATGAACGCCTCGTCGGCGCCCATCGCGAGGAACCGCTCGATGCGGGCCGAGGAGTGGTCCGGGCCCTGGCCCTCGTAGCCGTGCGGCAGCAGCAGCACCACGCCGGACTGCTGGCGCCACTTGGTGTGGCTGGAGGTGATGAACTCGTCGATGACGGTCTGCGCGCCGTTGACGAAGTCACCGAACTGCGCCTCCCACAGCACGAGCGCGTCGGGACGGGCCACCGAGTAGCCGTACTCGAACCCGAGGACGGCGTACTCCGAGAGCAGCGAGTCGTAGACGTAGAACTGGGCCTGCTCCTCGGTGAGGTTGGCCAGCGGCGTCCACTCGTCGGCGTTCTGCCGGTCGATGATCGTCGCGAAGCGGGACACGAACGTGCCGCGGCGCGAGTCCTGGCCGGAGAGCCGCACGGGGCGCCCGTCCATGAGCAGCGAGCCGAACGCGAGGATCTCGCCGGTGCCCCAGTCGATCGGGCCCTCGTTGATCGCGGCGGCGCGGCGCTGGAGCTGGGGGAGCACCTTGGGGTGCACCGTGAAGCCCTCGGGCGCGTTGACGTGCGCGTCGGAGATCCGCTTGAGGGTCTCCATCGGGATCGCCGTCGACTCCTCGAAGCCGCGCTTCTCGGGGTAGTCCGGGACCGTGGTCCACTCCGTCGGGCCCTTGCTGGCCTCGCGGACCTCGGTGAACACCCGCTCGAGCTGCTGCTGGTAGTCGCGCAGCACCTGCTCGGCCTCCTCGACCGTGATGTCGCCACGGCCGATCAGGGACTCGGTGTAGAGCTTGCGGACCGAGCGCTTCTGCTCGATGAGGTCGTACATCAGCGGCTGGGTGTACGACGGGTCGTCGCCCTCGTTGTGACCGCGGCGGCGGTAGCAGACGAGGTCGATGACGACGTCCTTCTTGAACGCCTGGCGGTACTCGAACGCGAGCCGGGCCACCCGGATGCAGGCCTCGGGGTCGTCGCCGTTGACGTGGAAGATCGGCGCCTGCACCATCCGCGCGACGTCGGTGCAGTAGAGCGACGAGCGCGACGAGGCCGGCGAGGTGGTGAAGCCGACCTGGTTGTTCACGACGACGTGGATCGTGCCGCCGGTGCGGTAGCCGCGCAGCTGCGAGAGGTTGAGCGTCTCGGCGACCACGCCCTGGCCGGCGAACGCGGCGTCGCCGTGCACCAGCAGCGGCAGCACCGGGAACTCGGCGCCCTTGTTGAGCACGTCCTGCTTGGCGCGGGCGATGCCCTCGAGCACCGGGTCGACGGCCTCGAGGTGGGACGGGTTCGCCGCCACCGAGACCTTGATCTTCGCCCCGGACCCGGCGCTGAACTCGCCCTCGGCGCCGAGGTGGTACTTCACGTCGCCGGAGCCCTGGACCGTGCGCGGGTCGATGTTGCCCTCGAACTCACGGAAGATCTGGCTGTACTTCTTGCCGACGATGTTGGCCAGCACGTTGAGCCGGCCGCGGTGCGCCATACCCATCGTGACCTCGTCGAGGCCGTCCTCGGCCGCCGCCTCGCAGATCTCGTCGATCAGCGGGATGGTGGTCTCGCCGCCCTCGAGGCTGAACCGCTTCTGGCCGACGAACTTGGTCTGCAGGAAGGTCTCGAAGGCCTCGGCCTGGTTGAGCTTCAGCAGGATCCGCAGCTGCTCCTCGCGGGGCGGCTTCACGTGCGGCTGCTCGACGCGCTGCTGGATCCAGCGGCGCTGCTCGGGGTCCTGGATGTGCATGTACTCGATGCCGACCGTGCGGCAGTAGGAGTCGCGCAGGATGCCGAGGATGTTGCGCAGCTTCATGAACCGGCGGCCCTCGCCACCGAACGAGCCGGTCGCGAACTCGCGGTCGAGGTCCCACAGGGTCAGCCCGTGGCTCTCCACCTCCAGGTCGGGGTGGCTGCGCTGCTGGTACTCCAGCGGGTCGGTGTC
This sequence comes from uncultured Actinomycetota bacterium, assembly GCA_963778095.1. Taxonomy (GTDB): domain Bacteria; phylum Actinomycetota; class Actinomycetes; order Propionibacteriales; family Nocardioidaceae; genus Nocardioides_B. The sequence goes on along the minus strand of CAVZTB010000015.1, from coordinate 147,828 downwards.
GGCCATGATGTGGCCGCGCACGCGGTAGGCGTGGATCAGCTCGAGGATCCGGGCCTGCTTGCTGATCTCGTCGTCGTGGTTGGCGGAGATGTCGCGCGACCAGCGGATCGGCTCGTAGGGGATCCGCAGCGAGCGGAAGATCTCGTCGTAGAAGTCCTCCTCGCCGAGGAGCAGCCCGTGCACGCGCTTGAGGAACTCGCCCGACTGCGCACCCTGGATGACCCGGTGGTCGTAGGTCGAGGTCAGCGTCATGACCTTGCTGACCGCGTTGCGGGTCAGGGTCTCCTCGGAGGCGCCTTGGTACTCCGGCGGGAAGTCCATCGAGCCGACGCCGATGATGGCGCCCTGGCCCTTCATCAGCCGCGGCACGGAGTGGTTGGTGCCGATGGTGCCCGGGTTGGTCAGGCTCATCGTGGTGCCCTGGAAGTCGGTGACCGCCAGCTTGTTGTTGCGGGCCTTGCGGACGATGTCCTCGTAGGCCGTCCAGAACGCGGCGAAGTCCATCCCCTCGGCGGCCTTGATCGACGGCACCAGGAGCTGGCGGCTGCCGTCGGGCTTGGGCACGTCGATGGCGAGGCCGAGGTTGATGTGCGCGGGCGTGATCAGGTTGGGCTTGCCGTCGACGACGTCGAAGCCGACGTTCATCTCGGGCATCTCGCGCAGCGCCTTGACCAGGGCGTAGCCGATCAGGTGCGTGAACGACACCTTGCCGCCGCGGGCGCGGGAGAGGTGGTTGTTGATGACGATGCGGTTGTCCCAGAGCAGCTTCACCGGGACCGAGCGCACCGAGGTGGCCGTGGGGACCGTGAGGCTGACGTCCATGTTCTGCACGGTGCGCGCGGGCGCACCCCGGAGCACCGTCAGCGTCGGCTGGTCGGAGGCCTCGGACTGGGCCGGCTTCTCGGGCTCCTTCGGGACCGGGCTCGTGGTCGACGGCTGGGTCGGCCGGGCGTCGGCGCGGGGGCTGGTGTCCGAGGACGGCTTGGCGGCGGCGGCCTTCACGGGAGCCTTCTCGGCCGGCTTCTCGGCGGGCTTCTGGGCCGGCTTGTCGGCGGGCTTCGCCGGCGCCTTCGCGGCGGGCTGCTCGGCAGCCTTCGCGGGCTTGTCGGGGGCCTTCGCGTCGGACGTGCCCCCGTTGGACGCGCCGTTCGCACCGCCGGACTGGTCCTTGAAGAAGTCCCACCACGCCTTGTCGACGCTGTTCGGGTCGCGCTGGTACTGCTCGTACATCTCGTCGACCAGCCACTCGTTCGCGCCGAACGCGGCTAGGGGGTCGTCGGCAGTCGCGCTGTCGACGGGGGTTGCGCCTTTCGAAGACTCGGCCACGGCCGGATCGCCTCTTCCGCTGAATTTCTGATGTGCGTCTCTAGGGTGGGAACGGCTACCAATCTAGACCTTGGCGACAAGTCGGCGCAGCCGGGATCGCCGAGTGATCCAGCGGTGTTGCCGGGCTCACAACCGGGCCACCGGAGGAGACGTCCGCACGGACCGATGAAGGAAGAGGCGACCCGTGTGAAACCCCTGTTCGCGAGGCTCGTCGACCCTGCTTGTCGGGGTCGCCCTGCTGACCACCGCGGTCGGCTGCACCGACGAGGCGAACGCCCCGCAGCCCACCCGGGCGGACCCCCCGTCCGCGAGCCCGTCGACGCCGGCCCCGCCCCCCTCGGTCCCGCTCAAGGTGGTGGTGACCCGGGTGCTGGGCACGCTGCCGGCCAGCAGCCGACCCGCCCTGGAGGCCAACGTCGGCAAGGCGGTGTCGGCCTACGTCGACGGCGCGTTCCTGTCCGGGGACTACCCCCGCTCCGACTTCGGCGCCTCCTTCTCCTCCTTCACCAAGGGCGCCGCCACCGACGCCCGTCGCGACCAGGACCTCCTCACCAACCACGAGCTGGGTCCCACGACCGAGTCCGTGCGGGCGACCCGGCGTACGGCGTACCTCTCGGTGCTCGCACCGCACAAGGTGGCGGCCGGCGTCACCGCCAAGGTCGACCTGGTGTTCGTCGTGGACCGCGGCGACCAGCCCGCCCAGCGGGTCCGGCTCGCCGGCCGGCTGCTGCTGACCCGGACCGGTGACGGGCGGCGACTGGTCGATCTTCGGCTACGACCTGCACCGGTCCGCGACCCCGAGGAGCGAGTCCTGATGAGGTTCCCGACCCGCCGCGTCCTGGTGCTGGGCCTGGTCCTGGCCATCGCCGCCCTGGTGATGCCGAACGCCAGCGTCCGCGTCCCCGACGCCAGCCTGGTCAAGGTGCAGACCGCCCAGGCCGTCGACCACCCGCGCTCCGTCGTGTGGATCCTGTGCCTGGGCTCGGACGCCCGGCCCGGCCAGCGGCTCACCGGCACCCGGGCCGACGCGATCCAGCTCGTCGGGCTCAACCTGGACACCGGCGCACGGCACGATCATCGGCATCCCGCGCGACTCCTACGTCGACATCCGCGGGCCACGGCCGCAACAAGATCAACGCCTCGATGTTCTTCGGCGGCCCGCAGCTGATGGCCGACTCGGTCGGCCGGCATGGTCGGCGTCCGGCCCGACTACGTCTTCACCACCGGCTTCCTCGGGTTCCGGGGGATGGTCCGGGCCATCGACGGGGTGACCGTGAACTCGAAGTTCGCGTTCTCCGACGCGGTGCGGCCGCAGGGCTACCACCGCGGCAAGAACAACCTCAACCCGTTCCAGGCGCTGATCTTCGGGCGGGTGCGGCACCCGCTGCCGCGCGGCGACTTCGACCGGTCCGCCAACCAGCAGGAGCTGCTGCGGAGCATCCTGCGCAAGGTCCGGGCGCACCAGTCGGACCCGGGCTTCATGGAGCGCGGGCTGCTCGCGTCGGTGAAGTACATGGACACCGACCTCGCGCCCTCCGAGCTGTTCCGCCTCGCGCAGGCGGTCACCCGCGTCGAGCCGCGGCAGCTGAAGGCGTGCGTGGTGAGCGGTCCGACCGGCTACGTCGGGGGCGCCAGCGTGGTGTTCGCGAGCATCGGCCAGGCCCGCCGGCTCGGCGACGACGCCCGCAAGGACGGGACGCTCGACCACGGCTGCTGAGCGGCCGCCCCGCTGGTTGAGGTGCGAGCCTGCGAGCCTCGAAACCACGGTGCCTGACGCTGGGAGGTTTCGAGGCCCTCGCCTAGCGGCTCGGGCACCTCAACCAGCGTGGAAATGCAAGGGGTGCCCCCGGTAGGATTCGAACCTACGCCACCGCCTCCGGAGGGCGGTGCTCTATCCCCTGAGCTACGGGGGCTCATGGTGCGGCACGAGCGTACATGACGTGAGAGGACCCTCGATGGCCCCCCGGGTGCTGGTGGTCGACGACTCCGACGCCATCCGTCGCTTGATCGTGGTGAACCTCGAGCTGGAGGGGTACGACGTCCGCACGGCCGTCGACGGCGTGCAGGCGCTCGAGGTCGTGGAGAGCTGGCGGCCCGACGTGATCACCCTCGACGTGGTGATGCCGCGGCTCGACGGGTTCGAGACCCTCGAGCGGCTCCGGGGCGACCCGGGCACCGCGGACATCCCGGTCGTCGTGGTGACCGGCCGGGCGCAGGCCGCGGACCGGGCCCGGGGAGACGCGCTGGGGGCCGACGCCTACCTCTCCAAGCCGTTCGAGCCCGCCGAGCTGGTCACCGTCGTGGGTCGGCTGGCGATATCGGGGTGAGGCGGCGCTCGGCCCGCCGATACCCTTGACCGGTGACTCCCGAACAGCTGTCGACCGCGATCGTCCACGCCCTGAACGCCCTCGTCGAGGACGGCTCCCTGAGCCTGCCCGACGGGGTGCCCGCGACGGTGGTCGTCGAGCGCCCGCGCAGCAAGGAGCACGGTGACTACGCGACGAACGTCGCCCTCCAGCTCGCCAAGAAGGCCGGCGTGCCGCCGCGCGACCTGGCCACCCTGCTCGCCGGCGAAGCTGGCCGAGGCCGACGGGCGTCGCCAGCGCCGAGATCGCCGGCCCCGGGTTCCTGAACATCCGGGTCGAGGCCGGGGCGCAGGGCGCGGTCGCGGCGCAGGTGGTGGCGGCGGGTGCGTCGTACGGCTCGAGCGACCTGTTCGCCGGCGAGAAGGTCAACCTGGAGTTCGTCTCGGCCAACCCGACCGGTCCGATGCACCTCGGCGGCACCCGCTGGGCGGCGGTCGGCGACGCGCTGGGCCGGATCTTCACGATGTCCGGTGCCGACGTCACCCGGGAGTACTACTTCAACGACCACGGCGCCCAGATCGACCGGTTCTCGCGGTCGCTGCTGGCCAGCGCGAAGGGCGAGCCGACGCCCGAGGACGGCTACGGCGGTGCCGTACATCGGCGAGATCGCGGACGCGGTCATCGCGAAGCGGCCCGACGTCCTCGACCTGCCCGACGACGAGGCGCAGGAGGTCTTCCGCGCCGTCGGCGTCGACATGATGTTCGACGAGATCAAGCAGACCCTGCACGACTTCGGCGTGGACTTCGACGTCTACTTCCACGAGAACAACCTGCACGAGTCCGGTGCCGTCGACCGGGCCATCAAGCGGCTCACCGAGATGGGCAACACCTACGAGAAGGACGGTGCGCTGTGGATCCGCACCGAGAAGTACGGCGACGACAAGGACCGGGTGATCGTCAAGTCCGACGGCGAGGGCGCCTACATCTCCGGTGACGCGGCCTACTACGTCGACAAGAAGGAGCGCGGCTTCGACCGCTGCCTGATCATGCTCGGCGCCGACCACCACGGCTACGTCGGCCGGCTGATGGCGCTGTGCGCGGCGTTCGGCGACGAGCCGGGCAAGGACCTCGAGGTGCTCATCGGCCAGATGGTCAACCTGCTCGAGAACGGCAAGCCGCTGCGGATGTCCAAGCGGGCCGGCACCGTCGATCACGCTCGAGGACCTCGTCGAGGCCATCGGGGTGGACGCCGCGCGCTACGCGCTGGCCCGCTACACCAACGACACCAACATCGACATCGACCTGGCGCTGTGGACCAAGCAGAGCAGCGACAACCCGGTCTACTACGTGCAGTACGCCCACGCCCGGCTGTCCGCGATCCTGCGCAACGCCGCCGACCTCGGGCGTCGGCGGGCGGCGAGTTCGACCCGTCGCTGCTCGCCCACGAGAAGGAGGGCGACCTGCTGCGGGCGCTCGCCGAGTTCCCGCGGGTGGTCGCGGCGGCCGCGCAGCTGCGCGAGCCGCACCGGGTGGCGCGCTACCTGGAGGAGACCGCCGGCGAAGTTCCACCGGTTCTACGACGCCTGCCGGGTGCTCCCGATGGGCGACGAGGACCCGGCGCCGATCCACGACGCGCGCCTGCTCCTGGTCGAGGCGACCCGCACGGTGTTCGCCAACGGCCTGCGGCTGCTCGGGGTGTCCGCCCCGGAGCGCATGTGACGATGGCGCGCGCACACGAGGCGGGCTGGGCCCACGGCGAGGGCTCGTCCGCGAGGTCCGGCGTGGCTGCGGGCCCCGCAGGACGTCAACGACCTGGTCCCGCTGCTGTGGTCCTCGACCGCCCGCAAGAACGACGACGGCGCGCTCGAGGTCGGCGGGGTCGACCTGCGCGACCTGGTCGCCGAGCACGGCTCGCCGGCCTACGTCCTCGACGAGGCCGACTTCCGGTCCCGGGCCCGTGCGTTCCGGGAGGCGTTCGGCGCCTACGACGTGTTCTACGCCGGCAAGGCGTTCCTGTGCACGACGGTCGCGCGCTGGGTCGCCGAGGAGGGCCTCTGCCTCGACGTGTGCTCGGCCGGTGAGCTGACCGTCGCGCTGCGGGCCGGGTTCGACCCGGCGCGGATCGGCTACCACGGCAACAACAAGACCACCGACGAGCTGCGCCGCGCCGTCGAGGCCGGCGTGGGCCGGATCGTGGTGGACTCCTTCCACGAGATCGACCGGCTGGCCGCGGTGACGGCCGGGCTCGGCGCCACCGCGCGGGTGATGGTGCGGGTGACGGCCGGCGTCGAGGCGCACACCCACGAGTACATCGCCACCGCCCACGAGGACCAGAAGTTCGGCTTCTCGATCACCTCGGGCGACGCCCTGGACGCCGTACGCCGGGTGGAGGAGGCTCCGGGCCTCGAGCTGCGCGGCCTGCACTCCCACATCGGGTCGCAGATCTTCGACACCTCCGGCTTCGAGGTGGCGACCCGGCGGGTCCTCGCGCTGCACGCGCAGGTGTCCGAGGAGCTCGGCGTGACGATGCCCGAGCTGGACCTCGGCGGCGGCTTCGGCATCGCCTACACGACCCAGGACGACCCGTCCGACCCGGCGCAGCTGGCCACCGAGCTCACCAAGATCGTCGAGCACGAGTGCCGGGCGCTCGGCGTCGAGGTGCCGGCGCTGTCGATCGAGCCGGGCCGCGCGATCGTCGGACCGGCCGTCTGCACGGTCTACGAGGTCGGCACGGTCAAGCAGGTCGGCCTCGACGCGGGTGCCTCGCGCACCTACGTGTCCGTCGACGGCGGGATGAGCGACAACATCCGCACCGCGCTGTACGACGCCGACTACTCCTGCACGCTCGCGTCGCGCCGCACCGACGCGGTGCCGGTGCTGGGCCGCGTCGTGGGCAAGCACTGCGAGGCCGGCGACATCGTGGTCAAGGACGAGTTCGTCCCGGGCGACCTGGAGCCGGGCGACCTGCTGGCGGTGCCGGGCACCGGTGCCTACTGCCGCTCGATGGCCAGCAACTACAACCACGCCCTGCGTCCGCCGGTGGTCTCCGTGCGCGACGGCGCGAGCGCGGTCGTCGTCCGTCGTGAGACAGAGGACGATCTGCTGCGCACCGACGTGGGAGCCTGAACCCGTGAAGACGAGCACCGAGACCCCGCTGAGACTTGCCCTGCTCGGGTGCGGGTCGGTCGGCAGCCAGGTCGTGCGCCTGCTGCACGAGCAGGCCGACGACCTGACCGCGCGGGTCGGCGCCCCGATCGAGCTGGTCGGGGTCGCCGTACGCCGGCCGGACCTGCAGCGCGACGCCGACGTGCCCCGCGAGCTGCTCACCACCGACGCGCACGGCCTGGTCACGCGCGAGGACGTCGACCTCGTCGTCGAGGTCATCGGCGGCATCGAGCCCGCCCGGTCGCTGATCCTGGCCGCGCTCGAGAACGGCGCCTCGGTGGTCACCGCCAACAAGGCGCTGCTGGCCGAGGACGGCGGCACGCTGTTCGCCGCGGCCGAGAAGGCCGACCGCGACCTCTACTACGAGGCCGCCGTCGCCGGCGCCATCCCGATCATCCGGCCGCTGCGCGAGTCGCTCGCCGGCGACAAGGTGCGCCGGGTGCTGGGCATCGTCAACGGCACCACGAACTTCATCCTCGACAAGATGGACACCTACGGCAGCGGCTTCGCCGAGGTGCTCGAGGAGGCGCAGGCGCTGGGCTACGCCGAGGCCGACCCGACCGCCGACATCGAGGGCTACGACGCGGCCGCCAAGGCCGCCATCCTGGCCAGCCTGGCCTTCCACACCCGCGTCACCGCCGCCGACGTCTACCGCGAGGGCATCACCGAGGTCAGCGCGTCCGACGTCGCGTCCGCCCGCGAGATGGGCAGCGTCGTCAAGCTGCTCGCCATCTGCGAGCTGCGCGACACCCCCACCGGTCCGGCCGTCTCGGCCCGCGTGCACCCGGCGATGATCCCGCGCTCGCACCCGCTGGCCAGCGTCCGCGAGGCCTACAACGCGGTGTTCGTCGAGAGCGAGGCCGCCGGCCAGCTGATGTTCTACGGCCCGGGCGCCGGCGGCTCGCCGACCGCCAGCGCGGTGCTCGGCGACCTGGTCACCGTGGCCCGCAACCGGCGCAGCAACGTCCGGGGCTCGGGCGAGTCGGCCTACGCCCAGTGCGAGGTGCTGCCGATGGGGGAGACGCTCACCCGCTACCACGTGGCGCTCGACGTGGACGACCGTGCCGGCGTGCTCGCCGCGGTGGCCCAGGCGTTCGCCGAGCACGACGTCTCCATCCAGACGGTGCGCCAGGAGGGGCACGGCGACGACGCCCAGCTCGTGGTCGTCTCCCACCGCGCCACCGACGCCGCGCTGTCGGCGACCGTCGAGGACCTGCGGGGCGATGGACTTCGTGCACGACGTCTCCTCCGTGATGCGCGTCGAGGGGGACGGCAGCGTGAGCGCGCACCAGTGGCGCGGGGTCGTCGAGGAGTACCGCGACTGGCTCGACATCCCGGACCGACACGCCCACCATCACCCTGCGCGAGGGCGGCACCCCGCTCGTCGACAGCCGCTGGCTCTCCGAGCTCACCGGGGCCGAGGTCTGGCTCAAGGTCGAGGGCGACAACCCCACCGGCTCGTTCAAGGACCGGGGGATGACCGTCGCGCTCTCGGTCGCCGTCGGCGAGGGCGCCGAGGCCGTGGTCTGCGCCTCGACCGGCAACACCTCCGCGTCCATGGCCGCCTACGCGGCACGGGCGCGGATCAAGCCGCTGGTGCTCGTGCCCCAGGGCAAGATCGCGGCCGGCAAGCTCGCCCAGGCGATCGTGCACGGCGCGCAGGTGATCATGGTGCGCGGCAACTTCGACGACTGCCTGCGGATGTCGCGCGGCCTGGCCGACCACTACCCGGTCGCCCTGGTCAACTCCGTGAACCCGATGCGGCTCGAGGGCCAGAAGACCGCGTCCTTCGAGATCGTCGACTTCCTCGGCGACGCCCCCGACGTGCACGTCCTCCCGGTCGGCAACGCCGGCAACATCTCGGCCTACTGGAAGGGCTACCTGGAGTACGAGCGGGCCGGCCGCTCCACCCGGCTGCCGCGGATGCTCGGCTGGCAGGCCGAGGGCGCCGCACCCCTGGTGTCCGGCTCGCCGGTCACCGCGCCGGAGACGGTCGCGTCCGCGATCCGGATCGGCAACCCGGCCTCGTGGCACCTCGCCGTCGAGGCGGCCGAGAAGTCCGGCGGACGCTTCCGGGCCGTCTCCGACGAGCAGATCCTCGCCGCGCAGCGACAGCTCGCCTCCGAGGACGGCGTCTTCGTCGAGCCGGCCTCTGCCGCCGGCGTCGCCGGGCTGCTCGCCGAGGTGGCCGAGGGCACGTCGTACGCCGGGCAGCAGGTGGTCGTGACGGTGACCGGTCACGGCCTCAAGGACATCGACACCGCGCTGTCCACGTTCACCGAGCTGGTCGACACGGTCGTGGACGCCGACGTCGAGGCGGCCGCCGAGGCCGCGGGGCTGCGTTGACCACGCTGCTCACCGGCCCGGTGACGGTGAGCGTCCCGGCCACCAGCGCCAACCTCGGGCCCGGCTTCGACGCGTTCGGGCTGGCCCTCGACCACCGCGACACCGTCACCGCCGAGGTCGTCGACGAGCCGGGCGTGCGGATCACCGTGTCCGGCGAGGGCGAGGGCAGCGTGCCGCTCGACGAGCGGCACCTCGTCTACCGCTCCCTGGTCGCGGCCTTCGGGCACATGGGCGTGACGCTGCCCGGGATCCGGCTCGGCTGCGTCAACGTCGTCCCCCACGCCCGTGGCCTCGGCTCGTCGTCGGCCGCCATCGTCGCCGGGGTCTGCGCGGCCCGGGGACTGGTCGGCGGTGGCTCGCTGCTGATGGACGACGACGCGGTGTTCGCGCTGGCCGCCGACCTCGAGGGGCATCCCGACAACGTGGCGCCGGCGTTCTACGGCGGCTTCACGGTCGCCTTCCGCGACGGCGACCGGTTCCGCGCCGCCGGCCTCGCGGTCGACCCCCGGGTGCAGGTCGTGGCGTTCGTGCCGCCGGACGGCGTGGAGACCTCGGTGGCCCGCGGCCTGCTGCCGGCCACGGTGCCGCACGCCGACGCGGCCGCGAACGCCGGACGGGCCGCGCTGCTGGTGGTGGCGCTCGGTCGCGCGCCCGAGCTGCTGCTGCCGGCGACCGAGGACCGGCTGCACCAGGGCTACCGCGCACCGGCGATGCCCGCGTCCCTCGACCTGGTCCGGGCGCTGCGCGCCGACGGGCTCCCCGCCGTGGTGTCCGGTGCCGGTCCGACGGTGCTGGTGTTCACCGACGCGAGCCAGCAGCGGGCGGTCGCCCGGCCGCTGCCCGGAGGGCTGGACGGCGCTCGCCGTGCCCATCGACCGGCACGGCGTCCGGGTCGACCTGCCGGAATAGCGGAGCGCCCGCCACTGTTGCCGATGTCGACAGCGGCGCCCTCGCGGGGTGCTACGCTGCCGATGCGCCGGTGATCATGGTGCGTCTTCACGCGCCGGACCAGCACATCACGCGGTCGCGAATTTCTCTCCCGCATCGCTCTGCTCTGCGACGTCTCCCGGGTGCCTTCGCCGGGGGCCTCCAGGTCGGGCTGCGGAACCACACTGAACGAGGCCGCCGGGCACCCCGGATCGGCCCGAACGTGGGAAGGACCTCACGTGACGGAAACAACCACCACCCCTGACTCCACCGAAGGCGCGTCTGCGCCGGTGGCGGGCGGCGCCAAGCGCCGAGCAGCCGGGCTCTCCGGCATGCTCCTGCCCGAGCTCAAGCAGATGGCGGGTGGACTCGGCATCAAGGGTGTCGGCGGCATGCGCAAGAGCCAGCTGATCGACGCCATCAAGGCCGCCCAGTCGGGTAGCCAGTCGGGCAACCAGTCCGGCAGCCAGTCCGGCAGCAAGGCGCCGCAGGACGCCGGCAGCGAGGCCAAGGCCGGCGCCCAGCGCGCCCAGAAGACCGGTGATGCGTCCGGCGACAAGGGCGGCGACAAGTCCGGCGACGCCGCCGCGTCGAAGGCCGCCTCGCGCACCGAGCGCACCGAGCGCACCGAGCGCACCGCGCAGCAGCAGGCGAGGCCGGCGAGACCCGGAACCGGGACGACCGGACGAACCGGGCGAACGACCGCGCCGACAAGCAGAACGAGAGCCGCAACGACAGACCGGGGCGGCCAGCAGAACGAGCAGCCGCAACGACAACCGCGGCGGTCAGCAGAACGACAACCGCGGCGGTCAGCAGAACGACAACCGCGGCGGTCAGCAGAACGACAACCGCGGCGGCAGCCAGAACGACAACCGCGGCGGTCAGCAGAACGACAACCGCGGCGGCCAGCAGAACGACAACCGCGGCGGCCAGCAGGGCGACAACCGGGCCGACGACGAGGGCGGTCGCCGCAACCGGCGCCGCCGCGGGCGGGACCGCAACGACCGCAACGACACGCAACGACCGGCCCGAGCGCACCGAACGCCCCGAGCGCACCGACCGCGGCGGTCGCGGCAGCCGCAACGAGCCCGACACCACGGTGCTCGAGGACGACGTGCTGGTGCCCGCGGCCGGCATCCTCGACGTGCTGGACAACTACGCGTTCGTGCGCACCAGCGGCTACCTGCCCGGCGCCGACGACGTCTACGTCTCGCTCTCGATGGTCCGCCGCTTCGGCCTCCGTCGCGGCGACGCGGTGACCGGCCAGGTCCGCCAGCCGCGCGAGGGTGACCGCAAGGAGAAGTTCAACCCGATGGTCCGCATCGACACCATCAACGGTGCCGACCCCGAGGCCGCCAAGGGCCGCGTCGAGTTCCAGAAGCTCACGCCGCTCTACGCCTCCGAGCGGCTCCGCCTGGAGACCGAGTCCACCAACCTGATCGGCCGCGTCATCGACATCGCCGCCCCGATCGGCAAGGGCCAGCGCGGCCTGATCGTGTCGCCGTCCAAGGCCGGCAAGACGATGATCATGCAGTCGATCGCCAACTCGATCACCACCAACAACCCCGAGTGCCACCTGATGGTCGTGCTGGTCGACGAGCGTCCCGAGGAGGTCACCGACTTCGAGCGCTCGGTCAAGGGCGAGGTCATCTCCTCGACGTTCGACCGGCCGGCCAGCGACCACACCGCCGTCGCGGAGCTGGCGATCGAGCGGGCCAAGCGGCTCGTCGAGCTCGGCCACGACGTGGTGGTGCTGCTCGACGGCATCACCCGCCTCGGCCGCGCCTACAACCTGGCCGCGCCGGCCAGCGGCCGGATCCTGTCCGGCGGTGTCGACTCGGCCGCGCTGTACCCGCCGAAGCGCTTCTTCGGGGCCGCCCGCAACATCGAGGACGGCGGTTCGCTCACCATCCTGGCGACCGCGCTGATCGAGAGCGGCTCGAAGATGGACGAGGTGATCTTCGAGGAGTTCAAGGGCACCGGCAACATGGAGATCCGACTGCGCCGCGACTTCGCGGACAAGCGGATCTTCCCGGCGATCGACGCCGTGCAGTCCGGCACCCGCCGCGAGGAGCTCCTGATGAGCAAGGAGGAGCTCTCCATCGTCTGGAAGCTCCGCCGGGTGCTGTCCGGTCTCGACGGCCAGCAGGCGCTCGAGCTGCTGCTCGAGCGGCTGAAGAAGTCCTCGAGCAACTACGAGTTCCTCACGCAGGTCCAGAAGACGACGCCGACGGCCGGCAACGGTCACGGTCGCGACAACGACTGACCTCCGTCCTACCCGCTGCTCGATAGATCTCTGGGAGTCGAGTCATGGCCAGGATCGTGGTCGCCGATGACGACGCGGACATCCGCGACCTGGTGGGGTTCAAGCTCCGCCAGGCCGGGCACGACGTCGAGACGGTCGAGGACGGCGCTGCCGCCGTGGCCGCCGCCCAGGCGGTCCGGCCGGACCTGGTCATCCTCGACGTGATGATGCCGGGCATGGGCGGCCTGGACGCCACCCGTGCCCTCCGGCTGGACCCGGGCGCTGGCCCGGGTCCCGGTGATCCTGCTGACCGCACGGGCGCAGGAGTCCGACATCGAGCAGGGCTTCGGCGCCGGTGCCGACGACTACGTCGTCAAGCCGTTCAGCCCGCGGGAGCTGGCGTCGCGCGTTGCGGCGGTGCTCGCGCGGAGCCGCGCGTGAGGACGCTCGTCTGGGCGCTGCTCGTCGTCCTCGGGGTGACGGCGGTGTGCCTGGTCGTCGCGCTGTTCGCCCTGCGGCTGGGTCGCGAGGTGGGGGACCGGCGCCGGGCGACCCGGCACGGCGAGGTCCGCGACGTCATCCTGACGGCCCTGATGGGCGACCCGGACGAGGCGGCCCGGGCCCGCACCGACCTGCGCACCCGCACCGGCCGCCGGTGGGCCGAGGTCGAGGACCAGGCGTTCGCGATGGTCCCCAAGATCAAGGGCGACTCGCACGACGCGCTCGTCACCCTGCTGCTGAGCAAGGGCGCCGCCGCCCATGCGTCGACGCTGCCCCGCTCGCGCTCGCAGGTGCGCCGCGCCCGGGGCGCCCACCGGCTCGGTGGCCCTCGCCCAGGCCGACGCCGTCTCGCTGCTGCTGGGGCTGCTGCGCGACAAGGCCTTCCTCGTACGTCGGACGGCGGTCCGCGCCCTCGGCCAGGTCGGTGACCCGATCGCCGTACCCCCGATGCTCGACGCGGTGACCGCCGACCCCCGGCTCTCGCGCGACGTGCTCGCCGCGGTGGGGCGCACCGGGGCCGGGGCCGCGCCGATGCTGCGCCGCGAGCTGCTGCGCAGCCTGAGCGAGCCGGTGGACAACCGGCGGGCCGCCCTGACCGCGGTCGGCCTCGGGGTGCTCGGCGACGTGGCGGCGGCACCGCTGCTGACCGTCGCCCTCGAGGACCGCGACCAGCCGGGGCTCGCGGTCGCCTCGGCGGAGGCGCTCGGCTCGCTGGGTGCGCCCGAGTCGGTCGAGCCGCTGCTGCGGGCGATGGTGGACGCGGACCCCGACCTGCGGGTCGCCGCGGCCCGGGCCCTCGGCGCCATCGGCGACGTGCGCGTCGCCCCCCGGCTGGCGGAGTCGCTCCGCGACCGGCACCACCTGACCTCGCGCGCGGTGGCCGGCGCCCTGCTCCGGCTGGGCGACCCGGGCGTGCGGGCCCTGCGCGCCTCGCCGTCGCCGTACGCCGCCGAGGCGCTGGCGGTCCACCGGGTCCGGCTCGGGGCCTGACGTGGACGCGATCGCGGTGCTCACCTGGGGGCTGAACGCCTTCGGCTGGTTCTTCATCGGCTACTCCGTGCTGATCAACACCAGCTTCCTGGCGCTGACCGGGCTGGCCGTGGCCGACTTCTGGGCCTACCTGCGGCGCGTCGACTTCGCGGCGTACGACGAGACGTTCGCCGAGCCGCTGACGCCGGGGATCTCCATCCTGATGCCGGCCTACAACGAGAGCGCCGGGATCGTCGAGTCGGTCGCGGCGATGACCGCGCTGCGCTACCCGGACTTCGAGGTCGTCGTCGTCGACGACGGCTCGAAGGACGACACCTCCCAGCAGCTCATCGACGCGTTCGACATGGTCGAGGTGCCGATCGTGGTGCCGGTCGACATCGCGACGACCGGTCACGTCACCGCGACGTACCTCAGCCGCCGCGGTGCCAACAACGTGCTGCTGGTCCGCAAGACCAACGGCGGCAAGGCCGACGCCCTCAACGTCGGCATCAACGCGGCCCGCAAGCCGCTGGTCTGCATGGTCGACGCGGACTCGCTGCTCGACCCCGACGCGCTGCTGCACGTCTCCCGCCCGTTCGCGGACGACCCGGACCGGGTGGTCGCGTCCGGGGGAGTGGTCCGCGTGGCCAACGGCTCGGACATCTCGCGGGGCCGGGTCACCCGGGTGCGGATGCCGAACCGCTGGCTGCCGCGGATCCAGGTGGTGGAGTACCTCCGGGCCTTCCTGGTCGGCCGCACCGGCTGGTCGAGGCTCGGCGGCCTGCTGATCATCTCCGGGCGCCTTCGGGGTCTTCCGCAAGGACGTGCTGCTCGAGCTCGGCGGCCTGGCCACCGACTGCATCGGCGAGGACGCCGAGCTGGTGGTCCGGCTGCACCGGTGGCTGGGCGACACCGGTCGCGACGGCCGGGTGGTCTTCGTGGCCGAGCCGGTCGCCTGGACCGAGGCGCCCGAGGACCGCGCGGTGCTGCGCAAGCAGCGCCGCCGCTGGCACCGCGGCCTGACCGAGATCCTCTCCAAGCACCGGGGCATGGTGTTCCGGCCGCGCTACGGCATGGTGGGCCTGGTGTCCATGCCGTGGTTCGTCGCGTTCGAGCTGCTCGCGCCCTTCGTCGAGGTGTTCGGCGTGGCCTTCCTCGCCGTCGCGCTCGTGCTGATGACCTCGGACGCGCTCGGCCTCACGAACCTCCAGCTGGTCAACCAGGACGTCGTCTGGCTGCTGCTGGGCACGTCGCTGCTGTACGCCGTCGTGCTGACCCTGGCCGCGCTGCTCATCGAGGAGCTGTCGTTCCGCCGCTACCGCGGGTTGCGGGACCTGGCGATCGCCGTGTGGGCTGCCCTGGAGGAGAACATCGGCTACCGGCAGATGAACGCCTGGTGGCGCGCGGGCGGGTCGATCGAGGCCTGGCGGGGCACCAGGCACGACTGGGGAGACATGCAGCGACGCGGACTGGGGAAGACATGAGGCACTGGCTGGGCGGGATCACCGCACAGGTCCGGCTGCTGGTCTTCGGCATGGTCCTGCTGGTCGTCGTCGCCGGCTTCACCGGCCTGGTCGGCGTCACCGTCGCGACCTCGACCGTCGACCGGCTGGCCGACGAGCTCGTCCCGGCGGCCGACGCCAACGCGCAGGTCCTGCTGGACATGACCCAGGCCGAGTCGGCCCTGCGGGCGTGGGTGGCCACCGGCGACGCGCAGTTCCTCGACCCCTACTACGCCGCCCGCAAGCACGTCGTCCGCGAGCAGCTGGTCCTCCAGCAGTACGCCGAGCAGCACCCGTCGCTCGCCCGGGAGACGGCCCGCCAGGACGCGGCCGTCGACGACTGGTTCGCGACGTACGCCGAGCCGCGGCTGGACCTCCCCGCCGGCGAGGGCACCGTCTCGCACCAGAGGTTCGTGCAGGGGATCGAGAAGTTCGACCGGATCCGCTCGGCGAACGCGGCGGTCGCGTCCGAGCTGGAGGGCTCGATCGAGGACGCCCGCCGTGCCGCTTCGCGCCAGCTGCCGTGGATCGTGGTGGTCCTGTCGTTCGTCGCCGTGCTCGGCGCCGTCGCGCTGCTGCTGGCCCGGCGCTTCGCCGGTGGGGTCAGCGAGCCGCTCGTGGACATGCAGCAGACCGTCGACCGGCTCGCGGCCGGGGACACCGACGCCCGGACGACCGTCGCCGGTCCGCGCGAGGTGCGGCGCGTCGGCGAGGCGCTCAACAACTTCGCCGCCCAGAACGCCCGCCTGCTCGTGCTCGAGCGGGACGCCGTGCAGCGGCTGGAGAGCCTGGACCGGGCCAAGTCGGACTTCGTCTCCAACGTCTCGCACGAGCTGCGCACGCCGCTGACCAGCATCGCGGGCTACATCGAGCTGTTCGAGGACGGCTTCCTCGACCGGCTCGAGCCCGAGCAGCTCGGGATGCTCGCGGTGGTGACCCGCAACGTGCAGCGGCTGCAGGCGCTCATCGAGGACCTGCTCACCCTGTCGCAGGTCGAGTCCCAGGCCTTCCGGAGCAGCTTCGGCGTGCTCGACCTCACCCGGCTGGTGTCCGAGGCGGCCCACGACCTCGGAGCCACCGCGACCGGGCGCGGGGTGCGGATCACCGAGGTGCACCCCGACGAGCCGATGGTGATGCGCGGCGACGCGAGCCAGCTCTCCCGCGCCCTGGTCAACCTCGTCTCCAACGCCGTCAAGTTCTCCCGCGACGACGGCGAGGTGACCGTCCGGCTGTCCCGGTCCGGGGCGGACGCCCACGTCGACGTCGTGGACCACGGCATCGGCATCCCCGCGGGCGACATCGACAACCTGGCGACCCGGTTCTTCCGGGCCTCGAACGCCGTCGACGCGGAGATCACCGGCACCGGGCTGGGTCTGCGGATCGTCAACACGATCGTCGAGAACCACGGCGGCCGGCTGGAGGTGGAGTCGGTCGAGGGGGAGGGCACGCGGGTGCGGATGGTGCTGCCGCTGGCGGGCAGCGAACGGGAAGAAAACCCCACCCCGGTTCGTTGAGAGCATCGTCAGGGTCCGATTGGCGCACGCGCCGTCGCTCACTGGCACACTAGATGGCTGGTTCCGGTTCACGTTCACAGGACGACCCGGCGACCGACACCCTCGAGAGGAAAACCATGAAGAAGAACGTCCACCCGGACTACACCGAGACCCAGGTCACCTGCACCTGCGGCAACTCGTTCACGACGCGGAGCACGGTGGCCAGCGGCTCCATCCGCTCGGACGTCTGCTCGCAGTGCCACCCGTTCTACACGGGCAAGCAGAAGATCCTCGACACCGGCGGTCGCGTCGCCCGGTTCGAGAAGCGCTACGCCCAGAAGTCGGCGGACGCGAAGAAGTAGCACCCTCCGGGCGCCGGTCCCAGCGATCCTCCAGGGTCGCGGGACCGGCGCTCTGTGCATGTCCGGACCACTCGTTGGTCGAGCCCGTCGAGACGAAGAGGCGATCATGTTCGAGGCGGTCGAAGGACTGGTGGCCGAGCACGGCGACCTCGAGCAGCGGCTCGCGGACCCGAGCATCCACGCCGACCAGGGCCTGGCGAAGCGGCTCAACCAGCGCTACGCCGAGCTGTCCGCGATCGTGCGCACCTACGACGACTGGCTGCGCCTGGGCGACGACATCGGGGCCGCCCGCGAGCTCGCGCAGGAGGACCCGTCCTTCGCCGAGGAGGCCGAGCAGCTCGTCGAGCGACGGGCCGCCGCCGAGGAGCGGCTGCGGCACCTGCTGGTGCCCCGCGACGAGGCCGACTCCAAGGACGCCCTGCTCGAGATCAAGTCGGGGGAGGGCGGCGAGGAGTCGGCGCTGTTCGCCGGCGACCTGCTCCGGATGTACACCCGCTACGCCGAGCTGCGGGGCTGGAAGACCGAGCAGATCGACGCCAACGAGTCCGACCTCGGCGGCTACAAGTCCGTCACCGTCGCGGTCAAGGCCAAGGGCACCCCGGAGCCGGGCGAGGCGCCCTACGCGCTCCTGAAGTTCGAGGGCGGCGTGCACCGCGTGCAGCGGGTCCCGGTCACCGAGAGCCAGGGCCGGGTGCACACGTCCGCCGCCGGGGTGCTCGTGATGCCGGAGGCCGAGCAGGTCGACGTCACGATCGAGGACAAGGACCTGCGGATCGACGTCTACCGCTCCGTCGGGTCCCGGCGGCCAGTCGGTCAACACCACCGACTCGGCGGTGCGGATCACCCACGTCCCGACCGGCATCGTGGCGAGCTGCCAGAACGAGAAGTCCCAGCTCCAGAACCGCGAGCAGGCCATGCGCATCCTGCGGGCCCGGCTGCTCCAGGCCGCCCAGGACACCCAGGACGCCGCAGGACTCCGACGCCCGCAAGTCGCAGGTGCGCACGGTCGACCGCTCCGAGCGGATCCGGACCTACAACTACCCGGAGAACCGCATCTCCGACCACCGCACCGGCTACAAGGCCTACAACCTCGACGCGGTGCTCGACGGCGACCTCGAGCCGGTCATCGAGTCCTGCGTCGCAGGCCGACCTCGCCGCCCGCCTCGACGCCATCGAGTCGCAGGCGACGTGACCGGGGAGCTCGTCCGGCGGGCCGCGGCCCGGCTCGCCGCGGCCGGGGTCGCCAGCCCGGACTTCGACGCCGCCGAGCTGCTCGCCCACGTCCTGGGCACCAGCCGCCCGCAGCTCGCCCTGGTCGACGGGGTGACCCCCGAGCAGGCCGAGGAGTACGACGCGCTGGTCGCCCGTCGCGCCGCCCGGGAGCCGCTCCAGCACCTCACCGGGCACCGCCGCCTTCCGCTACCTCGAGCTCGCCGTCGGGCCGGGGGTGTTCGTGCCCCGCCCCGAGACCGAGCTGCTGGCCGGCTGGGCCGTCGAGCGGGCGCAGGCCCTGGTGGACGAGGGCCGGGTGCCCGTCGTCGTCGACCTCTGCACCGGCTCCGGGGCCATCGCCCTCGCCGTCGCGACCGAGGTCGCCGACCGCGGACGTGCACGCCGTCGAGCTCGGCGACCCCGCCCACGCGTGGGCGGCCCGCAACCTCGCCGGGTCCGGCGTCGACCTGCGGCACGGCGACATGGCCGACGCCTTCGACGACCTGGACGGCACCGTCGACGTGGTGGTCTGCAACCCGCCCTACATCCCGCTCGAGGCCTACGAGTCGGTCGCCCCGGAGGCCCGCGACCACGACCCGGACCTCGCGCTGTTCTCCGGCGAGGACGGCCTGGTCGCCCTGCGGGTCGTCGAGCGGGTCGCGGCCCGGCTGCTGCGTCCCTCCGGCGTGGCCGGCGCCGAGCACGCCGACGTGCAGGGCAGCTCCGCGCCGGCCGTCTTCGTGGCCACGGGCCGCTGGTCCGACGTACGCGACCACGAGGACCTGGCAGGTCGGTCCCGCTACGTGACCGCGCGACTGGCACGATGACCGTGTGCCAGACGTGACCGAGCCCGACGAGCCGAAGCAGGCCCAGCGCTACCGGACCAGCGACGAGAAGGAGCGGGAGGCCGGCATCGCCACCGCGGCGCTCGCCGTGCAGCGCGGCCAGCTCGTCGTGCTCCCCACGGACACCGTCTACGGCATCGGCGCCGACGCGTTCGACGCCGACTCGGTCCGCGGCCTGCTCGCGGCCAAGGGCCGCGGCCGCGAGATGCCGCCGCCCGGTGCTGGTCTCGGCGCCGACCACCCTGGACGCGCTGGCGGTCGGGGTGCCGTCCTACGCCCGGGCGCTGATCACCGAGCTGTGGCCCGGGCCGCTGACGCTGGTCTGCCGCCAGCAGCCCTCCCTGCAGTGGGACCTCGGGGACACCCGGGGGACCGTCGCCGTGCGGATGCCCGACCACGAGGTGGCCCTCGAGCTGCTGTCGCGGACCGGGCCGCTCGCCGTGAGCAGCGCGAACCGGACCGGGCATGCCCGCCGCCACGAACGCCGACGCGGCCGCCGCGATGCTGGGCACGGCGGTCGAGGTGATCCTCGACGCCGGCCCGACGCCCGGGTCGCAGCCGTCCACGATCGTCGACGTCACCGGACCGGTCGGGCGCGTGCTGCGGCTCGGCGCCATCCCGCTCGAGCGGCTCAACGAGATCGTCGCCCCGCTCGGCGTCGAGATCCTCGACGAGGGCTAGCCGGCGTTGCGCGAGTACCTCACCGTCTTCCTCGTGGCCGCGGTCATCACCTACCTGCTCGGCGTGGTGGCCCGTGAGATCGCGCTGCGCACCGGTGCGGTCGCCAAGGTCCGCGACCGGGACGTGCACGCGGTGCCGATCCCCTACTTCGGCGGCGTCGCGATGCTCGGCGGGCTGGGCGCGGCGTTCATCGTCGCCCGGCAGCTGCCGTTCCTGTCGCTGAGCGAGGACCCGATCTTCCACGACGCGACGATCGTGCTGGTCGGCGGCGCGCTGATCTGCCTGCTGGGCGTGCTCGACGACCTCTTCGAGCTCGACGCGCTGACCAAGCTCGGGGGGCAGGTGCTGGCCGCCGGCTTCCTGGTGCTCAACCAGGTGCGCTACTACAACTTCCAGATCCCGGGCCGGGGCCAGTTCAGCCTCGACCCGACCCAGGCCGCGCTGCTGAGCGTCGTGGTGGTGGTCGCCACCGTCAACGCGGTGAACTTCGTCGACGGCCTCGACGGCCTGGCCGCCGGCGTCGTGGCGATCGGCGCGGTGGCGTTCTTCGCCTTCGCCTACAAGCTCGCGGACGCCAACGACGAGACGCTGGCGATCACCGCGGCGCTGCTCTGCGCCGCCCTCGGCGGCGCCTGCGTGGGCTTCCTGCCGCACAACTTCTTCCCGGCCCGGATCTTCATGGGCGACTCCGGGTCGATGCTGATCGGCCTGGTGCTGTCCGGCTCGGCGCTCACCCTGACCGGCCAGTTCGCGACGATCGACATGACGCAGGGGGCCGGGTCCACGCAGGCGAGCCTGCTGCCCACGCTGCTGCCGATCCTGCTGCCGATCTCGATCCTCATCGTGCCGTTCGCCGACCTGGTGCTGGCGGTGATCCGCCGCACCCGGGCGGGCCGCTCGCCGTTCGCCCCCGACAAGGAGCACCTGCACCACCGGCTCCTCGAGATCGGCCACTCGCACCGGCGCGCGGTCCTGATCATGTGGCTGTGGGCGGGCCTGATCGCGTTCGGGGGAGTGCTGGCCAGCCTGTACGCCGGCCGCGTCACGACCGTGCTGCTCGCGGCGTGGGTGGTGCTCACCGTCGTGCTGACCTTCGTGCTGCCGAGGGTGCAGCGTCCGAGCTCGCCCGTCTGAGGGGCAGGACCCCCGTTGACGGGGCTTCCCGGCTGCGTGAGGGTGGGGGCGAACGTCCCGATTTTTCGCCCGCCCGGACTTTGTGCTAGTTTTCACAAGCGTTCAGGAAACACTCAGGAAGTGCCGGACCGGCTCGATTCCCGCCGGTCCCGAAGCTCCCGACCGCCGCCCCCGACAGCTCCAGAGAACGGCCGCCGACATGACGACCGCACCAGCGACCAACGGGTCCACGACCCGGCCTGACCGGCCGGCGACCGTGGGTGGCCAGGTGCGGTCCGCCGCGCTGGCCACGCTCGTGCTCGGGGTGGCCTCCGTCGTCGCTGGCCTGCTCCTGTCCGGGCCGTCCGCCGCGTCCGGCGCCGCCGTCGGCTTCGGGATGGTGCTGGTGTTCTTCGGCACCGGGGCCGTGGTCGTCAACGCGGTGGCCACGGTCAGCCCGGTCGCCTCCCTGATGGTGGCGATGCTGACCTACACCCTCGAGGTCGTCCTGGTCGCCCTGGTGTTCGCCGCCCTCGACGGCAGCGGCGCCCTCGACGGCGCGGTCGACCGCACCTGGGCCGGGGTCGCCGTGATCGCCGCGACGCTGGTTTGGTTGGTGTCTCACATCATCTCCGCGACCCGCTCGCGGATGCCTCTCTACGACCTCCCCGAGCGGCCCTCGGCGGGCCCCTCCGACGGCTGGGAGGCGAGTGCGCGATGACCCTGCCTGCCTGCTATCGTCCGGCGTGCGGCGGCTCGTCAGCAGTCGGTTCGCACCCGGGACCCGTGGCTGCACCACGGTTGTTCCGCCATCTCCACGACGATCGCCCAGTCCGCCGTACTGCCGCATCGGCAGGTAAGAGAGAAGTAGGGGTACTCCGGTGACCTTCGCAGGAAGTCTCGTCAGCACCGCCGAGGAGGGCTTCGTCCCGCCCGGGCCGGGCAGCTTCGACCTGCCGGCGGTCTTCAGCGTGGGCGGCGTCGGGGTCACCAAGCCGATGCTCCTGCTGGTCCTGGCCGCGATCGTCGTCTTCGCCTTCTTCTACGCCGCCGCCCGCAAGCAGCAGATGGTGCCCGGCAAGCTGCAGTTCGTCGGCGAGAGCATGTACGGCTCGGTGCGCAACGGCCTCGGTCGCGACATCATCGGCTCCAAGGACTTCATGCCCTTCGTGCCGTACCTCGTCACGATCTTCTTCTTCATCCTGATCAACAACTGGTTCGGGTCGATCCCGTTCATCCAGTTCCCGTCGTTCAGCCGCGCCAGCATGGCCTACGCCCTGGCCGGCCTGAGCTGGATCATCTACAACTCGGTCGGCGTCCGGAAGCACGGGCTGATCGGCTACCTCAAGCTGCAGTGCGTGCCCGGCGGCGTCACCGGCCCGATCCTGCTGCTGATCGTGCCGCTGGAGTTCTTCTCGAACCTCATCGTCCGGCCGGTCACGCTGGCCCTCCGTCTGTTCGCCAACATGTTCGCCGGCCACATCCTGGCGCTGCTGTTCGCGACGGGCGGCGAGTACCTCCTCGTGCACGGCGCGCTCATCATCAAGCCGGTCGGCCTGCTGGCCTGGGTGCTGGCGATCGCGATCGCCTTCCTGGAGCTGCTGGTGCAGTTCCTGCAGGCCTACGTCTTCACCCTGCTCAACGCCATGTACATCTCCGGCGCTCTCGCAGACGAGCACTGAGACCTCAAGACCCCACCAGTTTCAACACAGAGAAACAACCGAAAGGAACCATCGTGGACGGCAACCTCAACATGATCGGCTACGGCCTCGCCGCAGTCGGTCCTGGTATCGGTATCGGCCTGATCTTCGCCGCCTACATCAACGGCGTCGCGCGTCAGCCGGAGGCGCAGAGCCGCCTCCAGTCGATCGCGATCCTGGGCTTCGCGCTCGCCGAGGCGCTCGCGATCATCGGTATCGCCCTCGCGTTCGTCCTCTGACCGAGCCCGACTGACTGACGAAGGACCACCACCATGAACCGGATCCTCGCCGCGGAGGAGCAGAGCCCCCTCGCCGTCGAATGGGTTGAGGTCATCCTGGCGCTGGTCGTCTTCGGACTGCTGTACCTCGCCGTCAAGAAGTGGGTCGTCCCCAGCTTCGAGAAGACGTTCGCCGACCGGACGACTGCCATCGAGGGCGGTCTGAAGGCGGCCGAGACCAAGCAGGCCGAGGCCGACGCCAAGCTGGCCGAGCTCGAGAAGCAGCTCGGTGACGCCCGCCACGAGGCGGCGCGCATCCGCGAGGAGGCGCGTGAGCAGGGTGCGACGATCGTCGCGGAGATGCGCGAGCAGGCGCAGACCGAGGCATCGCGCATCGTCGAGCACGCGCACAACCAGATCGAGGCCGAGCGCCAGCAGGCGGTCACCTCGCTCCGGGCCGAGGTCGGTTCGCTGGCCACGTCCCTCGCCGGTCGCATCGTCGGGGAGTCGCTGGACGACGAGGCTCGTCAGAGCCGGGTCGTGGAGCGCTTCCTCGCCGATCTCGAGTCCCAGCCGACGGTCAACGGGACCAGCCACGGGAACGGGGCCCACTGATGCAGGGCGCCTCGTCCGACTCGCTCCACGCGCTGACCGAGAGCCTCGGTACGGCGGTGGAGGGCGGCGTCGACGCCTCGAAGGTCGGCGACGACCTCTTCGGGGTCGCCGACGTCCTGCGTCGCGAGCCCGGCCTGCGCCGCGTGGCGACCGACGTCTCGGTCCCGGCCGAGGCCAAGGCCGACCTGCTCCGCGGCATCTTCGGTGAGCAGATCGACCCGGCGTCGGCCGACCTCGTGGCCGCGGCCGCGGGACGTCGCTGGGTCTCCAGCCGCGACCTGGAGCGCGCCCTCGAGCACCTCGGGGTCGTCGCGGTCGTGCTGGGCGCCGAGCAGAAGGGCAAGGCCGACGACCTCGAGAGCGAGCTGTTCGCCTTCGAGCGGATGGTGTCGGCGAGCCCCGACCTCCGGGACGCGCTCTCCGACCCGACCCGCAGCAACGACGACAAGCGCCGGCTGCTCAAGGACCTGCTGGACGGCAAGGCCACGTCGGCCACCGTCCGGCTCGCCGAGCAGGCGGTCGACCGGCACCCACCGCAGCGTGGTCGTCGCGCTCGAGAGCTACCAGAAGATCGCCGCCGAGCAGCGCAAGCGGCTCGTCGCGACCGTCCGGGTGGCCCGCGAGCTGGGCTCCGAGGACGCGCAGCGTCTGCAGGACGCCCTCGCCCGGCAGTACGACCGCCCGGTGCACCTCAACGTCGTCGTCGACCCCGACGTCATCGGCGGGATGCGCGTGGCCATCGGTGACGACGTCATCGACGGCACCGTCGCCAGCCGCCTCGACGACGCCCGACGACAGCTCGCCGGCTGACCGGCGCCACCAGACACACGACAGCACGAGAGACCCAAGAGAGCAGGGATGACGAAATGACGGAGCTTTCGATCCGTCCGGAGGAGATCCGGGACGCACTTCAGCGGTTCGTGTCGGACTACAAGCCCGACACCGCCAGCCGCGAAGAGGTCGGCACGGTGGCGGAGGCCGGCGACGGCATCGCCCGCGTGTCCGGACTGCCCTCGGCGATGGCCAACGAGCTCCTCGAGTTCGAGGACGGCACGCTCGGCATCGCGCTGAACCTCGACACCCGCGAGATCGGTGTCGTCATCCTCGGCGAGTTCAGCGGCATCGAGGAGGGTCAGACCGTCCGTCGTACCGGCGAGATCCTCTCCGTGCCGGTGGGCGACGGCTACCTCGGCCGCGTGGTCGACCCGCTCGGCCAGCCGATCGACGGCCTCGGCGAGGTCAGCACCGACGGCCGCCGCGCCCTCGAGCTCCAGGCCCCCGGCGTGATGGCGCGCAAGTCCGTGCACGAGCCGCTCGCCACCGGCATCAAGGCGATCGACGCCCTGACCCCGATCGGCCGCGGCCAGCGCCAGCTGATCATCGGTGACCGCGCGACCGGCAAGTCGACGATCGCGATCGACACGATCATCAACCAGAAGCAGAACTGGGAGACGGGCGACCCGGACAAGCAGGTCCGCTGCATCTACGTCGCCATCGGCCAGAAGGGCTCCACGATCGCCGCCGTGCGCGGCGCCCTCGAGGAGGCCGGCGCCCTGGAGTACACCACCATCGTGGCCTCCCCGGCGTCCGACTCGGCCGGCTTCAAGTACCTCGCGCCGTACACCGGCTCGGCCATCGGCCAGCACTGGATGTACGACGGCAAGCACGTCCTGATCGTCTTCGACGACCTGACCAAGCAGGCCGAGGCCTACCGCGCCGTGTCGCTGCTGCTGCGCCGCCCGCCGGGTCGTGAGGCCTACCCGGGCGACGTGTTCTACCTGCACAGCCGGCTGCTCGAGCGCTGCGCGAAGCTGTCCGACGAGCTGGGCTCCGGCTCGATGACCGGTCTGCCGATCGTCGAGACCAAGGCCAACGACGTGTCGGCGTTCATCCCGACCAACGTCATCTCGATCACCGACGGCCAGATCTTCCTGCAGTCCGACCTGTTCGCGTCCAACCAGCGCCCGGCCATCGACGTCGGTGTGTCGGTGTCCCGCGTGGGTGGTGCGGCGATGACCAAGGCCATGAAGACGGTCACCGGCTCGCTCAAGGTCGACCTCGCGCAGTTCCGCGCGATGGAGGCGTTCGCGATGTTCGCCTCCGACCTCGACGCCGCGTCCCGCCAGCAGCTCGACCGCGGTCAGCGCCTGATGGCCCTGCTGCGCCAGCCGCAGTACTCGCCCTACCCGGTCGAGGAGATGGCTGCCTCGCTGTGGACCGGCACGACGGGTCGCCTCGACAAGGTGCCGACCGACGACGTGCTTCGCTTCGAGGCCGAGTTCCTCGACTACCTGCGCCGCTCGCACGAGGGGATCCTCTCGGGCATCCGCGAGTCGCAGAAGTTCGACGACGACACCGCCTCCGCGATGGAGGACGCCTACAACTCCTTCCTCGACCAGTTCGAGACCTCTGATGGCGAGTCCATCAAGGCCGGCAAGGAGGAGCACGAGGCCCTCGAGGACGAGGACGTCGAGCAGGAGCAGATCGTCAAGCAGAAGCGGGGCTGACAGATGGCCCTCTCGCTGCGTGAGTACCGCGCACGGATCAAGTCGACCGAGTCGATGAAGAAGATCACCCGCGCCATGGAGCTCATCGCTGCGTCCCGCATCATCAAGGCGCAGCAGCGGGCCCAGGCGGCAGCGCCGTACGCCCGTGAGCTGACGCGTGCGGTGTCCGCCGTGGCGACGTTCTCGAACGTCGAGCACGCGCTGACCACCGAGCCGGAGAACCCCAAGCGGGCCGCCGTGCTCATCGTGACCAGCGACCGCGGACTGGCCGGGGCCTACTCCTCGTCCGTCCTCAAGGAGTCCGAGCGCCTCGCGCAGAAGCTCCGCGACGAGGGCAAGGAGGTCGAGACCTACGTCACCGGACGCAAGGGCGTCGGCTACCTCACCTTCCGTCAGCGCTCGATCGTGAAGAGCTGGACGGGCTTCTCCGACCAGCCGACGTACGACGTGGCGCGCGAGATCGGCGATGCGCTCATCACCGCGTTCATCGCCGGTGAGGACCACCCCGAGATCGAGCTGCCCGAGGGCGCCCAGGACGTCGACGAGGTCCACGTGGTCTACACGCGGTTCCGGTCGATGCTGGTCCAGGAGCCCACGGCCATCCGGCTGCTGCCGCTCGAGGTCGTGGAGGGCACCGACGAGCCCGAGGAGGGCGAGGTGCTGCCGCTCTACGAGTTCGAGCCGAACGCGTCGGAGGTGCTCGACGCGCTGCTGCCGCGCTACGTCCAGAGCCGGATCTACTTCGCCCTGCTGCAGGCGGCCGCCTCCGAGCTGGCCGCACGTCAGCGGGCGATGAA
Source organism: uncultured Actinomycetota bacterium (assembly GCA_963778095.1). Classification (GTDB taxonomy): domain Bacteria; phylum Actinomycetota; class Actinomycetes; order Propionibacteriales; family Nocardioidaceae; genus Nocardioides_B. Next base: position 120,998 of record CAVZTB010000015.1, on the reverse strand, counting down.
GTCCGCCACGGACAACGCCGACGAGCTCATCAAGAAGTACACCCGAACGGCCAACCAGGCCCGACAGGCCGGGATCACCCAGGAAATCAGCGAGATCGTCGGTGGCGTCAACGCGCTGGCCGACGCGAATGCCGGGAGTGAGTGAGAGAGATGACTGCCACGACTGAAGAACGAGGAACCGAGCAGGCCGAGGGCGGCGTAGGTCGTATCGCCCGCGTGACCGGGCCGGTCGTCGACGTCGAGTTCCCCGCGGACTCGATCCCCGAGATGTACAACATGCTCACCACCGAGCTGGAGCTCGAGGGCGAGAAGCGCACGCTGACCCTGGAGGTCGCGCTGCACATCGGCGACGGCATGGTCCGGGCGATCTCGATGCAGCCGACCGACGGACTGGTCCGCGGCGCGCAGGTCCAGGACACCGGTGGCCCGATCACCGTGCCCGTCGGCGACGCCACGCTCGGCCACGTGTTCAACACCCTCGGCGACTGCCTGAACCTCGCCGAGGGCGAGCGGCTCGAGGTCAACGAGCGCTGGGGCATCCACCGCAAGGCGCCCGCCTTCGACCAGCTCGAGTCCAAGACCGAGATGTTCGAGACCGGCATCAAGGTCATCGACCTGCTCACCCCCTACGTCCAGGGCGGCAAGATCGGCCTGTTCGGTGGTGCCGGTGTCGGCAAGACCGTGCTGATCCAGGAGATGATCGCCCGCGTCGCCAAGGACCACGGCGGTGTGTCGGTGTTCGCCGGCGTCGGCGAGCGCACCCGTGAGGGCAACGACCTGATCGCGGAGATGGACGAGGCCGGCGTCATCGGCCAGACCGCTCTCGTGTTCGGCCAGATGGACGAGCCGCCGGGCACCCGCCTGCGGGTGGCCCTCTCGGCGCTGACGATGGCGGAGTACTTCCGCGACGTGCAGGGCCAGGACGTGCTGCTGTTCATCGACAACATCTTCCGGTTCACGCAGGCCGGTTCCGAGGTGTCCACCCTGCTGGGCCGGATGCCGTCCGCGGTGGGCTACCAGCCCAACCTCGCCGACGAGATGGGTGTGCTCCAGGAGCGCATCACCTCGACGCGTGGTCACTCGATCACCTCGATGCAGGCGATCTACGTGCCCGCCGACGACTACACCGACCCGGCGCCGGCCACCACGTTCGCGCACCTCGACGCGACGACGGAGCTGTCGCGCGAGATCGCGTCGCTCGGCATCTACCCGGCCGTGGACCCGCTGACCTCGACGTCGCGGATCCTGGACGCGCAGTACATCGGCGAGGACCACTACAAGACCGCGGTCCGGATCAAGCAGATCCTCCAGCGCAACAAGGAGCTGCAGGACATCATCGCGATCCTGGGTGTCGACGAGCTGTCCGAGGAGGACAAGGTCATCGTCTCGCGGGCCCGCCGCATCCAGCGGTTCCTGTCGCAGAACACCTACGTCGCCAAGCAGTTCACCGGCATCGAGGGCTCGACCGTCCCGATCAAGGACACCATCGAGGCGTTCTCGAAGATCGCCGACGGCGACTACGACCACGTGGCCGAGCAGGCGTTCTTCATGTGCGGTGGCCTCGACGACGTCGAGAAGAAGTGGGACGAGATCCAGAAGGGTCTCTGATCTCTTCCTGTTCAAAATCGAGTGAGCGACTGAGGAGTCCGCGTGAGTGACGACGTGATGCAGGTCGAGCTGGTCGCAGCCGACCGGCTGGTCTGGTCGGGCGAGGCCACCATGGTCATCGCCCGCACGACCGAGGGTGACGTCGGGATCCTGCCGAACCACGCGCCGATGCTGTCCACCATGGTGCACGGCATCGTCGACGTGACGACCACGGACAACGAGACGTGGATCGCGGCGGTCGACTCCGGCTTCCTGTCGGTGGCGAACAACCGGATCTCGATCCTGTCCGAGCACGCCGAGATGTCGCACGACATCGACCTGGAGAAGGCGCGCACCGAGCTCGAGCGCTGCAAGAGCGAGGGCGCGGGCGACGACGAGGCCCTGGCCCACGCCGAGGAGGCGTGGGCCGAGGCCCGTGTCCGGGCGGCCGAGAAGGCGTCCTGACCCTGATGCCGTTGTGGGAATGGCTGGTCGACTCAGTCGGGGCGCTGTTCTTCCTGCTGCTGCTGTACGGCCTCTGTCTGGTGGTCCGCCGTCGGTGGATCTCCCGCAACGGAGGCACCTTCGAGTTCAGCGTCCGCGTCCGGTCCGGGAGGGCCGGGCGCGGCTGGATTCTGGGGGTCGGTCGCTACACCGGCGACCACCTCGAGTGGTTCCGGATCTTCTCGCTCGCCTTCCGGCCGCGGTTCTCCTACGAGCGCGCGGACCTGGAGTACGTCGGACGGCGTGACCCGGTCGGCGTCGAGGCCTACTCGCTCTACTCCGGGCACATCGTCGTGTCCTGCCGGACCCCGTCGGGCCCGCTCGAGGTCGCGATGAGCCCGGACGCCCTGACCGGCTTCCTGGCCTGGCTCGAGGCCGCCCCGCCCGGCCGTCGCCAGCCCTCGCGCCGCTGACGCCGACCCGTCACTCGTGGTGGGGTTTTCGCGGTGTGTCGTCGCAGAAGTGACGGCTCAGCGCTCGCCGCCGGGCACCCAGAGGACGTCGCCGTCCTGCCGGTTCGCGTGCCGGGCCAGGATGAAGAGCAGGTCCGAGAGCCGGTTGAGGTACTTGATCGCGAGCACGTTCATGGTGGCCTCGTGCTCGGCGAAGGCCGCCCAGGCCGACCGCTCCGCCCGTCGTACGACGGTCCGGGCGACGTGCAGGTGGGCACCGCCGGGGGTGCCGCCGTTGAGGATGAACGACCGGAGCTTCGGCAGGTCGGCGTTGAACTCGTCGCACCAGCCCTCGAGCCGGTCGACGTACTCCTGCTCGATGCGCAGCGGCGGGAACTCGGGGTTCTCGACGACCGGGGTGCAGAAGTCCGCGCCGACGTCGAACAGGTCGTTCTGCACCCGGGTCAGCACGGCGACCACCGACTCCTCGAGCCCGCCGACCGTGAGCGCCAGGCCGATGTGGGCGTTGGCCTCGTCGACGTCGGCGTAGGCGTGCAGGCGCGGGTCGTTCTTCGTCGTGACGCTCATGTCGCCGAGACGCGTCTCGCCGCCGTCGCCGGTGCGGGTGTAGATGCGGGTGAGGTTGACCATCCCTCCACCCTAGGGCGGCGCGCACCGGCACTAGCATCAGCGGGATGCAGGGATTCCAGGTCCGGTCCGAGGGGCCGCTCTCGCACCCGCTGCGCGGCACCGCGCACGTGGGCGGTGCGAAGAACAGCGCGCTGAAGCTGATGGCGGCCGCGCTGCTGGCCCGCGGGCGGAGCCGGATCACCAACGTCCCGGACATCCTGGACGTGCACGTGATGGCCCGGCTGCTCGAGGAGCTCGGCTGCACGGTGTCCGTCGAGCACCCCGTGGTGCCGGCCGGGCGCGAGCAGCGGCAGCGGGAGCGGGACGGTCACGATCGACGTGCCCGACGAGCTCCGGCACGTGGCGCCCTACGACCTCGTCCGGCGGCTGCGGGCGTCGATCAGCGTGCTCGGCCCGCTGGTCGCCCGCTGCGGCCGGGCCCGGGTGGCGCTGCCCGGCGGGGACAACATCGGCTCCCGCGGCCTGGACATGCACATGACCGGCCTGACCGAGCTCGGGGTGCAGGTGCGCATCGAGCACGGCTTCGTCGTCGCGGAGGTCACCGACCGGCTCTCCGGCGCCAACCTGTGGCTCGACTTCCCGAGCGTCGGCGCGACCGAGAACCTGCTGATGGCCTCGGTGCTCGCGGACGGTACGACGGTGATCGACAACGTCGCGCGCGAGCCGGAGATCATCGACCTCTGCGAGATGCTCGTCGCGATGGGCGCCAAGATCGAGGGCATCTCGACCTCGACGCTGACGGTCCACGGCGTCTCGCAGCTCGCACCGGTGGAGCACGCGACGGTGACCGACCGGATCGTCGCCGGCACCTGGGCCTTCGCCACGGCGATCGCCGGCGGGGACCTGACCGTGCGCGGTGGGCAGTCCCGGCACCTCGACATCGTGCTGGACAAGCTGGTCTCGTCCGGCGCCTCCGTGGACGACGTCGACGGCGGCTTCCACGTGCACGTCGACCGGCGGCTCGACTCGTTCGACGTGGTGACGCTGCCCTACCCGGGGTTCCCGACGGACCTGCAGCCGTTCGCGATGGCGCTCGCGGCCGTCAGCGACGGGACCGCGATGATCACCGAGAACGTGTTCGAGGCGCGGTTCATGTTCGCCCAGGAGCTGGCCCGGCTGGGGGCCGACCTGCGCACCGACGGCCACCACGCGGTGGTGCGCGGCAAGCCGCTGCTGTCCGGGGCACCCGTCGTGGCCCACGACATCCGGGCCGGTGCGGCGCTGGTGCTCGCGGGGCTGGCCGCGCAGGGCACGACGACGGTGGCGGAGGCGCAGCACATCGACCGCGGCTACCCGTACTTCGTGGAGATGCTCTCCGGGCTCGGCGTCGACATCGAGCGGGTCGACGTACCCGACCTGGAGGACTGACCGACTCGCGGGCACGGTGAGGCAACCTTTACGGACTCCCGTGCGTCATAGTGGGTGGAGGGACGACCACGGGGGGTCGTTCCCGGCGCAGAGGGAGCAGCCGATGCTCGTCACCACGCAGGGTCCGACGATGGTTCTGAGCGGCCGGTTCGACGGTCGCTCCACGAGCGAGGTCCGCGAGGTCCTCACGGCGCAGATGGCCGCGCACGTCGACGTCGTCGTCGACATGACCGGGGTCGAGTCGATCGACGCCACCGCCCTGCGCCTGCTCGCCGCCGCCACCGCCCGGATGGAGCGCCAGGGCGGCACCCTGACGCTGCGGGGCTGCTCGCCCTCGCTGCGGCGGGTCATCGCGTTCACCCGGCTGCGCCGCTGGATCTCGGTGGAGCGCGCCGCCGCTGTGATCTAGGCGACGTGCCGCACCGAGTGGAGTAGTTCACACACGGTTACCAGCGAGTCACCTCGGCCGTACTCTCAGCCCATGAGCGACTCGAAGGACCGTCCCTGGGTGATGCGGACCTACGCCGGGCACAGCTCGGCGACGGACTCCAACGCGCTCTACCGGACGAACCTGTCGAAGGGCCAGACCGGACTCTCGGTGGCCTTCGACCTGCCGACCCAGACCGGCTACGACCCGGACCACCCGCTCGCGCGCGGCGAGGTCGGCAAGGTCGGCGTGCCGATCCCGCACCTGGGGGAGATGCGGCGGCTGTTCGACGGGATCCCGCTCGACACCATGAACACGTCGATGACGATCAACGCGACCGCGATGTGGCTGCTCGCGCTCTACCAGGTCGTCGCCGAGGAGCAGGCGGTCGCCGGCGGGCACGCCGAGGACGGGTTCGAGGACGTGCACGGCACGCTGGCCGGCACCACCCAGAACGACATCATCAAGGAGTACCTCTCCCGCGGGACCTACGTCTTCCCGCCCGAGCACTCCCTGCGGCTGACCAGCGACCTGATCGCCTACACCGTCAACAAGATCCCCAAGTGGAACCCGATCAACATCTGCAGCTACCACCTCCAGGAGGCCGGCGCGACGCCGACCCAGGAGCTGGCCTACGCCCTCTGCACGGCGATCTCGGTGCTCGACACCGTGCGCGACTCCGGCCAGGTCGCCCCCGAGGACTTCCCGCAGGTCGTCGGGCGCATCTCGTTCTTCGTCAACGCCGGCGTGCGGTTCGTCGAGGAGATGTGCAAGATGCGCGCGTTCGTCCAGCTCTGGGACGAGCTGACCCGCGAGCGCTACGGCGTCGAGGACGACAAGATGCGCCGGTTCCGGTACGGCGTGCAGGTCAACAGCCTGGGCCTGACCGAGGCGCAGCCCGAGAACAACGTGCAGCGGATCGTGCTCGAGATGCTCGGCGTGACGCTGTCCAAGGACGCCCGCGCCCGCGCCGTACAGCTGCCGGCGTGGAACGAGGCGCTCGGCCTGCCCCGGCCGTGGGACCAGCAGTGGTCGCTGCGCCTCCAGCAGGTGCTGGCCTTCGAGTCCGACCTGCTGGAGTACGACGACCTGTTCGAGGGCTCGACGGTGGTGGAGGCCAAGGTCGCCGACCTCGTCGCCGGTGCCCGCGCCGAGATGGACCGGGTGCAGGCGATGGGCGGTGCCGTCGCGGCCGTCGAGTCCGGCTACATGAAGCAGGCGATGGTCTCCTCGCACGCCGCCCGGCGCGGTCGCATCGAGTCCGGCGAGGACAAGGTCGTGGGCGTCAACTGCTACGAGACCACCGAGCCGTCCCCGCTGACCGCCGACCTGGACGCCGCCATCCAGGCCGCCGACCCGGAGGCCGAGCGCTCGGCGGTGGCGAGCCTGCAGGCGTGGCGCCAGGAGCGTGACGACGCCGAGGTCGAGGCCGCCCTGGCCGGCCTGACCGAGGCGGCCAAGTCCGGCACCAACCTGATGGAGGCCACCCTGGTCGCCGCGCGGGCCGGTGCGACGACCGGGGAGTGGGCCGGCACGCTGCGGGAGGTGTTCGGGGAGTTCCGGGCGCCGACGGGGGTGTCCGGGAGCGGTCGGCGTCGCCGACGCCGGCGCCGACCTGACGCAGGTCCGGGAGGACGTCCGGCGCACGGGCGAGGAGCTCGGCACGCGGCTGCGGCTGCTGGTCGGCAAGCCGGGGCTCGACGGCCACTCCAACGGGGCCGAGCAGGTCTCGGTGCGGGCCCGCGACGCCGGCTTCGAGGTGGTCTACCAGGGCATCCGGCTGACCCCGGAGCAGATCGTGGCGGCCGCGGTCGCCGAGGACGTGCACTGCGTCGGTCTCTCGATCCTGTCCGGCTCGCACATGGAGCTGGTGCCGGCCGTCCTCGACGGCATGCGTGCGCAGGGCCTCGACGACGTGCCCGTGGTCGTCGGCGGCATCGTGCCGTCCGCCGACGCCGCGAGGCTCAAGGAGCTCGGCGTGGCCGCGGTGTTCACCCCCAAGGACTTCGGGCTCACCGAGATCATGGCCGGCATCCTCGCCGAGATCCGCCGCGCCCACGGCCTCGACTGACCGAGCGACTGGCCGGCGACTGGGCGACTGGGTGCCGGGGGACTGGGTACCGGTCGGGACATCCACCGATCCCAGGAGAGACCCATGTCGACCGACGCCATCGTCCTGCTCAAGGCCGACCACAAGGAGCTCCGCAAGGTCTTCACCGACTTCGAGAAGGCCGGCGAGAACGCCCACACGGCCAAGGGGAAGCTGGTCGACCGGATGATCGAGCTGCTGACCGTGCACACCTACATCGAGAACGAGGTCATGTACCCCCGCGTGCGTGCCCTGCTGCCGGACCTCGAGGACGACGTGCTGGAGTCCTACGAGGAGCACCACGTCGCCGACCTGCTCGTCGTCGAGCTCGCCGCGATGAAGCCGACCGCCGAGCGGTTCACCGCGAAGACCACCGTGCTGATCGAGAACGTCCGGCACCACATGGACGAGGAGGAGCAGGACTGGTTCCCGAAGGTCCGTGAGGGCCTCGGCCGCAAGACCCTGCAGGACCTCGGCGCGGAGATGATCGAGGCCAAGAAGAAGGCGCCGCGCCGGCCCTCCCAGCCGAGCGCGTTGAAGAAGACCATCGACGCGGTCATCCGCTAGCCGGCACTAGCCTGGCCGGTATGTCGGACCTCCAGTGCGCCGCCACGCTGCTGCTGGTCGCGCCCGGGGAGGACCGAGAGGCGCCGCACGCTCGGGCGGTCGCTGCGGGTCGTCCGGCTCGCCGCGATCTACGCCGGCGACGACCCGCGGGCGACCCGGACGGCCGGCCTGGTGGGCGCGGAGACCGCCGCGCCGGTCAGCGTGCTCCCGGGCCTGGGCGACGGCGCCCAGCTGGGCCTCGAGCTCGAGACGATCGCCGACCTGCACCGCGGCGAGACGGTCCTGGTCGTCTCGCACACGGGCGCGATCCAGACCGGCGTACCTCCGCTGGTCGGCCTCCCGGACGAGGTGGCCGCGTCGCTGCACCTCGGCCACTGCGCGGTCGTCGAGGTGGCCGCGGACGCCGACGGCTGGGTGCTGCGCAGCCGGCCCGGTGACCAGGGGATGGGCACTGGTCCTGACACCTGGACCGAAATGCGTGACTCCGATCCGGTTTGAGGCCAGAATGACGCGAGCGGGGAACGGCTCGGTGCGTCCACGCACGGTTTACATTGTGGGCACCATGGGGAGCAGACTCTGGTGGGACTGACGTCCAGCGTTACCGGGCACGGCTCGTTCGAGGTGCGGCTGCCGCCGCAGCCTGCGAGCGTCTCCGAAGCGCGCGCGCACGTCCGTGGGCTCCTGGAGTCGACCGGTCGTGAGGACCTCGTCGAGACCGCGGTGCTGCTGGTCAGCGAGGTGGTCACCAACGCCCTCCTGCACGCGGGCACCGACATCGACGTGGCCGCGGCGCTCGACGAGACCGGTCTGCGGATCGAGGTCGGCGACGGCAGCCCGCACCTGCCGTCGCGACGTCGCTACGCCGCCACGGCGGGCACCGGCCGTGGCCTGCTGATGCTCGAGGCCCTCGTGGACGACTGGGGCGTCACCCAGCACCCCGGCGGGAAGAGGGTGTGGTTCCGGATCTCCGGCCCCGACAACGCGCTGCCCGACGAGTCGGTGCCCCGCGCCGACCAGCCGGGCGCCCCCGGGCCGGGACGCGACAACGTGTCCGTGGAGCTCCACAACATGCCGCTGCTGCTGCACGCCGCGTGGCAGGAGCACGCCGAGGCGCTGCTGCGGGAGTACCTCCTGGCGAACCTCGACTCCGACGACGAGGACCCGATCCAGATGCACGCCGACGCCACCGACGCGATCGCGGTGCTCGAGGAGCACGTGCCGCGCACGTCGGTGGCCATCACCGCCGACGACCTGATGGACGAGGCGGTCGAGCCGCGGGTCTCCGCGACGGTGATCCAGGTCCCGGTGCCGCTCGGGTCGGTGGCGCACTTCGAGACCCTGGACCGGGCGATCCAGGCCGCCCTGGACCTCTCCCGCGAGGGCCTGGTGCTGACCCCGCCGACGCAGCCGGAGGTGCAGGCGTTCCGCAGGTGGATCTGCCGCCAGGTGCTGAGCCAGGCGGCGGGCGAGCGCCCCGAGCCGTGGCGGACGCCGGAGGACGCCAGCGGGCCGACGATCGTCATCGACGGGTGGGACCCGAGCATCGTGGTCGAGGCCACGACCGGGCTCATCGCCGCCGACGCGACCAGCCGCATCCTGGCCGTCAGCCGGACGGCCGCGGAGATCCTGGGGTACGACGACCCGACCGAGCTGGTCGGACGCAGGATCGTCACGATCGTCCCGGAGCGCTACCGCCAGGCCCACGTCGCCGGCTTCACGATGTACCTCCTGGTCGGGCGCAAGCCGCTCCTGGACCGTCCGGTCGTGGTGCCCGCGCTGCGCCGCGACGGGTCGGAGGTCGAGGTCGAGCTGCTCGTGCGCACGCCCGCCGCCGGCAACGGCCAGAGCGTGCTGCTCGCGGACATCCGTCTCAGCCAGGCGGACGGGACGTCGCCGTAGACCCGGGGCAGAACGCCTCTCGCGGCGAGCCCGTGTGCAGCTCCTCCGGCAGGTCGACGTGTACGTCGTCGCGCAGCACGCCCGCACGCGAGGTGCGCAGGTCCACGCCCTCGACGAACGACCCGGCGCGGGCCGAGAGGGTCTCGCAGTTCTCCATGTGCAGGGCCAGCGACACCGTCCTCGACCCGCCCGCCGGGACCGTGAACCGGGTGTCGCCGTCGGCGTCGGCGACCTTCACGTAGCGGCAACAGCCGTGGCTGGTGCAGCGGGGGAGCGAGCCCGGTCACCGTCACCGGCAGCGTCCCGTCGTTGCTGATCCGGAAGCGGTAGGTCAGCGTGCCCTTGTCGCGGTAGCGGACCTGCCGGATGGTCCGGTCGGAGATGGCGAACACCGACGTGGCCTCGGTGAGACCGCCGAGCGCCAGCACGCCGATCCCGAACGTCAGCAGGTCGACGCCTCCAGCGGCCCGGTCGACGTACCGGCGGCGTCGGTGGGCCTCGAGGGGGAGTCAGCAGTTGCCGACGCCCCTCCGCCGCAGAGTGCAACGAGTTCTACCTCGTGGGTTACGGTCCCGGACGCCGCGCCCGTTGGCGCTCGCGGCTATCGTCGGCAGCGGGGATCCGACGAGCGGGAGGTGGAGTGCGCGCACGGCTGGGCCTGGCTCCGATGCTCGCGTCCCTGGCGGTCGCGACCGCCCTGCTCGCGGGGTGTGACGACCCCCCTCCGGGTCCGCCCCGGGCCCCCGAGCTCACCGGCCACGGCAGCACCCGCCCCCGTCGTCGGCGGCGAGGCGCCCCGGGAGCAGCAGCCCCCGGACCGGCCGATGGACAGCCTCGAGAAGCCGGTCCACGCCCGGCTCGCGGCGCAGATCGCCGGGCAGGGTCTGACCCTGGCCTACCTCGACTGCCCGCGCTGGGACGGCACGGTGCCCCGCCGGATGACCTGCCGGGGGTACGTCGACGGGCTCGTCGCCCGGGTCGGGGTGCACCTCGAGGCCGCGGTGGAGGGCAAGGCGGTCGGCTTCGACGCGCGCCTGCTCGACGGCGTCATCGCCACCCGCAAGCTGGAGCAGACCCTGCGCGGCCAGGGCTGGACGGAGGCCGACTGCGGCGGTCGCGCCGCCTATCCCGCCCAGGTCGGCAGCCGGATCGTCTGCCACGTGCGCCGTCCCGCCGACGACCGCTACGTCGTGGCCACCGTGTCCGACCGGGCGGGAGCCGTGATGATCGCCGACTACCGACCCACGCTCCTAGGGCAGACTCGTCCCATGGCCAGGGTCGTCGTCGTCGGGGCAGGTGTGGTCGGGCTGTCGTGCGCCGTACGCCTGCTCGAGGCGGGGCACCAGGTCGGCGTCGTCGCGCGGGACCTCCCGCTGGAGACCACGTCGTCGGTCGCGGCCGCGATCTGGTACCCCTACCGCGCCTACCCCGTCGAGCGGGTCTCCGGCTGGTCGCACGACACGTTCACCGCGCTCGAGGCGCTCGCGGACGTCGAGGGCACCGGCGTGCGGATGCTCCCCGGCAACGAGCTGCACCGCACCGCCCAGGCCGACCCGTGGTGGCGCGACGCCGTGCCCACCCTGACCCGGGTCACCGCGCTGGGTCCGCCGTACGTCGACGGCTGGAGCTTCGTCGCGCCGGTCGTGGAGATGCCCGTCTACCTGCCCTGGCTGGCCGGACGCGTCGAGGCGCTGGGCGGCACGATCACCCGGATGGCGCTGTCCGCGCTGCCCGACCACGCCGAGGTGGTCGTCAACGCGACCGGCCTCGGCGCCCGGCGGATGGCCGACGACTCCTCGATGAGCCCGGTCCGCGGCCAGGTGGTGTACGTCGAGCAGGTCGGCCTCGAGCGCTGGTGGCTCGACGGCGCGGCACCCGGTGGGCCGGTCTACGTCGTGCCCCGCTCCCGGGACATCGTCGTCGGCGGCACGGACGACGAGGGGGAGTGGGACCGGCGCCCCGACCCCGACGTCGCGAAGCTCATCCTGTCGCGCGCCGTCGGCCTGGTGCCCGCGCTGGCCCGGGCGAAGGTGATCGGCCACCGCGTCGGTCTGCGGCCCGCCCGGCCGTCGGTCCGGCTGGAGGCCGAGGACGCCGAGGGCCGCCGGGTCGTGCACTGCTACGGGCACGGCGGAGCGGGCGTCACCCTGTCGTGGGGCTGCGCGGACGAGGTCGCGGGTCTCGTCGGCACGTAGGGTCGGCGCATGCGTCGCTGGCTGGCTCCCGTCGTCCTCGCGATGCCGGGGCTGGTGCTGGCCGTGGCCGGGTTCTTCCACCCGATGCACCTCAGCTACGCCACGTCCAGGACCTGGTGGCTGCTGCACGTGGCCGGGCTGTTCGTCTTCCCGCTCGTCGGTGTCGCCCTGGTCTGGCTGTTCCGGGGCGGCGTGACCCGGTGGCCCTGCTGGCGGTGCTCGCGGCGTTCGTCTACGCCACGGCGTACACCACCCTCGACGTCGTCAACGGCGATCGCCGCCGGCTACGTGACCTACCGGGTCGGGCCGGGGCAGCCGCGGCCCGCCGAGGTGGGGTACCTGTTCGACCTCGGCCGCCCCTTCGGCGTCTACGGCTCGTGGGCGCTGGTGCTCGCCACGCGTCGTGGTCGCGCTCGACGCGCTCTGGCGGCTGCGGCTGCGCGGCCTGCCGGCCCTGGTGATGGTGCCGGGCGCCTACCTCGTGCACGACTTCCACATCTTCGCGCCGCAGGGCGTCGCCGGGATGGCGCTGATCGGTCTCGCGACCGGCTGGCTGGGCTACTGCCTCAGCGGCCGCACGTCGACCACCGCGGCGAGGTCCACCGGGCCGTAGACGTGCGGGTAGGGCGCATCCGCGCCCGGCGAGCTGCTCGCTGCGCCACGGCGACGTCAGCAGGTCGGTCTCGATCTCCAGCAGCAGCAGGTCGTCGAGGTCGTCGAAGAACCGCGAGCGCACCCCTTCGACCTGGTGCGCCTCGGAGCAGTGGATGTAGCCCTCCTGCTCCAGGCTCACGCCGCGGGTCGAGGTCGTCCAGCTGCCGGCCGACTGCGCCTCGGCCCAGACCTCGGGCGTGGTGAGGTGGAAGATCCGCATCAGAACAGCCGCTCGGCCGGGTCGTCCATGCCGCGCAGCGCGTCGTAGTCGACCACCGCGCACGCGATGCCGCGGTCCTCGGCCAGCACCCGGGCCTGCGGCTTGATCGCCTGCGCGGCGAAGATGCCGCGCACCGGGCGCAGCTGCGGGTCCCGGTTGAGCAGCTCGAGGTAGCGGGTCAGCTGCTCCACGCCGTCGATCTCGCCGCGCCGCTTGATCTCCACGGCGACCGACTTCCCGTCGGTGTCGCGGCACATCAGGTCGACGGGCCCGATGGCGGTGGGGAACTCGCGCCGTACCAGGGTGAGGCCGTCGGCCAGGGTCGCCGGGTGGTCGGCCAGCAGCTCCTGCAGGTGCTTCTCGACGCCGTCCTTCTGGAGGCCCGGGGTCCACGCCGAGGTCGTGGGCGCTGTCGTGCAGCACCTCCTCGAGGAGGATGCGCAGCGTGTCGCCGTCCTTGCCGGTGACCAGCCACTCCGGCACGCCGTCCTCGCTGACGCCCTCGGCGACCTTGCAGGGCGGGGACATCCAGTTCAGCGGCTTGTACGACCCGCCGTCCGAGTGCACGAGCACCGACCCGTCGGACTTGTGCATGATCACCCGGGTCGCCATCGGGAGGTGGGCGGTCAGCCGTCCCGCGTAGTCGACCTGGCAGCGCGCAACGACGAGTCTCACGAGGCGGCAATCTACCTGCTGCGACCGGGACGCCACGCGGCTGGTCGAGCAGCCGAGCGCGCCCGTTGGTTGAGGTGCGAGCTTGCGAGCCTCGAAACCTCCGCAGGGAAGGCACAGAGGTTTCGAGGCCCTCGCGCTGCGCGCTCGGGCACCTCAACCAGCGTGGGGGTGGGGTACGGGGGTCGGGTGTCCTACCTCACGGCGGCGTACGACGGGCGCGTGCCATGATGCGCGCATGACGAGTGGGACACGTGACTTCAGCTCCATCGGCGTGATCGGCCTGGGCACGATGGGGGCCGGGATCGCGGAGGTGTTCGCCCGCAACGGCTACCAGGTGGTCGGGGTCGAGCAGACCGAGGAGACCCTGCAGCGCGGGCGCCAGCACGTCGAGCACTCCACCGGCCGGGCCGTGAAGCGCGGCAAGCTCAGCGAGGACGAGCAGGCCGAGCTGGTCGGCCGGATCACGTTCACCACCGACATGGCCGACGTCAAGGACTGCGGTCTCGTCGTCGAGGCGGTCGTCGAGCAGCTCGCCGGTCAAGCAGCAGATCTTCCGCACCCTGGACGGGATCGTCCGCGCGGACGCCGCTGCTGGCCACCAACACCTCGTCGCTCTCGGTGACCGAGATCAGCACCGCCACCTCCCACCCCGGCCGCGTCATCGGCGTGCACTTCTTCAACCCGGCGCCGGTGCAGAACCTGGTCGAGATCATCCGCACCGTGGTGACCGAGCCCGACGTCCTCGAGGACGCCGCCGAGCTGGCCCGGTCGCTGCAGAAGACCCCGGTCGTCGGTCGGCGACAAGGCCGGGTTCATCGCCAACGCGCTGCTGTTCGGCTACCTCAACCACGCCGCCTCGATGTTCGAGCAGAAGTACGCCACCCGCGAGGACCTCGACGCCGCCATGCGCTACGGCTGCGGCTACCCCATGGGACCGCTGGCGCTGCTCGACCTGATCGGGCTCGACACGGCCTACGAGATCCTCGACACGATGTACAAGCAGGGCCGCGACCGGCTGCACGCGCCCGCGCCGATCCTCAAGCAGATGGTCACCGCCGGCCTGCTGGGCCGGAAGTCGGGCCGGGGCTTCTACACCTACGAGGCCTCCGACAGCCCGGTCGTGGTCGACGACCAGCTCACCCCGTCGGCGGACGACCTGCCGCAGCTGCGCCACGACATCCAGCGTGGTCGGCGTGGTCGGCACGGGCACGATGGCGACCGGCATCGTCGAGGTGTTCGCCAAGGCCGGCTTCCCCGTGACGTACGTCGGACGCAGCGACGCCAAGGTCGAGGCGGTGCGCGCGACGATCGAGAAGTCGCTCGACAAGGCGATCCAGCGCGGCAAGCTCGAGGAGTCCGCCCGCGACGAGGTGCTGTCCCGGCTGACCGGCACCACCTCCCTGGACGACCTGGCCGGCGTCGACATCGTCGTGGAGGCGATCGCCGAGGACGTCAAGGTCAAGTCGGTGCTCTTCGAGAACCTCGACGAGATCTGCAAGCCCGGCACCATCCTGGCCACCACGACGTCGTCCCTGCCCGTCATCTCGCTGGCCAAGGTGACCGGCCGGGCCCGCGACGTGGTCGGCATGCACTTCTTCAACCCGGCCCCGATCATGAAGCTGGTCGAGGTGGTCAGCACGGTCAGCACCGGTGACGACGTGGCCGAGACGACCCGCGCCCTGTGCGCGAAGGTCGGCAAGGTGGCCGTCTCGTGCGGCGACCGGGCCGGGTTCATCGTCAACGCGCTGCTGTTCCCCTACCTCAACGACGCGGTCAAGATGCTCGAGGCGCACTACGCGACCGCCGACGACATCGACACCGCGATGAAGTACGGCTGCGCCCTGCCCATGGGCCCCTTCGAGCTGCTCGACGTGGTCGGCAACGACGTGTCGCTGGCCATCCAGCGCGAGCTCTACCTGGAGTTCCGCGAGCCCGGCTTCGCGCCGGCGCCGCTGCTGGAGCACCTGGTGACGGCGGGCTACCTCGGCCGCAAGACCCGGCGCGGCTTCCGCGACTACACGGTGCGCTGACAGACTCCACGCATGCGCACCAGCCGCCTCGAGGCCTTCAGCGACGGCGTCCTCGCCATCATCATCACGATCATGGTCCTCGAGCTGCACGTCCCGGAGGGGCACGACTGGGCCGCGCTCGGCGACTCCGCGACCGGCTTCCTCACCTACGCGCTGAGCTTCGTGTACGTCGGGATCTACTGGAACAACCACCACCACATGTTCCAGGTGGTCGAGCAGATCTCCGGCGGCGTGCTGTGGGCCAACCTGCACCTGCTGTTCTGGCTCGTCGCTCTTCCCGTTCTCGACGGCCTGGATGGACGAGAGCGGGTTCGAGCAGGTGCCGACCATCGCCTACGGCATCAACCTGCTGCTCGCGGCGCTGGCCTACTACACGCTCCAGCTGGCGATCTTCGCCGGCGCCAGCGGGCCCCGGCTCAAGGCGGCCCTCGGCCGGGACCTCAAGGGGAAGCTGTCCCCGCTGATGTACCTCACCGGCATCGCGCTCTCCTTCGTCGTCGTCGGCCCTCGCCGTGGCGGTGTTCGTGCTCGCCGCCCTGGTCTGGCTGGTGCCGGACCGGCGGGTGGAGCGCTACCTGGCCCGCGAGAACCAGGCGCTGACGTGAGCGCCGACCGGGTCGAGCCCTACGGCGGCGAGGAGTACGTCGTACGTCGCATCACCGGCTCGGCCTCGACCAAGCCCTACCGGTGCCCGGGCTGCCACCAGGTCGATCCGGCCCGCGACGCCGCACACCGTCGCGTGGCCGGTGCTGCCGTCCTCGTTCGCGCGTGACGCGACGGGCCTCGACGAGCGTCGGCACTGGCACACGGCCTGCTGGGCGGCCCGCGACCAGCGGCGCTGAGGCTTGGGCGAGAATGGGCGACATGCCTGCGATCCGCGCGAACTCGGTCCTGCCCGCCCGGCGAGAGGCGATCACCCTGGAGACCGCCGACGGGCTCTCGCTGGTCGGCGAGCTGGCCGTCCCGGAGGACCGCGACCCGGTCGCGACCCTGCTGTGCCTGCACCCGCTGCCCACGCACGGCGGGATGATGGACAGCCACGTCTTCCGCAAGGCGGCGTTCCGGCTGCCGGCCCTGGCCGGCGTCGCGGTGCTGCGCTTCAACACCCGCGGCACGTCGAGCAACCAGGGGACGAGCGCGGGCACGCTTCGACAACGCCGAGGGCGAGCGGTTCGACGTCGCCGCGGCCATCGAGTACGCCGAGTTCCACGACCTGCCGGACGTGTGGGTGCTCGGCTGGTCCTTCGGCACCGACCTCGCCCTGATGCACGCCGGCGACCCGGCCGTGCACGGCGCGATCCTGCTGTCGCCCCCGCTGCGCTACTCCGGCGCCGGAGCACCTCGCCGCCTGGGCGGAGTCCGGCAAGCCGCTGACCGCGATCGTGCCCGAGCACGACGACTACCTGCAGCCGCCCGAGGCGCGGGAGCGGTTCGCGGCCGTGCCGCAGGCCGAGGTGATCGCCGTCGAGGGCGCCAAGCACCTCTGGGTGGGTGACGCCGAGACCGTGCTCGACCTCGTCGTGCAGCGGGTCGCCCCCGACGTCGACGTACCCCTCCCCACGGAGTGGGACGGTCCGATGGAGACCGCGGACACCAGCGGCTACGCCGACCGGACGACCGCGGCCTTCAAGGACGTGCCCCGCTGACCGCTACCGCGCCTCCTGCCGCGGGAGGAAGACCTCCTTGGTCAGCAGCATGATCGCGGCGGCCGTGGGGATCGCGAGCAGGGCGCCGATCACGCCCAGCAGGCCCGCACCGATCAGGGCCGCGATCACGATGATCGAGCCCGGCAGGTCGACCGAGCGCGACATCACCCGCGGGTAGATCACGTAGTTCTCGAACTGCTGGTAGAGCACGTAGAAGATCAGGCAGTAGAGCCCGATGTGCGGGTCGGTGGCGAAGCCGATCGCGGTCACGATCACGGCGCCCAGCGTGGCGCCGATCATCGGGATGACGTCGAGCAGCGCGACCACGGCGGCCAGCGCCACGGCGTACTCGCTCAGACCCACCGCGAACAGGAAGATCAGCGAGGAGATGCCGGCGGCCATGGCCACGACGAAGGCGCCGGAGACGTAGGCGCCGACGTTGTCGATGATCTTGTCGCCGAGCTCGGTGACCCGCTCGCGCTTGCTGGCCGGCGCGAACCGGAAGGCCGAGCGCTTCACCTTCGGCAGCGTCGCCAGCAGGTAGAGCGTCAGCACGACCACGATGAACGTGTTGGCCACGAACGACAGCAGCTTGAGGCCGACGCCGACGACCCCACCGAACAGCGCCGAACCGACGTTGCCGCTGGTCAGGGCCTTCTTGGCCTTGTCGACCAGGTCGTACTGCGCGTCGAGCCGACGGATGGTGCCGTCGTGCTGGAGGTCGTCGAACCACCCCGGTGCGCTCTTGACGATCGCCGCGACCTGGTCGGTGATCACCGGGGCCAGGGCGACGAAGAACAGCGCGACCGCGAGGAGCACGCCGGTGATCACCACGAGCACCGCCCAGCTCCGGGCCATGCCGCGCCGTCCGAGCCACTCGACCACCGGGTTGAGCCCGGCCGCCAGGAACCCGGCGACGAGGATCAGGATCAGCGTGGAGCCGACCGAGAGGACGAGCCCGCCCAGCCACCAGGCCAGGAGGGCCCCGACGGCGAGGAGGAAGCCGAGCCTGAAGGGGTGCTGGAGCGAGATGTCGCTCCCGCGGGCGGCCCGGTTGTCGTCGTGCCTCTGCGCGGGTGACCCGGCCGGCCCGTGCCGACGGCTCGCTCACGTGGTCGTGTCGTCCTTCTTGGCCGCCGGGGTGTCGTCACCGAAGCCCGAGATCACATCGCGCAGCGCGCCGAGCTGGCCGACGATCGCGTCGCGACGCTTCTGGTAGCGGTCGACCTCGGCCTTGAGCACGGCGAGCTCCTGCTCCGCCTCGGCCTGGCCGGCGGCGGTGAAGGTGGCGGCCTGGGTCTGGGCCGAGGAGACGATCTGCTCCGCCTCGCGCCGGGCGTGGCTGAGCAGCCGGTCGGCCTCCTCCTGCGAGTGCTTGCGGTGGCTGGTCGCGGCGGCGACGGCCTCGCGGCCGCGCGCCTCGGCGGCGGTGGCCCGCTGCTCGGCCTCCTCGACCAGCTTCTGGGTCTCGGCGGTGGCGCTGGTGTGGTGCTCGGCCGCCTCGCGGGTCAGCCGCTCCTTCTCGACCGCCAGCGTCCGGCGGGCCTCCTGCACCTCGCGGTCGGCCGCGGCGCGGGCCTGCTCGGCGTCGCGCTTGGCGCTGGTGCGCATGCCGTTGGTCTCCTGCTCGGCCGCGAGCCGGAGCTGCTCGCTCTCGCGCTTGGCGGAGGCGAGGAGGTCGTCGGCCTCGGCCGTGGCCATGGTGCGCTCCTGCTCGACGTCGGCCATCGCCCTGGCGCGCGTCTCGTCGAGCTCCTTGAGCTGGACCATCCGCATGTCCTCGGCGTCGCGGGCGGCCCGGGCGCGCAGCACGTCGGCGTCCTTGCTGGCCTGTCGCTTGATCTCCTCGGCCTGGGCCCGGGCCGAGACGAGGACGTCGTCGGCCTGCTCCTCGGCGAGCCGCAGCATCTCGCTGGCCCGCCCGCCCAGCCCGGCGTACGTCGGGTTGTCGTTCTCGGAGAGCTTCTCGCGCAGGCTCGCCAGGTCCTTCTCGAGACGGCTCACCTTGCCGGTGGCGTCCTGGAGGCTCGCGGAGAGCCCGGCCTTCTCGCCGGCGTGGGCGTGCATCTGGCGGTCGACGGCGGCGGTGTCGTAGCCGCCGCGACGCACGATCGGGAAGGACGGCCGGCCGGCGGCCGGGGCCTCGGACCGCGTCGGGGTGGCAGCCGCCGCCGGAGCAGCGGGGGCAGCCGGGGTCGCCGGGGACGCGGCCGCCGGGGTGCTGCGCGTCGGGGTCGGCTTGACCGTCGGGATCACCTGGGTGGCCTCGTCGGCGCGGCTGTCACCGCTGCGGTCCCCGTTGTCCTCCGGGTCGTCGAAGATGGACAGGCCAGGTCGGTCGCTCATCGGGTCACTCCTCCGTCGTCTGCTCGCTCATCCGTCTGGGGCCAGTGTCGCGGAAACCCCAACCTACACACGGGAGGCACCCCGAAGGAGGGGCCGGCTTTCAGACTCCGCGGAACCGGTTGATCTCGTCGAGGTGGGCCGCGCGCTTCTCCTGGTCGCGGACGCCGAGACCCTCCTCGGGCGCCAGGCAGAGCACGCCGATCTTGCCCTGGTGGAGGTTCTTGTGGACGTCGTACGCCGCCTGGCCCACCTCGTCCATGGCGTAGGTCTTGGACAGCGTCGGGTGGATCTGGCCCCGGGCGATCAGCCGGTTGGCCTCCCAGGCCTCGCGGTAGTTGGCGAAGTGGGAGCCGATGATGCGCTTGAGGTTCATCCAGAGGTAGCGGTTGTCGTACTCGTGCATGAAGCCGCTGGTGGAGGCGCAGGTCACGATCGTGCCGCCCTTGCGCGCGGCGAAGACCGAGGCGCCGAAGGTCTCGCGGCCCGGGTGCTCGAAGACGATGTCGACGTCCTCGCCGCCGGTGAGCTCGCGGATCCGCTGGCCGAAGCGGCGCCACTCCTTGGGGTCCTGGGTGGTCTCGTCCTTCCAGAACCGGAAGTCCTCGGCCCGGCGGTCGATGATCAGCTCGGCGCCCATCTTGCGGCAGATGTCGGCCTTCTCGTCGCTGGAGACCACGCACACCGGCGTCGCGCCGCCGTTGAGGGCGAACTGGGTCGCGTAGCCGCCGAGGCCGCCGCTCGCGCCCCAGATCAGCACGTTGTCGCCCTGCTTCATGCCGGCGCCGTTGCGGCTGACCAGCTGCCGGTAGGCGGTGGAGTTCACCAGGCCGGGGCTGGCCGCCTCCTCCCAGGTCAGGTGGGCGGGCTTGGGCATCAGCTGGTTGGACTTGACCAGGGCGATGTGGGCCAGGCCGCCGAAGTTGGTCTCGAAGCCCCAGATCCGCTGCTCGGGGTCGAGCATCGTGTCGTTGTGGCCCTCGTAGCTCTCGAGCTCGACGGACAGGCAGTGCGCGACGACCTCGCGGCCCGGCTTCCAGGTGTGCACGCCCGGGTCCGGTGGCGAGCACGACGCCGGCCAGGTCGGAGCCGACCACGTGGTAGGGCAGGTCGTGCTTCTCGGCCAGCGGGGAGGACCGGCCGTAGCGCTCGAGGAAGCCGAACGTCGACACGGGCTCGAAGATCGAGGTCCACACGGTGTTGTAGTTGATGGCGCTCGCCATCACCGCGATGTAGGCCTCACCGGGTCCGAGCTCGGGCAGGGCCACGTCCTCGACGTGCAGGGACTTCCGCGGGTCCTTGTCGCGGGACTCCAGGCCCTCGAACATGCCCGCCTCGTCCTTGTGCACCGTCACGGCGCGGTAGGACTCGGGCAGCGGGAGGGCGGCGAAGTCCTCCGGGGAGGTGTCTCCGGCGAGGATGGCGTCGAGGATCTGCTTCACGTGGGTCTCCTGCGTCTGGTCCGGGCGCTGGGCGTCGCCTGAATCTACTGATGGGTAACCACGCTGTCACCCGGCTGTGACCTACTTCTCGGCGGGCTGGACCAGCTCCACCAGGACGCCACCGGCGTCCTTGGGGTGCACGAAGTTGATCCGGCTGTCCGCCGTACCGCGGCGGGGCTCGTCGAACAGCAGCCGCAGGCCGCGCTCGCGGAGCACCGCCGAGACCTGCTCGACGTCGGTGACGCGGTAGGCGATCTGCTGGAGGCCCGGGCCCGAGCGGTCCAGGAACTTGGCGATCGTGGAGGTCTCGTCGAGCGGGGCGAGCAGCTGGATGCACTGGTCGGTGTCGCCGACCCCGACCATCGCCTCGCGGACCCCCTGGTCCTCGTTGGTCTCCTGGTGCCGCACCTGCATCCCGAAGGCGTCGGCGTAGAACGCGATCGCCTCGTCGAGGTCGGGCACGGCGATGCCGACGTGGTCGATGCAGACGAACAGGTGCTCCGGGGATCGCGGCGCTCATGGGCACATCGTGGCCGAGCCGTGCGCGGGCCGCGAGGGACTGTGACCTGTTCCTCACGGGGAGAGCGGCACCGCCCCTCCCACGGGGGAGCGCGGCTGGGTAGTGTCCGAGACGTCGAACTCTCTTTCCAGCAGGAGGCGTCCCCATGTCATCCAATCCAGGCGGATCCGTGATCGTTGCCGGTGCTCGCACCCCGATCGGCCGCCTGTTGGGCGGGCTCAAGGACCAGTCGGCCGCCGACCTGGGCGGGGTCGCCATCAAGGGCGCCCTGGAGAAGGCCGGGATCACCGGCGACCAGGTGGAGTACGTCATCATGGGCCAGGTCATCCAGGCCGGGACCGGCCAGATCACCGCCCGCCAGGCGGCGCACAAGGGCGGCATCCCGCTCGGCGTCCCGTCGATCACCATCAACAAGGTCTGCCTGTCCGGCATCAACGCGATCGCGATGGCCGACCAGCTGATCCGCGCCGGCGAGCACGAGATCGTCGTGGCCGGCGGCATGGAGTCGATGACCCAGGCGCCGCACCTGCTGCCCAAGTCCCGCGAGGGCTTCAAGTACGGCGACGTGAAGCTCGTCGACTCGATGGCCTACGACGCGCTCTACGACCAGCTCACCGACCAGCCGATGGGCGGGCTCACCGAGAGCTGCAACGCCGAGGGCGCCGGCCTCACCCGCGAGGAGCAGGACGCGTTCTCCGCGCGCTCCCACCAGCGGGCCGCCGAGGCCTGGAAGAACGGCCTGTTCGACGACGAGGTCGTGCCCGTCGAGATCCCGCAGCGCAAGGGCGACCCGGTCGTCGTCTCGCAGGACGAGGGCATCCGCGGCGACACCACCACCGAGTCGCTGTCCAGGCTGCGCCCCGCGTTCGACAAGAACGGCACCATCACCGCCGGCTCCGCCTCCCAGATCTCCGACGGCGCCTGCGCCGTGGTCGTGATGAGCAAGGCCAAGGCCGAGGAGCTCGGCCTGACCTGGCTCGCCGAGATCGGCGCGTCCGGCCAGGTCGCCGGTCCCGACTCCACGCTGCAGATGCAGCCCGCCAACGCGATCACCAAGGCGTGCCAGAAGGAGGGCATCGAGGTCTCGGCGCTCGACCTGGTCGAGATCAACGAGGCCTTCGCGGCCGTCGGCATCGTCTCCGCCCGCGAGCTCGGGCTCGACGAGGACAAGGTCAACGTCAACGGCGGTGCCATCGCCCTCGGCCACCCGGTCGGCATGTCCGGCGCCCGGATCGCCCTGCACCTCGCGCTCGAGCTCAAGCGCCGCGGCGGCGGCACCGGTGCGGCCGCCCTGTGCGGCGGTGGCGGCCAGGGCGACGCGCTGATCCTGCACGTTCCGGCGTGACCACCCCACGAGAACACTCGCTGCGCTCCCGTTCCCGCAGGGACCCCGAATGACGGTCGGCGGCCGCCGGTCGAAGGCGGACGTCCCCGCGCTCGTCGAGGCGGCCCGCGGCGGAGAGGCCCGGGCCGTGGCCCGGCTCATCTCGCTGGTCGAGGACGAGTCCCCGCTGCTGCGTGCGGTGATGGCCGGCCTCGCGCCGTACACGGGGAACGCGCAGATCGTCGGCATCACCGGGCCGCCCGGCGTCGGCAAGTCGACCTCGACCAACGCGCTGGTCAAGGCGCTGCGGGCGACCGACAAGCGCGTCGGCGTGCTGGCGGTGGACCCGTCCTCGCCGTTCTCCGGCGGGGCGCTGCTCGGTGACCGGGTGCGGATGCAGGACCACGCGCTCGACCGCGCCGTCTACATCCGCTCGATGGCCTCCCGCGGTCACCTCGGCGGCCTGGCCTGGACGACCCCGCAGGCGCTGCGGGTGCTCGACGCCGCCGGCTGCGACGTGGTGCTGATCGAGACCGTCGGGGTGGGCCAGAGCGAGGTCGAGATCGCCGGGCTCGCCGACACCACGCTGGTGCTGACCGCGCCCGGCATGGGCGACGGGATCCAGGCCGCCAAGGCCGGCATCCTCGAGATCGGCGACGTCTTCGTGGTCAACAAGGCCGACCGCGACGGCGCCGACCAGGTCCGCCGCGACCTGCGCAACATGATCGCGCTCGCCGACCGCACCGACGACTCCTGGAAGCCGCCGATCGTGCAGACGGTCGCGCAGACCGGCCAGGGCGTCGACGAGGTCGTCGAGAAGATCGACGAGCACCGCGCCTGGCTGGAGTCCTCGGGTGAGCTCGCGCACCGTCGGGTACGACGGGCGCGCGACGAGATCGAGGCCATCGCGGTGACCGCCCTGCGGCGCCGCTGGGGCAACGTGCACGAGCGCACCGAGCTCGACGACCTCGCGGAGCAGGTGGTGGCCGGGACGTCCGACCCCTACGCCGCCGCCGACGCGCTGCTGGAGACCTACACCGACAACGGTGACGAAAGGTGACCCAGGGGTCACGCTGAGGCATCCGATGTCGGAGTGGTCAGGGCTCCTTCGTGTGGTCCGGGTGGCCGTGCGTGCGGCGGTCCTCCTTCATGCCGGCCTCGTGCAGGTGCCGCCGGCCGCCGGTCAGTGACTCGCGGGCCTCTCGCTCGAAGGCGCGGAACGTCGACCAGTACGTGTCGTCGTACTCCTCCACGACCTGGAAGGTCCACCGGCCGTCGATGACGTTGCGGCCGACCAGGTCGTGCTCGATCCGGTCGGCCAGCTCGGTGTGCCCGGCCTGGCGCAGCAGGTCGACGCCCTCGCCCAGCTGCAGGTCGGCGCTCCCGGTGAGCTGGTGGAAGGAGTAGAGGTGCCCGCGGGCCCGCTCGGTGGTCTCGAGCGCCTCGGTGATCTTGCCGACGGCCTCGACGGTCTTGTCGTCCATGCCGGGAGTTACCCGGATGACGCCGACGCAACCGCGCGCCTCCGCCACCGGCGCGCCGGTCTTTGCTACCAATGGACCGGGTCGTGCTCGCGGCCCGGACGCACGGGGCTGACCACTCGGGACGGAGCAGAGGATGAAGAAGCTGATGGGCGGTGTCCTCATCGCCTTCCTGCTGTTCTACCTGCTGACCCAGCCGGAGAACGCGGCCGACGCGGTCAAGGGCGCCGGCGCGGTCGTCGGCGACGCCTTCAACGCGGCGATCACGTTCCTCACCGCGCTGTTCGACTAGGCCGGCCGTGCCCGTCCTGGGGTGGCTGAGCAGGGTCCGCGACGGTCGCGTGCGCCGTCGGCTGCTGCGCGACGAGGGCGTCTACGAGGACATCGTCGACGAGGTGCACCACCACTGGGTCGTGTACTCCCTGCCGATGCTCGAGGTGGTCGCCGCGGTCGGTGTCCTCTACCTGTTCCTGGTCTCCTCGCCGAAGATCGGCTGGCTGCTGATGCTCGTGGCGGCGGGGCTGCTCGGGCACGCCGGCCTGGAAGTCGCTCGGGAGGTACCTCGACGTCTTCGTCGTCACCAACATGCGGGTGTTCCGGGTGACCGGCGTGTCCTCGAGCAAGCACGCGACCACTCCGTTGTCCCGGATCCTCGACATCACCGTCGACCAGCCGTTCCTCGGCCTGCTGCTGGGGTACGGCCACTTCACGTTCGAGTCCGCCGCGCAGGAGCAGGGGCTGCGGGACATCCGCCACGTCGGGAGGCCGCTGGAGCGGGACCTGGTGATCCAGCGCCACGTGCAGATGTCCGGCCTGCGCGGCCCGCGCCCGGTCTGAGCCGAAGGTCACGATCTCGCCACGGTCGGTGGTGTCAGTTGCCACCGTTGGTTGGGTCCTGCAGGGTCAGTGCTCGTGAGCGAGGGGGTGCTGCGGGCCGCGGCGGTCGGGGTGACCGGGCCCCAGCGTCCGTTGCTCGCCGAGATCTCCCTGGACGCGCACCCGGGTCGGGTGCTGGCGGTGACCGGGTCGAGCGGCTCCGGCAAGACCACGCTGCTCTCGGTGCTCGGCGGCCTGGTGCGGCCGGACGAGGGGACCGCGACGTACGACGGGCAGCCGGTCGGCACACGCTCGGGCGAGCCCCGGCCGGGGACCGCGTTCGTGCTGCAGACCTACGGGCTGGTCCCGTCCCTGACCGCGGAGGAGAACGTCGCGGTCGCCCTGCGCGCCCGGGCCGTGGCGCCCGGCGAGGCGGTCGCCCGGGCCCGGGTGGCGCTGGAGCGCGTCGGCGTCGGCGACCTCGCCGAGCGGCTGGTGACCGAGCTGTCCGGCGGTCAGCTCCAGCGGGTCGCGGTGGCGCGGGCGCTGGCCGTGGAGCCCGACGTGCTGCTGGCCGACGAGCCCACCAGCGAGCTCGACGAGCACAACCGCGACCTGGTGGTGGCCGAGCTGCGCCTGGAGGCCGACCGGGGCTGCGTGGTCGTCCTGGCCACCCACGACCCGGAGGTCGCCGACCTGTGCGACGACGAGCTGCACCTCGTCGACGGCCGGCACGCCGGCGAGCCGGTCCGGACGGTGCCGACCGTCGAGGACGGTCCCGAGCACGTGCACGACATGTTCCGGAGGCCGGGCTCGTGAGCGGCGTCGCCGTCCGCTGCGTCAACGTCGTGCAGATCTACACCACGGCCGGCGGCCACGACGTCGTCGCGCTGCGCGGGGTGAACCTCGACATCCAGCCCGGTGAGCAGGTCGCGCTGCTCGGCCCGTCGGGGTCCGGCAAGTCCACGCTGCTCAGCCTGTTCGGCGGCGTGCTGCGGCCCTCGGCGGGCAAGGTCGTGGTCGACGGGCGCGACATCTCCCGCATCAAGGAGTCCGAGCTCGGGCGGCTGCGGTCGGGCACGGTGGCGTCGCTGCTGCAGGGCGCCGGCCGCAACCTGCTGCCCTACGCGAGCCCGGAGGACAACGTCGAGTTCGCGCGCAAGGCGGTCGCCCCGGCCACCCGACGGCGGCTGCCGGAGCCGGTCCGGCTGCTCGAGCAGCTCGGCATGGGCGAGCTGGCCGGCCGGCCGCTCCAGACCATGTCCGGCGGTGAGCGGCAGCGGGTGGCGTTCGCCTCGGCGGTCTCCTCGGGCGCCGGCCTGCTGCTCGCGGACGAGCCCACCTCGCAGCTCAGCCACGACGACCGCGACGCCATGCTCGAGCTGATCCACACGGTCAACGCCGAGTTCGGCACCACGGTCGTGCTGGTCACCCACGACCCCGAGGTGGCCGCGCAGATGCCGCGCAGCATCACCATCCGCAACGGCCGGATCGGGTCGGAGGGCCGGCACGGGTTCGACTTCGGCGTGGTCGACGAGGACGGCGCGGTGCACATCCCCGACGACCTCGCCGCCCGGTTCCCGGCGGGCACCCTCGTGCAGTTCGAGGAGACCCGGGACGGCGTCGTGCTGCGCCCCATCGACGAGCAGGGGGAGCGCACGTGAGGGTGCTGCTCGCGGGGCTGTGGACCCGGCGCGGGATGAACGCGACCAGCCTGCTGGTGTCCGTGATCGCGATCGTCGCGGCGGTGCTGGGACCGATGTACGGCCGCGAGTCGGCCGAGCACCTCCTGGACACGCGGCTGGACGAGCGCGCGCCGTACACGACGGGGCTGAGCTTCTCGGTGCAGTCCGGCGACGGCACCGCCGCGGACTCCCTGGCCGACCTCCAGTCGCGGCAGCCACCCGCGGTCGACGACCTCGTCACCGACGCCGCCCAGCCGTTCCGCGACCCGGCGATCTCGCGCTACTGGTCGGCGGCCACCCCCTGGGCCCTCGACCGCAGCGGGACGTTCACCCGTGGCCCCCAGACGTACGCCCAGCCCCTCTACTGGCGCCAGGGCATGTGCGACCTGGCCCGCGTCACCGGCCGCTGCCCGCAGGCCGAGGGCGAGGCGCTCATGCAGGCGACGACGGCGAAGACCCTCGGCCTCGGCGCGGGGGACACCGTCAGCGTCACCTACTTCGACGACTACTTCGGCCCGATCAGGAACGGCACGAAGAGCGAGAAGCGGCGCAAGCGGGTCGAGGACTACCGGCTCGTCGGCACCTACGTCGTCGACGACCCCGGCTCGCCGGCCTGGTTCGACCTGTCCCGGTTCACCGGGCTGGACGACCTGGTGGTGCCGCCGCAGCGGGGCACCGGGTCGGCCCCGTCGGCGCCCGCGCTGCTGGTGGCGCCGTCCTCGATGGTCTCCCAGTCGTTCCGGGTCGGGCTCGACCGCCCCGTCGACACGACCGCCGTCGACCTGGGCGAGATGAGCCGGGTCGAGCGGGAGGCGGAGGCGCTTCAAGACCCGGGCGATCGACGTGACGCAGGGCGACCAGACCGAGGTGCTGCCCGAGCTCGACCTGCACTCCGTGTTCGACCAGGTGCGGTCCGAGCGCACCCTGCTCTCGCGGGTGATGATCGCCGCGATCGTGCCGCTGGTGCTGCTCACCCTGCTGCTGCTCTTCGCGCTCGTGTCCACGGCCGCCCAGGTCCGCCGCCCGCACGTCGCGCTGGCCAAGCTGCGCGGGCAGTCCCGCGCGCAGGTGCTGCGGTTCGCGCTGGCCGAGCCGTTCCTGGTGGTCCTGGTCGCCGTGCCGATCGGCGTCGGCCGTCGCGGTCGGCGCCGCCGAGGTCGTCGCCCGCGGCTGGCTGCACCCCGGGCATCCCGGTCGGCCTCGACACCGTCACCCTCGTGAGCCTGGTGGCCGTCGTGGCCTCCGCCCTGGTCGCCTCGACGGTCGCGGCGCTGGCGGTGGTCCGCGAGCCGCTGTCCGTGGCGCTCGCCGGCTCGGTGCGCCGTACGTCGTCGGGGCGGGTGTCGCTGGTCCTGCGCAGCGCGGTCGTCGCGGTGGCCCTCGCCTCGGTCGGCAACCTGCTCAGCTCCGGCGACCAGTCCAGCCAGCTGCTGGCCCTGCTCACGCCGACCTTCGTCGCGCTGGCCGTGGCGGTCGCGGGAGCCCTGCTGCTGCGGGTGATCGGGCGGTCCTGGACCCGGCGCACGGCGTCGGCGGGCGGCACCCCGGCCTACCTCGCCGCGCGCCGCCTGACCCGGCGCCAGGACGTCGCGAACCTGATGATCCCGCTGCTGCTCGCTGCGGCCGTGCTGACCTTCGCCGCCGCCACGACGGCGACCTCCGACTCGTGGCGGGTGGCGCGGGCGCAGGCCGAGGTCGGCGCGTCCCGCACCTACGTCACGTCGGTGTCCCCGGGCCGGCTCCTGCAGGTGACCCGCGAGGTCGACCCGGACGGGAAGTACCTCGCCGCCGCGGCCACCGACACCGATCGGCGACGACATGAGCCGGGCCGCCTTCGTCGACACCAGCCGGATGGCCCGCGTGCTCGCCTGGGACCCGGCCTGGTCCGACCGGTCGCTGGCGTCGCTGCAACGGCAGCTCACCCTCGACCACTCCGAGCGGATCACGTTCAGCGGCAAGGAGCTGCTCGTCGACGTCGGGGACGTGTCGCTGCGCTCCCGCACCGGAGTGACCTCCAGCCTGCGGGTCCAGTACGTCGACGACCGCGGCGAGCAGAAGGACCTCACGGTCGGCGAGCTCCGCAACGGCCCGCGACAGGTGCTGGAGGTCCCGCTCGAGGGCTGCGAGAAGACCTGCGTGCTGGAGCAGCTCTACGTCACGGGCAGCAACGTGTCGGTCAGCGACGTCCAGGGCAGGCTGACGATCCTGTCGGTCGAGGTCGACCACCGGCTCGCCAACTGGCACCTCCAGGCGGACGCCTGGCGGCCGGCGCGACCGTTCCCGGTCTCGCTGGTGGACCCGCCCGTGGTCATCTCGCAGGCCCAGCGCGGTCTGCAGCTGAGGCTGTACCTCGGCCAGCTCCCGCCCGGCCAGGGCCCGCAGAACGCCCAGGTCAGCGGGTTCGCCCGGATCACCCCGGCGACCACGCCCGACACGGTCCCCGCGCTCGTCACCACCGGCACCCGCACGGAGAGCGCCGACCAGTCCGGGTCGGGGATCGCGCTGACCTACCCGAGGTCCACCGTCGCCGGTGTCTCGCTCAACGGCCAGCAGGTGCCGATGCGCGTCGTCGACCGGGTCCGCGCCCTGCCCCTGGTCGGCACCGAGGGGTCGCTGTCGGACCTCGAGACCGCCCTGGTGGAGTTCGACCCGCCGTTCGGCGCGCTGGTGACCACCCAGCTCCTGGTCGCCGACGGCACCCCGCCGTCCGTGGTCGCCGCGGTCCGCGACCGGGGCGTCGCCCTCACCGACCCGCGGTCCCTCGACGGCACCCTCGACGCCCTGCGCCACGACGCGTTCAGCCTCGGGCTCCGGCTGTTCCTGATCGTCGGCGCGGCCACCCTGCTGATCGCGGTGTTCGGCGTGTTCGCCTCGGCCGTCCTGCAGTCGCGGTGGCGCTCCTACGAGGTCGCCTCGCTGCGCGTCGTCGGCGTCTCCCAGCGAGCGCTCGTGCGCGCCTCCGTGCTGGAGTACGTCGTCCTGCTCGGCGTCGCGGTGCTGCTCGGCGTGCTGTCGGCCTACCTGTCCCTGCTCCTCGTGCTGCCGTCGATCTCCCTGGGCACGGCCGGCGTGCACGACCCGGCGCCCGTCTACGCCACGCCGTGGGCCATCGTCGTCGGCGTCGCGGCGGCCCTGTTCGTGCTCGCCACCCTCATCGCGGTGCTGGTCTCGCGGCGCACCACCCGTCTCGGCCGCCCGTCGACGCTGCGGTGGGCCGAGCAGGGGTGATTGGATCGGGGCCATGCGCAAGAAGCTGGCCTTCGACCCCATCGACGAGGCCGCCCGGCAGTGGGGCCTGCGGTGGGGGGCCGTGGACCAGATGCACGCGGTCACGTCGCTCATGCGGGTGCAGCAGCTGGTGCTCGCCGAGCTCGACGACCTGCTCCGGCCGCACGGCCTCTCGTTCGCGCGCTACGAGGCGCTGGTCCTGCTGACGTTCTCGCGGGCCGGGTCGCTGCCCCTGGGCAAGATGGGGGAGCGGCTCCAGGTGCACGCCACCTCCGTCACCTCCCTGGTCGACCGGCTGGAGGCGGCCGGTCACGTGGTGCGCCGGCCGCACCCCCAGGACGGCCGGGCCGTGCTGGCCGAGATCACCGAGTCCGGTCGCGCGGTCGTCGAGGCGGCCACGGCCGACCTGGTCGGTGCGAGGTTCGCCCTGGCCGACGTACCCGTCACCGACCTGCAGGCCCTGTCGACGCTGCTGCGTCCGGTCCGCGAGGCGGCCGGAGACTTCTAGACGTCGGTCGCGCCAGGTCGACACAGATAGTTGGACGTCCTACTATTTTGGTATGGCTGACTCCACCGCACGCGACCGCTGGCAGGACCGCTACGACAGGTCGCGCGTCCGGGAGGCGGACTTCACCACCGTCTCCGGGCTCGAGGTCGAGCCGGCGTACGGCGCGCCCGACGGCTCGGGCGAGTGGCCGGGGGAGTTCCCGTTCACGCGCGGGCTCTACGCGACCGGCTACCGCGGCCGCACCTGGACGATCCGCCAGTTCGCCGGCTTCGGCAACGCGCAGCAGACCAACGAGCGCTACAAGATGATCCTCAACCGCGGCGGCGGCGGGCTCTCGGTCGCGTTCGACATGCCCACGCTGATGGGCCGCGACTCCGACGACCCGATGGCGCTCGGCGAGGTCGGCCACTGCGGCGTGGCGATCGACTCCGCGGCCGACATGGACATCCTGTTCGGCGACCTGCCGCTCGAGGACGTCACCACCTCGATGACGATCAGCGGCCCCGCCGTACCCGTCTTCTGCATGATGCTGGTCTCCGCCGAGCGCCAGGGCATCGACACCGGCAAGCTCAACGGCACCCTGCAGACCGACATCTTCAAGGAGTACATCGCCCAGAAGGAGTGGCTGTTCGGCCCCGAGCCGCACCTGCGCCTGATCGGCGACCTGATGGAGTACTGCGCCGAGAAGATCCCGGCCTACAAGCCGCTCTCGGTGTCCGGCTACCACATCCGCGAGGCCGGCTCGACGGCCGCGCAGGAGCTCGCGTTCACGCTCGCCGACGGCTTCGGGTACGTCGAGCTCGGGCTGTCGCGCGGCATGGACGTCGACGCGTTCGCGCCGGGCCTGTCGTTCTTCTTCGACAGCCACGTGGACTTCTTCGAGGAGATCGCGAAGTTCCGGGCGGCCCGCCGCATCTGGGCGACCTGGCTGCGCGACGTCTACGGCGCGAAGACCGAGAAGGCGCAGTGGCTGCGCTTCCACACCCAGACCGCCGGCGTCTCGCTGACCGCGCAGCAGCCCTACAACAACGTGGTCCGCACCGGCATCGAGGCGCTCGCCGCGGTGCTCGGCGGCACCAACTCGCTGCACACCAACGCCCTCGACGAGACCCTCGCGCTGCCGTCGGAGCAGGCCGCCGAGATCGCCCTGCGCACGCAGCAGGTGATCATGGAGGAGACCGGCGTCGTCAACGTCGCCGACCCGCTCGGCGGCTCCTGGTACGTCGAGGCGCTGACCGACAAGATCGAGGCCGAGGCCTACGAGATCTTCGACAAGATCCTCAGCCTGGGCGGCTCGACCACGTCGGCGTCCGACCACGCGACGCTCGCCGAGCAGGTCCGCGAGAGCGCCACCCACCAGGCCCGCACCGCCAGCGCCTGGCCGATGACCAAGGGCATCCTGCGCGGCATCGAGGACGGCTGGTTCATGTCGGAGACGGCCGAGGCCGCCTTCGCCTACCAGGTCGCGCTGGAGAAGGGCGAGAAGCGCATCGTCGGCGTCAACTGCCACAAGGAGTCGGTCACCCACGACCTGGAGATCCTCCGGGTCTCCCACGAGGTCGAGATCGACCAGGTCCGCGAGCTCGGCGGTCCGCAAGGGCGAGCGCGACCAGGCCGTCATCGACGCGGCGATCGCGAAGATGCTCGAGGTCTCGCGCACCGAGGAGAACATGATCCCGGCGATGCTCGAGGCCTGCCGGGTCGAGGCGACGCTCGGCGAGATCTGCGACGCCCTGCGCGCGGAGTGGGGCGAGTACCGCGAGCCCGCGCGCTTCTAGCAAGATAGGGCCATGACACAGCAGCCGTTCTCGCGTCCCGGTGCCGTCGACCTCTCGGCCCTGAAGCGCCCCGCGCCGCCCGCCGGGGGCCAGCCGCCCGCCGGCGGCCGTCCCGCCGCCGGCGGCGCCGCCGGGTCCTACGCCGTGGACCTCGACGAGCAGAACATCCAGGGGCACCTCGAGTCCTCGATGAACGCGCCCGGTGCTGATGGCCGTGTTCTCCGGCTCGCAGGACCCGGAGAGCGTCCGGATGGTGCGCGACCTCGAGGTGCTCGCCGACGAGTTCGAGGGCCGGTTCCTGCTCGGCAAGGTCGACGTCGACACCGCCCCCAGCTCGCCCAGGCGCTCCAGATCCCGTCCGTCCCGCTCGTCGCGCTCGTCGTCCAGGGCCGGATGATGCCGCTGCTGCAGGACGCGCCCCAGCTCGACGAGCTCCGGGCGCTGATCACCCAGGTGCTCGAGCAGATGGCCACCCAGGGCGTGACCGGCCGGCACCAGCCGCTGAGCGCCGCCGCGCCGCCCCGAGGCGGCCGCCGAGACGAGGAGTACGTCGACCCGCGCTACGTGCCGGCCCAGGACGCCCTCGCCGCCGGGGACATCGACGGCGCCGTCGCGGAGTACCAGAAGCTCGTCGACGCCAACCCCGCCGACGCCGAGGCCGCCGGTGGCCTGTCGATGGCCAAGGTCCTCCAGCGCACCCAGGACGTCGACGCCGCCGCCGCCCGTGCCGCCGGCGCCGAGCAGCCGCGACGACGTCGACGCCCAGACGCTGGTCGCCGACCTCGACCTGCTCGGTGGTCACGTCGAGGACGCCTTCGTGCGGCTGATCGACCTGGTCCGTCGTACCTCCGGGGACGAGCGGGACCAGGCCCGCCAGCACCTGCTCGGCCTGTTCGCCGCCGTCGGCAACGACGACCCGCGCGTGCTCAAGGGCCGCCAGGGCCTCGCCTCCGCCCTGTTCTGACCGGGTCGTCCGGTCGAGAGGGCGCTAGAGCGCTCCCGCGATCGGACGACCGGGAGCTCAGGCGTCGAGGAGCAGCCAGACGTCGTCGGGCACGTCCGGCTTGTCGGGCACAGACCGACGCTCCTCGGTCCTGGCGTCACCCACGAGCGTCGGTCGCGAAGGCGCGCCAGAACCGCGCCGCGCCCGGGTTCTCGTCCTGGAACGGGATCTGCCACGCGCCGGGATGCGCCCGCAGGACCTGCCGCGCGGCCGCGCGCCCGACCCCGTGCCGGCGGGCCGCTCGGACGACGAAGAACTCGCCCATCACCCGCGGCTCGGTGAGGACGCCGCGCACGAACGCGAAGCCGGCGAGCCGGCCCTCCCAGCCCACGAGGTAGCCGCACCGGTCCGGGTCCCCGAAGAACGACGGCAGGCGCCCCTCCTTGAACAGCCCGGCGTCCGAGGGGAAGGTGCCCCGGAACTCGGACATGTCGTGGGCGTAGAGCTGCCACAGCCGGTCGACGACCGGGCGGTCCGCCTCGGTCATCGGCGTCAGCGACGTCAGGACCGCCCGGACTCGGTGTACGGCGAGCCGCCACCGTCGAGGGTGCGCAGGGCCGCCTCGATCCGCCGGGCCGTGAAGTCGGCGCAGTGCGTGCGGACCTCGTCGAGCGTGCAGAACTGCACGGACCCGATCTCGCGGGGCTGGAGCACCGCGTCGTCGAGGACCGAGGCGGCCGAGCACCCCGCCGTCGAAGACCAGGCAGAGCGCGTCGTCCCAGCCGCTCCAGGGCGGCAGCCAGTCGGTCAGCAGGAGCGGACCGGCCTTGCACGGTGAGGGCGAGCTCCTCCTCGACCTCGCGGGAGACCGCCTCCTGCGGGGACTCGCCGACCTCGACGACGCCGCCGGGCAGGTCCCAGTCGTTCTTGTAGGTCAGCCGGCACAGCAGCACCCGGCCGGCGTCGTCGCGCACCAGCATCTGGGCGATCGCCCGCTTGCGGGGCAGGAAGGAGTTCAGCAGCGCCCGGAAGCTCGTGGGCCGGTCCAGGGGAGGGTCGGTCGCGAGCCGGGCCAGCACCACGTACTCGGTGGTCTCGGGACGGTCGCCGCTCCCGGGGGCGACCCGCTGGACGCCCTCGCGGCGCAGCCCGGCCCGGGTGGCGACCGCGGACGCTGCGGGTGTTCCCGGGCTCGACCTTGGCCTCGACGCGGGTCAGGCCCGAGGTCGTCGACGGCGTAGTCGACGAGCAGCCGGACGGCCCGGGTCGCGTAGCCCTGCCCGCGGGCCCCGCGTAGAGCGCCCAGGAGAGCGTGGCCGGCGTCGCTCGCCGACGTCGCGCACGTCGACGCTGCCGACCACCGCGCCGTCGTGCTCGATCGACGAACGCCGACCCGGAGCGCCCGTCGGCGTAGGCCGTCCGCCACCGCTCGATCGCGGCGCGCTGCGCCTCGGCGGGTCGGGGTGACGACCGGGCAGCCGAACCAGTGCGCGATCTCCTCGTCGTGGCCGGCGACCGCGGGCTCGACGTCCTCGTCGCGCCAGGGCCGCAGCGTCACGACGCCGTCGGTCAGGGTCGGCTGCGGCGGGGGAGTCGACGTCACCCGGCAACCCTAGCCAGCACAGGACGTGCGCCAGCAGCCGGTCGAGCGGTCGGGGGACCTGCTCGGGGGCCAGCGCCTCGACCAGCAGCCGCGCGTAGCGGATCTTGCGGCCGCTGCCGGAGCCGAAGAACCGGCGCACCTGCTGCTCCGGCCGAGCGGTCGCGCTGGGCCGGCTGCTTCTGCAGGGCCCGCAGCGACCGGGTCTCGCCCGCCTCCTCGATGACCCGCTCGACCGCGGCCACGCCGAGGGTCCGGATCAGCTCGTCCTCGAGGTCCTCGTCGCAGACGAAGAAGCCCAGCGCCTCCAGGCCGGCCCGGTCGTGCACGGCGCCGAGGCCGGCCCGCTCCAGCCCCCGGCGGAAGTAGCCCTCCTCGCCCGCGTCGCACAGCCCGGCGAGCCGCACCTCCGGGTCCTCGCGCGTGAACCGGTCCAGGAAGCGCCAGATCGACGTGGCGCCGCCCATCGACACGACGGCGACGCCGCGCCCGTGCAGGTCGACGCCCCGGGCAGCGGCCAGCGCCTCCACGGCCGCCCGGTCGCTGGCACCCTCGACGAGGACGGCGACCCGCACGTCAGGACGGGCGCAGCCAGAGCGTGGCCAGCGGCGGCACGGTGACCGACGCCGACGCGGGCTGGCCGTGGTGCTCGCCCTGGTCGGCGGTGACCACCCCGAGGTTGCCGACGCCCGACCCGGCGTACGCGCCCGCGTCGGTGTTCAGCAGCTCGGTCCAGGTGCCCTTCTGGGGCAGCCCGAGCCGGTAGTCGTGGTGCGGCACCGCGGAGAAGTTCGCGACGCACACCAGCGGACCGTCGGTCGGGTCCTTGGGGAACCGGATGAAGCTGAACACGTTGTTGCTGGAGTCGTTGGCGTCGATCCACGAGAACCCGGAGCCCTCGGTGTCCAGCGACCACAGCGCGGAGCTGTCCTTGTAGATCTGGTTCATGTCGCGCACCAGGGAGTGCACGCCGCGGTGGTCGGCGTTGTCGAGCAGCCACCAGTCGAGCTCGCGGCTCTCGGCCCACTCCGACTCCTGGCCGAACTCGCAGCCCATGAACAGCAGCTGCTTGCCGGGGTGCGCCCACATGTAGGCGAGGTAGGTGCGCAGGTTCGCGAGCTGCTGCCACCGGTCGCCCGGCATCTTGCGCAGCAGCGAGCCCTTGCCGTGCACGACCTCGTCGTGGCTGATCGGCAGCACGTAGTTCTCGGAGTAGGCGTAGACGAGCGAGAACGTCAGCTGGCCGTGGTGGTACTGCCGGTGGATCGGGTCGTTCTGCACGTAGCCGAGGCTGTCGTGCATCCAGCCCATGTTCCACTTGAAGCCGAAGCCGAGCCCGCCGAGGTGCGTGGCGCGGGTGACGCCCGGCCAGGACGTCGACTCCTCGGCGATCGTGATGGCGCCGGGGACCCGCTTGTAGGCGGTGGCGTTCATCTCCTGCAGGAACGCGACCGCCTCGAGGTTCTCGCGGCCGCCGTACACGTTGGGCGTCCACTGGCCGGGCTCGCGGGAGTAGTCGAGGTAGAGCATCGAGGCGACGCCGTCGACGCGCAGGCCGTCCGCGTGGAACTCCTCGAGCCAGTACAGCGCGTTGGCGACCAGGAAGTTGCGGACCTCCTTGCGGCCGAAGTTGAAGATGTGGGAGCCCCACTCCTTGTGCCAGCCGCGCTGCGGGTTCGGGTCCTCGTAGAGCGGGGTGCCGTCGAAGCGGGCCAGCGCCCACTCGTCGGTGGCGAAGTGGCCGGGCACCCAGTCGAGGATGACGCCGATGCCGGCCTGGTGCAGCCGGTCGATCAGCAGCCGCAGCCCGTCGGGGTTGCCGAAGCGGGAGTCCGCGGCGAAGTACGACGTGACGTGGTAGCCCCACGAGCCGCCGAACGGGTGCTGCATCACCGGCATCAGCTCGACGTGGGTGAACCCGGTCTCCTGGAGGTAGGGGACCAGCTCGTCGGCGAGCTCGGCGTAGGACCTGCCGCGCCGCCACGAGGCGAGGTGCACCTCGTAGGTCGACATCGGCTTCTCGTGCGCGCCGCCCTCGGTGCGCGCGGTCATCCACGCGTCGTCGCCCCAGGTGTAGGACGAGTCGAACACCACCGAGGACGTGGCCGGCGGCGACCTCGGTGTGGAACGCCATCGGGTCGGCCTTCTCGCGCCACTCGTCGTCGGCGCCGAGCACCACGAACTTGTAGTGCGAGCCGGAGCCCACGCCGGGCACGAACAGCTCCCACACGCCGGAGATGCCGAGCTGGCGCATCGGGTGCTCGCGGCCGTCCCAGCTGTTGAAGTCGCCCTTGAGGCGGACGCCCTTGGCGTGCGGCGCCCACACCGCGAACGAGGTGCCGGTGACCGGCCCCGTCGGGGCGTCGTAGATGCGCACGTGCGAGCCGAGCACGTCCCACAGCTGCTCGTGGCGACCCTCGTTGATCAGGTGCAGGTCGACCTCGCCGAGCGTGGGCAGGTAGCGGTAGGCGTCGTCGGTGGTCTGCGGCGCGCCGCCGGCGTAGGTGACCTCGAGCCGGTAGTCCGGGCACCTCCGGTACGTCGACCACGCCGGCCCAGATCCCCTCGTACTCGTGGGTCAGGGGCGTCCGGGAGCTGCCGTGCACGACGACGACGGACTCGGCCAGCGGCCGGAACGTGCGGATCGTCACCGCCCCGTCGTGCGGGTGCGCACCGAGGACGTCGTGGGGGTTGCCGTGGCGTCCGTCGACCACCTGGTCGAGGATCGCGCGGTCGAGGGGGAGGACCGTGCTCATGCGTCGTTCGCCTCCTGGGTCTGGGTGATCCTGGCGATGGCCCCGAGAGGGATGGGGCAGCCAGGTGGGGCGGTTGCGCGCTTCGTAGACCGCCTCGTAGACCGCCTTGTCGGCGATGTACGCCCGCAGGATCAGGTCCTGCTCGGGCGAGAGCCGGCCGTCGGAGGTGCGTCCGCTGTTCTCGACGTACCCGCGCAGGAAGGCGGTCGGTGTTGCGGTCGGCCCACTCCGTGGCGCGGAACGCGATCTGGTTGGCCTCCGCGCTGTCGGCCTGGACGTCGGCCTCCACGGCGTGCGCCGCGTAGTCGAACGACCGGAGCATGCCGGCGACGTCGCGCCACACCAGGTCGGGACGGACCCGCTCGGCCAGCGGCTTGGCCGGCTCGCCCTCGAAGTCCACGATCTTCCAGCCCTTGACGGTGCGCAGCGTCTGCCCGAGGTGGAAGTCGCCGTGCACGCGCTGGGCGGTGGCGGACTGCCCGGACGTGCCGAGGGTC
The DNA here is from genome assembly GCA_963778095.1 of uncultured Actinomycetota bacterium. Lineage (GTDB taxonomy): Bacteria > Actinomycetota > Actinomycetes > Propionibacteriales > Nocardioidaceae > Nocardioides_B. The sequence goes on along the minus strand of CAVZTB010000015.1, from coordinate 83,173 downwards.
GCGACGTCCGCGAAGGTACGCGCAGCGCGTCGGCGTGCTCGCCGAGCTCCGGGACGATCGCCAGCGCCACCTCGAGGCGGGTCAGCATCGCGTCGGAGAGCGCGGTCAGGTCGTCGGCGCCCCACGTCTCGGTGGGGAACTGCTCGGCCAGCACGTCGTGGACCTGCGCGGTGGCCAGACCGAGCCGGTCGGCCTCGCCCGCGAAGTCGCCGCCGACCTCGTCGGCGTGCAGGTCGGCCTCGGCGAACAGGTCGCGCACGCTGGCCAGCGCCAGGTCCCAGCCGTCGCTGGCGGTGCGCAGGAACTGCTGGAGCATCGCGAGCTGGACCGGCTCGCGCGTCGGGGTCGGCGTCGGGGACGGGCCAGCTCGAGCCAGCCGTAGAGGGCGGCGACGTGGTCGCTGTCCCGCTCGGTGAGGGCGCCGTGGATGACGATGTCGGGGTTGCGGCCGGTGTTGACCTTGCGGAACACCTTCATCAGCGAGTCCTCGCCGAAGGCGACCGAGGAGTTGCTCTGCTCGCCGGAGAACAGCGTCGAGTGCGTGTCCAGGTCGAGGTCGTGGCCGGGCAGCCGGTGGAACGTCAGGTCGCCGTGCGCCGTCGCTGCCGCCGGCGGCCTCGTCGAACGCCCGCAGGTAGAGCGCGGTCGCCTCCCGGTCGTGCACGGCGTCGTAGACCACGACGGTCCCGAGGTCGGCGTCGGTCCAGGTGCCGACCAGCGCGTGCTCGAGGCGGTCCTGCGGCTCGTCGTAGTAGGCCAGCGGGACCTGGTAGGTCTCGCGCTCGTGCGGCTCGGCCCCGGCGTACTCCACGGTGACGAGCTCGATGCCGACGACCGGGCAGCCGCGTGCCGGGCTCGCCGAGCGTGCCGACGCGGGTCGCGCCGAGGACGGTCAGGTCGCGACCCTTGCCGGCGAACCAGCGGGCGGTCGCGAGGTAGTCGGCGACGGCGTTCAGGGCAGTCGGACTTCACGCGCGCTCCTTCTCCGTCGGGGGCGACTCCAGCGGGGCGTGTCCAGGGCGGGCAGCCGGAACCAGTAGAAGCCGTAGGCGCCCAGCGTCAGCAGGTAGGGCAGCTCGCCGATCTCGGGGAACCGGACCCCGCCGAGCAGCTCGATCGGGGCGACCCCCTCGAAGCGGCGCAGGTCCAGCTCGACCGGCTGCGGGAAGCGGGACAGGTTGTTGACGCACAGCACCGTGTCGGTGCTGCCGTCCTCGTCGATGTACTCCCGCACGTAGCTCAGCACGCTCGGGTTGGAGCCGCCGAGGTCGGTGAACTGCGCCCAGGCCGAAGGCCGGGTGCTTCTTGCGCGAGTGGATCATCCGACGCGTCCAGTGCAGCAACGACGACGCGTTCTCGAGCTCGGTCTCCACATTGACGCGTTGGTACCCGAAGACCGGGTCCTGAATCGGGGGCAGGTGCAGCCGGCCCGGGGTGGCGACCGAGAAGCCGGCGTTGCGGTCCGGGGTCCACTGCATCGGGGTGCGGACGCCGTCGCGGTCGCCGAGCCAGATGTTGTCGCCCATCCCGATCTCGTCGCCGTAGTAGAGCACCGGCGAGCCGGGCAGCGAGAGCAGCAGCGCGGTGAACAGCTCCATCGTGTTGACGTCGTTGTCCAGCAGCGGGGCCAGCCGGCGGCGGATGCCGATGTTGGCCTTCATCCGCGGGTCCTTGGCGTACTCGCCCCACATGTAGTCGCGGTCCTCGTCGGTGACCATCTCGAGCGTGAGCTCGTCGTGGTTGCGCAGGAAGATGCCCCACTGGCAGCCGCCGGGGATCGCCGGGGTCTGCTCGAGGATCTCCGAGATCGGGAAGCGCGACTCGCGGCGGACCGCCATGAAGATGCGCGGCATCACCGGGAAGTGGAAGCACATGTGGCACTCGTCGCCGACCGACTCCCGGACTCCGTCGGTCTTGCCGCCGAAGTAGTCCACGACGTCGGCCGGCCACTGGTTGGCCTCGGCCAGCAGGACCTTGCCGGGGTAGTTCTCGTCGACGTAGATCCGCACCTTCTTGAGGAAGTCGTGCGTCTCCTTGAGGTTCTCGCCGTTGGTGCCCTCGCGCTCGTAGAGGTAGGGCACCGCGTCGAGCCGGAAGCCGTCCAGGCCCATGTCGAACCAGAACGACACCGCCTCGAGGATCGCGTCGTGCACCTTCGGGTTGTCGAAGTTCAGGTCCGGCTGGTGGGAGAAGAACCGGTGCCAGAAGTACTGCTGGCGGACCGGGTCCCAGGTCCAGTTCGACGGCTCGGTGTCCACGAAGATGACCCGGGCGTCCTCGTAGAGCTCGTCGGTGTCGGACCAGACGTAGAAGTCGCCGTAGGGCCCGTCGGGGTCCTCGCGGCTGGCCTGGAACCACGGGTGCGCGTCCGAGGTGTGGTTCATGACGAAGTCGATGATCACCCGGATGCCGCGGGCGTGCGCGGCGTCGAGGAACGTGTGGAAGTCCTCGACGGTGCCGATCTCGGGAAGGATGTTGGTGTAGTCCGAGACGTCGTAGCCGCCGTCGCGCAGCGGCGAGGAGAAGAACGGCGGGATCCACAGGCAGTCGACGCCGAGCCACTCGAGGTAGTCGAGCTTCTCGATCAGGCCCTGGAAGTCGCCGACGCCGTCGCCGTTGCTGTCCTTGAACGAGCGGACCAGCACCTCGTAGAACACGGCCGTCTTGAACCAGTCCGGCTGGTCTCCCGGAGCGTGCTCGGCTCGGTGGTGATGTGCTCGTTCCGCTCTGCTGCGTCACTGGTGGGGCCTCCGGACGGTCAGGACGTGGGCGGGTTCGATGTAGGGATCGAGCCGGACGTAGTTACGTTCCCCCCAGGTCCAGGTCTCACCCGTGATCTCGTCGTGCACGACGAACTGGTCGTGCCAGTCCATGCCCGAGCGCGGGCATGTCGAGGTGCACGGTGCTCTCGCGGGTGCCGTGCGGGTCGACGTTGACCACCACGATGACGGTGTCGTCGCCGTTGGTCTTGCTGAAGACCACGGTGTGGTCGTCGTCGCTCGAGTGCACGGTCAGGTTGCGCAGCTGCTGGAGCGCCGGGTGCGCGCGGCGGATCTCGTTGAGCCGGGTGAGGTAGGGCTTGAGCGTGTGGCCGGTCGCGTCGGCGGAGTCCCAGTCGCGGATCCGGATCTGGAACTTCTCCGAGTCGAGGTACTCCTCCTTGCCGGGCTGCAGCGCGACGTGCTCGAACAGCTCGAAGCCGGCGTAGACGCCCCAGCTCGGTGAGCCGGTCGCGGCGAGGGCGGCGCGGATCTTGAACGCCGCCGGGCCGCCGTACTGCAGGAAGAACGGCAGGATGTCGGGGGTGTTCACCCAGAAGCTCGGGCCGCAGCACGTGGCTGGTCTCGTGCGCGACCTCCTGGAAGTACTCCTCGATCTCCCACTTCGCGTTGCGCCAGGTGAAGTAGCAGTAGGACTGGTGGAAGCCGACCGTGCCGAGCGCGCGGGTCATCGCCGGCTTGGTGAACGCCTCGGCCAGGAACAGCACGTCCGGGTCGGTACGACGGACCTCGCCCATCAGCCACTCCCAGAACGCGACCGGCTTGGTGTGCGGGTTGTCGACGCGGAACACCCGGATGCCGTGGGACATCCACAGCCGCACGATCCGCAGCACCTCGGCGTAGATGCCCTCGGGGTCGTTGTCGAAGTTGATCGGGTAGATGTCCTGGTACTTCTTCGGCGGGTTCTCGGCGTAGGCGATGCTGCCGTCGGCGCGGGTGGTGAACCACTCGGGGTGCGTCTTCACCCAGGGGTGGTCGGGCGCCGCCTGCAGCGCGAGGTCGAGCGCCACCTCGAGGCCGAGCTCCTTGGCCCGGGCGACGAACGCGTCGAGGTCGTCGAACGTGCCGAGGTCCGGGTGGATCGCGTCGTGGCCGCCCTCGGCCGAGCCGATCGCCCACGGCGAGCCGGTGTCGTCGGGGCCGGGGTCGAGGGTGTTGTTGCGGCCCTTGCGGTTCAGCCGGCCGATCGGGTGGATCGGCGGGAGGTAGATGATGTCGAAGCCCATCTCGGCGACCGCGTCGAGCCGCTTCGCCGCGGTGGGCAGGGTGCCGGACACGATCTTGCCGGTCGTCTCGTCGACGTAGGCGCCCTCGGAGCGCGGGAAGAACTCGTACCAGGAGGCGAACAGCGCCCGCTCCCGGTCGGCGAAGAGCGGGTAGGGACCCTCGGTGGTGACCAGGTCGCGCAGCGGGTGCTCGGCGAGCAGCGCGTCGATCTCGGGGGAGACGGCCGCGGCGTAGCGCACCGGGCTCCGGGCGGCGGGTGTCGCGCAGCGCCTTGAGCGCGTCGGCGACCGTCTTGCGGCCGGGGGAGCGCTTCGGCAGCGCGGCGGCGAGCCGCTCGAGCAGCAGGCCGCCCTCGGTGAACATCAGGTCCACGTCGATGCCGGCCGGGATCTTGATCTCGGCGTTGTGGCGCCAGGTGGCGACCGGGTCGCTCCAGGACTCGATCGCGAACGTCCAGCGCGCCGACCGCGTCGGGCGTGAACGACGCGTGCCAGATGTCCGGCTCGGTGGCGTCCTTGCTCATCCGGACCGGCGGGCGTCGCGCGCCGTCGGGTCCGACGACCACCACGTCGGCGTTGAGCTCGTCGTGTCCTTCCCTGAAGATCGTGGCGCTGACGGAGAACGACTCGCCCACCGCAGCCTTCGCTGGGTAGCGGCCGCCTTCGACGACCGGGGAGACGTCCATGACGGGGATTCGTCCGACCATGGCCCGAACATACCGTGCTGCCGACACGCCGAAACACGGTCGTCCGACGGGCGAGGACGCGAAGATTGGATCGTTCAAGTCGATCTGCATTATGGTGCTCCGGTGAGAGCAATCCGTCGGTTCACCGTCCGTCCCGTCCTGCCCGAGCCGCTGCACGCGCTCGGCGAGCTGGCAGGCAACCTGCGCTGGTCCTGGCACCCCGAGACCCAGGACCTCTTCGCGTCCGTCGACGCCCGTGCGTGGGAGTCCTCGGGCCACGACCCGGTGCGGTTCCTCGGCTCCGTGCCGTCGGCCCGTCTGGACCAGCTGGCCGCCGACCAGGACTTCCTCGGCCGGCTCTCCGCGGCCCGCGCGGACCTCGAGCAGTACATGACCGGGGCGCGGTGGTACCAGAAGCACGCCGCCTCGGAGACGCCGCTGCCCGCGTCCATCGGCTACTTCTCCCCGGAGTTCGGCATCACCGCGGTGCTGCCGCAGTACTCCGGCGGTCTCGGCATCCTGGCCGGCGACCACCTCAAGACCGCCAGCGACCTCGGCGTGCCGATCATCGGCGTCGGGCTGCTCTACCGGCACGGCTACTTCCGCCAGTCGCTGTCCCGCGACGGCTGGCAGCAGGAGACCTACCCGGTCCTCGACCCCGACGGCCTGCCGCTGTCGCTGCTGCGCGAGGACGACGGCTCGGTCGCCAAGATCGTCATCGGCCTGCCCGACGAGCAGTCGCTGACCGCCCGCATCTGGGTCGCCCAGGTCGGCCGCGTCCCGCTGCTGCTGCTCGACTCCGACGTGGAGGAGAACAGCGAGGTCATCCGCACCGTCACCGACCGCCTGTACGGCGGCAACACCGAGCACCGGCTGCGCCAGGAGATGCTGCTCGGCATCGGCGGCGTGCGGGCGATCCGCGCGTTCTCCCGGCTCACCGGTGCCACCGCCCCCGAGGTGTTCCACACCAACGAGGGCCACGCCGGCTTCCTCGGCCTCGAGCGGATCCGGGAGCTCACCGAGGACACCGGTCTCGGCTTCGACGCGGCCCTCGAGGTCTCGCGCGCCGGCACCGTCTTCACCACGCACACCCCCGTGCCCGCGGGCATCGACCGCTTCCCGCGCGACCTCGTCGCGCAGTACTTCGGCGGCGACAACGCCTGCGCCGGCGTCCCGGTCGAGCCGGATCCTGGCGCTCGGCTCCGAGGACTACGACGGCGGCGACCCGGCCATGTTCAACATGGCGGTCATGGGCTTCCGGCTCTCGCAGCGCGCCAACGGCGTCTCGCAGCTGCACGGCGAGGTCAGCCGCGGCATGTTCGGCGGCCTCTGGCCCGAGTTCGACGCCGACGAGCGCCCGATCACCTCGATCACCAACGGCGTCCACGCCCCGACGTGGGTGGCCCGCGAGATCTTCGACCTGGCCCGCACGCACGGCGTCCGGCCCGGCCCCGACCCCGACGCCGACAGCCCGCACCTGGTCTTCGACGTGGTCGACAAGGTGCCCGGCAAGGAGATCTGGGACACCAAGCGGGTCCTCCGCCAGCGCCTCGTCGACGACGCCCGCTCGCGGATGCGCAAGTCGTGGCAGCAGCGCGGTGCGGCCCCGGCCGAGCTCAAGTGGATCGACAAGTGCCTCGACGCCAACGTGCTGACGATCGGGTTCGCGCGCCGCGTCCCGTCGTACAAGCGGCTCACGCTGATGCTGCGCGACCCCGCCCGCCTCAAGCGCCTGCTGCTCGACCCCGAGCGCCCGGTGCAGCTGGTCATCGCCGGCAAGTCGCACCCGGCCGACGAGGGCGGCAAGAAGATGATCCAGGAGATGGTGCGCTTCGCCGACGACCCCGAGGTCCGGCACCGCATCGTGTTCCTGCCCAACTACGACATCGCGATGGCGCAGCCGCTCTACCCCGGCTGCGACGTGTGGCTGAACAACCCGCTGCGTCCCTACGAGGCCTGCGGCACGTCCGGCATGAAGGCCGCGCTCAACGGCGGCCTGAACCTCTCGATCCTCGACGGGTGGTGGGACGAGTGGTACGACGGCAACAACGGCTGGTCGATCCCGTCCGCCGACGGCGTCGACGACGAGGACCACCGCGACGACATCGAGGCGACCGCGCTCTACGACCTCATCGAGAACGAGGTCGCGCCGCGCTTCTACGACGAGGACGAGGAGGGCACCCCGGTCCGCTGGATCGAGATGGTGCGGCACACCCTGAAGTCCCTCGGCCCCAAGGTGCTCGCCGACCGGATGGTCCGTGACTACGTCATGAGGCTCTACAGCCCCTCGGCGCAGAGCTCGCGGACGCTCAACGGCGACTACGCCGGCGCGCAGGACCTCGCCGACTGGAAGCACAAGGTGCGGGCGGGCTGGTCCGGCGTGGCCATCGACCACGTCGAGTCCAGCGGTGTCACCGACGCCCCCGAGCTCGGCGAGACCCTCGAGGTCCGTGCGTTCGTGTCGCTCGGCGGGCTCTCGCCCGACGACGTCGACGTGCAGGTGGTGCACGGCCGGGTCAAGCACGAGGACGCCCTGGTCGACACGCACATCGCGTCGCTCGGCCTGGGGGAGACCTACGAGGCCGGCCGCTACCGCTTCGAGGGCACGGTCGCGCTGGCCACCACCGGGCCGTTCGGCTACACGGTGCGGGTGCTGCCGCAGAACGAGCACCTCGCGCTCGATCGCCGAGCTGGGCTGCGTCACCCTCCCGTCGTAGCGACCGGGTCGTGCTCCGTCAGAGCTGGCGGAGCACGATCAGGGAGCGGGGCTCGATCTCGATGACCTCGCCGGCGGAGACCCGCTCGCCGACGGGGTGACCCGAGTCGGTGCTGAGCACGACCTCGCCCGACCGCACCCACTCGTTGGCGGGCAGCTTGGCCTTGCCCGAGTCGGCGTGCGCGTGGAACCACAGCAGGAACGACGAGTCGTGCAGCTGCTCGCCCTTCGGTCCGGGCGCCCGCAGCGGGTCGCCCGAGACGAACATGCCGAAGGTGTGCAGGCGCTCGTCGTACCAGTCGGCCTCGGTCATCTCGCGGCCCTCGGGGTGCACCCAGGCCAGGTCCTTGGGTCCGCCCTCGACCGTCGGGCGCCCCTCGAGGAAGTGCCGCTGGCGCAGCGCCGGGTGCTCGCGGCGCAGCCGCAGCGCGGTCTTCGCGACGTCGTAGATGTCGAGCCAGGCGTCGTCGGGACGCCAGTCCATCCAGGACGTCTCGTTGTCCTGCACGTAGGCGTTGTTGTTGCCGCCCTGCGTGCGGCCGCGCTCGTCGCCGGCGGTGATCATCGGGACGCCCGCGGACAGGCACAGCGTGGCCAGCAGGTTCGCCGCCTGCTTGCGCCGCAGCGCGAGGACCTCCGGGTCGTCGGTCTCGCCCTCCTCGCCGCAGTTCCAGGAGCGGTTGTTGTCGGTGCCGTCCCGGTTGTGCTCGCCGTTGGCCTCGTTGTGCTTGCGGTCGTAGGACACCAGGTCGCGCAGCGTGAACCCGTCGTGCGCGGTGACGAAGTTGACCGAGGCGTACGGCGAGCGCCCGTCGTCGGCGTACAGGTCGGAGGACCCGGACAGCCGGGAGGCCACGTCGCGGATGCCGCCCGACTCGAGCCGCCAGAAGTCGCGGAGCGTGTCGCGGTACTTGTCGTTCCACTCGCACCACGGCGGCGGGAAGCGGCCGACCTGGTAGCCGTCCATGCTGGCGTCCCACGGCTCGGCGATCAGCTTCACGTGCCGCAGCACCGGGTCCTGGCCGATGGTGGTGATGAAGTGCCCGCCGAGGTCGACCCGGTGACCGGTGCGCGTCAGCGCCGGCGTCAGGTCGAAGCGGAAGCCGTCGACGTGCATCTCGGTGACCCAGTAGCGCAGCGAGTCCAGGATCAGCCGCAGCGCCGGCGGGTAGGCCGCGTCGACGGTGTTGCCGCAGCCGGTGACGTCGAAGTAGGTCGCCCCGTCGTTCACCCAGTCGACGTGCTTGTAGTAGCCGATGTCGTCGAGGCCGCGGAAGCTCAGGGTCGGCCCGAGCGGGCTGCCCTCGGCGGTGTGGTTGTAGACCACGTCGAGGATCACCTCGAGGCCGGCGCGGTGCAGCGCCTTGACCATCGCCTTGAACTCGTTGACCTGCTGGCCGCGGTCGCCCGTCGAGCTGTAGCCCGCGTGCGGCGCGAAGAAGCCGATCGAGTTGTAGCCCCAGTAGTTGGTCAGGCCCGACTCCGCGAGGTCGGGCTCCGAGGCGAACTGGTGCACGGGCAGCAGCTCGACGGTGGTGACGCCGAGGTCCTTGAGGTAGTGCACCGCCGCGTTGGTGGTCAGCCCCGCGTAGGTGCCGCGGATCTCCTCCGGCACCTCGTTGTGCAGCTTCGTGAAGCCCTTGACGTGCGCCTCGTAGACGATCGTGTCGGTCCAGCGGTGCCGCGGCCGGACGGCGTCGTCGTCCTCCCAGTCGAAGTCGTCGCGCACCACGACCGACCTGGGGACGTACGCCGGCCGAGTCGCGGTCGTCGCGGGGCCCGGCGTGCGCGGCCCGCACCTCGTCCAGGTCGCGGGACGCCGGCCGGGGGTAGCCGTGGATCGGGCCGGTCGGGTCGACCGACCCGCTGACCGCGCGGGCGTAGGGGTCGAGCAGCAGCTTGGCGGGGTTGAACACCCGGCCGCGCTGCGGCTGCCAGGGGCCGTCGGCCCGGAACCCGTAGCGCTGCCCGGGCTCGATGCCCGGGAGCGCCCCGTGCCAGATGCCCGAGGGTCTGCTCGGTCAGCGTCCAGCGCGTCTCCACGTCGGCGTCGTCGAACAGGCAGAGCTCGACCGAGGTCGCCTCGGGGGCGAAGACCGCGAAGTTGGTGCTGTCCTGCTCCCAGGTGGCACCGAGCGGCTGGTGGCTGCCCGGCCACGCTGACGTCGTCACCTGCCATTGTGCCGGACACGGGGCCGGTCTAAACGGTGGCTACAGTCTCAGTCGACGCAGCAGGCGACAGACGCGAGGAGCAGCGGCATGGGTGAGTTCGTACGGCTCGAGGTCGAGGACGGCGTGGGCACGATCCGCATCGACCGACCGAAGATGAATGCCCTCAACGTGCAGGTGCAGGAGGAGATCCGGGCCTGCGCCGCCGAGGCGGCCACCCGGGACGACGTACGCGCCGTGATCGTGTACGGCGGCGAGCGGGTCTTCGCGGCCGGCGCGGACGTCAAGGAGATGGCCGACATGTCCTACACGGACATGGTGGCGCGCTCCGGCGGCCTGCAGTCGGCGTTCACCGCCGTGGCCAAGATCCCCAAGCCCGTCGTGGCGGCCGTCACCGGCTACGCCCTCGGCGGCGGCTGCGAGCTCGCGCTGTGCGCGGACGTCCGGATCGCGGGGGAGGGCGCGACCCTCGGGCAGCCCGAGATCCTGCTCGGCATCATCCCGGGAGCCGGCGGCACCCAGCGGCTGACGCGCCTGGTCGGGCCGTCCCGCGCCAAGGACATCATCTTCACCGGCCGGTTCGTGAAGGCCGACGAGGCGCTCAGCATCGGGCTCGTCGACCGGGTCGTCCCGGACGAGGAGGTCTACACCGCCGCGCAGACCTGGGCCCGGCAGTTCTCGAAGGCCGCGGCCTACGCGCTGCGGGCGGCCAAGGAGTCCGTGGACCGCGGGATCGAGGTGGACCTGGAGACCGGGCTGGAGATCGAGCGGGTCCAGTTCGCCGCCCTGTTCGCCACCGAGGACCGGACCACGGGGATGCGCTCGTTCGTCGAGAGCGGCCCGGGCAAGGCCGACTTCCAGGGCCGCTAGCCCGAACCGGAACGTGTTCTCATTCGCACCGGCGGTCGGTTAGGGTGCCACCAACTCATACCTAGGAGAACCCGTGGCCGACACCGAGAAGCCTGTCGAGAACACCCCGGACGCGGACGCGGACACGAGCACGAAGGCGGAAGCACCGGTGGCGGAGAAGCCGCGCAAGACCCGCAAGGACCGGCAGACCGGCAAGAAGGTCGTCGCGGGCGCCAACGCGGTCCGGTCGCGGATCGCCTCGATCGTGTGGCTGGTCGCGGTCGTCTGCGCCCTGTTCCTGGCCGTCGGCGCCCTGCTCATCGCGCTCAAGGCCAACCAGGACAACGCGATCGTGCAGTTCGTCCTCGACGGCGCCGACAAGCTCGACCTGAAGGTCTTCAGCCCGGACGAGGGCATCTTCGCCCCGGCCAAGGCCAGCCAGGTCGAGACCAAGGACTACCTGGTCAACTGGGGCATCGGCGCCATCGCCTACCTCGTCGTGGGCAAGGTGCTGGACCGCATCATCCGGCCCTGACCGACGCGCTCGTGCGTGTGACTGACCCCACCTCGGACCCGGTTTCCCGCGTTCCTACGCGCGGGTAACCTCAGTGCCACCCGACCGCACAGGAGGGGCCCCGCCAGGGGCCAGTGAACTCATGAACATTGTCGTATGCGTGAAGTACGTTCCGGACGCCACCGCCGACCGGCACTTCGAGGCCGACAACACCGTCGACCGCGTCGGCGTGGACGGCCTGCTCTCCGAGCTCGACGAGTACGCCGTCGAGCAGGCCCTGCAGGTCAAGGAGAAGCTGGGTGACGACACCGAGGTGACGGTGCTGTCGATCGGCCCCGAGCAGGCCACCGACGCGATCCGCAAGGCGCTCCAGATGGGGGCCGACAAGGGCGTGCACGTCCTCGACGACGCGATCGCCGGCTCGGACGCCCTGGCCACCTCGCTGGTCCTCGCCGAGGCCGTGAAGAAGATCGAGCACGACCTGGTCGTCTGCGGCATGGCCTCGACCGACGGCTCCATGGGCGTCGTCCCGGCGATGCTGGCCGAGCGCCTCGGCGTGCCGGCCGTGACCCTCGGCTCCGAGATCACCGTCGACGGCACCACCGTGACGATCCGCCGCGACGGCGACGCCGCCACCGAGACCGTCGAGGGCACCCTGCCGCTCGTGCTGTCCGTGACGGACCAGTCCGGCGAGGCGCGCTACCCGTCCTTCAAGGGCATCATGGCCGCCAAGAAGAAGCCGCTCGAGACCTGGTCGCTGGCCGACCTCGGCCTCGACGCGGAGCTCGTCGGCCTCTCGGCCGCCTGGAGCACCGTCGAGGGCACCGAGGCCCGCCCGCCGCGCACCGCGGGCGAGGTCGTCACCGACGAGGACGGATCGGGCGCCGCGGCGCTGGTCGAGTTCCTCGCCTCGAAGAAGTTCATCTGAGAAGGGCTGACCGACATGACTGAAGTTCTCGTCCTCGTCGACATCGACCGATCCTCCGGCGACGCCAAGGTGACCAAGCCGACCCTCGAGCTGCTGACGCTCGCCCGCCGGCTCGGCGAGCCCTCCGCGGTCGTCATCGGCACGGTCGACACCGCCGCCCTCAAGGCGCACGGCGCCGAGAAGATCTACACCGTCGACGACACCGACGTCACCGGCTTCCTCGTGGCCCCCAAGGCCGAGGTGCTCGCGCAGCTCGTCGAGAAGGCCTCCCCGGCCGCCGTGCTCATCCCGTCCGGCGGTGAGGGCAAGGAGATCGCGGGCCGGCTGGCCGTCAAGATCGACTCCGGCCTGATCACCGACGCCGTCGACGTCCAGGCCGGCGACGGCGGGGCCCCGGTCACCACGCAGAGCGTGTTCGCCGGCAACTTCACCGTCCAGGCCAAGGTCACCAAGGGCACCCCGGTCATCACCGTGAAGCCCAACGCCGTGACCCCGGAGCAGACCGAGGGCGCCGGGGCCGAGGAGGCGTTCGCAGCGACCATCTCCGAGGCCGCCAAGGGCGCGCGGATCACCGCGTCCGAGCCCCGCAAGGCCTCCGGGCGTCCCGAGCTGACCGAGGCCGCCATCGTGGTGTCCGGCGGTCGCGGCACGGGCGGCGACTTCTCCGAGGTGGAGGGCTTCGCCGACTCGATCGGGGCCGCCGTCGGCGCCTCGCGCGCCGCCGTCGACTCCGGTTGGATGCCGCACGCCTTCCAGGTCGGCCAGACCGGCAAGACCGTGTCGCCGCAGCTGTACGTCGCCAACGGCATCTCCGGGGCGATCCAGCACCGTGCCGGCATGCAGACCTCGAAGACCATCGTCGCGGTCAACAAGGACGACGAGGCGCCGATCTTCGAGCTCGTCGACTTCGGCGTCGTGGGCGACCTGCACTCGGTGCTGCCCGCCGCCACCGAGGCGATCACCAAGCGCAAGGGCTAGCCGGCCCGAGCGCCGCTAGAGCCAGCCGGACCGTCGCGCGAGCGCGACGGCCTCGAGCTGGGAGCCCACCCCGAGCTTGGTGAGCACGCCGCGCACCTGGCTCCGCACGGTCGCCTCGGCGACGCAGGCACGGCTGGCGATGACGGCCACGCTGTGCCCGTCGCCGAGCGACCGCAGCACCTGGGACTCGCGCTCGGTCAGCCGGGCGAAGGGCGAGCGCCGGGCGGCCCGGAGGATCAGCTGCTCCTGGGCACTGCTCATCACCCGCTCGCCCCGCGACGCCGCGCAGGCGGCCGCGATGAGCACCTCGATCGGGTCGGTCTTCGCGAGCACTCCCGTCGCGCCCGCCTCCATCGCCGCGGCGAGCCGCAGCGGGTCGGTCGAGGCGGTCACCAGCACCACGCGGGCGCCGCCGCGGACCAGGGGAGCGACGAGGGCGGCACCGTCCCCGGTCACCGCGCCCAGGTCGAGGTCGAGCAGCACGACGTCGGGACGCTCGGCCAGGATCGAGGCCACCAGCGTCTCCGGGTCGGCCAGGTCGGCCACCACGCAGTCCACCCCCTCCTGGCGGAGCGAGATCGCGATGCTCTGCGCGAGCAGCCGGTGGTCGTCGACGACGACGGCGCGCGGGCTCACGCGGGCACCTCGGAGCCGCGCCGCTCGACCGCCGGCAGCACCACCACGAAGGTCGCACCGCCGACCCGGTTGCGCAGCTCGACCTCGCCGCCGTGCTTGCGCATCAGGGTGCGGGAGACGTAGAGGCCCAGCCCCGACCCCTCGCTGCGGGCTCCCCGGTCCCCGCGCCCGAACGCGCGGGCGGCCTCGGCCTCGGTCAGGCCCGGGCCGCGGTCGGAGACCAGGACCTCCACCTGCCCTCCGCCGCCGGAGAGCTGCACCGTCACGGGGCTGCCGGGCGCGTGCGCCTCGGCGTTGACCAGCAGGTTCTGGAGCACCCTGGCGAGGTCGCCCGGCCGGCCGCGCACCACGCCGGCCGTGCCCGCCAGCCGCACCCGCTGCCCGGTCGCCCGCCGGGTGCGGACCACGTCGCGGACCACCGAGGCCACCTCGAAGTCGACGACCTCGTCGTGGTCGGCCGCGTCGACGAGGTGGGCGAGGTGCTCCACCTCGGCGAGCGGCGGACTCGCGCAGCTGCCGGGAGCTGGCCTCGTCGAGCTGCCCGTCGTACGCCGTGAGCGTGTGCAGGGCCGCCCGGAGGCCGGCGAGCGCGTTGTGGAGGTCGTGCCGCAGCTCCTCGCGCCGGGCGTCGGCGGCCGTGGCCGAGGCGTTGGCGACGGCCAGCGCGGCCGAGAGGTCGTCGGCTCGTCGGTGCGCCGCGGCGGTCGTCTCGAACAGGTCGCTGCAGGGCGGCGTACGCCGTGATCGAGGCCAGCGCCGCGGAGAGCAGGGCCGCGCCGAGCAGCCAGGCGCCGCCGAACGCCGTGGCCAGCAGCCGCATCAGCTCGACGCAGGCCATCGCGGCGAGCAGGGGAGCGGCGCGGCCGGCCCAGCGCTGGGAGGCGTCGCGGAGGAACGCGACCAGGGCCACCGCCGCCCAGGCGCAGGCCATCGTCGCGTCGAGCGGCGAGGTGCACCAGCTCGCCCGCGTCGAGGACACCCGGCAGCAGCACCCCCACCCCGACGAGGAGCGCGAAGCCGCCGGCGGTGAGACCGGCGCAGCGGGCCAGCAGCACCTGCGGGTGCAGCACGAGGGAGTCGTCGTCGCCGCGGGCGAGCGCGGCCAGCACCAGGCCGATGCACACCAGGGTCCCGACGGCGCGGGTCAGCACCGGCACCAGGGACTGTCCGCTGTCCGCCTCGATCGCCCGGGCCAGGTGCCACAGCGGCAGCGAGACGCCGCCGAGCACGACGAGGGAGGCGCCCATGTAGGCGCTCCGGGCCTCGGCGGTGACCCACCAGCGGGAGAGCCGCAACCCACCGGCCGTGAGGAACATGGTGGCCGCCACGACCCGGGCGACGTTGCCGACGACCAGGACGGCGCCGGCGTCCGCGAGTCCGGACCAGGCGACGACCGAGACCAGGGCCAGGGTGCCGAGGACGGCGCCGCCGGCGACGAGGACCAGGCGGCGCAGGGAGGCTCCGTCCGACCCGCCGCCCGTCATCGGACCAGTCTGCGGGCGCGTCCCCGCGGGCGGACCCCCCGTTCAGCCGGTCCCGGGTAGTCCGTTGGTGCTACCTGGCGGCCGGGCCGGAGGCTGCGCAAGGAGGAGAGGTCGCCTTGGGAGTTCGACCGGTCCTCCTCGCGCCAGCCATCCCCCGGCTGTCGACACACCAGGATGGCGCGCGGGGATCGCTCGCCGCATCCCCAGAATTGTGGAGACCGGCGGCTCAGGCGTGCTGGGGCAGCGCGTCCCAGGCGGGGATCGCGGGCGGCGTGCGCTGGTCCTCCGCCGCCGGCAGGGTGAGCACGAACGTGGTGCCGCCGATCCGGTTGCGCAGCTCGAGGTCGCCGCCGTTGCGCTCCATCAGGGCCCGCGCCACGTGCAGGCCGAGGCCGCTGCCGCGTCCCGCCTCCGCGGACCCGAACGCGTTGTCGGCCGCAGCGGCCGACATGCCCGGCCCGTGGTCGGCGACCGACACCTCGATGCGCGGGCCGATGGCCACGACGTGCACGGTGACGGGGCTGGTGCGGGCGTAGGTGTGCGCGTTGACCAGGAGCTTCTCCACCGCCACCGTCAGGTCGCCGGCCCGGGCGTGGGCGAAGCCGGCCCCGCCGCGCAGCCGGACCTCCTGCCCCGCCGCCTGGCGCTGCTCGACGACCGACTGCACGCACAGCGTCACGTCGAAGTCGGCGACGGGCTCGGTGGTCTCGTGGGTCGTGCCCGGCGTCCCCGCGACCTCGGCCCGGATCTCGGCGGTGCGGCGCCGGATCGTCGAGGCGAACCGGGCCGACTCCACCAGGTCGACGTAGGCCGCGTGGGCGGTGATCGTCGCGACCGAGCCGAGCAGGGCCGCCGCCGGGAGGGACCAGGTGCCGGGGGCGAGCTGGTCGAGGCCCTGGAGCAGCTCGACGATGCCCAGCGCGGCGTACAGCGGCGCGACCCGGCCGGCCCAGGGCTGCTTCGTGTCCCGCATCCAGGCCGCGAGACCGAGGGTCACCCAGGTGCCGGCGAGCAGCACGTTGACCGCGCTGTGCACCAGCGCGAAGCCGCTGATGTCGGTGGGCGCGACCGCGAAGAGGCCCACGAGCGCGGCCAGCCCGGCGAGCGCGAGCAGCGAGGAGACGATGAGCGTGCGCGGCCAGTCGGTGGGCGAGCGCTCGTCGTGCACCGTCATGGCCCGCAGGGCCAGGGCGACGCAGACGGCGGTGCCGAGGGCGCGCAGCGCCAGGTCGAGCGCGGGCTCCACCTCGACGGGCGGCAGCAGGCCGGTGAGGTCGGTCGAACGGCAGGGCCAGCAGGCCGAGCACGATCATGGCGGCGGCCAGCAGCCCGCTGTGCGGGTCGGTGGTGACCCGCCAGCGGGAGACCCGCAGGACGCCCGCCGTGAGGAAGAGCACGGACGTGCCCACCTCGAAGGCGTGCATCGCCAGCTCTCGCTCAGTTCCCCCAACCATGTCTGAAGTGTGCGGCGGCGGGCGGTTCGTCCACGACAGCCTTCCGGGTCCCGTGTCACGTCGAACAGGTCGGCTGGATAGTCCTTTCGGGTGGTCCTGGGGTCAGCCCAGGGCCAGGACCGGGGCGTCCCAGCGCCGGCGCAGCCACCGGTCGTGGCTGGCCACCAGCACCGTGCCCGACGAGCGGGCCAGCGACTCCTCGAGCTCGTCGGCGAGCGCGAGGGAGATGTGGTTGGTCGGCTCGTCGAGCAGCAGCAGGTCGGGCCGGCGGGCCACCAGCAGCGCCAGGCCGAGCCGTCGCTGCTGCCCGGTGCTGAGCAGCCCGACGGGCCGGGACGCCTCGCGCGGGTGCAGCAGCCCGAGGTCCCCGAGCGGGACGTCCGACCCGGTCGCGGCGAAGACCTCGGCCGCGGAGCGCTCGGGCCGGGCGAAGACGACGTCCTGCGGGAGGTGCCCGATCCGGCGTGCGTGCACGGCCAGCTCGCCCCCGGTCCGTGCCAGCTCGCCGGCCAGCACCTTGAGCAGCGTGGACTTGCCGGAGCCGTTGGCCCCGGTGACCAGCAGCCGCCCGCCCGCCGGTACGTCGACCCGCGGCACCCGCAGCCGGCCGGCGACCTCGAGGTCGCGGGCGGACACGGCCAGGCCGGTCCTCAACCGGGACGGGGCGAGCACGCCGCGGAACCCGAACGGCGCCGGCGGCTTCGGGATGCGCTCCCGCTCGACCGCCTCGATGCGCCGCTCGGCGTCCTTGACCCGGCGGCTGATCGTGCGCTCCACGTTCTGGCCCTTGAAGTGGTGGATGAACTTGTCGCCGTCGCGGGGCGCGCGGTTGTGGGCGACCCGGCGGGCGGTCGTCGAGGCCGCCAGGCGCAGGGCGTCGAGCTCCTCCTGCTGCGCCTCGAACGCCAGCTGCCAGCGCCGGCGGGCGGCCCGCTTGGCGGCGAGGTAGTCGGTGTAGCCGCCGGTGAACCGGTTGCCGCCCTCGCCGTCGACGCCGAGGTGGCTCGGGTCCAGGTCGACGACGGCCGCGCAGACCGCGTCCAGGAACGCCCGGTCGTGGCTCGCGGCCACGACGACGCCGGGCAGGGACACGACGAACTCCTCGAGCAGGGCGGTGGCCTGGTCGTCGAGGTGGTTGGTCGGCTCGTCGAGCAGCACGCAGGCGGGCCGGCGGACCACCAGGGCGGCGAGGGCCAGGCGGCTGCGCTGGCCGCCCGACATCGCCGTCACCGGGCGGTCCCGGTCGAGCAGGCCGAGGCCCAGCCGTGCGGCCGCCGTCTCGGCGCGACGGTCGGCGTCCCAGGCCTCGTGGAGGGTGGCCCAGGTCAGCGTCTCGTCGTACTCCTCGGCGGTGCCGGGCTCCTCGAGGTGCGCGGAGAGCACCTCGAGCCGCGCCACCGCGTCGTGCAGGGGAGCCAGCGCCTCGTCGAGGACCTGGCCGATGGTGGCGTCCTCGGGGAAGTCCGGCTCCTGGCCGAGGTAGCCCAGGTCGGCCGGGCGCTCGACGGAGCCCGAGTCCGGGGTCTCCAGGCCGGCCAGCAGCCGGAGCAGCGTGGACTTGCCGACACCGTTCTCGCCCACCAGGCCGAGGGGCTGGCCCGGGTGGGCGAGGAGGTCGACGCCGTCGAGGACGACGCGGTCGCCGTAGGTGATCGCGAGGTCGCGGCCGACGAGCGGGGACAGGGCGGAGAGGTCAGCAGGCATGAAGGACACCGTTCGGAGGGTGCGGGCAGAGCGGCGGTGTCAGATCTTCATGGTGCGAGAAGTGTGCCGCCCCGAGAGGCGGCACACCAACGGTTTTCCGGTCCCGAGGTCAGCGTCCGCCGCGACGGGCGGAGGAGAACGACGCGGCGCTGTGGTTGCCACCGCCGCCGGCTCCGGAGGCCGCGCGGGCGGGGCCGCCCGAACGGCGGCCCGAGGAACCGCCGCGACCGGAGGCCTGGGCCGACGAGCGACGCCCGCCGCCGTTGCCACCGCTCTTGGCGGCCGCACCGCTCTTGGGGGCGCCGCCGCGACGGTTGCGGCCGCCGCCGTTGCCGCCGCCGCCGTTGTTCGGCCGGGCCACCTCGGGCTTCGGCCGGTCGGCCTCCGCGACGTAGGTGCGCTCGCCCGGGGCGATCTGGGTGAGCACGACGTCGCCGAGCTGGGTGCGGGTGATGGTCGGCTTGATGCCGGCGCGACGGGTCAGGTCGCGGACGTCGCTGACCTGCGCGTCGAGCATCAGCGTGACGACGGTGCCCTCGTTGCCGGCGCGGGCGGTGCGGCCCGACCGGTGCAGGTAGGCCTTGTGCTCGACCGGCGGGTCGGCGTGCACGACCAGGCTCACGTCGTCGACGTGGATGCCGCGGGCCGCGATGTCGGTGGCGACCAGCGTGGTGGCCGTGCCGCTGCCGAAGGCGGTGAGGTTCCGGGTCCGCGCGTTCTGCGACAGGTTGCCGTGCAGCTCGACCGCGGGGACGCCGCGGGCGTTGAGCTGGCGGGCCAGCGCCTTGGCGCCGTGCTTGGTGCGGGTGAACACGATCTTCTTGCCCGGTGCGGCGGCCAGGTCGGCGAGGACGGGCACGCGGCCCTCCTTGCTGACGTGCAGCACGTGGTGGGTCATGTTCGACACCGGCGACTGCGCCGAGTCGACGCTGTGCGTGACCGGGTTGGTCAGGAACCGCTTGACCAGCACGTCGACGCCGCCGTCGAGGGTGGCGGAGAACAGCATCCGCTGACCCTGCTGCGGGGTCTTGTCCATCAGCCGGCGTACGACGGGCAGGAAGCCCAGGTCGGCCATGTGGTCGGCCTCGTCGAGCACGGTGATCTCGATGGAGCCGAGGTCGCAGTGCCCGGTCTGCACGTGGTCGGCGAGCCGGCCGGGGCAGGCGATGACGATGTCGACGCCGTTGCGGAGGCCCTGGATCTGCGGGTTGGGGCGGACGCCGCCGAAGATCGTCAGCGTGCGCAGGTTCATCGCCTTGGCGAGCGGGGCCATCGCGGCCTCGATCTGGCTGGCGAGCTCACGGGTCGGCGCGAGCACCAGGGCCCGGGGACGACCCGGCTGGCGCTTGCCCTTGCCGGCGGCGAGGCGGGCCAGGACCGGCAGCACGAACGCGTAGGTCTTGCCGGAGCCGGTGCGGCCCCGGCCGAGGACGTCGCGGCCGGCCAGGGAGTCGGGGAGCGTCGCGGTCTGGATCGGGAACGGCGCCGTGATGCCGGCGTCGGCGAGGACCTTGACGAGGGGGGAGGGCACGCCGAGGTCGGCGAAAGAGGGCGTGGAAGCCATGGGTGAGGTGCTCCGAAAGCTAGTGGGGTCGTCCTGCCCGGCGCGACCCGGGACCGTGTGCGGTCCGGTCGCGGCGCTTGGTGGATGACGCGATGCCTGGCCCGAGGCAGAACTGATGGGGCCAGCACGGACAACAGTACCGGTCAAGGCTTCGGCGGGACGAATCCTCCGGCCCCGGCGCGGTGTGAGTTCCACGACCTCTCGACGTCCTAGCGTGGGCGCATGAAGCTGCGATGGCTCCTGCTCGGCGTGCTCACGACGCTCGTCCTCGTGCCCGCGCTGCTGCTCACGACGGCCCGGCTGCTCGACCTGCCCGGCGGCACCTGGGTGCGGCTGGTGGCCTTCACGCCCTACGCGCTGGTGCTCTACGCCGCGGCCCTGCTGCTCCTGCTGCTGGCCTGGTGGCGCGGCCGCGGGTTCTGGCGCGGCACGGCCCGGGTGCTCGGTCGTGGTGTCCCTGCTCGGGCTCGTGCTGCACGCGTTCTGGGCGAGCGGGCCGTACGTCGGGACGCCCGCCGCCGAGGCCGCGGGCACGGGACCGGCTGCACGTGATGACCGCCAACCTCCGCTTCGGCCAGGCGAGCACGGCCCGGGTCGTCGAGGTGGTCGTGGCCGACGACGTCGACGTGCTCGTGCTCCAGGAGGTCACCCCGCAGGCGCTCGCCGGCCTCGAGGGCGCGGGGCTCGGCCAGGCCCTGGCGCACCGGGCCGGGTCCGCCGACGAGGGGGCCGCCGGCACGATGGTCTTCTCGCGCTACCCGCTCGGCAAGGTCCACCGGCTCGGCACCCTGTTCGGCAGCTACGCCATGGACGTGCGCGGCCCGTCCGGGCGGGTGCACCTGATCGCCGCGCACCCGCGCCCGCCGATCGGCAGCGTCGCCGGCTGGCGGTTCGACCAGGGCGTGCTCCGGCACGCGGCGCGGGCGACGTCCGGAGCGCACGATGCTCGTCGGCGACCTCAACGCCACGATGGACCACCTGCCGATGCGCACGCTGGTGGGCATCGGCTTCGAGGACGCCGCCACCCAGGCCGACTCGCGGTGGCAGCCCACGTGGCCCGCCGCCGGCGAGGTGTCCCGGCTGGGGTTCGCGGTGCCGTCGCTGGTGCCGATCGACCACGTGTTCCTGAGCTCCGGGCTGCGCGCCCTGCGGACCGAGTCCGTCACCGTCCCGGGCAGCGACCACCGCGCCCTCGTCGCGACCGTCGGGCTGTGACCGACGACGCCGCGACCTGGCGGCCCACGGCCGAGGACGTCGCGTTCTGCGACGTCTACGGCGACTGGGAGCCGCTGACCCCGGCCGAGCTGCGCGACCTGATGGCGGGGTTCCCGGCGCCGTGGTGGGTGGTCGGCGGCTACGCGGTCGAGGCGTTCACCGGCGTGACCCGCTTCCACGAGGACATCGACCTGGTGGTGTTCGCCGACGACCTGCCGGCGCTGCGCGAGCAGTTCCGCGACGTGTTCCACCTGTGGAGCATCCACGACGGCACCGTTGCGGATCCTCGACGACGACCACCCCGAGCCGCTGCACCCGCTGGCCCAGGTCTGGATGCGCGAGGACGCGCGCTCCCCGTGGCGCATCGACTGCCCGGTGAACCCGCGCCGCGACGGGCTCTGGCAGTCCAAGCGCGACCCCGACCTGGTCGCCGAGCTCGACGACGTCACCTGGGTCGCCGACGACGGCGTGCGCTACCTGTCCGCCGAGATCGTCCTGCACTACAAGGCGCTCCAGCACCGGGACAAGGACGCGATCGACCTGGCGAACGTGTGGCCGCTGCTGTCGCCCGACGAAGCAGGACTGGCTGCGCGAGCGGGTGCGCCGGGACTACCCCGACCACCCGTGGCAGTCGCGGCTGGACGGTGCGCAGCAGGGCTGAGGGGCACGCCGTACGCTGGTGGACGCAATGACCGACGACACCGTCTACCTCGACCACGCCGCCTCCACGCCCATGTACGCCGAGGCGGTGGCTGCGATGACCGAGCAGCTGACCCACCTGGGCAACCCGTCGTCGCTGCACGCCTCCGGCCGGGCGGCCCGCCGGGTCGTGGAGGAGTCCCGCGAGACCATCGCGCGGGCGCTCGGCTGCCGTCCCGGCGAGGTCGTGTTCACCTCCGGCGGCACCGAGTCGGACAACCTGGCGCTCAAGGGCCTGTTCTGGGCCCGCCGCGGCCAGGACCCGCGTCGCACGCGCATCCTCGCCACGTCGGTCGAGCACCACGCCGTCCTCGACCCGCTGCACTGGCTGGCCGAGCACGAGGCGCGCCGACGTCGAGCTGCTCCCCGTCGACGCGCTCGGCCGCCTCGACGTCGACGCCCTGCGCGCCGTCGATCGAGCGCGACCCGTCGACGGTGGCGCTGGTGTCGGTGATGTGGGCCAACAACGAGGTCGGCACGGTGCAGCCGGTCGCCGAGGTGGTCCGGCTCGCGCACGAGCACGAGATCCCCGTGCACACCGACGCGGTCCAGGCCGTCGGCCAGGTGCCCGTCGACTTCGCGGCGATCGGCGTCGACGCGCTGACCCTGACCGCGCACAAGGTCGGCGGCCCGTACGGCGTCGGCGCCCTCGTCGTACGCCGGGACCTCGACGTCACGCCGCAGCTCCACGGCGGAGGCCAGGAGCGCGACATCCGCTCGGGCACCATCGACACCCCCGCCATCGCCGGTTTCGCCCGCGCCGTCGAGCTCGCGGTCAAGCACCAGCCCGACCACGCCGCCCGGGTCTCGGCGCTGCGCGACGAGCTGGTCGCCCGCATCCAGGAGCAGGTGCCGGACGCCCGCGTCAACGGCGACCCGGACACCGGCCTCGACCACCGGCTCCCCGGCAACGCCCACCTCACCTTCCCCGGCTGCGAGGGCGACTCGCTGCTGATGCTGCTGGACGCCCGCGGCATCGCCTGCTCGACCGGTTCGGCCTGCTCGGCCGGGCGTGCCGCAGGCCTCGCACGTCCTGCTGGCCATGGGGCGCGACGACGAGCAGGCCCGCAGCTCGCTGCGGTTCTCGCTCGGGCACACCAGCTCCGCCGCCGACGTCGACGCCCTGGCCGCGGCCATCTCCCCGGTCGTGGAGCGGGCCCGCGCGGCCGGTGTCGCCGCGGGCTTCGGCTCGTCCAAGAAGGCCGGCTGATCGTCGTGCGCGTGCTCGCTGCCATGTCGGGCGGCGTCGACTCCGCCGTCGCCGCCGCGCGGGCGGCCGAGGCCGGCCACGACGTCACCGGCATCCACCTCGCGCTCTCGCGCAACCCGCAGAGCTACCGCACCGGCGCCCGCGGGTGCTGCACCATCGAGGACTCCAACGACGCCCGCCGGGCGGCCGACGTGATCGGGATCCCGTTCTACGTCTGGGACCTGAGCGACCGCTTCCACGAGGACGTGGTCGAGGACTTCATGGCGGAGTACTCCTCCGGGCGCACCCCCAACCCCTGCCTGCGCTGCAACGAGAAGATCAAGTTCGCCGCGGTCCTGGACCGGGCCATGGCCCTCGGCTTCGACGCGGTCGCGACCGGCCACTACGCGCAGCTCGAGACCGGCGACGACGGGCTGATCGCGATGCACCGCGCCGTCGACATGGGCAAGGACCAGTCCTACGTGCTCGGCGTGCTCACCCAGGAGCAGCTCGCGCACTCGCTGTTCCCGCTCGGCGACTCCCGCAAGTCCGACGTGCGCGACGAGGCCACCCGGCGCGGGCTCCAGGTCGCCCAGAAGCCCGACAGCCACGACATCTGCTTCATCTCCGACGGCGACACCGCGGGCTGGCTCACCGAGAAGCTCGGCGCCGGGTCCGGGCGAGATCGTCGACCACGCGAGCGGTGAGGTGCTCGGCCGGCACGACGGCGCGCACCGTTTCACGATCGGGCAGCGCAAGGGCCTGCGCATCGGCCGGCCGGCCGACGACGGCAAGCCGCGCTTCGTCCTCGACATCGAGCCGGTGTCCGGCACCGTCACCGTCGGACCGCGCGAGGAGCTGACCGTCGACCGCATCGAGGGCATCCGGCCGCGGTGGTGCGGGACGACCCCGGTCGAGCCGCTGCACGGCACGGTGCAGCTGCGCGCGCACGGTGACGAGCACCGGGCCGTGGTGACCGTGACCGGCGACCAGGTCGTCGTCGAGCTGCTCGACCCGGCCCAGGGGATCGCACCCGGCCAGGCCGCGGTGGTGTACGACGGCACGCGCGTCGTCGGCTCGTGCACGATCTCCGCGACGTCGCGGACCGGCGTCACCGCATGACCCGGGCCACCGGCGTCGGCTCGATGCCGGGCTCGGACGCCTCCGACTTCGACCTCGCGGTGCGGGTCGTGCTCGAGGAGCTGCCCGACCTCGCGCACCTGCCCGAGATGCCCGGGCGCGGGGCGCACGCCGACATGACCGGACGCACCCTGGCGCTGGTCAGCGAGCTCGGTGCCGACCTGCAGCCGCAGGGCTGGCGGCTGACCGACGCCTCCGGCATCGACCACCGCCGCGCCAAGTCGCTGCTGGCCCAGGACCTCGACGTCCTCGAGGAGCACAGCCAGGGCTACAGCGGCCCCTTCAAGATCCAGGTCGCCGGCCCGTGGACGCTGGCCGCGACCGTCGAGCGGCCGCGCGGCGACCGGGTGCTGGCCGACCACGGCGCCCGCCGCGAGCTGGCCCAGGCGCTGGCCGAGGGGCTGCGCGACCACGTCGCCGACGTCCGGCGCCGGATCCCCGACGCCGACCTCGTGGTGCAGGTCGACGAGCCCGCGCTGCCCGCCGTGATGGCCGGGCAGGTCCCGACGGCGTCCGGCTTCCACCGGCACCGCTCCGTCGACCCGCCGCGGGCCAGTCCCGCCCTGGAGTGGGTGTTCGCCGCGATCACCGAGGCCGGGGCCACCCCCGTCGCGCACTGCTGCGCGTCCGACGTACCCATCGGGCTGCTGACGGGTGCGGGTGCGGCCGGCGTCTCGGTCGACCTCGACGTGCTCCCCGCCGCGGCGTACGACGACCTGGCCGCGCTGCTGGAGCAGGGCCGGCCGGTGCACCTCGGGGTCGTCCCGACGACGGCGCCCCGGGAGCCGCTGTCCGACGCCACCGTGACCGAGCGGGTGCTGCGCTGGCTCGACATGGTCGGCCTGGACCCGGAGTCCGCGGCGTCGCTGGTCGTCACGCCCACGTGCGGGCTGGCCGGGGCCGACCCGCAGTGGGCCCGCCGAGCGCTGCGGACCTGCCAGCAGGTGTCCGCAGCGCTCGACTGAGGCGCTCAGACGCCGACGCCCTCGGGGACCTCGTCGGTGGCCAGCTCCTCGTGCTTGGCGTTGAGGAACAGCAGCACGATCACGGTGCCGAGCCAGATCATCCCGGCGCCGGTGAGGAACGCGTGCGTCGCGCCCTCGGTGAACGCCACCTGCCCGATCAGCGTCTGCATCTTCTCCACCTGGGCCGGGTCGGCCGAGCCGCTGCCGGCCGCGTGGGCCGAGGCCGACAGGGAGGCCACCTTGTCGGAGGTGAAGTGCACGGCCACGGTCGACAGCGTGGCCAGGCCGAGCGCGCCGCCGACCTGCTGCATGGTGTTCAGCACGCCCGAGCCGATGCCCGAGTCGCGGGCACCCACGCCGTGCACGGCGGTCAGGGTGAGCGGCACGAACACCAGGCCCATGCCCAGGCTCATCAGCACGATGAACGGGAGGATGTCGGTGACGTAGTGCGCATCGACCGACAGGCTCTGGACCGAGTCGTCGTAGGGCAGCCGGGAGAAGCCGAAGAGCGCGGCGCCCGCCATGAAGGTGCCGAGACCGGCCAGCCACCGGGGGTCGATCCGCTCGATCAGCTTGGAGGAGACCGTCGCGGCGATGATGATGCCGGCGCTGAACGGCAGGAACGAGAAGCCGGTCTTGAGCGGGGAGAAGCCCATCACGTTCTGGACGAACTGCGAGAGGAAGAAGAACATCGCGAACATCGCCGCAGGCACCAGCATCATCACCACGAAGCTGGTGGCCCGGGTGCGGTTCGCCAGGATCCGGAACGGCAGCAGCGGGTGCTTCACGGCGCGCTCGATCAGCACGAACGCGGCGAGCAGCAGGACGCCCGCGCCCAGGCGAGGCCAGGGTCCAGGTGTCGCCGAAGCCGTAGCGGGGGTCGCCGGCGCGGGTCAGGCCGTAGACGATGCCGACCAGGCCGAGGGTGCCGGCCAGCGCGCCGGGCAGGTCGAGCTCACCGGGGTGCGACTCGCTCTCGGCGAGCAGCCGCGGGGCGGCGAACGCGGCGAGCAGCCCGATCGGCACGTTGATCAGGAAGGTGAGGCGCCAGCCGTCGACGACGTGGCCGAAGAAGGTGGGCTCGAGCCCGGTCAGCCAGCCGCCGAGCACCAGGCCCACGGCGGCACCGGCGCCGGACATCGCGGCGTAGATCGAGAAGGCGCGGTTGCGCTGCGGGCCGGCCGGGAACGTCGTGGTGATCAGCGCCAGCGCGGCCGGCGAGGCGATCGCGGCCCCGAGACCCTGGAGGCCCCGCGCGCCGAGGAGCAGGCCCTCGCTGGAGGCCAGCCCGCCGAGGAGCGAGGCGACGGCGAAGATGCTCACGCCGACCATGAACATCCGGCGGCGGCCGTAGAGGTCGCCGAGCCGGCCGCCGAGCAGCAGCAGGCCGCCGAAGGCCAGCGAGTAGCCGGTCACGACCCAGGACAGGTTGGCCTGGGAGATGTCGAGGTCCTGCTTGATGAACGGCAGGGCGATGTTGGCGATGGTGGCGTCGAGCACCACCATCAGCTGGGCGATCGAGATGAGCACGAGGGCCCATCCGAGGCTGCGGTGCCCGTGCGTCGAGGCAGGCTCGACCGCGGGAGAGGTTGCGGTGGTCATCGGTGTCCTTGCAGGGGAGTGGGTCGGACGGAGCAGGAAGAAGTCAGGGCGGGAAGAAGTCAGGAGAGGGACGAGGGCCGGGTCGCGGCGGGCACGATGATCTCGTCGACCACCTGGGCCACGGTCTTCTCGTCGGCGGGCAGCCCCAGCACGAAGCTGCGGTGCAGGATGATCCCGGCCAGGGCCGAGGACAGCAGGTCGAGGTCCAGGTCCGCGGTGATCTCCCCGCGGTCCTTGGCCCGCTGGAAGATCGCGCGGGTGCCCTCGAGCTTGGGGCCGAGGACGCGGGTGCGGAACTCGACCGCGAAGTCGGGGTCGTGGTGGAGCGCGGTGACGAGACCGGCCATCGTCTGGGCCGACTTCGCGTCGGTCAGGCCGCCGTGGCTGCAGGCCATCGCGACCAGGTCGTCCCGGAGGTTGCCGGTGTCGGCGTCGGGCGCCTGGAGCGCCTCCTTGGTGCGGAGGATCGCGTCGACGACCAACGAGGACTTGCTCGACCAGCGCCGGTAGAGCGTGGCCTTGCTCGCCTTGGCCTCGTTCGCGACGGCGTCCATCGTCAGCCGGTCGTAGCCGACCCGGCCGAGGAGGTCGAGCGCCGCGTCGAGGATCTCGGCCTCGCGCTCGCCCTCGATGCGCGGACGCACCCGGACGGTGCGCTTCGGCAGGTTCATGGAGGTCCTTGGTTTACCTGGATGAAACGAAACGGTTTCGTTTCATCGGCAACTGTAGACATGCATGCATGCCGCACGCAAATGAAATCCAGGTAAACGCGGCCGGAGGCTCGCTCAGGCGCCGACGGAGACGCCCAGCTGGGCCAGCGAGCGGCTCACCGCGAAGGCGTTCCAGGCCGGGATGTTGCGGAACATGTAGTGCCCGACGCGGCCCATGTCGTGCAGCTCCACCGACGCGGCCACGCCCTCGGCCGCTGCGGGCGAACGCGCGGGTCTGCCGGAACGACGTGATCTTGTCGCTGCGTCCGTGGGCGGCGGCGAACGGCTTGCCCGCCAGCGCCGCGTTCGGCTCGTCCGGCGGCAGCCAGGGCGCCAGCGCCACGACGCCGACGACGTTCGGGTCGTCGGCGACCGCCACCGCCGTACGCCCGCCCATCGAGTGCCCCAGGAGTACGACGGGCACGTCACCGAGCTCGCGGCGGACCTCGTCGAGCGCCCAGCGCGCGTCGGGGACCGGCGAGGGGGTCGGGCCGACCCGCTCGTTCCAGCCGCGCAGGCCGTAGCGGAGCAGCCAGACGCTCGCGCCGGCGCGGTTCATCCGACCGGCGACGTGCTGCATCATCCAGTTGGCCCGGCGCCACGACGCGCTCGAGTCGTCGACCGCGGTGAGCCCGTCGGCCTTGCCGCCGTGCAGCATCAGCACGAGGCCGCTCGGGCGGCCGTCGACGTCGCGGCGCGTCAGGGACGGAGCGGGACGGGTCATGGGCAGATCCTCTCGAACGGGTCCTGACGGTTCGCCGCGGACGGGTGGCCGGATGGGTCGCCGGATGGGTCGCCGGTACCGTCGGTGCGGCACGGCAAGATAGGTCCCATGCCGCAGCAGCCCGCCATCGCGACGACCGAGGCCCGCGAGGAGCACCGCGACCTGTCCGAACAGCTCGAGGACGCCCGCTGGCGCTACTACGTGCTCGACGACCCGACGCTGTCCGACGCCGACTTCGACCAGCGGATGCGCCGGCTCGAGGAGCTCGAGGAGCAGTTCCCCGAGCTGCGCACCCCCGACTCGCCGACCCAGAAGGTCGGGGGAGCGGTCTCCACGGAGTTCACCGCGGTGGACCACCTCGAGCCGATGATGAGCCTGGACAACGCGTTCTCCTACGAGGAGCTCGCCGCCTGGAAGGCCCGGCTGGCCCGCGACGGCGTCGAGGACGCCGCGATGCTCTGCGAGCTCAAGGTCGACGGGCTCGCGATCAACCTGCTCTACGAGGCCGGCCGGCTGGTCCGGGCGGCGACCCGCGGCGACGGCCGCACCGGTGAGGACGTCACCCCCAACGTGCGCACGATCGACTCGGTCCCGCACCGGCTGGCCGGCACGGAGGACTATCCCGTGCCCGCACGGCTGGAGGTCCGCGGCGAGGTGTTCCTGCCCGTCGAGGCCTTCGAGCGGCTCAACGCGTCGATGCAGGACGCCGGCAAGCCCGCCTTCGCCAACCCGCGCAACGCGGCGGCCGGCTCGCTGCGCCAGAAGGACCCCCGGGTCACCGCGACGCGGGCGCTCGGCATGGTCTGCCACGGGATCGGGGCCCGGGAGGGCTTCACGCCGACCGCGCAGTCCCACGCCTACGACGCCCTGGCCGCGTGGGGGCTGCCCGTCTCCGAGGCGGTCCGGGTGCTGCCGACGCTCAAGGACGTCGAGGCCTACATCGCCGACGCCGGCGAGCGGCGGCACACGATCGTGCCCTACGAGATCGACGGCGTCGTGATCAAGGTGGACGACGTCAACCTCCAGCGCAGGCTGGGCTCCACGAGCCGCGCGCCCCGGTGGGCGATCGCGTTCAAGTACCCACCCGAGGAGGTCAACGCCAAGCTGCTGGCCATCGAGGTGAACACCGGCCGCACCGGCCGGGTGACGCCGTTCGGGGTGATGGAGCCGACCCGGGTGGCCGGCTCGACCGTCGAGCGGGCGACCCTGCACAACGGTCACGAGGTGCAGCGCAAGGACGTGCGCCCGGGCGACACCGTGGTGCTGCGCAAGGCGGGCGACGTGATCCCGGAGATCGTGGGACCGGTGCTGGCGCTGCGCCCCGAGGGTCTCGAGCCGTGGGTGATGCCGACCGAGTGCCCGTCCTGCGGCACCGCGCTCGTGCAGCAGAAGGAGGGCGACAAGGACCTGCGCTGCCCCAACCACCGGCGCTGCCCGGCCCAGCTGCTCGACCGGGTCTTCCACGTGGCCGGCCGGGGAGCGTTCGACATCGAGGGCCTGGGGTCCGAGGCGGCCTACGCCCTGCTCGACGCCGGCGTGATCGAGGACGAGGGCGACGTGTTCTTCCTCGACGAGGACAAGCTCCTGCGGGCGCCGCTGTTCACCCGCGCCCCCAAGAAGGGCGAGGGCGACGACCCGGTGCTGTCCGCCAACGGGCGGCGGCTGCTCGACAACCTGGCCGCCGCCCGGACCCGGCCGCTGTGGCGGGTGGTCGTCGGCCTGTCGATCCGGCACGTCGGCCCGACGGCCGCGCGGGCCCTGGCCACCGAGTTCGGCTCGATGGCGGAGATCGAGTCGGCCGACCTCGAGCGGCTGTCGGCCGCCGAGGGGGTCGGGCCGACCATCGCCGAGGCGGTCGTGGAGTGGTTCGCGGTCGACTGGCACCGCGACATCGTCCGCAAGTGGCGCGAGGCCGACGTGACGATGGAGGACGAGCGCGACGAGGGCACCCCGCGCACGCTGACGGGGATGAGCATCGTGGTCACCGGCTCGCTGGTGGAGTTCAGCCGCGACCAGGCCAAGGAGGCGATCCTCGTCCGCGGGGGCAAGGCCGCCTCCTCGGTGTCGAAGAAGACCGACTTCGTGGTCGTCGGCGAGTCACCCGGGTCCAAGCACGACAAGGCGGTCTCGCTCAAGGTGCCGGTGCTCGACGAGGACGGCTTCCGGGTCCTGCTCGCGGACGGTCCGGACGCCGCCCGCGAGGTCGCCCAGGTCGGGGAGGATCAGCCCCTCGACTGAGCCGGCATGGTCGGCTCCGGTGTCCAGCCGGTCGGCGGGACGTTGTGGTTCGAGCGGAACAGGTTGCCCGGGTCCCAGGTGTCCTTGAGGTCGACGAGCCGCTGGTACTTCCCTTCCCCGAACCCGGACTTCACGTCCGCGAGCGTCGTGCCCGGCTCGAAGTTCAGGTAGGTCCCGCCGGTGGTCGCGGTGGCGACCGCGGCGGAGAACTGCCGGACCCAGGCCATCTCGGACTCCGTCTCCTCCGGCGTCGCCCAGCAGGCGATCGGGTGCGCCATGTAGGCCGAGTCGCGGTGGCCGGCCGCGGTCGAGTCCTCGGGCACCCGGGCCACCGCCCCGCCGTGGCGGAACATGATGCCCTGCGTCATCGGCGAGCCGATGTCACGGCCGGCCTGCAGGAACGGCTCGATGATGCTGTCGGCGAGCGAGGACAGGTGCAGCCCGCGGTGGTAGTTCAGCCAGCCCTTGGGCGCGAAGCCGTCGAGCATCGCCTGGAACGTGCTGTAGGGCATCGGCTGGGTCAGGTCCATGCCGTGGCTGGTGATCTCCCGCAGCGGGCGGAACGCCTCCTGGCCCTCGTCCGGGTCACCGACCCAGAAGGCGATGATGCCGAGCACGGGGGAGCCGACCATCTCCGGCGGGCACGAACGGCTCGGGCGGCGCCAGGACGGTCGCCATCGCGGTGACCAGCTCCTCGGGTGCGCGCTCGACGTACTCCCGGTAGGCGCCGATGACGTCACCGGCCTCGTCGTCGTTGGGCACGATCAGCATCCCGGCCAGCATCGTCGGCGGGATCGTGTGCGTGCGCAGCTCGTAGGACGTGACCACCCCGAAGTTCGCGCCGGCGCCGCGCAGGCCCCAGAGCAGGTCGGCGTTCTCGTCCTCGCTGGCCCGGACCAGCCGGCCGTCGGCGGTCACGACGTCGGCGGACACCAGGTTGTCGCAGGTCAGGCCGTAGACGGGCGACAGCCAGCCGTAGCCGCCGCCGAGGCAGAACCCGCCGATGCCGGTGGTGGTCACCCGGCCGCCGGGGGTGGCGACGCCCTGCAGCTCCGCGTCGCGGTCGTACTCGCCCCACAGCACACCGGCTTGGGCGACGGCGGTGCCCCGCTCCCGGTCGACGCGCATGCCCTTCATCGACGAGAGGTCGATCAGCACGCCGCCGTCCACCAGCGAGGTGCCGGCCACGCCGTGGCCGCCGCAGCGGACCGAGAGCGGCAGGCCGGACTCGCGGGCGTAGGTCACCGCGTCGACGACGTCCGCGGCCCCGCGGGGCCGGACGATCAGCGCCGGGCGCCGGTCGATGCTGCCGTTGTAGATCGCACGAGCGGTGTCGTAGTCGCGGTCCTCGGGCCGGATCGTGGTGCCCTGGAACGTGGCGCCGAGCTCCTGGCCGGCGATGGTCTCGGTCATGACGTGGTCTCCCTGGGAACGCCCGAGCTGGTGGCCCCCGTCCGGTCGAGCCAACTCCTCGGTCGCACCAAGGGGTCAATGGGTCAGACGGGCTGGTCCGTCCGAGCCATCACCGCGTGACCGGTCCCGGTCTCCACTCGGATCAGGGGCGCTGGGTCACCAGCCGGGTCGCGACCGGCAGGTCGTGCAGGGCGTCGCGCAGCGCGCGGCGCAGCGCCTGCCCGGTCGCCGCCGGGGCGTTGCGGTGCCGCAGCACCACCTCGGCCCAGTCCAGGGCGTCGCCCACGATGGTCGGGTCGTCGGCGACCAGGGCACCGGCGACGCTGCCGACCAGGTGCGGCAGCTGGTCGTCGAGCACGCGGGTCCACGCCTCGTCGAAGGCGGTCTTGGGCTCCCCGTCGGCCAGCAGCTGCATCAGGTTGCGCGCGACGTCGTCGGCGATCGTCTCGCGGTCGCCGAACACGACGTACGCCTCGTCGGCGCCCGGGTGGGTCAGCGGCGGAGCCGGGGGTACGGCGGTGGGCAGCGACCGCAGGAGGTCACGGATGCCGACCGCGGTGCTCGCGAAGGCCGTCGCGCCGATGACCTTGGCCCGGTGGCCCTCGGGGTCGAAGGCCGACCCGCCCACCACGACGGGCGTGCCGGTCTCCCGGACCGCCTCGACCTGGCGGCGCGCGAGCGGCAGGAACGCCGACAGCGAGCAGCTGAGCAGCACCGCGCTGGGTCCGAGCTCGTGGACGTGGCGGACCAGCCCCTGGGCGGAGGAGTTCGCGCCGAGGTAGCTGACGTCGTAGCCCTCGCCGCGCAGGTGCTCGGCCAGCATCAGGGCGGGGAGGGCGTGCCACTCCTGCTCGACGCAGGAGACCACGACCCGGGGCGCGTCCGCGGACCCGCGTGCCTGCTGCTCGCGCTCGACGGCCAGGGTGGTCAGCACCGCCTCGCTGATCGCGGTCGCCGCGTGCTCCTGGGCGACGCTCCAGGTGTCGGCGACCCAGAGCTCCCCGACCCGCAGCTGCGCGGGACCGAGCAGGTGGCTGATCAGGTCGGGGACGTCGTGGCCCTCGGCCCGCAGCGAGCGCACCTGGCCCAGCGCTGCCGTGCGGTCCCCGCGCCCGAGCGAGTCGAGGAAGGCGTCGACCTCGTGTGACCAGACGACGTCGACGGTCACCGCAGGTCGCTCGCCTGGACGGCCAGGATGGCGATGTCGTCGTGGGGCCGGTCGCTCAGGTGCGCCGACAGCGCCATCGCGACGCCCTCGACCTGGGCCTGCACGGCGCAGGCGCCGGTGGCCTCGAGCAGCTGGCGCATCCGGTCGTCGCCGAACCGCGCCCGGTGCCCGGGTGCCTCGGGGACGCCGTCGGTGTAGAAGACGCAGGTCTCCCCGGGCGCCAGGTCGACGCCGACCGAGGTGTAGCGGGTCTCGGTCCAGCAGCCCGAGGACGGTGCCGGCGACCGCGACCTGCTCGACGGAGTCGTCCTGGCGGACCACCAGCGGCTCCGGGTGACCGGCCGAGGCGATGTCGAGGTGCAGCCCGTCGCCGACGCGGCGGCCCCGCGCGCAGATCGTGGTCACGAAGGTCTCGTCGGACCCGGTGAGCAGCACCCGGTTGGCGAGCGCGAGGACCCGGCTGGGGTCGCGGTCCACGAGGCACGCCGTGCGGACGGCCTGGCGCACCTTGCCGGTCAGCACGGCCGCCTCGACCCCCTTGCCGCAGACGTCGCCGACGACCACGGTCCAGTCGTCGTCGGTGCCGTGCACGTCGTAGAAGTCGCCGCCCAGCGCCTCCTGCTCGAAGGCCACCCGGTAGTAGGTGGCGAACTCGACGCCGGTCAGTGCCGGCAGCCGCGGGGGAGTCAGCTCGCGCGAGAGCACCGCGGTGACCCGGCGGGACTCGGCCAGCGCCCGGGTGGTGTCCAGGGTGACCGCGACCCAGTGCGCGAAGTCCTCCAGGAACGCCACGGCCTCCTCGTCGAACCCCTGCCCGCCGCGCTGCGCGATGGTCAGGGCGCCGTACGTCGTGCCGCGGGCCGAGAGCGCGATGGTGAGCAGGTCGACCGGCCGGATCGAGGTCAGCCGCGCGCGCAGCTCGGCGGCGGGGACCACGGAGGCCAGCGCCAGGCTGTCGGTGTCCGCACCGTCGTGGACCATCACCAGGTCGGTGACGCCGGTGGAGAGCACCCGCCCCAGGGAGGAGTCGACCTGGATCTGGCCGGCCGGGAGACGGGCGGAGCCGCTCGAGCCGTCGAGCGACCGGGAGCGGAACCAGTGCTCGCGCCGGTCCAGCACGGTCAGCTGGGCCCAGTCGACGACCGGGCCGACGAGCATCTCCAGCACCAGGTCGACGGCGCGGTCGGTGTGCAGCGCGCCGGACAGCCCGCGGGCGACGCGGGCGAGGTAGGCGGCGCGGTCCGAGGCCTGCTGCAGGCGCTGCTGCACACCGTGGTCGGTGGCCGGTTCCAGCAGACCCGGGGTCCGGGGGTCGGTGGTGCTGCTCAACATGTCGTCCTTCCAAGATCCCCGCGACTCTAACCCCAGAGGCGTGCGGGCGGCGGAAAGTGGGCGGGCGGCGTTCCCTAGGATGGACGGCATGCCTGACATCAGCCGCGACGAGGTCTCGCACCTCGCCGACCTGGCGCGCATCGACCTGTCCCCCGAGGAGCTCGACCACCTCGCCCCCCAGCTGTCGGTGATCCTGGAGTCCATCGCCTCGATCAGCGACGTGGCCGCCGACGACGTCCCGCCGACGTCGCACGCCCTGCCGCTGACCAACGTGTTCCGCGAGGACGTCGCGCGGCCCGGGCTCACCGCCGAGCAGGCGCTGTCCGGCGCCCCCGAGGTCGAGCAGCAGCGCTTCAGCGTGCCCCGGATCCTGGGGGACGAGCAGTGAGCGACCTGACCCGGAGGACCGCCTCCGACCTGGCCGACGCGCTCGCGTCCGGCGAGACGAGCTCGGTCGAGCTGACCCAGGCCCACCTCGACCGCATCGCGGCCGTCGACGGCGCGGTGCACGCCTTCCTGCACGTCGACGCCGACGGGGCGCTGGCCTCGGCCCGGGCCGCCGACGAGCGCCGGGCGGCCGGGACGCCCGCGTCCGCGCTGGACGGCGTGCCGATCGCCGTCAAGGACGTGCTCGCCACGCAGGGCCTGCCCACGACGTGCGGCTCCCGCATCCTCGAGGGCTGGGTGCCGCCGTACGACGCCACCGTGGTCGCCCGGCTGAAGGCCGCGGGCCTGCCGATCCTCGGCAAGACCAACATGGACGAGTTCGCGATGGGCTCGTCCACCGAGCACTCCGCCTACGGCCCGACCCACAACCCGTGGGACCTCGACCGCATCCCGGGCGGCTCCGGCGGTGGCTCCGCCGCCGCCGTCGCGGCGTTCGAGGCGCCGCTGGCCCTCGGCACCGACACCGGCGGCTCGATCCGCCAGCCGGGTGCCGTGACCGGGACGGTGGGGATGAAGCCGACCTACGGCGGCGTCTCCCGCTACGGCCTCGTCGCGCTGGCCAACTCGCTCGACCAGGCCGGTCCGGTCACCCGCACCGTGCTCGACGCGGCCCTGCTGCACGAGATCGTCGGCGGCCACGACCCGCTGGACTCGACCTCGATCGACCAGCCGCTCCCGTCGCTCGTGGACGCCGCCCGCCGCGGCGCCACCGGCGACGTGTCCGGGCTGCGGGTCGGCGTCGTCAAGGAGCTGACCGGCGAGGGCTACCAGGCCGGTGTCCAGCAGCGTTTCGACGAGGCCGTGCAGGCGCTCGTCGACGCCGGGGCCGAGGTCGTCGAGGTGTCCTGCCCGACCTTCGTGCACGCGCTGGCGACCTACTACCTGATCCTGCCGGCGGAGGCGTCGTCCAACCTCGCGAAGTTCGACGCGATGCGCTACGGCCTGCGGGTGCTGCCCGAGGGCGTCGACGCGCCCAGCGCCGAGGAGGTCATGCGCGCCACCCGCGACCGCGGCTTCGGCGACGAGGTGAAGCGCCGGATCATCCTGGGCACCTACGCGCTGTCCAGCGGCTACTACGACGCCTACTACGGCCAGGCGCAGAAGGTCCGCACGCTGATCAGCCGGGACTTCGCGGCCGCGTTCGAGAAGGCCGACGTGCTGCTCTCGCCGACCGCGCCGACCACCGCGTTCAAGCTCGGCGAGAAGCTCGACGACCCGGTGGCGATGTACCTCAACGACCTCGCCACCATCCCGGCGAACCTCGCGGGCATCCCCGGCATCTCGGTGCCGAGCGGTCTCGCCGACGAGGACGGCCTGCCGACCGGCGTACAGGTGCTCGCGCCGGCGATGGCCGACGACCGGGTCTACCGCGTCGGGGCCGCCCTGGAGACCCTGCTGCAGAAGACGTGGGGCGGGCCGCTGCTCGACCGCGCCCCGACCCTCGAGGAAGTGTCCGCATGACCACGACGAACGACGCGGTCCTCTCCTTCGACGACGCCCTGGCGAAGTTCGACCCGACCATGGGTCTCGAGGTGCACGTCGAGCTGAACACCGCCTCCAAGATGTTCTGCGGCTGCGCCACGGAGTTCGGCGCCGAGCCCAACACCCAGGTGTGCCCGGTCTGCCTCGGGCTGCCCGGCGCCATGCCGGTGGTCAACCGCACCGCGGTCGAGTCGGCGATGCGGATCGGCCTCGCGCTGAACTGCTCGATCGCCGAGTGGTGCCGGTTCGCGCGGAAGAACTACTTCTACCCGGACATGCCGAAGAACTTCCAGACCTCGCAGTACGACGAGCCGATCGCCTTCGACGGCTGGATGGACGTCGACGTCGACGGGAGAGGTCGTCCGCGTCGAGATCGAGCGCGCGCACATGGAGGAGGACACCGGCAAGTCGCTGCACGTCGGCGGCGCCACCGGTCGCATCCACGGTGCCGACCACTCGCTGGTCGACTACAACCGGGCCGGCATCCCGCTGATCGAGATCGTCACCAAGACCATCCCGGGCACCCGCGAGCAGGCCCCCCTGGTGGCCAAGGCGTACGTCGCCCAGCTGCGCGACGTGCTGCTCGGGCTCGGCGTCTCCGACGTACGCATGGAGCAGGGGTCGCTGCGCTGCGACGTCAACCTGTCGCTGGCGCCCAAGGACTCCGGCGAGCTCGGCACCCGCACGGAGACCAAGAACGTCAACTCGCTGCGGTCCGTCGAGCGGGCCGTGCGCTACGAGATCGGCCGGCACGCGGCGGTGCTCGTCCTCCGGCGCGTCGATCCTGCAGGAGACCCGGCACTGGCACGAGGACACCGGGGTCACGACCTCGGGCCGCGAGAAGTCCGACGCCGAGGACTACCGCTACTTCCCGGAGCCCGACCTGGTGCCGGTCGCGCCGTCCCGCGAGTGGGTCGAGGCGCTCAAGGCCGCGCTGCCCGAGCCGCCGCGCGACCGCCGCGCCCGGCTGCAGCAGGAGTGGGGCTTCACCGACCTCGAGATGCGCGACACGGTGGGCGCCGGCGCGCTCGGCCTGGTCGAGGAGACCATCGCGGCCGGCGCCTCGCCCGCCGCGGCCCGCAAGTGGTGGCTCTCGGACCTCGCCCGTCGGGCCAACGAGCTGGGCGTGGACCTCCCGGCGCTCCCGGTCTCGCCCGCCGACGTCGCGCGCGTCCAGGCGCTCGTCGACGAGGGCAGGATCAACGACAAGCTGGCCCGTCAGGTGTTCGAGGGCGTGCTGGCCGGCGAGGGCGACCCCGACGCAGGTCGTCACCGCCCGTGGGCTCGCGGTCGTCTCCGACGAGGGCGAGCTGTCCGCCGCCGTCGACCGGGCCATCGAGGCCAACCCCGACGTGGCCGCCAAGATCCGCGACGGCAAGGTCGCCGCGGCCGGTGCGCTGATCGGCGCGGTCATGAAGGAGATGCGCGGCCAGGCCGACGCCGGCCGGGTCCGCGAGCTGGTCCTGGAGAAGCTCGGCTGAACCACACTGCCGCTGGTTGAGGTGCCGAGCCGCGAGCGAGGGCCTCGAACACCTGGTCACCATCGCGCACGTGACCATGGTTTCGAGGCCCTCGCGCTGGGCGCTCGGGCACCTCAACCAACGATCGGCTCGGCACCTCAACCAGCGTTGGTGGGCGCTAGGTGATCAGGCCGACGGGGGCGTAGGTCAGCCCCGGGAAGACGCCGGCGACCGACCGGTCCGGGAACCGCCGGGTGATGATCTCGGCGAACACGTTGCGGTAGTCGGTGGTGACCTGCAGGTCCGCGTCGACCTGGGAGCCGTCGCCGAGCCCGGGCCAGCGGCCGTAGTACTTGCCGCCCTTCACCCCGGCGCCGGCGACCAGCATCATGTTGCCCCAGCCGTGGTCGAGGCCGCGGTTGCCGTTCTCCTTGATCCGGCGGCCGAACTCGCTGATCGTCACCACGGTGACCCGGTCGCGCAGCGGCCCGAGGTCGCGCATGAACGCGCGACAGCACACCGGCGAACGCGCCGGTCATGCTGCTGCATGTCGCCCCACTCGGTGGTGCCGTAGTCCGAGTGCATGTCCCAGGACCCGAAGTCGATGGCGACGACGCTGGTGCCGAGGTCGGCCTTGATCAGCTGGGCGGTGTCCTGCAGCGCGTTGGACAGGTCGCCGCCGGGCCAGGCGTCCGGGTAGACCACGCCGCTGGCGGGGGTGTAGTCCGCGGCGGCCGTCGGCGCGAGCAGGTCGACGGTGCGGGTGGCGGACCGGTAGGCGCTGGTGAGGGCGGGGGTGCCGGTGCCGGACCACATCCGGTCGAGCTCCGTACGGCGGCGTTGGCCCCAGATGTTCGCCGTCGGCCCCGACCAGCGAGATGTCCGAGAGCCGGCCGGCGGCCAGCGCGGGGGCCGAGCCGTAGAGCTCCGTCGGCAGCACCGAGGTGCCGAGCTGCACGGCCTCGGACGGCTCGTCGGTGGCGTCCTGGCCGATCATCCGGTTGATCCAGCCGCGGCGCGCCGAGGACCCGGGGTCGGCGTCCTCGATCTCCTCCATCGCCGAGAAGTGCGACCGGTTGGGGACCGGCAGCCCGACGGCGTGCACGGCGGCGAGCTCGCCGGTGTCCCACAGCCAGGTCAGCGGGCGCCATCTGCGGGTGCAGGCCGAACATCGGGTCGGCCGCGACGAGGCTGGCCTTGGGCAGCGCGATCGTGGGCCGGGCGGTGTAGTAGGCCGGGTCGCCGTGCGGCACCACCATCCCGAGCCCGTCGATGCCGCCGCGCAGGGACAGCACGACCAGCACGTTGCCGCCGGTCTCGGCGCCGAACGCCGTCTGCCGGAAGGCGTCGCCGAACGTCGTGGTGGCGACCGCGGCCGAGGTGGCGGCGGCCATGCCGGCCAGGAACCGGCGGCGCGAGAGGCCCGCGGCCTGCTCGTACTCCGCGCAGCAGTCCATCGGTCGGTTCATCGTCAGCGCCTCATGTGGTCGGGGGAGTCGAGCAGGACGCCCATCACGTGCACGTGCATCCAGCCGGCGACCTGGTGGGTGGCGCTGACGACGGTGCTCGCGGTGTAGCCGGTGACGCCGTACACGGCCGCGAGGATGCGGGCGTCGGCCGGCTTCCCGAGGACGGAGCGGGAGAGGTGCTCGACGTACTCGTCGAGCCGGAGGCTGCTGCGGGGCAGCCAGGCCGCGCCGCTGTTGCGGTAGACCACGTCCTTGGTCGGCC
Organism: uncultured Actinomycetota bacterium; assembly: GCA_963778095.1. Taxonomy (GTDB): domain Bacteria; phylum Actinomycetota; class Actinomycetes; order Propionibacteriales; family Nocardioidaceae; genus Nocardioides_B. Next base: position 43,970 of record CAVZTB010000015.1, on the reverse strand, counting down.
ACCAGCCGGCCGCGAGGTTCCAGTGCATCCGGAACGAGTTGAGCATCCGGGTGGCCGAGGACCAGGCGGCGTCGCCGAGCGGCAGCCCGTCGGGGCGTGGCCACTGGTAGAGCAGCGTGGTCTCGGGGCAGCCAGATGCAGGCCCGGGCGAACGACGACCCGTCGGTCGGCGCCTTCACCTGGACGCCCAGCACGCGGCAGGTGGCGACGAAGTCCTCGACGGGGTTGCGCACCAGCAGGCCGCGGCCGGCCAGGAAGTCCGGGTGGGCGACCAGTGCGCGCAGGGTCGTCTTGATGTCGGTGCCGGAGTCGGTGAACGCCTTCGCCACGGCGGCGACCAGGGCGTCGGACGGCTCGTCGGCGACGAAGTGCCGGCACAGCTTGGTGGCGATGCGGGTCGCGGTGGCCGGGTGGCGGGCGAGGTACCTCAGGTAGCGCACGGTCAGCGCCGACCCGTCGGTGGCGGCGTTGGCGTCGCCGAACCCGAGGACCTGCACCGGGCCGGTGGTGTGCCGGCGGCTGTCGTACGACGGCGCCCAGGTCTTCCAGGCGTCCACGGTGTAGCCGGACAGCAGCTTCGCGGAGTCCTTGACCATCTGCTCGGTGTAGCCGGCGCCGCGGCCGACCGTGTGCAGCTCGAGCAGCTCGCGGCCCTGGTTCTCGTTGGGCGCGTTCTTCACCGACGTCCAGTTGTCGAGGTACAGCAGCATCGCCGGGTGCAGCGAGCAGGCGACCAGCAGGTCCTCGAAGGTGCCGAGGGCGTGGGTCCGGATCGTGTCGTCGTAGGACTTGCGGAACAGCCAGGCGCTGTCGTGGTTGGCGTTGACGTGCAGGTGGTTGGACCAGAAGCCGACCAGGTTCTCGAAGACCTGCCGGGTCGAGTAGACCTGCCGCAGCATGGAGTAGCCGGCGAAGTCCGCGGCGTACTGCCAGCCGCCCTTCGTGCCGCTGGTGTTCGCGGCCCACTTGGCGGTCGCCGAGTCGTCCATGTCGGGGAAGAAGCCCGGCAGGGCCATGCGCCTCCGCGGACTCGGGCACGGACCCGGGGGCGAGCTGGCCGGTGAGCCAGGCGGCCGCGCCGCCGGCGGCGGTGAGCTGGGCGAGGGTCGCGGGCGCGAAGCCGCAGCCCAGCCGGTTGAGGTAGTGCAGCTCGGTCTCGCCGGCCGCGACGCCGGGCGGCATCGGCGTCGGCGGAGCCGGCGTGGCCGGGGCCGGTGTGCTGGGCAGGGGAGCCGGGACCGTCGGGGTCGGGCCGGGCGGTGTGGTCACGGTGCCCGGTCGGGGCGCGGGTCGGGCGGCGGCCGGCCCGCCTGCGCCGCTGGGCGGCGAGCCGCTTCCTGCGCAGGGCGGCCAGCCGACGCTTGCGGCGCAGGCGGCGGCTGCGCGGGCTGGCGACCGCGTCCTCGGGAGCCAGGACGGTGCCACCGACGGAGGAGACCAGCGCTGCTGCGGCGCCGCCGAGCAGGCGTCGGCGCGTGGGAGCAGGGCTGGTCACATCCTCCTCATCGGGAGCACCGCCCCCGTGCTTGAGGAAAACCGGGCAAACTTGTCCCAGCCGGGGCTCAGCCGGGGTCGACGACCAGGATCCGGTCGTCCTGCGGGCCCGGCTCGCCGCGCCCGTCGCGGTTGCTCGTCGTCACCCACAGGTGGCCGTCCGGGGCCGCCACGACGGTGCGCAGCCGGCCGTAGTCGCCGACGAACCAGTCCTGCGGCCTCCCCGTGCCGCCGTCGGTGACCGGCACCTGCCAGAGCCGGCCGCCGCGCAGGGCCCCGGCCCACAGCGACCCGTCGAGGTAGGCGAGCCCGGACGGGGACGCCTCGGACGTGCGCCACTGCACGAACGGGTTGCGGTAGGCCGGGTCGCCGCCCTTGCCCTCCTCGAGCGGCCAGCCGTAGTTGCGGGCCTTGTCGATGCGGTTCAGCTCGTCCCAGGTGTTCTCGCCGAACTCGGTGGCCCACAGCTGCCCGTCGCCGTCGAAGGCGAGGCCCTGGACGTTGCGGTGGCCCATCGTCCAGACCGGCGAGCCCGCCCTCGGGTTGCCCGGAGCGGCCTTGCCCTCGGGGGTGATCCGGAGGATCTTGCCGGCCAGCGAGTCCCGGTCCTGGGCGAGCTCCCCGTGGCCCGGTCTCGCCGGTGGACACGAACAGGTTGCCGTCCGGGGCGAACAGCAGCCGGCCTCCGTCGTGGACGAACCCGTTGGGGATGCCGGTGAGGATCGGCTCCGGCGGGCCGAGCCGCTGCCCGTCGTACGTCATCGTGACGACGCGGTTGTCGTCGGCGGTGCTGAGGTAGGCGTAGACCAGCCCGTCCTCGGCGTACGACGGGGAGACGGCCAGCCCGAGGAGACCGGCCTCGCCCTGGGGCCGGACGCCAGCGACCCGGCCCACCGTGCGGACGCGGCCGTCCGAGATCGCGACGACGCGCGTCGTGTCCCGCTCGCCCACCAGTGCCGTGCCGTCGGGCAGGAACGTCACGCCCCAGGGGGCCGCGAGGCCGGTGGCCACGGTGCCGACGACGCGCGGGCGCCCCGTGGTGCTGGCGCTGGCCGACGTGCTGGGCGACGTGCTGGGCGACGACGGCCGGCCGGTCTGCGTGGACGGCTGGGGGGCCTTGGACGGGGTGCCGAGGCCGTTCGGGTCGCCCTCGGGGGAGCTGCAGCCGGCGACGCCCAGCACGGCGGCCAGGAGGACGGGCGCGAGAGAGGCCTTCACCCGGGCCAGCCTACGGTCGCTGCCCCAGCCCGCCCACGAGCGAGAGCAGCTGCTGGTGGACCTCGGCGGGCCGCTCCATCTGCAGGAAGTGCGACCCGCGCAGCTCGACGTACCTCGACCCGAGGACCCGGTCGGCGGCGCTGCGCATGTCCTCGGCCGAGGCGAGGATGTCGTGGCTGCCGGCGACGAACACGGCCGGCACCCGGATCCCGCCCAGCGGCACCCGGTCGTGGCGGGCGGCGGCGCGGGCGAGGTGCATGTACCACTGCACCGGGGTGGTCAGGAACTCGCGCACGGCGCGCTGGACGACCTCGGTCGCGGCGTTGGGCATCATGAAGCCGCTGTGCCGCAGCAGGGCCGAGGCCACGGAACCGATCGGCAGCCGGCTGGTCACCGGGGTGATCGCCCAGCCGGTGTGCGCCAGGGTCGTGGCCACCCCGATGCTCAGCGGACGGCGCGCCCAGCGAGGGATCTGCAGCGGCGCGCCCATGGACGCGAACGTGCCGCCGGGCACGCCGGCCACCGCGAACAGGGCGCTGACCCGCTCCGGGTGCTCCACGGCGAGCTCGAAGGCGGTGTTGACGCCGATCGACCAGCCGAGCACCGGGCACGAGCCGACCTCGGCGTCGTCCAGGACCGCGACGGCGTCCTCGACGAACGCGGTGACGTCGACCCGGTCCCGGTCGACGGGCCGGTCCGAGCCGCCGACGCCGCGGTGGTTCCAGGAGATGACGCGGACGCCGCAGTCCGAGCGCAGCAGCGCCGGCCAGGCGTAGGGGTTGGTGCCGAGCCCGTTGCACAGCAGCACGGTCGGGCCGTCCGCGTCGTTGGTCCAGGCGCGCAGGCGGGTGCCGTCGGCGCTGGTCACGTCGTAGAACCGGAGCGACTCGTGACCGCCCGGCGTGGGCAGCGACACGACACGGGGCGTGGCGGACATGGGCACAGTGTGCCCGAGTCGCCGGTCAGGCGGAGTGCCGCGCCACCCGCTGCGCCGGGACGGAGGCGGCCGCGGCCCGGGCCGCGTGCTCCGCGAGGAACTCCTCCACGTCGGTCAGCTCGCGGCGGCGCTGCATGAGCGTCGTGCTCGCGACCAGTGCGTTGCGGCGGGCGTGCTGCTGGCTGGTCACGTGCCACTGGGCAGCGGCCGTGACCAGGCGCCACGGTGTGCGCTGGATCTGCTGGAGCTGCTGGAGCGTGGAGATGCTCACGGGTGACTCCCGAGGGTTGCTGGTCGGGGTGCTGCCGGATCGTGCTCCTCGAACCTAGGGCGCCGGTGCTTCCCCGCCGTCAACGTCGCGTGACGTTCAGGTGAACGGGCGCGCGTCGTATGCCCCACCGCGGGACAGAACGCGCGCTGGCGCATACGACTGCGTAGGTTGGCGGGCATGGCTGACGAGCGACCTCTGGTCTGGATCCCCTTCGACGTCGACGACCTCGGCGGTGCGCCCGAGGGGCTGCGGATCGAGACGGTGGTGCCGCGCTCCCTCGACGACCTGCCGGCCGACGCGGACCAGGTGCGGTTCTACGTCCCGGCGTACGACCTCGGCGCGGAGCAGGGCGAGTTCTTCGCCCGGATGCCGCGGCTCGAGGTGGTGCAGACGCTGACGGCGGGGGTCGACCACGTCCGGGGCCAGGTGCCCGAGGGCGTGCTGCTGTGCAACGGCCGCGGCATCCACAACGCCTCGACGGCCGAGCTCGCGCTGACCCTGACGCTGGCCTCGCTGCGCGGGGTGCCCGGATTCGTCGACGACCAGCACCAGGGCCGCTGGCACCAGGGCTGGCGGCAGTCGCTCGCGGACAAGACCGTCCTGATCGTGGGGTACGGCGACATCGGCCGCGACGTGGAGCGGCGGCTGGTGCCCTTCGAGGTCGACGTGCTCCGGGTCGCGCGCACCGCCCGGGACGGCGTGCACACGCTCGACGACCTGCCGGACCTGCTGCCGGCCGCCGACGTGGTGATCCTGATCGTGCCGGCCACCAGCGAGACGCGGGGACTCGTCGACGCCACCTTCCTCGGCCGGATGAAGGAGGGCGCCCTGCTCGTCAACGTCGCGCCGCGGGCCGGTCGTGGTCACCGACGACCTCCTCGCCGCGCTCGAGTCCGGGCACGTGCGTGCGGCGCTCGACGTCACCGACCCGGAGCCGCTGCCGGCCGGTCACCCGCTCTGGTCCGCGCCCCACGTCCTGATCACGCCGCACGTCGGCGGCGCGACGCCGGCGATGTGGCCGCGCGCGCACAAGCTCGTGCGCGAGCAGCTCGAGAGGTACGCCGCGGGCGAGCCGGTGCAGAACGTGATGACGGGGGAGTACTAGTCACCTTCGGCGATGACTTCTTGTCCCCGCCCGGGTCTACAGTCCGAGAACGGACTCAGGAGGTGGCTATGGCGACGCAGACCGTGGCGATGGTGGGCACGCGCAAGGGGTTGTGGATCGGTCGTTCGGACGACGACCGCAAGACGTGGCAGTGGGACGGTCCGCAGTTCGACATGCAGGAGGTCTACTCCGTCATGGTCGACGCGCGCGGGGACCGCCCGCGGCTGCTCGCCGGCGCGGCCTCGAGCTGGATCGGGCCGCAGGTGGCGACCTCGGACGACCTCGGCGCCACGTGGTCGCACGGGCCGGACGGCGGGATCCGCTTCCCGGCCGACACGGGAGCCTCCGTCGAGCGGGTCTGGCAGCTCCAGCCCGGCATCGACGACGACACGGTGTGGGCGGGCACCGAGCCGGGCGCGGTGTGGCGCTCGACGGACCGGGGCGAGACGTTCACCCTCGAACGCGCGCTCTGGGACCACCCGCAGCGCCCCGAGTGGGGAGCGGGCTACGGCGGCCAGGCGTTCCACACGCTGCTGCCGCACCCGACCGACCCCGGGTCCCTGACCGCGGCCATCTCGACCGGTGGGGTCTACCGCACCACCGACCAGGGCGGTTCCTGGTCCCCGCGCAACCAGGGCATCCGGGCCGAGTTCCTGCCGGAGGGCCAGCAGTACCCCTCCTTCGGCCAGTGCGTCCACAAGGTCGCCCGGCACCCCTCGCGCCCGGAGCGGCTGTTCGCCCAGAACCACGGCGGTGTCTACCGCTCCGACGACGAGGGCGGCACCTGGGAGTCGATCGCGGAGGGGCTGCCCTCCGACTTCGGCTTCCCGATCGTGGTGCACCCGCACGACCCCGACACGGTCTTCGTCTTCCCGCTCGCGGGGGCCGGCGGTCGCTACCCACCCGACGGTGCCGCGCGCGTGTGGCGCTCCACCGACGCCGGTGACACCTGGGCGCCGCTGGGCGGCGACGAGCGCAACGGCCTGCCCGACGGCTTCTTCGTCGGCGTGATGCGCGACGCGATGTCGGTCGACGACCACGACGAGACGGGTCTCTACCTCGGCGCCCGGGACGGCAGCGTCTGGGCGTCGTTCGACGAGGGCTCCACCTGGCGCGAGCTGATCCGCGGCCTGCCCGACGTGATGGTGGTGCGCGCCGGCCAGGTCTGAGACGACCGTCCGACCGTCGCCTGGGCCCGGCGTAGCATCCGGGCATGCCCAGCGACTCCACCACCAGCAACGGGACCACCACCGGCACGCACGACGTCAAGCCCCGCAGCCGCGACGTCACCGACGGCCTCGAGAAGGCCGCCGCGCGCGGGATGCTGCGGGCGGTCGGCATGGGCGACGACGACTGGGAGAAGCCCCAGATCGGCGTCGCGTCGTCGTGGAACGAGATCACCCCCTGCAACCTGAGCCTCGACCGGCTGGCCAAGGCCGTGAAGAACGGCGTGCACGCCGCCGGCGGCTACCCGCTCGAGTTCGGCACCATCTCGGTGTCCGACGGCATCTCGATGGGCCACGAGGGGATGCACTTCTCGCTGGTGTCGCGCGAGGTGATCGCCGACAGCGTCGAGACCGTGATGATGGCCGAGCGGCTCGACGGCTCGGTGCTGCTGGCCGGCTGCGACAAGTCGCTGCCGGGCATGATGATGGCCGCCGCCCGGCTCGACCTGGCGTCGGTGTTCCTCTACGCCGGCTCGATCATGCCGGGCCAGGTCGACGGCAAGGACGTCACGATCATCGACGCCTTCGAGGCCGTGGGTGCGTGCCTGGCCGGCAAGATCTCCCGCGCCGAGGTCGACCGGATCGAGCGCGCGATCTGTCCGGGCGAGGGCGCGTGCGGCGGCATGTACACCGCCAACACGATGGCCGCCGTCGGCGAGGCCCTGGGTCTGTCGCTGCCCGGCTCGGCCGCGCCGCCCGCCGTGGACCGCCGCCGCGACGGGTTCGCGCACCGCTCCGGCGAGGCCGTCGTCGAGATGCTCCGGCAGGGCATCACCGCCCGCCAGATCCTGACCATGGAGGCGTTCGAGAACGCCATCGCCGTGGTGATGGCCCTCGGCGGCTCCACCAACGCCGTGCTCCACCTGCTCGCGATCGCCCGCGAGGCCGAGGTGCCGCTGACCCTCGACGACTTCACCCGCATCGGCGACACGGTCCCGCACCTCGGCGACCTCAAGCCGTTCGGCCGCTACGTGATGAACGACGTCGACAAGATCGGCGGCATCCCGGTGGTCATGAAGGCGCTGCTCGACGCCGGGCTCATGCACGGCGACTGCCTCACCGTGACCGGCCGCACGATGGCGGAGAACCTCGCCGACATCGCGCCGCCCGACGTGGACGGCAACATCATCCGCGAGCTGGCCAAGCCGATCCACGCGACCGGGGGCATCACGATCCTCAAGGGCTCGCTGGCCCCCGAGGGCGCGGTCGTGAAGTCGGCCGGCTTCGACGAGTCGGTGTTCGAGGGCACGGCGCGGGTCTTCGACGGCGAACGCGCCGCCATGGACGCCCTCGAGGCCGGCCAGATCGTCGCCGGCGACGTCGTGGTGATCCGCTACGAGGGCCCGAAGGGCGGGCCGGGGATGCGCGAGATGCTCGCGATCACCGGCGCCATCAAGGGCGCCGGCCTCGGCAAGGACGTGCTGCTGATGACCGACGGCCGCTTCTCCGGAGGTACGACGGGCCTGTGCGTCGGCCACGTCGCGCCCGAGGCCGTGGACGGCGGGCCGATCGCGTTCGTGCGCGACGGCGACCGAATCACCCTGGACGTCGCCAACAAGGTGCTCGACGTCGCGGTCGACGCCGAGGAGCTCGCCGCCCGCCGCGACGGCTGGACGCCCAAGGAGCCGAAGTACACCCGCGGCGTGCTCGGCAAGTACGCCAAGGTCGTGCAGTCCGCCGCGCACGGCGCCGTCTGCGGCTGACCGTGGGCCAGGTGCACGAGGCGATCGACGGGCGGCTGCGGGCGTTCGTCGAGGCGCAGCACGTCTTCTTCGTGGCCACGGCCCCGCTGGCCGGCGGGCACGTCAACCTCTCGCCCAAGGGCATCGCCGGCACCTTCGTGGTGGTCGACGAGCACACCGTCGCCTACCTGGACGTCACCGCGAGCGGCGCGGAGACGATCGCGCACCTCCGCGAGCCCGGCAACGGCCGGATCACGCTGATGTTCTGCTCCTTCGACCGGTCGCCCGACGTCGTACGCCTGCAGGGGACCGGGCGGGTGGTCTCGGTCTACGACGAGGAGTACGCCGGGTGGGCGGACCGGTTCGAGGAGACGCGGGGCGCGCGGGCCGTGATCGTGGTGGACGTGGAGCGGGTGTCCGACTCGTGCGGTTACGGGGTGCCGCTGATGGACTTCGCGGACGAGCGCGAGCTGCTGCCGGGGCACATGGAGCGCAAGGGGGCCGAGGGGCTGCTCGACTACCGGCGGCTGAAGAACCGCACGAGCATCGACGGGCTGCCGGCGTTCGACGACGACCCGCTCGAGGGCTGACCCGGAGGGCCTACTCCTCGATCTCCCACGAGCCGACCTCGGTGTACTCGCTGTCGAAGACGGCCTGCGACGTGCCCGGCCTGATCCCGACCTGCTTCACGGCCCCGGCCCAGTAGCGCAGGATCCGGGACAGCTCGTCGGCCTCGCGCCCGTCGGCCATGGCGGAGAGGTCGATCTCCATCACGAATCTCATGGGCACACTCTTGCATGCCGCATGTTGGGACGCGGATCCCACATCACGAGACGGCAGTCACACTCGCTTGACGAGGCAGGCGGCACCGGAGACGGTTACCCCATGCGTTCCCACATTCTCGTACGCACCCGACGCGGTCGTTGAGGACGGTTCACCGAACCGGACCCCGCACACCGCGTCGCCCCCTCGTCTGCCCACCGGGCCGAGGGGTTTTTTTGTGGGACAGCACCGGAGCCACCAGAGGAAGGTCACGATGAGCGAGCAGGGCAGCGGAGCACCGGTCACGGGTGCCCAGAGCCTGATCAGGTCCCTGGAGTGCGCGGGGGCCGAGAACGTCTTCGGCATCCCGGGGGGCGCGATCCTCCCGGCGTACGACCCGCTCTACGACTCGGTCAAGATCCGGCACATCCTGGTGCGTCACGAGCAGGGCGCGGGGCACGCGGCCCAGGGCTACGCCACCGGCGACCGGCAAGGTCGGCGTCTGCATGGCGACCAGCGGTCCCGGCGCGACGAACCTGGTCACCCCGATCGCGGACGCCTACATGGACTCGGTCCCGATGGTCGCGGTCACCGGGCAGGTGTCCAGCGCCGCGATCGGCACGGACGCCTTCCAGGAGGCCGACATCCGCGGCATCACGATGCCGATCACCAAGCACAACTTCCTGGTCACCGACCCCGCCGAGATCCCGCGCACGATCGCGGAGGCGTTCTACATCGCCTCCACCGGCCGCCCGGGCCCGGTCCTCGTCGACGTGGCCAAGGACGCCATGCAGGCGCAGACCACGTTCGCCTGGCCGACCGAGCTGCTGCTGCCCGGCTACCGCCCGGTGACCCGCCCGCACGCCAAGCAGATCCGGGAGGCGGCCCGGCTGATCCTCGAGGCCCGCCGCCCCGTGCTGTACGTCGGAGGGGGCGTCATCCGCGCGGGTGCCTCCCAGGAGCTCAAGGTGCTCGCGGAGATGACCGGGATGCCGGTCGTCACCACGCTGATGGCCCGCGGCGCGTTCCCCGACAGCCACGCCCAGCACCTCGGCATGCCCGGCATGCACGGCACCGTCGCGGCGGTCGCCGGGCTGCAGCGCAGCGACCTGATCATCAGCCTGGGCGCCCGGTTCGACGACCGGGTCACCGGCAACCTCGACTCGTTCGCGCCGCACGCGCAGGTCATCCACGCCGACATCGACCCGGCCGAGATCGGCAAGAACCGGCACGCCGACGTCCCGATCGTGGGCGACGCCCGCGAGGTCATCGCCGACCTGGTGGTCGCGCTGAAGGCCGAGGCGGACGCCGGCAACCAGGGCGACTACGAGGCCTGGGTCGCGTTCCTGGCCGGGGTCAAGAAGAAGTACCCCCTCGGCTACGACCAGCCCTCCGACGGCTCGCTCTCGCCGCAGTACGTCATCGAGCGGCTCGGCAAGATCGCCGGCCCCGAGGCGATCTACGTCTCCGGCGTCGGCCAGCACCAGATGTGGGCCGCGCACTTCGTGGGCTACGAGAACCCGGGCACCTGGATCAACTCCGGCGGCCTCGGCACGATGGGCTTCTCGGTGCCCGCGGCGATGGGCGCCAAGGTCGGCCGGCCGGACACCACGGTGTGGTCGATCGACGGCGACGGCTGCTTCCAGATGACCAACCAGGAGCTCGCCACCTGCGCGATCGAGGGCATCCCGATCAAGGTCGCGATCATCAACAACGAGTCGCTCGGCATGGTCCGGCAGTGGCAGACGCTGTTCTACAACAAGCGCTACTCCAACACCGACCTGAACTCCAAGCGGATCCCGGACTTCGTGAAGCTGGCCGACGCCTACGGCTGCGTCGGGCTGGCCTGCGACTCGCCCGGCGACGTCGACGCCACGATCAACAAGGCGATGGAGATCGACGACGTGCCCGTCGTCGTGGACTTCCGGGTGCACCGGGACGCGATGGTGTGGCCGATGGTCGCCGCCGGCACCAGCAACGACGACATCAAGTACGCCCGGGACATGGCGCCCGACTTCGAGGACGACGACATGGAGAGGCGGGACGACCATGAGCAGCACACTCTTGTCCGTGCTGGTCGAGAACAAGCCCGGTGTGCTCGCGCGCATCGCCGGCCTGTTCAGCCGCCGCGGCTTCAACATCGACTCCCTCGCGGTGGGTCCGACCGAGCACCCCGAGGTGTCCCGGATGACCATCGTGGTCAACGTCGAGGACTCCCCGCTCGAGCAGGTCACCAAGCAGCTCAACAAGCTCGTCGAGGTGATCAAGATCGTCGAGCTCGACGGCGGCGCCTCGGTGTCCCGCGAGCTGCTGCTGGTCAAGGTCAAGGCCGACGCCACGACCCGCGGCCAGGTCCTCGAGGTCGTCCAGCTCTTCAAGGCCAAGGTGGTCGACGTGGCCACCGACGCGATCACCGTGCAGGTGGTCGGCAACGCGGACAAGCTCGACGACTTCCTGCGCATCGTGGAGCCCTTCGGGGTCCGCGAGCTCGTGCAGTCCGGCGTGGTGGCGATCGGCCGGGGGAGCCGCTCGATCAGCGAGCGCAACCTGCGACCCGTCTCCGTCCCCGCGCCTCCGGCGGCCAGCTGACCGCCGTACCCCAGACCGAAGCACCGAACCCAGAAGGAGTGCCAGCAAGTGGCTGAGATGTTCTACGACGACGATGCCGACCTGTCCGTGATCCAGGGGCGCAACGTGGCCGTCCTCGGCTACGGCAGCCAGGGGCACGCGCACGCGCTGTCCCTGCGCGACTCCGGCGTGGACGTGCGCGTCGGCCTGCCCGAGGGCTCGAAGAGCCGGGCCAAGGCCGAGGCCGAGGGCCTGCGCGTGCTCACCCCGAGCGAGGCGGTCGAGGAGGCCGACCTGATCATGATCCTCGCGCCCGACCACATCCAGCGGAAGCTGTACGCCGAGTCCGTCGAGCCGAACCTCGTCGACGGCGACGCGCTGTTCTTCGGGCACGGCTTCAACATCCGCTTCGGCTACATCAAGCCGCCGGCCGGTGTCGACGTCGCGATGGTCGCGCCGAAGGGACCGGGCCACCTGGTCCGCCGGGAGTACTCCGCCGGGCGCGGCGTGCCCGTGCTGGTCGCGGTCGAGAACGACGCCTCCGGCAAGGCCTGGGACCTCGCGCTCGCCTACGCCAAGGGCATCGGCGGCCTCCGCGCGGGTGGCATCAAGACCACCTTCACCGAGGAGACCGAGACCGACCTGTTCGGCGAGCAGGCCGTGCTGTGCGGCGGCATGTCCGAGCTGGTCATGAAGGGCTTCGAGGTGCTGACCGAGGCCGGCTACCAGCCCGAGGTCGCCTACTTCGAGTGCCTGCACGAGCTCAAGCTGATCGTCGACCTGATGTACGAGGGCGGCATCGCCAAGCAGCGCTGGTCGGTCTCCGACACCGCGGAGTACGGCGACTACGTCTCCGGTCCGCGGATCATCGACGACTCGGTCAAGGGCCGCATGGAGGACGTGCTCGCGGACATCAAGTCCGGCAAGTTCGCCCAGCGGTTCATCGACGACCAGGACGCGGGGGCCCCGGAGTTCAAGGAGCTGCGCGCCAAGGGGGAGGTGCACCCGATCGAGGAGACCGGGCGCGACCTCCGCAAGCTGATGGCCTGGGTGAAGGACGACGACTCGGACTACACCGAGGGCACCGCCACCCGCTGAGACCGCGGGGCCTGACGTGACCGGACCCCGGCAGTGGCTGCCCTGGCTGGCGGTCGCCGTGCTCGTCGCGGTGGCCGTCGCCACGGCCGGCTGGGGCAACGACACGTCGGTGCGCCGGCACCGGCCCACCCCCGACCCGCCGCCGGACGGCGTGGCGGCGGTGCGGCCGGTGGCGCTGGTGACGCGGGCCGACCTGGTCCGCGACGACCTGCCGTCGGACTACCGCGAGGTGCTCGCCCGGGCCGGCAACGACCTCGACCCGGGCGACCGGCTGCACCTGTGCGGCGGGCGCGGTCCCGCCGGTGGCCGGCCGGATCGCCGGCCACCGCCGGGCGTTCCGTGGCGCCGGACGGGCGCCGGGTGCGCACCGAGGTCGCCGCCTACGCCGACGGCGACAGCGCCGACCGGGCCCTCACCGCCCTGCGCGGACCAGGCCGAGCCCTGCTCGGAGTCGGTGCCGCCGGGCCGCTTCGAGCTGCCGTCGGTCCTGGCGCTGCACGTCCGGCTCGACCCCACCGCCCGGCAGCCGGGCCTGCGGGAGGTGCTCGTGCTGCGCAGCGGCGACGCGCTGGCGGTGCTCGAGACCGACGGCGTCACCCCGGCGCAGACCATCGACCTGGCCCGCCTCGTCGCCGCCCGGCTCGAGCCGTCCCCGCCCGCGGCGTCCCAGCGGTCCCAGGTCTCCTCCGACGCGCTGGCCTCGTCGGCCCTGCGGCCGAGCGACCTGCCCGGTGCCTTCACGGTGCAGTCCGACCTCTACGGCCGCGAGCTCGACGACGCGCCCGGCCGGGACGTCGTGCGGACGGCCGCTGGCCGGGGACGAGCGGCGGGTCGCGGCCCGCGAGATCGTGCTGGCCGGGGACGGTCGCCGGGTCACCGGCGCGGTGTCGTCCTACGAGCCGGGCGGTGCCGCCGCCGTGCTCCGCCAGGTGCGGTCGGCGGTCGCGGCCTGCCCGCGGGGACCGGCGCCGCACCGCCTCCGTGGCCTGCAGTCCCTCGACCGGCGCTACTCCGTGGTCGCGACCGACGCGGGTCCGGCGTCCCTGACGCTGCTGCTGACGGTGACCGACCGGGCCGGGCACCGGCGGCGGTCCGAGGTCGTCTACCAGCGCAGCGACCAGGTGCTGAGCGTGCTGACGGTCGACCCCGTCGACGGCCGCGACGACCCCCTCGTCCGTCGTACGGCGGCGGTGCTCGCCACGCGTCTCGACGGCGTCGACCCCCCACGCCTGACCGGATCGATCGGGTAGGCTCCACGGGCGGGCACAGCGTCGTGCACGGCTCCCCCTCGCGTTCCTTCGCGGGGGGTCGAGGCCTCCCGAAGCCGACCGAAGTCGACGACCTGAGGACGCCCTGTGAGCAAGCCCGTCGTACTCATCGCCGAAGAGCTCAGCCCCGCCACGGTCGAGGCGCTCGGGCCGGACTTCGAGATCCGCAGCTGCAACGGGGCGGACCGCGCCGAGCTCCTCCCGGCGCTGGCCGAGGCCGACGCCCTGCTCGTGCGCAGCGCCACCAAGGTCGACGCCGAGGCGCTGGCCGCGGCGCCCCGGCTGCAGGTCGTGGCGCGGGCCGGCGTCGGCCTCGACAACGTCGACGTCAAGGCCGCCACCCAGGCCGGCGTGATGGTCGTGAACGCGCCCACCTCCAACATCGTGTCCGCCGCCGAGCTCGCCGTGGCGCTGATGCTCGCGGCCGCCCGCCACGTCGCCCCCGCCAACGCGGCGCTGAAGAACGGCGAGTGGAAGCGCAGCAAGTACACCGGCATCGAGCTCTACGAGAAGACCGTCGGCATCGTGGGCCTCGGCCGCATCGGCGTCCTCGTCGCCCAGCGGCTGTCCGCGTTCGGCATGAAGGTGATCGCCTACGACCCCTACGTCCAGGCCGGGCGGGCGGCGCAGATGGGCGTGCGGCTGGTCAGCCTCGACGAGCTCCTCGAGCAGTCCGACTTCATGTCCGTGCACCTCCCCAAGACACCCGAGACGCTCGGGCTGATCGGCGAGGCCGAGCTCGCCCGGGTCCGGCCGCACCTGGTCCTGGTCAACGCGGCCCGCGGCGGCATCGTCGACGAGCACGCGCTGCACGTCGCCGTGAAGGAGGGCCGGATCGCGGCCGCCGGGCTCGACGTGTTCGCCAGCGAGCCCTGCACCGACAGCCCGCTGTTCGAGTTCGAGAACGTCGTGGCCACCCCGCACCTCGGCGCCTCCACCGACGAGGCCCAGGAGAAGGCCGGCATCGCGGTGGCCAGGTCGGTGCGTCTCGCGCTGTCCGGCGAGCTGGTGCCCGACGCCGTCAACGTCCAGGGCGGCCTGATCGCCGAGGACGTGCGCCCCGGCATCCCGCTCACCGAGAAGCTCGGCCGGATCTTCACCGCGCTGGCCGGCGAGGTCGCCCAGCAGCTCGACGTCGAGGTCCGCGGCGAGATCACCCAGTACGACGTCAAGGTGCTCGAGCTCGCCGCCCTCAAGGGCGTGTTCTCCGACGTGGTCGAGGAGTCGGTGTCCTACGTCAACGCGCCCCTGCTCGCGGCCGAGCGCGGCGTCGCCGTACGCCTGGTCACCGACGGCGAGAGCCCCGACCACCGCAACCTGATCACGCTGCGCGGCACCCTCGCGGACGGCTCGCAGGTGTCGGTCTCCGGCACCCTGATCGGCATCTCGCAGCGCGAGCGGCTGGTCGAGGTCGACGGCTACGAGGTGGACATCGAGCCGACCGACCACCTCGCGTTCCTGCGCTACTCCGACCGGCCCGGCATGGTCGGCACCGTCGGGATGATCCTGGGGGAGGCCCAGGTCAACATCGCCGGGATGCAGGTGGCCCGGGAGACCAAGGGCGGCCACGCCCTGGTCGCCCTGTCGGTGGACTCGGCCATCCCGCCGGCCGTGCTCGAGCAGATCGCGCACGCGATGGACGCCGTCTCGGTGCGCGCGGTCGACCTCTCCCAGTGAGGTAAAAACCGGGTAAAACGGACACTCGGGCTTCCCCTGGTGCGCCACTCTCGGGTCGAGGCCTGCAGGGAAGCAGGTCCGGGGAGCAGGGGGACCAACCATGACCGAACAGCGCAGCGAGGCCGTCGAGAGCTGCCCGGCCTGGTGCCGCAGCCTGGTGGGGGACCCGGGTGGTGCCGTCCACCCGCACGTCAGCGACGACCTCGAGGTCGGCGACGCCGAGGACCCGCTGGTGGCCCGGATGATCCAGCTGTCCGGCTCCGACCAGGTCCGGGTGGCCCTGGGGCAGCAGGTGGTGAGCGTCGAGGAGGCCCAGGTGTTCGCGGCGGCCGTGCTCCGGATGACCGCGTCCGCCGAGCTGGCCGAGCCCGGCCTCGGCTTCCTGGAGATGCTCGCGGCCCGGTCCGACCTGTCGACCAGCGAGATCGCGTTCGCGGCCAACCTCGACGTGGACCGGGTCCGCGCCCAGCGCTCCGGCGGCCGGGTGCTCAGCCGCCGGGAGTTCGACCGGTTGGCCCTGGCGGTCGCCGAGCTCGTCACGCTCAAGGCGTCGCTCGACCGGGACTGACCCGGCACGACACGCTCCCGCGGGCCCGGTGCTTTCGCTCGGGCCGTCGACGGTCCTACCGTTTGCTTGGACCGAACAACCGGTTCGGCCCTTCGAGCAGCCGGAGGTGCCGTCATGAGCGTTGCCGAGAAACCCGCACGCGAGCGGTCCACGTCCCTCAAGCGCGAGATCGGCCTGGTCGGCCTGACCTGGGCCTCGATGGGGTCCATCATCGGATTCGGGCTGGTTGTTCGGCGCCCAGGAGGGCCTGATCGCCGCCGGCCCGGCCGCCATCATCTCCTGGGTCATCGGCGGCGTGATGATCATGGTCCTGGCCCTCGTGCACGCCGAGCTGGGCGGCATGTACCCCGTCTCGGGCGGCACCGCGCGCTTCCCGCACTACGCGTTCGGCGGCGCCGCCGGCGCGTCGTTCGGCTGGTTCTCCTGGCTGCAGGCGGCCACCGTCGCGCCGATCGAGGTGTCGGCGATGATCACCTACGGCCAGCACTACTCCTTCGCGCACAGCTGGCTGGACCCGACGACCAAGGTGCTGACCACCAGCGGGTCTGATCGTCGCCGTCGTGCTGATGGCGCTGCTGACCGCGATCAACTTCCTCGGGATCAAGAAGCTCGCGGCGGCCAACAGCGCGATGACCTGGTGGAAGGTCGCCGTCCCGCTGCTGACCATCCTGGTGCTCGCGCATCGTCGAACACGAACACCGCGAACTTCCACGCCGCCAACGGCTTCAACCCCGGTGGCTTCCACGCGCATCCTGGCGGCGGTCTCGACCAGCGGCATCATCTTCAGCTACCTCGGCTTCGAGCAGGCCGACCAGCTCGCCGGTGAGGCCAAGAACCCCCGCCGCGACATCCCGATCGCGATCATCGGCTCGATCGTGCTCGGCATGATCATCTACATCGCCCTGCAGGTGGCGTTCCTGCTGGCCCTGCCGGAGGAGCGCGATCGGCAAGACCTGGGACGCCGAGGGCAAGGGCCTCTACACCGCGTTCACCGGCCCGTTCGCCGAGGTGGCCACGCTGCTGAGCATCGGCTGGCTGGCCGCGATCATCTACGCCGACGCGATCATCTCGCCCGCCGGCACCGGCCTGATCTACACGACCGGCAGCTCGCGGGTCTCCTACGGCCTGAGCCGCAACGGCTACGTGCCGACCCCGTTCGAGTGGACCAACAAGAACGCGCGTCCCGTGGGTGGGCCTGATCGCCGCCTTCGTCACCGGCTGCATCTGCTTCCTGCCGTTCCCGAGCTGGCAGTCCCTCGTCGGGCTGATCACCAGCGCCTCGGTGCTGATGTACGCCGGCGCGCCGCTCTCGCTGGGCGTGTTCCGCAAGCGGCTCCCCGACGCGCAGCGCCCCTACCGGCTGCCGGCCGCCGGGGTCGTCGCCCCGCTGGCGTTCTCGATCTCCGGGCTGATCATCCTGTGGTCCGGCTGGGACACCGACTGGAAGCTCGGCATCGCGATCCTGATCGGCTACGTCATCCTGGGCGTCAGCCGCGGGCTCGCACCTCAACGACCACCCGACGCACCTCAACTGGCGCGCGGCGGCCTGGCTGCCGGTCTACCTCGTCGGCATGGGCGTCATCGTCTACCTGAGCTCGTTCGGCCCGATGGACGACCCGCTGCTCGGCGACTACCTCGGCATCCTCGTCACGGCCGTGTTCAGCACCGCCATCTACTACTGGGCGATGGCGGTCTCGCTGTCCGCCGAGGAGATCGAGGAGATGGTCACCGAGGTCGTGCTGCCCGAGGAGGAGGGGCTGGAGATGCCCGCCCACTGACCCTGCGTCAGGATGACCCGCGTGAGCCTGCTCGGTCGTCCGCCCGTCGCGCTGGCCGCGCTGTCCCCCTGGGGCCAGCTGCGGGCCGGCCGGCGGGCGCGCCGCCTCATCCAGCTGCTCGCCGGCCTGGCGCTCTACGGCGCCTCGATGGCGATGATGCTGCGCAGCGGGCTCGGCCTGCCGCCCTGGGACGTGCTGCACGTCGGGCTGGCCAAGCACCTGCCGCTGAGCTTCGGCGAGGTGGTGATCGCGACGTCGTTCGCGGTGCTGCTGCTGTGGCTGCCGCTGCGCCAGCTGCCCGGCCTGGGCACCGTCCTGAACGCGGTGGTGGTCGGCCTGGTCGCCGACGCGACCCTGGCCGTGCTGGCCGCGCCCGACCCGTTCGCCGGTCGCGTCGGGCTGCTGCTCGCGGGCATCGTGCTCAACGGCGTGGCCGGGGCGATGTACATCGGCTCCCAGTTCGGTCCCGGTCCGCGCGACGGCCTGATGACCGGCGTCGTACGACGGACCGGGCACTCGGTGCGCCTGGTGCGCACCGTCCTGGAGCTGACCGTGCTCGGCACCGGCTGGCTGCTCGGGGGCACGGCCGGGCTCGGCACCGTGCTCTACGCGCTGGCCATCGGCCCGCTGGTGCACGTGCTGCTGCCGCGGCTCACCGTGGCCCTGCCGGCGGAGGAGGGCTCAGCGCTTGGTGGCGATGAGCACGGACGCGTCGGGGGCGACCATGATCTCGGCGGTGGTGAACCGCTCGTCGGTGAGCCAGTGCTCCCGGAGGACGTCGACCCGGCCCTCGTAGACCGGCGGCCATGACGAGCAGGGCGTGAAGTCGTCGAGGACCACGACGCCGCCCGGCTCGACCAGGTCCACGATCGCGTCGGGGCCGGCGTCCTTGGAGTCGCGGGAGTCGATGAACAGCAGGGAGAACGGGCCCTTGTCGAGCAGCGTCGACCAGTCGGCGGCCAGCACCTCGACCCGGTCGTCGTCGACGAAGATCTTCGCGGCCGCGTCGGCCAGCTTGGCGTCGAGCTCCGCGGTCACGATGCGGGCGTCGTCGCGGATGCCGCTGCTCAGCCAGGCGGTCCCGACCCCGCAGCCGGTGCCGAACTCGGCCAGCGTGCCCGAGCGGGTGGCGGCCAGCGTCGCGAGCAGCCGGCCGGTCTCGTTGCGGCAGAACGACACGAAGCCCGCCCGGCGGGAGACGTCGAAGGCGCGCCGTACGACGTCGGGCAGGTCGGGAGGGGCGCTCATGGGGCGAGTGTGTCACCCCGGTCCGGCCCGTCCGACCGGCGAGACTTCGTCTCACATCGCGGAAAGGTGCCGAAAAGGGCAGGTGGGGGCGAGTCGCTCGCGTTAGCCTGGACCGCATCATGCGGACGTTCTTCGTACTTATCGGGCGCCGCGGCGAGGCCTCTCAGTAAGGCCACCTCGCCGCGGTGGTTGGCAGTGTGTCCGCACTGTCCCGGTCTTACGAAGATCCTCCGCAGCGAGCGAAGCAGCACCACCCGTTCCGCTTCCGAGGCCGTCTCCCGTCGACACGCGCAACCCGCGTCCGGGACCGCCCTCCACCGCTGGCCGCGGAGCCGGCGCGCCCGACCCGACGCACGCACCGTCGGCCGGGGCGCCCCCCGACCAGCACCTCATCCAGCACTGTTCACAGGAGATGTTTCCCGATGTACGACATGTACCCCGAGTGGGGCCCGAGCCGGAACCGCGACGACAACGACGACGCCCTGGCCAGCGTGCAGGTCGGACTCGACCTGCGAGACAACGGCGGCCAGCGCCCCGACGACAACTAGAGTCCCGGCGTGACGCAGACCCAGCAGACCTTCCAGCTCGCCGTCATCCCGGGTGACGGGATCGGCCCGGAGGTCACCACCGAGGCCCTCAAGGTCCTCGAGCAGGTGGCCGCCGGGCCCGGCGGGGGCGTGAAGTTCGAGCCGACCCGCTACGACCTCGGGGCCGAGCGGTACCTCGCGACCGGCGAGGTGCTGCCCGACTCCGTGCTCGCCGAGATCCGCGGCCACGACGCGATCCTGCTCGGCGCGGTCGGCGGCAAGCCGGGCGACAAGAGCCTGCCGCCCGGCCTCCTCGAGCGGGGCCTGCTGCTCCGGCTGCGCTTCGAGCTCGACCACTACGTCAACCTCCGCCCGTCCCGGATCTACCCGGGGGCCGCGTCGCCGCTGTCCGACCCGGGCGAGGTCGACTTCGTGGTCGTCCGCGAGGGCACCGAGGGTCCGTACGTCGGCAACGGTGGCGCCCTGCGCGTCGGCACCCCGCACGAGATCGCGACCGAGGTCAGCGTCAACACCGCCTTCGGGGTCGAGCGCGTCGTCCGCGACGCGTTCGCCCGGGCCCAGAAGCGACCCCGGCAGAAGCTCACGCTGGTCCACAAGACCAACGTGCTCGTGCACGCCGGCGGCATCTGGTCGCGGGTCGTCGACGCGGTCGCGGCCGACTTCCCCGACGTCACCGTCGACTACCTGCACATCGACGCCGCCACCATCTTCATGGCCACCGACCCGGCGCGCTTCGACGTGATCGTCACCGACAACCTCTTCGGCGACATCATCACCGACCTGGCCGCCGCCATCACCGGTGGCATCGGGCTCGCCGCGAGCGGCAACGTCAACCCGGACCGCACCGCGCCCAGCATGTTCGAGCCGGTGCACGGCTCCGCCCCCGACATCGCCGGCCAGCAGAAGGCCGACCCCACGGCGGCGATCCTGTCCACGGCGCTGCTGCTCGAGCACCTCGGCCTCGACGACGCCGCCCGCGCCGTCGAGCAGGCCGTCGTGGCCGAGCTCGCCGCCCGTGAGCCCGGTGCCGCCGCGTCGCACCTCCGAGGTCGGCGACGCCATCGCCGCCCGAGTAGCCGGCTGACCCTCAGCCGCTGCCCTCCTGGGCCGCCCGGCTGCCCGGCTGCCCGATTCACTGGGTGCCCAGTGAATCGTGCGCACCCCCGGCGTTGCAACGGCAGGGGAGTGCACGTTTCTCTGGGGGCCCAGTGAATCTGGCACACGCCTCGAGCGTCGAGCCGAGTGCACGTTTCCCTGGGTACCCAGTGAATCCGGCACACCCCCAGCGTTGCAACGGCAGGGCACCGCACGTTTCCCTGGGGACCCAGGGAATCTGCCACCCCCCCGATTCGCCGACAGCACCACCCCGAAGGACAGGTACCGTGCACCCCATGGAGAGCTCGCTGCAGATCGACGTCACGGCCACCGATCGTCCGGTGGCCCCGGAGCGGCTGGCGGAGATCCTCGCCGACCCCGGTTTCGGCCTGCACTTCACCGACCACATGTTCGTCGTGGAGTGGACGCCCGAGAAGGGCTGGCACGACGCGCGCGTCACGCCGTACGCCCCGCTGTCGCTCGACCCGGCCACCGCCGTCCTGCACTACGCGCAGGAGATCTTCGAGGGCATGAAGGCCTACCGCCACGAGGACGGGTCGGTGTGGACGTTCCGGCCCGAGGAGAACGCCGCGCGCATGCAGCGGTCCTCGCAGCGGCTGGCCCTGCCCGAGCTCCCGGTCGAGGACTTCATCGCCTCGGTCGACGCGCTGGTCCGGGCCGACGAGCGCTGGGTGCCGGAGCCGGCGGGGGAGAAGAGCCTCTACGTCCGGCCGTTCATGTTCGCCTCCGAGGTGTTCCTCGGCGTCCGGCCCTCGCAGCACGTCACGTTCCTCGTCATCGCCTCGCCCGCCGGCGCCTACTTCGCCAAGGGCCTCAAGCCGGTGTCGATCTGGCTGTCCGAGGACTACACCCGCGCCGGCCGCGGCGGCATGGGTGCGGCCAAGACCGGCGGCAACTACGCCAGCTCGCTGGTCGCGCAGCAGGAGGCGATCGGGGAGGGCTGCGACCAGGTGGTGTTCCTCGACGCGGCCGAGGGGAAGTACGTCGAGGAGCTCGGCGGCATGAACCTCTACTTCGTGCACGACGACGGCACGATCGTCACGCCCGGCGACCTCCGGCACGATCCTCGAGGGCATCACCCGCAGCTCGATCATCGAGCTGTGCGGCAAGCTCGGGCACGCCGTCGAGGAGCGTCCGTTCACGATCGACGAGTGGCGCGACGGCGTCGCGTCCGGCCGGATCACCGAGGTGTTCGCCTGCGGCACGGCCG
This sequence comes from uncultured Actinomycetota bacterium, assembly GCA_963778095.1. Lineage (GTDB taxonomy): Bacteria > Actinomycetota > Actinomycetes > Propionibacteriales > Nocardioidaceae > Nocardioides_B. The sequence continues at coordinate 22,196 of CAVZTB010000015.1, read as the reverse complement.
CGGTCGTCACCCCGGTCGGCGAGCTCAAGTGGCGCGGCGGCTCGGTCGGCGGCGGGGAGGACACCGGCCCGGTGACCAGCCAGGTGCGCACGGCGCTGGTCGACATCCAGTACGGCCGGGCCGAGGACACCTTCGGCTGGATGCACCGGGTCGTCTGGTCTGATCGCCGTGACGACCTGTAGCATACAGGTCTATGACAGGTGCCCGGTACCGTGAGGTGGCCGACGACCTGCGCGAACGCATCGCGCTGGGCGACGTCGGCGGCTCCGGCCAGCTCGAGAGCGAGGCGGAGCTCGGCGCCCGCTACGCCACCAGCCGGGTGACCGTCCGCAAGGCGCTCGAGCTGCTGCGCGACGGCGGTCTCGTCGAGAGCCGCCGCGGCGCCGGCTGGTTCGTGTCCGGCGCGTCGTTCCACCAGCGGCTCGCGCTCGGGTCGTTCCGGCACGCCGCCTCCGCCGTCGCCGAGTCCGGCCAGCGGCTCACCCGCCGCGTGGTGTCGTTCGGCTGGCAGCGCCGCCGTCCCCGGTGGCCGCCGCCCTCGAGCTCGACCCCGACGCCGAGGCGCTGCGCTGCCGCTCGGTGCGCACCGTCGAGGACCGGCCGCTCGACCTGGTCACCGAGTGGGTGCCCGGGACGCTGGCCGGCCGGCCTGTCGCGCGACGACGCCGCCGACCCCGGCCTCTGGCCGAGCCTCGGCCGCGACGGGCACCGCGTGGCCTCGGTGCACCAGACCATCACCGCCGCCGTGGCCGGCGAGGACGACGGACGGCTCCTCGAGGTGGGGCCCGGCACGCCGCTGCTCGTCGTACGCCGGCTCGCGCGGGCCGCCGACGGCACGCCGATCGCCCTGTCCGACCACCGCTACCTGGCCCACCGGTTCTCCCTCGAGGTGGAGTTCCACGAGTGGTCGCCCGGGCAGCACCGACGGGCCGCCCGGCCTGCGCGAGACCAGTCACTGACCAGCGAACGACTCGTGAAACGACCAGAGGAGAACCCCATGCGCGTGCTCGTCACCGGCGGCGCCGGCTTCATCGGCGCCAACTTCGTCCTGCGTACGGCGCGCACGCGACCCGACTGGGACGTCACGGTGCTCGACGCCCTGACCTACGCCGGCCACCGGGCCAGCCTGGCCCCGGTCGAGGACTCGATCCGCTTCGTGCACGGCTCGGTCGCCGACGCCGACCTCGTCGACGAGCTCGTCGCGGACACCGACGTGGTCGTGCACTTCGCCGCCGACAGCCACAACGACAACTCCCTGACCGAGCCGTGGCCGTTCGTGGAGACCAACATCGTCGGCACCTACCGGCTGCTCGAGGCGGTGCGCCGGCACGGCAAGCGGCTGCACCACGTGTCGACCGACGAGGTCTACGGCGACCTCGCGCTCGACGACCCGGCCCGGTTCACCGAGTCCACGCCGGTCAACCCCTCCTCGCCCTACAGCGCGTCGAAGGCGTCGGCCGACCTGCTGGTGCGGGCCTGGGTCCGCAGCTTCGGGCGTGCAGGCCACGCTGTCGAACTGCTCCAACAACTACGGCCCGCTGCAGCACGTCGAGAAGTTCATCCCGCGCCAGATCACCGGGATCCTCCAGGGCGTGAAGCCCAAGCTCTACGGCACCGGGGAGAACGTCCGCGACTGGATCCACGTCGACGACCACAACGACGCCGTGGTGGCGATCGTCGAGCAGGGCCGGCCCGGGGAGACCTACCTCATCGGCGCCGACGGCGAGCGCGACAACCGGCAGATCATCGCGCTGCTGCTGGAGATCATGGGCAAGCCGGCCGACTGGTTCGAGCACGTCAACGACCGGCCGGGCCACGACCTGCGCTACGCCATCGACTCGAGCAAGCTGCGGGCCGAGACCGGCTGGACCCCGCAGTACGCCGACCTCCGCGACGGGCTCGAGCAGACCGTGGCGTGGTACCGCGACCACGAGGACTGGTGGGGACCGCAGAAATCCGCCACGGAGCAGGCCTACGCCCGGATCGGCCGCTGACGGCGCGCCCTCGGATACCGTGGTCCGGTGCTGAACCAGCGACCGCTGCCCCCTGACCAGGGGGTGACCCAGGTGGGGGACTACCGACTGCTCGCCAAGATCGGCGAGGGCGGCATGGGCGTGGTGCACCTGGCCCAGGACTCCGAGCGGTGCCCGGGTCGCGCTCAAGGTGCTGCGGCCGCACATCATCGGCGACGACGAGGCCCGCGAGCGGCTGGCCCGCGAGGTCGCGTCGCTGCGCCGGGTGACCAGCCCGCGCATCGCCGAGGTGATCGACGCCGACCCGTGGGGCGACACGCCGTACGTCGCGACGCGCTACGTGCCCGGGCTGTCGCTGCACGAGCACGCCCGGCAGGAGGGGCCGATCACCGGGGAGGACCTGCGGCACTTCGCGGCCGGTCTCGCCGAGGCGGTCATCGCCGTGCACGCCGTCGGGGTGCTGCACCGCGACATCAAGCCGTCCAACGTGCTGCTCGAGGGCCGCTCGCCGGTGCTCATCGACTTCGGCCTGGCCCGGCTCGCGGAGGACCCGCGGCTCACCCACACCGGCTGGCTGCTCGGCACGCCCGGCTACCTCGCGCCCGAGATCCTCTACGGCGACGACGCCACCACCGCCTCCGACGTGCACTCGTGGGCCGCCACCGTGGTGTTCGCCGCGACCGGCCGGCCGCCGTTCGGCACCGGCCCGGCGATGGCGATCATGGACCGGGTGCGGCGCGGCGAGCACGACCTGTCGGCCGTCCCGCCGGCCCTGCTCCCGCTGGTCCGGGCCTGCCTCGCCCCCGACCCCGCCGACCGGCCGGAGACCGCCGCCGTGCTGGCCTCCCTGCGGGGTCCCGCCACCGCGCCGACGGTCGCCCGCCCGGTGCGCGACGACCCGACCATGCCGTTCGTGCTCGCCGGTCCGGACCCGACCGCGCGGCAGGCCGGCCCGCCGACGCGCGTCGAGACGGTCGCGACGCCGACCCGCGTCGGGCCGTCCGTGCTGCAGCCGGCCCGCGCGCCGTACATGCAGCCCCCGGCCCCGCAGCAGACCGCCGCTGCAGCCCGAGCGACCCCGGCTCGTCCCACCGGACGGCTGGCGGCCCCCGCCCGGCGGCCTGCCCCGCGTCCAGCGCGGCCTGCTCCTCGGCGGTCTGTTCGCGACCGCCACCCTCGGGTTCGCCCGCGCGCCGTACCTCGCCCTGCTGCTCACCGCCGTCCTCGCCCTCGCGGTCCGGACCGTCTCCTGGACCACCGAGTCGGCCCGGCAGCGCCAGCACCTGCGCGGCCGCCGGCGCTGGTACGACGGACCGCTGACCGTCGCGAGCTCGCCGTGGTACCTCGTCGTCGCCACCGGCGGCACCCTCATGCTCGTGGCGTGGGCGACGTTCGTCGCGTTCGTCGTCGGCTTCGCCTACCTGCTGTTCCGGGGGCCGCTGGTGCCGGGGCTGCTCGTCATGGGGGCCGTCTTCGCGACCTCGGTGTGGTGGGGCCCGGCCGCCCGACGGCTGCGCGTGCCCACCCGCCGCCTCATGCTGGCGACCACCCGCAACCCGTGGCTCGGCTGGTGCGGCGTCCTCGTCGTGACGACGGCGGCGGTGCTCTGCGGCTACGCCCTGCTGCACGACGGCGTCGTCTGGGAGCCGTGGCCCGGGCCGCCGTGGCGCTCGGGCACCCTGCTCGGCGACCTGGTGCGCTGGGTGTGACGCGGTGACGGACTGGCAGGCCTGGCACCTGGCCTACGACGACCCGGACTCCGGCCTCTCCGGACGGCGCCGCGCGGTGCAGCACCGGATCGAGGAGTGGCTGGACGAGCGCCCCGACGAGGAGCTGCGTGTGGTGAGCGCGTGCGCCGGGGACGGCCGGGACCTGCTCGAGGTGCTCGCCCGCCGGTCCGACGCCGGCCGGGTCAGCGCGACTGCTGCTCGAGCTCGACGAGGGCCTGGCCGCCTCCGCCGCGGCCTACGCCGCCGAGCACGGCCTGACCGGATCGACGTGCGCCGCGCAGGACGCGGGAGCGACCGACAGCTACGCCGACGCGGTCCCGGCCGACCTGGTGATGCTGTGCGGCGTGCTCGGCAACGTGACCGACGAGGACGGGCGGTCCACGGTGGTCGCGGCCCGCGAGCTGTCCGCCCCCGGCGCCCTGGTGGTCTGGACCCGCGGCCGGTTCGCGCGACGACGACCGCGGCGATCCCGCCGAGCTCGTCCGGTCCTGGTTCGCCGACGAGGGCTTCGAGGAGGTCGGCTACGTCGCCCCGCAGCCGACCGGCTTCCGGGTGGGTGCCCACCGGCTGGTCGGCGAGCCGCGGCCGCTGGTGCCCGGGCGCACGTTCTTCACGTTCGTGCGCTGACCGGGGCGCCTGCACGTCTACCGTGGTCACGTGCCGCTGCGCCTCCGCCTGATCGGCCTCTTCTCGGCGTTGGTCCTGATCGTGGCCGGCGCCGCTGTCGCCGTGACCGTGGCGCTGCGGCACGTCGAGGCCGACCGGACCCTCGTCGCCGGCACCCTCCAGCCGGCCAGCGTGCAGAGCCGGGCCCTGCTGGTGTCCCTGGTCGACCAGGAGACCGGGCAGCGCGGGTTCGTGCTCACCGGCGACGAGGCGTTCCTGGCGCCCTACCGCGACGGCGGCGCCCGCTTCGCGACCACGCTGGCGGCCCTGCGTCACGACTTCGCCGGCGACGCCGGGATGACCCGCTCGCTCGATGCCGGTCGCCGAGGCGGCCGCCACCTGGCGGCGGGTCAGCGCCACCCCGGAGATCGCGGCCCGCCGCGCCGGTGACGTGGAAGAGGCGCAGTCGCTGGTCGCCTCCGGCCGGGGCAAGGCCGCCTTCGACGTGGTGCGCAGCCGGGTCGCCTCGCTGCAGGCCCTGATCGACGCCCGGACCAGCGCCGCGCAGACCCGCGACGCCGACGACCTGCGGCTGCTGCGCGACGTCATCCTGGTCAGCGGCGCGGCGACCATCCTGATCCTGCTCGTCAGCGGTCTGCTGCTGCGTCGCTGGATGCTCCTGCCCGTGCTGCGGCTGCGGTCCCGGATGCGCGCCGTCGCCGACGGCGAGATCGAGGAGCAGCTCCTCATCGACGGGCCGCCGGAGGTCGCGGCGATCGGCCGGGACGCCGAGAGCATGCGCCGCCGCATCGTCGCCGAGCTCGAGGAGGCGCGGGCCGCCACCGAGGGGCTCCGGCAGCACAGCCCCGTGGTCAGCCTGCTGCGCAGCGAGCTCACCTCGCACCCGCGGGCCGACGCCGACGGCCTGGTGATCGCCGGCATGGTCCTCTCGGCCGAGGGCGTGCTGGCGGGGGACTGGTGGGACTCCTTCCGGCGTCCCGACGGCGGGACCGCGCTGGTGCTCGCCGACGTCTCCGGCCACGGGGCCGCGGCGGGCCTGGTGGCGTTCGCGTTCAAGCAGCGGATCGCCGCCCTCCTGGACAGCGACCTCGACCTCGCCACCGCCTTCGCGCTCGCCGCGCGCCGCCCCGACGCCGACGACGAGCGCTTCCTGTCCTGCCTCGTGGTCGTCGTCGACCCGGACGGGCAGCGGCTCTCCTGGATCAACGCCGGGCACCCGCCGGCCCTGGTCGTCGACCGGCACCACCGCGAGGCCCACCTCGAGCTCGGCCCGACCGGCCCGCTGATCAGCTCGGTGACCAGCGGCTGGGAGGTCGCCAGCACGCTGTTCGGCCCCGACGACATGCTGCTGGCGTGCACCGACGGCGTGCTCGAGGCCCGCGACCTCGACGGCGAGGAGTTCGGCGCCGCCGGGCTGCTCGACGTGGTGCGCCGCCTCGACCACTGGCGTCCCGACGAGGCGGTCGCCGAGTGCCGGGAGGCGGTGCGACGGTTCGCCGCCGACGTACGCCGGGACGACGTCACCTGCGTGGCGCTGACGCTGGCGCGACGCCCGGAGCCCGCCGTCCGGGCCTGACCGGAATCCGAGATCGGGTTCCACCCCTCGGTCATCGGTGGCACAGTGGACGACGTGCAGCACAGCCCGATCATTATCAGCTAGCGCGTCCAGACACCTGGCGCGCTGACCTCTCGTTCCCACGGGAGGTCTTTTTGTTGCCCCACCTCCCCGACCACGGAGTCCTCCGATGAGCACCAGCCACGCCGAGCAGGCGTTCCACGTCTACGACACGACGCTGCGCGACGGCGCGCAGCAGGAGGGTCTGAACCTCTCCGTCGCCGACAAGCTCAGCATCGCGCGCCAGCTCGACGGGCTCGGCGTCGGCTACATCGAGGGCGGCTGGCCGGGCTCGAACCCCAAGGACACCGAGTTCTTCCGCCGCGCCCGCGAGGAGCTCGACCTCCAGCACGCGACGCTCGCGGCGTTCGGCGCGACCCGGCGCGCGGGCGTCCGCGCGGCCGACGACCCGCTGGTCGCCGCGCTGCGGGACAGCGGCGCCTCGGTGGTCACGCTGGTCGCCAAGTCCCACGACCGGCACGTCGAGCTCGCGCTGCGCACCACGCTGGAGGAGAACCTCGCGATGGTCCGCGACACGGTCGGCCACCTCCGGGCCGAGGGCCAGCGGGTGTTCCTCGACGCCGAGCACTTCTTCGACGGCTACCGCGCCAACCGGGACTACGCGCTCGAGGTGCTGCGGACGGCCTACGACGCCGGCGCCGAGGTGGTCGCGCTGTGCGACACCAACGGCGGCATGCTGCCCGACTGGGTCGGCGACGTGGTGCAGGACGTGCTCTCCACCGGGGTGCGGGTCGGCATCCACTGCCACAACGACACCGGCTGCGCGGTGGCCAACACGCTGTCCGCGGTGGCGGCCGGGGCGACCCACGTGCAGGGCACGCTCAACGGCTACGGCGAGCGCACCGGCAACGCCGACCTGGTCTCCGTCGTGGCGAACCTCGAGCTCAAGCTCGGACGGCCGGTGCTGCCCGAGGGCCGGCTGCGGGACGCGACCCGGATCGCGCACGCGGTGGCCGAGGTGACCAACTTCCCGCCCGCGTCGCGGCAGCCGTACGTCGGGACCAGCGCGTTCGCGCACAAGGCCGGGCTGCACGCCAGCGCGATCAAGGTCGACCCGAACCTCTACCAGCACCTGGACCCCGAGCTCGTCGGCAACGACATGAGGCTGCTGATCTCGGACATGGCCGGCCGCGCCAGCATCGAGCTCAAGGGCGCCGAGCTCGGGCTTCGACCTCGGCGGACAACCGGGAGCTGGTCACCCGGATCACCGACCGGGTCAAGACGCTGGAGTCACAGGGCTACACCTTCGAGGCGGCCGACGCGTCCTTCGAGCTGCTGCTCGTCGAGGAGGTCGAGGGTGCCCGTCCGTCGTACTTCGAGGTGGAGTCGTGGCGGGTCATCACCGACTCCAAGCCCGGCGAGGAGGCCGTGTCGGAGGCGACCATCAAGCTGCTCGCGGGCGGCGCGCGGATCATCACCACCGGCGAGGGCAACGGCCCCGTCAACGCGCTCGACCAGTCGCTGCGCGAGGCGATCGGCCAGGCCTACCCGGAGGTCGCGAAGTTCGAGCTCATCGACTACAAGGTGCGCATCCTCGACCAGGGGCACGGCACCGACGCGGTGACCCGGGTGCTGATCGAGACCACCGACGGGGTGTCGTCCTGGGTGACGGTCGGCGTGGGCCACAACGTGATCGAGGCGTCGTGGGGCGCGCTCGTCGACGCGGTCACCTACGGCCTGCGCCGCAACGGCGCGTAGGCCGACCCGGGTCAGCCGACCGCCACGGCCACCGCGGCCAGCGCGAGCAGGGCCGCGACCGACCCGGTGGCCCACCGGGGATGCGGCACCAGCTTCTCCACCGCGATGAGGAGGGCGACGACCGCCATCCAGCCCAGGCTCATCAGGCCGAGGGCCACCAGCGCCGCCATCAGCCCCCAGCAGCAGCCCACGCACCACGACGCCGTGCACCGCGCCCATCCGCAGCGCCCCGACCCGGCCGTCGCGCCAGTGCTCGAGGATGAACGCGACCGGCCCGCGACACCTGCGCAGGCACGCGTGCTTCGCCGGCGTCAGCTCGTAGACCGCGGCCAGGGCGAGCACGGAGACCGACACCCAGCGACCGTCCTCCCTGCCAGAAGTCGGTGTTGCCGGCGCCCACCTGACCGGCCCTGAGCAGCGCGTAGCAGAGGAGTCCCGCCGCGGACCAGGCGACGAGGTAGCCCCCCACGAAGCAGGCCGTGCCGCCGCGCGCCGCCGGCATCGCCCGGGCCCTGCGGCCGCGCTGGATCGAGACGTACGTCGCGACCATCGGGGCGACCGACGGGAACATCATCGCGGCCATCATCACGACCCACGTGACCATGAAGAACACGGGCCCGCCGGGACCCATCGACATGTCCATGCCCCGGGTGCGCACGACGGTGAACCACCACGCGAGCGTGGCTCCCAGCAGCAGGGCGGCGTACGTCGCCACCCGCCAGCGCACGAACGGGTCGTCGCGCCACCGGTAGCCCGAGGGCACGGCACCGGCGGTCGTGCGCTGGCTCATCGCTCAGGCTGACCAGGCGAAGTCGGAGGAGAAGCCCGACCGTCCCGCGAGGTCGGGGGCCAGGCCGAACGCCTCGAAACGGGACGCACCGGCCTTCCCCACGGTGAGGGTCGAGTTGGCGGGGTGGAACAGGTGGCTCATCGTCACCGCCTCGCCCGACTCGCTGCCGAACGGCACGACGTCCTGGACCTCGAGCGAGCCGGCCTCGCCGAGGCTCAGGGTGTGGCGACCGTCCTGGCTCTCGAACCGCATCGGCACGCGGAGCACGCCGAGCTGCTCGCCCACCAACGGCACCAGTCCGGCCATCGGGCCTCCGAGCGCCCCGCCGAACACCGCGCCGAGCTTGTCGGCCTGCTCGTCGCTGGCCGCCTCGTCGACGAGGACGCCGAGCCGCCAGTTGCCCTCGTGCATGAACCGCGGCGTGTCCGCACAGGCCGCGAGGGTCAGGCCTCCCACGTCGACGCCCTCGATCTCCCCGGTGTCGATGTGGAAGACGAGCACGACGGTGCAGCGGTCCTTGTTGGCGCCGAGGTCGAACGACGCGGTGCACGGGCAGAGCAGGTCGCACGTGCAGTTCTCGAAGTAGCGCCCGGAGATGGTCCAGGACATCGTGGCCTCCTGTCGGCCCCCGCGCGTCCAGGATCTGCCGACCGGGCGGGGCTGTACATAGCCCCTTGAGGTTGGCTAACCCGGGCCGGGTCGCTCGCCCCGGAGACGCGCGACGTACCTCTCGGCGGAGCGCCGCACCGCCGCGGCACCGTCCTCCACGACGACCTTGCCCCACCAGCCGCCGTAGACCCGGTCGAAGTCGAACCGCTCCACCCGTCCGGTGAGGTCGAGCACGGTGGCCTCGTCGAGGGGGATGAGGTTGGGGAAGCTCCACATGAAGCTCACCCACTCCCGGTCCTGGACCACCATGATCGTGTCGCCGGTCAGCAGGGCGCCGCGGCCGCCGGCCGCACCCGGCCAGTGCAGCACCGACGCGCCGTCGAAGTGGCCGCCGATCCGGGCCATCGTCACCCCGGGCACGGGCTGCGACCTCGTCGTCGAACAGCTCGATGCGCGGGGACCGGCGGCGCACCCACTCCTGGTCCGCCCGGGGGATGTGGATGGTCGCCCCGAACGCGTCCGCGAGGTCGACGTTGGCGGCGTAGAAGTGCGGGTGCGACATGCAGATCGCGGCGATGCCGCCGAGCGCCTCGATGCGCGCGCCGGTGGCGTCGTCGAGGACGGGCACGCAGTCCCACAGCACGTTGCCCGCCGGCGTCTGCACGAGCAGGGCCCGCTGCCCGATCGCGACCGGCGGGTCCACGCCGATGCCGAGCAGGCCCGGCTCCTCCTCGCGCACGTCGTTGACGCGGGTCTCCAGCAGCTCGCCCTGCGGGTCGTCCATCGCTGGCCGTCCCAGCCGACGTACTGCCGCTCGTCGAGGCAGATGTCGCACTGCTCGGGCGGCTGCTCGGTGTCCTCGTGCTGCACCCCGCAGGTCGCGCAGATCCAGGCCGGCACGGTGGTCCCCTCTCGTTCGTCAGGTCGTGGACAGCGCAGGTACGGCGCGGGGCGGACCGCCGACGACAGCCCGCCGCCCGCCCGTCGCACCTCGAAGTGCAGGTGGCAGCCGTCGGGCGCCCCCTGGTCGTTGGCGCGGGCGATCAGCTGCCCCGGCCGCACGACGTCACCCGGGTCGACGTACACCCGGCGGACGTGGCCGACCAGCACGTCGCGGCCCGTCCGGGTGCGGATCCGGAAGGCGTAGGGCCCGTACGCCGCGCCCGGTGCACCGGCCGACGCCGGGTCGACCACACGGCCGCGCACCGCGCTGAACAGCCGGGTGCCGCAGGGCATCGCGACGTCGATGCCGTGGTGGAAGCCCTGCCGGCCCGGGCAGCGCCGGTCGTGCGAGTAGTACGGCGCGCGGGTGCAGCCGTAGCCGATCATCACCCGGTGCCGGCCCGCGAACCACGGGCTGGTGTGCAGCCGGTGGTCCGACGAGTAGAACCGCCAGCGGGGGTCCGGGTCCTCGCGTGCGCCGGAAGGAGCGGTCGTCAGCCCCCAGAGCAGCACGGTGGCGACGGCGAGGACCAGCGCACGCATCGGCATGGCCGCAGCCTAGAACGCGGCCCGGGACGGTGGCCTAGGGTCGGCTCACGGGGACGGTCGACCGGCGGAGGCGCGAGATGACGGACGTGAAGCAGCACAAGATCCTGCTCGACGAGGACGAGATGCCGACCCGTTGGTACAACGTCCTCCACGACCTGCCGACGCCCCCGCCGCCGGTGCTGCACCCCGGCACCGGCCAGCCCGTCGGCCCCGAGGACCTGGCGCCGCTGTTCCCGATGGACCTGATCCTGCAGGAGGTGTCGAGCGACCAGTACGTCGACATCCCCGACGAGGTGCTCGACGTCTACCGGCTCTGGCGGCCGAGCCCGCTGTTCCGGGCGCACCGGCTGGAGAAGGCGCTCGGCACGCCGGCCCGGATCTACTACAAGTACGAAGGCGTCTCGCCGGCCGGCTCGCACAAGCCGAACACCGCGGTGCCGCAGGCCTACTACAACGCCAAGGCCGGCATCAAGAAGCTCACCACCGAGACCGGTGCCGGCCAGTGGGGCACGGCGCTGGCGTTCGCCTGTGCGCAGTTCGACCTCGAGTGCGAGGTGTGGCAGGTGCGGGCGTCGTACGACCAGAAGCCCTACCGCAAGATGATGATCGAGACCTTCGGCGGCACCGTGCACCCGAGCCCGTCGGACCTGACCGCGGCCGGCCGCGCGATCCTCGCCGAGCACCCGGACTCGACCGGCTCCCTCGGCATCGCGATCAGCGAGGCCGTCGAGGTGGCGGCGCAGGACCCGACGACCAACTACGCGCTCGGCAGCGTGCTCAACCACGTGCTGATGCACCAGACGATCATCGGCGAGGAGGCCCTGCTCCAGCTGGCCAAGGTGGGCGAGACCCCGGACCTGCTGGTCGGCTGCACCGGCGGCGGCTCCAACTTCGGCGGCCTGATGTTCCCGTTCCTGCGGGAGAAGTGGGCCGGCCGGATGTCCCCGACCGTGCGGGCCGTCGAGCCGACCGCGTGCCCGTCGCTGACCCAGGGCACCTACGCCTACGACTTCGGCGACACCGCCGGCATGACGCCGCTGATGAAGATGCACACGCTCGGCCACGACTTCGTGCCCGACCCGATCCACGCCGGCGGCCTGCGCTACCACGGGATGAGCCCGCTGATCAGCCACCTCTACGAGACCGGTGAGATCGAGGCGGTCGCCAAGGGGCAGTCCGAGTGCTTCGCGGCCGGGGTGCTGTTCGCCCGCACCGAGGGCATCGTGCCGGCGCCCGAGCCGACCCACGCCCTCGCCGCCGCGATCGAGGAAGCCCTGGCCTGCAAGGAGTCCGGCGAGGAGAAGGTCATCCTGACCGCCCTGTGCGGCCACGGTCACCTGGACCTGCCGGCCTACGCCGCCTACCTGGCCGGCGTCGATCGAGGACACCTCCTGGGAGGACGACGACGCTCCAGGCCGCCGTCGCCGAGGCGCTCACCAAGCTGCCGCAGCTGGCCTGACGTCGTCGCTGCGGACCAGAGCGCCTAGGAGACTCCGTCAGACGACTGGCGGCGCCGACGGAGCTCTGCGCGCACGCCGCGTTCCACCTGCCACGCACCAGCCACGGCCGACACCACCGCGACGTACGGCGCGGCGGCATCGTCGGAGGAGGCCGAGCCGAGCAGATAGGCGACATACAGCAACGCCAGGCCGGTCAGGATCGAGTTCCAGCCCGCGCTGAGCACACCCTTCGACATCAGGGCGGAGGCCACGGTGCGCGGGGTTGCCATGGACGAACGGTAGCGCCCCACGGAGCGGTCAGGCGGTGCTGCGCGCGAAGACGATGGCTCCCGGGACGGCCTCGTCCGGCTCCATGACGAGCTCGGCCTCGATGGTGAACCCCGCGTCACGGAGCCACTGCGTGACCGTGCTCGGCCGACGACGATGACTGTCGACGTTGATGGGCAGGCCCGTGTAGCCCGTGGACGTGTGCCGCGTCTCGTCACCGACGTGGAAGCCGACCAGCACCAGCCCCTGGGGGCGCAGGACCCGGCGGAACTCCTCGAACACGCCGGGGACGGCGTCGTCCGGCACATGGATCACGGACCAGAACGCGACGATGCCGGTCAAGGAGTCGTCCGCCAGCTCGAGCTGCGTCATCGTCCCGACCTCGAAGCGAAGGTCTGGATGGTCGCGCCGGGCGAGGGCGATCATCTCGGGCGAGAGGTCGATGCCGAACGCGTCCACCCCTGCGTCGTGGAGGTGTGCGGTGACGTACCCCGGCCCGCAACCGACGTCGGCGACCGGCCCGCCTCCGGCGCGCTGCACCAGCTCGGCGAACAACGCCAGGCTCGCGCGGAGGTACGCCCTCCCGTCGAGGAGCCCACGCACCTGCTCGGCGTACCCGACGGCGTCGGTGTCGTACGACGAGCGGGTGTCGGACAGCCAGGCGTCAACCATGGGTGCACGCTAACCCTCCTCGGCGGGACTCCGCCCGAGCGCCTCGTGGTGTCCGTCCCAAGACCTACAGTGCCGGGCATGACAGAAATCGGAACGGACTGGCGGACGGTCGCGGGTGCGGCGACGGCCTGGTTCGACGCGCCATCGCTGACCGCGGGGGCTTCGCTGGCCGGGCGCATCGTGGAGCTGTCGTCCGACATCGCGGTCGACCTGCGAGCGACGGGACTACGCGTGCGCCTCGACTCGGACGAGCACGCCGCCGCCGTGTCGGAGGCCGCCCGGGACCTCGGCTGACCGCTGACCCCGCCGCACTCCAGGACCTGAGCGTCGTGCTCGAGTCCGCCGACCCGTCGGGGGTGAGGCGGTTCTGGCAGGACGTGCTGGACTACGCGCCCGCGCAGGACGGCGGACTCGTGGACCCGTTGCGGCGTGACCCCGCGGTCCGGATCCGGCCATTCGACCGAGCCACGACCGCTGCGCAACCGGATCCACCTCGACGTGGTGCGGCCCGCCGCGGCGGTCGAGCAGGCCAGTCCCGGTGAGCCATCGGGACCGTACGGCGTCTGCCACACCGACCCCGACGGCAACGAGGTCGACCTGGTGCCGGGTGACCCGCTCGGCGAGACGGCGGCAACCTCCGACTGGCAGGCGGTGTTCAGCGCGATGGCGTGCTACCGCGTCACCTCGTCGGGCGCAGCAGCGTGACCTGGCAGTCGCAGCGGCCGCGCTGGCCGACGACGCCGGTTTCCCGCTGCTCGTCGACCTGCGCCCCGGGCTCGTGGTCCTGGACAGCGGCAAGGACCAGGCGGACGAGGACGCCCACGGCCTCGGCCTCGACTTCACCGACCTCGCCGCGACCCTCCAGACGGCTGCCCGCGAGCTCGGGGCCACTGCGGATCCGGCGCTGCCGCGCTTCGCCCAGCTCTTCTTCGACGCCGCCGACGTGGCCGCGGTCCGCGCGTTCTGGGTCGCCGCCCTCGGGTACACCCGAGACCGGCGAGCCGGGGTGAGCGACATCCACGACCCACGGCGGCTCAACCCGGTGCTCGTGTTCCAGGAGATCGACGCCTCGGAGACGGAACGACGTCGGCAGCGCAACCGCATCCACGTCGAGCTCGCCGTGCCCACTGACCTCGCCCGGACACGCCTCGCCGCCGTCGTCGCGGCCGGTGGCCGGCTCCTGGACGAGTCGGATGGACCGCTGGCGCGTCGCCGACCCCGAGGGCAACGAGCTGGTGGTCGTCGCCGGCGGGATGAGCCCACGCGTGCGCTGCGGAAGGCTGGTCGACGTCAGGCGAGCCCGGTCTGCTCCGAGCGCAGGATGCCCATGAGCACGATGTCCTCGTAGGCGCCTCGGACCCACGCATGCTGGCGCAGCCGACCCTCGACCACGAACCCGGCCTTCTCGTACGCGCGAATCGCTCCGAGGTTCGAGGCGATCGCCTGGAGGTGGATCCGCCGGAGGTTGCGGCGCACGAACCCGAACTCGACGAGCTGGGCGATCGCTGCCGTCCCGGTCCCGCGGCCTCTGGCGTCGGGCACCAGGCTGATCCCGGCCTCGGCATGGCGGGCGAACGAGTCGAAGCCGAAGAGCGAGGCGGTGCCGACGGCGGTGCCGTCGACGTCGATCACGAAGGCCACCGGGGCTTCCGGCGCATCGCTCTCGGCGGCGCGCTGCTCGAGCCGTGCGTCGAACCGCTCCCTGGTCAGCGGGGCAGGGGCCCACGGGTTTCGCTCTTCCCAGGTGTCGAGGTCCGCAGCGATGCTGAACAGGACGTCGAGGTCGTCGTCGGTGCGCGGTCGCAGCGACACAGTAGGCATCTCAGGCATAGGTAGCACCGTAGCTCCGGCGCGTCCCGTCACGACGGCCCGTCGAGTCGGTGACGCACCACCCTGCGGCGCAGGGTCGGCGAGGCCACCACCTCGTAACCGACGTCGAGGAAGATCTGCAGCAGCCCGACCGACGCCTCGTCCCAGATCACCGTCTTCCCGGGCGGCGGCTCGGTGGGGTAGCCCTCCAGGACGCGGGCGCCGGCCTGCCGTCCGTACTCGACGGTGGCGGCGGCCAGCTCGTACATCAGCCCCTGCCGACGGTAGCCCTTGCGTACGACGAAGCAGGTCACCGACCAGACGCCCTCGAGCTCAGGGTCCATCCGCATCCACGCCTGCTTGCGGCTCCACACCCGGGGGTAGTTGTCCCGCGGCTCGACCGCGACCCAGCCGGCCGGCTCGCCGTCGACGTACCCGATCAGGCCGGACGTGGGCCCGTCGGTGCCGCACCCGGTCTGCTCCAGCAGGGCGGCGTCGCGCTGTTCCTGGGTGGTGTCGCGCCAGATCCAGCCTGGCACCTTCAGCGCCTGGCAGCGGCACGTGCGGGCGCCGCCGGTGTCGAACACCGCCTCGACGTCCTCGGTCGTCGAGTGGTTCGCCGGTCGCCAGGTGAACTCGGGCACACCGCAGCCTAACGAGGGCGGCGGGTGCGCTGGGCGGGAATCAGCCCGTGACCCGTCGCGTGCTGCCGTCGGCGAGGGTCACGGTGTAGGTCCACGCTCCCATCGCTTCGGGGTTCTCGCTGCTGGGTCGGTCCGATGGCCACCAGGCGGCGAACCGCCCATGCGCGACGGAAGCCTCGACGTCGGGGCCCACGGGGGTGTGCACGGTGACACCGGTGACGTCACTGCCCACGTGTCCCTGGACCGAGCTGAACCACCCCTCGTCCTGGCGGAAGGGCCAGAGGCCCCGGCTGGGCACGCTGCCCGCCATGCTCTCGGTCTCGACGATGCGGTCCCGAGCCACGGTCGGGACCTCGGTGGGATCCGTGTCGTAGCCCCCGAAGAATCCCTCGTCCTTGTGGCCCGCAGGGTCCTGATGCCCGACGAGGTCGTCGGGCATCAGGCAGGCCCCTTCTGCCTGGGGGCCGGCGATCAGCACGTAGGTCCATCCGCCACGTCGCTCGGCGATCACGACCCGCTCTCCCCGGTCGGGCACCTCGAGAGCGGCGCGGCACGTGGTGGCGGCCTTGCTCACGGCCGCAGTCGAGAGTGGCTCGGGCTTCGGTGTCCACGACGCGAAGGCGGAGCCGCCGCTCAGCAGCAGTGCGGGGCCCGCGGCGACAACGGCGCCGACCAGACCCACCAGCACGAGCCGCCGGCGCCGCCGCGGACGGACGGAGCTCCTCCGGGACCTGATGATGGCTGGGGTAGGCCACGATGCGGGCGAACGTCGCGTCGGCGCGTGCGAGCTCCGCCTCGGTCAGGACGGTTCTCGGTGCGGGGTCCAGCTCGCGCAGAGCGGCGGTGGTCAGGGTCCTGGTTCATCGTGGGCTCCGCTCGGTTGCGAGGGGGTCGGACAGGCGGTCACCGGCGCTGGTGGCGTCGACGTGGTGCCGCAGGGTGCGCCGGGCGCGGGACAGCCGCAGGCGAAAGGCAGTGGGCGAGATGCCCAGCACGGCGGCCGCCTCGGGCGCGCTCAGTCCGTCGAGGACGGAGAGTGCGATCGCCTCCTGGTGCACCGCGCTCAGAAGCGGCCAGGCCGCGACGATGTCGACCCGGTGGGCGACGAGGTCGGGGTGCTGGCCGGCGTCGGCGGGACCGTGACGGACTTCCGCGAGACGGACCGCGACGGCATCCTGCCTGCTGTCGCGGCGCCGGGTGTTCTGGAGGGTCTTGCGGGCCACGCCGAAGAGCCAGGCGCGAGCTGCCGAGAGGTCGGCGGGCACGTCGTCGAGGCGGCGCCACGCGACGAGCATGACCTCACCGACGACGTCCTCGGCGTGGGTCGGATGAACGCGCCGTCGTACGAAACGGAGCAGGTCGACGTACACCGAGTCGTAGATCTCGCGGAAGCGCTGTTCGCGCTCGCGCTGCAACGAAGCGGCGGGGTCCATGCCCTGATCCTGTCCAAGTCCGCGCAAGTGTGTCGCAGCAACGCGAGAAGAATCCCTGGAGCGACAGCTCACGAATCTCTAACCTGAGGTCATCCCGGAGCAGAGGAGATCCCCGTGGGCCAGGTGGTCATGTACGGCTCGGTGTCGGTGGACGGCTTCGTCGCGGACGAGAACGACCAGCCCGGACCGCTGTTCGACTGGTTGTCCAGCGGTGACGTGCCGCTGGACGAGAGCGGCGCGTTGAAGGTGTCGCAGACGTCCTACGACTACACCCGGACGTACTGGGACCAGATCGCCGCGACGATCGTCGGTCGCCACGTCTTCGACCTGACGGACGGCTGGGACGGGAGGCCTCCGGCCGGGTCGACCACGTGGTCGTCGTGACGCACCGGCCGAAGCCCGACGGCTGGGACCCCGAGGCACCGTTCCACTTCGTCGACGGCGTCGAGGCGGCCGTGGCCCAGGCGCAGGAGCTCGCGGGTGACCGCATCGTCGAGGTCGCCGCTGGCGACGTCGGTGGCCAGGTGCTCGCCGCGGGCCTGGTCGACGAGGTGCGCATGGACGTCGCACCCGTCGTGCTCGGGTCCGGCAAGCGCTACTTCGGGTCGGCCCACGCACAACACCTCTTGGAGGACCCCGACGTGGTGATCCAGGGCAACCGGGTGCTCCACCTGCGCTACCGGGTGCGCCGTTGACCTGTGTCGCCGATGCAGACTGTCCGGCATGGCGAGATTCGAGGATCAGGACCTGACGGACGCCGAGTTCCGCGAGTGCGACCTGACGCGGGCCCGTCTGATCGGGGTGGTGATGCAGGACGTCGTCATCGACGGGCTGGTCAGCAACCTGGTGGTCAACGGGGTCGACGTGACGTCGTACGTCGAGGCCGAGCTGGACCGGCGGCATCCGGTGCGGCCGCTGATGCGATCCTCCGACCCGGCCGACCTACGGAAGGCCGAGCGGGACCTGCGGGCCGGCTGGGCGGCCACGGTCGCGCGCCTCCGCGGCACGGCCCGAGGGATGGAGCATCAGAGCGTCGGTGGCGAGTGGTCGGCGGTGGAGACCCTGCGCCACCTGGTCTTCGTGCACGACTCGTGGTTCCGTCGCTGCTGCCTGGGATCACCTCAGCCGTTCACCGCGATGGGGTTGGCATCGGACTTCGTGCCCGACCAGGAGGAGCAGGGCCTGGATCGAGCGGCGGCACCTGACCTCGACCAGGTGGTGGCGGTGCGCGACGAGCAGGCCGCCGAGCTGGAGCGTTGGTTGGCGAGCGTGACGGCCGATGAGCTGTCGGCGGTCGCGCCGGTGCCTGCGGGGCCGGGCTGGCCGCCGTACGCCGCGGGCAAGACGGTGCTCGAGTGCCTGCAGGTGGTCCTGAACGAGGAGTGGGCGCATCACGGGTTCTGCGTGCGCGACCTCGATCTGCTGGAAGGATGAGCGCATACGCTGGTGATCATGACTGTCCCGGTGAGCGGCATGCAGCAGCGGAGCGTCTGGGCGAGCATCGTCAGCGACGATGCTCGAGGGCTTCGCGGTTGGCTCCTCGCTCTCGGGTTCACCGAGGATCTCCTGATTCCCGGTGAAGCGAGGACGCGATCCACCACTGTCAGCTGGACTGGCCCGAGGGTGGACGGGTCCTGCTCTCGAGCACCGGAGAGCGTGCCACCCCGTGCCGGCCGGGGACGAGCTCGCTCCACGTCGTGACGGCGACTCCTGATGCAGTGATGGCCCGCGCACGCACCGTGGGAGCGAGGGTCGTCCACGAGCTCGTCGACCAGACGGACTACCCATCACGCGACTTCACCGTGGCCGACCCGGACGGCAATCACTGGACCTTCGCCACGTTCGCGGGATAGCACTCTTCCCAGACCGTCGCGGAGCGCGCCGTTCCACGTGCCGACCTGCATGTCACGGCACTCGTAGATCGACGTACCAACTCGTCGAGACCGGGGCAGCCGGCCGCTTGAGCGCCCGCGTGTCCAGGCGTTCGGGTAGTCGGGACCGTACTGGTCCCGGATCTGCCTCCGGTTCTCCCGCAGCAACGACGACCGATCCGTCGCCGGCGGTAGGTTCGGCGCATGGCCGAGCTGCACGACCTGACCGCCCTCGAGCAGGGGTCCGCGATCCGGGCGGGGGAGACGTCGACGAGTGAGCTGGTCGAGCACTACCTCGAGCGGATCGAGCGTCTGTCCGACACGGTCGGCGCGTTCGTCACCGTGACGGCCGAGGCCGCGCGGGCGTGGACGCCGCGCGGGGACGGGCCGCTGGCCGGCGTGCCCACGGCGATCAAGGACCTGAACGCCACGGCCGGGGTGGTCACCGAGTTCGGCTCGGCCACCATGAAGGGGCACGTCCCCGAGGTCTCCGACGAGGTCGGTGCTCCGGCTCGAGCGCGCGGGCCTGGTGAGCCTCGGCAAGACGACCACTCCCGAGTTCGGGTCGCCCTGCTACACCGAACCCGACAACGCGCCGCCCGCCCGCACGCCGTGGGACCTCGAGCGGATGGCCGGCGGCTCCAGCGGTGGGGCCGCGGCGGCGGTCGCCGCCGGCCTGGTGCCGGTGGCCCAGGGCTCCGACGGCGGCGGCTCGATCCGGATCCCGGCGAGCTGCTGCGGTCTCTTCGGCCTCAAGCCGACGCGCGGCCGGATCAGCGGCAGCCCGATGTACGGCGACCCGGTCGGCCTCGCCACGGCGGGACCGCTGGCCCGGACCGTCCGCGACGCGGCGGCGATGCTCGACGTGCTCGCGGGCCCGGCCGTGGGCGACCCGTTCTGGGCGCCGCCCCCGCCGCAGTCGTTCCTGGCGTCCTGCGACGTCGAGCCGGGCCGGCTGCGCATCGCCCGTTTCCTGACCCCGGTGATCGCCGACGCCGAGGTTCATCCCGAGGTGGTCGAGGCGTACGAATCGGCGACCCGGCTGCTCGTCTCCCTCGGGCACGACGTGGAGGAGATCGACGTACCGGTGCCGCCGGAGGCCGTCACCACCTTCGAGACCTGCTGGGCGGTGCTGACCGCGCTGTCCGCCGCGCCGCCCGGCACCGAGCACCTGCTGCGCCCGTTGACGGTCTGGCTGTCCGAGCGCGGGCGGGCCGTGTCCGGCCCGGAGTTCGGGCTGGCGGTGGGGGAGGCGCGACGCATCGCGGCCCGGGCCATCCGCGCGCTGGCGCCGTACGACGCGGTGCTCACCCCGACCCTGGCCCAGCCGCCGTTGCCGATCGGGGCGATCCGCGACGACGCCGACCCGGCCCGGGACTTCGAGGACCAGAAGGCGTTCACGCCGTGGACGTCGGCGTGGAACCTCACCGGCATGCCGGCGGTCTCGCTGCCGCTGCACGTGACCGGCGACGGGCTGCCGGTCGGCGTGATGCTGGCCGGCCGCCCCGCCGAGGAGCACGTGCTGCTGTCGCTCTCCGCGCAGCTCGAGGCGGCGGCACCCTGGATCGACCGCAGGCCGGCGTGCTGGTGACCGACTGGGCGGCCGCCTTCGCGCCGCACGGCCTGGTCCCGGTCGAGGAGATCGGGTCGGGCATGGAGGGCACGGTGGTCCGGCTCGAGGGCGACCGGGTGGCGAAGGTCTGGCACTCCGCTGCACCCGAGGACCTGGCCGTGCGGCAGGCGTTCTACGCCGACGTCGCGACCGCGCTGCCGCTGGCGACCACCCGCATACTCGACGTGGTCCGGGTCGGCGACCGCTGGGCCAGCATCGAGCCGCTGCTGCACGGCACCCCGCTGGCCGGTCCGCTGACCGACTCCGGCGCCGACGCGGTGGCCGACGTGCTGGCCGCCCTCGGCTCCCTCGACGCCGACACCCGCGATGACCGGACTGGGGCGCTCCCGGGCGAACCGCCGCTCGACGTGTCCGCGGGCTTCGAGGAGGGGCTGGCGCGGCTGGTCGAGCACCGGGCGAACGACGTGCTCGCCGCCGCGGTGCCCGGCCTCTGCGTCCCTGCGATCGCCGACGCCGTCCCCCCTCCCGCCCGCCGAGCCGATGCTGGTGCACGGCGACGTATCCCCGCCAACGTGCTGCTCGACGACCGCGGCCGTCCGTCGGCGGTGATCGACTTCGGCTTCCTCACCACCGTCGGCGACCCGGCCTTCGACGCGGCGGTGACCGCGAGCATCTTCGACATGTACGGCGACGCGGCCCGCTCGACGGAGGCCCGCCTCGACGTGCGCCTCGACATCGACCCGCGTCGTGGGGCGGTGCACCGCGCGGCGATGCCGTCGTGACCGCGACCTGCTTCAGCCCCACCGGCGACGACGGTCATTTCCGGTGGTGCGTCGCCATGCTGCGGCGCGACGACGTGCTGGCGGCGGTCGGCGGTCGTGCCTAGGGTGACGGGATGAGCGAGCTCACCCCCTACCTCGCGGTCCGGGACGCCCGCGCCGCCATCGAGTGGTACGTCGACCGGCTCGGCGCCGAGGTCACCGTCGAACCCATCGTGATGCCCGACGGGCGCGTGGGTCACGTCGAGCTCGCCGTCGACGGCGCGCGCTGGATGATGGCCGACGAGCACCCCGGCTCCAGGTCGAGGCGCCGGCCGAGGGCCGTGGCTCCGCGGTCACCCTGCACCTGTCGGTCGCCGACGTCGACGGGGTGGCGCAGCGGATGGCCGACGGGGGAGCAGTGCTCGACCGCGGCCCCGAGGACAACCCGCCCGTGGGCCGCATCGCCGTGCTGCGCGACCCGTTCGGCCACCGCTGGTTCCTCAACCAGCCGTTCTGAGGAGACGCCCGTGCCGCTGCGGACGAGGAACACCTGGTGGGGCGTGGTGCTCGACGCGCCCGACGGCCGGGCGCTCGCGGAGTTGACGCCCGGCTGCTGGGCTGGCAGATCTTCCCGGAGGTCGACGACGGCGACGGGGCCTCGGTCGCCCCGTCGAAGGACGGCGGCTACAACATCGCCTGCCAGACCGAGCCGCTCTACGTGCGACCCGTCTGGCCCGCCGCCGAGGAACAGCCGCAGATGATGCTGCACCTCGACATCCAGGTCGACGAGCTCGCGGACGCGGTCGCCTTCGCTGTCGAGTGCGGGGCGGAGCTCGCGACGTACCAGCCGCAGGACGACGTCCGCGTCCTGCTCGACCCGGCCGGCCACCCGTTCTGCCTCTACGTCATCGAAGGTGAGTGAGCAGCCGGTCGCACTCGTCGAGCAGCCGCTGCCGCAAGGGAGCCCCGCGCTCGGCGAAGACCCGCTGGCCGGCGGCGTACTCCGCCTTGCCCGCCGCCGTCTCCACGCGCACCGGGGCGTAGCCCAGGTCGCCGAAGTCGTACGGCGACGCGCGCATGTCGAGCACCCGGATGTCGCGGGCCAGCTCGAAGACAGTCGGCGACCAGCTCGGAGGGCACCAGCGGGGTCAG
>CAVZTB010000014.1:0-45563 GCA_963778095.1 uncultured Actinomycetota bacterium | reverse complement strand
ACACGGCCGCTGGGAGGTTTCGAGGCCCTCGCCCTGGGGGGCTCGGGCACCTCGACCAACGGTGGGCACCGTGCGCGGGCACCGACCCTGCGGGCTATCGTGAGCCCCGCCCCCCCACGCCCACCCCGGGAGCGCCGCGTGCGTGAGATCGTCGTCTTCTCCGGAAGCGCCCACCGTCCGCTGGCCACCGCCATCTGCGACAACCTCGGGGTCGGACTGTCCTCGGTGGACATCAGCCGGTTCAGCAACGACTGCCTCCAGGCGCAGCTGCAGGCCAACTGCCGCCAGCGCGACGTGTACATCGTCCAGCCGCTGGTGCCGCCGACCCAGGAGCACCTGATGGAGCTGCTGCTGATGGTGGACGCCGCCAAGGGCGCGTCGGCGGCGCAGATCACCGCGGTGATCCCGCACTACGCCTACGCCCGCTCGGACAAGAAGGACGCCTCGCGCATCTCGCTCGGCGGCCGGCTCGTCGCCGACCTGCTGACCACCGCCGGGGTGAGCCGGGTGCTGACGATGACCCTGCACGCCCCGCAGGTGCACGGGTTCTTCTCCGTCCCGGTCGACCACCTGACCGCGCTCGGGGTGCTCGCCGAGCACTACCGGGACCAGGACCTCACCAACTCGGTCGTGGTCTCGCCCGAACCTCGGCAACGCCAAGACCGCCACGCACTTCTCCCGGCTCCTCGGTGCTGCCCGTCGCGGCGGGCAGCAAGCAGCGGCTGGCCGACGACCGGGTCGTCATCGACGCGATCGTCGGCGACGTCGAGGGCAAGCACGCGATCGTCCTCGACGACGAGATCGCCACCGGAGGCTCGATCGTGGAGCTGCTCGACAAGCTGGAGGAGCTCGGCTGCACCGGCGCCTCGGTCGCCTGCACCCACGGCCTGTTCGTCGGCAAGGCCGTCGAGCGGCTGCGCGACCACCCGATGATCCGTGAGGTGGTCACCACCGACACGGTCCCGGCACCCGCGGACTGGCCCGAGCTGAAGGTCCGCTCGGTGGCCGAGCTGTTCGCCGAGGCGATCTCCCGGGTGCACGCCGGGGAGTCGGTCAGCAGCCTGTTCGACGGCGTGGACCCCTCCCTCGGGCCGCCGCAGCCCAAGCTCCCGTTCGACGCCTGAGCAACCTGGAGGGTGCCCAATGTTGTATGAGGTCGTGCACGCCGTGCTGCCGCCGCTGGCGAAGCTCTACTGGCGACCCCGGATCGAGGGGCTCGAGAACATCCCGAGCTCCGGCCCGGTGATCGTGGCCAGCAACCACCTGTCGTTCGCGGACAGCATGGTGATCCCGTTCTTCGTGCCCCGCAAGGTCGTCTTCCTGGCCAAGGAGGACTACTTCACCGGCACGGGCATCAAGGGCGCGCTGGTCCGCGGCTGGTTCGAGGGCATCGGCATGGTGCCCGTCGACCGCGACGACACCAAGGCCGCGCTGGCCTCCCTGGACATCGCGCTGGAGGTGCTCGGCCGCGGCGAGGCGTTCGGCATCTACCCCGAGGGCACCCGCTCGCGCGACGGCCGGCTCTACCGCGGCCGGACCGGGGTCGCGCACCTGGCGCTGACGTCCGGCGCGCCCGTCGTACCCGTGGGCCTGACCGGCACCGAGAACATCCAGCCCGTCGGCACCACGTTCCCGCGCCGGGCCGACGTCACCGTCGCGGTTCGGCGAGCCCCTCCGCTTCGAGGGCACGTACGACGGGGTGCCGGCCGGCCGGGCCCGGCGCGAGGTGACCGACGTGATCATGAACGAGATCCAGAAGCTGTCCGGGCAGCCGTTCGCCGGCGTCTACAACGAGCGGCCGCCCGAGGCTGAGCCGCCGGCTCACCGTGACGTCCGTCGCGTGAGCGGGTGACCGGGGGCGGGTGGCACTAACGTGTGCGCGTGGCAGACGCTCCGATCGGCATCTTCGACTCAGGCTTCGGTGGACTCACCGTGGCCCGTGCCGTGCTGGACCAGCTGCCGCACGAGCCGGTGCTCTACCTCGGCGACACCGCCCGCCAGCCCTACGGCCCGCAGCCGATCGGCGAGGTCCGCGAGTACGCCCTCGAGTGCCTCGACCACCTCGTCGACCAGGGCGTCAAGGCGCTCGTCATCGCCTGCAACTCCGCCAGCGCCGCCGTCCTGCGCGACGCCCGCGAGCGCTACCCGGTGCCCGTCGTCGAGGTGATCCACCCGGCGACCCGTCGCGCGGTGGCCGCCTGCCGCACCGGCCGGATCGGCGTGATCTGCACCCGCGCGACCGCCGACTCGATGGCCTACGACGACGCCTTCACCGCCGCCCCGCACGTCACGCTGCACACCCACGCGTGCCCGCGCTTCGTCGAGTTCGTCGAGGCCGGCGTCACCGGCGGCCCCGAGCTGATGGCCGTCGCGCACGAGTACCTCGACCCGCTGACCTCGCGTCGGCATCGACACCCTGATCCTCGGCTGCACCCACTACCCGCTGCTGACCGGCATCGTGTCCTACGTGATGGGCGACCAGGTGACGCTCGTGTCGAGCGCCGAGGAGACCGCCAAGGACGTCTACCGGCTGCTCGTCCAGCACGACCTCGAGCGCGACCCGGCCCTGCCCGCGCCCGAGCACCGGTTCCTCACCACCGGGCAGCCGTCGGAGTTCGCCTCGATCGGCCGGCGGTTCCTCGGCCCCGAGCTGGAGTCCGTCGCACCAGCTCGCGCAGGCCACCAGCTGGGCGGTCGTATGAAGGCTCACCGTCATCGGCTGCTCCGGCTCCTTCGCCGGGCCCGGACTCGGCCGCCTCCTGCTACCTCCTCGAGGGCGAGCAGGACGGCCGGCACCTGGCGGGTGCTGCTCGACCTCGGCAGCGGCGCCCTCGGCACGCTGCACCGCTTCGTCGACCCGCTGAGCATCGACGCGGTGCTGTTCAGCCACCTGCACCCCGACCACTACTTCGACATCAGCGGTCTCTACGTCATGTGGAAGTACCACCCCGACGGCGCCCGCCCGCCGATCCCGGTGTGGGGCCCGCGCGGGGTCGCCGCCCAGTGCGCCCGCGCCTACGGCCTCGACCCGGCGACCGGCATGTCGGCCGAGTTCGACTTCCACGAGTACGACGACCAGCCGGTCCGGCTCGGCCCGTTCACGATCCACCCCGCCGCGTCGTGCACCCGATCGCCGCCTACGGCCTGCGCGTCGAGGCCGACGGGCGGGTCATCGCCTACTCCGGCGACACCGGCCCCTGCCAGGAGCTCGTCGACCTCGCGACCGGCGCGGACCTGCTGCTGTGCGAGTCGGCGTTCGTCGAGGGCGGCGACAACCCCGTCGACCTGCACCTCACCGGCAAGCAGGCCGGCGTCGCCGCGGCCGAGGCCGGCGTGCGGCGGCTCGTGCTCACGCACATCCCGCCCTGGCACGACCCCGACGTCCCGCTGGCCGAGGCCCGGGAGGCCTTCGACGGTCCCCTCGAGGTCGCGGTCACCGGGTCGACGTACGACCTGGGCTGAGGGGACCAAAGCCCCTGGGGGGTGGTGCGCCCGAGCCCACGATGAAGGCAGACGCAGCCCATGCGTCCCCTTCTCACCGGTGGTTGCGATGATCATCGCTCGAACTCCTCTCGGCGGCCTCCTCGGGCAGCTACGTCCACGTGGGCGTCTTCAACCTCAGCGTCACCAACCTGCTGATCATCGCGGCGATGGTCGTGGTGTTCGTGCTCGCGCTGCTCCTGCCCTTCCCGGGCTCGGGCGACCTCGACCAGAGCCGGGCGACCGGCCATGACCGCGCTGCGCTCGTCGACCGTCGGGGCGGCGGGCCACGAGCCGACGAACTGGACCACCCGGCTGCGCGCCCGGATCAGCGGGCTGGTCCCGCCCGGCGAGGCGCTGCCGGACCGCCAGCCCGCCTACGTCGTCTCCTGGATCTACGTGTTCGGCGTGCTGACGCTGGCCGCCCTCGTCGTGGTGCTGGTCTCCGGAGCGGTGCTCGCCGCCGGCGGGGTCGCGTGGTGGCACGTCTCCGGGCGTGGGGCACTTCGTCAACTCCCTGCACCTGTGGAGCGTCGAGCTGATGTTCGCGTTCATGGTCATCCACCTGTGGGGCAAGTTCTGGATGGCGGCCTGGCGCGGCAGGCGGGTGCTGACCTGGGTGGTCGGCGTGCTGGCGTTCGTGACCTCGATCGGCACCGCGTTCACCGGCTACCTGACCCAGTCGAACTTCGACGCGCAGTGGATCAGCACCCAGGCCAAGGACGGGCTGAACGCCGTCGGCATCGGCGCGTGGTTCAACGTGCTGAACCCGGGCCAGATGCTGCTGTGGCACGTGGTGCTGCTGCCGGTGGCCGTCGGCGTGGTCACCGTGTGGCACGTCGTGCTGGTGCGCCGGCACGGGGTGGTGCCGCCCTTCGACGTCGAGCCGTGAGTGGCCACCACGAGCGTGGGCCGCACCACCGCGGGCCGCCGCGCACCCCCGACGCGCACGACTTCGCCACCCGGCCCTACGACCTGGTGAAGGAGTTCGTGCTCGCCCTCGTCGCCGTCAGCCTGCTCACCACCGGGCTGGCGGCGGCCTTCTCGTCCCCGGACGAGCCCGCGATCACGATGCGGTCGTGGGCCCAGGCCGCTCCCGCCGACGTGGTCGCGACGGCCACCGCCGAGCTCGCGGGCACCAGCACCAGCGCCACCTACGGCCCGCCGTACAACTCCGCCGCCGAGGGCCAGAAGCTGCTCGGCATCCCGACCCAGAAGCTCGGTGGCGTGCGGATCCCGGTGGACTCCGCGTCCCTGGTGCTGCAGCCGCTCGCGATGGTCTCCGGCGACGCGCCGCTGCGCGCGGCGCTGGCCCGGTGGGGTGCGGCGAGCCCGAGGCCAGCAGCAGGCCTGGGCCACGCGCTACGCGGACGCGCTCGCCCAGGCCGGCGACGCGGCGGTGCCGGCCCAGGTCGGGTTCGGGCCGGTGCCGGTGCTGGCGAGCCGGTTCCTCGCCCTGGCCCGGTCCGGCGGCCTCGAGGGCAGCCTGACCTCCTCGGGCACCTTCTACGGTGCCGACCAGACCCGGCCGCTGCTGCTGCTCTCCGACGGCGCGTACCTCGAGGACACCGCACGGGCCCAGCAGCTCGGTGGTGACCAGTGGGGGATGATGAACGAGACCGGCAACTACCCCGGCCAGCCCTGGATGTGGCTCTACACGTTCTGGTACCAGGTCAAGCCGTTCTCCACCTCCGAGAACGCCGACGCCCTGGTGTGGGGCCTGATGCTGGTCCTGACCGCGGGGCTGATGTTCCTCCCGCTGATCCCCGGGCTGCGCTCCATCCCGCGCTGGATCCCGGTGCACCGCCTGGTGTGGCGGCGCTACTACCGTGCGCACGCGGCTGGTGGTGGTGGTCGGTAGGGTCGCCCGCATGACCCGAGCAGACGGACGAACCAACGACGAGCTCCGCCCCGTCACGATCACCCGCAACTGGCTGGACCACGCGGCCGGCTCGGTGCTGGTCGAGTTCGGCAAGACCCGGGTGCTGTGCGCCGCCTCCGCCAGCGAGGGCGTGCCGCGCTGGCGCAAGGGGTCCGGCCTGGGCTGGGTGACCGCCGAGTACGCCATGCTCCCGGCCTCCACCAACACCCGCTCCGACCGCGAGTCGGTCAAGGGCCGCATCGGCGGCCGCACCCACGAGATCTCCCGCCTGATCGGCCGCTCGCTGCGCGCGGTCATCGACTACCAGGCGCTCGGCGAGAACACCATCGTCCTGGACTGCGACGTGCTGCAGGCCGACGGCGGCACCCGGACGGCGGCGATCACCGGCGCGTACGTCGCGCTGGCCGACGCCTGCGCGCACCTCAGGGCATCGGCGCGCTCAAGGGCGAGCCGCTCACCGGCTCGGTGGCCGCGATCTCCGTCGGGATCATCGACGGGGAGCCGCGCCTCGACCTGCCCTACGAGGAGGACGTCCGCGCCGAGACCGACATGAACGTCGTGATGACCGGCGACGGCGCCTACGTCGAGGTCCAGGGCACCGCCGAGGGCGCCCCGTTCGACCGGAAGATGCTCGACAGCCTGCTGACCCTGGCCGAGAAGGGCTGCGTCGACCTCACCCGGCTGCAGCGCGAGGCCCTCGCCGGATGACCCAGGTCTTCCTCGCGTCCCGCAACGCCAAGAAGCTCGTCGAGATGCGCCGCATCCTCGTCGAGTACGTCGCCGACGTCGAGGTGCTCGGTCTCGACGACGTGACGCCGTACGACGAGCCGGCGGAGACCGAGAGCACGTTCGCCGGCAACGCCCTGCTCAAGGCGCGCGCCGCCGTCGCGGCCACCGGGCCTGCCGTCGCTGGCCGACGACAGCGGCCTGTGCGTCGACGAGCTGAACGGCATGCCGGGCGTGCTGTCCGCGCGCTGGGCCGGCGTCGCCAAGGACGACCAGGCGAACAACCGGCTGCTGCTCGAGCAGCTCGCCGACGTGCCCGACGAGCGCCGGGCCGCGCACTTCACCGCCGCGGTCGCGTTCGCCTACCCGGTGGGTGCGGGCGGCATCGCCGAGCACGTCGTGCACGGCGAGATGCCCGGCCGGATCATCCGCGAGATGCGGGGGAGCGGCGGCTTCGGCTACGACGTGCTGTTCGTGGCCGACGGGCGGCGACGCGCACGTCGGCCGAGCTGTCGGTCGAGGAGAAGGACGCGATCTCCCACCGCGGCAAGGCGCTGCGCGAGATCGCCCCCGTCGTGGCGGACGTGCTCACCGGGCTCTGAGCTCACGCCCCGGGTAGATCCGGAACCCGTCTGCGCCGGTGCTCGGACGCCTCGTAGAGACGAAGCTCCGCGGCGTCGGCTGCGGCGCCCCGTCCCCAGGACGGGACCCGTGCATGCGCCGGTGCTCGAACGCCTCGTAGAACGACTCCGCGGCGTCGGTGGTCGGTGCCGTGCAGACCGCGCGCACGGTGGCGGGGTCGGTCAGCGACGGCCACTGGACGGTGGTGCACAGCCGGGCGACGCCCGGCGCGTGCCGGTCCTCGAAGGGCACGATCTCCACCGAGGTCATGCCCGTCCCCAGGACGGGTGGGAGGACGACGAGGCGGTCGCGACTGCGGACCGGTCGTGGTTCCGCGACATCGTCGAAGAGCCGGACCCGACCCGGACGCTCGTGCCTCGCCGACGCGCACGGCCGCCCTCGCACGAGCGCACCGGCACCGTGTCGCGATCGCCCGCGGTGCCGGCTCCGTCGACGCGGACGCCGCCGCGCTGTGGTGCTTCGGCAAGCAGGGCACCGGGCCGACATGACGTCTGCCTCGCCGAGAGCCTCGGTCTGGACGGCGGGCTCCCCGCGGGCCGGGACGTCGACTGGGCCGTCGGGGTCCTCTACGTGCTCGTGGGTCCCGAGACTGGCACCTGCTCCGGGTGAGCTCGGCCAGACGCCCGTCCTACCGCAGTGGCTCGGCGCGACCTCGAGACCTTCGACGCTGCCCGGCGCTGGGTTGCCACGCGCGCCGCGCTGGGTTGCCGTACGCACCACAAGCGCCGGGTCAGCGGGGTGGTGCGCCCGATGAGATTCGAACTCACACTGGGCCGGACCTAAACCGACTGCCTCTGCCATTGGGCTACGGGCGCGCAGGCCAGAGTCTAGGAGGCGCGAGGCCGAGGTCGCGCCGCAGCTTGGCGACGTGGCCGGTGGCCTTGACGTTGTACTGCGCCAGCTCGACCACGCCCGTCCTCGTCGACGACGAACGTCGAGCGGATGACGCCCTGGACGACCTTGCCGTAGAGCTTCTTCTCCCCGAACGCGCCGTACGCCGTCAGCGTCTCCTTCTCGGGGTCGGAGAGCAGCGTGATGGTCAGCGAGTCGCGCTCCCGGAACTTCGCGAGCTTGGCCGGCTTGTCGGGGGAGATGCCGAGCACCTCGTAGCCGGCGGCCTTGAGCGAGTCGAGCGAGTCGGTGAAGTCGCAGGCCTGCTTGGTGCAGCCCGGGCGTCATCGCGGCCGGGTAGAAGTACACGATCACCTTGCGACCGCGCAGGCCGGACAGCGAGACCTCCTCGCCGGTGTCGGAGGTCAGGGTGAAGTCGGGTGCGGTGTCACCGGGGGAGAGGCGGGTGTCGCTCACGGGTGGTCCTTCCTGACCGGACGGAGAGGGCTTGTTGCACATGGTGTGCAATAACGTAGCCTGTGCATCAAGACGCCGGAGCCGGTGAGGCTCAACGTACCACCGGCAGGAGTGCCGACATGCACGTCCCGGACGGGTTCCTCGACGCACCGACCTCGATCGCGACCGGTGCGGTCGCGGTGGTCGCCGTCGGCGTGGCGCTGCGCGGCGCACGGCACGAGCTGGACGACAAGACCGCGCCGCTGGCCGGCCTGGTCGCCACCTTCGTCTTCGCCACCCAGATGCTGAACTTCCCGGTCGGCGCCGGCACCAGCGGGCACCTGCTCGGCGGCGCGCTGGCCGCGATCCTGGTCGGCCCGTTCACCGGCCTGCTCTGCATGAGCGTGGTCTTCCTGGTCCAGGCGCTGCTGTTCGCCGACGGCGGCATCACCGCGCTGGGCACCAACATCGACCTGATGGGCCTGGTCACCGTCGTCGTCGGCTACCTCGTCTTCCGGCTGCTCCAGGCGGTGCTGCCCAAGCGGCTCTCGATGGTCGCCCCGGCCGCCGCGGTCAGCGCCCTGGTGTCGGTGCCGGTCGCCGCCCTCTGCTTCGTCGGCCTGTACGCCGTCGGCGGGCAGGCCGACATCCCGCTCGGCGCGCTGGCCACCGCGATGGTCGGCTGGCACGTGCTGATCGGCGTCGGCGAGGCCGTCATCACCGGCCTCGCGGTCGGCAGCATCGTCGCGGTCCGCCCCGACCTGGTGCACGGCGCGCGGCGGGTGCTGGACAAGCGCACCCTCGAGGTCCGCGACCGCCAGGGGCGCCGCCGCATGAGCAAGGTCAGCACCAAGGTGCTCGTCGTGACCGGGCTGCTCGTCGCGCTGCTCCTCGCCGGCGTGGTCAGCTTCTACGCCTCCACCAGCCCCGACGGCCTCAACCGGGTCGCCGAGGACAAGGGCTTCTCCGAGCACCCGGACGAAGCACGCCTCGGACGACAGCCCGCTCGCCGGCTACGGCACCCAGGGCGTCGCCGACGAGCGGCTGTCCGGGGGCGTGGCGGGCGTGGTGGGCTGCGTCGTGGTCCTCGCGCTCGCCGGCGGCCTGACCTTCGTCGTCCGACGCCGCGGCGCCCGCGACGAGCGGCAGACCGTCGACCACGGGGGCAGCTGACGTGGGCGCCGGGCACGGCCACAAGCTGCACTTCCACGGTCACTCGCCGGTGCACCGGGCGCCGGCGCACCTCAAGATCCTGGCGCTGCTGGCTTCATGCTGCTCGTGGTGGCGACCCCGCCGGCCTGGTGGCCCGCCTACGTCGGCTTCCTGCTGGTGCTGGTCGGCGTGATCGCGGTGAGCACGGTCCCGCCGACCTACCTCCTCAAGCGGATGGTCGTCGAGGTGCCGTTCGTGGTGTTCGCGCTGCTGATGCCGTTCATCGCCACCGGCCCGCAGGTCGAGGTCCTCGGGGTGGCCGTCAGCGAGTCCGGCCTGGCCGCGGCGGCCGCGCTGCTCGTCAAGGGCACGCTCGGCGTCCTGGCCAGCCTGACGCTGGCGGCCACCACCGAGCCGCGGCACCTGCTGGCCGGCCTGGAGCGGCTGCGCGTGCCGCCAGCTGCTGGTGCAGATCATGGGCTTCATGATCCGCTACCTCGACGTGGTCACCGACGAGATGGGCCGGATGCGGGTGGCGCGCGAGTCGCGCGGCTTCCCCGCCCGCAACGTCCGGCACTGGCCGATCCTGGCGCGCTCGTCGGGCGCCCTGTTCATCCGCTCCTACGAGCGCGGCGAGCGGGTCCACCTCGCGATGCTGGCGCGCGGCTACACCGGCACGATGCCCGACGTCAGGAGCGGAGAGCGCTCATGATCCCGGTCCTCGACGTCGCCGGGCTGGCCTACGCCTACCCCGACGGGCACCAGGCGCTGTACGGCGTCGACCTGCACGTCCACCAGGGGGAGCGGGTCGCCCTGCTCGGCCCGAACGGCGCCGGCAAGACCACCCTGGTGCTGCACCTCAACGGCATCCTGGTCGCCGGCGCCGGCACCGTCTCGGTGTCCGGCCTGCCGGTGACCAAGGCCAACCTCCCGGAGGTACGCCGCCGGGTCGGCGTCGTCTTCCAGGACCCCGACGACCAGCTGTTCATGGCGACGGTGCGCGACGACGTCGCGTTCGGGCCGGCCAACCTCGGGCTGCGCGGCGAGGCGCTCGAGCGGCGGGTGCGCGACGCCCTCGACCGGGTCGGGATGGCCGACTTCGTGGACCGTCCGCCGCACCACCTCAGCTTCGGCCAGCGCCGCCGGGTCGCGGTCGCCACCGTGCTCGCGATGGAGCCGGAGATCCTGGTCCTCGACGAGCCGTCGTCCAACCTCGACCCCGCGTCGCGGCGCGAGCTCGCCGAGATCCTGACCTCGCTCGACGTGACGGTGCTGATGGTCACCCACGACCTGCCCTACGCCCTCGAGCTCTGCCCGCGGTCCGTGATCCTCTCCGACGGCGTGATCGTCGCGGAC
This sequence comes from uncultured Actinomycetota bacterium, assembly GCA_963778095.1. GTDB lineage: Bacteria > Actinomycetota > Actinomycetes > Propionibacteriales > Nocardioidaceae > Nocardioides_B. The sequence continues at coordinate 35,038 of CAVZTB010000014.1, read as the reverse complement.
GGGGCGACGTACGACGTGCTCACCGACGACGCGCTGATGTCGGCCCACCGGCTCGAGCTGCCGTTCGGCTTCGATCCCCGCACGATTCGGACGCGCCGACGCCGGGTAACCTTCGGGTCGACCCCGCCGAGCCCAGCGCAGGCAGGATCCGACCCGAGGAGAACCACCGTGGCGCCATCCGACGCGAAGCCCGAACACGCTCGAGAGCGAGATCGAGGCGACCCGCGAGCGGCTGGCCGCCACCATCGACCAGCTCGCCTACCGGGCCAGCCCCAAGACGATCGTCCGGCGCGAGATCAACGGCCTCAAGGCGCACTTCGTGGACGCGCAGGGCAACCCGCGCACCGACAACATCCTCAAGGTCGCCGGCGGCGCCGTCGGGCTTCGTCGTGTTCGTCGTCGTGATGCGCAAGGTGACGCGGTAGGCGTGTCCGACAAGACGCCGATCCGGATGCTGCACGACCGCGTCCTGGTCTCGGTCGACACCGAGGGCGAGCGCCGCTCGAGCGGCGGCATCGTCATCCCGGCGACCGCCGCGATGGGCGGTCGCCGCCTCGCCTGGTCGAGGGTGGCCGCGATCGGACCGCACGTGCGGACGGTCGAGGTGGGCGACCAGGTGCTGTTCGACCCGGAGGACAAGGCCGAGGTCGAGGTGAACGCCGAGACCTACGTGCTGCTGCGCGAGCGCGACCTCCACGCGGTCGCCGCCGAGCGGCTCGGCGACAGCCAGACCGGCCTCTACCTCTGATCCGGCGCCCGGATCGCTGAGCACGTCTCGGCCTCGCGATCCGGCAGGCAGCAGGGCCCCGCCGACGGCGGGGCCCTGCTGTGCCCCGTGTGCGGGACCGCGTCAGGCGCGGTGCGTGCCGCCGTCCGCGGTCGTCCGGACGCCGGGTCGCTGACGGTCTCGGTCGTGCCGTCGGGGTGGGTGACGGTCGCGGTGCTCGCGGAGTCCCCGTCCACGGGACGTGTCCTGGCCGCCGAGCCGGTCGTGCACCCGGTCGCCGTCCGCGTGGCCGTCGACGCCGTGCTCGTGGTGCGTCTCGGTCGCCGTGGTGCCGTCGGCGACGTCGCCGGCCGTGCGTGGGCCGGTGCCTGCGTCTGCGACTCCGTCGCCGCCGCACCCTCGGTGCCGGGAGCCACGTAGTCGTCGCTGCTTGGTGTCCACGTCGGGGTCGAGCTCGTCGGCCTGACGCAGGTGGTCCGCGTGCTGCTCGCGGTAGCCCTCGGCGGCGTGCTGGCGCTCGGTCGCCTCGGCCTCGAGCCGCTCGGCCTCGGCCTGCTTGCGGTCGGCCTCGGCGCGGGCCTCGGCGGCCTTGGCCTCGGTCTCCTTGGCATGCGCCTCGCGCTGCTGCACGCTCGGTCGCCTGCGCGGCCGCCTGCTCGCGCAGCTCACCGGCGCGCGTGCGGTTGCGCTCCTGCTTCTTCTTGTTGGACGCGGCCACGACGGCCGCGATGACGGCCACGACCACGATCGCGACGATGACCCAGATCAACCCAGGACGGCATGAGACTCCCTCTCGTTTCGGTCCCGGGGTCGTACCCGGCGCGACCCCGCACAAACGCCGCGGACCGTAACTCGTTCTAGTTCTGCTCCGTTAGAGGTGCGACCGCCCGCTCCCGGGACGTACGTCGAAAGGTCCTCACATGCGCCGCTCGCGCCGGCTCGTCGCCGCGTTGTCCACGCTCACGCTGGTGCCCGGACTGGTCGCGCTGCAGGCCGTGGCGCAGCCGTCCAGCGGGCGCGCCGGTCGCCGTCCGGGCCACCTCCCTGCTGCACCCTGTCGGCGGTGTCCCGCGCGCGAGGATCACCGTGACGAAGCACGGCATCCCGCACATCGTCGCCAAGGACTACCAGTCGCTGGGCTACGGCGAGGGCTACGTCACCGCGCAGTCGAGCATCTGCACGCTGGCCGACACGGTGATGACCGCGCGTGGCCACCGCTCGCGCTACCTCGGGCCGCGACCGCGCGGTACAACGACCACGTCACGCTCGACGCCACGAACCTCCAGGCCGACACGCTGTTCACCGACATCCGCAACCGCAGGGTCGTGCAGCGGCTGCTCGCCGACCCGAAGGCCGGTCCCGGACAGGAGACCCGGGCGCTGGTCCGCGGCTACGCCGCCGGCGTCAACCGCTACCTCCGGTCGGTCGGCGGAGCCAAGGGGGTCACCGACCCGACCTGCCGCAACAAGCCGTGGGTGCGCGCCAACGTCACCCCGTTCGACGTCTGGTCCGCGATCTACACCGCCAACCTGCTCGCCTCCGCCGGCGTGTTCGTGCCGCAGATCGCCGACGCCGCCCCGCCGGCCGCCGACGAGTCCGACCGACGGACTGCCGCAGGCGCCGGTGCCCACGCCGTCGCTGCCCCTGGCGTTCGCGAAGCCTCCGGCCGACCTGCCGTCGGCCAAGACGCTCAAGGCCGCGCTCGGCAAGGACGCGTCGGCGCCCTTCGGCTCCAACGCGACCGCCGTCGGCTCGGACGCCACCTCGACCCGGCAGGGCATGGTGCTCGGCAACCCGCACTTCCCCTGGCGCGGCCGCTACCGGTTCACCCAGTTCCAGCTGACCATCCCCGGCCACTACAACGTGGCGGGTGCCGGCCTGATCGGCTCGCCGGTGGTCAACATCGGCTGGAACAACAACGTCGCCTGGAGCCACACCGTCTCCACGGCCTACCGGTTCACGCCCTACGAGTACAAGCTCGTGCCCGGCTCCGGCACCACGTACCTCACGGAGAACGGCCCCACCCAGCTGGAGAAGCGGGCCGTCGGCGTCGCGGTCAAGCAGCCCGACGGCTCGGTGCGCACCGTGACGAGGACCGTCTACCGCACCCACGAGGGCTACGTGCTCGACGCCCCCGAGGCGCTCATGCCGTGGTCGCAGACCAGCGTGTTCGCGATGCGCGACGCCAACGCCGAGCAGCTCCGCACGCTCGACACGTTCCACAACATGGCCAAGGCCCACGACGTGTCGTCCCTGCTCGCCGCCCAGGACCGCGGCGCCGGCATGCCGTGGGTGAACACGATCGCGGCCGACCGGAAGGGCCGGGTGCTCTACGCCGACCACTCCGTCGTACCCAACGTGCCGGACGACCTGGTGCAGAAGTGCAGCACCCCGACCGGGGTCGCGCTCGAGAAGGTCGCCGGACTCCCGGTCCTCGACGGCACCCGCGCCCAGAGCGACTGCGCCTGGCGCAACGACGCCGACGCCGAGCGCCCGGGCATCTTCGGACCCGTCCAACCTGCCCCAGGAGATCCGCCGCGACTGGGTGGTCAACGCCAACGACAGCTACTGGCTGCCCAACCCGAAGCAGCCGCTGGAGGGGTACGCCGGCATCATCGGCTGCGAGAAGTGCGAGCGGACGCTGCGCACCCGGATGGTCTACCGCTACGTGCTCGACCGGCTCGCCGGCACCGACGGACTGGCCAAGGACCGCAAGGTCAGCCAGCGCACGCTGATGGCCACCGAGCACGCCAACCGCGTGTACGGCGCCGAGGTGGCCCGCGCCGGGGGAGACCTCGACGCGGTCTGCCAGGCCGCGCAGGGCGGACGCTCCTGCGACGTGCTGCAGGCCGTGGGACGGCCACTCCGACACCGGCAGCCGCGGGACCCAGATGTTCCAGGAGTTCTGGAAGCGCGCCCAGGACGTCCAGGGCCTGTGGCAGGTGCCGTTCGACGCCGCCGACCCGGTGAACACCCCGCGCGACCTGAACGCGGCCAACCCGCTGGTGGTGCAGGCGATGAAGGACGCGCTGGCCTTCCTGGCGTCGCAAGGGCGTCGCGCCCGACGCCCGGTGGGGGAGCCTCCAGGTCGCCGGCGACGACGGGGCGCCGGCCATCCCGATCGGCGGCGGCGAGGGCTTCGCGGGCAACGCGAACGCCGTCTCGAGCCGCAACCCGGCCGCGAACCTCAAGCGGCTCTACCCGGTCAGCTACGGCTCGTCGCACATCCAGGCGATCGCGTTCCGGCCGCACGGCCGGCTGACGGCGCGGACGATCCTGACCTACGGCGAGTCGATGGACCGCACCCGGAAGACGGATCCCGGGACCAGACCCGGCTGTTCAGCCGGGAGCGCTGGGTCAGCTTCCCGTGGACCGCCCGGCAGGTGCGACGCGACGCGGTCCGCAGCCTACGTCCTGCGCGGCCGGTAGGAGCGCACCCGACCGGACCCGCGCCGCTCGACCTCCCATCCACCGAGGGGCCGGGGTCCGGTCGAGCGGGTCAGCCGAGCTGCCCGCGCAGCTGGGTGAGCACCCGCGCGAGGATGCGCGAGACCTGCATCTGGGTGACGCCGATCTCCTCGGCGATCTGGGCCTGGGTCTGCTGCTTGAAGAACCGGAGGTAGAGGATCTCGCGGTCGCGCTCGGGGAGCGCCCGGACCGCCGGGGCGAGCATCACCCGGGCCTCGGCCTCGTTCATCGCGGAGTCGTCGCCGGGGAGCAGCTCGCCGAGCACGCCGCTGCCCTCGCTGCCGACCGGGGTGTCGAGCGAGGTCGGCGTGAAGCAGCCGTCGGCGGACAGCGCCTCGACCACGTCGTCCTCGGCGACGCCGAGGTGGGCGGCGACCTCGCTGACCGTGGGGGAGCGGCCCAGCACGTGGGTGAGCTCGCCGTCGGCCCGGCTGAGGTCGGCCTGCAGCTTCTGGATCGGCCGGGGCGGGCGGACCATCCAGCCGAAGTCCCGGAACTGCCGCTTGACCTCGCCCTTCATGGTGACGACCGCGTAGGAGAGGAACTCCACGCCGCGGTCGGGGTCGAAGTTGCGGGCCGCCTTGAGCAGCGCCATCGACGCGGCCTGGGTCAGGTCGTCGTCGGCGATGCCGCGACCGCGGTAGCGGGCGGCGATGGCGCGGGCGAGGCCCATGTGCAGCACGACGACCTCGTCCTGGAGCCGCTTGCGCTCCAGCGGGTCGCTCTCGCGGGCGGCCCGCCGCAGCAGCTCGGCGCTGACCTGGGTGCGGTTCGGCCGGGGTGACCCCGGCGAGCAGCTCGCGTTCGTCGTCGAGGTCGTCGAGGGGCGTGCGCCGCTGCGTCACGAGCTCAATCGGAGTGGTGACCATGTTCTCCACCTTCGTCGGGGGCCGGGACGGGCAGGGGGGTACCGATCCTGTGCGCTTCCTCCGAGATGGTGGGGTTCTTACCCGGGCCGTCCCGGCAGCAAACGACGGTCTAGACGTCACGGCGCGGTCAGCGGCGGGTGAACGAGGCGTGCGTCATGCCGGCGCCGCGGTCGGCGTTGACCTCGGCGAGCGCGTCGAGGTCCTCGGCCGTCGGCTGCCAGAGCCCGGCCCGGACGTTGGCCTCGACCTGCTCGGGGCGGGTCGCGCCGGCGATCACGCTGCCGACCGTCGGCATGCGCCGCCAGCCCGCCGATCGGCGACGTCGAGGATGCCGACTCCGCGCTCGGCGGCGTACGTCTCGCAGCGCCTCGATGCGGTCCCAGTCGGCGTTCGCGAGCCGGTGCGCCTGGTTGTCGGCGCCGAGCCGGCTGCCGGCGGGCGCCTGCTCGCCGCGGCGGTACTTCCCGGTCAGCAGGCCGTAGGCGAGCGGGAAGTAGGCGATCAGGCTCATCCCGAGGTGCTCGAGCGGCGGGGACGAGCTCCTCCTCGGCGGCCCGGTTGTAGAGCGAGTACTCGTTCTGCGCCGACACGAACGGGCGCAGACCCTCCGTGGCCGCCGTCCAGTGCGCGTCGACGACCTCCCAGGCCGCGAAGTTGCTGCAGCCGAGGTAGCGGACCTTGCCCTCGGTCACCAGCTCGGTCAGCGCCTCCAGGGTCTCCGCGACCGGCGTGACCAGGTCGGGCTGGTGCAGCTGGTAGAGGTCGATGTGGTCGGTGCCGAGCCGGCGCAGGCTGGCCTCGACGGCCCGGCGGACGTAGCGGCGCGAGGCGCGGGCGCCCCAGTCGGGTCCGTTGGCGCCGCCCATGTCCATGCCGAACTTCGTCGCCACGACGACGTCGTCGCGCCGCGTGCCCAGGGCCCGGCCGAGCAGCTCCTCGCTGGCGCCGACGCCGTAGGTGTCCGAGGTGTCGAACAGCGTGATGCCGGCGTCGAGCGCCGCGTCGACGACCGCGCTGCGTCTGGTCCGCGTCGATCCGGGCGCCGAAGGCGTTGGTGCCGAGGCCGACGGTCGAGACCATCAGGCCGCTGGTGCCGAGGGGGCGGTAGGTCATGTCGCTCATGGGGCCATCCAAGTCGACGCCGCAAAGCACGGTGGACCGGTCCGGTCCGGTCACCCCCACCTGCTGCGTGTCCGGTCAGCTCACCTGGAGCTGCACGATCACCTGCTCGAGCGCGTGGTCCTCGACGTCGACGATGCCGGGCTGGTCGATGGTCAGCTTCTTGGTGCTGGTGCCCTTCGTCGAACTCGATCTCCTGCTCCGGGAGTCGAGTGCACGTGGATCTCGCCCGCGACGTCCGCGTCGATCTTCAACGTGACGGGCTCTCCCGACCTTGGCCTTGACCCGGTCCCCGTTCGGGGTGACCTTGCCGTCCTTGATCGTGATGTCGACCGTCGTACCCGACGCCGCCGGAGCTCCCGGAGGAGCGTGTCGTCCGAGCAGCGCGGTGAGGGAGAGGGCGGCCACCAGCAGGGTGGTCGCGATGGTCAGCGTTCTTCGCATCCGTTGTCCTTCGTGTCGTGCGGAACTGGTCAGGAGGCGCACCGGCACGGGTGGCCCGCGGCGCCGCAGGCAGAGCGCGAGGACGCGAGGTGCCGGGCAGCAGCACGCCGGTCGACGGGTACGACGCGGGGCGGCGCGCGCCGGCACGAGCAGGGCGGGCCACCGGACCAGGGGGGCGAGCGCCTGGACCGGCGAGGTCGACGAGCAGCCACAGGGCGTGCTCGCCGCGGGCCAGCCAGAGGCCGACGACCGCGGCGGCCGCGGCGTGCGCCAGCGCCATCACCGCGTGGCGCGGCGGTCAGGTCCTCGGAGAGGTGGTGCAGCCACAGCGCCGGACCGGTCAGGACGGGGCCCGGCTCGTCCTCGTGGTGCCCGGACGCCGGCGGTGAGCAGCAGCGTGCACGGCGGCCTGGCCGAGCACCAGCAGCAGCACCACCCGGCGGGTGGAGGCGCGCGGTGCGCAGGAGCGGGGCCGCGGCCGTCGTGCCGAGGACCAGCAGCGCCGACCAGCCCGAGCGCGCCGGGCAGCCGCCCGCCGGCGGACACGTGCGCGAGGCTGCCGGCGAGCAGGGCCACCGTCGCGAGCAGGAGCGCGCGCAGCCACCGCAGGGCCGCGCGGGCGCTCTCGGGGCGGGGCACGGCTCCTCCAGCTGCGTCGGCAAGACCCGCCCATCATCCGTCATGGCGCCGGCCGGGCGTCGCCGCGGGTCGAGGCCTGGCCTACCGCGGCAACACGGGCGAGACCGGCTGAGCCGGCTCAGTCGGCCGGCGACAGCTCCGGCTCGACCTGCTGCTGGTGGGCCTCCTCGAAGCGGATCAGCATCCACAGCCCGACCGCCATGCAGCCGAGCGCGCCGGCCTCGATGACCAGGAACAGCGGCGAGTGCCGCGGCACCTCGGAGAACACCGTGAAGCCGAACACCAGCGAGGTGAGCCCGTTGACGATGTTCAGGGCCGGCATCGACGCGGAGAGCCCCGCCGTCCGGTAGGCCCGCTGGTTGGTGAGCACGCCGCCGGAGCCGGCCAGCACCAGGGCGTACGTCGGCCAGGCGGTCAGCATCGCGTCGAGACCGCCGTCGTTGAGCTCCTGGAGCGCGAGCTTCGAGGAAGCCGGCGACCAGGCCGAACAGCACGCCGCCGACCACGCCGAGGAAGAACGCCTTGCGGCGGGGGTCGTCGGTGACCCGTCCGGCCGTCGACGTTGGCGGCGAGGGCGACCAGCGCCCCGACGACGGCCAGCGTCACGGTCCCGGCCCCCAGCCCGGCGGGCGTGCCGGCGGTGGGGTCGGAGGCGACCAGGAACACCGCCAGGCCCACGGCGGTGATCAGCACGGCCCGCAGCTCGATCAGCGACGGCATCCGGCGGGCTGATCGCGGCCCGCGCGGGCACCGCCCACACGATGCCGCTGACCACGATCGGCTGGACGACCGCGATCGGGCCGGCGTTCAGCGCGCTCGCGTGCAGCACGAACGCGCAGGTGGCGAGGAGCTGGCCGAGCAGCCACAGCGGCCGCTGGACCAGGTAGCCGAGCAGCGCGAAGACGCTCTGCGCCGACTCCGGCGCCTTCTCGGCCGCCTGGTGCTGCACCGAGGTGGAGATCGCGAACGTCGCGGCGCTCATCAGCGCGAGGGTCACGGCCAGCACGTTCACGCTGATCACTCTAGAGACCCGCGGGTCCGCTCCCGTCCGCCCCGCCGTCGCCAGCCGGACAGGCGCGGACCGCGGTCAGCCAGGGTTCGCCCAGGCGGTGGGGATGTCGGCACCGCCCTCCTGCGAGATCCGGGCACCGAACCTGACGAAGCCCGCGTGGCTGAAGAACTTCCCGGCCACCAACGTCTCACCCATGCGGAAGGTCGTCGCCCGCTCGATCAGCCCCGGAGGCACGAAGGAGAAGACGTCGCCCAGGTATCCCAGATCGGCCTCCGAGTTCATCCGCATCAGGAGCAGGTTGTCGCACTGGGACAGCACCTCCTCACTGACCTTCTGGGGGCGCTGGGTCGAGGTCAGCAGGTAGAGCCCGAACTTCCGCCCTTCTGCTGCGATCAGCGCGGCGAAGCCGGTGGCCAGGGCGGTGACCGCGTCCCCCGGTGTCCTGGGGCAGATGTTGTGCGCCTCGTCCATGACGACCAGGCAGGGCTCGCGCCGGCTGCGGCCGGCCCAGAGGGTCGACAGCACGCTCTCGGTGATCAGTCGCTGCTCCGCGATGGTGTCCGAGCGAGCCCAGGTCGACCACCAGGCACCGTGAGGTCGGCTCCTGCAGCTCCTCGACCAGGGACCTGCCCTGGCCCCCGCTCCAGATGGACCACCCCATGACGCCCAGGTTGGCGGCCCGCAGACCGAGCTGGCGCACGTCGGGATTGTCCGAGGAGACCAGGGCGTCGAGCCCACTGATCAGCGGCCTGTCCCTGTCACCGGCGGCCAGGAGCGCCGACAGAGCGGCGTGCTCCTCCCGATCCTTGATGGGGTCGAGGCCGAGCAGTGCTGCCTGCACCGGGCCGTCCAGCTCCGCGAACTGCAGCCGGAGGGGGTGGTCGGCGTCGGGGTGGTTCCCCCACACCGACACGCCCTGAGCAGCGGCGGCGTAGTCGGCCGCGGTGTCCCGGTCCGTGGCGTCCCGCACCTCCGCCAGCCGGACGTAGTCGGAGTTGGGGTCGAGGATGATCATGCGCAGGCTCGTCTGCATCAGCAGACGTTCCAGGACCAGCCCCAGTGAGTACGTCTTGCCCGAACCGGACTGCCCGCACATGAAGGTGTGCCGGTTGAAGCCGCCGGCATCCAGGGCAGCGGCGACACCGGGTGCCAGCATCAGGTCGCCGATCGTCAAGGCCGCCCGATCGGGTCGCACGCGCACCGTCCAGGCCTCGACCTCGTCAGGCGTCGCGGGCCGCGCCAGCGCGTCGTGGAACGTCTCGCCGGACCCGTCCAGGACGACGCCCTCACCACGCGCCCCGCGGATCTGGATGGTCCCGCTGGCACCGGGGCGGAAGTCCGAGACCGGCATCGAGTCGGGGCGCAAGGTCAGGAGCTGGCCCAGGCACGGCGGGCCGTCCCCCTCGATGACGACGTAGCCGCCGGCCTGCAGCGTGAGCCCGTACAGCGAGGCCTGCAGACTGAACCGGCGACCGTCCACCGACGTCGCCAGGGGGAGCAGGCCTCGCTCCAGCTCCTCCCGTTGCGTCCGGTAGTCCTGCAGGTGGTCGGCGATCGAACCCGCTGATGCATCTGGCACGGCAGTGCTCCCTCGTGGTGACCTCAGCATCCTCGCGCCGGGGCCTGTGCTCGCTCCTCACCCGGGACGGATGAGGCGGGGCCGGCCCGCGATGCCTAGCCTCCGAAGGACGGCAGGCTCGTCGGCACCGAAGGAGACGTCATGGGACGCACGGAGGACACGTTCACCCGCAACAAGCGAGCCGCCGGAGTGTCCCTGTTCGGTGGCATCGTGATGGCCACCAGTGGGCTGTTCCAGCTCCTGGAGGGGATCTCCGCAGTGCGGAACGACTCGGTCCTGGTCGTCTCCGAGAAGTACGCCTTCGAGTTCGACACCACCGTGTGGGGCTGGATCCACCTCGTCATCGGCGTGAGCGCCCTGGCGGTCGGCATCGCCATCGTCGCCAGCCAGGTGTGGGCGTTCTACCTCGGCATCGTCATCGCGGTGCTGTCGCTGATCATGCAGTTCATGTACCTGGTCTACAACCCGGTGGGCGCGCTGATCATCATCGCCATCGACTTCGCGGTCATCTGGGCGCTCTGCACCCGGGTGCGGGAGGACTGGGTCATCCCCTAGCCACGGGGAACGACGAAGGCCCGCACCGCGGACGGTGACGGGCCAGGTCGGGAGTGGTGCGCCATCAGGGACTTGAACCCCGAACCCGCTGATTAAGAGTCAGCTGCTCTGCCAATTGAGCTAATGGCGCGTGAAGCGAGTGAAACCTTAGCAGCGGACCCGGCCGGGATGAAATCGGATCCACGCGCGCCCGGGGTGACGTTTCGCACCCCGTGCCGAGCGGGGATCCTGCACAGTGGGACCTGCTGGCCCGGGGAGATCCCAGGAAGTTCTGCGGTCGACCCATCCGTCCCGGCCCGAGGCCGCGAACCATCCCTGCAACGACGGTCGATCCGAGGCTCGCACCAAGGAGGCGCTCGCATGTCGGAACCCGGTCTGAGACTGGTGCCTGCGCACGGCGGCGCCGACGTGGACGCCCTGGTCGGCCGCGTGGCGCGCGGCGACGCCAGCGCCTTCGAGGCGCTCTACGACGAGCTGTCGTCGGCCGTGTTCGGGCTGGCGCGCCGGGTGGTGCGTGACCCGGCCCGGGCCGAGGACGTCACGCAGGAGGTCTTCCTCGAGGTGTGGCGCAAGGCGGCCCGCTTCGACAGCGCCCTGGGCAGGGCCAAGACGTGGGTGATGACCATCGCGCACCGCCGCGCCGTCGACGCCGTACGGCGCAACGAGTCGCAGAAGCGCCAGGACGTCAAGGGCGCGCCCGACGAGGTCAGCCACGACGAGCCGGCCGACCGCGTGATCGCGGCCGAGGAGCACGGCGCGGTGCGCGAGTGCCTGGAGACCCTGACCGACCTGCAGCTCGAGTCGGTGCGGCTGGCCTACTTCAACGGCTACACCTACAACGAGGTGGCCACGCTGCTCGAGAAGCCGCTGCCGACCATCAAGACGAGGATGAGAGACGGCCTGATCCGTCTCCGCGACTGCCTGGAGGGACAACGATGAGCACCGACCTGCACACGCTCTCGGGTGCCTACGCCGTCGACGCGCTGAGCGACGAGGAGGCCAGGCGCTTCGACACGCACCTCGAGGACTGCCAGGCCTGCCGCGACGAGGTCCGCGAGCTGCAGGAGGCCGCGGCCCGGATGGGCGCCAGCGAGGCGGTCGCCCCGCCGCCCGCCCTCCGGGCCCGGGTCCTGGCCGCCGCCGACCAGCACGCCGCAGCTGCCGCCCGAAGGTGACGCCGATCAGCGCGGCCCGGTCCCGCCGCTGGACGCCGCGGCTGGTGGCCGCGGCCGCCGCGGTCGTCCTGGTCGCTCGCCGGCGGCTTCGCGGTCTGCAGTCCCAGCAGCGACGACTCGAGCCACCTCGCCTCGACGGTCCGCCGGTCTTCGCAGCGCCGCGACGCCCGCACCAAGACGGTGGACGACCGACCACGGCGGCGCTCACCGTCGCCGCGTCGCCGAGCCTGGGCCGGATGGCGGTCGACACCGACGGCCTGCAGAAGCTGCCGACGGGCCGGGTCTACCAGATGTGGACGATCCACGCGGGCACGGCGACCTCGGTCGGGCTCGCTCGAGGACCTCGAGGCCGGCGAGGTGATGGCCATGCCGAGCGCCGGGACGACGGTCGCGATCACCGTCGAGCCGGACGGCGGGTCGGAGCAGCCCACCGACGACGCCGATCGTCAACGGTCGACCCGAGCAGGTCTGACCGGCGACGTCCAGCCCCGGGGGGTGCTGCTGGAACGCGGTCAGCGGTCCCGGCAGCGCGTCCAGCACGGCCTGTGCCGCGTTGTGACCGCCGAGGCCGCTGACCGCACCCCCGCGCCGCGCGCCGGAGCCGCAGAGCAGCACGTTGGGCAGGTCGGTGGCCACGCCCCACCGCTGGGCGGGGGAGTCGAGGCGCGCCCGGTTCGGGCGCCCAGGGCCAGGCCAGGTCGCCGTGGAAGATGTGGCCGCCGGGCATCGCCAGCGCCTCGTCGATGTCCTGCGGCGCCTTGGCCTCCAGGCAGGGGTTGCCGTGCTCGTCGGTGGCGATCAGCGACTCGATCGGCTCCTCGAGGCACCTCGTTGATGGCGTCGAGGGCCCGCTCCACGGCCACGTCGCGCTGAGCGCGCCGACGTCGTCGGCGAACGCCCGGGCCGGGCGTGTGCACCCCGAAGTAGGTCAGCGTGTGCATGCCCTGCGCCGCCAGCGGCCCGAGGATCGAGGGGTCGGTCAGCGAGTGGCAGTAGAGCTCGCCGGGCTGCGGTCGTCGGCAGGTCGCCGCGCCTCGGCCTCGGTGTAGGCCTGCTGCAGCTGGCTGTAGTCCTCGGCGACGTGGAACGTGCCGGCGAACGCGTTCTTCGGCGTCTCGCCGGACCGCAGCCGCGGCAGCCGGTCGAGCAGCAGGTTGACCTTGAGCTGGGAGCCCTCGGGCCGCTCGCCCGGCGTCCTCGCCGAGCAGCAGCTGCAGCACCCAGGGCGCGACGTTGGACAGCACCCAGTCGCAGGAGGCGGTGCGCCAGGTCTCGCCGTCGTGCCAGGTGACGGTCGCCTCGGTGCCGTCGGACTCGATGCCGCTGACCCCGGCGCCGGTGACGATCGTCGCCCCGGCGTTGCGGGCGGCGACGGCCAGCGCGTCGGTGACCGCGCCCATGCCGCCGACCGGGACCCGCCACTCGCCGGAGCCGTTGCCGATCAGGTGGTAGAGGAAGCAGCGGTTCTGCACCAGCGACTCGTCGTTCATGTCGGCGAAGGTGCCGATCAGGGCGTCGGTGGCGACGACCCCGCGCACGGTGTCGTCGGCGAACCGCTCCTCGATGACCTGGCCGAGCGGCTCCTCGACGAGGTAGTCCCAGGTCCGCCGCGTCGACCAGGTCGCGGGCCTCGCCGCGCGGTGCGCAGCGGCTCGAGCAGCGTGGGGGCGAGCGCCTCGGTGAACTCCCGCACCTCGCCGTAGAACGTCCGCCAGGCGTCGTACTCGCGGTCGGAGCCGGTGAGCCGCGCGGAACGACTCGGCGGTCGCGGTGCCCTCGTTGCGCTCGACGAACAGGCCCGAGTGCGGTGCCGTCGCGGTAGCACCGGGGTGTACGACGCCACCGTGCGCGAGCGCAGGTCGAGGTCGAGGCCGAGGTCGGAGACGATCTGGTCGGGCATCACGCTGACGAGGTAGGAGTAGCGCGACAGCCGCGCCGGCAGGCCGGCGAACGGGCTTGGCGCTGACGGCGGCGCCGCCGGTGGTGTCGAGCCGCTCGAGCACGAGGACCGAGAGGTCCGCCTGGGCGAGGTACGTCGCGGCGACGAGGCCGTTGTGGCCGCCGCCGACGATCACGACGTCGTAGCTTGTCCTGCAGGCTGTGGGAGGTCACGGTGGAACGCTACCGGCACCGCACCGGTCCCGCCGGCCGCACTGGCGGAATGTTTAGCGTTCAACTACCGTTGCACCGAGGCACCGATGCCACCCGAGGAGGCACCCATGCCCGCCGTCACCGTCGACGACCTGACCGTCCTGCCCCGCCTGCACGCGCCCGGGCTCGGCGACACCGTCCGTCCGGTGCGTCAGCGTGACCACCGCGCCCGCGCGGCTTCGAGGGGGAGGGCTTCCCGGTCCGCCGCGCGTTCGCCGGCGTCGACCTGCAGCCTGCTCGACCCGTTCGTGCACATGGACCAGATGGGCGAGGTGGAGTACGCCCCGGGCGAGCCCAAGGGCACGCCCGTGGCACCCGCACCGCGGCTTCGAGACCGTCACCTACATGATCGACGGCGTCATGGACCACCAGGACAGCCAGGGCGGCGGCGGCTCGATCACCAACGGCGACACCCAGTGGATGACCGCCGGGTCCGGGATGCTGCACATCGAGACCCCGCCGGAGTGGCTGGTCGTCCGCCGGCGGCCTGTTCCACGGCGTCCAGCTGTGGGTGAACCTGCCGCGCGACCAGAAGTGGGCCACCCCGCGCTACCAGGACCTGCGCTCCAGCCAGCTCGGCCTGGTCGACCACCGCCGACGCCGGCGCGCTCGTGCGGATCATCGCCGGTGACGTCGGCGGGCCACGCCGGTCCCGGGCTCGACGCACACCCCGATGGCGATGGTGCACGGGTCGCTGGCGCCCGGGTGCCCGCCTCGACCTGCCGTGGCAGGTCGACTTCAACGCGCTGGTCTACGTGCTCGCCGGCGACCGGCACCGTCGGCCTCGAGCGGCACCCCGGTGCAGGCGGGCCAGCTCGCCGTGCTGGGCGCGCGGTGACTTCGTCTCGGTGGCCGCCGCGGAGCGGCAGGACGGCCGCACCGCCGACGCTGGAGGTGCTGGTGCTCGGCGGCCGGCCGATCCGCGAGCCGGTCGCCTGGGGCGGGCCCGTTCGTGATGAACACCAAGGCCGAGGTGCTGCAGGCGTTCGAGGACTTCCAGAAGGGCCGGATGGGGCCAGGTCCCGGCGGTGCACGGTCTGTCCAACGACGTCATCGAGGGCTGAGACCGACGCCGGAACGTGACCGTGCGCGGGGTTCAAATCGGGTGCTTGCTCCCCTAGCGTGACGCAGTCGGCTCCGTCATCGGGGTGGAGCCACTGACGGACACGAGGGGAACCATCCTCATGCGCAGTCGCTCACTGATAGCGATCTCAGCGTCCGCCCTCCTGGTCTCGGCCACGGCACTCGTCACCGCGAGCGCGTCGTCGGCCACAGCCGCAGCGGACCGCAGCACCCACCGCCACTGAGTACCTCCGGCTCCTTCGCCCTCTCCGGCCACGACGCCGCGGCGTACGTCGTGCCCGGCGACGTCGACCGAGGTGTGGTCGAGCCCGGCGGCCCGACGGCACCACGCAGACCCGCTACCAGCAGACCGTCGGCAACGCCTCAGTCTTCGGCGGCCAGGTGACCGTCCTCAAGAACGCGCCGGGCACCACGACGTCGGTCGTCGGCGCCTACTTCCCGGACCTGCGGCCGCGCAACGCCGTCAAGGTCGCCAAGGGCAAGGCCCGCGACATCGTCGAGGGCAAGATCGGCACCCGCGGCACGTTCCGCAACCAGCTGAGGTCGACCCGCGCACCGGCGCCGTACTTCTACGAGGTGCAGAGCCTGCGCGCCGCGCAGCGCCCGGTCCGCTGGGTCGACGCCTCGACCGGCGAGGTCGTCAAGGCCTTCAACGGGCTGACCGAGGGCACCGGCACCGGCGTCAAGGGCGACACGAAGGCGATCGACACCACGCGAGACGCGGCGAGCGGGCTCTACCAGCTCAAGACGGGTGACGACCGCCAGGAGACCTACGACCTGCAGAACGCCGCCGTGGAGACGGGCGGCGTGCTGATGACCGACCCCGACGACGTGTGGAACACCAACAAGGGCGTCGCCTCGCCGAGCCAGGCGGCCGGCGTGGACGCGCACTACTACGCCGGGGTCGTCGACGACTTCTACGGCGACGTGTTCGGCCGCGACAGCCTCGACGACGCGGGCCTGAAGATCGTCTCGAAGGTGCACTACTCGACGCGCTACTGCAACGCCTTCTGGAACGGCGCAGTTCATGACCTACGGCGACGGCGACGGCCGCACCTGCCTGCCGCTGTCCGGAGGACTCGACGTCGACGGCCACGAGATGACCCACGGCGTCACCGAGTTCACCTCCGGACCTGATCTACGAGAACGAGTCCGGGGCCCTCAACGAGTCGTTCAGCGACATGATGGGCAACACGATGGAGTTCTACGCCGGCGCACCGCGCAAGGACCCCGCCGGCAAGCCGGACTGGCTGATCGGCGAGGACGTCATCAAGAACCGGACCGGCAACAACGGGTTCCGCAACATGGGCGACCCGCAGGAGTTCGGTGACCCGAGCGACTACTCGCAGCGCTACACCGGCACCGCGGACAGCGGCGGGGTGCACACCAACAGCGGCATCTCCAACCACGCCTACTACCTCGCGGTCAACGGCGGCAAGAACGCCTCCTGCGCCGCGACCGCGTCGCACGGCGTGCTGCTGACCGGACCGAGCTGCGCGGTCACCGTGCCGGCGCCTCGGGCTGGCCAAGGCCGAGCACATCTTCTACGACGGCTTCACCAGCCTGCCGGAGTACGCGAACTTCTGCGACGCCCGCAACGCCACCGTCAGCGTCGCGCCCGACGCCGACAAGGACGGCCGTGGTCGTGCAGGCCTGGGACGCGGTCGGCGTGCGCGCCGGCTGCGCGCCGGGCGTCGCCGGGTCCGACGCCGTGCACGACGACCGTCACGGTCCCGAGCCCGGCCTTCGAGTCGCGAGCACCCGTACCTCAACAACACGCGACTGCACGTGGACCTACACGAACCCGACGGCGGGCTTCGCGTTCCACTTCACGGCGCTCGACACGGAGAAGGACTACGACTACGTCTACGTCGCAGGACGCGGCGGGCACCAGCTCGCGACGTACACCGGCACCAAGCACGGGAAGGGCTTCTACGGCCCCTGCATCCCGGGCACGACGGGATCGGTGCACCTCAAGAGCGACGCGGGCGTGACCGCCTACGGGCTTCAAGGTCGACGGGGTCAAGCCCTGCTGACCTGACCGACGCAGCACCCACGACGGCCCCCGCTCGCACCGAGCGGGGGCCGTCGCCGTGCTCAGGCCTCGGGCAGCGCCCAGGCGTCCTCGCGGATCAGGGGTACGACGGTCCCGTCGGCCGTGAGGCCGTCGACGTCGACGCCCGGGGCCGCCGATGACCACGTCGGTGTGCGCGGACGGAGAAGTTCAGGCCGAGGGCGCGCAGCTCGTCGGGCGACTTCGGGACAGGCCGTCGGGGACGCAGAACGGGAAGCCGTGTGCCCCAGGCGACGTGGCAGCCGGTGTTCTCGTCGAACAGCGTGTCGTGGAAGGTCACGCCGGCGGCGCGCACCCGGGAGCGAGCCCTCGACCAGCGACACCTCGCCGAGGCTGCGGGCGCCCTCGTCGCTGTCGAGCTGGGCCCGGACCGCCTCGATGCCGGTCGACGCGGTCGCGTCGACGATCGCGGCCGTTGGCGAACGTGACCACGAGGTCCTCGACCAGCACGCCGGCGCCGGGCAGCACCAGCGGCCGGGTCGTCCGGATGACGCCGTCGGCGCGCTGCCGGTCCGGGCTGGTGAAGACCTCCTCGGTCGGCAGGTTGGGCATGTAGGCCACCCCGGCGGCGGTCGCCAGGCCGCCGCCCGTCCACACGCAGTCCGGCGATCAGCCCGGCGGTCAGGTCGGTGCCCTCGCCGTGGTAGCGCACGGCGTCGAGCCGGAGGTCGGTGAGCGCCCGGGCGCGGGCGCCGAGCCGGTCGCGGTGCCGGCGCCACTCCTCGACGACGTCCTCCGGGCCGCCGGCGTCGAGCCGCATCGCCACCGAGACGGCCTCCCACAGCCGCTCGAGGTCCGGCTCGCCGAACACCTGCGTCGCCCAGCCCTCGTTGGGCGCCGCGACGATCGTCCACTGCACCTGGCCGCTCATCGTCATCTCGCGGAACGCCGAGTCGCCAGCTCCTGGCTGGACCAGCACCGTCCGGGCCGGGTCGATCCCGTCGAAGACGTGCGGGTCGGGGTTGCCGGTGAGCCGGATCGTAGGCCAGTCCCGTGGTGGTCCACTCGTCGAGCCGGTCGAGCTCCCACGCGACGTGCGACGTGAGCGCGGCCTCGGCGGCGCGTGGCGCAGCGCGGACCGTCGTACGTAGGGGTCGTGAGTACTCCACCCGGACGCGGGAGGCGCCGGCGGCGTAGGCCTGCTCGGCGACCGCGCGGGCGATGGGGGCGTGCGCCACGTCGGCGGAGACCAGCACCTCCTGGCCGGGCTGCACGTTGGCGCCCACGTGGACGACGAGGGCGGCGTAGGAGTCGATGCGGTCCTGTTCGAGGCTCATGACTCGCAACATATCGGGCGGACCCACCCGACCGGGTGACCGAGAACCACCCGGACTCGTCATGCCGTCGGCGGCCAGCCTTCCTAGCGTCGGCAGGGTGCCGGCGAGCGGGCCGGGGGAACTGATGAGGAGCGGTGTGCGGATGGACTCACGGAGAACTGCGGGCCTGGTCTCGCTGGTCACGGCACTGGGCGTGACCGGGGCGGTCGGGGTGGCCCCGGCCCAGTCGGCCGAGCGGGCGGCCCCGAGCGTCACGGTGGTGACCAAGAAGCTCGACGGACCGTTCGGGCTGCAGAAGGCGGTCGACCACCGCGGCTTCGTGGTGGCCGAGAACGAGTCGGGCCAGGTGACCCGGGTGCTCAAGGACGGCCGCAAGCGCGCCATCCTCAACGGTGCTCCCGGCGTCGCCGGGGTGGCCGCGTCGTCGAACCGCGTGTTCGCGGTGATCGGCGGACCGAACGAGGAGGGTGCTCCGTCCGGCGGGAAGTACGGCCCCAGCAAGGTCCTGCGGATGGACTACCAGGGTGGCCACAAGAAGGTCATCGCCGACCTGCTGAAGTACGAGCTGGCCCACAACCCGGACGGCCAGGTGCAGTTCGTCGACGGCAAGCCGGTCGACGCACTGTCCAACCCGTTCAGCATGACGATGAGCCCCTGGGGCCTGCTGGTCGCCGACGGTGGCGCCAACGACGTGCTCAAGGTCAACCCGAGCACCGGCAAGGTCTCGACCTTCTTCGCGCCGCCGACGGTCAAGGACGTCAAGGCCTGCCAGGCGCCCGGACGCCAACGCCAACCCGGGCACGGTCGGGTGTGACCCGGTCCCGACCGGTGTCGACGTCGTGCGCGGCAAGGTCTACGTCAGCACCCTCGGGGCCGAGGCGCCCGGCGCCGGCCGGATCTACAAGCTGAACCGCAACGGCAAGGTGCTGCGGGTCTGGAAGGGCCTCACCGCGCCGACCGGCGTCGCGGTCCGCCACGACGGCACGATCTACGTCTCGCACGTGCTCGAGGGAGCACCCCAGGGCCAGCCCGGCCCCGGCTTCGACCCCTCGACGGTCGGTGAGATCACCCGGATCGACGGGGCCCGCCGCACGCACTCACAGGTCACGATGCCGACCGGGCTCGACCTGAAGAACGGCGACCTCTACGCCTCGGCGTGGAGCATCGCGAGCTTCGTCGGCATCCAGCACGCCGGCCAGGTCGTGAAGGTCAGGGAGGGCTCGTTCCACTGACGTGCACCGCCAGCAACGCGAAGCGCCCCGGGTCCTGGACCCGGGGGCGCTTCACGTGGGGTGAACGACGGGACTTGAACCCGCGACATCCGCGACCACAACGCGGCGCTCTACCAGCTGAGCTACGCCCACCATGCGTGTCGGCCCCTCACCGGGCGAGACGCGGGAGAAGCCGAAGCAGAGAAGAGTGTACGCGATCTCAGTCGTGGTGCGGACCCGGGCCGCCGGCGCCGGTGAGCGAACCACCGTGCTCGGCGGCGATGCCCTTGGCGGTCTCGGAGTCCGGCCCGGGGGACGGGCACGAAGACGGCCGCGCGGTAGTAGCGGAGCTCCTCGATGCTCTCCTGGATGTCGGCCAGCGCCCGGTGGTTGCCGGACTTGGCCGGCGCGCTGAAGTAGGCCCGCGGGAACCAGCGGCGCGACAGCTCCTTGATCGAGGAGACGTCGACGATCCGGTAGTGCAGGAACGACTCGAGGCCGGGCATGTCGCGGGCCAGGAACGACCGGTCGGTCGCGACGGTGTTGCCGGCCAGCGGCGGACGGCTGCCGTCGGGGCAGTGCTCCTTGATGTAGGCGAGCACCTGCTCCTCGGCCTCGGCCATCGTCAGGCCGCCGTCGAGCTCCTCGAGCAGCCCGGAGGACGTGTGCATGGTGCGCACGAAGTCGTCCATCTGCTCCAGCGCCTCCGGCCGGTGGCTTGACGATCACGTCCACGCCGTCGCCGAGCACGTTCAGCTCGAAGTCGGTCACCAGGGCCGCGACCTCGATGAGCGCGTCGGCGCCGAGGTCGAGCCCGGTCATCTCACAGTCGATCCACACGAGTCGGTCGTTCACGTCTGACACCCTACTCAGTGTGCTCTCAGAGAGCGCTTCCTAGAGTGGGGGCATGCGTCGTTACGGGGTCGCCGCAGGGCTGCTGGCCCGGCTCGTCGTCGGTGGGGTGTGGGTCGTGGCCGGGCGTCCTCAAGCTGCCCGACCCGAGCGAGAACGTCCGCGCCGTCCGCGCCTACCAGCTGCTGCCCGAGTCGCTCGTGCCCGTCGTGGGCCACGCGCCTGCCGGTGCTGGAGATCCTGGTCGGCCTCTGCCTGCTGCTCGGCCTGCTCACCCGGGTGGCCGCCGCGGTGTCCGCCGTCCTGCTGGTCGCGTTCATCGTCGGCATCGCCTCGGCGTGGGCCCGCGGCCTGTCGATCGACTGCGGCTGCTTCGGCGGGGGAGCCGGCCCGGCGCGAGAACGCCGCAGGCGAAGTACCCCTGGGAGATCGCCCGCGACGTCGGGCCTGCTGCTGCTCAGCGTCTGGCTGGTGTGGCGGCCGCGCACCCCGCTGGCCGTCGACAACCGGCTGCTGCCGGCCTGAGCCGCACCGACCGAGAGACGAGACACACGATGTCGAAGAAGAAGTCCACCGCCACCCGCCGCGCCGAGTCGCAGGCCGCCGCGGTCGCGGGCCGCCGCGATCCGCGCCGAGCAGGAGCGCAAGGAGCGGCGCCGGCGCACGGCGGTCGTCTCCGTGGTCGGCGTGGCGGTCCTCGCCCTGGTGCTCGGTCATCGGCTACATCGTCCAGTCGGGCCGCGACACCTCGACGCGTCGCCGGCACGCCGCCGACCGGCGCGGTCGGGTACGCCGTACCGGCCGGCCCGGCCTCGGCCCCGGTGAAGGTCGACGGTCTACGAGGACTTCCTGTGCCCGTTCTGCGGCCAGTTCGAGGCGGCCAGCCGCGACCGCGCTGGAGAAGCACGTCGAGGCCGGCAAGGTGCAGCTGCAGCTACC
This sequence comes from uncultured Actinomycetota bacterium, assembly GCA_963778095.1. GTDB lineage: Bacteria > Actinomycetota > Actinomycetes > Propionibacteriales > Nocardioidaceae > Nocardioides_B. Next base: position 13,864 of record CAVZTB010000014.1, on the reverse strand, counting down.
ACGTGCTGACCTTCCTGGACGGCAGCACCAGCACGGAGTACTCCAGCCGGGCCGCCAACGCGCTCGCCGTGGTGCTGGACGCCGTCCGGGCCCGACGGTCGCCAAGAAGTTCCACGACCTGCTGTTCGAGAACCAGCCCGCCGAGGGCAGCGCCGGGCCTCAGCGACGCCCAGCTGCTCGACTCGCCGTCCAGGCCGGGCGCGACCAAGGCCGACGTGCAGCCGGGGATCGAGGACCGGACGTTCGAGCAGTGGGTCAAGAACGTCAACGACCAGGCGTCCAAGGACGGTGTGAACCAGCACCCCCACGGTGTTCGATCGACGGGAAGAAGGTCGAGCGGCTCCGATCGACGACCTCGTGTCGCAGGTCGAGAAGGCCGTCGCCGCCGGCTGACGCTGTCCCCAGGGGACCCGTGCCTGGGGACAAACCTGGGGATCGAATCGGGCATCGCGGCGTGTCCGCGTCGACACGCCGGGACCCCGAGAACTGCTCGAGGAAGTTCGCGGTGAATCCCTTGCCACGCTGGGGTTTCCGGGGATAGAACTGCTCCACGCCGACGGGGCAGACCCGGAGGCGGGATCGGACGGAAACCGAGATCCAGGCCGGCGGAGCGATCCGCCGGACGGCCCGTGACGGGGCCGAGGATCGACGGGCCGACCGGGAGAGCCGGAGCGTCACGGACGGCTCAAAGACGAGGCCCCGCAAACTCATACTTTGCGGGGCCTCACCTTTGTACCCCGGGACCTCGGGTGCGCCCGGGACCGACACGCCCCGGGAGCCGGCAGGTCGGGTCCTGTCCCTGGTGGTTGCCATCCCGGCCCGGGTCCCAAACGGTTCGGCGGCGGTGCCAGACTGACCGCATGCCGACCTCGCCGTACGCCGCCTTCGTCGCGGGACTGCCCAAGGCCGAGATCCACGTCCACCACGTCGGGTCCGCCTCGCCGCGCATCGTCTCCGAGCTCGCCGCGCGCCACCCCGGCACCGTGCCGTCCGACCTCGACGCGCTGCGCGACTTCTACACGTTCCGCGACTTCGGGCACTTCATCGAGGTCTACCTCGCGGTCGTCGACCTGCTCCGCGAGCCCGAGGACATCCGGCTGCTGACCTACGAGGTCGCCGCCGACATGGCCGCGCAGAACATCCGCTACGCCGAGCTGACGCTGACGCCCTGGACCTCGGTGCAGGCCGGCGTGCCGATCGAGGCCTACGTCGAGGCCGTCGAGGACGCCCGGGTCGCCGCCGAGCGCGACCTCGGCGTCCGGCTGCGCTGGATCTACGACATCCCCGGCGAGTCCGGCCTGCCGGCCGCCGAGGACACGCGTCGGCTTCGCGCTGCGACCGAAGGCCCCGGAGACCCTGATCGGCTTCGGCCTCGGCGGCCCGGAGGTCGGCGTCGACCGCCCCCAGTTCAAGGACGTCTTCGACCGCGCCCGCGCCGCCGGCCTGCACAGCGTGCCGCACGCCGGCGAGACGACCGGGCCGCAGACGGTGTGGGACGCGCTGCGCGACCTCGGTGCCGAGCGCATCGGCCACGGCACCTCGTCGGTGCAGGACCCGGACCTCGTCGCCTACCTCGTCGAGCACCGGATCCCGCTCGAGGTCTGCCCGACCTCCAACATCGCGACCCGCGCGGTCGACGTGCTCGAGAACCACCCGATCCGCGCAGCTGCACGACGCCGGCGTCCTCGTCACCGTGAACAGCGACGACCCGCCGATGTTCGGCACCACCCTGAACCGGGAGTACGAGATCGCCGCCGACCTGCTCGACCTCGACGAGGCGGGCATCGTCGGGCTGGCGAAGAACGCCGTGCAGGCGTCGTTCCTGCCCGACGGCCGAGCAAGTCGGCGCTGGACGCCGAGATCGACGCGTACGCCGCCGACGGCTCGTCGCGATCGAGAGGGACCAGCGCGCGCTCGATCGGACGACCCGGCTGAGGGCGCCCCCGGCAGGACTCGAACCTGCGACCACCGGATTAGAAGTCCGACGCTCTATCCAGCTGAGCTACGAGGGCGGGGGATCGGAACGTTCCGCTCGATCCGGGGCCCAGTATGCCGGAGGCGCAGGGGCGACCCGGCAGCGCCCGGATACGCAGAACACCTTGAAGTCGAGGCATGTCGGGCCGCCGAGGACGCCGCCTCCAGGACCGCGGCCATCAGCTAGTCGTAGGTGAGCCCGTGGAAGTCTCGGAGGTGCTCGGCGCGGAGTTCGGCACCGGCTCAGGCCCCGCGTCGGCTCGGGGCTCGGTGTGACGTCGGCGTAGGGTCCAAGCTCCCCAGGTGAGCGCCCCGACGGGGATAGGCAGCCAGAAGGACATCAGCCGGTAGAGCAGCGTGGCCACCACGGCCGCCTCGCGGTCCACGCCGGCGAGCACCAGGGTCCCGGTCAGGCCGGTCTCCACGAAACCGAGGCCGCCCGGCGTCAGGGGCACCAGGGCGAGCGCCATCGCGACCACGTAGGCCAGCAGCACCTCCGAGGGCCTGACGTGGGCCCCCACCGCGACCAGCGCGGCGACCAACGCGGCGTAGTCGAGCATCCGGTTGGCGCTCGCCGCCAGCACGGCGCGCAGCCAGTGCCCGTGGAACGCGGTGAGCACCCGGACCCGCTGCCGGGACAGCATCAGGGCGGTGCCTGACGCGGTCACGCGCCGGAGGACGGGGTGCGCCAGACCGCCGACGACGTACCCGATCGTGGCGAGCAACCGCGGCAGCGTGAGCACCAGCACGCCGAGGCCGATGATGACCACCCCGACGATCAGGGACACCAGCAGCCCGAGCTGCAGCTGCCGGGCCGGAGGCGGCCCGATCAAGAGCGCCGGCACCGTGAGCACGGGCAGGGTCAGGAGCACCCCGGTGGACAGCAGGCTCGTCGAGACCAGCGCGCTGGTGACGTGGCCGACGGGCCGGCCGGTGGACACCAGCATCCGGCCCTGCACCACCCCGCCTGCAGCGGCTCCGCCCGGCATCACCTTGCTCGCGGCGTTGCCGGCGAGCTGTGCCGCGGCCACGTCGCTCCAACGGGCCGCGCCGTGGCTGCGCCGGCGGACGGGAGCCGCGTGCACGCCGGCCGGCCGGGACGCTGAGGCCGCGTCCTCGCTCGACGTCCCCGTCGACAGGGCCGGCAGGGGTACGACGTGGCGCGGGCGGGCCAGCGCGATCCTGGTCAGCCACCACAGGCTCGCCAGGCTGGCGGCCTCGAGCAGCGCGAGCAGCACGAACCAGCCGGGCCGGACACCCTCGAGCTGCGGCCACGCATCGAGGAGCCCCGCGAGGCTCGGCGCGACGACGTACAGCCCCACCCCGGTGACCGCCAGCGCGACACCGCGGCCTCCCCACCGACGGACCCAGGCACGCACCAGGTGTCGCACGACGTGCCCGCTCAGCCCGCCGCGTCGATGCCTCGAGGGGGCTGCGCATCCGTCAGTGTCATGCGGCGTCCGCCTCCCTCCTGCCGAGCACACGCTGGCGCGGCCGGCCCTCGGGATCGTCGTCCGATTCGGGTGACGCTCCACGGCCCGCTCGTGCCCGACGCTGCAGGGGACGAAGGGACCGACCATGACCACTTCTGTGCACCGGACGCACCCGCCGATGCAACCCTCGATCGGACGAGTGTTCCTGGGCGCAATGCTCGCCCTGGTCCTCCTGTGCGCGCTGGTCTCCGCCGTCGTCGGAGGCACCCTGCTGCTCCTGGCCCGCAGCGTCGACCTGGCGTCGTTCTAGCTACACGACCCCAGAACAGGCGGAGAGGGATCCTGTCCAGCGGCTGCGTCGGCGTCGCGCGCATCCCGGGGTCCCCAATCGCGGCTGATCCGGGCCACCCGGCAGCCCCGAACGGGTTGGCCGTCACCCGGCCGGAACCAGGCGGCCCGGTGGTGACTCGTCCTCGGTGTGAGACCCCCAGGCCCGCCCCGTTCCCCGCTCGCAGGCACGACGCGGCACCGCGCGCTGCTCACCGTCGTCGTCGCGGTCCAGCTGCTGCTCTCGCTCCGCTTCTTCTTCAAGTACGTCGAACCGCTGCCTGGAGCGGCCTACGCGGCCTACGTCGTGGCCGGTCTCCTGGTCTGGGGCCTGCTCCTGCGGAGCCCACGTCTCCTGGGCCTGCTCTGCCGCGGCCGGGTGCTGGGCGTGGCGCTCGCCGGGCTGCTCGTGATGGTGGCGGTCGCCTACCCGCGGGCCGACGCCCTGCGTGCGGTGGGCCGCGGCTCCGACCAGGACGACTGCGTCAGGGAGCTCGTCGGCAACGTGCTGGCGCTGCGGGCGCCGTACGGAGTCGGCTACTTCGGGGACCCGTGCTCGACCGGGCCCGGGGAGCTGGTGCCGTACCTCCCGCTGGCGCTGTGGGACGGCTACCTCGTCGTGGTGCCGGTCCTGGCCGTCCTGCTCGGCTACCGGGTGCTGAGGCTGGTCACCGACCGGGGCACGGCGGTGCTGCTGAGCCTGACCCAGCTGGTCTGCTGGCTGTTCCTCGAGATGGCGGCGACGGGCTCGGACCTGGTGGTGATCGGCTGGCTCTTCGCCCTCGCGACCACCGCCTCGACGCTGGGGCTGCAACGGCACGACACGGTGCTGACGTTCCTGGGCGGCACGGCCTACGTCCTGTTCGCCACCAGCCGGGTGCCGCTGGTGGTCGTGACCGCTGCCTCCGGCGGGGTGCTGCTCGCCCTGGTCGGCGCCCGCGCGTGGCGGGTCGTCGCGCCGGTGCTGCTGGTGGCGACCGCGCTCTACGTCGGCACCTGGGCGCTCGCGCCCGCGTCGTTCCGGCCCGGGCACCTGGTGGGCAAGTCCGTCCGCATCCTGCGCGACCTCGGCCAGGACCCGGTCACCGGGACCACGGCCGTGGTCGTCCTGGTCTCCGGGGCGTCCGTCGTCCTCGTCCTGCGGCACCGCCTGGTGGGGGTGCTGCGCCGGCACCACGGGTGGGCGCACGTCGTGTCGGTGACGGCGCCGATGGCCGCCGTCGCGGTGTGGGACCTGCGGCGCAGAGGGTTCGACCCGGCCGCCTGGGAGGGGCTGCACTACCTCTACCTCGGGGTGCCCGCGCTGCTGGTCGCCGTCGCGCAGCACCGCGGTCCGCCGGCCGCACGATGGCCCGAACTAGGGATGGCGACCGACGAGCCCGACCGACAACCTGGAAGAAGGATCGGCTCCGAGGGAACCAGGAGACCTCCTGCTGACTCGTCCTCTGCGGGGAGGTGGTCGGGTGGCGGACAGCGGCTACGTGCGTGAGGTCTACGAGGCGTCCTACCGACGTCTCGTGGCGCAGGCGTACGCCGTCGCCGGCGACCGGGTCGAGGCCGAGGACGCGGTCCAGGAGGCGTTCGCCCGCGCGGTGGCGGCGGGCGCCCGGTTCCGGCGCGTCGACAACCCCGAGGCCTGGCTGCGGACCGTGGCCCTCAACGTGCTGCGACGGCGCTGGCGCCGGGCGCAGATGTTCCGCGTGCTGAGCCCGAGGATCGCGTCGCCGTCGGACGTCCCCGGGATCTCGGAGGACCACGTGGCCGTGATCGAGGCGCTGCGCGCGCTGCCGTTCCAGCAGCGGGAGACCGTCTCGCTGTTCTACCTGGGCGACCTGTCGGTGCGGGAGATCGCGACCACGTTGGGGATCGCCGACGGGACCGTGAAGTCGCGACTCAACCGCGGGCGTACGGCGCTCGCGGGACTGCTGCAGACCAACGTGGAGGCCGACCGTGGATGAGTCCAGCCTGAGGGCCGCCCGTGCCGACGTCGAGGCACACGTCGAGCTCCCCGACTTCGCGGCCGTCGTCGAGCGCGGCCAGCAGATCCGGCGGCGTCGCGCCGTCGGTGCGAGCGCCGCGATCGCCGTCGCCGTGCTGGTCGTGACGCTCGGGGCCGCGCGCACCTTCGACCGGGACCGGACGCAGGGACCCGTGCAGCAGCCCAACCCGAGCGTCGACCGCGCGGCGGCCGTGGCGGTGCTCTCCGACCCGGACGCGCAGGTCGACCCCGACGCCTCGCAGGTGGACGGTGCCGGCGACCTGCTCGCCGTCGTCACCCTGCCCGGTGGCAGCGACGACTGCGGAGCACCGGACGGCACCGCGGTGCGATGGTCCGGCGTCGACGGGGCTCGTCGGTCCTGGCTGGAGCGGCGTCGACCCGTCGTGCCGCTCGTGGACGGCTTCGTCCTCGGCTCGGTGCCGCCCGCCTGCCGGTCGGGTGCGGCGGCCGAGACCCGGGCCTACCTCGTGGACGGGTCCGGGGCGGCGCACGGCATCGCCTGGGAGCAGGGTGCGGAGGCGGTGTGCGCGGACCGGCCCGCCGACCCGCGGTGCCGCTTCGACGTGGGCCGGGCCACCGGCTCCCTGGACCCGGGCGTCCGGCTGCCCCGGGGCACCGAGCCCGTCGTGACCGGGCCGGCCGACGTCAGGTGGGCCCGGTCCGCGGACGGCCGCCGGCTGTCCTGGTCGGCCGACGGCAGGTCGTGGCGGACCCGGACCACCTCGCTGCCCCAGGGGTCGATCGTGAGCGCGACCGCGGCCGGTCCGTGGGGAGTGCTCGCCGGGAACACCTCGGTGGAGTACACCTCCGACTCGGGGGCCACCTGGCACCGCCGGGACCTGTCCTCGGCCCTGAGCAGGCTGACGATCGCGGACGTCGACTGGACCGTCACCCGATCCGGCGTGCTCCTCGGTGTCACCCAGCTCGTGGGGCGTGGCGACGTGCTGTTCCGCAGCACCGACGAGTCCTGGACCCGCTTCGTCGAGACGGACGTGCACACGTCGTACGGCCTGGTCAGCCCGACCGTGCAGGGGGACGCCGTCGCGGTCGTCGACGACGAGCGGTGGGTCGTCTCCACCGACGACGGTGCGACCTGGCGACGGACGCCGCCCCTTCCGCATCCTCGCTGAGGGAACCTCCCGCGCCGCCCGCGGCTCGCTTCTATGCAGGCACGGCACGGGAGGCGCGAGATGGGTGCACAGATTCGGCTGGTCCCCCTGGCCCTGCTGGTCGGCTGCCTCAGCGCCGGCGGCTGCAGCAGGGGCGAGGCGGCACCGGGGCCGGCCGCCGCCCCTGGGTCGCCGAGTCGGCCGTCGTCTCCCATCGGGTGCCGCCGAGGTCGACCCTGCACGGATCGCGGGCCTGGCGGCTGGCGCGACCGGCCCGGGTCCACCAGGTCGAGGGGTACGCCACCACCAGCAGCGGGGTGCCCGGCGCCCCGGTAGCGCTCCGGGTCTCGACGACGGCCCGGTCGTTCGACGTGCGCGCCTACCGGATCGGGGCGTACGCCGGTGGGGAGGGCCGGCTCGTGTGGGGGTCGAGCCGGCTTCCCGGCCGGGTGCAGGCGCGGCCGACGTTCGCGGACCACGAGCGACGCACGGTGGTGGCGCGCTGGAGCACCGACACCGTGGTCCGAACGACCGGGTGGGCACCGGGCCTCTACGTGTTCAAGCTGCGGGCCTCGTCGGGCTGGCAGGCGAGGGTGCCGTACGTCGTCACGTCGCCGACCGCGCGCGGGCGGGTGGCGATCGTGCTCCCGGTGACCACCTGGCAGGCCTACAACGACTGGGGCGGCTACTCGCTGTACGAGGGGCCGGCGGGGGACCGGTGCAGCTGGGCGGTCAGCTTCGACCGCCCTACCCGCCACCCGGCGCGGCGGAGACGGGGTTCGGCGCGGTGCCCGTCGTCATCGCCGCCGAACGCCTCGGGATGCCCGCTGGCCTTCTTCACGAACATCGACGTCGCCCGGCGGCCCGGCGCCCTTGCGGGAGCGCGGGCCTACGTGTCCTCCGGCCACGACGAGTACTGGTCCCAGGAGATGCGCGACCACGTGGAGGAGGCCCGGGCGGCCGGGACCAACCTCGTGTTCCTGGGCGCGAACACGATGTACTGGCGCGTCCGCCTGGAAGACGGCGGACGCGTCGTCGTCGGCTACCGCAGCGACGCGGCGCTCGATCCGGCGCCGCCGTCGACCCGCTCGGGGCTGTGGCGGAGGCCGCGGGGGCGGAGCCCGAGAACACGCTCACCGGGATGCAGTACGAGTGCTTCCCCGTGGACGCGCCATTCCGGGTGGCCTCGCCGGGCTGGTGGGGCTTCGCGGGCACCGGCACCCGTCGGGGCGAGGAGCTGGCCCACCTGGTGGGTGTCGAGGCGGACCGCGTCTACCCCGGGCAAGGCACTCCTCGGCCGTTGCAGGTGCTCGCGCACGCGCCGTACTCGTGCCGCGGCGTGCCGACCTCCGCGCAGGCCGTCTACTACACGACGCCGTCGGGAGCGGCCGTGCTCGACGTGGGGACGCTGCGGTGGACGTGCGCGCTCGTCGACCAGTGCCCGGTCGACCTGTCCCGCCGGACGGTGCGGTTCGTCAACCGGGTCACGGCCACCGTGCTGCGCGACTTCGCCCGCGGTCCCGCGGCGTGGCGGCATCCGGCGCACGACGCGTGGGGCACCTCGACCTGCCCGCGCACAACCTCGTCCCCGCGAGCTGATCGGCTCACCGGGTGGATGGGCGTCTAGTCGAGATAAAATAGCGTATATGGTGTCGGCCGTGTCCCTCCTGCTGAGCCGCCGGCCCGACGCCGAGCCCTCGCCCTGGTCCGGCTTCCGGCGCGACCGGGCTGCGATGGTCGGCCTGACGGTCGTCGGGCTCGCGCTGCTGGTGGCGCTCGCGGCGCCGTGGTGGCCGGTCTGGGCGGCCACGACCCCTTCACCTACGACGTCGAGCGCGCTCGACGACGACGGGTCGCCGATCGGGGCGTGGCGGCGGGATCAGCACCGCCCACTGGTTCGGGGTCGAACCGCTGAACGGCCGCGACCTGTTCGCGATCATCGTCTACGGCGCGCGGACCTCCCTGCTCGTCGGCGTGACCGCGACCATCATCGCCGTCATCATCGGCGTCATGGTCGGGATCTCGCGGGGTACGTGGGGGCTGGTACGACCAGGTCGTCAGCCGCGGCCGACGTCCTGCTCGGCTTCCCCGGCCTCATCTTCATGATCGCGCTCGGCGCGATCGTGCCGGCGAGCTTCCCGAGGACCGTGCTGATCGTCCTGGTCATCGGCTTCTTCGGCTGGCCGTCGATCGCCCGGGTGGTGCGCGGTCAGACGCTGTCGCTGCGGCAGCGCAACTTCGTGCAGGCCTCGACGGCGATGGGCAGCAGCAACGGGCACGTCTGTCCGGACCCAGGTCCTGCCCAACCTGGCCGCGACGATCATCGTGTTCACCACGATCTCGATCCCCGGCATGATCGGTGCCGAGGCGGCGCTGTCGTTCCTCGGCGTCGGGCGTTCCGCCGCCGACGCCGTCGTGGGGACGCACGATCGGCGACGCGGTGGCGTGGGTGCAGACCGATCCCGTCTACCTGATCTTCCCGGCGCGGCCCTCTTCCTCGCCACCCTCGCGCTTCAACGCCTTCGGTGACGGCTTGCGGGACGCGCTCGACCCGCGCTGCGAGGAATCTGCGCTCATGAGCACCCTGCGCGTATCTCGCCGGCCGGTTGCTCGGCGCGATCCTGGTCCTCCTGATCATCAGTCGCGCTGACGTACGCGATCTTCTACCTGCTGCCCGTCGATCCGGCCCAGCTCTCGTGCGGGAAGCCCTGCACTCCCGAGCGGCTGGCGGAGGCGCGCACCTTCATGGGCTTCGACAAGCCCTGGTGGCAGCAGTACGGCGCGTTCATCCGGGCATCGTCGGCGGCCGGACCTTCGGCAGCGGGCGCGGCATCCATCCAGTGCTCGGCGCCCTGCTTCGGCTACTCGTTCCGGCTCTCCGACACCGTCACCGACCTGATCGCGACGCACTTCCCGGTCACGCTGTCGATCGCCGTCGGCGCGGCCATCCTGTGGCTGATCGCGGGCGTCGGCGCCGGCGTGCTCGTCGGCGGTGCGCCGCGGCTCGGCGGCGACCGGATCACGATGACGGTCGCGATGGCCGGGGTCTCGACGCCGAGCTACCTCCTCGGCCTGCTCGGCATCCTGCTGTTCGGCTTCACCCTCAACATGGTGCCGGTCAGCGGCTACGTGCCGCTGTTCGTGAGCCCGATCGACTGGGCCTGGCACCTGATCCTGCCCTGGTGCGTCCTCGCGTTCATCTCGGCCGCCATCTACGCCCGGCTCACACGCGGCCAGATGCTCGACGTGCTGAGCGAGGACTACATCCGCACCGCCCGCGCCAAGGGCCTCGGCGAGGGCCGGGTGATCGGCTCGGCACGCGCTGCGCAACGTGCTCATCCCGGTCATCACCATCTTCGGCCTCGACCTCGGCGGGCTCCTCGGCGGAGCGGTGATCACCGAGAAGGTGTTCAGCATGCAGGGCCTCGGCGCGCTGCTGCTGGATGCGGTCGGCAACATCGACCTCCCCGTCGTCGTCGGCGTCACCTGTTCGCGGCGTTCCTGATCATCCTGGCCAACGTCGTCGTCGACATGGTCTACGGACTCCTGGATCCACGCGTATGAACCGAGGTGCACTGACCCGATGTCGACCGAACGCGGCACCTCCGACCACCGCGACCGATGACCCGCGCACCACCCGCAATGCCTCGCACGAAGGGAAACACCCCCGATGAAACGTCTAGCCCTGGTGGCCGCACTCGCGGCCACGAGTCTGGCGCGGCCGCCTGCAACGCCAATCCCAGCACCGGCGGAAGCTCGCCGTCCGCAACAGTGGCCCGGAGCCAGGGCGGCACCTGACCATGCTCACCACGAGCAGAGATCAACCTCGACCCGGCCAAGAGCCAGAACCTCGCGATCACCACCCTCGACCTGGTGCTGCGCCGCCTGACCTCGTGGAAGACCGAGCCCGGCAAGGCGGCCGCGGTGGTCCCCGACCTGGCCACCGACACCGGTCAGGTCACCGACGGCGGCAAGACCTGGACCTACACGCTGAAGCACGGCCTGAAGTACGCCGACGGATCGCCGATCACCGCCGCCGACATCAAGTACGGCATCGAGCGCTCGTTCGCCCCGGAGCTGTCCGGCGGCCTCGGCTACCACAAGTCGCTGCTGGTCGGCGGGGACAAGTACACGGGCCCGTACAAGGGCGACGAGCTCGCCTCGATCGAGACGCCGGACGACAACACGATCGTCTTCAAGCTGAACAAGCCCGTTCGGCGACTGGCCGTGGATCGTCTGCATGCCGGCCTTCTCGCCGGTGCCGAAGAAGGCCGACGACGACCCGGCCACTACGGTCAGAAGCCGGTGGCCAGCGGCCCGTACCAGGTGAAGTCGTACACGCAGGGCAACTCGCTCGTGCTCGAGCGCAACCCGAACTGGGACAAGTCGACCGACCAGGTCCGCACCGCCTGCCGGACTCGATCGTGTTCGAGATGGGCCTGCAGCCCGACGTGGCGCAGCGGCTGATCGCCGACGCCGGCGACGACAAGTTCGCGTTCGGTGCGACCTTCGTGCCGCCGGCCCAGCTGGCCCAGATCCAGCAGAACGCGGCGGTCAAGGAGCGGCTCGTGACCTCGGCACCCGGGGCGCTCGCGTACCTGGCGATGAACACCAAGCGCGGCGCGTTGGCGAACCTCGAGGTCCGCAAGGCGATCCAGTACGCCGTCGACAAGCAGGCCTTCCAGGTCGCGGACGGCGGCTCGATCGGCGGCGGCTTCGCCACGACCCTGATCACGCCCGGCATCCACGGGCGTGAGGAGTTCGACCTGTACCAGGCGCCGTCGACCGGCGACCCGGACAAGGCCAAGCGATGCTGCGCGGCCGGCGAGGTCAGCAGCCTCAACCTCAGCCTGCTCGTCACGAACGACTCGACCGCCCTGGCGCAGGCGCAGGCGATCCAGCAGGGCCTGAAGCGGGCCGGGATCACGGTCACGCATCAAGCCGCTCGACCCGACCGGCTCGACCGACTGATCACCGGGGACAAGCCGGACTTCGACCTCGTGCTCGCAGCTGGCTGCCGGACTTCCCGAGCGCGAACGGCAACATCCAGCCGCTGTTCGCCTCATCGGAGATCGGCAACGGCGGGTTACAACATCTCCCGCTACTCCAACCCGGCGGTGGACAAGCTGATCGACGAGGCGACGGCCGAGACCGACCAGACCGCCGCCGAGCAGCTGTGGGTCGCAGGTCGACAAGCAGATCATGGCCGACGCTCCGGTCGTCCCGCTGATCTACACCCGCAACTCGTTCCTGCACGGGTCGAAGGTCGCAGAACTTCTTCGTCACGGCGTTCCCGGCGTACCCGAACTACCTCAAGGTGTCGCTGAAGCAGTGAGCACCGCATCCGAGCCGACCCACGGCCCGACGGTGATCCGTCGGGCCGTGGGGTGCTCGTCGTCTCCGACCTGACGATCGTCTTCGCCGCGGCGGCCGAAGCGTCACGGCCGGATCGGTCAGTGCGGTCGATCGTCTCTCCTTCGAGCTGGAACGCGGCCGGATCCTCGCCCTGGTGGGCGAGTCCGGCTCCGGCAAGAGCGTGACGGCGATGTCGGTGCTCGGGCTGCTGCCGGCCACCGCGCGCGTCACCGGCAGCATCAACCTGGCGGGGACCAACTGGTCGGGGCGACCCCGGATCGGCTGAAACAGCTGCGTGGCGGTGAGATCGGGACGATCTTCCAGGAGCCGAGCACCGCGTTCAATCCGGTCTTCACGATCGGCTTCCAGATCGCTGAGGCGCTGCACGCCCACACCGATCTCGCGCACGCCGCGGTCGGTGATCGCGTGGCCGAACTCCTCGAGTCGGTGGGGTTGGACGATCCGAGCAGGGTCGCGAAGTCCTACCCGCACCAGCTGTCCGGCGGTCAGACCCAACGGGCGATGATCGCGATGGCCATCAGCTGCGACCCGGACGTCCTGATCGCCGACGAGCCCACCACCGCTCTGGACGTCACCGTCCAGGCCGGCATCCTCGACCTGTTGCGTGAGCTGGCGGACGGGCGTGGCATGGCGATCCTGCTGATCACCCACGACATGGGCGTCGTCGCCGACGTGGCCGACGACGTCATCGTGTTGCGCGCCGGTGCGCGAGGTCGAACGCGCCGATGTGACCACGCTGTTCGCCGAACCGCAGGCCGAGTACACCCGGGCGCTGCTCGAGGCGGTGCCCGAGCTGAGCGACATCGACGTGAGCGACGGCGGTGCTGGAGAGCCGGCGGCCGCGGTCCTTCCCGCCGTGACCGCCGCCGTGCGCGGTCTCGTCGTCGACTATCCCGGCCGACGGCGGTCGGTCGTGCACGCCGTCGACCACGTCGACCTCGACATCCGCGCCGGCGAGATCGCTCGGCCTGGTCGGCGAGTCGGGGTCCGGGAAGTCGACCATCGGACGCGTGCTGGCCGGCCTGGCGCCGATCACCGCCGGTTCGGTCACGATCAGCGGGCAGGACGTGAGCCATGCGTCGCGCCGGCAGTGGAAGGACGTGCGGAACCGTCTCGGCATCGTGTTCCAGGATCCCGGCGTCGTCGCTGAACCCACGGCAGGACATCGGCGCCAGCATCGCCGAGCCGATCGTCATCCACCGGGGCAGCAGTCGGCGTGAACTCGAGACCCGGGTGGCGGCGCTGCTCGAGTCGGTCCAGCTGCCGGCGTCGATGGCGGAGCGCTACCCGCACGAGATGTCCGGCGGTCAGCGCCAGCGCGTCGCCATCGCACGGGCGATCGCGCTCGATCCCGACCTGCTGATCGCCGACGAACCGACGAGTGCGCTGGACGTGTCGGTCCAGGCGCGGATCCTCGACCTGTTCCGGCGAGCTCCAGTCGAGCTCGGCTTCGCCTGCCTGTTCATCAGCCACGACCTGGCCGTCGTCGAGCAGCTCGCCGGCCGGGTCGCCGTCATGCAGGGCGGCCGGATCGTCGAGCACGGCGCGACGGCGGCCCTGCTCCGCCCCGAAGACCCGTACACCGCGGCTGCTGGCCGCCGCGCCGGTCGCCGACCCGCGACGAGCAGCGGATTCGCCGACAGGAG
>CAVZTB010000013.1:0-135537 GCA_963778095.1 uncultured Actinomycetota bacterium | reverse complement strand
GCCCCCGGGGCCACCGGGGCCCCCGGTGCGTCGACGCAGGAGCCGCCCCCTCCGCCGCCGCCTGCGGACACCCCGTCAGCGCCCGTCGGACCGCGGGGCTCCGGTCCGTCCTGGCGGGTCATCGCCGTGCTCGGCGTCGTCGCGCTCGCCCTGGTCGCGACCGCGGCCGTGCTCGGGCTGGGCACCTGGAACTTCCGCGAGGTGCGCGAGCAGGACGCCGTCGCCGAGGCGACCCGCAGCGCCCCGGCCGCCGCGGAGCGGGCCTCGGCCGCGATCCTGTCCTACGGCTACCAGTCGCTCGACGCGGACGAGAAGTCCGCGGAGCGGTACATGACCCCGGCGTACAAGAAGAGGTACGCCGACACCTTCGACCGTCTCGTGCGCCCGAACGCGGCCAAGGTCAAGGCCAAGGTGGAGGCGGAGGTCAAGGCCTCGGGCGTGGCGCACGCCGACGCCGACCGGGTCAACGTGCTGCTCTACGTCAACCAGACCACGACGAGCACCGCCAACAGCGGCGAGCCGCAGGTGGCGCTCAACCGGGTCCAGCTCTCGATGGTCGAGGTCGACGGCACCTGGCTGGTCGACGACATCACGTCGTACTGACCGGTCACCCGGTACGGGCGGCCCGTCCCCAGGCGTGCCGCACGGATGCTTGACTCCGCCGGATCGGCGGTTCATGCTGTGCGTGCGTTTCCGCGTGGCCAGCGCCGCTCGGACCTCTCACCACCAGGCAGGGCCCGTCCGACCGGGATCGAACCGGACGGGCCAGGCCGAGGGTGATCGAGGACCGGCCGGGTGGTCGTGGCCGGTTGTGCCCGGGGCTGCCCGTGGGCTAGTATCGATCTTTGCGTCTGCCCTCAAATGCCTCCAGCCTGCCCGGTCGGCTGGAATGAGGTGGGTCGACTGCCATCACGCGAGCCCTTGGAAGGACCAGTCTTGGCCGCCTCGCGCAGCACCAGCAAGACACACCGAAAACCCTCTCGCACCGCGCCGCATCTCCTTCGCGAAGATCTCGGAACCCCTCGAGGTTCCCAAGCTCCTCGACCTCCAGACCAAGAGCTTCGACTGGCTCGTGGGCAACGAGGAGTGGAAGACCGACACGCAGAAGCGCCTGGACAGCGGGGAGGACGCCTCCCTCAAGTCCGGTCTCGAGGAGATCTTCGAGGAGATCTCCCCGATCGAGGACTTCTCCGGGACCATGTCCCTCTCGTTCGAGAACCCGGTCTTCTACGACCCGAAGAACACCGTGGACGAGTGCAAGGAGAAGGACTTCACCTACTCCGCTCCGCTCTACGTCTCCGCGGAGTTCACGAACAACGAGACCGGTGAGATCAAGGGCCAGACGGTCTTCATGGGGGACTTCCCCCTGATGACCGACAAGGGCACCTTCGTCATCAACGGCACCGAGCGCGTCGTCGTCTCGCAGCTCGTCCGCTCGCCGGGCGTGTACTTCGAGCGCAGCGCCGACAAGACGTCCGACAAGGACATCTTCACCGCGAAGGTCATCCCCTCGCGCGGTGCGTGGCTCGAGTTCGAGATCGACAAGCGCGACATGGTCGGCGTCCGCCTCGACCGCAAGCGCAAGCAGAACGTCACGGTGCTGCTCAAGGCCCTCGGCTGGACCAACGAGCAGATCCGCGAGGAGTTCGGCGAGTACGAGTCGATGATGCTGACCCTCGAGAAGGACCACACCGAGGGCCAGGACGACGCGCTGCTGGACATCTACCGCAAGCTGCGCCCGGGCGAGCCGCCGACGCGTGAGGCCGCGCAGACGCTGTTGGACAACTACTACTTCAACGGCAAGCGCTACGACCTGGCCAAGGTCGGTCGCTACAAGATCAACAAGAAGCTCGGCACCACCGAGGCCTTCGACCAGCAGACGCTGACGATCGACGACATCGTCGCCGCGATCCGCTACATCGTCGCGCTGCACGACGGCAAGACCGAGATCGAGGTCCCGAGCGGGCCCAACGAGGTCCGCGCCGACGACATCGACCACTTCGGCAACCGTCGCATGCGCACGGTCGGCGAGCTGATCCAGAACCAGCTCCGCACCGGCCTGGCCCGGATGGAGCGCGTGGTCCGCGAGCGGATGACGACCCAGGACGTCGAGGCGATCACGCCGCAGTCGCTGATCAACATCCGGCCCGTGGTGGCGGCGCTCAAGGAGTTCTTCGGAACCTCCCAGCTGTCGCAGTTCATGGACCAGACGAACCCGATCGCGGGCCTGACGCACAAGCGTCGCCTGTCCGCGCTCGGCCCGGGTGGTCTCTCGCGGGACCGCGCCGGCTTCGAGGTCCGTGACGTCCACCCGTCGCACTACGGCCGCATGTGCCCGATCGAGACTCCTGAGGGCCCGAACATCGGCCTGATCGGCTCGCTCGCGACGTTCGGGCGGATCAACCCGTTCGGCTTCGTCGAGACGCCGTACCGCAAGGTGGAGAAGGGCAAGGTCACCGACAAGGTCGACTACCTGACCGCCGACGAGGAGGACCACTTCGTCATCGCGCAGGCCAACGCCGGCCTGAACGAGGACAACACGTTCTCCGAGGACCGCGTGCTCGTGCGTCAGCGCGAGAACGAGGTCGACGTGGTGCCGGCCGACGAGGTCGACTACATGGACGTCTCGCCGCGCCAGATGGTGTCGGTCGCGACCGCCCTGATCCCGTTCCTCGAGCACGACGACGCCAACCGCGCGCTCATGGGCTCCAACATGCAGCGCCAGGCCGTGCCGCTCATCAAGAGCGACGCGCCGCTGGTCGGCACCGGCATGGAGTTCCGTGCCGCCGTCGACGCCGGTGACGTGGTCGTCGCGGCCCAGTCCGGCGTCGTCCAGGAGGTCTCGGCCGACGCGGTCGAGGTCATGCAGGACGACGGCACCTACCGCACCTACCGGATGCAGAAGTTCAGCCGCTCCAACCAGGGCACCTGCATCAACCAGCGTCCGCTGGTCTCGGAGGGGCAGCGCCTCGAGGTCGGCTCGCCGATCGCCGACGGTCCCTGCACCGACGAGGGCGAGATGGCGCTCGGCACGAACCTGCTGGTCGCGTTCATGCCGTGGCAGGGCCACAACTACGAGGACGCGATCATCCTGTCGCAGCGTCTCGTGCAGCAGGACGTCCTCACCTCGATCCACATCGAGGAGCACGAGGTCGACGCCCGCGACACGAAGCTGGGTCCGGAGGAGATCACCCGGGACATCCCGAACGTCTCCGAGGAGATGCTGGCCGACCTCGACGAGCGCGGGATCATCCGCATCGGCGCCGAGGTCACGACCGGCGACATCCTGGTCGGCAAGGTCACGCCCAAGGGCGAGACCGAGCTCACCCCGGAGGAGCGGCTGCTCCGCGCGATCTTCGGTGAGAAGGCGCGCGAGGTCCGCGACACGTCGATGAAGGTCCCCCACGGCGAGTCCGGCACCGTCATCGGTGTCCGGGTCTTCGACCGCGAGGAGGGCGACGAGCTGCCCCCGGGCGTCAACCAGCTGGTCCGCGTGTACGTCGCCCAGAAGCGCAAGATCTCCGTGGGTGACAAGCTCGCCGGCCGTCACGGCAACAAGGGCGTCATCTCCAAGATCCTGCCGGTCGAGGACATGCCGTTCATGGAGGACGGCACCCCGGTCGACGTCGTGCTCAACCCGCTCGGCGTGCCGGGCCGGATGAACATCGGCCAGATCCTGGAGATCCACCTGGGCTGGCTGGCCAAGCAGGGCTGGCAGGTCGAGGGCGACGACGAGGACTGGAAGAAGCGCCTCATCTCGATCCACGCCGAGGCCGCGGAGGCGGACACCAACGTCGCCACCCCCGTCTTCGACGGTGCGCGCGAGGACGAGATCGTCGGTCTGCTCGGCTCGACCCTGCCCAACCGCGACGGCGTCCGCGTCGTCAAGGAGAACGGCAAGGCCGAACCTGTTCGACGGCCGCTCGGGAGAGCCTTTCCCGGACCCGGTCTCGGTGGGCTACATGTACATCCTGAAGCTGCACCACCTCGTGGACGACAAGATCCACGCGCGGTCGACGGGTCCGTACTCCATGATCACCCAGCAGCCGCTCGGCGGTAAGGCCCAGTTCGGTGGCCAGCGCTTCGGTGAGATGGAGGTCTGGGCGATGGAGGCGTACGGCGCCGCCTACGCCCTGCAGGAGCTCCTGACCATCAAGTCCGACGACGTCCCCGGACGCGTCAAGGTCTACGAGGCGATCGTGAAGGGCGAGAACATCCCCGACTCCGGCATCCCCGAGTCGTTCAAGGTTCTCGTCAAGGAGATGCAGTCGCTCTGCCTCAACGTCGAGGTGCTGTCCCAGGACGGCACCGCGATCGAGATGCGCGACGCGGAGGAAGACGTCTTCCGCGCCGCCGAGGAGCTCGGCATCGACCTCTCCCGCCGCGAGCCCAGCAGCGTCGAGGAAGTCTGAGGTGTGGGGGAGCACGGCCCATGAGGCCGTGCTCCCCGCCCTCGGTCCCCGTCTTTTGTTCAACCTGACATCACGAGGAAAGAAGCCACCGTGCTCGACGTGAACTTCTTCGACCAGCTCAAGATCGGCCTGGCCACCGCGGACGACATCCGCACGTGGAGCCACGGCGAGGTCAAGAAGCCGGAGACGATCAACTACCGCACGCTCAAGCCCGAGCGTGACGGTCTCTTCTGCGAGAAGATCTTCGGTCCCACCCGGGACTGGGAGTGCTACTGCGGCAAGTACAAGCGCGTGCGCTTCAAGGGCATCATCTGCGAGCGCTGCGGCGTCGAGGTGACCCGTTCCAAGGTCCGCCGCGAGCGGATGGGCCACATCGAGCTCGCCGCCCCGGTCACGCACATCTGGTACTTCAAGGGTGTGCCCAGCCGGCTCGGCTACCTGCTCGACCTCGCCCCGAAGGACCTCGAGAAGGTCATCTACTTCGCGGCGTACATGATCACGCACGTCGACGAGGACGCGCGGCACCGCGACCTGTCCTCCAACGAGGGCAAGATCGACCTCGAGCGCAAGCGTCTCGAGGGTCGTCGCGACAACCAGATCGACGAGCGCGCCAAGAAGCTCGAGGAGGACCTCGCGGCCCTGGAGGCCGAGGGTGCCAAGGCCGACGCGCGCCGCAAGGTCAAGGACGGCGCCGAGCGCGAGATGAAGCAGGTCCGCGACCGGTCCCAGCGCGAGCTGGACCGTCTCGAGGAGGTCTGGAGCCGCTTCAAGAACCTCAAGGTCCAGGACCTCGAGGGCGACGAGCTGCTCTACCGCGAGATGAAGAACTGGTTCGGCAAGTACTTCGAGGGCCACATGGGCGCCACGGCGATCCAGAAGCGCCTCGAGACCTTCGACCTCGACGCCGAGGTGGAGAGCCTGCGCGAGACCATCGCGACCGGCAAGGGCCAGCGCAAGGTCCGTGCCCTCAAGCGGCTCAAGGTCGTCGACGCGTTCCGCAAGACGACCAACAGCCCGCGCGGCATGGTCCTGGACGCCGTACCGGTCATCCCGCCGGACCTGCGCCCGATGGTGCAGCTCGACGGTGGCCGCTTCGCGACCTCCGACCTGAACGACCTGTACCGCCGCGTCATCAACCGGAACAACCGCCTCAAGCGGCTGCTCGACCTCGGTGCGCCCGAGATCATCGTCAACAACGAGAAGCGGATGCTCCAGGAGGCCGTCGACTCGCTGTTCGACAACGGCCGTCGTGGTCGTCCGGTCACCGGCCCGGGCAACCGGCCGCTGAAGTCGCTGTCCGACATGCTCAAGGGCAAGCAGGGTCGTTTCCGTCAGAACCTGCTCGGCAAGCGCGTCGACTACTCCGGCCGTTCGGTCATCGTGGTCGGCCCGCAGCTCAAGCTGCACCAGTGCGGTCTGCCCAAGCAGATGGCGCTCGAGCTGTTCAAGCCCTTCGTGATGAAGCGGCTCGTCGACCTGAACCACGCGCAGAACATCAAGAGCGCGAAGCGGATGGTCGAGCGGGCCCGCCCGGTCGTGTGGGACGTGCTCGAAGAGGTCATCACCGAGCACCCGGTGCTGCTCAACCGTGCACCCACCCTGCACCGTCTCGGCATCCAGGCGTTCGAGCCCCAGCTGATCGAGGGCAAGGCCATCCAGATCCACCCGCTCGTCTGCTCCGCCTTCAACGCGGACTTCGACGGTGACCAGATGGCTGTCCACCTGCCGCTCTCCGCGGAGGCGCAGGCCGAGGCCCGCATCCTGATGCTGTCGACGAACAACATCCTGAAGCCGTCCGACGGGCGTCCGGTGACCATGCCGACGCAGGACATGATCATCGGGCTGTTCTTCCTGACCCGTGACATGGAGGGCGACGAGCTCCCCGGCGACGGGCGGGCGTTCTCGTCCACCTCCGAGGCGATCATGGCCTTCGACCGCGGCGAGATCACCCTGCAGAGCACCGTCAAGATCCGGTTCCCGCAGGTCGTCCCGCCGTTCGGCACCGTGCTCCCCGAGGGCTGGGAAGAGGGTCAGCCGCTGATCCTCGAGACCACCCTGGGTCGCGCGCTGTTCAACGAGACGCTCCCGAGCGACTACGCCTTCGTGAACTACGAGGTCGGCAAGAAGCAGCTCGGCGTGATCGTGAACGACCTGGCCGAGCGCTACACCAAGGTCGAGGTCGCCGCGGCGCTCGACGCCCTCAAGGACGCCGGCTTCCACTGGGGCACCCGCTCCGGTGTGACCGTCTCCATCGAGGACGTCGTCACCCCGCCGCGCAAGGCCGAGATCCTCGAGGTCTTCGAGGAGCAGGCCAAGAAGGTGCAGACCCAGTTCGAGCGTGGTCTGATCACCGACGACGAGCGTCGCCAGGAGCTCATCGAGATCTGGACGCAGGCCTCCAACGAGGTCGCGGCCGAGCTCGAGAAGACCTTCGACAAGATGAACCCGATCTACATGATGGTTCACTCGGGTGCGCGCGGAAACATGATGCAGGTCCGGCAGATCGCGGCCATGCGTGGTCTGGTGGCCAACCCGAAGGGCGACATCATCCCGCGTCCGATCAAGTCGAACTTCCGGGAGGGCCTGACCGTCCTGGAGTACTTCATCGCGACGCACGGTGCCCGCAAGGGTCTGGCCGACACGGCGCTGCGTACGGCGGACTCCGGGTACCTCACCCGTCGTCTCGTCGACGTCTCGCAGGACGTCATCATCCGTGAGGACGACTGCGGCACCGAGCGCGGTCTGCCCAAGCGGATCGGCGTCAAGCTCGACGACGGTCGTGTGGTCAAGGACGAGAACGCCGAGACCGCGGCGTACGCCCGCTCGGCGGCCGTCGAGGTCACCCACCCGGAGACGGGCGCGGTGCTCGCCGCCGCCGGTGAGGACCTCGGGGACGTCAAGATCAACGAGCTCGTCGACGCCGGCATCGAGGAGGTGAAGGTCCGTTCGGTGCTCACCTGTGACGCCCGGACCGGCACCTGCGCGAAGTGCTACGGCCGTTCGCTGGCGACCGGCAAGCTCGTCGACATCGGCGAGGCCGTCGGCATCATCGCGGCCCAGTCGATCGGTGAGCCCGGCACGCAGCTGACGATGCGTACCTTCCACACCGGTGGTGTGGCCTCCGCGGACGACATCACGCAGGGTCTGCCCCGCGTGGTCGAGCTCTTCGAGGCGCGTCAGCCCAAGGGTCGCTCGCCGATCACCGAGGCCGCCGGCCGCGTGACGATCGACGAGACCGACAAGGCCAAGAAGATCCTGATCACCCCGGACGACGGTTCCGAGGTCCAGGAGTACCCCGTCAGCAAGCGGTCGCGTCTGACCGTCGGCGAGGGCGACCACGTCGAGGTCGGCCAGCAGCTCACCCAGGGCACGCCGGACCCGCAGGAGGTCCTCCGCATCCTCGGTGTCCGCAAGGCCCAGGAGCACCTGGTGGACGAGGTCCAGGCTGTGTACCGCAGCCAGGGCGTGGCCATCCACGACAAGCACATCGAGATCATCGTGCGGCAGATGCTGCGCCGCGTTCTCGTGCTGGAGCAGGGCGACACCAAGCTGCTCCCGTCGGACCTCATCGACCGGATCACCTTCGAGGAGGAGAACCGTCGGGTGGTCTCCGAGGGCGGCAAGCCCGCGGCCGGCCGTCCGCAGCTGATGGGCATCACCAAGGCGTCGCTGGCCACCGAGTCGTGGCTGTCGGCGGCGTCCTTCCAGGAGACCACGCGCGTCCTCACCGACGCGGCGATCCACGGCAAGTCGGACTCGCTGCGCGGCCTGAAGGAGAACGTGATCATCGGAAAGCTGATCCCGGCCGGCACCGGCCTGGAGCGCTACCGCAACATCCGGGTGGAGCCGACCGAGGAGGCGCGTGCGAACGCGTACTCCGTCACCGGGTACGGCGACTACGACTACGACTTCGGTAACACCGGAGGCCAGGCCGTGGCACTCGACGACTTCGACTTCGGTTCCTACCAGAACTGACGTCGAGGTCTGCGGAGCGCAGACACCAGCGACAGCGCCCGCCCAGGCTCGCCTAGGCGGGCGTTCCCGCGTGGGGATCGGCCTCGCTGCCCTTTCCCGCCGACCCGTCACTTGTGCAGCGACACGCCGGGCGTGTCGCTGCACAAGTGACGGGTCGGCGGGCCATCCGGGATGGGCGGGGCTGCGAACATCAGGCGTGCCGGCAAGGAGCGCGTCTATCCCTCCTGTGATCGCGCCGCGCGCGTGGTGTTCCGGGCGCTCGGGCTGCGGCTCGACCGTCGACGGGCGACGAGCACGTGCCGGTCGACGGGCCGGTGGTGCTGGTCAGCAACCACGTCAGCTTCCTGGACTTCCTGCTGGTCGGGCTCGCCGCCCGGGGGAGCCGGCGCGACGTGCGGTTCCTGGCCCGCCACGACGTGTGGACCAACCCCGTCGCGCGCCCGCTGATGACCGGCGATGCGGCACGTCCCGGTGGACCGCTGCCGCGCCCGCGGCGGCCTACCTGCAGGGCCCGCGCGCTGCTCCGCGAGGGCGAGGCCGTCGGCATCTTCCCGGAGGCGGGGGTCAGCACGTCGTACACCGTGCGGGCGCTGATGCCCGGCGCGGTGGCCCTGGCCCGCGAGACCGGCGCCGCCGATCGTGCCGATGGCCATCTGGGGGCCGCAGCGGATCCTCACCGCGAAGCGGCCGGTGGACCTGCGCCGCGGGCGGCCCGTCTCCCTGCTCGTCGGCACGCCGTCGTACGTCGGACCGGGCGACGACGTGCGCGAGGGCACCGCCCGCCTCGGCGTCCGCCTCCAGGGACTGCTCGACGACCTGCAGGCCCGCCCGGTGCACGCCGCACGGCCGGGGGAGCAGCCCGCCGTGGCTGCCGGCCCACCTCGGCGGCGCCGCACCCACCCCGGAGCAGGCGCGGCTGCTCGAGTCGGTGCCGTCCGAGCGCGGTCCCGCCGTGGCCTGCGGTGTCCCGCGGCCGGGTGAGCGGTCAGCCGTGCCGGGTGATGTCGCGGTGCGCGAGCGCGAGGGACGCGACCGCCTCGGACCGGTGGTGCGCCGGGGTCGAGCGGCCCGGTCGAGGGCTCGGCGGTCAGGGTCGAGATCGGGTCGACGAGCTTGTTGAGCCGCCGGCTGACCGGGGTCGCCGCGAGCAGCAGGCTCACCCAGCACGGCGGCGCCGGTCACCGCGAGGAACGCCGTCACCGGGTCGCGCTCGGACAGCCCGCCCACCCCGGCGTACTCCGCGCCCTTCACGGCGAAGCCGTGGAACAGGTAGACGACCAGGCTGGCCGCGCCCAGCGGGGTGAACCAGCGCTGCGAGCGGGGGATCAGCGACAGGGCGCCCAGCGCCAGGGCCCCGGCCACCACCAGCAGGCCGAGCCGGACGGACGGCGCCGAGCCAGAACGGCACGCCCAGGTCGGGGTAGCCGGTGCGCCAGTAGAGCCACTCCTTGCTGAAGCTGCCGGCGGTGACGCGTCGCGACCACGAAGGCGAGCACCATCAGCACCGCCGCGACGACGCGCACGCGGGGACGGGCCAGCCAGTCGAACTGCTCGCGGGTCATCACCGAGCCCGGCCACGAAGAACGGCAGCAGCCCGAAGGTGCGGGGCAGGTCGAGCGCCGGCACGGTGTTGAGCCCGCCGACCAGGCAGACCGCGACCGCGACGGTCATCGCGACGGCCGGGCCGCAGCCGGGTCAGCAGCGGGGTGGCCAGCCGCCACAGGAACAGCACCGTGAGGTACCACATCGGCCAGTGCGGGCTGATGTAGAGCACCCCGAAGTTCTCGTGGCCGACGACGGTGCGGAACAGCGCCAGCAGGGTCTCGAAGACGAAGTACGGGCACCACGACGGTGGTCACCAGCTTGCGCAGGTTGGCCCGCGTGAAGGTGAAGCTGCGCGACAGGTAGCCGGTGACGAGCACGAACGCCGGCACGTGGAAGGTGTAGAGGAAGACGTAGACCGGGCTCGACGTGGAGACGTCGGGCAGCAGCGTCCACGAGTGGCCGACCACCACCAGCGTGACCAGCAGCATCTTCGCGTTGTCGAAGAACGGGTCGCGCGACTGCGCGCGCGCCCGGTGGTGGTGCGTGCGAGGGGCGGCGGGCGTGTGGAGCGTGCTCATGTGCGTCCGGGCTCTCGAGGGTCGGGGACGGCGGCCACGACGATTGTCCCCAGGCCCGCGGAGTCGAAACGGTGGTCCAGCGCCGCCACGGCGTCCTAGACTCACGCGCATGCCCGAGGACAGCCCGCCCCCGCAGCGCCAGCGGATCGCGGCGTACGCCCTGCTCTCGCGCGACCACGGACGGCACCGACGAGGTGCTGCTGACCCGGATGTCCTCGCGCACCCGGATCGAGGGCCGGTGGACGCTGCCCGGCGGCGGGATCGACCACGGCGAGGACCCGCGCGACGCGCTGCGCCGCGAGGTGCACGAGGAGACCGGCCTGCACGTCGAGCCGGGCCGGCTGCTCGACGTGCACTCGACGCACTTCACCGGGGCGCGCTCCGACGGCCTCGTCGAGGACTACCACGGCGTGCACCTGATCTTCGACGCGAGCGTCCTGCCGCAGTCCGAGGGCGTCGAGCCGCACGTGGTCGAGGTCGACGGCTCCACCGACGAGGCGGCCTGGGTGCCGCGCGCCGCCGCCCTCGACCTGGACCTGCTCGCCGCTGCGCGATACGCGCTCACCGAGGTGGAACCGCCCCTCTAGGGTTGCGGCATGGTCCACCCCGGAAGCTCCGAGACCGTGTTCACCTACGGCGCCCCGCAGCTCAAGTTCGGCGACGGCGCCTCCGACGAGATCGGGTTCGACCTCACGACGTACGGCGTCCGGCGGGTGCTGGTGATCACCGACCCCGGGGTCGCGGCGACCGGGCACCCGCAGCGGATCACCGAGCAGATCGCCGGCTACGGCATCGAGGCCGTGCTGTTCGACCGCGCGCACGTCGAGCCCACCGACGTCAGCCTGGCCGAGGCCGTCGAGTTCGCCCGCGACGGCGGGCCGTGGGACGCGTTCGTCGCGGTCGGCGGCGGCTCCGCGATCGACACCGCCAAGGCGGTCAACCTGCTCAGCACCAACCCGGGCGTCGTCCTCGACTACGTCAACGCCCCGGTCGGGAAGGGCCGGGCGCCGGAGCACCCGCTCGTCCCCGCTGGTCGCCGTGCCCACCACCACCGGCACCGGCAGCGAGAGCACCACGGTCTGCGTGCTCGACGTCCTCGAGCAGCACGTCAAGAGCGGGATCAGCCACCCGCGGCTGCGGCCCACCCTCGCCGTGGTCGACCCGCGGCTGACCCTCTCCCAGCCGGCGGGGGTGACCGCGGCCAGCGGCATGGACATCCTCTGCCACGCGCTGGAGAGCTGGACCGCGCGGCGCTTCGACACCTTCGACCGCAAGACGCCGGAGCAGCGGGTGCCCTACTGCGGCGCCAACCCGATCGGGGACATGTGGGCGGAGAAGGCGATGAGCCTGCTGGCCACGTCGTTCCGGGCGTCGGTGCACCACGGGCGACGACGTCGAGGCCCGCGGCCAGATGGCGCTGGCCGCGACGTTCGCCGGGATGGGCTTCGGCAACGCGGGCGTGCACATCCCGCACGCCAACGCCTACCCGATCGCGGGCCGGGTGCGGGACTTCCACCCGGCGGGCTACCCGCACGACGAGCCGATGGTGCCGCACGGCATGGCGGTGTCCCTGACCGCGCCCGAGGCCTTCCGGTTCACCTTCGAGGCCGACCCGGAGCGGCACGTCCGCGCGGCCGAGCTGCTCGACCCCGGCGCCACCCGTCCCGACGACCTGCGCGACTTCCTCCCGCAGGTGCTCACCGACCTGATGCGCGACATCGACATCCCCAACGGGATCGGCGCGGTCGGCTACGCCGAGGGCGACGTGCCCGACCTGGTCGAGGGCACCCTCAAGCAGCAGCGGCTGCTGGCCACCGCGCCGCTCGAGGCCACCGACGAGGACCTGGCCGGCATCCTGCACCGCTCGCTCGAGCTGTGGTGACCGCCGCCGAGGGCGGCGACCTGCTGGCCGCGCTGCGCCGCGAGGGCGTGCCCGACTGCGACGACTCGACGCTGACCCGCGCGCTCTACTCCTCCGACGCCTCGCTCTACCGCGTCGTCCCGCAGGTGGTGGTCCGCCCGCGCTCCGTGGACGAGCTCGCCGCCACCGTCGCCGTCGCCCGCGACAGCGGCACCCCGCTGACCATGCGCGGAGCCGGTACGTCGATCGCCGGCAACGCCGTGGGCACCGGCATCGTCGTCGACACCTCGCGCCACCTCAACCGCGTGCTGTCCCTCGACCCGGAGGCCGGCACCGCCACCGTCGAGCCCGGCACGGTGCACGCCACCCTCCAGAGGGCGGCCACCGCCCACGGCCTGCGCTTCGGGCCCGACCCCTCGACGCACACCCGCTGCACCATCGGCGGGATGATCGGCAACAACGCCTGCGGCTCCCGGGCCCTGGGCTACGGGCGCACCTCGGACAACGTCGTCGACCTCGACGTGCTCACGGTCGACGGGCAGCGGCTCGGGTCCGCGCGCGGCCCGCTGCACGACCGGCTCGACGCGCTGGTCGCCGACCACCTCGCGACGATCCGCACCGACTTCGGCCGCTTCACCCGCCAGGTCTCCGGCTACAGCCTCGAGCACCTGCTCCCCGAGCGCGGCCGGGACCTGTCCCGGTTCCTGGTCGGCAGCGAGGGCACCCTGGCCGTCGTCGCCGGCGCCACGGTCCGGCTGGTCCGCGACGAGCCGTTCCGGGCCCTGGCGGTGCTGGGCTACGCGGACATGTTCGAGGCGGCCGACGCCGTGCCGTCGCTGCTGCACCACCCGCTGGTCGCCTGCGAGGGCCTCGACTCCCGGATCGTCGACGTGGTCCGCGGCCGGCGGGGGAGCGTGCCCGACCTGCCGCGCGGCGCCGGCTGGCTGTTCGCGGAGGTCACCGGGTCCACCGCCGACGAGGCGCGGGCCGCGGCCGCCGCGGTGGCCGCGCGACGCCGGTGCGGTCGACACGCTGCTGGTCACCGAGCCGCGCGAGATGGCCGCGCTGTGGCGGATCCGGGAGGACGGCGCGGGCCTCGCCGCCCGGAGCCTGGAGCGGCCGGCGCACGCCGGCTGGGAGGACGCGGCGGTGCCGCCCGAGCGGCTCGGCGCCTACCTGCGCGGGTTCGACGCGCTGCTGCGCGAGGCCGGCCTCGACGGCGTGCCCTACGGCCACTTCGGCGACGGCTGCGTGCACGTGCGCATCGACTTCCCGCTCGACCGGCCCCGCGGCACCGCCGACTTCCGCCGGTTCGTCGAGGCGGCCGCCGACCTGGCCGCGGCCCACGGCGGCAGCCTGTCCGGCGAGCACGGGGACGGCCGGGCGCGCTCGGAGCTGCTGCCCCGGATGTACTCCGCCGAGGTCATCGACCTGTTCGCGGCCGTCAAGCACCTCTTCGACCCCGGCAACCTGCTCAACCCCGGCGTGCTGGTGGACCCGCGGCCGGTCGACGCGGACATCCGGCTGGCGGCCCGGCTCCGGGAGCCCCGGCACCAGCTGCGGATGGCCCACGACGACGGCTCGGTGCTCGCGGCCGTGCACCGGTGCACCGGGGTCGGCAAGTGCGTCGCCGACAACACCGCCGGCGGCGGCGTGATGTGCCCGTCGTACCTCGCCACCCGCGACGAGAAGGACTCCACCCGGGGACGCGCCCGCGTCCTCCAGGAGATGGTCAACGGCACGCTCGTCAAGGACGGCTGGAGGTCCGACGAGGTGCACGAGGCGCTCGACCTGTGCCTGTCCTGCAAGGGCTGCTCGTCGGACTGCCCGACCGGCATCGACATGGCCACCTACAAGGCCGAGGCGCTGCACCAGCGCTACCGGCGCCGGCTCCGGCCGCGCAGCCACTACGCCCTGGGCCAGCTGCCCCGGTGGGCCCGGCTGGCCCAGCCCGTCGCGCCGCTGGCCAACCGGGTCATGCGGGTGGGCGCGGTGCAGCGGCTGGCCAAGGCCGCGGCCGGGATCGACCAGCGCCGCTCGGTGCCCGCCTTCGCCGCCCAGTCCCTGCGCCGGTGGGCCCGCGCGACGTCGCAGGTGGCGTCGCCGACCACGGCCTTCGACGTCGTGCTCTGGGCGGACTCGTTCACCGACGCCTTCGCCTCCGACAGCGGCCGCGCGGCCGTCCGGGTGCTGGAGGCGGCCGGGCTGCGGGTGGGCGTCGTGGGCGAGCACGCCTGCTGCGGCCTGACCTGGGTCAGCACCGGCCAGCTCACCGCCGCGCGCCGGATCGTCGAGCACACCCTCGACGTCCTGCACCCCTACGTCGCCGCCGGCATCCCGGTGGTCGGGCTCGAGCCGTCCTGCCTCGCCACGCTGCGCTCCGACGCCGTCGAGCTCACCGCCGACCCGCGGGCGGCCGAGGTCGCCGCGGGCGTCCGGTCCCTGGCGGAGGTGCTGACCGGCCTCCCCGGCTGGACGCCGCCCGACCTGACCGGCACGACGGTCGTGGTGCAGCCGCACTGCCACCACGCCAGCGTCGTCGGCTGGGAGGCCGACGCGGCCCTGCTGGCCCGGACCGGGGCCGACGTCACCCGCGTCGGCGGCTGCTGCGGCCTGGCCGGCAACTTCGGCGTCGAGCAGGGCCACTACGAGGTGTCGGTCGCGGTGGCCGAGCACGACCTGCTGCCCGCCGTACGCTCGGCGGGCCGGGACGCGGTGGTGCTCGCCGACGGCTTCTCCTGCCGCACCCAGCTCGACGACCTCGCCGGAGTCCGGGCGCTGCACCTCGCGGAGCTGCTCGCGGCCGCCCGCCGCGGGGCGGGTTGCGCCCGGCGGCTAGACTGGGAGGCACCCAGGCGCGGAGCCGAACAGCTTCCTTACCGCACCGGCGGTCTGCTCGTTTTGACCGCGTTCCGGCGAGCCGGTAATCTTTTTCTTCGTGTCTGGGACACCCAGGCCCTGCGCGTGCTCACAACCAAGACGCGTGGCTGCACTCGCAGCGAAACTTCACGACGGCTCCTCCGCCCAGCTCGATCGGCGGTGACCTGCGGTGGGCGACACGCCCGACCGCGGGGGAGGCGGAACGGGAGCGGTGCGAGAGCGGCAGGACAGGTCTGGGGAGCGATCCGGACACACAAGACAGCATCACCGAAGAGGAAAGAGACCCACGCGGTGCCCACCATCAACCAGCTGGTCCGCAAGGGCCGCCAGGACAAGGTGTCGAAGAACAAGACGCCCGCTCTGAAGGGTTCGCCCCAGCGACGCGGGGTGTGCACGCGTGTCTACACGACCACCCCGAAGAAGCCGAACTCCGCGCTGCGGAAGGTCGCCCGCGTGCGCCTGTCCAGCGGCATCGAGGTCACGGCCTACATCCCGGGTGTCGGCCACAACCTGCAGGAGCACTCGATCGTGCTCGTGCGCGGCGGCCGTGTGAAGGACCTTCCCGGTGTCCGCTACAAGATCATCCGCGGTTCGCTCGACACGCAGGGCGTGAAGAACCGCAAGCAGGCTCGCAGCCGGTACGGCGCGAAGAAGGAGAAGAGCTAATGCCTCGCAAGGGCCCCGCCCCGAAGCGGCCGCTCGACGTCGACCCGGTCTACGGATCGCAGGTCGTCACCCAGCTGGTCAGCAAGGTGCTCAAGGACGGCAAGAAGCAGACCGCCCAGCGCATCGTCTACGGCGCCCTCGAGGGCTGCCGCGAGAAGACCGGCACCGACCCGGTGGTCACGCTCAAGCGTGCCCTGGACAACGTGAAGCCGGCCCTCGAGGTCCGCAGCCGCCGCGTCGGTGGCGCCACCTACCAGGTGCCGGTCGAGGTCAAGGGCAACCGCTCGATGACCCTCGCCCTGCGCTGGCTGGTCAGCTACTCCGCCGCTCGCCGTGAGAAGACCATGGCCGAGCGCCTCATGAACGAGATCCTCGACGCGTCCAACGGCCTCGGTGCCGCGGTCAAGCGTCGCGAGGACGTTCACAAGATGGCCGAGGCCAACAAGGCATTCGCCCACTACCGCTGGTGACACCGGCCGGTTCGTCGGACCGGCCGAGCGCCCCACCGGGCGCCCCGTCCGACGTGCCGGTTCCAGCGCGTTCGCAGCACCACCTAGCTAGAGGGGATCACTGACAAGTGGCCGTCGACATCACCACCGACCTGACCAAGGTCCGCAACATCGGCATCATGGCGCACATCGACGCCGGCAAGACCACCACGACCGAGCGGATCCTCTTCTACACCGGCATCTCCTACAAGATCGGCGAGGTCCACGAGGGCGCTGCCGTCATGGACTGGATGGAGCAGGAGCAGGAGCGCGGCATCACGATCACGTCCGCCGCGACGACCTGCTGGTGGAAGAACCACCAGATCAACATCATCGACACGCCCGGCCACGTCGACTTCACCGCCGAGGTGGAGCGTTCGCTCCGCGTCCTCGACGGCGCCGTCGCCGTGTTCGACGGGGTCGCCGGCGTCGAGCCGCAGACCATGACCGTCTGGCGCCAGGCGAACAAGTACTCCGTCCCGCGGATGTGCTTCGTCAACAAGCTCGACCGCACCGGCGCGGACTTCTTCCGCTGCGTCGACATGATGGTCGACCGCCTCAACTCCACCCCGCTGGTCCTGCAGATCCCGATCGGCGCCGAGGGCGACTTCCTCGGGGTCGTCGACCTGGTCGGCATGCGTGCGCTCACCTGGCACGGCGAGACCAAGATGGGCGAGGACTACGACGTCGAGGAGATCCCCGCCGCGCTGGCCGACCAGGCCGCGGAGTACCGCGAGAAGTTCCTCGAGACGCTGGCCGAGGCCGACGACGCGATCATGGAGAAGTACCTCGAGGAGGGCGAGTTCAGCGTCGAGGAGCTCGAGGCCGCGATCCGTCGCGCCACGCTCGCCGACAAGGTCAACCCGGTCCTGTGCGGCACCGCGTTCAAGAACAAGGGCGTCCAGCCCCTGCTCGACGCGGTCGTGAAGTACCTCCCCTCGCCGCTCGACATCGACGGCATCCAGGGTCACGACGCCAAGGACGAGGAGAAGGTGATCGTCCGCCAGCCCAGCGACGACGAGCCGTTCTCCGGCCTGGCCTACAAGGTCGCCACCGACCCGCACCTCGGCAAGCTGATCTACGTCCGGGTGTACTCCGGCAAGCTCGTCGCCGGCTCGACCGTGGTGAACTCGGTCAACGGCCGCAAGGAGCGGATCGGCAAGGTCTACCAGATGCACGCCAACAAGCGTGAGGAGATCGCGTCGGTCGGCGCCGGCCAGATCGTGGCGGTCATGGGTCTGAAGGACACCAAGACCGGTCACACGCTGTCCGACCCGCAGAACCCGGTCGTCCTGGAGTCCATGACGTTCCCGGCCCCGGTCATCGAGGTCGCGATCGAGCCCAAGACCAAGGGCGACCAGGAGAAGCTCGGCGTCGCGATCCAGCGGCTCTCCGACGAGGACCCGACCTTCACGGTCAAGTCCGACATGGAGACCGGCCAGACGATCATCGCCGGCATGGGCGAGCTCCACCTGGAGATCCTGGTGGACCGCATGCGTCGCGAGTTCCGCGTCGAGGCGACCGTCGGCAAGCCGCAGGTGGCCTACCGCGAGACCATCCGCAAGGAGGTCAAGAACCACTCCTACACGCACAAGAAGCAGACCGGTGGTTCGGGCCAGTTCGCGAAGGTCGTCATCAGCCTCGGCCCCAACGTCGACCCGGAGACCGGCCTCGGTGCCGGCTACGAGTTCATCAACAACGTGTCGGGTGGCCGCATCCCGCGGGAGTACATCCCGTCCGTCGACCAGGGTGGCCAGGGCGCCATGGAGTTCGGCGTCCTCGCCGGCTACCCGATGGTCGACGTCAAGTTCACGCTCGAGGACGGCGCCTACCACGACGTCGACTCCTCCGAGCTCGCGTTCAAGCTCGCCGGCGGACAGGCCTTCAAGGAGGCCGCCCGCATGGCGAAGCCGGTGCTGCTCGAGCCGATGTTCGCCGTGGAGGTGACCACCCCGGAGACCTTCCTGGGTGACGTCATCGGCGACATCAACTCGCGCCGTGGCCAGGTGTCGACGATGTTCGAGCGCTCGGGTGACCGGGTGGTCGAGGCGTTGGTACCGCTGTCAGAGATGTTCGGGTACGTTGGCGACCTGAGGTCCAAGACCTCCGGCCAGGCGTCGTACTCGATGGAGTTCGACTCGTACGCCGAGGTTCCGCAGAACGTCGCCGACGAGATCATCAAGAAGGTCCGCGGCGAGTAGTTCGCGTTTCCTTTGCAGTTCACCCCAGCAGACGAGTCAAGTTTCCTAACGAGGAGGAGCCCCCGTGGCTAAGGCGAAGTTCGAGCGGACCAAGCCGCACGTCAACATCGGCACGATCGGTCACATCGACCACGGCAAGACGACGTTGACCGCAGCGATCACCAAGGTGCTGCACGACAAGTACCCGACCCTGAACGAGGCCTCGGCCTTCGACATGATCGACAAGGCTCCCGAGGAGCGTCAGCGCGGCATCACGATCTCGATCGCGCACGTCGAGTACCAGACCGAGGCGCGGCACTACGCCCACGTCGACTGCCCGGGTCACGCCGACTACATCAAGAACATGATCACCGGCGCGGCCCAGATGGACGGCGCGATCCTCGTTGTCGCGGCGACCGACGGCCCCATGCCCCAGACGCGTGAGCACGTGCTGCTCGCCCGCCAGGTCGGCGTGCCCGCGATCGTCGTCGCGCTGAACAAGTGCGACATGGTCGACGACGAGGAGCTCATCGAGCTCGTCGAGATGGAGGTGCGCGAGCTCCTCACCGAGTACGAGTTCGACGGCGACGACATCCCCGTCGTGCGCGTTGCTGCCTTCCCGGCGCTCAACGGCGACGAGAAGTGGGGCGAGTCGATCATGGAGCTCATGACGGCCGTCGACGAGCACATCCCGCAGCCCGAGCGCGAGATCGACAAGCCGTTCCTCATGCCCGTCGAGGACGTCTTCACGATCACCGGTCGTGGCACGGTCATCACCGGCCGCATCGAGCGTGGCGTGGTCAAGGTCAACGAGACCGTCGACATCATCGGCATCCGCGACGTCAAGCAGACCACCACGGTCACCGGCGTCGAGATGTTCCGCAAGCTGCTCGACGAGGGCCAGGCCGGTGAGAACGTCGGTCTGCTGCTTCGTGGCACCAAGCGCGAGGACGTCGAGCGCGGCATGGTCGTCATCAAGCCGGGCACCACGACCCCGCACACCAACTTCGACGCGTCGGTCTACATCCTGTCGAAGGAGGAGGGCGGCCGTCACACGCCGTTCTTCAACAACTACCGTCCGCAGTTCTACTTCCGGACCACGGACGTGACCGGCGTCGTGACCCTCCCCGAGGGCACCGAGATGGTCATGCCGGGCGACAACACCGACATGTCGGTCGAGCTGATCCAGCCGATCGCCATGGAGGAGGGTCTCCGCTTCGCGATCCGCGAGGGTGGCCGCACCGTCGGCGCCGGCCGGGTCACCACCATCTCCAAGTGACCCAGCAGCACCCGTAGCACTGCCGCCGAGAGGCCCGGTCCCCCAGGGGACCGGGCCTCTTGCTCTTCCCGGACGACAGGAGGGCGTACGTCGGATGGACGGCCCGGACAGCACCCGCTCGCGGCGCGCGCGACCCCACACCGGGGTGACGGCGGACGGCCAGCGGCTCCGGGAGGTGCTGTCCTACTCCCGGCGGGGGACCCGCCTCAACGCCCGCCAGCAGGCCGCCTGGGAGCGCTGGCAGGGCACCCGGTGGATCCCCGACGAGGCCGTGGACGTCGACGGTTTCGACCTGCGGTCCTACTTCGGCCGCGAGGCGCCGCTGGTCGTCGAGATCGGGTCCGGCGTGGGCGAGGCCACGGTGGCGCTGGCGGCCGCGCACCCGGCGTACGACGTGCTGGCCCTGGAGGTCTGGCACCCGGGGGTCGCGGACACGCTGCACCGGATGGAGCAGGCCGGCGTCGACAACGTCCGGCTGCTCGGCGTCGACGCGGTCTGGACGCTGGGCCACCTCGTCGAGCCCGGCGCGCTCGAGGAGCTGTGGACGTTCTTCCCGGACCCGTGGCCCAAGAAGCGGCACCACCGCCGGCGGCTGGTCGACGCCGACTTCGCCCGGCTGGCCGCCAGCCGGCTCCGACCCGGGGCGCTGTGGCGGCTGGCCACGGACTGGCCCGACTACGCCGAGCAGATGGTCGAGGTGCTCGACGCGGAGCCGCTGCTGGTCAACGTGCACGACGGACCGGCACCCCGCTGGGACGCCCGGCCGCTGACCCGCTTCGAGCGGCGCGGGCTCGACGCCGGCCGCTCGATCACCGACCTGACCTACCGGCGCCGCTGACGCAGCCGGGCCCGCAGCGCCTCGTCGCGGGCCAGCCGGGCCTCGTCGCGGCGGCGGCGCTCCGCGAGCACGGCCGCGAGGACCGCCTCCGGGTGCTGCCCGGGCGGGGGAGCGGGCGCGACGTGGGTGAGCACCTGCTCGGCGAGCCGGCCCCCGAGCGTGGCCCGGGAGGCGGCGTTGAGCGAGGCGGCGCGGTCGAGGAACTGGCGGACGGCCAGGGCGAGCCCGTCGGGCAGCGGCGCGATGTCGGCCGACCTCGCCCAGCCGGCGAGGTGCGGGGGCATGAGCACCGGCCGCACCCCGGGGAACGGGAACCGCTCGCGCACCACGTAGGTGCCGGCCGACCACGTCGCCGAGCCGCTTGCCGCGGGTGGTCACCAGGGCGCAGACGAGGGCGGGCACGCCGGTGAAGATCCAGATCTCCACCACCCCGATCAGGGCCCGGATGAAGGAGTGCCGGAACGCGATCGGGCCGGCGTCGTCGCGGACCGTGCGCAGGCCGAGGGCCAGCTTGCCCAGCGACCGGCCGTGGGTCAGCGTCTCGAGCGCCGTGGGGACGGCGACCAGCACCAGCACGGTGCTGACCAGGGTGGCCACGGCGTACAGCGCGTCGTCCGCGCCGATCGAGACCACGGTGGCCACCAGGTAGACCACGACCAGCAGCGTGAGCTCGAACACCACGTCGATGGACCCGGACGCCACCCGGAGCCCGACCGACGCCGGGGGCAGGTCCAGGGCGACGGCCTCGCCGGTGACGAGGTCGTCGTCGCCGAGGAGGGGCTCGCACGTCCGACATGAGGGCGCCACGCTATCCCGCGCCGCTACGGTGACCGCGTGGACATCGACGCCTTCGTGGGCGCGCACGCGCACCGGTGGCGCCGCCTCGAGCAGCTCAGCCGGCGTCGGTCCCTGAGCGGCCGCGAGGCCGACGAGCTCGTCGACGGCTACCAGGAGGTCGCCACCCACCTGTCCGTGGTGCGGTCCTCCGCCCCGGACGCCGCGCTGGTGGCCTACCTCTCGAGCATCCTGGCCCGCGCCCGCACCCGTACGACGGGCACCCGCACCACGTCCTGGCGCGACGCCCGCACGTTCCTGACCGCGACGTTCCCGGCCGCGCTCTACCGGCTGCGGCGCTGGTGGCTGGCCACCACGGCGGCCAACGTCGTGGTGGCCGGGGTGATGATCGCCTGGCTGCTCCAGCACCCGGGCGTGCAGTCGTCGCTGATCCCGCCGGCCGAGGCCGACCGGCTGGTGTCCGTGGACTTCGAGCGCTACTACAGCGAGTACGCCGCCTCGCACTTCGCCGCCCAGGTGTGGACCAACAACGCCTGGGTCGCGGCGCTGTGCATCGCCCTCGGCGTGCTCGGCATCCCGGTGCTGGTCCTGCTGTGGTCCAACATCCTCAACGTCGCCGTGATCGGGGCGCTGATGATCGACCACGGGCGGGGGTCGCTGTTCTTCGGGCTGATCCTGCCGCACGGCATCCTCGAGCTCACCGCCGTGTTCGTGGCCGCGGGCGTCGGGCTCCGGCTCTTCTGGTCCTGGGTCGACCCCGGGCCGCGCACCCGGATGCAGTCGGTCGCCCACGAGGGTCGCAGCGCCGCCGCGGTGGCCCTCGGACTCGTCCTCGTGCTGCTGGTGAGCGGGGTCATCGAGGCCTTCGTGACGCCGTCGGGGCTGCCGACCTGGGCCCGGATCGGGATCGGGGTGCTCGCGGAGACGCTGTTCCTGGCCTACGTGTTCGTGGTCGGGCGCCGGGCCGTGCTCGCGGGCCACACCGGTGACCTGGGGGCCGACCGGCTCGAGGACGAGGTCGCCACGGCGGTCTGTGAGCTACAGCAGCCCGCGGCTCTTGAGCATCAGGTAGTGGTCGGTCAGCGCGACCGGCAGCCGGTCGGCGTCGGCGTCGACCACGTCGACCCCGAGGCGGCCGAGGAGCTCGGCGGTGCGGGACCGGTCGGCGAGCACCTGCTCGGCGGCGGCGGCGTCGTAGACCGCGGCCGGGTCACCCCGCCGCGACGCCATCCGGTCGAGCTCGGGGTCCCGCACCGAGGCCAGCACCACCCGGTGCCGGTGGGCGAGCACCGGCAGCGCCGGGAGCAGACCCTGCTCGACGGCGGCCGGCTCGAGCGCGGACAGCAGCACCACCAGCGCGGGCTGGCGCCCGAGCGCGACCACCGCCGAGGTCAGCCGGGACCAGTCGGCCTCGACCAGGGCGGGCTCCAGGTCGGCCATCGCGTCGACGACCCGGGGGAGGGCGT
This sequence comes from uncultured Actinomycetota bacterium, assembly GCA_963778095.1. Taxonomy (GTDB): domain Bacteria; phylum Actinomycetota; class Actinomycetes; order Propionibacteriales; family Nocardioidaceae; genus Nocardioides_B. The sequence goes on along the minus strand of CAVZTB010000013.1, from coordinate 112,574 downwards.
CGCCGCGCGCGCCGGCCCGGACCCGCGCCCGGACCTGCCGGTCCCCGGCCAGGAAGTCGACGCTGTCCCCGGCCCGGGACGCCAGGGCCGCGAGCAGCAGGCCGGCGTCCATCGCCGAGTCGAGGCGGGGTACGTCGTCCACGCGACCCGCCGAGGTCCGGGAGGTGTCGAGCACCAGCAGCACCCGCCGGTGCCGCTCGGGCTGCCAGGTCCGCACCACCACGTTGCGGGAGCGGGCGCTCGCCCGCCAGTCGATGCTGCGCACGTCGTCGCCCTGCACGTAGTCGCGCAGCGAGTCGAACTCGGTGCCCTGCCCGCGCACCCGGACCGCGGCCCGGCCGTCGAGCTCGCGCAGCCGGGCCAGCCGGCTGGGCAGGTGCTTGCGGGAGTGGAAGGGCGGCAGGACCCGGACCGCTCCCGGCACGTCGACCGAGCGCTGCCGAGCGGCCAGGCCGAGCGGCCCGGTGCAGCGCAGGGTCACCCGGTCCGTGCGCCGGTCGCCGCGCCGCGTCGGGGTGAGGGGCGTGGTGACCACGACCTGGTCCCCTCCGGCCAGGTCGAAGCGGTGCCGGTTGCCGGTCGGCGCCCGCCGACGGCTGCCACGCGTCGCGCAGCAGGCCGTGGACCCGCCGGTCCCCGGGGTTGGCCACCACCAGGGAGGTGCTCGACGAGCCTCCCTGCCGGACCGGGCCGACCGGACGCCGGGTCAGCGCGAGCCGTGACGGCTGCGGTGCGAGCAGCACGTCGACCGCGACGAGCACCAGGACCGCGAGCACCCACACGACCGCCGTACCCGCGGTCGGGCGCAGCAGGAGCACGAGCACGCCCGCCAGCAGCAGGAGCGGGACGCGGCCGGTGATGCTCATCGCGGCACGGGCACCGAGTCGACCGCACCCTGCAGCACCTGGGCGACGGCGACGCCCTCGAGCTCGGCCTCCGGGCGCAGGCCGAGCCGGTGCGCCAGGGTCGCGCCGGCCAGCGCCTTCACGTCGTCGGGGGTGACGAACGTGCGGCCCTGGAGCCAGGCCCAGGCCCGGCTGGTGCGCAGCAGGGCGGTGGCGCCGCGGGGGCTGACGCCCAGGCTGAGCGAGGGCGAGACCCGGGTGGCCCGCGCGATGTCGACGACGTACCCGCTGACCTCGGGGGACACCGCGACCGTCCGTACGGCGGCCGCCGCCGCCTCGACGTGACCGGCCCCGGCGACCGCCCGGACGCCCGCCGCCGCGATGTCGTGCGGGTCGAACCCGTCGGCGTGCCGCTGCAGGATCTGGAGCTCCTCGGTCCGCTCGGGGACGGGCAGGATCACCTTGAGCAGGAACCGGTCCAGCTGCGCCTCGGGCAGGGGGTAGGTGCCTTCGTACTCCACCGGGTTCTGGGTGGCCGCCACCAGGAACGGGCGCGGCAGCCGGCGCGTGGTGCCGTCGGTGGAGACCTGGCCCTCCTCCATCGCCTCGAGCAGGGCCGACTGCGTCTTGGGCGGCGTGCGGTTGATCTCGTCGGCGAGCAGCAGGTTGGTGAACAGCGGGCCCGGCCGGAAGCTCAGCTCCCCGGCCCGCCCGTCGACGACCATCGAGCCGGTGATGTCGCCGGGCATCAGGTCGGGCGTGAACTGCACCCGCTTGGTCTCGACCGCCAGGGCGGCGGCCAGCGAGCGCACCAGCAGCGTCTTGGCCACGCCCGGCACGCCCTCCATCAGCACGTGACCGCCCGAGAGCAGGGCGACCAGCAGCCCGGAGACGGCGGCGTCCTGCCCGACGACCGCCTTGGCCACCTCCGCGCGGACCGCGTCGAGAGCCTCTCGGGCGGCGTCGGGGGTCGACGTGCTCCTGCTGGGTCATGGCTGGTGTACCTCTTTCTCGAGTGTGGCCAGGTCGTCGGCCAGACGGGTCAGGGTGGTGTCGTCGGTCACCGGTCGCGCGACGCAGCAGGTCGTGCACGTCGCGGGCGTCGCGACCGGTCGCGGCGGCCACCGGGAGCACGAGCGACGCCGCGGGGGAGGAGGCCGGCAGCCGCAGCCGCGCCGCCAGCCGCCGACGGGTCGCCTCCCGGAGGATCTCGGCGGCGTGCGGCCGGTCGCGGACCCGGCGGTAGAGACGGCCGCGGCCCTGCGTCGACTCGACGGCGCGCACCACCACCGGCAGCGGCTCGACCACGAGGCGGCCCAGGCGCCGGCCGCGCCACACCATCACCGCCACCAGGGCGGCGGCGCCGAGCCACAGGGCCGGGACGAGGGCCGGCGGCAGCTGCGCCCGGACGGACCCGGCGTCGCCGGCGGCGATGTCGCGGCGGTCGGGGACGTACCACAGCACCCGGTCGCGCTGCCCCAGCAGGCGCAGCGCGACCGCGGCGTTGTCGGCCCGGTCCACCCGGTCGTTGGTGAGCACGTCGGTGCCGCCCACTACATAGGTCGGGGCGGACGTCGGCACGCGGCCGCCGACCCGGGTCACCAGCGACGCCGGCCGCGCACCGTCACCGGGGAAGCAGCCCACGGCCGCGGCACCCGGGCCGTCCGCGGTAGCCGGGCGACGGGCCGACCTCGACGGACAGGCCGGCGAGCAGGTCGTCGTCGCAGGCGGCGGCGGTGCGGTCGCCCACCCGGGCGTCGTCGACGGACAGCGGCAGGTGGAGGGCGCGCAGCAGGGTCGGTCCCGGCGCGGCCAGCACGACGGCGCCGGCCGAGGCGGCGCGCGTGGCCAGGTCCCGGGCGGTGCCCCGGCCGAGCTGGTCGGTGGACGTGACGACGAGGGTCGTGTCCCTGTCCAGCGCCGCCTTCTCCAGCTCCGCCGCCCGGCGTACGACGGTCACCGGCACGCCGTGCCGCGCCAGGACCCGCGCGACCGCCTGGGCGCCACCGGGCTCGGGGTTGTCGGGGTCGAGGTCGCCGCCGCGCGTCGCGGAGGAGACGGTCAGCACGCTCAGCAGCACCAGGAGGACGAGCACCGAGCCGACCACGGCCGTGCTGCGGCGGCGGGTGCGGAGCCAGGTGACCGCCTTCATCGCGGCGCTCCCGGGGCGGACGGGCCGACGGTGGACACCCGGGCCACGGGCCGGGCCGTGCGCAGCGCGTCGTCGAGGTCGAGCACCGCGGACACGTCGTCGGCGCGGGCGTCCTGCTCGCCGTAGAAGACCAGGTCGAAGAGCGCGGCCGCGCGCCGCAGAGCGTCGGCGTGACCGGGGAACGCGGGGGCGAGGTCGGTGGCGAGCTCGTGCGCGGTGAGGCCGGGCCGGGGCTCGACCAGACCACGCCGCAGCGACCGGGCCGCGAGCGCGCGGAACGCCTCGACCAGGGCCTCGGCGCACCGACCGGCCGACAGGGCCTGCTCCGCGGCGGCCCGGTGGTCGTCGGGCGAGACCTCGCCGGCGGTGAGCACGCCCCCGTGGGCGCGCGTGCGGCGCCCGCTCCCGGCGGACCCGGCCCGCGGCCGTCGCCAGCAGCGCGACGACCACCACCAGCAGGGTCACCGCCACGCCCGCGGACAACGGGGACGCGTCGCCCGCGGTCCGGGTCAGCCCGTCCCAGAGGTCGCCGAGCCAGGACACGAAGCGCTCGAGGAGCCCGCGCTGGTACTCCGTGCGGGACAGCTCGCGCTCCACCCAGGAGCGGGCCTGGCCCGGGTCGGGGCGGACGGCAGCGAGGACCGTGACGAGGGTGGGGAGCATCGGTCAGCGGACGCCCGTCGGCGGTCGCTGCGAGGCGGCGATCAGCTCGACGTCGAGGCCCTCCTTGCGGATCCGCTGGTCGACGTACAGCAGGGCGGTCACGGCCGAGGTGAACGGCGTGGTCAGGGCGCCCACGAGGATCTGGGAGAGATAGGAGGACAGCACCAGCAGCAGGGCTCCGCCGGTGCCCGGGAACACCAGCGGCCCGATCGCGCCGACCAGCGCGAGCGGGATCGAGATGACCTGGCCGACGATGCCGACCACCAGGCCGGTGAGCAGCGTGATGCCGAGGATCCGCCAGAACTGTCCCCGGCTGAGCCGTCCCGCCCGCCGGAGCGAGGCGAAGACCCCGATCCGCTCCAGGACCAGCGCGGGCGCCGCCAGCTGGAAGTAGCGCACCTGCACGAACGCGACGGCCGCGACCGCCAGCAGCGAGCAGCGGGACGCCGACGCCGAACCCGGCGCCGGCCCCGGCGCTCACCCCCACGAGCACCCCGACGGCCACCGGCAGGCCGAGGAGCAGCGTGACCACCACCAGGTCGAGCAGCATCAGCCCGACCAGCCGGAGCAGCCGGCCCCGGGTCGCGGCCCAGGCCTGGCCCGCCGTGGTCCGCCGCCCGAGCACGGCCTCCGCGACCACCCGGACCAGCAGGCCGTTGAGCACCACGGTGGCGAACAGGCCGAAGAAGGTCCCGAGGTACGTCGCGAAGGTGATCGCGCCGGTGTCGAACGTGGCGATCCCGCCGGAGGGCTGGTCGAGCCCGAGGTCGAGGCTCAGCCGCCCCGCGGCGGCGAGGGCCAGGGTGACCAGCACCGGGACCACCATGAACCCGGTGGTGACCAGCGCGGCCAGCCCGACCATCGCCCGGGGGTTGCGGCGGATGGTCTTGAAGGCGCCGTCGAAGAGGTCGCCGAGCCCGAGGGGCCGCAGCGGCACGACGCCCGGCTTGTGCACCGGCGGCGCGTAGCCGTAGCCGTAGCCGGGCCGGGCGGGGGAGGTGCCGGCGGGGGAACGTGGCCGCCGCCCGGCACCGGCCCGGGCGGCACCCAACCGGGTGGCGGCGGTGGCTGTGTCACGATTGCTCCCCCTGGACGACGAGCGCACATCCTCGCATCCCGCGGGGGGAGGCCCGGCTCGATTTGATCTACGCCGGGCGGTCTCTGACAAGATAGTCCGGTTGCTCCGGCGGGGTCGCCGGGGCGCGTGACACACGTAGTTCATTGACGACTGAACAGGGTCTCCCGCACGCGGTGGTCTGGTTCTGTGTCCGCGCCGCACCGTGAGACCCTTCCCAGCTCGACGGACCTGATCCACGGATCCGTCGGGTGCCACTCCAACACGATCCAGCTGGCGTCGTGTTGCGCTGAACAAGGCGCGACACGCCCGACCGCGGGGGTCGGACGGAGGGAGCAACGGGTGTGGCCCGCCGGGTCACAGTCCGACAGGCGGTACGAGTAGTGAGGACGAACTGAGAGCTATGGCGGGACAGAAGATCCGCATCAGGCTCAAGGCCTATGACCACGAGGTGATCGACACCTCGGCGCGCAAGATCGTTGACACGGTCACCCGTACGGGCGCGAAGGTCGCAGGCCCTGTGCCCCTGCCGACAGAGAAGAACGTCTACTGCGTCATCCGCTCGCCCCACAAGTACAAGGACAGCCGCGAGCACTTCGAGATGCGCACCCACAAGCGTCTGATCGACATCATCGACCCGACCCCGAAGACCGTCGACTCGCTCATGCGACTCGACCTGCCTGCGGGTGTCGACATCGAGATCAAGCTCTGAGTCGCGACGAGGACCTGATATTCCATGAGCACTCTTGAGAGAAACGTCCGCGGGCTGCTGGGCACCAAGCTCGGCATGACCCAGACCTGGGACGAGAACAACCGCGTCGTGCCCGTGACCGTCGTCGCGGCTGGCACCAACGTGGTCACCCAGGTCCGCCACCCCGAGACCGACGGCTACAACGCCGTCCAGATCGGGTACGGCGAGATCGAGGGCCGCAAGGTGACCAAGCCGCAGGCGGGTCACTTCGACAAGGCCGGCGTCACGCCGCGCCGCCACCTGCTGGAGATCCGCACGGCTGACGCCGCGTCGTACTCCGTCGGCCAGGAGCTCAGCCCCGAGCTGTTCGCCGCCGGCGAAGAGGTCGACGTCACCGGGCACCAGCAAGGGCAAGGGCTACGCCGGTGTCATGAAGCGTCACGGCTTCAAGGGCTCCCGTGCCTCGCACGGTGCCCACCGCAACCACCGCTCGCCGGGTTCCATCGGCGGCTGCGCGACCCCCGGTCGCGTGTTCAAGGGCATGAAGATGGCCGGCCGGATGGGTGGCGACACCGTCACCACCCAGAACGTCGCCGTCCACGCCGTCGACGTCGAGAACGGCCTCATCCTGCTCAAGGGCGCCGTTCCCGGCCCCAAGGGCGGCCTCGTGGTCATCCGTTCCTCGGCGAAGGCCCGTACCTCCGAGGGGGTCACCGCATGACTGCCAAGGCACTGAAGGTCGACTTCCCCGCCGAGATCTTCGACGTCCAGGTCAACATCCCGTTGATCCACCAGGTCGTCGTCGCTCAGCAGGCCGCCGCTCGTCAGGGCACGCACGCGACCAAGACCCGCGGCGAGGTCCGCGGTGGCGGTCGCAAGCCCTACAAGCAGAAGGGCACCGGCCGCGCCCGTCAGGGCTCGACCCGCGCGCCCCAGTTCGCCGGTGGTGGCGTGGTGCACGGCCCGCAGCCGCGCAGCTACGACCAGCGCACGCCCAAGAAGATGAAGGCCGCCGCCCTGCGCGGTGCCCTCTCCGACCGGGCCCGCGCCGGCCGCGTGCACGTCGTCGAGGGCTTCGTGTCCGGCGACGCGCCGAGCACCAAGAGCGCCATCGCGGCGCTGGCCGGGCTCACCGACCGCCCGCGCACGCTCGTCGTGCTCGAGCGCGGTGACAACCTGACCTGGCTCTCGCTGCGCAACGTGGACACCATCCACCTGCTCGCGGTCGACCAGCTCAACACCTACGACGTGCTGCTCTCCGACGACGTGGTCTTCACCAAGGCCGCCTACGACGCGTTCGTGGCCGGACCGGCCACCGGCAAGTCGGTCAAGGCCGTCGCCACGTCGACCGAGGCCGAGGAGGAGTCCCAGTGAGCAACTTCCACAAGGACCACCGTGACGTTCTCGTCGCCCCCGTGGTGAGCGAGAAGAGCTACGGCCTCCTCGACGCGAACAAGTACACGTTCCTGGTGCGCACCGACGCGAACAAGACCGAGATCAAGATCGCGGTCGAGAAGGTCTTCGACGTCAAGGTCACCAGCGTCAACACGATCAACCGCAAGGGCAAGACCCGTCGCACCCGCTTCGGGATGGGCAAGCGTGCGGACACCAAGCGCGCCATCGTCAGCCTTGCCGCCGGACAGCGCATCGACATCTTCGGGGGTCCGGTCTCCTGACCGGGCAGCCGAATACAGATCGAGGACTGAGAACTCATGGGCATCCGCAAGTACAAGCCGACCACACCGGGCCGTCGTGGCTCGTCGGTCGCCGACTTCGTCGAGGTGACGCGGTCGACGCCGGAGAAGTCGCTGGTGCGCCCGCTCCCCAAGAAGGGCGGCCGCAACAACCAGGGCCGGATCACCACCCGTCACCAGGGTGGCGGTCACAAGCGCGCCTACCGCATCATCGACTTCCGTCGCTACGACAAGGACGGCGTGCCGGCCAAGGTCGCGCACATCGAGTACGACCCCAACCGCACGGCGCGCATCGCGCTGCTGCACTACGCGGACGGCGAGAAGCGCTACATCGTGGCGCCGCAGAACCTCCGCCAGGGTGCGACGGTCGAGGCCGGCCCGAAGGCCGACATCAAGCCCGGCAACAACCTGCCGCTGCGCAACATCCCGGTCGGCACGACGATCCACTGCATCGAGCTCCGTCCGGGCGGTGGCGCCAAGATGGCCCGCTCGGCCGGCAACTCGGCCCAGCTGGTCGCCAAGGAAGGCAGCCGCGCGCAGCTGCGTCTGCCCTCCGGTGAGATGCGGTACGTCGACGTGCGCTGCCGCGCCACCGTCGGCGGCGTCGGCAACGCCGAGCAGTCCAACATCAACTGGGGCAAGGCCGGCCGCATGCGCTGGAAGGGCATCCGCCCGACCGTCCGCGGTGTCGTCATGAACCCGGTGGACCACCCGCACGGCGGTGGTGAGGGCAAGACCTCCGGTGGTCGCCACCCGGTCTCGCCCTGGGGCAAGAAGGAAGGCCGCACGCGCAAGCGCAAGGCCTCCGACGCGCTCATCGTCCGTCGCCGCAAGTCCGGCAAGCGTCGCTAGAAGGGATAGGAAGACATGCCTCGCAGCCTGAAGAAGGGTCCCTTCGTCGACGACCACCTGATCAAGAAGGTGGACGGACAGAACGACAAGGGCACCCACAACGTCATCAAGACGTGGTCCCGTCGCTCCATGATCGTGCCGGCCATGATCGGCCACACGATCGCGGTGCACGACGGCCGCAAGCACGTCCCGGTGTTCGTGACCGACGCAATGGTCGGCCACAAGCTGGGCGAGTTCGCACCGACCCGCACCTACCGCGGGCACGTCAAGGACGACCGGAAGGCGCGCCGCCGCTGATGCGGAGGCTGCTGACCACCAAGAGACTGACGACCGAGTCGAGAGAGTCGAAGAGATGAGCACTATGGAGCGCCGGCGCGTGAGCGCCCGCCGCGAGAGCCTGCTGGGCGACGAGCCCGGTGCCTTCGCCAGCGCACGCTTCGTCCGGATCACCCCGATGAAGGCGCGCCGCGTCGTGGACATGGTCCGCGGCATGGCCGTCGACGATGCCCTGGCGCTGCTGCAGTTCGCACCCCAGGCCGCGAGCGAGACCGTCTACAAGGTCCTCGAGAGCGCCGTCGCGAACGCAGAGGGCACCGAGAGCCTCGACCGCTCGACGCTGGTCGTCAGCAAGGCGATGGTCGACGAGGGCCCGACGATGAAGCGCTGGCGCCCCCGGGCCCAGGGTCGGGCCTCGCGGATCAACAAGCGGACCAGCCACATCACCCTCGTGGTGTCGGCCCGCCCCGAGAACCCGGGCAACACCAGGGACGCCGGTCGCAAGACCACGTCCACCTCGAACAAGAAGGGACGGAACGCCTGATGGGTCAGAAGATCAACCCGAACGGTTTCCGCCTCGGCATCTCCACGGACCACAAGAGCCGCTGGTACGCCGACAAGCTCTACAAGGCGTACGTCGGCGAGGACGTCGCGATCCGTCGTCTCCTGTCCAAGGGCATGGAGCGGGCCGGCATCTCCAAGGTCGAGATCGAGCGCACCCGTGACCGGGTCCGGGTGGACATCCACACGGCCCGTCCCGGCATCGTGATCGGCCGTCGCGGCGCCGAGGCCGACCGCATCCGCGGCGAGCTCGAGAAGCTCACCGGCAAGCAGGTCCAGCTGAACATCCTCGAGGTCAAGAACCCCGAGATCGACGCTCAGCTGGTCGCGCAGGGTGTCGCCGAGCAGCTCGCGGGTCGGGTGGCGTTCCGCCGCGCGATGCGCAAGGCGATGCAGACCTCGATGCGCTCCGGCGCCAAGGGTGTCCGCATCCAGTGCTCCGGCCGCCTCGGTGGCGCGGAGATGTCGCGCTCGGAGTTCTACCGCGAGGGCCGCGTGCCCCTGCACACGCTCCGTGCGGACATCGACTACGGCTTCTACGAGGCCAAGACCACCTTCGGCCGCATCGGCGTGAAGGTCTGGATCTACAAGGGCGAGGTCGCGGGCACCCGCGCCGAGCGTGAGGCCCAGGCGGCCGCGCGCGCCGGCGCTCCGGGCCGTGGCCGTCCGGCCCGTGGTGGCGAGCGTCCGACGCGCGGCACCCGGACCGACCGTCCGACCCGTTCGGCGCGCACCGACGCCCCGGCCGAGGCCGCTCCGGCTGCCGACGCCGCCGCGACGACCGCCCCGGCTGCTCCGGCTGCCGACGCCGCCACGACGACGAGTGGGGAGGCCTGAGCACCATGTTGATGCCCCGCAGGGTCAAGCACCGCAAGCAGCACCACCCGAAGCGTTCGGGCGCTGCCAAGGGCGGCACCGAGCTCGCCTTCGGCGACTTCGGCATCCAGGCTCTCGAGCCGGCCTACGTCACCAACCGTCAGATCGAGTCCGCTCGTATCGCCATGACGCGTCACATCAAGCGTGGCGGCAAGGTGTGGATCAACATCTACCCCGACCGCCCGCTGACCAAGAAGCCCGCCGAGACCCGCATGGGTTCCGGCAAGGGCTCGCCGGAGTGGTGGGTCGCCAACGTCAAGCCCGGGCGCGTGATGTTCGAGCTGGCCGGCGTGCCGGAGGACATCGCCCGTGAGGCGATGCGCCGTGCGATCCACAAGCTGCCGATGAAGTGCAAGTTCGTCACCCGTGAGAGTGGTGAGTTCTGATGGCAACGACTGCCCACGAGCTGAACGACATGACCAACATCGACCTCGAGGCCAAGCTCCGCGAGCACAAGGAAGAGCTGTTCAACCTGCGCTTCCAGGCTGCGACCGGACAGCTCGAGAGCCACGGCCGTCTCCGCACGGTCAAGCGCGACATCGCGCGCATCTACACCGTGGTGCGTGAGCGCGAGCTCGGGATCCGGCAGACGCCTGCCGTCTCGGGCGCGAAGGACGGTGCCGCATGAGCGAAGGAACCAACGTGAGCAGCAACTCCGCAGCCGAGGCCGAGGCCCGTCCCTACCGCAAGATCCGTGAGGGTCTCGTGGTCAGCGACAAGATGGAGAAGACCGTGGTCGTCTCCGTCGAGGACCGCGTGAAGCACGCGCTCTACGGCAAGGTCCTGCGGCGCACCAGCAAGCTCAAGGCGCACGACGAGACCAACGAGTGCGGCGTCGGCGACCGGGTCCGGATCCAGGAGACCCGTCCGCTGTCGGCCACCAAGCGCTGGCGCGTCGTCGAGGTCCTCGAGAAGGCCAAGTAACACCCAGACCCCTGGGGCCCGCCCCAGATCCGAGCAGACAGTTCCGTCAGGCTCGTCCGGCCAGCAGGGCTGAGCGAGAACCGACGAGACAACAGGAGAATCGATGATCCAGCAGGAGTCGCGACTCAAGGTCGCCGACAACACCGGTGCCAAGGAGATCCTTTGCATCCGTGTTCTCGGTGGCTCGGGTCGGCGCTACGCCGGAATCGGCGACGTCATCGTCGCCACCGTGAAGGATGCGATCCCCGGTGGCAACGTCAAGAAGGGCGAAGTCGTCAAGGCCGTCATAGTGCGGACCGTCAAGGAGCGCCGTCGTCCCGACGGTTCCTACATCCGCTTCGACGAGAACGCGGCCGTGATCCTCAAGGGCGACCTCGAGCCGCGCGGCACGCGCATCTTCGGTCCCGTGGGCCGCGAGCTGCGTGAGAAGAAGTTCATGAAGATCATCTCGCTGGCTCCGGAGGTGCTCTGACTATGGCGAAGAAGAAGACGTTGAACATCAAGAAGGGCGATGTCGTGCGCGTCATCGCCGGCAAGGACAAGGGCGCCGAGGGCAAGGTCATCTCGGTGCTGTCCGAGCAGGACCGCGTGATCGTCGAGGGCGTGAACCGCATCAAGCGGCACACCAAGGTGGTCAACCAGGGCGGCCGCGCCGGCACCACCGGCGGCATCGTGACCCAGGAGGCGGCGATCCACGTGTCCAACGTGATGCTGCTGGTCGACGCGCCCAAGGGCAGCGACGCCAAGGGCAAGGTGACCACCCGCGTGGGCTTCAAGCGCGCCGAGGTCACCAAGCGCCGCTCCGACGGCTCGACGTACGCCGCGACGCGCAGCACGCGCGTCGCCCGCAAGTCCGGTGAGGAGATCTGATGGCGACCACCACGCCCGAGCAGCAGACCAGCGAGCGTCCGCGCCTGCAGGCCCGCTACCGCGCGGAGATCATCCCCGCGATGCAGGAGCAGTTCACCTACGCCAACATCATGCAGGTCCCCGGTCTGACGAAGATCGTGGTCAACATGGGTGTCGGCGAGGCGGCCCGCGACTCCAAGCTGATCGAGGGTGCGGTCAAGGACCTCACCGCGATCACCGGCCAGAAGCCGCAGGTCACCAAGGCCCGCAAGTCCATCGCGCAGTTCAAGCTCCGCGAGGGCATGCCGATCGGTGCGCACGTCACGCTGCGCGGCGACCGCATGTGGGAGTTCCTGGACCGCCTGCTCTCCATCGCGCTGCCCCGCATCCGCGACTTCCGCGGTCTCTCGGGCAAGCAGTTCGACGGCCGCGGCAACTACACGTTCGGTCTGACCGAGCAGGTCATGTTCCACGAGATCGACCAGGACAAGGTCGACCGCTCGCGGGGCATGGACATCACGGTCGTCACGACCGCTACGAACGACGACGAGGGTCGCGCGCTGCTCAAGCAGCTCGGCTTCCCCTTCAAGGAGCAGTGACCGATGGCCAAGACATCCCTCAAGGTCAAGGCGGCCCGCAAGCCGAAGTTCAAGGTGCGCGGCTACACCCGCTGCCAGCGCTGCGGCCGGCCGAAGGCCGTCTACCGCAAGTTCGGCCTCTGCCGGATCTGCCTGCGCGAGATGGCGCACCGGGGCGAGCTCCCGGGCGTCACCAAGAGCAGCTGGTAATCCACCATCCCTAGTCCACGCTCCAGCACACACGAGATCTCCGAAGGTCGCACTCCCGTCCGGGACACGCGAAACCACGGTGGGAAAGGGCCGCAACGGCCATGACGATGACTGACCCGATCGCAGACATGCTCACTCGTCTGCGCAACGCCAACCAGGCGTACCACGACGCGGTGATCATGCCGCACAGCAAGCTGAAGGTAGGGGTCGCCGAGATCCTCAAGCAGGAGGGCTACATCGCCTCCTGGAAGGTCGAGGACCCCGCCGAGGGCGAGGTCGGCAAGACGCTCGAGCTCACGCTCAAGTACGGCCAGAACCGCGAGCGTTCGATCGCCGGCATCCGCCGCATCTCGAAGCCCGGTCTGCGCGTCTACGCCAAGCACACCGGCCTGCCGAAGGTGCTCGGTGGCCTCGGCGTCGCGATCATCTCGACGAGCACCGGCCTGCTGACCGACCGCCAGGCACACAAGAAGGGCGTGGGTGGGGAAGTCCTCGCCTACGTCTGGTAACGACGAGACCGAGAGGAAGTACAAGCATGTCGCGCATTGGCAAGCTCCCCATCACGGTCCCGTCGGGTGTCGACGTCACCGTCGACGACCAGCTGGTGACGGTGAAGGGCCCCAAGGGCACCCTGAGCCACAGCGTCGCCGCGCCGATCACGGTCGGCCGCTCCGACGAGGGCACCATCGAGGTCGCCCGTCCCGACGACGACCGCATCAGCAAGTCGCTCCACGGGCTCTCCCGCACGCTCATCGCCAACATGGTGCAGGGCGTGACCGAGGGCTACGAGAAGCGGCTCGAGATCGTGGGCGTCGGCTACCGGGTCCTGTCCAAGGGCCCCACGCAGCTGGAGTTCCAGCTCGGCTACTCGCACTCGATCACGTTCAACGCCCCGGACGGCATCACCTTCACGGTGGACGGACCGACCCGCCTCGGTGTCCAGGGCATCGACAAGCAGCTGGTCGGCGAGGTCGCTGCCAACATCCGCAAGCTGCGCAAGCCCGAGCCCTACAAGGGCAAGGGCGTCCGGTACGCCGGCGAGCAGATCCGTCGCAAGGTCGGAAAGGCTGGTAAGTGACGATGGCTATCTCACTCAAGTCCGGCAAGCACACGAGCGCCCGCGTCGCCTCGCGCCTTCGTCGTCAGGTCCGTGGCCGCAAGAAGGTCTCGGGCACGGCAGAGCGTCCGCGTCTCGTGGTCACCCGCTCGTCGAAGCACATCACCGTGCAGGTCGTGGACGACCTCGTCGGCCGCACGCTCGTCTCGGCGAGCACGATGGAGGCCGACGTGCGCTCCCTCGAGGGCGACAAGTCCACCAAGGCCCGCAAGGTCGGTGAGCTCGTCGCCGAGCGCGCCAAGGCCGCCGGGGTCGAAGGCGTGGTCTTCGACCGCGCCGGCAACAAGTACCACGGGCGCGTCGCCGCGCTCGCCGACGGCGCCCGTGAGGGCGGCCTCGCGTTCTGATCGCGAAGACAACCAGCTTTCAAGACTGTTAGGAAGGTAGTTCGAACATGAGCGGAGCTCAGCGCCGTACCGGTGCCGGTGGCGGGTCAGGAGGCGGCCGTGGAGGTCGTGACGACCGCCGCGGAGGCCAGGGTGCGGACAAGACCGCCTACATCGAGCGTGTCGTCGCGATCAACCGTGTCGCCAAGGTCGTCAAGGGTGGTCGTCGTTTCAGCTTCACCGCCCTGGTGATCGTGGGCGACGGCGACGGCATGGTCGGCGTCGGCTACGGCAAGGCCAAGGAAGTCCCGGCGGCGATCGCCAAGGGCGTCGAGGAGGCCAAGAAGAGCTTCTTCAAGGTCCCGCGGAGCCAGGGCACGATCCCGCACCCCGTCCAGGGTGAGAAGGCCGCGGGCGTCGTCATGCTGCGTCCGGCTGCTCCTGGTACCGGTGTGATCGCCGGTGGCCCGGTGCGCGCCGTGCTGGAGTGCGCCGGCATCCACGACGTGCTCAGCAAGTCGCTCGGGTCCTCCAACCAGATCAACATCGTGCACGCGACCGTCGAGGCGCTGCGCTCGCTCGAGGAGCCCGAGGCCGTCGCGGCCCGTCGTGGCCTCCCCGTCGAGGACGTGGCCCCGGCCGCCCTGCTGAAGGCCCGGGCGGAGGCGAACCAGTGATGGCACGCCTCAAGGTCCAGCAGCAGCGGTCGTCGATCGGCCGCAAGAAGAACCAGCGGGACACCCTCCGGACGCTTGGTCTCAAGCGCATCGGCGACGTCGTCGTCAAGGAGGACCGTCCCGAGATCCGTGGGATGCTCCAGACGGTCAGGCACCTGGTCGTCGTCGAAGAGGTGGACTGACATGACGCTCAAGCTGCATCACCTGCGTCCGGCCCCCGGCGCCAAGACCGCGAAGACCCGTGTGGGTCGCGGTGAGGGCTCCAAGGGCAAGACGGCCGGACGTGGCACCAAGGGCTCCAAGGCCCGCTACCAGGTCCCGGCCGGCTTCGAGGGTGGCCAGATGCCGATCCACATGCGTCTGCCCAAGCTCAAGGGCTTCAAGAACCCGTTCAAGGTCGAGTTCCAGGTCGTCAACCTCGACCGCATCGGCTCGCTCTTCCCGGACGGCGGCACCGTGGGTGTCGCCGACCTGGTGGCCAAGGGCGCCGTGCGCTCGGGCGAGCCCGTCAAGGTGCTCGGCCAGGGCGAGATCTCGGTCGCCGTCGACGTGACGGCGAACGCGTTCTCCTCCTCCGCCAAGGAGAAGATCGCGGCTGCCGGTGGCAGCACCACCGAGATCTGACCCGACCAACGCTTCAACCGGAGCTCGCTCCGGCCGAGGGGCTCGAACGACCGAACTGCGCGGGATTGACCGACAGATCCGGCCGTCCGAGCCCCTGTTAGGCTTCCGGGGTCCTCGCCGCCCTGACCCACAGGTCGGGGCGGACACCAGGGGACATCCGCACGTGATGGAGAAGAGGACCAGGTGCTAGGGGCATTCGCCAACGCGTTCCGTACGCCGGACCTGCGACGCAAGTTGCTGTTCGTGCTGCTGGTCGTCGTGATCTTCCGGCTCGGGTCGCAGATCCCTGCACCCGGCGTCAACGTGGCCAACGTGCAGGCCTGTTTCGACGCCACCAAGAACGACGGCCTCTACGGCCTGATCAACCTGTTCTCCGGCGGCGCGCTGCTGCGGTTGACGATCTTCGCGCTCGGGATCATGCCGTACATCACGGCGAGCATCATCCTGCAGCTGCTGGTGGTGGTGATCCCGCGCCTGGAGACCCTCAAGAAGGAGGGGCAGGCCGGCCAGACCAAGATCACCCAGTACACCCGTTACCTCACGCTCGCCCTCGCGATCCTCCAGGCGACCGGCATCGTCGCGCTGGCCCGCAGCGGCCAGCTGCTCCAGGGCTGCACCAAGGACCTGCTCTACAGCCAGAGCCTGATGACCATGCTGGTCATGGTCATCACGATGACGGCCGGCACGGCGGTCATCATGTGGCTCGGTGAGCTGATCACCGACCGCGGCATCGGCAACGGCATGTCGATCCTGATCTTCACCCAGGTCGTCGCCACCTTCCCGGCCAACCTGTGGGCGGTCCGGGTCGCCAAGGGCTGGTGGGTCTTCACCCTGATCCTGGCGATCGGACTGGTGCTGATCGCGGCGGTCATCTTCATGGAGCAGGGCCAGCGCCGCATCCCGGTGCAGTACGCCCGGCGCATGGTCGGCCGCAAGATGTTCGGCGGCTCGTCGACCTACATCCCGCTCAAGGTGAACCAGGCCGGCGTCATCCCGGTCATCTTCGCCTCGAGCCTGCTCTACCTCCCGGCCATGGCGGCGCAGTTCGCCGGCAACTCGAAGTGGTCGACGTTCATCTCGACGTACCTGGTCAAGGGTGACCACCCGCTGTACATGGCGCTCTACACGGCGCTGATCATCTTCTTCACCTACTTCTACGTCGCCATCACCTTCAACCCGGAGGAAGTGGCCGACAACATGAAGAAGTACGGAGGCTTCATCCCCGGGATCCGGGCGGGCAAGCCGACGGAGGAGTACCTCCAATACGTCCTGTCCCGCATCACGCTGCCCGGATCGCTGTACCTCGCGCTGATCTCGCTCGTCCCGCTCATCGCCATCGCGATCGTGGGAGCGAACCAGAACTTCCCGTTCGGCGGCACCTCCATCCTGATCATGGTGGGCGTGGCGCTCGACACGGTGAAGCAGATCGAGAGCCAGCTCCAGCAGCGCAACTACGAAGGATTCCTGCGCTGATGAAGATCATCCTCATGGGCCCCCCGGGAGCGGGCAAGGGCACGCAGGCGAAGGTCATCGCCGAGCGGCTGGCCATCCCCGCGATCTCCACCGGAGACATCTTCCGGAAGAACGTCTCGGAGGAGACCGACCTCGGCCGCGAGGCCAAGCGCTACATGGACGCCGGCGACTACGTCCCCGACGAGATCACCAACGCCATGGTGCGCGACCGGGTCGCCGAGGACGACGCCGTCGACGGCTTCCTGCTCGACGGCTACCCGCGCACGCTCTCCCAGGTCGAGGAGCTCGACTCCATGCTGGAGGCCGTCGGGTCCTCGCTGGACGCGGTCGTGGTGCTGACCGTCGACAAGGAGGAGGTCGTCGCCCGGCTCGTCAAGCGTGCCCAGGACGAGGGCCGCTCCGACGACACCGAAGAGGTCATGCGGCACCGCCAGGACGTCTACGAGGAGCAGACCGCGCCGCTCATCGAGGTGTACGCCGAGCGCGGGCTGCTGGTCGAGGTCGACGGCATGGGTGCCGTCGCCGAGGTGACCACCCGGGTCTTCGCGGCGCTCGAGCAGACCAACGGCGCTGCCGCGTCCTGACGCGTCGGCCACCACCGTGTTCCGTGACCGCGGCGTCGAGATCAAGACGCCAGCCCAGATCCAGACCATGCGCGCCGCCGGGCTCGTCGTCGGGGAGACCCTCGAGCTGCTGAGGCGCTCGACGGTCGCCGGCGTCACCACCGGCGAGCTGGACCGGATCGCCGCGGAGAACATCCGGGCCGCGGGTGCGCTGCCCTCGTTCCTGGGCTACGGCCACCCGCCCTTCCCGGCCACCACCTGCATCTCGGTCAACGACGAGGTCGTGCACGGCATCCCGGGCGATCGGGTCGTCCGGGACGGCGACATCGTGTCGATCGACTGCGGCGCGATCGTCGACGGCTGGCACGGCGACGCCGCGATCACGGTCGCGGTCGGCGACGCGCCGGCCGAGGCGCTGGAGCTGATGCGGGTCACCGAGGAGTCGATGTGGCGGGGCATCGCCGCGGCCGCCCTCGGCGGTCACGTCGGGGACATCTCGCACGGGG
Source organism: uncultured Actinomycetota bacterium (assembly GCA_963778095.1). GTDB lineage: Bacteria > Actinomycetota > Actinomycetes > Propionibacteriales > Nocardioidaceae > Nocardioides_B. Next base: position 95,042 of record CAVZTB010000013.1, on the reverse strand, counting down.
TCGAGTCCCACGTCCGCTCGAGCAGCGGCTTCGGGATCGTCGAGGACTACACCGGGCACGGCATCGGCTCGGCCATGCACCAGCCGCCCAACGTGCCCAACGTCGGCCGGCCCGGCCGGGGGGTGCGCCTGGTCGAGGGGCTCGCGCTCGCCGTCGAGCCGATGGTCGTGGTGGGGGAGCCCTGGACGCACACCCGCGACGACGACTGGACGGTCGCGACCGACGACGGCTCGCTGGCCGCGCACTTCGAGCACACCTTCACGCTCACCCCGCGCGGCGCGTGGGTGCTGACCGCCCTCGACGGCGGAGCGGCCCGGCTCGCCGAGCTCGGGGTCCCCTTCGGCGGCGCCTGATCCGGGTGGACCGATGACCCGGCTGGTGCTGGTCCCGAGCCCGCTGCTGGGCCCGGCGGTCTGGGCCCCGGTGGCCGAGGAGCTCCGGCGGCGCGGGCACGCGGCGTCGGTCGCCGGTCCGGCCGGGCGCGGTCGAGTCGCCCGCGGACGTCGTACGCGGCCTGCTGGCGGAGCTGGCGCCCGGCGAGCCGGTGACGCTGGTGCCGCACAGCAACGCCGGGTTGTACGTCGCCGCGCTGGCCGCCGAGCGACCGGTCGAGGGCGTGGTCTTCGTCGACGCCGGCCTGCCGTCGAGCGGCCCGACGACGCCGGTGGCCCCACCGGCGTTCCGCGCCTACCTCGCCGGGCTGGCCGGGGACGACGGGCTGCTGCCGCCCTGGACGCGGTGGTGGCCGGACGAGGACGTCGACGCGCTGTTCCCGGACGCGCGGACCCGGGCCGCCGTCGAGCGGGAGCAGCGCCGTCTCCCGCTCGGCTACTTCGACGCCGACGTGCCGACGCCGCCCGGGCTGGGAGCGGCTGCCGGCCGCCTACCTCGCCTTCGGGGACACCTACGCCGACGAGCGCGCCGAGGCCCGGGCGCCGGGGATGGCCGGTCGAGACGCTGCCCGGCGAGCACCTGCACCTGCTGGTCGACCCGGTGGCGGTCGCGGACGCCCTGGTCCGGCTGCTCGACCGCGATTAGGGGATCGTGCACACGTTCACGTAGACTGACTAGTCGGTCCAACGTGGGCCCGTTTCGTGGCGCCCTGCGGCTGCCCGGCCAGCATCGAGAGCTCAGGTTCCGTTGCGTGCCCGGGAAATGGGGCTCCCCGGCGGATCCACGAGGTCCACTCGTGCACCGCACGAGGCGGTTCCCGGGCCACGGTAGACCAGTCAGCAAACGTAGACATGAGATTGCGGAGGACATGCCGAAGAAAGAAGGCGTGATCGAGATCGAGGGCACGGTTGTCGAAGCACTCCCGAACGCGATGTTCCGGGTAGAGCTCAGCAACGGTCACAAGGTCCTCGCCCACATCAGCGGCAAGATGCGTCAGCACTACATCCGGATCCTTCCCGAGGACAGGGTCGTCGTCGAGCTCTCGCCGTACGACCTGACCCGCGGGCGGATCGTCTACCGGTACAAGTAAGCACGTCCACCGCGGTCCGCCGCGGGGGGCTCCAGCCGATCCGAAAGGCCTCTGATGAAGGTCAACCCGAGCGTCAAGCCGATCTGTGACAAGTGCAAGGTGATCCGTCGCCACGGCCGCGTCATGGTGATCTGCGAGAACCCTCGCCACAAGCAGCGCCAGGGCTGACCGGTTCCGACCGGTCCGTCCGGCGTGAAGCAGCACCGCAGCACCCACAACTGAACATCTCCACGTGATCGCTTAGCTCGTCGCCACCACTGCCGACGCAGCGAACCACCCCCGGTCTGGAGGCCGGGGCCTGACCCGAGGCGGGCAGGGCGCGACACGTCACAGACACCTCCAGCAGAACCGAAGGGAAACGCCACCACATGGCACGCCTCGTTGGTGTGGATCTCCCGCGTGACAAGCGCATCGAGATCGCACTCACCTATATCTACGGCATCGGCCGTACCAGCGCCCAGAAGCTCCTGGCCGTCACCGGAGTCGACCCGAACGCCCGGGTCCACACGCTCGGTGACGAGGAGCTGGTGAAGCTCCGCGACGCCATCGAAGCCGACTACAAGATCGAGGGTGACCTCCGTCGTGAGGTCCAGGCGGACATCCGTCGCAAGATCGAGATCGGCAGCTACCAGGGACGACGGCACCGTCAGGGCCTGCCCGTCCGCGGACAGCGCACCAAGACCAACGCTCGCACCCGCAAGGGTCCGAAGCGCACCGTCGCCGGCAAGAAGAAGGCCAAGTGACGTTGGTTTCGAGACGCCTCGCCTAGCGGCTCGGCTCCTCGACCAGCGTTTCCGCTGACTTCCGCAGCTCGCTCTCACCAGACTTCAGGAGAACCGACATATGCCTCCCAAGGGCCGTACTGCCTCCGGCGCCAAGAAGGTGCGCCGCAAGGAGAAGAAGAACATCGCTCAGGGCGAAGCCCACATCAAGAGCACCTTCAACAACACCATCGTGACGATCACGGACCCCACGGGTGCCGTCATCGCGTGGGCCTCGTCCGGCACCGTCGGATTCAAGGGCTCGCGCAAGTCCACCCCGTTCGCCGCGCAGATGGCAGCCGAGGCTGCTGGTCGTCGGGCGATGGAGCACGGCATGAAGAAGATCGACGTCTTCGTGAAGGGCCCGGGCTCGGGCCGCGAGACGGCGATCCGTTCGCTGGGTGCGATCGGCCTCGAGGTCGGCACCATCCAGGACGTCACCCCCACGCCCCACAACGGATGCCGGCCGCCCAAGCGCCGCCGCGTCTGACCCGGACCAGAGAGACTCAGGAGGCTTAGAAATGGCCCGTTACACCGGCCCCATGACCAAGAAGTCGCGCCGCCTCGGCGTCGACCTGGTCGGCGGCGACGCAGCGTTCGAGCGTCGTCCCTACCCGCCCGGCCAGCACGGCCGCGCGCGCATCAAGGAGAGCGAGTACCGCTCGCAGCTGCAGGAGAAGCAGAAGGCCCGCTTCACCTACGGCGTCCTCGAGAAGCAGTTCCACAACTACTACACCGAGGCCAGCCGTCGCGCCGGCAAGACCGGTGACAACCTGCTGCAGCTGCTCGAGTGCCGTCTCGACAACGTGGTCTACCGCGCCGGGTTCGCCCGCACGCGTCGCCACGCCCGCCAGCTCGTCGTCCACGGCCACTTCAAGGTGAACGGCAAGAAGGTCGACATCCCGTCGTTCCAGGTCAGCCAGTTCGACGTCATCGACGTCAAGGAGAAGTCGCTGGAGACCACCCCGTTCATCGTGGCTCGCGAGACCCACGGCGAGCGGATCGTCCCGGCCTGGATGGAGGCCCTGCCCGGCCGGATGCGCGTGCTGATCCACTCGCTCCCGGTCCGTCAGCAGATCGACATCCCGGTCCAGGAGCAGCTCATCGTCGAGTACTACTCGAAGAAGTAGCACCACCCGGTGGGGGAGCCGGCTCGGGCCGGCCCTCCCGCCACCACCCTCCCTTTCCACAAATCGGTGTTCGAGTCCGTCAAATAGCGGGTGGGCTCGGAAAGGAAACCAGAAGTGCTTATCGCTCAGCGCCCGACCCTGTCGGAAGAGTCCGTCGACGAGTTCCGTTCGCGGTTCGTCATCGAGCCCCTGGAGCCCGGCTTCGGCTACACGCTCGGCAACTCGCTCCGCCGCACGCTGCTCTCGTCCATCCCCGGTGCCTCGGTCACGAGCATCAAGGTCGACGGCGTGCTCCACGAGTTCTCCACGATCGAGGGTGTCAAGGAGGACCTGACCGAGGTCATCCTGAACCTCAAGGACCTCGTCGTCTCCTCCGAGCACGACGAGCCCGTCACCATGTACCTGCGCAAGCAGGGCCCCGGTGACGTGACCGCCGCCGACATCGCGCCCCCGGCCGGTGTCGAGGTGCACAACCCCGACGTCAAGATCGCCACCCTGAACGACAAGGGCAAGCTCGAGATGGAGCTGGTCGTCGAGCGCGGCCGCGGCTACGTCTCGTCGGTCCAGAACAAGGGCGGCGACAACGAGATCGGCCGCATGCCGGTCGACTCGATCTACTCGCCCGGTCCTCAAGGTGACCTACAAGGTCGAGGCCACCCGTGTCGAGCAGCGCACCGACTTCGACAAGCTCGTCATCGACGTCGAGACCAAGCCGTCGATCCGTCCCCGCGACGCGATCGCCTCGGCCGGCAAGACGCTCGTCGAGCTGTTCGGCCTGGCCCGTGAGCTCAACGTCGAGGCCGAGGGCATCGACATCGGCCCGTCGCCCGTCGACGAGCAGCTCGCCGCGGACCTCGCCCTGCCGGTCGAGGACCTGCAGCTCACGGTCCGCTCCTACAACTGCCTCAAGCGCGAGGGCATCCACACCGTGGGTGAGCTCATCTCGCGCTCGGAGCAGGACCTGCTCGACATCCGCAACTTCGGCGCCAAGTCCATCGACGAGGTCAAGGCGAAGCTGCACGAGATGGGTCTCTCGCTCAAGGACAGCGCCCCGGGCTTCGACCCGCAGGCTGCCCTCGCGGCGTACGACGACGACGACGACTCGTTCGTCGAGGACGAGCAGTACTGAGTCCCACCACCACGTAGTCACCTCTATCCGGGTACCTGACACGGCCCGGGAGAATCGAGAAGAGACATGCCTACCCCCAAGAAGGGTGCCCGCCTCGGCGGCAGCGCCGCTCACCAGAAGCTGATCATCGCGAACCTGGCGACCAGCCTCTTCGAGCACGGCCGGATCACCACCACCGAGGCCAAGGCGCGCGTGCTGCGTCCCGTCGCGGAGAAGCTGATCACCAAGGCCAAGAAGGGCGACCTGCACAACCGTCGCCAGGTGCATGCGCGACGATCCGTGACAAGGGTGTCGTGCACAACCTGTTCGAGGAGATCGGCCCCCGCTACGCCGAGCGTCCGGGTGGCTACACCCGGATCACCAAGATCGGTCCGCGCAAGGGCGACAACGCCCCCATGGCGGTCATCGAGCTGGTGACCGAGGACTACGCCCCGAAGGCGCGCTCGACGCAGTCCCGGACGACCGCCGCCCCGGCGCCGGCCGCCGAGACCCCCGCCGAGGAGACCCCGACCGCCGAGGTCGAGGACGACGCCGTCGAGGCGACCGAGGCGGCCGTCCGCCCTACGAGGGCTCGCACGCCCCGCTCGAGGACGACGCAGGCCCCGAGGGCTTCCCGATCAAGGGCAACGAGGACTCGAAGAAGTACCAGAGCCCGACGGCCAGTGGTTCGAGCAGACCGTGGCCGAGGTGTGGTTCGCCACGCCGAGGCCGCCGAGGCCGCCGGCTTCACCAAGGCCGGCTCCTAGACGCCAGCAGCACCGCAAGGCCCGTCGTCCCTCCGGGGACGGCGGGCCTTCGTGCGATGCGTCAGCGAGGTCCAGGCGCGCTCGACCAGCCGGGTCGCCTCGGCCAGCGTCAGGCCCGCGCGACGGGCGGCGGCGACGTACGCCGCGACGAGGTCGGCGTCGCACGGTCCCGGCCGAGCGCCGGACCGCACGAACGTCCCGCGCCGGCCCTGGGTCGCGACGACGCCGTCGGCCTCGAGCTCCCTGTAGGCCCGCGCGACGGTGTTCGGTGCCAGCCCGAGGTCGGTGGCCAGGGCGCGGACCGTCGGCAGCTTGGTGCCCGCCGGCAGCTCGCCGCTCGGCCGCCTGGGCCGCGACCTGCGCTGCGCAGCTGCTCGTACGGCGGCACGCCCGACGCGGCGTCGACCTCGATCCTCACGGTGGTCCTCATGGCGCCGACGATAGGGCGTCGCGCGGCTGGCCGACGTGCGCGCAGCGCCGCGGGGTTGGCAGGATGACCCGGTGCGGCTGCGACTCGACCTTGCCTACGACGGCACCGACTTCCACGGCTGGGCCACCCAGCCGGGGCTGCGGACCGTCCAGGGGCTGCTCGAGGAGGCGCTGGCGCAGGTGCTGCGCGAGGACCGGGTCAGCGTGACCTGCGCCGGCCGCACCGACACCGGCGTGCACGCCCGCGGCCAGGTGGTCCACCTCGACGTGGACCGGGACGCGCTGGTCGCCGCGGCCGGGCGCAGCCGGGAGACGCCCTCCCGACGCGCTGCTCCGGCGGCTCAACGGCGTGCTCCCGCCCGACGTGCGGGTGCGGGCGGCGGCCGAGGCGCCGGACGACTTCGACGCCCGCTTCTCGGCGCTGTGGCGGCGCTACGCCTACCGGATCGCCGACGAGCCCGGGCTGGTCGACCCGCTGCGTCCGGCGCAACGTGCTGGCCCGGTCGCGGCCGCTCGACCTGGACGCGATGAACCGGGCGGCCGCGCGGCTGACCGGCGAGCACGACTTCGCGGCGTTCTGCCGGAAGCGGGAGGGGGCCACCACCGTCCGCACCCTCATCGACCTGTCGTGGGCGCGCGACGAGACCGGCCTGGCGGTGGCGACGGTGCGCGCGGACGCCTTCTGCCACAACATGGTGCGCTCGCTGGTCGGCGTGATGATCCCGGTCGGGCGAGGGCCGGCGGCCGGCCTCCTGGGCGGCCGACGTGCTCGCCGCCGGCGTGCGCGACCCGGGCGTGACCGTCGCCCGGGCCCTCGGGCTGACGCTCGAGGAGGTCGCCTACCCGGACGCCGGCGCGCTCGCGGCGCGGGCGGACGCCAGCCGCCGCAAGCGGGAGCTGTCCCATGGCTGAGCACTACTTCTCCGCGGACCCGTCGGTGGCGTTCAAGCGGCTGCCGGTGCACGCCGAGGTCTGGGGACGGACCTTCGACCTGACCTCCGGGTCCGGGGTGTTCGCGCAGGGCCGGCTGGACGTCGGCACCGCGATCCTGTTCCGCGAGACGGAGCCGCCGGCGGCGCGGCGCTACCTCGACCTGGGCTGCGGCTACGGCGTGATCGGGCTGGCGCTGGCGGCGGTCGTCCCCGGCTCCGTCGTACGCGCCGTCGACGTGAACGAGCGCGCCGTCCTGCTGGCCAACGAGAACGCCGCGGCGCTCGGGGTCGTCCGACCGCTTCACCGCCGTCACGCCGCCCGGGCGTGCCGGCGGCGGAGGACGTACGACGAGATCTGGTCCAACCCGCCGATCCGGATCGGCAAGGAGGCGCTGCACGAGCTCCTGCTGACCTGGCTGCCGCGGCTCGCGCCCGGCGGCCGGGCCGTCCTGGTCGTCGGCAAGAACCTCGGCGCGGACTCGCTGCAGCGCTGGCTCGGCGAGCAGGGCTGGCCGTGCGAGCGGCTGGCCAGCGCCAAGGGGTTCCGCGTGCTGGAGACGCGTCGGGCGTGAGCCACCAGGCGGCGGAGGTCGAGGAGTCCGGGGGCGACGGTCGAGTGGCTCGAGCTGTTCTTCGACCTCGTCGTCGTGGCGGCCGTCGCGGTGCTGACCGAGGGGCTGCGGGAGGACCCGACCCTGGGCGGCCTCGGCCTGTTCGCGCTGCTGTACGGCGCGATCTGGCTCAGCTGGGTCTCGGTGGTGCTCTACGCCAACGTCGCGGGGGAGCGCACCGGGGTGTCGCCGGTGGTGTGGTCGATGTTCCTGGTCGCGGTGATGGCGGCCAGCGCCCCGGCGCACTTCGAGGCCCGGGCCAACCTGTTCGCGGGCGCCTTCCTGCTGGTGCGGGCCACCGCCGCGCGGGGCTCGATCAGCACCGGCCGGGTGCTGCAGGGCTGGCCGCTGCTGCAGCTCGGCGGGCTGGCCACCCCGTGGATCGTGGCGATGTGGGTCGACGTGCCCTGGAAGTACGCCCTGTGGGCGGTGGCGCTGCTCGCCGACCTGGCCACGGTGCTGCTGCGGGGCGGGACGGCTGTCGACCAGCAGGTCGAGCGGCTGCGTGAGCGGATGAACCACGGCCGGGGCCGGAGCGAGCGGCGCGGCGAGCCGCGGGGGCAGGCGGACCTCGAGGTGGTCGACGTCGAGACCGCGCACCTCGACGAGCGGCTCGGGCTGTTCATGATCATCGTGCTGGGCGAGGCGGTCAGCCAGCTGGTGCTGGCCGGCGCCACGACCCGCTGGACGTGGGAGTTCGTCGGGCCGGCCACCCTCGGGTTCCTGACCCTGGTCGGCCTGTGGTGGCTGACCTTCAGCTATGGCTTCACCGCGGCGCCGCACTCCCGGCTGGCGCAGCTGCCTCCCCGGTTCGCGCTGCCGCTGCACCTCGCGACCACCTTCGGCGTGGTGTGCCTCGCGGCCGGGCTCGGCGAGATCGTGTTCCACCCGGACGAGACGCTGACCGGCGTCGTCCGCTGGGTGATGTGCTCCGGGCTGGCCCTGCACTTCCTGGTCACCGGGATCGGCGGTCTCGCCGCCGGTGCGCCGAGGCGGTGGCTGCTGGGCTGCGCGCTCCCGTGCACGCTCGTCCCGCTCGCGGTCGCGCCGTCCGGGCTCGCCAACGGGCCGCTGGTCCTGGTGCTGCTGGCCTGCGTCGCCTGGGCGGTGCTCTTCGGCCGGGTGGCCCGGGCCCGCGCCGCCCTCGGGGTCTAGCGAGACGAGCACCAGGTCGGCGGCGTCGAGCGTGCCCGGCGCGCTGCCGTCGGCGGCCATCCGGCGGGCGGTGCGCTGGAGCAGCGGCGTTGACCGGCGTGGGCACGCCGTGCGCCCGGCCGAGCCGGACCACCTCGCCGTTGAGGTAGTCGGTCTCGATGCTGCCCGTGCCGCGGCGCAGGCTCTGCCACGAGGAGCCGCCCGACCGCTCGCGCCCGGCGACCGGCGCCACCTGCAGGATGTCGCCGCGGCGCGCGCGGTCCTCCGCGACGCCGACGACCGGGATCCCGGCCGCGGCCAGCGCGGCCTCGCCCTCGACGGTGGCGCGGTCGCGCAGGGTGTCGGCGTCCGGACCGGGGGCGCAGCAGGCCTGGACGGCGTTGCCGAGGTTCATCATCAGCTTGCGGTGCTTCCAGGCCATCACGTCGGCGCGCGGCTCGGAGACGAAGCCGGCCCGGCGGAACGCGGCCGCGACCGCCTCGCTGGTGGCGTCGGTGCCGCCCGGGAACCGGCCGACGTCGAGGATCCCGGGGACCGGGCTGCAGTGCTGCTCGACCACGCCGGGCTCGAGGTGGCCGGTCGGCATCATCACGCAGACGCCCTGCACGTCGTCGAAGAAGCGCAGCAGCGTCGGCTCGTTGGCCACGCCGTTCTGCACCGAGACGACCGGCGTGCGTGGCGGGCAGCACGGCGGTCAGGTCCTCGATCGCCGCGTGGGTCTGGTGGCTCTTGACCGCGAGCAGCACGGTGGCCCCGTCCGCCCCCTCGGCCGCCTCGCGCGCGTCCGCGGCGGCGCGGCACGTCGATCGTGCGGGTGCCCTCCGGCGAGGCGAGGGTCAGCCCGTCGCGCCGTACGGCGTCGAGGTGCGTCGCCGCGGGCCACCAGCACGACGTCCTCGCCGGCCTCGTGGAGCAGCCCGCCCAGCACTCCGCCGACCGCGCCGGCGCCGTACACGATCCATCGCATGCGGCCCAGTCTGTCCTCTGTCAACCAAGGTTGACAGATCGGCGGCTGTCAACGTAAGTTGACAGCCATGGACAGCACGACCGATCTCGCCACCGAGGCCGCCGACGCCGACCCCCGCACGGGGCTGCGGGCGGTCCGCGCCCTGGGCCGGCTGCTCGAGCACCTGGAGGAGACCCAGGTGCGCCGGGCGCGGGCGCTGGGCTGGTCGTGGCAGGAGATCGCCGACGTGCTCGGCGTGAGCAGGCAGGCCGTGCACAAGAAGCACGGCCGTCGCTGAGGAAGGGGACGGACATGTTCGAGAGGTTCACCAAGCCCGCCCGCGCGGTCGTGGAGCAGGCGTCGGTCGTCGCCCGCGACGCCCGCGCCGCCGACACGCGTCCGGAGCACCTGCTCGGCCGCCCTGCTGGCCGACGAGGCCTGCCTGGCGACCCGGGTGCTGGCCGGCCTGGGCGCACCGCCCGCCGACCTCCGGGCCGAGCTCGACCGGCTGCGCCTGCAGTACGTCGACGGGCTCGACGCGGACGACGCGGCCGCCCTGCAGACGATCGGCATCGACCTCGACGAGGTGGTCCGCCGGATCGACCGCAACCTGGGCGGCGCGCTGCCGTCGAAGCGGTTCCCGAAGTTCGCGCGGGGGTCGAAGAAGGCGCTGGAGCTGGCGCTGCGCGAGGCGATCGCGCTGCGGCACAACTACATCGGCACCGAGCACCTGCTGCTCGGGCTGGTGCGCGGCGGTGACCGCGTGGTGCTCGACACGCTCGGCGCCTTCGGGATCGAGCACGGTGCCCTGCGCGACGCCGTGCGCGGACGCCGTCCGCCGGGCCGGCGAGCAGACCGGGTGACCCGGCTCGGCTGACCGGTTTGGCAGGGTGGGGGCGTGCACCCCGCCGCCGGCTCCGACCGTCCGCACGACATCTGGCCGCCCCCGCAGGTCAGGCAGGTCACCGGGCTGTACCTCGAGCTCGTCGACGAGGCGGTCCCCGGCCTGGTCGAGGGTCTCTACCTGCGCGGCTCGCTCGGCTTCGGTGAGTGGCACGCCGGGCGGAGCGACGTCGACTTCACCGCCGTGACGACGCGGCGCCCCACGCCGGAGCAGCTGCAGGTGCTCCAGGCCGTGCACGCGCGGGTGGGCGAGACGTTCGTCGGAGCCCCGGTTCGACGGGTTCTACGTCACCTGGGCCGACCTGGCCCGTCCGTCGTACGACTGCCCGGACGTGCCGTGCATCCTCGCCGGCGACTGGCGCGACGAGGGCCACTTCGACGTCGGGGCGGTGTCGTGGCACGAGCTCGCCTGGCACGGCGTGCACCTCCGCGGCCCGGCGCTCCAGGACGTCGACATCTGGACGGACCTGCAGGCGCTGCAGGAGCACTCCTACCGGAACCTCACCGACTACTGGGCGGTCCGGCTGGCGCAGCTGCGGCGGTTCCCGCGAGGAGGCGGCGCGTCCGGACGTCGTGTCCTGGTTCGTGCTCGGCGTGCCGCGCCTGCACCACCTCCTGGCGACCGGCCGGCTGACGTCCAAGGACGGTGCCGGGCAGCACGCGGTCGAGGTGTTCGGTGCGCGATGGCGACCGCTCGTGAGCCGAGGCGCTCGCCCACCGGGCCACCGGCGAGCCGGCCGGGGGGTACGCCGGGGAGCCCGAGCGGCTCGCCGCGGACGTCGTGGAGCTGACCGCCCTGGCGCCTCGACTCGGGCCTGGCGCTCGACCCGCGCCGTTGAGTGGAACGATGGTCGGATGAGCGACTACCAGCCGGCCGAGAACCGCTACGACACGATGGACTACCGCTACACGGGGCGCAGCGGGCTGAAGCTGCCCGCCCTGTCGCTGGGGCTCTGGCAGAACTTCGGCACCGACCGTCCCGAGGAGACCCAGCGGGCGATCCTGCGGCGCGCCTTCGACCGCGGCGTCACGCACTTCGACCTGGCCAACAACTACGGCCCGCCCTACGGCCGCGCCGAGGAGAACTTCGGGCGCTTCCTCGCCACCGACTTCGCCGGGCTGCGCGACGAGCTGGTGATCTCCACCAAGGCCGGCTACGACATGTGGCCGGGCCCCTACGGCCAGGGCGGCGGGTCGCGGAAGTACGTCCTGTCCTCCCTCGACCAGTCGCTGGCGCGGATCGGCGTCGACTACGTCGACATCTTCTACAGCCACCGCTTCGACGCCGAGACGCCCGTCGAGGAGACCATGCTGGCCCTCGACACGGCGGTCCGCTCCGGCCGCGCGTTGTACGCCGGCATCTCGTCGTACTCCGCGACGAAGACGAAGGAGGCGGCCACGATCGCCCGCGAGCTGGGCACGCCGCTGCTGATCCACCAGCCGTCGTACTCCATGCTCAACCGCTGGATCGAGAAGGGCCTGCTCGACGAGCTCGAGGAGCAGGGCATGGGCTGCATCGTGTTCACCGCGCTCGCGCAGGGGCTGCTCACCGACCGCTACCTCGACGGCGTGCCGTCCGACTCCCGCGCCGCCCGCGAGGGCAGCACGATCGGGGAGGGCCACCTCGACGAGGCCACGCTGAAGCACGTCCGCCGGCTCAACGAGATCGCCGTGGGCCGCGGCCAGAAGCTCGCCCAGCTGGCGCTCCAGTGGGCGCTGCGCGACCGGCGCGTCACCTCCGCGGTGATCGGCGCGTCCTCGGTGGAGCAGCTCGACACCAACCTCGACGCGCTCGACGGGCCGCCGCTGACCGACGAGGAGCTCGCCGCGATCGACGAGAACGCGGTCGAGGCGGGCGTCAACCTCTGGGCAGGGGTGACGGAGGACTAGCCGCGGGGCATGATCAGGCCCATGACGAAGCTCGTGTACGACTTCTCCGAGGGCGACAAGGACCAGAAGGACCTGCTCGGCGGCAAGGGGGCCAACCTCGCCGAGATGGCGAACCTGGGGCTGCCGGTGCCACCGGGGTTCACGATCAGCACCGACGCGTGCCGGGCCTACCTCGCGGAGGGCCGCGAGCCCGAGGCGCTGGCCGCGGAGGTCACCGAGCACCTCGCAGGCGCTCGAGAAGGAGATGGGCCGGCGGCTCGGCCAGCCCGACGGCCCGCTGCTGGTCTCGGTGCGCTCCGGCGCGAAGTTCTCGATGCCCGGGATGATGGAGACGGTGCTCAACGTCGGGCTCAACGACGAGTCGGTCGAGGGGCTGGCCGCGATGACGGACGGCGACGAGCGGTTCGCCTACGACTCCTACCGGCGGCTGCTCCAGATGTTCGGCAGCACCGTGCTCGACATCGAGGCGAGCGCCTTCGCCGACGAGCTCGACGCGGCGAAGAAGGCGCGCGGTGTCACCGACGACGTCGACCTGACCGTCGAGGACCTGACCGGGCTCGTCGCGACGTACAAGAAGATCATCGCGGACCGCACCGGCCGGGACTTCCCGCAGGACCCGCGCGAGCAGATGGACCTCGCCGTCCGCGCGGTCTTCGACTCGTGGAACACCGAGCGCGCGGTGCTCTACCGCCGCCAGGAGCGGATCCCCGAGGACCTCGGCACCGCGGTCAACATCCAGTCGATGGTGTTCGGCAACGGCGGCGACGACTCGGGCTCCGGGGTGGCGTTCACCCGTGACCCGGCGTCCGGCAACCAGGGGGAGTACGGCGACTACCTGCAGAACGCGCAGGGCGAGGACGTCGTCGCCGGCATCCGCAACACCGTCTCGCTCGCCGACCTGGAGACGATCGACAAGGCCGCGCACGACGAGCTGCTCGGCATCATGGCGACGCTCGAGCACCACTACCAGGACATGTGCGACATCGAGTTCACCATCGAGCACGGCAAGCTCTGGATGCTGCAGACCCGGGTCGGGAAGCGGACCCCGGAGGCGGCGTTCCGGATCGCGGTGCACATGGCCGACGAGGGCCTGATCGACCTCGACGAGGCCCTGCGACGGGTCACCGGCGAGCAGCTCGCCCAGCTGATGTTCCCGCGGTTCGACGCCAAGGCGGAGCGGGAGCTGATCGCCAAGGGCATGAACGCCTCACCCGGTGCAGCGGTCGGCAAGGCGGTCTTCGACTGGGCGACCGCGGTCGAGTGGTCCGAGCGCGGGGAGGACGTGATCCTGGTCCGCAAGGAGACCAGCCCCGACGACCTGCACGGGATGATGGTGGCCCGCGGCATCCTGACCAGCCGGGGCGGCAAGACCTCGCACGCCGCGGTGGTGGCGCGCGGCATGGGGCGCACCTGCGTGTGCGGCGCGGAGTCGCTCGACGTGGACACCAGGCAGGGCGAGTTCACCGTCCGCGGCGGGCCCACCGTCCGCGAGGGCGACGTGATCTCGATCGACGGCACCACCGGCGAGGTCTTCCTCGGCGCCGTGCCCGTGACCGACTCCGCGGTGGTCCGCTGGTTCGAGGGCGACGAGATCGACGACCCGGTCGTCGACGCGGTGGCCAGGCTGATGGGGCACGCCGACGAGCGGCGCCGGCTGCCGGGTCCGCACGAACGCCGACACGGGCGAGGACGCCGGCCGCGCCCGGCGCTTCGGCGCCCAGGGGATCGGGCTGTGCCGCACCGAGCACATGTTCCTCGGCGAGCGTCGACAGCTCGTGGAGAACCTCATCGTCGCCGACGACGAGGCCGGCCAGGAGGCCGCGCTGTCCGCGCTGCTGCCGATGCAGCGCCAGGACTTCACCGACATCTTCGAGGCGATGGACGGTCTGCCCGTCACCGTCCGGCTGATCGACCCGCCGCTGCACGAGTTCCTGCCCGACCTCACCGAGCTGTCGGTGGCGATGGCGCTCGCCGACACGCACGGCCACCGCAAGAAGCGCGAGCGCAAGCTGCTCGACGCCGTGCGCCGGCTGCACGAGGCGAACCCGATGCTGGGCCTGCGCGGCGTGCGGCTCGGCGTGGTGATCCCGGGGCTGTTCGCCATGCAGACCCGGGCGATCATGGAGGCGGCCGCGGCCCGGCTCAAGGCCGGCGGCGACATCATCCCGGAGATCATGATCCCGCTGGTCGCCAGCGTCCGCGAGCTCGACCTGGTCCGGCTGACGGTCGACCGGGTGGCCGCGGAGGTGCAGCGCGAGCAGGACCTCGAGATCCCGCACCTGGTCGGCACCATGATCGAGCTGCCGCGTGCCGCGCTGACGGCCGGTGAGATCGCCGGAGTCGGCGGAGTTCTTCTCCTTCGGCACCAACGACCTGACCCAGATGACGTGGGGGTTCTCCCGCGACGACGTCGAGGCGTCGTTCTTCTCGACGTACCTCGAGCAGGGGGTCTTCCCGGTCTCCCCGTTCGAGTCCCTGGACCTCGACGGCGTGGGGGCGCTGGTGCGCACGGCGGTCGAGCGCGGCCGGGCGACGCGTCCCGACCTGCACCTCGGCATCTGCGGCGAGCACGGCGGCGACCCGGCGTCGATCCACTTCTTCGACGAGGTCGGCCTCGACTACGTCTCCTGCTCGCCGTTCCGGGTGCCGGTGGCGCGGCTGGAGGCCGGCCGCTCCGCCGTACGGTGACTCAGAGGAACTCGAGCGGGTCGAACTCGTCGATCGGGATGATCCGGACCCGGGGCAGCCGCGTGGTGAACGCCTCGACGTCGTACTCCAGGTCGACCAGCTCGAGCCCGCGCCCGACCAGCGCCTGGAACTCGTGGTTGCGGAACTCGGTGAAGCCGACGACCCCGACCCGGCGGCGGCCGTCGAGCAGGCTCTCGACGCCCTCGACGAAGTCGCCGTCGTTGCTGACCAGCAGCACGTCGTCGGTCGCGGTCGGTCAGCGCCTCCAGGGTGCGCTGGATGGCGATGTCGACGACCTTCTCGTGCGGGCCTCCCGACAGCGGGACCGGGCGGTAGCCCATCGACAGCAGCGCCTGCACGAACGACATCGGCAGCTCGCTGTTGGCCGCCAGGAAGAACAGCCCGACGGCGTCCTGCTCGAAGCGGTCCCGGGCGAACTGCAGCAGCCGGTCCCAGCGCGGGCGCTCCTCCGGCTTCGGGCGACGCCCGAGGATGGACGTGCCGAGGGTCGCGTCGATGTTCTCCCCGTCGACCAGCAGGTACGTCGTGCCGGTCCGCCCCTCGCCGCTGTCCATGCGCGGAGCCTACGCCCGGCTGCGCTGGTTGAGGTGCCCTTCGTTGGTTGAGCTTGTCGAAACCACGGCGCGTCGGTGCGGGTGGTTTCGAGGCTCGCTCCGCTCGCACCTCAACCAGCGTGGGGGCGCCAGTTCGTTGGTTGAGGTGCCCGAGCGCGCAGCGCGAGGGCCTCGAAACCTCCGCAGTCGCGGCACCATGGTTTCGACACGGGCTCCGCTAGCGCTCCGCCCGGCTCAACCAACGTGGGGCCCGGCTCAACCAGCGAGCTGGGGGGCGGGCGCTGGTTTATCGGTTCGCGTCGGGGGCGCGGGTCGGGGACACTGGCGCCCGTGGGACACGTGGACGTCGCCGGAGTGCGCTACGAGCTGCCGGACGGCCGGGTGCTGCTCGACGACGTGTCGTTCCGGGTCGGGGAGGGCGCCAAGGTCGCCCTGGTCGGCGCCAACGGCGCCGGCAAGACGACGCTGCTGCGGATCGTCACCGGCGACCTGGTCGCGCACGCCGGAGCGGTGACCCGCACCGGCGGGCTGGGCGTGATGCGCCAGATGGTCGGCGCGGGCTCGACGTCGGTGGCCGACCTGCTGCTGTCGGTGTCCCCGCAGCGGGTGCGGGAGGCGGCGGCGCACGTCGAGGCCTGCGAGCTGGCGCTGATGGACACCGACGACGAGAAGACCCAGATGCGCTACGCCACGGCGCTCGCGGAGTGGGCGGACGCCGGCGGCTACGACACCGAGGTCGTCTGGGACGTGTGCACGATCGCCGCGCTCGGCGTGCCCTACGACCGCGCGAAGTACCGCGACCTCACCACCCTGTCCGGCGGCGAGCAGAAGCGGCTCGTGCTCGAGTTCCTGCTGCGCGGACCGGACGAGGTGCTGCTGCTCGACGAGCCGGACAACTTCCTCGACGTGCCGGGCAAGCTCTGGCTCGAGGAGCGGATCAACGAGTCGCAAGAAGACGATCCTGTTCATCAGCCACGACCGCGAGCTGCTCAACAACACCGCGACGCGGGTCGTGACCGTCGAGCTCGGCGCCGCCGGCAACACCGTGTGGACGCACCCGGGTGGCTTCGCGACGTACCACGACGCCCGCCGGGACCGCTTCGCGCGCTTCGAGGAGATGCGCCGGCGCTGGGACGAGGAGCACGCGAAGCTCAAGGCGCTGGTGCTGCGCTACAAGATCAAGGCGGAGTACAACGACGGCCTCGCCTCGCAGTACAAGGCCGCCCAGACCCGGCTCCGCAAGTTCGAGGAGGCCGGGCCGCCCACCGCGCAGCCGCGCGAGCAGTCGGTGAAGATGCGCCTCAAGGGCGGTCGCACCGGCAAGCGGGCGGTGGTCTGCGAGGGCCTCGAGCTGACCGGCCTGATGAAGCCGTTCGACCTCGAGGTCTGGTACGGCGAGCGGGTGGCCGTGCTCGGCTCCAACGGGTCGGGCAAGTCGCACTTCCTGCGGCTGCTCGCGGCCGGGGGCAGCGACCCCGACGTCGAGCACCGGCCGGTCTCCGAGGTGCCGGTCAAGCCGGTCGCCGCACACCGGCAAGGCCCGGCTCGGCGCGCGGGTCCGGCCCGGCTGGTTCGTGCAGACCCACGAGCACCCCGAGCTGGTCGGCCGCACGCTGCTGGAGATCCTGCACCGCGGCGACGACCACCGCGACGGCATGCCGCGCGAGCCCGCGGCCCGGGCGCTGGACCGCTACGAGCTGGCGCACGCCTCGGAGCAGAAGTTCGAGTCGCTGTCCGGCGGCCAGCAGGCCCGGTTCCAGATCCTGCTGCTCGAGCTGTCGGGTGCCACGCTGCTGCTGCTCGACGAGCCCACCGACAACCTCGACGTCGAGTCGGCCGAGGCGCTGGAGGACGGGCTGGAGGCGTTCGACGGCACCGTGCTCGCGGTCACCCACGACCGCTGGTTCGCGCGCGGCTTCGACCGCTACCTGGTGTACGGCGCCGACGGCTCGGTCTACGAGTCCGACGGCCCGGTCTGGGACGAGGGACGGGTCACCCGCGCCCGCTAGGGCGTGTCCTAGGCGCGCCGCTGCTCGGGGATGCGCGGGCCGTTCGTGGTCTCGGTCCCGCCGATCAGCGAGCTGGCGAGCAGGTGCGCGACGATCCGGCGACGACGACGGCGGGCGACCTCCCGCTGCGGGGAGATGGTCATCTGGGTCCACGTGGCGAGCGGGTGAGGTGTCATGCAGCACAGGAGCCGCGGGACCTCCCGGTGATACGTCCGCCGGGCCGTCGTCCAGACCGGACGTACGCTTCGCACGTGGTCCGACCCCTGCAGCACTTCGACTGGGAGCTGCGGTCGTGCGGCTGGCACGGGCACGCCACCTACCGGCCCCTCGAGCCGGGACTCGCCGAGCGGCTGTCCGTGGAGACGGTCCAGGGCACGGCCTGGCGGTGCCTGCGCTGCGGCACGTTCGTGGTGGGGGAGGCGCGGGGCTCCGGCCCCGCCGACCAGGCTCCGGTGGTGCTCCGCGGCCGGGCGCTGCGGGACGCCGCGATCCTGCGGGTGCTGGCGGTCGAGCGCGGTCTGCGCGGCGTGCTCCTCGTGCTGCTCGCCTACGGCATCTGGGCCTTCAACGGCTCGCGCAACTCGCTGCGCCAGGTGTTCGACGAGTACCTCCCGCTGCTGCGGCCGCTCACCGACCGCCTCGGCATCGACCTGGAGTCCGCGGGTCCGGTGAGGCTGATCGAGAAGGCCCTGAACGCCCAGCACTCCACCCTGCTGATGGTCGCCGCCGGGGTGCTGGCGTACGGCGTGCTCGAGCTCGTCGAGGCCGTCGGTCTGTGGATGATGAAGCGCTGGGGCGAGTACGTCGCGGTGGTCGGCACCTCGGTGTTCATCCCGCTCGAGGTCTACGAGCTCGTGGAGCAGGTCACCTGGCTTCGCCTCGTCGCGTTCGCGCTCAACGTGTTCGCGGTCGTCTACCTGCTCTGGACCAAGCGGCTGTTCGGGATCCGCGGCGGCAAGGCGGCGTTCGAGGCCGAGCGCGAGGGCGTCTCCCTGCTCGAGGTCGAGCGGGCCGCCGCCGGCGAGGAGCGGGAGCGGCGTCGGCTGCGTCAGACCGGCAGGCCGCGCGCCCGCAGCTGAGGACGCAGCGGCACGTCGTCGGTGAACCGGATCGCGTCGAGCCCGGCCGTGGCGGCCGCGGCGACGTTGGCGGCGGAGTCGTCGACGAACACGCACTCCTCGAGTGGCCGGCCGACCCGCACGCGGAGCCGCTCGAAGATCGCCGGGTCCGGCTTGGCCAGCCCCTCGGCCCCCGAGACCACGATGTCCTCGAACAGCCCGAGGAAGTCGTAGCGGGCGAGCGCCCGCGGGAACAGCTCGTCGGACCAGTTGGTCAGCGCGAAGAGGGGCACGCCGGCCGCGTGCAGGTCGCGCAGCACCGCGACGTTGGTCTCGATCGGCGTGGTGATGCTGAGGTCGAAGTGCTCGCCGTAGGAGGCCACGTGGCGCGACCAGTGCGGGTGGCTGCCCTCGACGGCCGCGGCGGCGTCGGCCCAGCGCCGGCCGGCGTCCAGCTCGTGGTTCCAGGCCAGGAAGTCGAAGTCGTCGGCGGCCAGGAACCGGGTCGCCTCGTCGTCGCCGACGCCGCGCGCGACGGCCGGGTGCGGGTCCCACCGGATCAGCACGTTGCCGAGGTCGAACACGACAGCCCCGGTCGACGTACGACCGGGGCTGTTCGGGGTGCTCATCGAGCGGAGGTCACTTCCAGCGCTCGGACGCCGGCACGAAGTCGAGCGTCCGGTCGCCGGTGTAGATCTGCTTGGGGCGCGCGATCTTCTGCTCCTTGTCCTGCACGAGCTCGTGCCACTGGGCCAGCCAGCCCGGGGTGCGGCCGATCGCGAACAGCACGGTGAACATCTCCGGCGGGAACTGCAGCGCCTCGTAGATCAGGCCGCTGTAGAAGTCGACGTTGGGGTAGAGCTTGCGCGAGACGAAGTACTCGTCCTCGAGCGCGATCTTCTCCAGCTCCTTGGCGATCTGCAGGAGCGGGTTGACCCCGGTGACCTCGAAGACGTCGTCGCAGGCCTTCTTGATGATCTGCGCGCGCGGGTCGAAGTTCTTGTAGACCCGGTGCCCGAAGCCCATCAGGCGCTCCTTGCCGTTCTTCACGCCCTCGATGAACTCGGGGATCTTGTCCACCGAGCCGATGCGGCGCAGCATCCGCAGCACGGCCTCGTTGGCGCCGCCGTGCAGCGGGCCGTAGAGCGCGGCGATGCCGGCGGCCGTCGCGGAGTAGGGGTCCACCTGGCTCGACCCGACGGAGCGGACCGCGTTGGTGGAGCAGTTCTGCTCGTGGTCGGCGTGCAGGATGAACAGCACGTCGAGCGCCTTGACCAGCCGCTCGTCGGCCTCGAACTTGCTCTCGCTCATCCGGAAGAGCATCGCGAGGAAGTTCGCCGTGTAGGACAGCTCGTTGTCCGGGTAGACGTAGGGCTTGCCCTGCGCGTGCCGGAACGACCAGGCGCCGAGCGTCGGCATCTTCGCGATCAGCCGGACGATCTGCATGTGCCGGTTGTCCGCGTCGGAGATGTTGCGCGACTCCGGGTAGAACGTCGACAGCGCGCCCACGGAGGCCAGCAGCATGCCCATCGGGTGGGCGTCGTAGCGGAAGCCCTCCATGAAGTCGCGGACGTTCTCGTGCACGAACGTGTGGTAGGTGATCTCGTGCACCCACGACTCGTACTGCTCCTTGGTGGGCAGCTCGCCGTGGATCAGCAGGTAGGAGACCTCGAGGAAGTTCGACTTCTCCGCCAGCTGCTCGATCGGGTAGCCGCGGTACTCCAGGATGCCCTTGTCGCCGTCGATGTAGGTGACCGAGCTGCGGCAGGACGCGGTGTTCACGAAGCCCGGGTCGTAGACCGCCAGGCCCGGCTCGTCGTCCCCGGTGCGGATCTTCCCGATGTCGGCGGCCTTGATGGTGCCGTCGAGGATCGGGACGTCGTAGGTCTGACCGGTGCGGTTGTCGCGGACGGTGAGGGTCTCGCCCGTCGAGGCGCCGGTGTCGTCGGTGGTGCTGGAAGCAGTGGCCGTGCTCTCGGTCACGTCGGCTCCTCGCTCGTGATGCCCGGCCGGGGACGCGGGTGGCGCGCGGCGGGGGAGTTAGGGTTCAGCAGGTGGTTCGGTGCGTCTCGGATACCCCGCCAACCTATGCCCGTAACCCTGGCGGGAGCGAAACCCGGGCTCGTTTTGACCCGGGCGGCGCCGCGGCGGTAATCTTGTCGGTCGCGGCTGCCTTCGTGCGGCCTGCCCGGTTTGCCCCAGCGAACCACCTTCAGCTTCCCGTTCTCCTGATCAGCAACCCGAGAGAGTTAGCAACGTGCGTACGTACAGCCCGAAGCCCGCTGACATCCAGCGCGAGTGGCACGTCATCGACGCGACCGACGTCCGGCTCGGCCGGCTCGCGGTCCAGGTCGCGACGCTGCTGCGCGGCAAGCACAAGTCGACGTACGCCCCGCACATGGACGGGGGCGACTTCGTCATCATCATCAACGCGGGCAAGGTCTCCCTGTCCGGCGACAAGGCGACGAGCAAGATGGCCTACCGCCACTCCGGCTACCCGGGCGGTCTCTCGCAGACCCCCTTCGGCGAGCTCCTCGAGAAGGACCCGCGCCGCGCCGTCGAGAAGGCCGTCTGGGGCATGCTGCCCAAGAACAAGCTCTCCCGTCAGCTCATCAAGAAGCTGAAGGTGTACGCCGGCCCGGAGCACCCGCACTCGGCCCAGAAGGCCCAGCCCTTCGAGATCAAGCAGATCTCCCAGTAACTCCGCACCACCCTGCAACCAGACGAGCACGACGAAGCAGCGAGGAAACCCGTGACTGACACCACCGAAGGCACCGAGGTCGAGGAGACCTACGAGGCCAACGAGCAGGGCGTCGCCTACAGCTCCGAGAGCGCGGCGTCCGCCGACGCGCCCGAGCGTCCGGCGACCATCGCTCCCGCCGCGGCCACCGGCCGCCGCAAGGAGGCCGTCGCCCGCGTGCGCATCGTCCCCGGCACCGGCAAGTGGACCGTCAACGGTCGCGACCTGGACTCCTACTTCCCGAACAAGCTGCACCAGCAGGTCGTGAACGAGCCGTTCGCGAACCTCCAGCTGGAGGGCCGCTTCGACGTCATCGCCCGCATCCACGGCGGCGGCATCACCGGCCAGGCCGGCGCGCTGCGCCTCGGCGTGGCCCGGTGCCTCAACGCGATCGACGTCGAGGCCAACCGCCCGTCGCTCAAGAAGGCCGGGCTGCTCACGCGTGACGCCCGCGTCATCGAGCGCAAGAAGGCGGGTCTCAAGAAGGCCCGCAAGGCTCCGCAGTACAGCAAGCGCTGATCCGTCCCTGATGGGTCGGCTCTTCGGCACGGACGGGGTCCGGGGTCTCGCGAACACCGAGCTCACCGCCGAGCTCACGCTCGACCTGTCCGTCGCCGCCGCGCACGTCCTCGGCGAGGCCGGTGTCTTCTCTGGACACCGGCCTCTTGCCGTGGTCGGCCGCGACACCCGGATCTCCGGCCAGTTCCTCGAGGCCGCCGTCGTCGCCGGCCTGCTCTCGGCCGGGGTGGACGTGCTGCTCCTGGGCGTGCTGCCCACGCCCGGTGTCGCGTTCCTGACCGAGTCCCTCGGCGCCGACCTGGGGGTCGTGCTCTCCGCGAGCCACAACCCGATGCCCGACAACGGCATCAAGTTCCTCGCCCGGGGCGGCGTGAAGCTCGACGACGCCGTCGAGGCCGCCATCGAGAAGCGCCTCCGGGAGCCCTGGCAGCGGCCGACGGGTGCCGCGGTCGGCCGGGTCTCCACCTACGACGCGGCGGTCACCGACTACGCCGCGCACCTCGTCTCGACGCTGCGCACCCCGCTGGCCGGCCTCAAGGTCGTGCTGGACTGCGCCCACGGCGCCGCCTCCGTCGCCGGCCCGCTCGCGCTGCGCGAGGCCGGGGCCGAGGTCGTGGCGATCTGCGCCGAGCCCGACGGCCTCAACATCAACGACGGGTGCGGCAGCACCCACCTCGACGTGCTCCGGCGCGCCGTGCTCGAGCACGGCGCCGACGTGGGCTTCGCGCTCGACGGCGACGCCGACCGGTGCCTGGCCGTCGACCACGAGGGCAACGTCGTGGACGGCGACCAGATCCTCGCCGTCCTCGCCCTGGCGATGCGCGACGCCGGCACCCTCAAGGCCGACACCGTCGTGGCCACCGTCATGAGCAACCTCGGCTTCGTGCAGGCGATGAAGGCCGAGGGCGTCGGCGTGCGCCAGACCAAGGTCGGCGACCGCTACGTGCTGGAGGCGATGAAGGCCTTCGGCTACACCCTCGGCGGCGAGCAGTCCGGCCACGTGATCATGAGCGGCCACGCGACCACCGGCGACGGGATCCTGACCGCGCTGCACGTGCTGGCCCGGATGGCCGACCGCGGCCGGTCGCTGGCCGACCTGGCCGGCGTGATGACCCGGCTGCCCCAGGTGCTCGTCAACGTCGGCGGCGTCGACAAGGCCCGCGCCGACGAGGACGCGGTCCTCGCGGCAGCGGTGGCCGAGGCCGAGTTCGAGCTCGGCGACGGTGGCCGGGTGCTGCTGCGGCCCTCCGGCACCGAGGCCCTCGTGCGGGTGATGGTCGAGGCCGGTACGGCGGAGCACGCGCGCGTCGTGGCGGACCGGCTGGCGGACGTCGTACGCACCGCAGCTCAGCCTGTCCTGACCGGCTGACCAATTCGGGTGCGGGACGCCCCACGCGTCCCTAGGCTTTCGCCGTGGACATCCGAGAGATCGACCAGGCCGACGAGGCGCTGGTCCATCGGCACTGGGAGATCGGCAAGGACGCCGAGGCGGCCAGCCGTCCCTACGACTTCTACCCGCCGTGGGAGACCGCCTGGCTGACCTACCAGGGCGGCCGCGACGACGTGCGCTTCGTGATGCTCGGCGCCTTCGACGGCAACGCGATGGTGGGTGCCGCCCGCACCGACCTGAACCTCCTGGACAACCTGCACTCGGCCTACTCCCTGGTCTACGTCGACCCCGCCCACCAGCGCCGCGGCGTGGGCCGTGCGCTCGACGCGGCGTGCGTCGACGCGGCGCGGGACAACGGTCGCCGGCTGCTGATCACCGAGGCCTACGCGCCGCCCGCGACCGACTCGGCCGGGCCTGCTGTTCGCGCAGGCGATGGGCTACGTCGCGGGCATCGAGGACGGCATGAAGATCGTCGACCTCGTCGAGACCGAGCCGTCGTGGGACGCGCTGGAGGAGCGGGCCGCCACGCGGCAGGGCGACTACCGGGTCGTGACCTGGGTCGACCACGTCCCCGACGAGCTCGTCGACGACTACTGCGCGCTCAACGAGGCGTTCTTCGACGAGGCGCCGATCGGGGACATGGAGATCGAGCCCGAGAAGTGGGACCGCACCCGGGTCGAGCAGCATGGAGGCCCGCAACGTGCGCACCGGCCGCCACGTGCTCGCCGCCGCCGGCCTCTCGCCCGACGGGCAGGATGGTGGCGATGACCGAGCTGATGATCAACGAGCGGGTCACCGTCCGCGGCTTCCAGAGCGGCACCCTGGTCGACCGGCACCACCGCGGCCACCACCTCGGCCTGGCCGTCAAGCTCGCCAACCACCGTCAGGTCCGGGCGCTCTACCCCGACTGCCGGCTCCTGCTGACCGGCAACGCCGGCGTGAACGCACCGATGAACGCGGTGAACGACGCGCTGGGCTACCGCGAGGTCGAGCGCTGCGTGGAGATGCAGAAGGACGTCTGACGCATGGAGATCCGCCCCCTCGACGCCGTCCGACCCGGCGGCGATGGCCGACTGGCACGCGGCCTTCCACGCGGCCCACGTGCACGGCCAGGACTACCCGTCGCCGTGGATGCTGGAGGAGATGCGCGCCGAGTTCCTCGGCGACAAGGCCGGCGAGCGGATGGAGCCCTTCGGCGTGTACGTCGACGGCGCCTGCGTCGGCACCGGGTTCGTCGAGCTGCCGCAGATGGACAACCTGCACATCGCCCGGGTCGAGGTCGCCACGCACCCCGACCACCGGGGACGCGGCTACGCCACGGCGCTGCTCGAGCACCTGACCGCGGTGGCGGTCGCGCAGGGGCGCAGCACCCTCAACGCGGACGCCGTCGTGGGCCTACGACGCACCCGCCGACGGCGTGGGCACCCCCAACGCGGACTTCCTCACCCGGCACGGCTTCGTGTTCTCGCTCGGCGACGTCAAGCGGGTCCTGGACCTGCCCGTCGACGACGCGCGGCTCGCCCGGCTGGCCGACGAGGCCGCGCCGCGGCACCGGGACTACACGCTGCGGCACTTCGTCGGGCCGGTGCCCGAGGACATCATCGACGCGTTCGGCGACCTCGTCGGCTCGCTGATCTCCGAGGCCCCGATGGGCGACCTCGACTTCGAGCCGGAGGTGTTCGACGCGACGCGCATCCGGGCCGACGAGAAGGTGTTCGAGGCCTCGGGCCGGACGAAGTACACCACCGTCGCGATCGCCCCGGACGGTGCCGTCGTGGCCTACTCCGAGCTCGTCGTCCCGACGTACGACCCGGAGCACGTCTACCAGTGGGGCACCCTCGTGCGCCCCGAGCACCGCGGCCACCGCCTCGGCATGGCCACCAAGGTGCACAACCTGCGGCGCTTCCAGGCCGCCGAGTCCGGCCGGCTCCGGGTGTTCACCTACAACGCCGAGGTCAACGCGCACATGATCGGCGTCAACGACGCGATGGGCTTCCGTCCCGTCCAGCGGCTCGGCGAGTTCCAGAAGAAGCTCGCGTTGAGCCGGGGTTGGTTCACGCCTCGAGCCGGGCCTCGTTCGACGGCACGGGCGCGGAACCAGCCTCGGCTCGACGCCTCGGCCGGTCGACCGGTGAACGACCGCCCGGCTCAACGGGAGCGGAGGTAGGACTCGAGGAGCTCGGGGAGGATCTCGGGCAGCCGGGTCTCGTAGCTGTCGGGGCGGGTGTCCACGAGCAGCCCGTAGGTCGAGAACTCCAGGTCCGACCCGGTGACCCGGTAGGTCCGCGTCGTCGTCGAGCGGCTCGCCGCCGACCAGGACGCGGTCGCCGTCGACCTCGGCGCCGATCACCTGGAGCGCCCCGAACGGGCGCCCGCGGGAGCCGCGCGAGGTGTGGGTCCGGAACTCCTCGGACCGTCCGCGGGCGATCATCCGCCGGACCTCGGCGCCGGTGAGCGTGGCGGTCGCGAGGTTGCCCGGGGAGCTGGTCGCCTCCCAGACGTGACCGCGGGTGACCGGGCCGGCGGGCAGGCCCTCCTGCACGTGCACGGACATCAGCACGCCGAGGTCGGCCGGCGCCCGGTGCGAGCAGCGCCTCCAGGAGCAGCAGGGCCGCCGGGTTCTCGGGCTGGGCGACCGGGGCGGGCTCGTCGAGGTGTCCGACGTGCTCGGCCAGCCAGGTCTCCAGGTCGCGCTCGCAGGCGGCGTGCTCGGCGACGACGGCCGGGTCAGCGGGGGCGTCCTCGCCGACCTCCTCGACCGTCAGGTCCACCACCCGGACGCCGTCGTCGCCGACCTCGATGCGGATCCGGCCGAGGTGCTCGCCGCGCCAGCCGGCCTGGGCGATCGGCAGCCCCTCGGTGCGGTCGCCGGTGCGCCAGCAGGTGGTGGGTGTGCCCGCCGACGATCACGTCGACCAGTCCGCGCAGGGCCCAGCTGACGCCCCGGTCCTGGTTGAGGCCGGCGTGGCTGAGCAGCACGACGACGTCCGCGCCGTCGCGGCGCAACGCCTCCGCCTCCCGTCGTACGGCGGTGACGCGGCCGCGCTCGGTGAGGCCCAGGTCGTCGTACTGCGCGTAGTAGTCGGTCGCCCCGATGACGCCCACCCGCAGGCCGTCGCCGCTCGATCAGCGTCGAGGGCGCCGCGCCGGCCGGCGTCTCGCCGTCGCGCTCGAGGTCGCAGACGAGCGGCGGGGACCCGAGCGCCTCCGCGTAGCGGGGGAGCACCGTGGGTCCGTAGCGCAGCAGGCCGCCGTTGCCGACGACGGCCGCGTCCACCCCGGCCGCGCCGAGCATGCCGCCAGCCGGCGACGCCGTAGGTCAACGCGGACAGCCGCACCGAGGTCTCCTCCACGTCGCCGCCGTCGAGGAGCAGCACCGGGTGGTCGGCGGCCTCGCGGATCTGCGCGGGCCCGAGCGCTGAGCCGGGCCAGCGCGTCGTAGCGGCCGTGCAGGTCGTTCCAGTGCAGGAGCTCGAGCGTTCTCACCGGCTCAATCCTGCACCACCCGGCTCGGCGGCCGGCCCGGGTCGTCGAGGACCGGGTCCTGCTGGCCGGCCCGCAGGAACTCCAGCTGGGCGCACACGGCCGCGCCGGCGAACAGCGCGATCGAGCTGAGCAGCGACCAGAGCAGCAGCGCGAAGACGCCGCCGAGCGGGCCGTAGATCGCGCCGAACGACCCGCTGAGGTGGACGTAGGCCGCCAGCAGCCCCGTCGCCGCCATCGCCAGCAGGACCGAGATGCCGGCGCCGAGGGCGAGCCAGGACAGCGCCGGCTGACGCCGACGGGGGGCGTGGTCGAGCAGCACCGCGATCGCGAACACCATCAGGGCGACGCCCACCGGCCAGCGCACCCAGTTCCAGACGTCGGCCGTGCCCTCGGACCAGCCGTAGGTCGCCCGCATCGCGTCGGCGAACGAGTCGCCGGCGACCAGCAGCAGGAACCCGGCCGCCACCGGGACGGCCAGCACCGCCGTGAGCACGACGGCGCGGCCGTACTTCTCGACCGCCTTGCGGTCGCGCCGGATCCCGTAGATCCGGTTGGTGCCCCGCTCGATCTGGGCCATCGCGGTGGTCATCGAGAGGAAGGAGAAGAACAGCCCGACGACCAGGGCGATCTCGCCCGCCCGGTCACCGGTCTGACCGCTGGTGACCGCGGACGCGAGGGCGTCGCGGGAGCCGCCGCCGGGCGACAGCTGCTCGATGGTGCGAGCCAGGACGCGGGCGGGCTTCTCGTGGTCGATGTCGGCCGCCAGCCCCGACAGCGCGAGCAGGAACGGTACGACGGACAGGGCGACCTGCAGCGCCAGGGCGCGGCTGTGGCTGAACCCGTCGGCGTACCGGAACCGCACGAACGAGTCGACCAGCAGCCGGCGCACGCCGATCCGCCGCGACAGGTGCCAGGCGTCCTCGGCGTCGAGCTCGTCGCCGTCCATCTCGGTGGTGACCGGGACGACGCGGGCCGTGGTCACCTGCCCACCCCGGCGTGCCGCGACGAGCCCTCGACGCGCGACCAGACGGCGCGCTGCACGAGCAGCGTGACGGTGCCGGCGATCACCATGCCGAGCAGGTTCAGGCCGAGCTGCAGCAGCGCGCCCGGGATCTCCGACCAGACCCCGACGCCGATGCACAGCGCCAGGGTGCCGACCGCCGGAACCGTGGTGACGGAGATGAACACGCCGACCAGGGGACCGGACTTCGAGGTGGTCAGCGCGAGCACCCCGGCGATGCCGGCCAGCAACGCGATCACGAACGACCACACGTCGGGCTGCACGATGAAGTCCGTCTGCGGACCCGTCGCGGCCTCCGCCCTCGTGGCCAGGCCGACGGCGTGGGCGAGCACCCACAGCGGCACCGAGAGCGCGATCGCGATCGCGAAGCCGCCGAACAGGGTGCTCAGCGCCCGGGGCAGGATCGCCGGTCGGGGCCGGGCCAGCGCGAGGCAGATGGCCGCGACGGGGGAGAACTCCGGCCCGACGACCATGGCGCCGATGATGAGGATCGGCTGGTCGAGCAGCCGGCCCGCGCCGGCGATCAACGTGGCGAGGGTCAGGAAGCTGACGTAGGCGAACGACAGCACGCTCTCGGTGCGCACCCGGTTCTCGACCACGTCCCAGACGATCCCGTCGTCGGGGATCCCCGGCGCCGCCCGCTCGGCCTCGTCGGCCGCGTCGGAGAAGATCGTCCCGGGCTCGGAGATCATGATCGAGCCGCGGTGGTGCAGGTCGAGCGCCCGCAGCGCGGCCACCACCGGGTTGGCGCCCTCACGGGCCACGTCGGCGATCACCAGCGACCCCGGGGGCTTGGCGTAGCCGTCGGAGAACACCGCCACGTTCGTCACCGTGTCGTCGGCGCACAACAGCTCGACGACCTGCTCGGTGAGGGAGGCCGGTACGCGCAGCTGGACGTGGAGCACGCAGGTGAGTAAAGCAGGTGACGGATGTCCGTCCCGACCCCTAGGTTCCTGGCCATGCAGATACGGCCCCTGGACCCGTTCGACGACGAGGAGATGCGTGCGTTCTACGACGTGTCGTGGCGTGCCGAGATGGACGACGGCCGCCCGTGGAACGCCCACTGGACCTACGACGAGCTGACCGCCGCGATCCGCGAGCCCAACCGGGAGCGGCTGATGCGCGGGCTCTGTGCCTACGACGGCGACACGCTGGTCGCAGCCGGCGTGCTGACCCTGGGCTTGCTCGACAACACGGACAAGGGGTGGGTGTTCGCGATGGTCGACCCGCCCTGCCGGCGCCGGGGGGCCGGGACCGCGCTGGTCAACGAGCTGCTGGAGCAGGTGCGCCAGGAGGGCCGCACCGAGGTCCTCTCCAGCGCGTCGTACGCCGGTCCCGAGTCCGATGACGCCCCTGCCGTGCTGTTCGCGCGGGGGCTGGGCTTCCGGATCGCGAACACCGAGATCACCCGCAACCTGGACCTGCCGGTCGACCCCGACGCTGCTCGACGACGTCGAGGCGGAGGGGTCGGAGCAGGCGCGAGGGCTACACCGTCGAGACGTTCGTCGACTCCGTTCCGGACGCAGCTCCTCCCGTCGTACTGCCACCTGCTCAACCAGCTCGTCGTCGACGCTCCGCACGGCGACCTCGAGCTTCGAGGAGGCGGCGCTGACCCCGGACGTGGCGAAGGAGAACATGGCGCCAGAGCCGACGGCATCGGCCGGACGGTCTTCTACTCGCTCGCCCTCCGGGACGGGGAGGCCGTGGCGCAGTCCGACCTGGCCGTCCACCCGGGAGGTGGGACGATGGCCCACCAGTGGGGCACGCTGGTCGCGTCGCGACCACCGTGGCCACCGGCTCGGTGCCGCCGTCAAGGTGGCCAACCTCCGCGCCCTCCAGCAGGCGCGCCCGGACGTCACGGTCATCCAGACCGAGAACGCCGAGACCAACGCGTTCATGGTCTCGATCAACGAGCGGCTCGGCTTCGAGGTCGTCGCCGTCAGCCCGTCCTTCGCCCGTAGCCCTGGAGGCGTGATGCAGACCCGTCAGATCGACGTCCACGACGACGCGCTGCTCCGGCGCTTCCACGAGATCGGCTGGCGCGCCGAGATGGAGGACGGCCGGCCCTGGAACACCTTCCAGTCCTACGAGGAGCAGTCCATCGCCCTGCGCGAACCCTCCCCGGGCCAGCGGGTCGACGCGCTCGGGATCTTCGACGGCGACGAGATGGTCGGCGGTGGCATCGTCTGGCTCTCGCTGGAGGACAACCTCGACAAGGCGTTCGTCTACCCGGCCGTCGAGCCCGAGCTCCGGGGCCGCGGCATCGGCGGCGAGCTCCTCGAGGCGTTGGTCGAGCACGTCCGCGCGCTGGGCCGCACGCAGGTGATGAGCGGGGCGTCCTACCGCTTCGAGGAGCGGGACGACGCCCCCGCCGCCCGCTTCGCCGCGACCCACGGTTTCGCGCCGGCCAACCTGGAGGTGGTCCGGGAGCTGCCGCTCCCCGTCGCCGACGCGCTGCTCGACGAGATCGAGGCCGAGGTGGCCGCGCACGCAGAGGGCTACGAGGTGCAC
Source organism: uncultured Actinomycetota bacterium (assembly GCA_963778095.1). Classification (GTDB taxonomy): domain Bacteria; phylum Actinomycetota; class Actinomycetes; order Propionibacteriales; family Nocardioidaceae; genus Nocardioides_B. The sequence continues at coordinate 64,930 of CAVZTB010000013.1, read as the reverse complement.
TCGTTCGTCGACGACCTGCCCGACGAGCTGGTGGAGTCCTACTGCTACCTCCTCAACCAGCTGGCGGTCGACGCCCCGACCGGGGACCTGGACTTCGAGGAGGAGTCCTTCACGCCGGAGGCCTTCCGGCACGAGGTGGCGCGCGACCGCAAGGTCGGCCGGAAGGTGCTGCGCAGCCTCGCGGTCAAGGACGGGCAGACCGTCGCGCACAGCGACCTGCTGCTGCGCCCGTCGGGGACCCGTGGCGTCCAGTGGGCGACGCTCGTGCACCGCGACCATCGCGGGCACCGGCTCGGCGCTGCGGTCAAGGTCGCCAACCTGCGCCGCCTCCAGTCCGAGCGTCCCGACATCACCGAGGTGACGACCCAGAACGCCGAGGTGAACGCCCAGATGATCGGCATCAACGAGCGACTCGGGTTCGTCGCCGTCGCCCTGGTGCCGGAGTACCTCCGCCGCCTGTAGCGCCTACCGCCCTCGCTGGTTGAGGTGCGAGCGGAGCGAGCCTCGAAACCTCCCAGCGAAAGGCACAGAGGTTTCGAGGCCCTCGCGCTGCGCGCTCGGGCACCTCAACCAGCGAGGAGGTGGAGGTCGGTCAGAGCTTGCGGAGGCGGACGAAGCGGACCGAGTGGTCGGCGGCCTTGCGCAGCACCAGGGTCGCCCGGCTGCGGGTCGGCTGCACGTTCTGCTTGAGGTTGGGGCCGTTGACGGCGTCCCAGATCCGGTTGGCCTCGGCGACCGCCTCGTCCTCGGTGAGCCTCCCGTAGCGCGCGAAGTACGACGCCGGGTTGCGGAACGACGTCTCCCGCAGGCTCAGGAACCGGTCGACGTACCACCGCCGGATGTCCGCGGTCGCCGCGTCGACGTACACCGTGAAGTCGAAGAAGTCGCTCAGGGCCAGACCGGTGCGGCCGTCCTCCCGGACCCGCGCGGGCTGGAGCACGTTGAGTCCCTCGATGATGACGATGTCGGGGTGCCGCACCACGACCTTCTCGTCCGGCAGGACGTCGTAGACGAGGTGGGAGTACGTCGGAGCCTCCACCTCGTCCTTGCCGGACTTGATGTCCATGACGAAGCGCAGCAGCGCCTTGCGGTCGTAGGTCTCCGGGAAGCCCTTGCGGCTGAGCAGGCCACGACGCTCGAGCTCGGCGTTGGGGTAGAGGAACCCGTCGGTGGTGACCAGCGCGACGCTGGGGTGCTCGGGCCAGTGCGCGAGCATCTGCTGGAGCACCCGGGCCGTGGTCGACTTGCCGACGGCGACGGAGCCGGCCAGGCCGATGACGAACGGCGTGCGGGGCGGCTGCGGCTGGTCGAGGAACGCCTCCTGGGCCCGGTGCAGCGCACCCGCGGACTCGGCGTACATCGAGAGCAGCCGGGAGAGCGGCAGGTACACCTGCTGCACCTCGTCGAGGTCCAGCTCGTCGCCGAGGCCGCGGACCCGGTCGATCTCCTCCGCGCTCAGCGGCTGCTCGGTCGCCGCCCCGAGGGCCGCCCATGCGTCACGGTCGAGCTCGACGTACGGTCCGGACTCGCTTCCCGAGCCGTTGCCTGACATGCGATGCATTCTGGCAGGCCACATTTATTTCGGTCCCGGCGGGAGGATTCGGGTCAATGCCCCCGCCCGCCGGATGACAGGGCGGTCAGGCCCTGTTGCGAGCCTGGCGAGTGCCCTAATGTGCGGCGCAGGAGCGGCGAGGGGCCTGCTCCCCTTTCGGGGTGACACACCATGCGAACGTTCTCCACCATCCTCGCGGCCGGGCTGCTCGGCGCCGCCACGCTGGTCGCGGCACCGGCCCCGGCGGCCGACCTGGGCATCACCCTGGTCCAGCTGCGGCAGTCCTCGGTCGACCTGCGGGTGGTCTGCCCGGTGGACCCGCCACAGACGGTGCTGGTCTACGAGGGCGAGCCCACGCAGTTCCTGGGCAGCACCAAGATCTCCTGCCTGGGCGGGGGGACCGAGCAGGACGTCACGGTCCCGCTCCGGCGCACCCTGGCGCCGGGTGCGCGCGTCGACCTCTCCGCCACGGTCTCGGGCGAGTCCGGCGAGGTCCACGCGTCGTTCCCGGGCACGGTCGTGGTCGGCGAGCCGTCGCACGCGACGGTGCCGTCGGCGCCACGCTCCTTGCGGGCCCGGGTGTGCGCCCGGTCGGTCACCCTGTCCTGGACCGCCCCGGCCCGGGACGGCGGCGCCGCGATCGACCGCTACTCCACCCGGCGGGGCGGCTCGCGGTCGGTCCTCACGGTGACGACGCGCCACCGGACGTTCACGGGGCTGGTGCCCCGGCGGGCCTACGGCCTGCGCGTGGCCGCCCACAACCAGGTCGGCTTCTCCCGCAGCGCCGCGCTGTCGGTCCGGACCACGGCCCCCGGACGCCCCTGCCGCACCGTGCCGCGCCGGACATGACGCCGCCCGCGCAGCCGGTGGGGCTGCGCGGACGGCGGGGGGTCGATCAGCGGGTGAGGCGTCCGGTCACTGGCGAGCGGCCGAGGCCAGCCGCGAGGTCTCGGCGGGGGTGAGCACCCGGTTGAAGAACGCCACGCGGCGGATCTTCCCGACCAGGAACCCGGTGTTGTCACCGCGCGACCCGATCCGGACCGGCGTGGTGGTGTTCTTCGGGACCACCGAGTAGCCGGAGAGGGCGTCGGTGTCGCGCAGCACGCCGTCCTTGTTCATCTGCACCTGCTTCATGTCGCCGGTGGCCTCGATGACGTGCTCCGAGTTGTCCATCGAGTCCTGGAAGTAGGACCCGGCGCCCAGGCCGCCGGCCGGGTTGAAGTGGTAGAACGACACGCGGCCCTGGCGCGAGGAGGCCTCGCCGCTGCCGCCCTGCACGTAGTGCCGGAACGTCCACTCGTGGGCGCCGGACGTGCCCTTGCCCATCCAGTGCACGTACTCCGAGGCGCCCTTGCCGTGCCAGTCGGAGATGGTCAGGTCGACCAGAACGGTGAGCCCGCCCTTGGTCGCGACCGAGAAGTCGTCGTTGTCCGGCAGCTCGATGTAGCCGCTCCCGGTGAAGTTGGCGCCCGTGGAGGAGAAGGTCACGCCGGAGCCCTTGAGGGACCCGTTGACGTTGCCGACCTGGTCCTGCGCGCCGTGCGCCGCGTCGAGCGGGTAGTAGTGGGTCAGCCCCGGGACCGACTGCAGGGCGGTGAGGTACGAGTCGCCGGTCGGCGCGGGGGTGGAGGACGGCGGCGGCGGGGTCGGGGTCGGCGTCGTGGAGGTCGACTGGTCCGACCGGCTGACGGTCGTGCCGACCTTCGCGTTCGAGGCGAGCCAGGTGCTGGACGTGCCGTGCCCGGAGAGCACGTAGCCACCGGAGGGGATCGCCATGTTTCCGATCCTGGACTCCACCTTCGTGACCTTGCCGCCGGACACGGCGATCTCCGTGCCGTAGGAGTTGGTGCCGGTGGAGGCACCGCGGGTCGGGGTGTAGAGCACCAGGGCATCGGTGGTGCGGCTGATGTTGGTCCCGGTCACGGTGCGACTGGCGGACCCGACGGTGACGACCGGGGTGGAGGTGGTGGCCGCGGAGGCGGTCTGCGGAGCCGCGGCCAGCAGGCCCGCGCCGGCCACGGACAGTGCCGCGATGCCGGTCAGCAGCTTTCGTGCAGGGTGGAGTGCAAGGGGATTTCTCATGTTCCAGGCCCCTCCCAAGGCCTCGTGGGCGCACCCGGGGTTGTCTGTGGGGGACGGGTGCGAAGCGAGAGCCCCGGGTCTCAGTCGGCGAGCAGTGCTCGTGCCACGACGGTTCGGGGCTCTACACAAGGAGGTTCGGCGTCCTGGGCAATGGACTTGAGGATCGGGGCAACTGGTCTGGAGAGGTAAGGCTCACACGTCGAGCAGGGCCGGCCGGGAGAGCGTTACGTCGCGGCCAGCACTGGATCGCACCAAACCACCTCGAACCTCACAAGTCTTGACATGGACGGGGAAAGCCCATCATTCACGTGTCGGCCCGAAAAACTCGATAAGTAATGAAGTGATGAATTGCCACGATAAACCAGCATGTGCGACCGCATAAATATCCCGATACTTATGGCGATGCCGACATATCGAAGGACCACGAGTCGAGCTAATTAGTCAGAATGGGCTACGGACAAGCTCGGAAATTCTCTGAGAGGGTAAATCGAGTCGGCGACAAGCCGACGTTCCAACGGTCATCAAGCTGGGGGCAGCCGGACCGTCGGATCTGGGGCCGTTTCTTCCGGGGGTATTTCTCATGGCACAAAAGAATGATGACGCGCGCCGTCAAGTCCGGGGGCTGATCCCGTGAAACGAATGGTTCTGGCGCCGCACTGCGACGACGAGACGCTGGGCTGCGGCGGCCTGCTGGCGAAGTACCCGGACGAGAGCGTGGTCGTCGTGGTCTCCGAGCCCGACGAGGTCCGGCTCAAGGAGTTCCAGGTCGCCCACGACATCCTGCGCTACAACGCGACCCACTTCCTCGGGCTGCAGGACGGCAACATCGGGGACGACATGCACACGCTGGTCGGCCTGCTCGACGAGGTGATCGCGCGGTTCCGTCCGCAGGAGCTGTACCTCCCGTTCCCCTCGATGCACCAGGACCACATCGCGGTCTACGAGGCCGGCATCCGCGCCGGGCGTCTCTCGATGAGCGACGGGCACTGGTTCACGCCGTCGCTGTTCGTCTACGACGTCGCGGCGTACGACGTGGTGCTCTACCCGACCGACCTGCGGTGGAACGTCTTCGAGTCGCTGGACGAGGAGCAGATCGACAAGAAGGTGAACGCGCTCAGCGCCTACGCCTCGCAGGCGATCACCGGTCCGCACCCGATCAACAGCGTCAAGCAGCAGGCCGGTGTGGTCGGCAACGCCCGCCAGGTCGCCTGGGCCGAGCCCTACGCGCTGGTCCGGGGGGTCCGGGTATGACGCTCTACTCGGCCCACCAGCCGGACCTGCTGCCCTACTCAGGCTTCTGGTCGAAGATGGCGAACGCCGACGTCTTCGACCTCAAGATCTGGGACCAGTTCGTCCACAAGGGCTACCAGCGACGGGTCACGATGCGCGACCAGTGGGTCACCCTGCCGCTCGTGAAGGGGTCGAGCACCGACCCGATCAACCGCAAGCAGATCACCGCGAGCGCCACAGGCCACCTGGTCGACGAGATCGTCAAGCGCTACACGCACGCGCGGAAGAAGCCGCCGCACTGGGACAAGTACGGACCGATGATCTGCGACGAGATCCTGGCGATCCAGACCGATCTCCTGTGGGAGCTCAACTTCCGCCTGATCCTGCTGGTGCGCGACATCCTCGGCATCGAGACCCCGCTGACCTTCAGCCGTCCCGCCGCTCCGGGCCTCACCGGGTCCGCCGGCATCATCTCGGTCATCCAGGCCTTCGCCGGACCCATGGAGTACCTCTCCGGGGCCGGGGGCGCGTCCTACATGGGCGACTGCCGCGAGTTCGACGAGGCGGGGATCCCCGTCGTGTGGTCCCGGCACCAGCCCGTCACCGGCGACTCGATCCTGACCGTCCTCTTCGACCACGAGGACCCGCTCGGCGTCGTGCTCAAGGAGCACGACGAGGACCAGGACCTCGCACCCCACGTCCACACCCAGAGCCAGCTGCCAGGAGAACGCATCATGAGCAGAGTCGTCGTCGTCGGTCTGGGTTACGTCGGTCTGCCCCTCGCGGTCCGGGCCGCGGAGGTCGGTCACCACGTGGTCGGCATCGACCTGGACGCGACCAAGATCCAGCTCCTGCGGGAGTGCGGCTCCTACATCGAGGACATGACCGAGGAGCGGCTGCGCGCGGTCACCGCGGACGGCAGCTTCGGTGCCGCCCTCGGCTGGACCGACGTGGACACCGCTCCCGACCGGGCCCGCGACTTCGACCTCGCGATCATCGCGGTGCCGACCCCGCTGCGCGGAGCGGTCCCCGACCTGTCGTACGTCGCGGCGGCCGGCCGGATGATCGGCCAGCTGCTGCGTCCCGGCGCGGCGGTGGTCCTGGAGTCGACGACCTATCCCGGGACCACCGAGGGCCTGCTGGCCGACGCGCTGCGGGAGACCTCGGACCTCGTGCCCGGCGACGACTTCCACCTGGGCTTCTCCCCGGAACGCATCGACCCGGGCAGCAAGCAGTACACCCTGGTCAACACCCCCAAGCTGGTGTCCGCCACGACGCCCACCGGGCTGGCGTTCATCAAGGAGTTCTACGACACGATCGTCGACGAGACGGTCTCCGTGTCGAGCCCGCGGATCGCCGAGCTGGCCAAGGTCTTCGAGAACACCCAGGCCTACGTCAACATCGCGCTGGTCAACGAGCTCGCCGGCATCTGCTACGACATGGACATCGACGTCTACGAGATGATCGACGCGGCGATGACCAAGGGCCACTCGGTCGCGCGCTGGACGCCGGGCCCGGGTGTGGGCGGCCACTGCCTGCCCATCGACCCGATGTACCTCGCCTGGCAGACCCGCGCCCTGCTCGGTCGCCCCTTCCGGTTCGCCGAGCTGGCCGACGAGATCAACGCCGGCCGCCCGACGCGCGTCGTGGAGCGAGCGGTGGAGATGCTCAACGACCGGGGCCTGCCCATGCGGGGCACCGAGATCCTCGTCCTCGGCGTGGCCTACAAGCCCAACGTGGGCGACCTCCGTGAGTCGCCGGCGCTCGACGTGGTGCGCGACCTGCTCGGCCACGGCGCGGTCGTCACCGTGGTGGACCCGCACGTCGCCGACTGGACGATGACGCCCACCCTCGACCTCGAGGACCTCGGCCGGCGAGCTGGCGCGCTTCCCGTTGACGATCGTCGTCACGGACCACGACGAGTTCGACTACCAGAAGATCGCGGTCGAGGCGTCGGCGGTGCTCGACTGCCGCCACTCGATGCAGCCCGCCTACAACGTCGCGACGTTGTGAACCGTCCGCTGGCGGCCCTGGGGGTGCTCCTGGTCGGTCTGCTCGCCGTACTCGTCCCGGGCCTGCCGGCCGCCGGCGCCGAGGGCGACGGCGGCAAGGCCGAGACCGTCGTGACGTTCACCTTCGACGGCACCTACAAGGGCCAGGAGCAGGCGGCGCAGATCCTCGCCGACCACGACATGGCGGGCACGTTCTTCGTGAACACCGGCTACCTCGACTTCCCGGCGTACCTCGACCTCGACGCGCTCCGGTCGATCGCGCGCAACCGCAGCGAGATCGGCGGTGCCTCGCTCTACGGCAACGACCTGTCGCGCCTCCCGGTGGACCGGGCCGAGCACGAGATCTGCGACGACCGGATGACCCTGGCCCAGCTCGGGTTCCAGACCACCAGCTTCGCCTACCCGCACGGGGCGGGGACGCCGCAGGTGAAGAGCCTGGTGCAGCAGTGCGGCTACAACAGCGCCCGCGGACATCGCCGGGCTGTACTCGTCGGAGTCGGACTGCTCGAGCTGCCCCAAGGGTGAGACGCTCCCGCCGACCGACGACTTCCGGATCCGGACCAACGCGCCCGGCGTCTCGCTCGAGCAGCTGAAGAGGCAGGTCCGCCAGGCGGAGGACGCCGGTGGCGGGTGGGTGCCCCTGGTGTTCACCTACATCGGGCTGGACCCCGCTCAGGAGGACCTCGCGATCTCCCCGGACGACTTCACGTCGTTCGTCACCTGGATGCAGTCCCGTCCCGACACCACCCGGGTCGAGACCGTCGACCAGGTCATGGGCGGCGAGCTCAAGCCGCCGGTCGGCACGCCCCTCGAGCGACTGGTGCCCGACCCGTCCACCGCGATCGGCCGGACCGAGCCGCTGTCCAAGGTGCCGGCCTGGACGATCTTCGGCATCGGGATCGGGCAGTCCCAGATCCTCCTGCTCGGCTGCCTGGTCGCCGTCGCCGTCATCGTCACCTACCGCCTGTCGACCCGGGGGAACCGCTATGTCCGCACCTGACGTCGAGGCCACGCCCGTGCTGCGGAACCGCAGCGTCCCCTTCGCCGGTCGCGCGGAAGGCCCTGGCCCTCGTCTCGCTCGGGGTCTTCCTGGCGTACATCGTCTGGTCGCACGTCAAGTGGGGCTTCTCCGCGGACACCGTCTTCCTGTCCTCGTTCTTCGGCGTGATGGGTCTGCTGATCGCCTACTTCGTGCTGTCGGGGATCTTCTGGAAGAGCTTCACCCACCTGCCGCCGGCGGCCGGCCGGGTGCTCGCGATCATCCCCGTCTACAACGAGGAGCCGCACCTGGTGCACGAGGTGGTGCGCTCGATGCTGCGGCAGACGATCCTGCCGGACGCCATCCACGTCGTCGACGACGGTTCGCGGGTGCCCCTGGAGACCTTCGACGACCCGCTGGTGACCTGGCACCGGATCGACAACTCCGGCAAGCGGCACGCGCAGGCGCACGTCCTGAAGATGTTCGAGCCGGACGAGTTCGACTACATCTTCACCGTCGACTCGGACTCGGTGCTGGACGACGACGCGCTCGACCACATGCTCCGCTCGATGAAGGACGACCGGGTGCAGGCGGCCACCGGCATGATCCTGGTCCGCAACTGGGACACCAACTTCCTGTCCCGGCTCACCGACATCAACGTGGTCACCTCCTGCCTGCTCTACCGGATGGCGAGGTCGTGGCTGGGCATCGTCAGCCCGACGTCGGGGGCCCTGGCGATCTACCGGTCGGCCGTGGTCTACGACAACCTCGACGACTACCTCAACTCCGGGACCGCGGGCGACGACCGGCGCCTCTCGTTCTACGCGCTGCTGCGCGGGCAGGTGGTGGGGGTCAGCGAGGCGATCGCGATGACCCAGCTCCCGACCACCTGGAGCGGCGCCTTCCACCAGCGGATGCGGTGGTCCAAGTCGGCCTGGCTCGGCACGCCCTTCGTGCTCACGAACCTGCGCTGGCTGGTGATCGTCTTCTACTGCTTCCCGCTGGTGTTCTGCATCCTCTGGCCGTTCGTGGTCGCGGCGCTGCTGACGCTCACCTTCCGCTACGACAACCCGGTCTTCTACTACGGCGTCCTCTGGTGGGTGATCTGCGCCGTCACCCAGTCGGCGGTCTACGCGATCTACCGGCCGGGCTTCACGACCCGGCAGCGCTGGACCCAGTTCGCGCTCTCGCCGCTGTACCCCCTGCTCGGCCTGCTCTGCCTGCGGCCGGCCGCCTACTGGTCGCTGACCAAGCTCAAGGACAACTCGTGGCACACGCGGGAGACGCCGCAGGACCCGTTCTCGCCCGACGCGCCGGTCATCGCGCTCGCCGAGGACGCCGAGCCGAGCCTCCGGACGTGACCGCGCGACCGCACCACACCCACTACCTCGAAGGTCCAGCACGAAGACCGGCGGGAACGCCGGAGTCCCGGGAGGAACACCATGAAAAGGCTCGGCGCCGCAGTCATCACGGCTCTCTTCGTCATCGCCGCGGCTCTCATCCTCACCACCCAGGCCGCCAGCGCGGCGGATCCCGTCACCGTCGGCGGGCAGCAGCACGCCGTCGACGGTGTCGACGTCTACCGCAGCAGCAACTACCTGGTGAAGTACACGCCCGCGACGGGCGCGACCACCGGCACCAACGCCTACGGCTTCGAGGCCAAGGTCGTCAACGGCGTCGTCACCGAGATCGCCGACGGCGTGGGCAACATGAGCATCCCGGCCAACGGATTCGTGCTCTCCGGCCACGGCACCTCGCGCACCTGGCTGAAGGCCAACGCCCGGGTCGGCGTGACGGTGACCGAGGGCTCCACACCTCCGCCGCCCCCGCCCCCGCCCGGCGGTGGCGGAACCCCCGAGACGGCCACCCGCGTGACGCTGTCAGGTCCGTCGATCGGGTCGCAGACGCGCACCATCGACGCCAACAACACCCGCCGGCTGACCAACCAGCTGATCCGCTACACCGCCGCGTTCGGGGCCACCACCGACACCAACGCGTTCGGGTTCGAGGCGGCCGTGCTCAACGGCCAGATCACGCAGATCGCGAACGGCGTCGGCAACATGGCCATCCCGTCCGGCGGCTACGTGCTCTCCGGCCACGGCACCTCCGCGACCTGGCTGCGGACCTACGCCCGGGTGGGCATCACCGCCCGGCTGGACACCGACGGCGCCGAGCCGCCGCCACCCCCGCCGCCCCCGCCCCCGCCGGGCGGTGGGACGGGCAACCCGCTCTACCCGGACATCCGGGTCCACAAGCTCGACCGCACGACGTCCCAGGACCCGTCGGGACGGCACGGGTTCCTGATCACCACCTCGGGGAGCCAGAAGCTCCTCAAGTTCCCGGCCATCACGGCCAACGTGGGAGCCGGCCCGCTCGAGATCCGCGGCACCCGTTCCAGCACCTCGGCGGTGGACTGGGTCGGTCGCCAGGTGGTCAGGAACGACAACGGCTCCACCACCACCCTGCCGGACTCCGGCGCGTCGTTCTACTTCGCCGGGGACGGTCACAACCACTGGCACATCCGGGACTTCGACCGCTACGAGCTGTTCAACGCGGCGGGCACCCAGCTCAAGCTGGGCGAGAAGCACGGCTTCTGCTTCGAGGACAACACCAGCCGGGACAGCACCTGGTCCCAGACACCGGCAGGCCCGGTGCCCGGCTCGCCGGTCTACGCCAACGCCACGTCCTGCGGCAACGGCCAGCCCAACGCCACGAGCATCGTGCACGGGCTCTCCGTCGGCTGGGCCGACACCTACCCCTCCAGCCTGCCGGACCAGGCCATCGACATCACCGGGCTCCCCGACGGTGAGTACGTCGTCAAGGTCACCGCCGACTGGCAGGGCTTCTGGAGGGAGACCAACGAGTCGAACAACACGGCGTCGTCGCGGATCCGGATCACCGGGAACACGGTCGCGTTCGTCTCGACCATCGACGGCCTCTAGGAGACCATTGCCCCGTGGCTTCGTGGAGGCGAAAGGCGAGCGTCGGTGCGGTGGGAGCCGCGCTGGCGCTCGTCGCTGCCTGCTCCGGCTCGCCGCCCGCCCCGCACCACGGCGTCAGCCGGGCCCGGGCCGACAACATCGCGACCGGGGCGCAGGTCCGCGCGGACAGTGACGCGTTCGGCATCAGCAACCTCGCACCCACCCTGCCGGGCGGGACGATCTGGACCTCCGACTGGAGCGGGTCCCGCCGCTTCGACGGCGTCGACCCGGAGGACCCGTGGTTCGACGCCGACCACGGGTCCGCGACGTACCGCGTCGAGGACGGCCGGCTGCTCGTCTCGGGCAACATCCCCCGGATGTACGTCCACGACCCGGCCGACTCGCGCCAGTGGCGCGACGTCGAGGCGACGATGTACTTCCGGCGGGTCGCCGACACGAACATCCCCTACGCCGGCATGACGATCGTGGCGCGCTCGAACCACCTCGACACCGAGAGCGGCAGGTTCGAGTGCGACACCCGCGGCTACGGCGCCCGCATGAGGTACGACGGCCACGTCGACTTCGAGAAGGAGACGGCGTACCCGATCAACGAGGCCGTGGCCAACAAGAGCTACTGGGCCGGCGACCTGCCGAAGGACCGCTGGATCGGCGTGAAGTTCCTGGTGTACGACGAGAAGGACGGCGTGCACCTCGAGCTGTGGGTGGACCTCACGAACGGCAAGAACGGCGGCGACTGGCACCGGGTGAACGCCGTCGTCGACGACGGCCACCTGTTCGGGAGCGAGGCGTGCGCCAAGGGGATCGATCCCGCGATGGAGCTGACCAACAGCCCGGTGCGGGCGGGGTCGGAGTCCGGGAAGCCCAACCTCACGGTCTACTTCCGCAGCGACGGGGTGGGCCGCGACGGCCTGGTCTACAAGTGGGGCAGCATCCGCGAGATCCGGCCCCGTCGCTGAGGAGGCGTCAGCGCATCGAGCGGTAGTGCGCCATCACCCGGGAGGCGGCGAGCTCGCGCGGGTAGAACGCGACGTCGCCGACCGCACCCTTGAAGAAGCTGCCGCGGTAGCCGGTGCCGATGCGCAGCGGGGCGCTCCCGGCGCGGGGCACGATGCCGTAGTCGGCCAGCGAGTCCGTGTCGCGCAGCACGCCGTTCTTGTAGATCTTGACGTAGCCGGCCGGGTAGGCGCCGCTCTTCGCGCGGCTGTTGACGACGAGCGTCACGTGGATCCAGCGACCCGCCTGGACGGGGTCCTGGAAGTAGGAACCGGAGCCCAGCCCGCCCGCGGGGTTGAAGCTGTAGCCGCTGATCCGGTTGGGCCGTCCCTCGGCGTTGGACTTGGAGTACATCCGGCCGTACCACTCGTGGCGACCGGGGTCGCCCTTGCCGAGCACGTAGACGTAGCCGCTGCCCTCCGTGTGCGAGAACTGCAGCGCGTCGGGTCGCATCCAGTACTCCACGGTCAGCGCGCCGGTCGGGGCGATCTCGAACGCCTTGCGGCTGCCGAACTGGAGGTACTGCCCGCTGCCGTTGAAGCGCAGCGCACGGTCGCCGTTGGGCAGCCGGGTCACCGCGGGGCGACCACCGACGACGCGGCCGGTCGAGCCGGACCGGGTCAGGTCGTAGCCGCCCTGGAGCAGGGCCGACGGGTGGTCGGCGAGCACCGCGCGGACGTAGGTCGACCGCTGTCGGCTCGCGGCCTCGGCCGGGGCGCTGACGGGGGAGAGGAGGACCGCTCCGGTCGCGGTGGCGACGAGGGCGGCAAGAAGGGGACGCAGGCGCATGGGGGAATCCGTTGCAGTCGATTGCTGTGCAGGGCCACAGAGGGATTCGGCATCCCGGCCCGGACATGAACCCCGGGACAGGGATTGCCGGACCGGACTGAACCACTTTGGGGCCGCGAAAGCGGACAAAGCGCGATAACTCGGATGGTCATTTGTGACCAGTGACGCGCCGAACGAAGTCGTTCCGCCTCCGGGGGCCGGGAAACCCGCCGCTAGAGTGACCCCCATGTGTGGAATCGTCGGGTACGTCGGCCCGCGCCAGGCCGAAGGCGTCATCATCGAGGGCCTCCGCCGCCTCGAGTACCGCGGATACGACTCCGCCGGCATCGCGCTGATCCACGACGGGGTGATCGCCTCGGAGAAGCGCGCCGGCAAGCTCGCGAACCTCGACAAGGCGCTCGCCGAGCACCCGCTCCCCGAGGCGACCACGGGCATCGGGCACACCCGGTGGGCGACCCACGGCGCCCCCAACGACGTCAACGCCCACCCGCACCTCGGCGGCCGCCGCCGGGTCGCGCTGGTGCACAACGGGATCATCGAGAACTTCGCCGCGCTCCGGGCCGAGGTCGCCCGGTCGGGTCACGAGCTCGCTGTCCGAGACCGACACCGAGATCGCCGCGCACCTCGTCGAGACGGCCCTCGAGCAGGGCGGCACCCTCACCGAGGCGATGCAGCACGTCTGCACCCGGCTGCACGGGGCGTTCACGCTCGTCGCGATCGACGCCGAGGACCCCGACCGGGTCGTCGCGGCCCGGCGCAACAGCCCGCTCGTCGTGGGCGTCGGCGACGGCGAGAACTTCCTGGCCAGCGACGTGGCGGCCTTCATCGAGCACACCCGCGACGCGCTCGAGCTCGGCCAGGACCAGGTGGTCACCATCACCCGCGAGGGCGTGGAGGTCACCGACTTCGAGGGCCGTCCCGCCGAGGCCAAGGCCTACCACGTGGACTGGGACCTCTCGGCCGCCGAGAAGGGCGGCTACGACTGGTTCATGCGCAAGGAGATCCACGAGCAGCCCCGCGCGATCGCCGACTCCATGCTCGGCCGGCACGACGAGAGCGGCGACCTGACCCTCGACGAGCTGCGGATCTCCGAGGAGGAGCTGCGCTCGGTCGACAAGATCATCATCGTGGGCTGCGGCACCGCGTTCTACGCCGGCATGGTCGCGAAGTACGCCATCGAGCACTGGACGCGGATCCCCTGCGAGGTGGAGCTCGCCCACGAGTTCCGCTACCGCGACCCGATCCTCACCCGCGACACCCTGGTCGTCGCGATCAGCCAGTCCGGGGAGACCGCCGACACCCTGATGGCGATCCGGCACGCCCGCGAGCAGAAGTCCAAGGTGCTGGCGATCTGCAACACCAACGGGTCGACGATCCCGCGCGAGTCCGACGCGGTCATCTACACCCACGCCGGCCCCGAGATCGGCGTCGCCTCCACCAAGGGCTTCATGACCCAGCTGGTCGCGTGCTACCTGCTCGGGCTCTACCTCGCCCAGGTGCGCGGCACCAAGTTCGGCGACGAGATCGGCGGCGTCATGGAGGCGCTGGAGCAGATGCCGCAGCACGTGCAGTCGATCCTCGACCGGTCCGAGGAGATCCACGCCCTCGCCAGCGACCTGGTCACGACCAAGTCGGTGCTGTTCCTGGGCCGGCACGCGGGCTACCCCATCGCCCTCGAGGGCGCGCTCAAGCTCAAGGAGCTCGCCTACATCCACGCCGAGGGCTTCGCGGCCGGCGAGCTCAAGCACGGCCCGATCGCCCTCGTCGAGGACCGGCTCCCGGTGTTCTGCGTCGTGCCGCCCCAGGGCCGCGACTTCCTGCACGACAAGATGGTCAGCGGCATCCAGGAGGTGCGGGCCCGGGGTGCGCGCACGATCGTGCTGGCCGAGGAGGGCGACGACGAGGTCACGCCGTACGCCGACGTGCTGATCCGGCTGCCCAAGGTGCCCACCCTGCTGCAGCCGATGGTCGCGGTCGTGCCGTTCCAGCTGTTCGCGTGCGAGCTCGCGACCCAGATGGGCAACGACGTCGACCAGCCGCGCAACCTGGCCAAGTCCGTCACCGTCGAGTAGCCGATGATCCTGGGCGTCGGCATCGACGTGGTCGACATCGCGCGGTTCGGCGAGACGCTGGAGCGCACACCGGCGATGCGGACCCGCCTGTTCACGGTCGCGGAGCGCGAGCGGTCGCTGTCCTCGCTGGCCGCGCGCTTCGCCGCCAAGGAGGCGCTGGCCAAGGCGCTCGGGGCCCCGAAGGGGATGGGCTGGCTCGACGCCGAGATCGTCAACGAGTCGACCGGCGACCCCCGCTTCGAGATCCGCGGCTCCGTGCAGGCCCGGGCCGACGAGCTCGGCGTGCGCAGCGTGCACGTCTCGATGTCGCACGACGCGGGCATCGCCTCCGCCGTCGTGGTCCTCGAGTCCTGACCGCGCGCTCCCCCGCTCCGGGTCGTCCGGTCGAGGGTGAGCCATAGGCCACTCTCGATCGGACGACCCCATTAGGGTCGGGGCATGCGCAGCGCCCACACCGTCGAGCAGGTCCGTGCGGCCGAGTCCGACCTGCTGGCCAGGCTCCCCGAGGGTGCGCTGATGCAGCGGGCCGCCAGCGGGCTGGCCTACGCGGTGCTCGACCTGCTCGGAGCGGGCGTACGGCGCGCGGGTGCTGCTGCTCGTCGGCTCCGGCGACAACGGCGGCGACGCGTTGTACGCCGGCGTGCTGCTCGCCCGACGGGGCGTGCTGGTCGAGGCCGCTGCTGCTCAGCCCGGACAAGGTGCACGCCGACGGCCTCGCGGCCCTGCGTGACGCCGGCGGCCGTGTCGTGGACTCGGTCGCGGCCGCCGCCCACCCGGACGTCGTCGTCGACGGCATCGTCGGCATCGGCGGCCGGGGCGGGCTGCGCGACGACGCGGCCGCCGTGGTCCGGTCGCTCGCCGGACGTCCCGGTCGTGGCGGTCGACATCCCCTCCGGCGTCGACGTCGACACCGGGACCGTCGCAGGGCCCGCACGTGACGGCCACCGTGACGGTCACCTTCGGCACCCACAAGGTCGCCCACCTCGTCGACCCGGCGGCGCTGGCCTGCGGCGCCGTACACCTGGTGGACCTCGGGCTCGACCTGCCCGCCCCGGCGGTGACGGCGCTGCAGGAGGACGACGTGCGCGGGCTGCTGCCGCGGCCGCGGCCGGACGCCCACAAGTACACCCGCGGCGTCGTCGGGGTCCGCGCCGGCTCGGAGCAGTACCCCGGCGCCGGCGTGCTCTGCGTCTCCGGCGCGGGCACCGGCCTGGTCGGGATGGTGCGCTACGTCGGCGGCGCCGGCGGACCTGGTCCGCGCCCAGCACCCCGAGGTCGTCGTCGGCGCGGGACGGGTGCAGGCCTGGGTGATCGGGTCCGGGCGGTGGCGCGGACGCCGAGCGGGCGCTCGGCCGACTCGCTGGCCGACGGCGTCCCGGTCGTGGTCGACGCCGACGGGCTGACGCACGTCGACCGGGCCCGCTCGGCGTGCCCGCGCTGCTGACCCCGCACGCCGGCGAGCTGGCCCGGATGCTCGGCGTCGAGCGCGAGGAGGTCGAGGCGCGAGCAGCTCGCGCTTCGCGCGCGAGGCGGCCCAGAGGTACGACGCGGTGGTGCTGCTCAAGGGCCGGCACACGCTGGTCGCCACCCCGGCCGGGGACGTGCGGGTCACGACGGTCGGGCCGGCCTGGCTCGCGACGGCCGGAGCCGGCGACGTGCTCGCCGGGCTGTGCGGGTCGCTGCGTCGCCGCCGGCCTGGACCCGTTCGACGCCGGGTCGGTCGGCTCCTGGCTGCACGGCGCGGCCGCGGTCGTCGCCGGGGTCGGGCGGTCCGGTGACCGCGCCCGACGTCGCCGCCGCCCTGCCGACCCTGCTGCCGGTCGCTGCTCGGGGACGCGGGATGACGCTGCCCCCGATGGAGTCGCGCGCCGAGGTGGTCGTCGACCTCGACGCCGTCGCGGCCAACGTCGCGACCCTCAAGGCGCGCGCCGGGCGACGCGGCGATGATGACGGTCGTCAAGGCCGACGGCTACGGCCACGGGCTCGTCGAGTCCGCGCCGGGCCGCGCGGGCCGGGGGCGCCGACTGGCTCGGCGCCGCCGTGGTCGAGGAGGCGCTGGCCCTGCGGGCGGCCGGGGACACCGGCCGGATCCTGACCTGGCTGACCGTGCCGGGGGAGGACTACACGCGCCCGATCGAGGCCGACGTCGACGTCACGGCCGTACACCGTGGCCGAGGTCGACGAGATCGCGGCCGCCGCCCGGTCGCTCGGGCGTGCGGGCCCGGGTGCAGCTCAAGGTCGACACCGGGCTGAGCCGCGGCGGGCGCCACCGGCGAGGACTGGCCCGCCCTGGTCGCGGCCGCGGCCGACGCCGAGCAGGTGGGCGCGATCCAGGTGGTCGGGATCTGGTCGCACTTCGCGTGCAGCGACGAGCCGGACCACCCGGCCAACGACGCGCAGGAGAAGGCGTTCGTCGCGGCGCTGCAGGTCGTCGACGCGGTCGGCATCGAGCCGGAGGTGCGCCACCTGTCCAACTCGGCCGGCGCCCTGCTGCGGCCCTGGTCGTCCTACGACCTGGTGCGCTGCGGCATCGCGTCCTACGGCCTCTCGCCCGCCCCCGACGTGGTCACCGCCGACGAGCTCGGCCTGGTGCCGGCGATGACGGCCCGGGCCCGGCTCGCGATGGTCAAGCGGGTGCCGGCCGGGGCGAGCGTGTCCTACGGGCACACCTGGACCACCGGCCGGCGACACGGTCCTCGGTCTCGTGCCCGTCGGGTACGGCGACGGGGTGCCGCGGCACGCGTCGTCGTCGGCGCACGTCCTCGCGGGCGGTCGGCAGCGGCCGGTCGTCGGGACGGGTGTGCATGGACCAGCTCGTGGTCGACCTCGGCGAGGACGAGCTCGCCGCCGGCGACGAGGTGGTGCTGTTCGGGGACGGCCGCGACGGCGCGCCGACCGCGCAGGACTGGGCCGACGCGTGCGGCACCATCTCCTATGAGATCGTCACCAGGATCGGTGGCCGGTTCACCCGGCGGCACGTCTCCGCGAAGGGACTGGTGGACTGATGAGCGACCGTCGCTGGCTGAGGCTCGCGGCCGCAGGTGCCGGTGCGACCGTGGCCGCGGTGACCGCGGGCGTGGTCGTCGAGCGCCGCGTCGTGAAGTCGCGGCGCGCGGGCTCGACGGGCGCCGACGAGCTCGGAGGCCTGCACAGCAAGGCGATCACGGTGCTGACCGACGACGGCGTGCGCCTCCACGCCGAGGTCGACGAGGTCACGCCGTACGCCGAGCGAGGCGGCGAAGACCCAGCCCGCCAAGGGGATCAAGCGGCTGCGTCGGCCCGAGGCTCCCGACCCGACGGTCGTGTTCGTGCACGGCTACGCGCTGAGCCTCGACTGCTGGCACTTCCAGCGGGCGTACTTCCGCGGCAAGCACCGCCTGGTGTTCTTCGACCAGCGATCGCACGGCCGGTCCGGCAAGTCCGACAAGAAGCACGCCACCATCGACCAGCTCGGCGACGACCTGCTGCGGGTCCTCGACGAGCTCGTGCCGGACGGGCCGGTCGTGCTCGTCGGGCCACTCGATGGGCGGCATGGCGATCATGGCGTTCGCCGAGCGGCACCCCGAGGTCTTCGAGGCCCGGGTCGCCGGCGTCGCCCTGGTGTCCACGACCGCGGGCGGCCTCAAGACCCACCACATCGTCAGCCGGCTGATCCCCGACTCGATCGGCGGCGAGATCGGTGCGCGGCTGATCGCCGGGCTGGCGCTCGCGCCGGACCTCGTGGACCGGGTCCGGCGGCGGGGCTCGAACGTCGGCTTCCTGGTCGCCGACCAGTTCGCCTTCGGCGAGGACGTGCCCGACTCCTACGTCGAGTTCGTCAACAACATGCTCGCCGAGACGTCCTTCGAGGTGCTGGCGCAGTTCTTCCCCAACTTCGACTCGCTCGACAAGTTCCACGCGCTCGGGGCGTTCGCGCCGCGTCCCGACGTACATCGTCTCCGGCACCAAGGACGTGCTCACCTCGGTCGGCCACAGCCGCAAGATGGCCGAAGCGGATCCCGGGCTCCACCCTCGTCGAGTGCCCGGGCGCCGGGCACATGGTGATCCTCGAGCAGAAGGACCGCGTCAACGCCGCGCTCGGCGAGCTCGTCGCGGCCGCCGCCGAGGGCCGCGCCAGCCGGGTCTCGTGACGGTCTCGCTCGTCGCGGCCGACGGCCGAGGACACGCGTGGGTTCGCGCGGCCGGCTCGCGGGACTGCTCCGTCCCGGCGACCTGCTGATCCTCAGCGGCGACCTCGGCGCCGGCAAGACCACCTTCACCCAGGGCCTCGGCGCCGGCCTGGGCGTGCGCGGCGACGTCACGTCGCCGACGTTCGTGATCGCGCGGGTGCACCCGTCGCTGGTCGACGGCCCGGCGCTCGTGCACGTCGACGCCTACCGGCTGCACGGCGGTCTGGAGCTCGACGACCTCGACCTGGACGCCTCGCTCGAGGAGGCGGTCACCGTCGTCGAGTGGGGGAGCGGCGTCGCCGAGGGGCTGGCCGACGACCGGCTCGAGGTCGAGCTGCTGCGCGCGCACGGCGACACCGACGACGAGACGCGCACGATCCGGGTGACCGCGCACGGTGACCGCTGGGTCGGCGTCGACCTGCCCCCGGTGTGACAGCGCGTAACCTCGTCCGCGTGCTGCTCGCCTTCGACACCGCCACCGCCGCCGTCACCGTGGCCCTGCACGACGGCGAGCGCGTCGTCGCCCGGCACACCGTGGTCGACGCGCGCCGCCAGGGCGAGCTGCTCGCCCCGGGCATCACCTCCGTGCTCGACGAGGCCTGGGTGCCGCGCCAGGACGTCACCGCGATCGCCGTCGGCGTCGGGCCGGGCCCGTTCACCGGGCTGCGGGTCGGGCTGGTGACCGCGCGCACCCTGGCCCTCGCGCTGGACGTGCCGGTGTACGGCGTCTGCACCCTCGACATCCTCGCCGCGCAGGCCGTCGACGAGGGTCTGGCCGAGCCGTTCCTGGTCGCGACGGACGCGCGGCGCAAGGAGGTCTACTGGGCCGCGTACGACGAGCAGGGCCGTCGTCTCGACGGACCGCACGTCTCGAAGCCGGCCGACGTGGCGACGGACGGTCCCGTCGTCGGGGCCGGCGCGCTGCTCTACCCCGACTCCTTCCCGCGCGCCCTCGGACCCGGAGCACCCGGACGCCGGCGTGCTGGCCCAGGTGGTGACCGACGAGCGCGCCGAGCTGCTCGACCCGGAGCCGCTCTACCTCCGGCGCCCGGACGTCGCCGCGCCGAGCACGCCGAAGCGGGTGTCGTGACGCTGCGTCCTGCTGCGCCCGCGGACGTCGACGCCCTGGTCGCCCTGGAGCAGGAGCTGTTCGGGGTGGACGCCTGGTCGGCGGCCTCCGTCGCCGAGGAGGTGTCCGCCGGGCGGGTCGTGGTCAGCGACCGGGCGTCGACGGCTACGTGGTGACCCGGCCGGCCGGGGACGCCGTGGACCTGATGCGGATCGGGGTCGTCCCGGCGGCGCGACGTCGCGGTCTCGCGCATGCGTTGCTGGGCTCGAGGTCACGTCCGACGTACGCCTGCTGCTGGAGGTGAGCGCGGACAACACGGCCGCGCTGGCGTTCTACGCGGCCGAGGGCTTCGTCGAGATCGCGCGGCGGAAGCGCTACTACCGCGACGGGTCCGACGCGGTCGTGATGGAGAGGAAGGGACAATGAGCCCCGTGACGGACCAGCCCCTGGTGCTCGGCATCGAGACCTCCTGCGACGAGACCGGCGTCGGCATCGTGCGCGGCCACACCCTGCTCGCCGACGCGGTCGCCTCCAGCGTCGAGGAGCACGCCCGGTTCGGCGGCGTGGTGCCCGAGGTGGCGTCGCGCGCGCACCTCGAGGCGATGGTGCCGACGATCGAGCGGGCCTGCTCCGACGCCGGGGTCTCGCTGCGCGACGTCGACGCGATCGCGGTGACCAACGGGCCCGGGCTCGCGGGCGCGCTGCTCGTCGGGGTGGCCGCCGCCAAGGCGCTCGCGATCGGGCTCGGCAAGCCGGTCTACGGCGTCAACCACCTGGCCTCGCACGTCGCCGTCGACCAGCTCGAGCACGGCCCGCTGCCCGTCGCCGTGCGTGGCGATGCTGGTCAGCGGCGGCCACTCGTCGCTGCTGCGCGTCACCGACGTGACCGGCGAGGACGAGGGCGTGGTGCTCCCTGGGCGCCACGATCGACGACGCCGCGGGGGAGGCGTTCGACAAGGTCGCCCGGCTGCTCGGGCTGCCGTTCCCGGGCGGCCCGCACATCGACCGGGAGGCCCGGTCCGGGTCGTCGGTGTCGATCGACTTCCCGCGCGGCCTCACCTCGCGGCGCGACCTGGAGCGGCACCGCTTCGACTTCTCGTTCTCCGGCCTCAAGACCGCCGTCGCCCGCTGGGTCGAGGCCCGCGAGCGCGCCGGCGAGCCGGTCCCGGTCGCCGACGTGGCCGCGTCGTTCCAGGAGGCGGTCTGCGACGTGCTGACCCGCAAGGCGGTCGACGCCGCCGCCAGCGAGGGCATCGACCACATCCTGGTCGGCGGCGGCGTCGCCGCGAACTCCCGGCTGCGCGTGCTCGTCGAGGAGCGGGCCGCCGCCCGGGGCATCGCCGTCCGGGTCCCGCGGCCCGGCCTGTGCACCGACAACGGCGCGATGGTGGCCGCCCTCGGCGCCGAGATGGTGGCCCGCAACCGGCAGCCCTCGCCCCTCGACCTGCCCGCCGACTCCTCGCTGCCCGGTCACGTCCGTCCTCGCCTGACCCGCAGCCGTCCGCCGCTGGTCGAGGTGCCCGAGCGCGAAGCGCGAGGGCCTCGAAACCTCTGCACGTCGGGTGCGGAGGTTTCGAGGCTCGCGCGCGCTCGCACCTCAACCAGCGTGGTGGGCGTGGGCCTACGAGTGGGCGGCGAAGTGGAACGGCGACTCGTCGGCGGTGCCCGCCGCCTCGTCGACCCGCTCCAGCGAGCCGTCGAGGCCGAGCCGGACGAGGTACCACCGGTCGCCCTCGTGCAGCGACGCCAGCACGTGTGTCTCGTCCTCCCACGCCGTGTCGGCGACGTAGGTGTCCGCGTTGCCCTCGCGCTCGAAGGAGACGACCGGCTTCGCCGTGGTCGCGTCGAGCAGGGCGACCGTCGCGGAGCCGAGTCCGTCGATGCCGGACGGGTAGCCCACGAAGTGCGCGCCGTCGGTGCTGAACGCGTCGATCGTCCAGTCGCAGGTCTTCGGGCCCGTGGGTCCGCTGTTCGTCCGCACGGCCCAGCAGGAGGTGCCGTCGTCGTTGTAGGACGTCTGCACGCCGAGGGCGCCGTGCGACTGGTCCGTGGCCCGCACCGAGAGCACGTCGCCCTTCAGCGGCGAGAGCCTCTGGAGGTCCGAGACGTAGAGCTGCTGCGTCGCCTCGTCGGTGACGGAGACGAGGACCGAACCGGGACCCACGAAGCCGACGGGGTGCGCCTCGACGATCCCCTGCGGCAGGTCGAGCGACTGCGGCTGGTCGGAGTGCCCGTTGGTGCCGTCCAGGTAGAGCTTGCCGCCCTCCACCCACGACAGCTCCACGCCGTCCTGGCTGGTGACGATCCGGTCGCCGCCCTTCGTGGAGCCGGTGACCTGGCCCGAGGCGTCGACGTGGACGACGTACGCCTCGCCCTGCTTCTTGTGCTCCACGGCCAGCCAGCCGCCCTGGTAGGGCGCGACGCGTGTCGTAGGCCGCCGGCAGGTCGACGGGGTCGGACCCGGGTACGACGACCGTGCTGCCGCGCAGGTAGGTGATCGCCGCGGGGGCGCCGGTCGCGGCGCCCTCGACCGTCAGGGGAGTGACGCCCGACGGACGCGTGACCGAGGGGGACGGGTCGGGGGTGCCGGCGGTCGTCGGGGTCGGGGCGACGGACGGCGACGTGGTGGCCGGGGCGACGGGTGGCGCCGTGCCGGGCGTCCCGGTGACGTTCAGCGCGACCGGGCACGACGATCGCGACCACGGCCGCGGCCACCACCCCGCCGGCGACCCGGCGGCGTCGCTGGATGCCGCGCGCGCTGCGCTGCACGTCGGCCAGGTCGAACGGTGCGCCGTGCACGTCGCCGGCCCGGTCGTGCAGGCTGCGGGACAGCCGGTCCTCGTCGTGGGTGCTCATCGCTCGTCCTCCCCAGCGGTGTCCCGGCTGAGCCCGGGGTGGTCGTGGACGCGCGACCGCATCGCGGCGAGCGCACGGCTCGCTTGGGACTTGACGGTGCCGACCGAGATGCCGAGGGCGTCGGCGGTCTCGGCCTCGGAGAGGTCCTCGTAGTAGCGCAGCACGATGACCGCGCGCTGCTTGCGCGGCAGCGTCTGCACGAACGCCCACAGCGCGGCGCTCTCGCCGGTGTCGTGGCGGTCGACGGTGTGCGTCTCGGGCAGGTCGCCGGTGACGACCTCGCGCCGCTTGAACGGCCGGCGCCACAGCGAGCTGTGCTCGTTGACCAGGATCCGGCGGACGTAGCCGTCGACCAGCTCCCGGCGCTGCACGCGGTCCCAGGACAGGTACAGCTTGGCGAACGCCGTCTGCACCAGGTCCTCGGCCGTGTGCCGGTCGCCGGTCAGCAGGTACGCCGTCCGCAGCAGGCTGGGCTGACGGGCCTGCATGTACGCCGCGAAGTCCGCGTCGCGTCCTGCGTCGCCATCGCCGTACCCACCCCCGTCCCCATCACGAGCTGCATCTCCTCCACCATCCTCTCGGCAGTTCTGCCTCCAAGACGCGGAACCGCCCCGGCGGGTTGCATCTCCACGTTGGTTGAGCTGCTGTCGAAACCACCGAGTGGTCTCGAGACGCCTCGCGCTGGGCGCTCGGCTCCTCGACCAACCGAATGGCGGCTCCTCGACCACCCGGGCGACGCACGTTGGTTGAGCCTGTCGAAACCATCCCCAGCGGGCCATCGGGGGAGGATGGCGGCGTGCTGAACCTCGTGGTGTCCCTGGTCCTCCTCGGCGTCGGGGCCGCGCTGCTGACGGCCGGGGCGGAGGGGTTCGCCGAGAACGTCACCGCGGCGTCGTCGCGGCTGGGCGTGTCGGTGCTGGCGCTCGCGCCGCTGCTGGCGGGCGCCGAGCCGGAGGAGGCGGTCACGGCGATGCTGGCGTCCGGGCAGGGACACCCCGCCCTGGCCGCGGGCGACGCCATCGGCGCCAACCTGGTGATCCTCACGCTCACCCTCGGGCTGGCCGCGCTGGTCACCCGGCTCCCGGTGACCCGCCGGAGCCTGGAGTACGGCGTGGCGGCGGCCGTCCTCGGCCTGGTCGCCTGGCTGCTGCTGCTCAACGGGGTGCTCGGCCGGTTCGAGGGCGGGCTGCTGGTGCTGCTCTACGTCGCCGGGGTGGTCTGGGTGTGGCGACGGGAGAAGACCCCGCCCCTGATCGGCGAGATGGCCGAGCTCGAGGAGAAGGGCGAGCTGACCACGGACGGCAAGCGCACGGACGAGGGCACCGGCAAGGCCCTGCTGATGGTGCTGCTCGGCCTGCTCGGCATGGTCGTCGGCGGGTTCCTCGCGGTCCGCGGCGCCGAGCTGCTGGTCGACGTGTTCGACGTCGGCGAGTCGGTCATCGGGCTCACGGTGCTGGCCCTGGCCACCAGCGCCGAGATGGTGGCGCTGGTGTGGGCGGCGCGACGACGCGGCCTCACGGAGGTGGTGGTCGCCGGCACGGTCGGTGCGGTCGCCTACAACGCGACGGTCACCCTCGGTCTCGCGGCGCTGGTCAGCCCGCTGGCCCTCGGCCGGCACAACGTGATCCTCACCGTGGCCGGCGGTCACCGCCGCGCTCCCGCTGGTGCTGCTGGTCGGCGTCCGCACGGGCTACCTGCCGAAGTGGGTCGGTGCGCTGCTGGTCGTGGGCTACGTCGCCTCGGTCGGCCTTCTGCTCGCCCGTTAGCCTGCGAGGACACAGTCCAACAGCAGGAGGATGCATGCAGCAGGTGCGTGGAGTGGTCGCCAGGGCCAAGGGCGAGCCGGTCTCGATCGAGACGATCATCGTCCCCGACCCGGGACCGGGCGAGGCGGTCGTCAAGATCCAGGCCTGCGGCGTCTGCCACACCGACCTGCACTACCGCGAGGGCGGCATCAACGACGACTTCCCGTTCCTGCTCGGGCACGAGGCGGCCGGCGTCGTGGAGTCGGTCGGCGACGGCGTCACCGACGTCGGCCCCGGGCGACTTCGTCGTCCTCAACTGGCGGGCCGTCTGCGGCAACTGCCGGGCCTGCCCGCGCGGCCGGCCCTGGTACTGCTTCAACACCCACAACGCCACCCAGAAGATGACGCTCGAGGACGGCACCGAGCTGTCCCCGGCGCTCGGCATCGGCGCGTTCGCCGACAAGACGCTGGTCGCACGCCGGCCAGTGCACCAAGGTCGACCCGGCCGCCCGGCCGGCGGTCGTCGGCCTGCTCGGCTGCGGCGTGATGGCCGGCCTCGGCGCGGCGATCAACACCGGCAACGTCGGCCGCGGCGACAGCGTCGCCGTGATCGGCTGCGGCGGCGTCGGTGCGGCCGCGGTCGTCGGCGCCCGGCTCGCCGGCGCGGCGAACGATCATCGCCATCGACATCGACGACGCGCAAGCTCGAGCGGCGCCAGGAGCTCGGCGCCACCCACACGATCAACTCCAAGGATCGGACCGACGTCGTCGAGCGCGATCCAGGAGCTGACCGGCGGGTTCGGCGCCGACGTGGTGATCGACGCGGTCGGCCGTCCGGAGACGTGGAAGCAGGCGTTCTACGCCCGCGACCTGGCCGGCACCGTCGTCCTGGTCGGCGTGCCGACGCCGGACATGAAGCTGCCCGAGATGCCGCTGATCGACGTCTTCGGCCGCGGCGGTGCGCTGAAGTCCAGCTGGTACGGCGACTGCCTGCCGACCCGCGACTTCCCGATGCTGATCGACCTCCACCTGCAGGGCCGGCTCGACCTCGACGCGCTTCGTCTCCGAGACGATCGCGCTCGACGACGTGGAGGCCGCGTTCGACAAGATGCACCGCGGCGACGTGCTGCGCTCGGTCGTGGTCCTCTGATGGCCGCCCGCATCGACCAGGGCGTCCTCGGGCACCTTCACCCTCGACGGCGAGACCTTCGACGTCGACAACAACGTCTGGGTGGTCGGCGACGACACCGAGTGCGTCGTGATCGACGCCCCGCACGACGTCGACGGGATCCTGGCGGTCGTCGGCGACCGCACGGTCAAGGCGATCCTCTGCACGCACGCCCACGACGACCACGTCGCGCGTCGCGCCGGCGCTGCGCGAGCGGGTGACCGCGCCGATCCTGCTGCACCCCGACGACCGGCCGCTGTGGGAGCTGACCCACACCGACGAGCTGCTGGGACGCCGACCTGGCCGACGGCCAGGAGATCGAGGTCGGCGGGCACGACGCTGCGGGTGATCCACACGCCGGGGCACGCGCCCGGCGGCGTCTGCTTCTACGCCGAGGAGCTCGGCTGCGTGTTCACCGGCGACACCCTGTTCCAGGGCGGCCCGGGCGCGACCGGGCGGTCGTTCAGCGACCGCGACGTCCTCGTCGCGTCGATCCGGCGCGGGCTGCTCACCCTGCCCGACGACACCGTGGTGCACACCGGGCACGGCGACGACACCACCATCGGGGCCGAGCGTCCGAACGTGACACTTGACCCACGTCACCGTGTCAGCGGGCCCGAGGAAGGGTAGGTGCCAGCCGTGACCGCCACCTACCGCCTCCAGCTGCACGCCGGCTTCACGTTCGCCGACGCCGAGGCCGTGGTGCCCTACCTCGCGGACCTCGGGCGTCAGCCACGTCTACCTCTCCCCGGTGCTGCAGGCCGTGCCGGGCTCGATGCACGGCTACGACGTCGTCGACCACACCCGGATCAGCGAGCGAGCTCGGCGGCGAGGAGGGGCTGGTCCGGCTGGCCGAGCGTCGCCCGCCTGCACGGCCTCGGCCTGGTCGTCGACGTGGTGCCCAACCACATGGCCCTGGTGGCCCCCGAGAGCTCCAACGCCCCCCTGTGGGACGTGCTCGCGCACGGCCGCGAGGCCGCCCACGCGCACTGGTTCGACGTCGACTGGGACGCCCTCGACGGCCGGATCGGGCTGCCGGTGCTCTGGGAACCGCTGGCCGACGTCCTGGACGAAGGGCGACCTGCGGCTCGGCGAGGAGAACGGCGGGCAGGTGCTCCGCTACCACGACCACGTGTTCCCGGTCGCCGACGGGACCTGGGACGGCGACGGGTCGGCCGACGTGGCCGCCGTACTCTCCGCGCAGCACTACGTCCTCGCCGGCTGGCGCGAGCGCGACGCGGTGCTCAACTACCGCCGGTTCTTCGACGTCGACGGCCTGATCGCCGTGCGCGTCGAGCTCGAGGACGTCTTCGAGGCCACCCACCGGGTGCTGCTCGACCTCAACGAGCGCGGCATCGTCGAGGGCTACCGCATCGACCACCCCGACGGCCTCGCCGACCCGGCCGGCTACGTCGACCGGCTGCGCGCCGCGCTCCGGCCCGGCACCGCGATCTGGGTCGAGAAGATCCTGGAGGGCGACGAGACGCTGCCCGACTGGGCCTGCGACGGCACCACCGGGTACGACGCCGCCAAGGTGGTCTCCTACGCGCTGGTCGACCGGGCCATCGCCCCGGCGCTCCAGCACGCCTGGGAGGAGACCGGCGGCGAGCCGGCCCTCGAGCAGGTGGTCCTCGACTCGAAGCGCCAGGTGGTCGCCGACGTGCTGGTGCCCGAGCGGCACCGGCTGGTGCGGCGGGCCCGCGAGGCGCTGCCGGACGCCGACCCGGCCCGGCTCGAGGAGGCCGTGGTCGAGCTGCTGGTGGCGTGCGAGGTCTACCGCGCCTACGTCGGACCCGACGGCGAGGTCGACGACGTCGCCCGCGGCCGGCTCGAGGGGGCCGGCGACCGCGCCGGCGCGGCCCGTCCCGACCTGAAGACCGAGATCGAGCAGCTGGTCGAGCTCGCCACCGGGCGCCACGACAGCGAGGCGGCCGCGCGACTTCGCCGTCCGGCTCCAGCAGACCTGGGGACCGGTGATGGCGAAGGGCATCGAGGACACCGCGTTCTACCGCTGGCACCGCCAGGTCGGTCTCAACGAGGTCGGCGGCGACCCGGACCTGCTCGACGAGGCCTCGCCCGACCTGATGCACCGGTGGGCGGTGCACCAGCAGCAGCAGCTGGCCGATGGGCATGACCGCGCTGTCCACCCACGACACCAAGCGCAGCGAGGACGTCCGGGCCCGGCTCGGCGCCGTCGCGGGCGACGCGGAGTCCTGGCAGCGCTGCGCCGAGGAGTTCGCGTCGCGGCCGCCGACGCCCGCGACGTCGACCTGCCGACCGCGCACCTCGTCTGGCAGACCCTCGTCGGCATCGGCGACGTGTCCGAGGAGCGCCTGCGCGGCTACCTCACCAAGGCGATGCGCGAGTCCAAGCAGCGCACGTCCTGGCTCGACCCCGACCCGGAGTACGAAGCCCGCGTCCTCGACCTCGCCACCGACGCCCTCGGGGCCGGCCACCTCGCGGCGCTGGTCCGCACCGCCGTCGACCACAACGCCGAGGCGGTCCGGGCCCTGGTGCTCGGCCAGAAGCTGCTCCAGCTGACCGCTGCCCGGCGTCCCCGACACCTACCAGGGCTGCGAGCTCGTCGACCTCTCGCTGGTCGACCCCGACAACCGGCGCCCGGTGGACTACGACGAGCGCCGCGCCCGGCTCGACCACCTCGCGCGAGGGCAGGCGCCCCGCGACCTCGACGACGAGAAGCTGCTGGTCACCCACAAGGCGCTGACCCTGCGGCGCGACCTGCGCGAGAGCTTCGGCGACGCGGGCGACTACCAGCCGCTGGTCGGGCACGTCGCGGCACCTCGTCGGGTTCGTCCGCGGCGGCGAGGTCGCCGTGCTCGTCACCCGCGCCTACCGGCGGCTCGACGTCGTCGGGCGGCTGGGACGACGCCACGTTCGCGCTGCCCGAGGGGCTGTGGCGCGACGAGCTGACCGGGGCCCTGCACGGCGGCGCCGAGAACAGCTGCGCCGACGTGCTCTCCGACTACCCGGTCGCGCTGCTGCGCCGGGTGCACATGCGATGACCCCGTCCATCTGGGCGCCGCGCGCGACGTCCGTCGACCTGGTCACTGCCCGACGGCCGCCACCCGCTCACCCGCGGCGCCGACGGCTGGTGGCGCGGCGGCCCCGACCTCGTCGACGGCGACCGCTACGCGTTCTCGCTCGACGGCGGCGACCCGCGCCCCGACCCGCGGGGCCTGCGGCTCCCCGACGGCCCGCACGGCTCGTCCGCGGTCGTCGACGTCGCCGCGCTGTCCTGGACCGACGACGACTGGACGGGCCGCGAGCTCGCCGGGTCGGTGGTCTACGAGACGCACGTCGGCACCTTCACCCCCGAGGGCACCCTCGACGCCGCGGTCGAGCGGCTGCCCTACCTCGTCGACCTGGGCGTCGACGTGGTCGAGCTGCTGCCCCTCGCGACCGTTCCCGGGCCGGCACAACTGGGGCTACGACGGCGTCGCGCCGTACTCCGTGCACGAGGCGTACGGCGGCCCGGCCGCCCTGCACCGCTTCGTCGACGCCGCCCACGCCCGCGGCCTCGCGGTCTGCCTCGACGTGGTCTACAACCACCTCGGCCCGGACGGCAACTACCTCGGCGAGATCGGGCCCTACTTCGACGACGCCTACGTCACGCCCTGGGGCCAGGCGGTCAACCTCGACGGCCCCGACAGCCACGAGGTACGGCGCTGGGTGCTCGACAACGTGGCCCTGTGGCTGCGCGACTTCCACGTCGACGGGCTGCGGCTCGACGCCGTCCACGAGCTGCACGACGAGACCGCGCTGCACCTGCTCGAGGAGATGTCGCGCGAGGTCGACGCGCTGGCCGCGGAGACCGGCCGCACGCTCTGGCTGGTCGCCGAGTCCGACCGCAACGACCCGCGCACGGTGACGCCGCGCGGGGCGGGTGACGCGGTCGGCGGCCTCGGGCTGCACGGCCAGTGGGCCGACGACGTGCACCACGCGCTGCACGTCGCGCTGACCGGGGAGACGCAGGGCTACTACGCCGACTTCGCCGACCCGCGAGGCCCTGGCCAAGGTGCTCCGCACGCCGTTCTTCCACGACGGCACGTTCTCCACCTTCCGGGGCCGCCAGCACGGCCGCCCGGTCGACGCCGCCACCGTGCCCGGGTCGCGGTTCGTCGCCTCGCTCCAGACCCACGACCAGGTCGGCAACCGGGCCCAGGGCGACCGGCTCTCGGCCACCGTCGAGCCCGGCCTGCTCGCCTGCGGGGCCGCGATCCTGCTGACCTCGCCGTGGACGCCGATGCTGTTCATGGGGGAGGAGTGGGGTGCCTCGACGCCGTGGCAGTTCTTCACCGACCACACCGACCCGGGGGTCGCGGCCGCGACGGCCGCCGGCCGCAAGGCGGAGTTCGGCTCGCACGGCTGGTCCGAGGACGAGGTGCCCGACCCGCAGGACCCGGAGACGTTCACCCGGTCCCGGCTGGACTGGTCCGAGCTCGCGGCCGAGCCGCACGCCCGGCTGCTGGCGTTCTACCGCGACCTGATCGCCCTGCGCCGCGAGCGCCCCGAGCTCCGCGACGGCCGGCTCGACCGGGTCGACGTGACCTGGTCCGACCGGCGGCTGCGCAGCACGCGCGGCGGCTGCGTGCGTGCTGGCCAACCTCTCCGACGAGGTCTGGACCTGCGACGACCTGCCGGGCGAGGTGCTGCTGAGCTGGGTCCCCGGCCTGGCCGTCCGGGACGGCTCGGTCGACGTACCCCCGCACAGCGCCGTCGTCCTCGGCGATCTAGCACATATCGGGCGCTCCGTGGCAGGGTGCTCCTTGCACATTCCAATCTCCTCGGAAGGTTGTCCCGCATGTCCTCCCTCTCCTCGCCCGCCGCGGCCGCCGCTCGCTCGCGCGCCCTCGTCGGCCGTCGCGGTCCTCGCGCTCCTCGCCGTGCTCGGTTTCCAGACCTCCGCCGTCTCCCGCGCGTTCCACGCCGTGCCCGCCCCGCCGGCGAACCCGACCAACAGCAACCAGATCCAGAACATCGACCAGGTGCGCACCGCGATCAAGGCCTACTACGGCGACAGCGGCGCCACCTCGACGATGGATCCCGTCAACGGCACGACGCGCGCTGCACTACGCCACCCCGACCAGCGCCTACGCCAAGGAGGTCGGGCGGCTGGAGAAGTCGGCGTCCGGCTACCTCAAGAAGGCGCACGGCTCGCACCAGGCGATCCTGCTCGACGTCGACGACACGTCGCTGAACACCTACAACTACGAGATCTACAGCAACTTCGCCTACAACCCGACGACGAACGCGGCGTTCGTCAACAGCGCGGCCTTCCCGGCCGTGTTCGGGATGCCGAAGCTCGTGCAGGACGCCAAGGCGGCCGGCTACACCGTGTTCTTCCTGACCGGTCGTCCCGAGGGCCAGCGCCCCGGCACCGAGAAGAACCTGACCGACACCGGCTTCCCGGTCACGAAGACGCCCGTCGGCGACAACGTCGACAACGTGTTCCTCAAGGACGTCACCCACCCCTGGACGACGTGCGACACGACCGGCGACAAGGCGTGCTCGACGATCGAGGTCAAGTCCGAGACCCGGAAGTACATCGAGTCCCTCGGCTACGACATCAAGGGCAACTTCGGCGACCAGTACAGCGACCTGTCCGGCGGCTACGCCGACAAGACGTTCAAGCTGCCGAACCCGATGTACTACCTGCCCTGACCCACGCGCGGAGTCGTCCGATCGAGAGTGACCTCTGGGGCACCCTCGATCGGACGACCCGCACGCCGGGTTGGCACACTGGCGGGATGGGCCGGTCGGAAGCGCGTAGCGGTCGCGACGGCGGCCGTGCTCGGCCTGTCCGCCTGCACCGCGTCGGCCCCCGACGAGGTGAGCGTCGAGCTGCGTCCCGTGTCCGCCTCCGGGAGCTGGCACCAGTCCGGCAGCAGCGACACCGGCACGGTCCGGCCGCTGCCCGTCGAGGGCGGCTGGGGTCCCACCGACGCCGAGATCGAGCGGGCCAGGACGCTGGTCGCCGGGCTGACCCTGCGCGAGCGGGCCGGCCAGGTCATCGTCGCGTCGTACGGCGGCACGGGTGCGCCGACCGCGATGGTCGACCGGCTGCACCTCGGCGGGATCCTGCCGTTCAGCGGCAACGTGACGAGCGCGCGCCAGATCGCCGGCGTCAACCGGGCCGTGCAGCGGTCCGCCGCCCAGGCCGGCCGTCGCTGGCCGGTGCTCGATCGGCGTCGACCAGGAGGGTGGCCGGGTCACCCGCGTGAGCACCGGCGCCACGAGCTTCCCGACCTTCATGAGCGCCGGGGCGGCGGGCGACCCGGGCCTGACCCGCCAGGTGTACGCCGCCAGCGGGGGCGAGCTCGCGGGGATGGGCTTCAACGTCGACTTCGCGCCGGACGCCGACGTCACCGCCGGTCCGTCCGACCCCGCGATCGGTGCGCGCAGCGCGGGCTCGTCCGCCGGACCGGGTCGCCGACGCAGGTCGTCGCGGCGATCGAAGGGCTTCTCCTCCGCCGGCGTCGTACCCGGTCCTCAAGCACTTCCCGGGCCACGGCTCGGTCACCACCGACAGCCACCTCGGGCTCCCGGTCCAGCGCCGGTCGCGGGCGCCGCTCGACGACGTCGACCTGGTGCCGTTCCGCCGGGCCGTCGCCGCCGGCGCGCTCCGCGGTGATGGTCGGGCACCTCGACGTCCGCGCGGTCGACCCGGGGATGCCGTCGTCGCTGTCGCACGAGGTCGTCACCGGCCTGCTGCGGGACCGGGTCGGCTTCCACGGCGTCGCGTTCACGGACTCGCTGCAGATGAAGGCGGTCACCGACCGCTTCGGCAGCGCGGCGTCGGCCGTGCACGCGCTGAACGCGGGCGAGGACGTGCTGCTGATGCCGCCGGACCCGCGGGCCGCCCGCGACGGCATCGTCGCCGCCGTCCGCAGCGGCCGCCTCGACCAGGCCCGCCTCGACCAGGCCGCGACCCGGATGGTCGCCCTGCTGCTGCACCAGCGCGACGAGCACGCACCGGCCCCGTCCCGCCGGGTCGAGCGGTGCGGTCTCCGCGCGGCTCTCGGCGGCCGCGATCACGTCGGTCTCCGGCCCCTGCTCCGGCCGGCTGGTCGGCCGCAGCGTGCGGGTCACCGGCCCGCCTCGGCGGTGGCCCGGTTCCGCGCGGCCGCGGCGGCTGCCGGGCTGCGGATCTTCTCGCCGCCCCCTCGCAAGGACAAGAAGAAGCCGCCGACCGTGCGTCCGACGACGGTCCGCCTGGTCGGCTACCCGAGCCCCTCGGTGCGCGGCGACGTGGTGGTCGCGATGGACACGCCCTACGTCCTGGGCCGCAGCACCGCCCGGCTCGCGAAGCTCGCGACCTACGGCGAGACCCCCGGCGCGATGCGCGCCCTGGTCTCGGTGCTCCTCGGCCGCCGCACCGCCCCCGGCCACCTCCCCGTCCCCGTCGCCAACCTCCCCCGCTCCGGCTGCTGACCCCCCTCCCGCCGACCCGTCACCAATGCAGCAGTTTTCGCGGCGTGTCGTCGCAGAAGTGACGGGTCGCCCTTCAGGGGCAGCGTCGCCGTCGGTCAGTCGACGTCGTAGGCCAGCACCAGCTCGTAGCCGTCCTCGCTGTGCCCGGCGATCCGCAGCTCGGCCTCGCCCCGCAGCCCCTCGAGCCCGCCGGTGCCCATGCCGGGCACGACCTCGAGGTGGGCGCTGACCGAGCCGGCGTCCTGGGCGCCGAGGTGCTGGAACACGCAGCTGCCCTCGTGCCCGCCGATCGACCCGGTGAACTGCTCCAGCCCGAGGACCGGGGCGGCGTCGCCCTTGTAGGCGATCAGGTAGGCCAGCGTCGAGGAGCCCTCCATCTCGCCGGTGTAGGTGTAGCCGACCTGGGCCTGGGTCAGTCCGCGCTTCGGGTAGTACATCTCCCCGGCCGTCGTACCCTCGCCCTCGTCGATGTCGACGTACGCCTTCTCGCTCCACGACGCGACGTCGAACCTGCAGGTTGCCTTCTTCGTGTAGGTCATGCCGCTCACGCTACGAGCGGCCCCGTCCCGGGTCTTGCACAAACGCGACAGCCGCGGGCTACGGTCGGCTGCCATGACCGAGTCCCTCGGCACCCCCGACGCGATCCTGCGGCCGACCGAGGCCGAGCAGGCGATCACCGTCGACCGCGTGCCGGCGGCGGGCCGAGCTGGCGCCGTACGTCGACTACCACTGGTACGTCGGATGGCGGACCGCCGAGCCGCACCGGCAGCAGGTCGTGCCGCAGCCGCGGGTGCACGTGGCGGCCGAGGACGGCCGGCTGCTCGTGCACGGCATCAGCCGCGAGCCGTTCTTCCGGACGCTGACCGGCACCGGGCACACGATCGGGGCGGCGTTCCACCCCGGCGGGTTCCGGCCGTTCCTGGGCCGCAGCGTCGGCAGCGTCTCCGGACTCGGTCGTGCCCGCCGGCGACCTGTTCGGCGTGGACGACCGGCCCGTCGCGACGTACGTCCTCGGCGACGTGCGCGTGCCCGAGATGGTGGCCGCCCTGGAGGCCTACCTGCTCTCGGTCGAGCCCCGGCCCGACCCGGTCGTCGACGAGGTGCGCGCGCTGGTGCTCGCGGCCGAGGAGGACCGCGGCATCATCCGGGCCGAACAGCTCGCCGAACGGGCGTCGACCAGCCTGCGGTCGCTGCAGCGGCTGTTCACCGACTACGTCGGCGTCGGCCCGAAGTGGGTGATCGCGCGCTTCCGGATCCTCGACGCCGCGGCGGCCGCGCACAGCGGCGACGCCGTCGACTGGTCCGCGCTGGCGACCGAGCTCGGCTTCACCGACCAGGCCCACCTCACCCGCGCGTTCACCTCCGTCGTCGGCACGCCCCCGGCCACCTACTCCCGCGAGGCCTGACGCCGACCCGGCGCTCGTGCGTTGCCAGGATGTCGCTGACCCGGCGCTTGTGGTTGCTACTCGGGGCGGCCCGTGAGCGCGATGCCGACGCCGAGCCCGATCATCGAGACCCCGCCGACCGCGCCCATCGCCTCGCCGCGCTTCGCGGACGCGTTGAACCAGCTGCGCAGCCGGCTCGCGAGCAGCGCCCACACGCTGTCCGACCCCAGACCGATCGCGAACGCGAGCAGCCCGAGGAGCAGCATCTGCGTCTGCACGTGGCCCTCGCCCGCGGTCGATGAACTGCGGCAGGACGGCCGCGAAGATCATGAACGCCTTGGGGTTCGACACCCCGACCACGAAGCCCTGCCGCACCGCTCGCGGCTCGCGACAGCGGAGCCGCCGGTACGTCGTCCGCGACCTGGATCCCGCGACGGTGCCGGATCGCCTGCACGCCGAGGAAGACCAGGTAGGCAGCGCCGAGCAGCTTCAGCACCGTGAACACCGGATCGACTCCTGCACCACGCACCGAGGCCCAGCGCGACGAGGACGAGGATCACCAGCAGGCCGAGGCTGTTGCCGAGCACCGTGCAGAGCGCGACGCCGCGGCCGTAGGCCAGCGCCCGGCCGATCACGAACACCACGCTCGGACCGGGGATCGCGATCAGCACCAGGGCGGCGACGCCGAAGGCGAGCAGCTGTTCGGGGGAGACCATCGGACCAGTCTCCCGACGCGGCGGGGCGGGCGCCAGCGGAACCGACCCGTCAGCGTCTGCGACGACACGCCGCAGGAACTGCTGCACAAGTGACGGGTCGGCGTCAGAAGGGGCGGACGAGGAGGGCGGTGCCCTTGCCGGCGACGCGGGTCATCACCAGCGTGCCCTCCTGCTCGCCGTGCAGCGACAGCCGGCGGCGGAGCTCCTCGGGCACGACGTCGACGCCGCGCTTCTTGATCGTGAGCCGCCCGATGCCGCGGGCCCGCAGCGCCGCCCTCAGCGCCTTCTCCTTGTAGGGCAGCTCGTCGAGCACCTCGTAGGACCGGGCGAACGGCGTCGTGAACGCCTCGTCGCTGGTGACGTAGGCGATGTGCTCGTCGACCAGGCCGCCGTTCACCCCGGCGGCGACCGCGGTCACCAGGCCGGCCCGGATCACCGCGCCGTCGGGCTCGTAGAGGCAGCGACCGACCGGCCGCACCCCGTCGGACCCCGGGTCGTCCTCGTCGGTCATCGAGGCCAGTCCCGCGCCCCGGATCACCGTCGCCCGCCGTCGCGCCGTCGCGAGCTGCGGGGACCACAGCGCGGCCTCCTTGACGTCGCCCTCGTCGGAGACCCACTCGGCCTCGACGCCGTCGGGCACGCAGCGAGTGCGGGATGCCCGGTGCGACCTTGACGACCGACGGTCGCTGCAGCAGCGCGCTCACGAAGTCCCAGGGCGGCGACCAGCCGTCCACGTCGAACACCCGCCCCCGCGCCGTACGACGGGCGGGGTCGGCGAAGACCACGCCGAAGCCCGAGACGTCGACGTCCTCGGCCGCGGCGACCTGCACCGCGCCGCCGAGCCCCAGGGCCGCCGAGGTTGGCGCGCGCCACCTCGACCCGGAGCTCGTCGCGGTCGACGCCCGCGACGGTCAGCCCGGCCCGCGCCAGCGCCACCAGGTCGCCGCCGATGCCGCAGCCGAGGTCCAGCACGCTCGCCGGGCTGCATCATCGCCACCCGGGCGGCGCGGTGCGTCGCGACCCGGGACCGGGTGGCCTGCTCGAGGCCCTCGGGCGTGAAGTACATCCGCGCGGCGTCGTCACCGAGCTTGGCCACGGCCCGCGCCCGCAGGTCGACCTGGGTCAGCGCGGCCGCCGCGTGCGCCGGGTCGACGTCGCCGCCCTGGCGGAGCGCGGTGGCCGTCCGCACCGGGTCGCCGGCGTGGTCGCCGTACACCTGGGTGGCCCGGGCCAGCAGCGCCTGGCCGGGCTCGGTGAGCAGCCAGCGGAAGGCGTCGAGGTCCACGCGCGCCATCCTGTCAGGCCGACCGTCCCGGACCGCCCGGGGCCACCTGGCACTCAGGGGAGACGAGTGCTAGTTTGGCGTTGGCACTCTCACCCCGAGTGTGCCAGTGCAGGTGGACCGGACGACCCCCGCGACGGCGTCCGACGAAACCCGCACCCAGCATTCTCCCGAACATCCCTCTCGAACTTCGAAAGTGGAGGTCGACATCGTGTCGGTCAACATCAAGCCCCTCGAGGACCGGATCGTCGTCAAGGCCCTCGAGGCCGAGCAGACCACTGCTTCCGGTCTGGTCATCCCGGACACCGCCAAGGAGAAGCCCCAGGAGGGCGAGGTCCTGGCGACCGGTCCCGGGCGCATCGACGACAACGGCAACCGCGTCCCGCTCGACGTCAACGTCGGCGACAAGGTCATCTACAGCAAGTACGGCGGCACCGAGGTGAAGTACTCCGGTGAGGAGTACCTCATCCTCTCGGCGCGCGACGTGCTCGCCGTCATCGGCTGAACCACGGCCACCTGCTCCACCTGACACCGCCCCGGCGGCCCTGATCCGTTCGGGCCCTCGGGGCGTGTGTCTTTCCCGGACCAACGTGAACCATCAGGAAGGTGCATCTACAGATGCCGAAGATTCTGGAGTTCGACGAGAACGCGCGTCGTTCCCTCGAGCGTGGCGTGGACGCCCTCGCCAACGCCGTCAAGGTGACGCTCGGCCCCAAGGGCCGTTACGTCGTCCTCGACAAGAAGTGGGGCGCCCCCACCATCACCAACGACGGCGTGACCGTCGCCCGCGAGATCGAGGTCGACGACCCGTTCGAGAACCTCGGTGTCCAGCTCTCCAAGGAGGTGGCCACCAAGACCAACGACGTCGCCGGTGACGGTACGACGACCGCGACCGTCCTGGCCCAGGCCATGGTCCACGAGGGCCTGCGCGCCGTGGCCGCCGGTGCGAACCCGATGAGCCTCAAGCGCGGCATGGACCTCGCCGTCGAGGCCGTCGGCAACGCGCTCCGCGACGCCGCCCGCGACGTGGACGACAAGGCCGACATGGCCGCCGTCGCCACCGTCTCCTCGCGCGACAAGGTCATCGGCGAGCTGCTCGCCGAGGCCTTCGACAAGGTGGGCAAGGACGGTGTCATCACCGTCGAGGAGTCCAACACCATGGGCACCGAGCTCGAGTTCACCGAGGGCATGCAGTTCGACAAGGGCTACATCTCGC
The DNA here is from genome assembly GCA_963778095.1 of uncultured Actinomycetota bacterium. Classification (GTDB taxonomy): domain Bacteria; phylum Actinomycetota; class Actinomycetes; order Propionibacteriales; family Nocardioidaceae; genus Nocardioides_B. The sequence goes on along the minus strand of CAVZTB010000013.1, from coordinate 27,221 downwards.
CGTACTTCGTGTCCGACGCGGAGCGCATGGAGGCCGTCCTCGACGACCCCTACATCCTCATCCACCAGGGCAAGATCAGCGCGATCTCCGACCTCCTCCCGCTGCTGGAGAAGGTCATCGCCGCCGGCAAGCCGCTCTTCATCCTCGCCGAGGACGTCGAGGGCGAGGCGCTGTCCACCCTGGTCGTCAACAAGATCCGCGGCACCTTCAACGCGGCCGCCGTGAAGGCCCCGGCCTTCGGCGACCGTCGCAAGGCGATGCTGCAGGACATCGCCACCCTCACCGGTGGCCAGGTCATCTCCCCGGAGGTCGGCCTCAAGCTCGACCAGGTCGGCCTCGAGGTGCTGGGCCAGGCCCGTCGCGTGACGATCACCAAGGACAACACCACGATCGTCGAGGGTGCGGGCGACAAGGACGAGGTCGCCGGTCGCGTCAACCAGATCAAGGCGGAGATCGAGAACACCGACTCCGACTGGGACCGCGAGAAGCTCCAGGAGCGCCTCGCCAAGCTGGCCGGCGGCGTCTGCGTCGTCAAGGTCGGCGCCGCGACCGAGGTCGAGCTCAAGGAGAAGAAGCACCGCATCGAGGACGCCGTCTCCGCGACGCGCGCCGCGATCGAGGAGGGCATCATCGCCGGTGGCGGTTCCGCTCTCGTCCACGCGGTGAGCGTGCTCGAGGGTGGCCTCGGCCTGACCGGTGACGAGGCGACCGGTGTCCGCATCGTCGCCAAGGCCGCCGACCAGCCGCTGCGCTGGATCGCCGAGAACGGTGGCGTCAACGGCTTCGTCGTCGTCGCCAAGGTCCGCGAGGGCAAGGTCGGTGAGGGCTACAACGCCGCCACCGGCGAGTACGGCGACCTCGTCGCCCAGGGTGTCCTCGACCCGGTGAAGGTGACCCGCTCCGCGCTGGTCAACGCCTCGTCGATCGCGGGCATGCTGCTCACGACCGAGACGCTGATCGTCGACAAGCCCGAGGACGAGGACGACGCCCCCGCGGGCGGCGGCCACGGCCACGGTCACGGTCACTGATCCACAGCACACGCACGTCGGACGCCGCCCGGTCACCCGGGCGGCGTTCGTGCGTCCGGGGCCACCGATGAGTTCGGGTGGCCGGGCCGGTCCACCCTCCTGACGTCCCCGAGCCGCCAGGAGAGCTCCCATGTCGCGCCTGATCTTCGTGAACCTGCCCGTCACCGACCTGGCCAGGTCGGTGGACTTCTTCACCAGCCTCGGCTTCACGTTCAACAGCCAGTTCACCGACGAGAACGCCACCTGCATGGTGATCAACGACCAGTCCTTCGTGATGCTGCTGGTCCGGCCGTTCTTCGCCACGTTCGTCAGCAAGGACCTCGCGGACCCGGCCACGACGACCGGCGCGATCGTCACGGTGTCGGCGGACAGCCGCGAGGAGGTCGACACCCTCGTCGACCGCGCGCTCGAGCTCGGCGGTGCGGCGACCAAGGAGCCGCAGGACGAGGGCTTCATGTACGGCCGCAGCTTCTACGACCTCGACGGCCACGCCTGGGAGGTCATGTGGATGGACCCCGGCGAGGTCCGCTAGAAGTTTTCACACCCGCAACACCAGCGCAGCACGGCCGGAACCTCACACGCCCACCCTTGGGGTGACCGAGAAACCGAAGGAGGCAGCCGTGCTGTTCCGCGTGCGTACGACGATGTCCGACCGTCCCGGGTCGCTGGCCGCCCTGGCCCGCGCCTGCGGCGAGCAGGGCGCGAACATCCTCGGCCTGCAGATCTTCCCCGGCGTCGAGGGCGTCACGGACGAGCTCGTGCTGCGGGCCCCGGACTCGTGGGGGCTCGTTGACGTCGCCGAGATGGTCGAGGAGGCCGGCGGCGCCCGGGTCACCGTCGGCACCTGCACCGAGCACGCCCTCGTGGACGGCCCGATCCAGTACCTCCACGGCCTGCGCAAGCTCGCCCACGACACCCGGAGCCTCGCCGAGGTGCTCGCCCGGCTGCTCGACGCGTCCCCGTCCCGGCCCGAGGACGACGAGCTGAGCGCCGTCCAGGACACCCTGACCGTCGCGGTCGGCCCGCACCGGGTGACGCTGCGCCGCACCGCGCCGTTCACCGCCACCGAGCACGCCCGCGCCGTCGCCTTCGCGGAGGTCGCCGCCGAGCTGCTCGGGGCCGGTCCGCCGGACGCGCCGTACGACACGGTGGCGTCGCCCACGCCGTACACCGGCACGACGCCGACGGTCCGGCTGGCCACCTTCGACGACACCGCCGCGCTGGTGCGGATGCACGGGCGCTGCTCGTCGGACTCGGTCTACCGTCGCTACGCCGCGCCGCTGGCCCGCATCGACGAGCGGTTCGCCCGCCGGCTGCTGCTCGCCGGCAACGGTGCGCTGGTCGCCGCGGTCGGCGACGAGGTCGTCGGCATCGCGTCCGTCTCCACGTGCGAGAACGCCATCGCGGAGGTGTCCCTGCTCGTCGAGGACGGCTGGCAGCGGCACGGCCTCGGCACCCAGCTGCTGTCCGGGGCGGCCCGGCTGGCGCGCGGGCAGGGAGCCGCACGAGGTGGTGCTGCGCAGCCGCACGCACAACCCCGCCCTGATGTCGCTCGCGTTCGCGTCCGGGCTGCGGGCCCGGATCCGGCTCGACGGCGACACCGTGGTGGTCACGGTCGGGGTGGAGAGCCTCAAGCCCCTCACGATGGTGCCGGCACCGGGGTCGGGCCCGGTGTCGGCGACGGGGTCGCCAGCCCCGGTCTGACACGATGCGGGGGTGAGGCCACCCCAGGTGTTCGCCTGCTCCGGGCATGCTCCGGAGCGCGGACGACGAGCTGTCCAACCAGCATCTGGTCGACTACGCGCTCTCCCTCGCGGGGGTCGAGTCGCCCAAGGTGTGCTTCGTGCCCACCGCGGTGGGCGACGCGGCCGCGGTCGTCGCGAGCAAGCGGCGCGACTTCGCCGAGCGTCGTCCCGACGTGGAGTTCTCGGTGCTCACGCTGTTCACCCAGCCCAACGTGCCCGGACGTGCGACGGCACCTGCTCGACCAGGACGTGCTGTTCGTCGAGGGCGGCAGCGTGGTCAACCTGATGGCGGTCTGGCGCGCGCACGGCCTCGACGACGTGATGCGCGAGTGCTGGCAGAACGGCGTCGTGCTGTCCGGGGTCAGCGCCGGGAGCCTGTGCTGGCACCGCGGCGGCCCGACCGACTCGTTCCGCGACGCGCTCGACCCGTTCTGCGACGGTCTCGGGTTCCTGCCCTGGTCCAACGGCGTGCACGACGACTTCGCCGACCAGCCGCGCCGTACGACGTACCGGCGGCTCGTCGCGGAGGGCCACCTGCCGGCCGGCTACGCCTCGGAGGACGGAGTCGGCCTGCACTACGTCGGCACCGACCTGCGCGAGGCGGTCGCGGTGCGGCGCGGGTCGCAGGCCTGGTGGGTCGAACCCGACGGTGACGGCGGACACGTCGAACGGGCCGTGCCCACCCGCTACCTCGGACCGTAGACTCGGACCTCCGCCCCCCTGCTCCGAGAAGGGCCTCATGGACCTCAACTCCGCCGGCGTCCCCGACAAGTTCGCCGCCATCGGCCTGACCTACGACGACGTCCTGCTGCTCCCGGGGGAGACCGACGTCGTGCCGAGCGAGGTGGACACCACCACCCGGCTGACCCGCGAGCTCACCGTGCGGGTCCCGCTCGTGTCGAGCGCGATGGACACGGTCACGGAGTCGCGGATGGCGATCGCGATGGCCCGCCAGGGCGGGCTCGGCGTGCTGCACCGCAACCTGTCGATCGAGGACCAGGCCTACCAGGTCGACCTCGTCAAGCGCACCCAGACCGGGATGATCTCCAACCCGATCACGATCCACCCCAAGGCGACCCTGGAGGAGCTCGACGAGATCTGCGGCCAGTACCGCGTCTCCGGCCTCCCCGTCGTCGACGAGGACGACCGGCTGATCGGCATCATCACCAACCGCGACCTGCGCTTCGTCCCCGTCGCCGAGTGGGGCACCCGCCTCGTCGGCGACGTGATGACGCCGATGCCGCTGATCACCGGGCACGAGGGCATCGGGCGCGAGGAGGCCACCCGCCTGCTCCGCCAGCACAAGCGCGAGCGGCTGCCGATCGTCGACGACGACGACCGCCTGGTCGGGCTGATCACCGTCAAGGACTTCGTCAAGGGCGAGCAGTTCCCGCTGGCCTCCAACGACGGCTCCGGCCGGCTGCTGGTCGGCGCGGCCATCGGCTACTTCGGTGACGCCTGGGAGCGGGCCACGACGCTGGTCGAGGCCGGCGTCGACGTGCTCGTCCCCGACGTCGCCAACGGTCACGCCCGGCTGATGCTCGAGATGATCCGGCGGCTCAAGAGCGACCCGGCGACCAAGCACGTGCAGGTGATCGGCGGCAACGTCGCGACCCGCGCGGGGGCCCAGGCCCTCGTCGACGCCGGCGTCGACGCGGTCAAGGTCGGCGTCGGACCGGGCTCGATCTGCACGACCCGCGTGGTCGCGGGCGTCGGCGTCCCGCAGGTCACCGCGATCTACGAAGCCTCCCTGGCCTGCGCTCCGGCCGGCGTCCCCCTCGTCGGCGACGGCGGTCTGCAGCACTCCGGTGACATCGCCAAGGCCCTGGTGGCCGGCGCCGACACCGTGATGCTCGGCTCGCTGCTGGCCGGGCTGCGACGAGAGCCCGGGCGACCTGATCTTCGTCAACGGCAAGCAGTTCAAGACCTACCGCGGCATGGGCTCGATCGGCGCGATGGCCTCGCGCGGCAAGAAGTCGTTCTCCAAGGACCGCTACTTCCAGGCCGACGTGGAGAGCGACGACAAGATCGTGCCCGAGGGCATCGAGGGCCAGGTCGCCTACCGCGGCCCGCTGTCCGCCGTCGCCCACCAGCTCATCGGCGGCCTGCACCAGTCGATGTTCTACGTCGGCGCGCGCACCGTCCCCGAGCTGCAAGGACCGCGGCCAGTTCGTCCGGATCACCCCGGCCGGGCTCAAGGAGAGCCACCCGCACGACATCCAGATGACCGTCGAGGCGCCGAACTACTCCAGCCGCTGAGGGCCCGCGCCCCACCACAAGCGCCGGGTCAGCGGGTTTCCGGCAACCACTGGCGCCGGGTCAGCGGAGGGGGAGGGGCTCGAGCAGGCGGTGCCGGGTGCGCAGGGCGCGGGAGACCGCGTCGTCGCGCACGGTCGGGTCGGCTCCGGGGCCGGGTCGCGTCTCCAGCCGCTCCGGCCCGGGGACGGCGCCGCACGCCGCGCAGCGACCGGTCGCGTCGACGGCCCCGCCGCAGCCGGCGTGCTCGAAGACCCGTCGGGGCGCGCGCTCCGAGAGGCCCTCGCCCCACTGGGTCAGCGCGAAGATCGCCGGCCACAGGTCGCGCCCGCGCTCGGTCACGGCGTACTGCCGGTGGCCGGCGTCGCCGTGCGCGCCAGCAGTCCGGCCTCGACCAGCGCGCGCCAGTCGCTGGCTGAGCACCGCCTTGGAGATGTCGAGGTGCGCCTCGAAGTCGGAGAAGCGGCGGACGCCGAGGAAGCAGTCGCGCAGGATCAGCAGGGTCCAGCGCTCGCCCACCACCTCCAGGGCACGGGCCAGCGAGCAGTCCTGCCGTGCGTAGTCGACGCCGAGTGCCATGACCGCAGCCTAGCGCACTTGGTCTGGTGAACGAACCAAACCCTGGTAGAGTCGCCGACCATGCAGACCTCGCCGCAGCCGACCGCCGCGACCGACCGCTCGGCGCGGGCCCAGCTCGCCGTGGCGGCGCTGGGCACCCTGCTCACCCTGGTGGCGTTCACGATGCCGATCGCGACGCTGAACAGCACCGCCGCGACGCTCGGGGCCGGCGTCTCGGGCCGCACCTGGATCCTCAGCTCGATGTCGATCGGCCTCGGGGCGGCGCTGCTGTCGAGCGGCACGATCGCCGACGACCTCGGCCGGCGCCGCACCTTCGCGGCCGGGATGCTCCTGCTCGGGCTGGCCTCCGTGCTCGCGGCCGTCTCGCCCGGGGTGCTGCTCTTCGTCGCGGCCCGCGTGCTCCAGGGCGTCGGGGGAGCGGCCGTGATCGCCTCCAGCCTCGGGATCATCGCCACCACCTTCCCGCCCGGCCCGTCGCGCGCGGCGGCCAGCGGGGTCTGGGGCGCCAGCGTCGGCGCGGGCATCGCGGTCGGACCGTTGATGGCGGCGGGGTTCGACGTCCTGCTCAGCTGGCGGGACGCCTACTGGGTGCTGGCGCTCGCCGCCCTCGTCGTCGGGGTGGCGGCGCTGCGGGTGGTGACCGAGTCCCGGTCGCCGGACGCCCGGCCCATCGACCTGCCGGGCCTGGTCCTCCTGGCCGGCGGGATGAGCGCCCTGCTGGCCGCGCTGGTCGAGGGCCGGCTCGGCTGGACGTCGCCCGCGACCCTGACGCTCGCGGTGGCCGCCGTCGTGCTCCTGGTCGCCTTCGTCGCCGTCGAGCGGCGCAGCACCGCGGCGATGCTGGACCTCGCGCTGTTCAAGCACCCGCCCTTCGTGGCGGCGACGGTCGCGGCGTTCGCCACCGGGGCCGGGGTGATCTCCCTGACGTCGTACTTCCCCGGCTTCGCGGGACGCGCGCTCGGGATCCCCGCGCTGCAGGCCTCGGTGCTGATGCTGCTGTGGTCGGTCACCAGCGTGGTCACCGCGCTGCTCGCCCGGCGCATCCCCGCCTCGGTGCCCGGCCGGGTGCAGCTCGCGATCGGGCTGCTGGGGGTCGCGGTCGGGCAGGCGGCGCAGTACGGCGTCGACACCGGTTCGACCTGGGTCCGCTTCGTCCCGGGGCTCTTCGTCGCGGGCCTGGCGAGCGGGGTGCTCAACGCCGCGCTCGGGCGCGAGGCCGTCGCGAGCGTGCCGCCCGGACGCGGCAGCGTCGGCAGCGGGGCCAACAACACCGCCCGCTACGTCGGCTCCGCGGTCGGCGTCACGGTGGTCTCGGTGATCGCGGTCGGCACGTCCTCGGCCGACCTGGTCGCGGGCTGGAACCGCGCCGCGGTCGTCACCACCGTCGTGTCGGTCGTGGGCGCCCTGGTGGTCCTGGCCTCCCGGGCGCGCCGGCAGCGATGAGTTCCGGGCGGTCCGTGGGTCTAGGTTTCTGACAGCCACCGACCGGCAGGAGCGCTCACCATGGGCAGGATCGTCTCGAACTTCTTCATCTCGATGGACGGCGTCGTGGAGCGGCCCGACCTGTGGCACTTCCCCTACTTCGACGACGAGATGGGCGAGGTCGTCGGCGCCGGGATGGCCAACACGCAAGGCATCCTGATGGGGCGGACGCTCTACGGCGAGTGGTCGCAGTACTGGCCGGCACAGGGCGACAACGACTTCGGTGCGGTGATCAACCCGATGCCGAAGTACGTCCTGGCCCACGAGCCGTTCGACGCCGAGTGGAACAACACCACCGTGCTCTCCGGTGACGACGCCGCCGTGGCCGAGCAGGTGCGCGCGCTCAAGGAGCGCACCGAGGGCGACATCACGATGTCCGGCAGCGCGACCACCGTGCGCTGGCTCATCGCGCAGGGGCTGCTCGACGAGCTCGCGCTGCTCGTCCACCCGATCGCGGTGGCCACCGGCCAGCGGCTGTTCGAGGGCACCGGCACGGTCCCGCTGGAGCTGACCGAGAGCCGCGCGCTGAAGACCGGTGTGCTGCTCGTCCGCTACGCGCCGGTCGCCTCCTGACGGCTGGTCGGAGCCCCGGACCGTCCCGATAGGCTCCGGGGCATGGACATCGAGATCGGTCGCGCCAAGCGCGGACGCCGTGCGTACTCGTTCGACGACCTCGCGATCGTGCCCTCGCGCCGCACCCGCGACCCCGAGGAGGTCTCGGTCGCCTGGCAGATCGACGCCTACCGCTTCGAGCTGCCGATCCTGGCGGCGCCGATGGACTCGGTGATGTCGCCGCAGACCGCGGTCGCCTTCGGCAAGCACGGCGGCCTCGGCGTCCTCGACCTCGAGGGCCTCTGGACGCGGTACGACGACCCGACCGACCTGCTCACCGAGGTCGCCGGGCTCGACGGCCCGCGCGCGACGGCCCGGCTCCAGGAGATCTACTCCGAGCCGATCCGGGCCGAGCTGATCACCGCCCGGCTCAAGGAGATGCGCGAGTCCGGCGTCACCGTCGCGGGCTCGCTGTCCCCGCAGCGCACCAAGGAGTTCGCCAAGGCCGTCGTCGACGCCGGCTGCGACATGTTCGTGATCCGCGGCACCACGGTCTCCGCCGAGCACGTGTCGGGCCAGGCCGAGCCGCTGAACCTCAAGGAGTTCATCTACGAGCTCGACGTGCCGGTCGTCGTCGGCGGCTGCGCGACCTACCAGGCCGCCCTGCACCTGATGCGCACCGGCGCGGCCGGCGTCCTGGTCGGCTTCGGCGGCGGCGCCGCGCACACCACCCGCACGCGTGCTCGGCATCTCGGTGCCGATGGCCTCGGCCGTCGCCGACGTGGCCGCCGCCCGCCGCGACTACCTCGACGAGTCCGGCGGCCGCTACGTGCACGTGATCGCCGACGGCTCCATCGGCCGCTCGGGCGACCTGGCCAAGGCCGTCGCCTGCGGGGCCGACGCCGTGATGGTCGGCTCGCCGCTGGCCCGCGCCAAGGAGGCGCCGGGTCAGGGCTTCCACTGGGGCTCCGAGGCCTGGCACGCCGACCTGCCGCGCGGCGAGCGCATCGAGATGGGCACCGTCGGGACGCTCGAGGAGATCCTGTTCGGCCCGTCCCGCACGGCCGACGGCACCATGAACCTCGTCGGCGCCCTCAAGCGCGCGATGGCCACCACCGGCTACACCGAGCTCAAGGAGTTCCAGCGCGTGGAGGTCGTCGTCCAGTGAGCGACCTCCCGGGACAGCTGCGGGTGGCGGCCGCGCAGGCCGAGTCCGTCCCGGGAGACGTCGCGGCCAACGTCGCGACGGCGGTCGCGCTCGTCACCACGGCGGCCGACCAGGGCGCCCGCGTCGTGGTGCTGCCCGAGCTGTTCCTGACCGGCTACGACGAGGCCGCCTGGGTGCACGACGCCTCGCTCGGCCTCGACGACGCGGTCCTCGCGCCCCTGTCGCAGGTCGCGCGCTCCGGGACGTCGTCGTGGTGGTCGGCGCCGCCGTGCGCCGGGCCCTCGACGAGTCGACGCTGTCGGTCGTCGTCGTCGACCGGGCCGGCGAGGTGTCGGCGCCCTACGACAAGCAGCACCTGTCCGGTCCCGAGCGGGACTTCTTCGCGCCCGGCGACCACGGCGCGACGCTGGCCGTCGACGGCTGGGACCTCGCCCTCGGCGTCTGCTACGACGGCTGCTTCCCCGAGCACGCGCTGGCCGCCACGGCCGGCGGGGCGTCGGCCTACCTGGTGCCGGCCGCCTACTACGTCGGCGCCGAGCACCGCCGCGACGTCTACTACGCGGCCCGGGCCCTCGACAACGGGATCTACGTCGTCTTCGCGGGCCTCACCGGTCCGTGCGGGTCGGGGTCGTTCAGCGGCGGCAGCGCGGTCTACGACCCCGAGGGACGGCCGCTCCAGCGGGTCGCGGACCAGTCGCCCTCGGTGGTCGTCGCGGACCTCGACCTGGACGTCGTACGCCGGACGCAGCGGGAGCACCCGATGGCGCTCGACCGGCTCGACTCGCAAGGCGCCCGGCTGCGCGTCGAGATCTCGTGACCACCGCCCTCGGCCCCGCCGCGCGCGACGCCGCCCTGGCCGCGCTCGAGGCCGACGAGCTCGACGTGCTGGTGGTCGGCGGGGGAGTGGTCGGCTCCGGCACCGCCCTCGACGCGGTCACCCGCGGGCTGTCGGTGGGCCTCGTCGAGCAGCGCGACTTCGCGTCCGGCACCTCGTCGCGGTCCAGCAAGCTGATCCACGGAGGCCTGCGCTACCTCGAGATGCTGGACTTCGGCCTGGTCAAGGAGGCGCTCGAGGAGCGCGGCCTGCTGCTGCACCCGGCTGGCTCCGCACCTGGTCCGGCCGGTGCCGTTCCTCTACCCGCTGACCCACCGCGGCTGGGAGCGACCGTACGTCGGCGCGGGCCTGGCGCTGTACGACGCGATGGCGATGACCGGGAAGTACTCCATGGGCGTGCCCCGTCACCAGCACCTGACCCGGCGCGGTGCCCTGCGGCTCGCGCCCGACCTGCGCCCCGACGTCCTGGTCGGCGCGATCCGCTACTACGACGCCCAGGTCGACGACGCCCGGCACACGATGACGGTCGCCCGGACCGCCGCCGCCCACGGAGCGCACGTCGCGTCCCGCACCAAGGTCGTCGGCTTCCTGCGCGAGGGCGAGCGGGTCACCGGCGCGCAGGTCGTCGACCTCGAGACCGGCCGGGCGTTCGACGTCCGGGCCCGGGTCGTGGTCAACGCCGCGGGCGTGTGGACCAACGACATCCAGGAGCTCGTCGGGGGGCGGGGCGCCCTCAAGGTCCAGGCCAGCAAGGGGATCCACCTCGTCGTGCCCCGCGACCGGATCCGCTCGGACTCCGGGCTGATCCTGCGCACCGAGACGTCCGTGCTGTTCGTGATCCCGTGGGGACGGCACTGGATCATCGGCACCACGGACACGCCCTGGGACCTCGACAAGGCGCACCCGGCGGCGTCGCGGTCCGACATCGACTACCTGCTCGGGCACGTCAACGCCGTGCTCAAGGAGCCGCTGCGCCACGAGGACGTCGAGGGCGTCTACGCCGGGCTCCGGCCGCTCGCGTCGGGGGAGTCGGAGCCGACCAGCCGGATCTCGCGCGAGCACACCGTGGTCGCCCCCGTGCCGGGTCTGGTGATGATCGCGGGCGGGAAGTACACGACCTACCGCGTGATGGCCCGCGACGCCGTCGACGCGGCGGCGCACTCGCTCGGCGGCTCGGTGCCGGCCAGCGTGACCGACGTCGTCCGGCTCGCCGGCGCCGACGGCTTCGAGACGCGCACCAACCAGCGCGACACCCTCGCGCACCGCTCCGGACTCCACGTCGCGCGCATCGACCACCTGCTCGGCCGGCTCGGCGGTCTCGTCGACGAGGTGCTCGAGCTCGTCGCGGAGCGCCCCGACCTGGCCGCGCCGCTGCCCGGCGCCGAGGACTACCTGCGCGCCGAGGTGGTCTACGCCGTGAGCCACGAGGGCGCCCGGCACCTCGACGACGTGCTGACCCGCCGCACCCGGATCTCCATCGAGACCTTCGACCGCGGTGTCGCCGCGGCCCGGCCCGCCGCCGAGCTGATGGCCGGCGAGCTCGGCTGGGACGCGGCCCGGCTCGACGACGAGGTCGACCACTACCTGCGCCGGGTCGAGGCCGAGCGGCAGAGCCAGCTCGCGCTGCACGGACCAGGAGGCCGACGAGGCCCGGGTCCAGGCCCCCGACATCGTCTGATCCGCTCCTCGTCGGCCCGGACGTCCTGCCGGGCCACGACGTCGCCCGCCCTCTCCGGACAAAGAGGTCAGGGGCAGTCGAACGTCCGGTTGGGAATATCCGGAACAGGAGGGAGAAATGCGAATATAGGGGAGGGCGCGGAATTCAATGTTGGTAAAGATGTCTTGAGCAGTTCTCCACGATGACCAGCGCGCACATCATTTTGTATGGCCTGCTCGGGTTATTCAGTTCGCCCCATCCATTCTGATTATGTGTTCGCAGGGCTGCGGCCAGCAGCCGGATGGCCTTTCCCCAGTGCTGGGAGATTTCGATGCGCCGCGTTTCGATAATCCGGAGGCTGCCGCGAATTCTCCTCGCGGCGTCCCTGTGCGCGGCGACCCTGACCGTCGCCCTCCCGCCACCCGCCAGCAGCGCGGCCGGGCCCGTCACGGTGTCGCTCACCTTCAACGACAGCCTCTCCACCCAGTTCCGCAACGCTCGACCGGTCCTGCGTGCCCACGGGGTCAACGGGACGTTCTACGTCGCGAGCAACTACATGCTGAGCGGCGATCCCAAGTACATGCAGTTCTACAACCTCGACACGCTCTACCGGGAGGGTGACGAGATCGGGGGCATGGGCCGGGACCACCAGGAGCTGACCCAGACCTACAGCTCCGACCCGGACGCCGACCTCGCCTACAAGCAGGACCAGGTGTGCGGAGACCGCGCCAAGCTGGCCGACCTCGGCTACGACCCGCAGAGCTTCGCCTACCCGGGTGGCGCCTGGAGCAGCGCCGCCGCGAGCATCGTCTCCGGATGCGGCTACCTCGTCCGGCCGGCTGACGGGTGGTCTGTCGCCGGCCGGTCCGGCGTACGCCGAGCCCCTCCCGCCGACCAACGCCTTCGCGCTGAACGCCCTGAACACGCCGGCCGACGCCGTCACGCTGAGCGATCTGGAGAGCGCCGTGACCGAGGCGGCGGCCCAAGGCGGCGGCTGGCTCCCGATCGCCTTCAACGACGTGTGCACCTCCGGCACGGCCGACTACACGACGCTGCATGAACGCCCCCAAACCCGTCGACAGCGCGGTGCTGTCCTCCTTCCTCGACTGGGTGCAGTCCGGTGCCCCCGCGGGGACGACCGTGCGGACCGTGCGGGACGTGATGGGTGCATCGGCCGGCCCGCCGGCGTCGCCCCGTCCCACCACGGTCTCCGTGACGTTCGACGACGGACTCGCCTCGCAGTACGGCGTCCGAGGAATCCTGGCCGCCCACGGCGACCACGGCACGTTCTACATCAACTCCGGTGCAGTCGACGCCCGGGAGCCCGGCACCATGACCTGGGCGCAGATCCACGACGTCGCCGCGAGCGGGAACGACATCGGCGGCCACACCCTGAGCCACGTCGACCTCACCGCGGACGGAACCTACGACCAGAGGTGGCACCAGGTGTGCGACGACCGGTCCCGCCTCGTCGAGCAGGGGTTCTCGCCGGCCGCCTTCGCCTACCCCTTCGCCGCGTTCAACGGCACCGCCGAGGAGATCGTGCGCGGCTGCGGCTACCAGTCCGGCCGCACGGGCGGTTCGCTCTCGAGCAGCAGGACCGCACTACGCGGAGACCATGCCTCCCAAGGACCCCTTCGCCATCTGGATCCTGGGCACCACCTTCGACGGCGCCATCACGCTCCAGTCGCTGCAGGACGCGGTGACCGCGACCATGACGCACGGCGGGGGCTGGCTGCCCACCCTCTTCCACGAGATCTGCTACCCCGCCAACGCGAACTTCGGCTCGTGCATGGCGGGCTACCGACCGGTCAGCAGTGCCGTCCTCGACGACTTCCTCGGGTGGCTGGACACGCAGCAGTCGAACGGCGTGTCGGTCCGCACGGTCACCGACGTCATGAGCGGCGGCGCGACGCCGCCGGTCGTCAAGATCACCTCGCCCACTGCTGGCTCGACGGTCGGCGCCGTACGACCGGTGCTGGGAGGGACCACGAGCTCGAGCGGCGGAGCCGTGACCGTCTCCCTGTACTCCGGGCCGTACTCGACCGGCACCCCGCTCGCCACGCTCACGGCTGCGGTCACGTCGGGCACCTGGTCGGTCCAGCCTTCCGCGGATCTTGCGGAGGGGGTCTACACGGTGCGCGCGAGCCAGCAGGGCAACGGGGTCGTCGGCACGTCGACCCCGGTGACGTTCACGGTCGGCCAGGACAGGACCGCGCCGGCGGTGAGCATCACGGCGCCGGCCGAGGGTGCATCGTTGCGGACCGCGACGCCGAGCGTCACCGGCACGGCGGGGACGGCAGCGGACGACGGCCAGGTGACCGTCACCGTCCGGACACCGGACGGGTCCACGGTCGCGTCCCGCGCGGTGACCGCGGGAGCCGACGGGGCCTGGACCGTTGCCCTCGCCGCCCTGCCTGACGGCGCCTACGTCGTCACCGCAGAGCAGACCGACGCAGCCGGCAACCGTCGGGACAAGTGGGCCACGGCAGTTCTCGGTCGACACGGCGGCACCCACGGTCACCCTCACCAGCCCGGCTCCCGGATCCACCCAGGTGGGCACGAGCCTGACCGCCTCCGGCGCTGCCGGCTCCGCGTCGGGAGATGCGGCGACCGTGACGCTGGCCGTCTACGCCGGTTCCGCGGCCACCGGCACCCCTGTCCGCCAGGTGTCGGGTGCGGTCACCGGAGGGGCGTGGACGGCCACGGCCACCGGACTCACCGCCCGCACGTACACCCTGGTGGCGCGGCAGGCCGACGCCGCAGGCAACGTCGGCACCAGCACGGCGGTGACGGTCACCCTTGCGGCCGCGGGCATGGCGGTCACGTCGGCGAACCCGTCGACGGTGGGTCAGGGCGCGACGAGTCGCACGGTGACTCTCGCCGGTTCGGCCATCCCCGCGGGCGCGACCGCCGTGGTCTCCGGGAGCGGCGTCACGGTGTCGAGCACCACCCGCGTCTCCGCGACCTCGCTGAGGCTGGTCCTCGCCGTCGCCACCGACGCCGGTGTCGGTGCCCGTGACGTCGTCGTCAGCGCTCCGGGCCAGTCCGACGCTACGTGTCGGGCCTGCCTGACGGTCACGGCTGCACCCACGGTCGCGACCGTGGCTCCCAACCAGCTCGGACGCGGGGCGACCAATCAGACCGTGGTCCTGTCCGGGAGTGGTTTCATCGCGAGCACCCAGGTGGTGCCGTCCGGCGCCGGACGTGACCGCTGTCGGTGAGCGGCCGGACAGCCACGTCCGTCACCCTCCGGGTGAGTGTCGCCGCCACGGCCGCCCTCGGGTCGCGGGACCTCACGCTGACGAACAACGACGGTGGACGCAGCGTGTGTGCGGGTTGCCTCTCGGTGGTCGACGCGCCGCGGATCACCACGGTGTCCCCGGCGACCGTGCGGCGGTCCACGACCACCACCGTCACCTTGACGGGCACGTCGTTCGACCCCTCGATGGCCGTCACGATTGCCGGCGGCGGCGTCACGATCGTCTCGGTCGACCTACGTGTCACCGACCTCGGCGACGTTGTCGGTCAGGGTCGGTGCGAACGCTGCGCTCGGGGGACGGTCGATGACCGTCACCAGTGCCACCACCAAGGGCACGAGCACGTTGGCCAACGCACTCAGCGTGGTGACGTGACCCTCTGACGTGCCCGGTCGGCTGCCTCGCTACCCCCCGAGGGCGGCCGGCCGGGTGCCTGCCTGCCGGGACGACTTATGCGTTCACGGCGGAAAGTTCGTTGATTCCGTGAATTTCGGGCAATATGCAGGGTTGTCGGTAAAAATGAAATAGAGAGGATGTGTCGAATTTGACGGCGACCTCCGTCGTCTGATTTCGGATGGTCAGAAGGAGTCAATTCTTCCTCCGCCGATAGGGCTGGCCCGAATATTGTTCATAGCCCCACCATGATCATTTCAGATCGCAATTATCGCATTTCCACTGGCGCCGAACATAGGGTCTTGTTGAGCGCCGGTGGGGGTGCTCAAGTCTGTATTTCTGCACGGCCCGGGGGGTCCGAGGAGGACGAGGGATGAGTAGAGGCAAGCAAGCTGCGCGTCGGGGTGGTGGGCGGCGGCTACTGGGGGTCGAAGCATGTGCGGACGCTGTTCGCCCTGGACTCGGTCGACACGGTCGTGCTGGTCGAGCCCCGACCCGATCGGGTCAGCAACCTGCTGCGGGTGTTCCCGCGGCTGACGACCTTCCCCGACCTGGACAGCGCGCTCGACGACGTCGACGCCGTGGTGATCGCCACGCCGCCGACCACGCATGCGCCCCTGGCGCTCCGGGCGATCGAGGCAGGCAAGCACGTCATGGTGGAGAAGCCGTTCGCCACGCGACTGGAGGACGCCCTGGCCATGCAGTCGGCCGCTGCCGATCGCGGGGTCACGCTGATGGTCGGCCACACCTTCGAGTACCACGCCGCCGTGTGGCTGCTGCGGGAGATGGTCGACGCCGGCGACCTGGGGGACCTGTACTACGTCGACACCGCCCGGCTGAACCTCGGTCTCTACCAGCACGACGCCAACGTGGTGGTCGACCTGGCGCCGCACGACATCTCGATCCTGAACTACGTGCTGCGGTCCCGGCCGGTCGCGGTGGAGTCCTGGGGTTCCCGGCACGCCCACCGACGGCTCGAGGACATCGCCTACCTCCGGCTCTTCTACGAGTCGCCGGAGGTCATCGCCAACGTGCACGTGAGCTGGCTCGACCCGTGCAAGGTGCGCCGGATGACGCTGGTGGGCAGCTCCAAGATGGTGGTCTTCGACGACCTCGCGACCGAGGAGCGGATCCGGGTGCACAACAAGGGGGTGGTGGAGTCCCTGGAGAGCCTCGACCTCAGCATGCCGCCGATGTCCTACCGCTACGGCGAGGTGGTGGCGCCGTACCTCGTGGTGAACGAGCCGCTCGCGATCGAGGACGAGCACTTCGTGGACTGCGTGCTGACCGGGATGACCCCGCTCACGGGAGCCGACAGCGGGGTCGCGGTCGTCGAGGTGCTCGAGGCCGCCCAGCGCTCGATGCGCGAGCGTCGCGTGGTCCGGATCGACGAGGTGCGCGCCGGTACGCCCAGCATCACACCCAGCGCCGAATCGCACCTGCCTGTCCAACGGCAGTCGCTCGAGGTCAGGGAGCCGGGATGACCGACGTCTCCGCGATGCGCGCCGTGCCCTTCCTGGACCTCGCCCCGGTGACCCAGGAGGTGCGGTCGGACGTGCTGGCCCGATGGCACCGGATCATGGACACCGGCACGTTCGTGGGGGGACCCGACGTCGAGGAGTTCGAGCAGTCGTTCGCGCGCTACTGCGGCACGAGCCACGCCGTCGGTGTCGGCAACGGCACCGATGCCCTGCACCTCACGCTCCGAGCACTGGAGGTCGGGCCCGGCGACGAGGTCGTCGTCCCGGCCAACACCTTCGTCGCCACCGTGGAGGCGATCATCCTGGCCGGGGCCCGCCCTCGGTTCGCCGACGTCGATCCCGACACGCTGCTGCTGACGCCGGAGGCGGTCGACCGCATCGCGACCGCGAGCTGCCGGGCCGTGGTGCCCGTCCACCTCTACGGCCAGGTCCCCGACATGGACGGGATCCTGGCGGTGGCGGCGTCACGCGGACTCCTCGTGGTCGAGGACGCCGCGCAGGCCCAGGGCGCCACCTGGAGAGGCCGGCGCGCCGGGTCGATCGGTGTCGCCGGGTGCTTCAGCTTCTACCCGGGCAAGAACCTCGGTGCTTTCGGCGACGCGGGGGCGGTGACGACCTCCGACGCCGGGGTCGCGGACCGGCTGCGCTCCCTGCGGGACCACGGCCTGCGCGCCGGGCGGCCACTACGACCACGAGCGGCTCGGCACGAACAGTCGGCTCGACGCGCTGCAGGCGGCGGTCCTCGAGGCCAAGCTCGGCCGGCTCGACGCCTGGAACCAGTCGCGACGCGTTCTCGTCGATCGCTATCGCGAGCTCCTGCCGACGAGCGTCGGTCGGCTCGTCGCGGAGCGCCCGGAGGCCCGGAGCAGCAACCACCTCGCGGTGCTGCGGGTGTCGCAGCGGGACCGTCGGCGGGCCGAGCTGGCCTCGCGCGCGGCATCGCGACCGGCATCCACTACCCGACCCCGTGCCACCGCATGGCGCCGTACGCGCCGTACGCGGACGGGCCGCTTCCGGTCGCGGAGGCCAATGCCTCCCAGATCCTGTCCCTGCCGCTCCATCCTCACATGGACCGTCTCGGACGTCGACTTCGTGTGCGACGTCCTGACGTCCCTGGTCGGAGGGCGGACGTGATCGTCGAGGAAGCGGCGGACCGGCGCCGACCGGGCGGATGTCCGACCCCGGCGTCGTGCTCGGCTACCCCAGCGGCCGGGGCCACGGAGGGGAGCTCGTGCTCGGACGGGGGGCTCGGCTGCGCAGTGGCACCGTCCTGTACGCCGGCAGCACGATCGGGGACGGCTTCGAGACCGGTCACCACGTCGTGGTGCGCGAGGACTGCGAGATCGCCGACGACGTGTCGATCTGGTCGAACAGCGTCGTGGACTACGGCTGCAGGATCGGCAGGGGAGTCAAGATCCACAGCAACTGCTACGTCGCCCAGTACACCGAGATCGGCGAGGACGCCTTCCTCGCACCCGGCGTCACCGTGGCGAACGACCTGTACCCGGGCAGGAGGAGTCGGCCCGGCTGATGGCCGGCCCGCTGATCGGGCCGCGCGCGCAGATCGGGGTCAACGTCACGCTGCTGCCCTACGTGCGGGTCGGGGCCGACTGCCTCATCGGCTCAGGAGCCGTGGTGACCCGTGACGTGCCCGCGGGGACCGTGGCCTACGGGAACCCCGCGCGCGTCCGCGGGCCGGGTCGACACGCTGCGACACATCGACGCTCGCGTGGTCTCGGAGGAGACCTCGGCGTCCCGCTTCCGGCTCGTCGGTCCGCGGGACATCCAGGGGGAGCTAGGTCGCCATGACGACAGCGGGGAACCGTCGGCCGGTCGAGCGGCCGGGTGCTCGTCGGCGGCCTGCCCCGGGTGGATCCCCTGGTCAAGCGACGATCGACGTCGTGGGCTCCGCCGCCGGACTGGTGCTCCTCGCGCCGATCCTCCTCGTCGTCTGGGCGCTGGTGCGCGCCACCTCGCCCGGCCCGGCCCTGTTCCGGCAGATTCGGGTGGGTGCGGCAGGCCGGTCCTTCTCGATGCTGAAGTTCCGCTCGATGTACCAGGACGCGGACGAGGCTCCGCACCGCGAGTACATCCTGCGGCTGATGCACGGTCAGGTCGATCCTTCCGGCGGGCTCTACAAGATGTCGGGTGACCACCGCGTGACGCCGGTGGGCGCCGTGCTCCGGCGGCTGAGCCTCGACGAGCTGCCGCAGCTGGTCAACGTGCTGCGCGGGAGACATGTCCCTCGTCGGCCCGCGACCGGTGCTGCCCTGGGAGGTCGACCTCCTGCCGGCTGGTCGTCGTCTCGCTTCGACGTCCGACCCGGCATCACCGGGTTGTGGCAGGTGAGCGGACGCAACCGTCTGACGATGCTCGAGGCGGTCGCTCTCGACGTGGAGTACGTGCGCACGCGCTCCTGCTGGCGGGACCTGTGGATCCTGGTCGCGCACGGTCCCGCGGTCCTGGGCCGGGGTGGCCGATGATGGTCACCCCGCGACGTCTCCCGGAACGGCACCGCTCGACCGGTCCGTCGACCGCCGACGGCACGGCCAGGGACTCCGCCGTCCTGGGCGTGTGCACGGCGGTCAGCCGCGCTCACGGGTCTGCTGCGGGTCGTGATGGTCGGCGCCGTCCTCGGTCCTACCGTCCTCGGCAACGCCTTCCAGGTGACGAACTCGCTGCCCAGCCTGGTCTACTACGGCTTTCTCGCCGGATCGCTGACCAGCTCGATCGTGGTGCCCGTGCTGGTGCGGCACCTGCACGCCGGCCGCGTCGACCTGGCGGCCTCCGTGAGCGGTTCGATCCTGGGGCTCTCGTTGGTGGCCGGGTCGTGCATCCTGCCGGTGGTCGTCCTGCTCGTCCCTGCGCTGCTCTCCCCGCCGGGCCCGCGGGCTCCGGGATGCACGAACAGGCCCAGCTGGTGCGGACGTTGATCCTCTTCGCGTGCCCGCAGATCCTGATGTACGTCGTCATCGGCTCGGCGACCTCCGTGATGTACGCACGCCGGCACTTCGTGATCCCGGCGGCCGCCCCGGCCGTGGAGAACGTCGGGGTCGTGCGGTGCTGCTGACCGTCGCGCTGCTGCGCCAGGGTCGGGCGCCGTCGGGCGGCACGCCCGCCTGGGAGCTGCTCCTGCTCGGGTTCGGCTCGACCCTCGCGGTCGCCCTGCACGCGTCCCTCCAGTGGTGGGGAGCCAGACGGTGCGGAGTCGTCGTGCGTCCACGGGGCTGGCGTCACCAGGAGGAGGTGGCCAGCATCGTGCGGGGTGCGCTGCACGGGCTGGGTCAGGCCAGTCTGCTCGCCGGCTCGACGCTGGTCATGCTGGTGATCGCCAGCCACGTACCGGGCGGTGCCGTCGCCCTGCAGGTGGCCCTGAACTTCTACTTCCTGCCCATCGCCCTGGTGGCCACGCCGGTCGGGCTGGCCGTGCTGCCGCGTCTGGCCAGCCTCTCCCAGGGTGGTCGCGACGACCTGTTCCGGCAGGTGACGGCGAGGGGCTGCGCTTGGTGCTCGTGGTGATCGTGCCGGCCGCCGTCGGCTGCGCCCTGGTGGCCGCAGCAGGTGGTGCGGGTGGTGTCGGCAGGCGCCATGTCGACCGGATCCGGGATCGCGATGACCGCGTCCGCACTCTTCGCGCTCGCGACCGGCCTGGTCGGACAGGCACTGTTCTTCGTGGCGAGCCAGGTCTGCTTCGCCGTCCGGGACACCCGCACCCCCCTCCGCTTCATGCTGCTGCAGACCGTCGTCTGCATCGGCGGCTGCGGCGTCGTCGTCCTGCTGGTGTCCGACGAGCGACTGGTGGAGCTGGTGGCCTGGTCGTACGCCGCGGCGTCGACCATCGGCGGCGCTGGTGCTGACCTGGCGGGTGCTCAGGCCGATGGGGCCGTGCGCCGGCAGGTCGTCGCCACGTTGCTGCGTTCGGCGCTTCGCGGCCGGCTGTCATGGCCGTCGCGGTCGGGCTGGTCCTCGGCCGTCGCCGAGCCACGGCTGGGCGGTCGGATCGGAGCGATCCTCGCCGTGCTGGCCGCGGCGGTGGTCGGGACCCTCTGCTACGGGCTCGTGCACCTGCTCCTGCGTTCACCGGACCTGGCGCTGGTGCGTCTGGCCGCGGTCACCGGCGCACCGTGGAGGACCGGCTGGCGGAGGGGGGCACATGAACGTCGAGGAGGTGCATCGCCGCTCCGAGGGGGGCGCCTACCTGGCCTGGCCGTGCTCGCGGCCGTCGTGGCGGGTGTGCTCGTGGCGCAACGGCCAGGGCTCGCCGTCGGTGCGGCGCCTGGCGGCGCTCGTCGGCGCCGCGCTCTGGCGATGGCCCGCCGTCGGCGCCGTGCTCGTGATCTCGGTGACCCCGCTGGTCACCGGGATCGACCGAGGCCGCCTGGTCCCGATGCTGCGCCCGAACGAGGCCCTGGTCGTCGCGGTCACCGCGGTCCTCGTCCTCCGTGCGGTGGTCCGCATGCCGCTGGGCGGGTTCCGCCTGCCCCGGCTCTCCCGCATCGAGCTCTCGCTGATCCTGATGGCCGTCGCCAACTCCGTCTCACCGCTGATCTTCATGGTGCTGCGGGGCCGTGACATCACGGGCGACGACGTGAGCTACGCGATGGTGCTCTGGAAGTACATCGCCGTCTACGCGCTCGTCCGGCACGCCGTACGGACGGAACGCGCGGTGCGCTGGTGCCTGTGGGCGTCACTCCTGGCGGCAGCGGTGGTCGGCCTCATCGGGATCCTGCAGGCGCTCGACCTCTCGGCGTCCGTGGCCTCCTGCTCCACCTACTACGCTCCCTTCGGCTACACGGACGCCCTGGCCGAGTCGCGCGGCGGGTCGACCATCGGCCTTCCCGCTGCGACGGCCGACCTGATGATGCTCAACATCGCCATCGCCGTCGGCCTGTGGGTCAAGGACCGGCGATCCGCCGTCCCTGCTGGCGGCAGTCGGGACCGTCTGTGTCATGGGGACCTTGGCGGCGGCCGAGTTCTCCAGCTTCCTCGGACTTCTCGTCCTGGTCGTGAGCCTGGCCTGGGTCCTGGGTCGGTTGGACCTGCTGAGGTGGGCACCACTCGGATTGGCCGTCGGGTTGGCGGCGGTGTGGCCCGTCGTCGAGCAACGACTCAGCGGGTTCGGCATGGCCACCGGCCTTCCCGTGAGCTGGACCACGAGGTTGTACAACCTCAAGACGTACTTCTGGCCGGATCTCGTCAGCGGGTGGAACCCCGTGCTGGGGGTCCGGCCGTCGGCCCGCGTGGTCGCCGAGAACCAGGGGACCGGGTTCGTCTGGATCGAGAGCGGCTACATGTGGCTCGTGTGGGGAGGTGGGCTCCCGCTGGTCCTGGCGTTCGGGTTCTTCGTGTGGGTGGTGTGGCGGGACCTGCTCGCGGCCGGCTCGCCGGCTGACGACATACTCCGACGTGTCCGCGCTCGCGTCGTTCTGCGGTGTCCTGGTGATCGTGGTCCTGATGAACTTCGATCCGCACCTGACCTATCGCGGGTCCGGCGACTGTCTCTTCGCCCTGCTCGCTCTGGCCGGTGTCTCCCGGCGCTCCGTCGGTGAGCGCGGGTCGCCGCAGCAACGTCCCGAGCGCATCGTGACGGGAGTGAGCCCATGACCACCACCCGGCACCCGCGCGCGCGAGGACTGCTCGCCACCTATGCGTGGGTGGTGCTCGGAACGACCATCGTCACCGTCCTCGTGGCCTGGCTGATGGTCAGCAAGGAACCGCCCACCTACACCGCGTCCACGACCGTGCTGGTCGAACCGGAGCCGACACGGACGACTCCCATCGCGCCGAGCATGGGCAACGAGAAGCAGATCGCCGAGTCGGGACGGGTCGCCACCCTTGCCGCGGACCGGCTCGGCGTGGACGGACCCGTCGAGTGGGACCGGATGCGTGCCGGGCTGAATGTCGCAGTGCTGGTCGACACGACGGTCCTCGAGATCCGCTACACCTCCACCGACGAGCAGGCGGCCTACAACGGCACGGTCGCGTTCAGCCAGGCGTACCTGGACTATCGCAACGCACAGCAGGACGCGCGGGTCGCGGAGATCATCTCTCCCGCGCACCAGACCGGCACCTCGTCACTGGGCCTGGCCAAGATGCTGTTCGTGGGGCTCTTCGTCGGGGTGCTGCTGGGCCTCGTGCTGGCCTGGGGGTGGGACCGGCTCTCCGACCGGTTCCGGGACACCGCCGACCTCGAACGTCACAGCGGGCTGGAGATCCTGCACCGGGTGCCCCAGCTGGGCAGGGACCTCGACACCCCCTGGTCGGGTCCGCGCACGCGGGCCGAGTTCGCCCGTGTGGCGGCACGGCTGATGTCCGTGCTGGGCAGCCCACGGTCGAAGATCGTCATCCTGGTCGTCAGTCCGCGGGGCGGCGCGGGGACGACAACCGTCGCGTTCGAGACCGCCGTGTCCCTTGCCGCGCTCGGCCGGACCGTCGTCGTGGTGGACGCCCATCCCGGCCCCGGTGGGCTGGCCGATCGACTCGACCGGGGACCCGGCCCGGGGCTGACCGACGTGGTCGCCGGGGCGTGCACGGTCGACCAGGTGGTGCGGCGGACCGCGGTCGCCCGGGTGTCGGCCGTCCCTCCCGGGACCCGGAGCAGGTCGACGGGCGAGCTGAACGTCGACAGGCTGAGGTCGGCCCTGGCCCGGATCGCGGCGCGCAAAGTCGTGCTGGTGGACGGGCCGCCCGTCCTCGACTCGCCCGGATGCGCTGGTCCTGGCCGAGCTGTGCGACTTCGTGCTCCTGGTCGCCGACCAGCGGATCGGTCACGCGAGCCGATGCGGAGGAGACGACCCGGCTCCTCGGCGCCACGTCGGCCGCCCTGCTCGGGTGGGTGGCCAACCGGCCCCGCCGCCGACCGCGTCAACGCCGTCCCGCACCACCGACGAGCCACGGACCGGCGGCGGGGGCCCGACCGGTCGAACCGGACGGCCGCGCTTCGTCGCCCCTGGAGGAGCTGCACCTCCCGGCCTCCTTCCCGTCCGGTCAGGAGTCGTGAGCATGACCTCCCCTCTCCGGCGCCGGCTGCCCGTCCTGTCCGCGGTGGTCGTGACCCTGCTGGTGCCGGTAGCCTTCGCGCTCGCCACCGAGGAGACGCCGGTCGTCGGCAGGGCCGAGGGACCACCCCCGCGTCCGGGTACTTCGAGACCCTCCCGCCCGGTGCGTGGGCAGGCCTTCCGGACGACGGGCAGTGCGCCGAGTCGCGTGCACCTGTCCGACTGGGAGCCGCGTCCGGACAACCAGAGCGCGAACCTCCACATGCCTCCGGCGGCGCAGGTCAAGGAGTCGTTGGCGCGACGACCCCGAGCCGCTCAGAAGGGGTACGACCCCCGGTGGGACACGTGGCTCCTGCCGCGCGTGACGGGGCACCACACGGGGACGACCGACGAGAACATCCAGTGGGCCGCCTGCAAGTGGGGGCTGTCGGACAACCTCCTGCGTGCCATCGCCTTCCGGGAGTCGGACTGGTACCAGTACGAGGTCTACTCGGACGGCACGCTGCGTGGTGGAGCACGGGTGCGGGGACCTCGTCACCCGGGCGACGCCGGCCACGCGGCAGCTTCTGCCGGGCGCTGGCGCGCTCCGGCGTCGACTACCAGCACGCCTTGGGTCCGGGCCGCTGCCCGAAGACCTTCTCCATCGTCGGCGTGATGTCGTGGCACGACCCCGAGTGGGGGGACATGGCCGACAACCAGAACGGCACGTTCCCGTTCAACCGGGACTCGACCGCCTACGCCCTGGACTATCTCGGCGCGTTCCTGCGCGGCTGCCAGGAGGGCTGGGTCAGCTGGCTCGCGAACGATGGTGCGCCCTACAAGCCCGGGATGATCTGGGACTGCGTGGCCGTCTGGTACGCCGGGGCGTGGCGCACCCCGGCCGCCGAGAAGTACGAGTCGCTGGTGCGAGCGGCCCTGCGCGACCGACCCTGGCTCGACCCGGACTGGGCCAACCGTGAGCCGGCCTGCTCGAAGGCAGGCTGCCCCCGAGGGGCGACCTGATGGCCTCCCTAGGACGTCGAGGCGGACCAACCCGGCGACATGACACCAAGGTAGATCTGCGCCTGGTGCTCCCACGCCAACTCCTCCTCGACCCGCCGCCGGCCCACGCTCCCGAGCCGACAACGGCGTCGTCTCGTCGTCGAGCAGGTCCAGCACGGCGTCCGTGAGGATCTCGACGTCCCCGGGCGGCACGAGCACCGCCTGCGCCGTCGGCCAACGCCCGCGACTCCGGCAGGTCGAAGCACACGAACGCCAGGCCGTGGGCCATGTACTCCATGACCTTGACCGGGAGAGACCTCCTCCTGGAGCGACGTGTCGATGCCCAGGGTGGCCGACGCCAGCGTCCGGAACACCTCGTCCTCCGTCACCCAGCCGGGCAGGGAGACGACACCGTCGAGGTGGCGGGTCACCGCCTCGCTGCGGAGCTCCTCGAGGCACTCGCCGTCCCCCAGCAGCACGAAGCGGCAGTCGCGCCCACCCCCGCCGCGAACCACCCGCTCGGCGACCTCGAGCACCAGGTCCACGCGGTCCTGGCGACCGATCTTCCCGGCCCACACCACGAGGCGGTGCCCGTCCTCCACCAGCTCGGGATCCGGTCGCGGGTGCACGCGCGCGAGCACCGGGCCGTTCCACACCACGAAGACCCGTTCCGGAGCCGCTCCGGTCTCCCGCATGCGTCGTTCCAGGAAGTGGTTGACGGTGAGCGTCGCGTCGGGCCGCCCGCTGGGTCTCCCTCTCGAACAGGGCGAGCACCCGTTCGACCTTGCGCATGCTCCGGGGGTAGCGGGCGCGGAGAAGCTCCGGCATGAGGTCACGCTGGTCGAACACGACGCGAGCGCCGCCGGCCCGCATCAACCAGGCGAGGGGGAAGTAGATGTCCGGCGGTTGGCAGAACTGGACGACGTGGACCCGGCCCCGGACGCGCAGACGCACCAGGTGCAGCGCGGCCCAGCCGAAGGCGGTCGCGAACTCGCGCACGTAGCCCAGCGGACCGGTCGGCTCGGGTCCGGCCGGGTACTCCCAGCAGTCGGACCCCTCGGCGACGCCAGTCCTCGTTGGCCGCGTCCCGCCGGGTCACGACGCCGGTACGGATCACCAGCAGTAGGCAGCCATGCCCACCTGCTTCACCAGGCGCGTGTCGATGCCGAGGGGGACGTTCTCGACGACAACAGCCACGTGCCACGAGCCGGGCACCGACCCGTCCCCCGTGCGTCTGCGCCTCATGTGGGGGTCCCCCTGCTGCCTGCCGGCCGTGTCGCACGGCGGATCGGCGAGCACCTCGTCACGCAGCTCTCGCGAAGCGACACAAGCGGAGGTGAAGGAACATGACGCGCAACCGACTGCCCCTGTCCGACCACCCGTCCGGGCCGGTGCCGCGGGCTCCCTGGCGACGACGGTCGACCTACGCCCTGGCCGTGCTCGTGACAGCCCTGGCGGCCACGCTGCTGGTCGTCGTACGTCCGACGGAGGTGGGGGTGGGTGACGTGGCGGCGAGGGTGGCCAGCGGCCCGCCGCGCTCCTCGGGCTACTTCGTCACCCGCAAGGTGGGGAGCTGGTCGTCCCTGCCGTCCGGCGCAGCCTGCGCGGGACGGGTGCACAGGTCCACCTGGGAGCCACGCCCCGACAACACCGGCGCGAACCACCGGATGCCGAGCGTCCGGCAGGTCCACCAGGCCTTCCGCGCCAGGCCGGTCGTGCGGGTGAACCGCCGCCGCGTCCGTGGGTTGAGGTCGTTCTCGCGCATGAGCCGGCGCACCTTCTTCGCGTTGACCACCTGGCCGCGGTGGCGCAGCTCGGCCCCGACCCGGCGATAGCCGTAGCACTCGAACGCGTCGGTGATCGCCCGCATCTCGACGACGATCCCTTCCTCCGACGGCTTCTCCTCCCGGCGGCGTAATACGTCGAGTGCGACAGGCCCATCAGCGCGCACCCCCGCTCGACCGAGAGCCCGTCGGGACGGTGATCGCGGACGAAACCGCGCTTGTCCCCGATCGGGCGATCTTCTGCGCTTTTTTTAGGAACGTGATCTCCAGCGCCTGCTGGCCGACCAGCCGCTCCAGCGCGGCGATCTTCGCCTCGAAGGCGCCGAGCAGGTCGGCGGCCTCCTCCTCCCGGTCGAGCGCGCCGGCGCCGG
The DNA here is from genome assembly GCA_963778095.1 of uncultured Actinomycetota bacterium. Classification (GTDB taxonomy): domain Bacteria; phylum Actinomycetota; class Actinomycetes; order Propionibacteriales; family Nocardioidaceae; genus Nocardioides_B. The sequence continues at coordinate 651 of CAVZTB010000013.1, read as the reverse complement.
CCTTCTCGACCCAGATGCGGATCAGGTTGCGCGAGAGATCGTAGCGGCGGCCGAGGCACGTACGCCGACTTCCCCCGCGAGGTACTCGGCGACGACCTGGCGCTTGAACTCGACGCTGTGTCTGCGGTGTCTGGGCATGGACCTTCTTCCTCGGAAAGCCCCGACCCGGTCAATTCAAACCGCCCGATGTGTCCACTCCCAGGGGCGCACTCCAGCCGCCCCTGCGGAGGGCCGCCGGATCGACGCGTCCGCCGGGGCGGCCGCACCCGGATACGAGCCGACGGTCCAGGCTGCACCCCCCTTCGCCTCCGCATGGCTCCGGCGAACGGCCCGGAAAACGCGCCACTGGCGCGTTTCCTTGTCGGGCCGCAACTCGCGGGCCAAGGCCCGCTTCGGTCGGAAGAGACCGGCGCGATCGAACGATCACCCGTCAGGGCCGCGGGCTTCCGAGGGCCTCTGCAAGACCGCCCACACCCTTGCCCTCTCGCGCGTTAGCGGGCATGAACGTGCGGTTAACGCGCCACGGCTAATTGCGCAATATCAATGCCTTGACCCCTTGCACGCGCGCGTGCAACCGTGCGACGGCATGGCCTCCGGGCCCGTCAGGGCCCTGTTGCAGAGGCCTCTCCGACCCGGGCTGGCCGTCACGCC
>CAVZTB010000012.1:0-371120 GCA_963778095.1 uncultured Actinomycetota bacterium | reverse complement strand
CGCCGGCACGGGGAACCGGTCAGCCTGGCCGGCGTCCCCGGTCTCGGCCTCGCGGGCAGCCTGGCCCTCACCTTCGACACCTCGACCTCCACCTACGCGTTCTCCGGCGCCGGCACCGCGACCATCGCCGGAGCGCTCGGCCTCGACGGCCAGCTCGCCGTGGTGGCCTCCGGCGCCGGCGCGGCCCGCACGATCACCGCCACCTTCTCCGGTACGTCGAGCGCGGGCGGCGCCCTGTCCGGCACCGCGACCGTCGCGGCCGACGGCAGCTACACCGTCACCGCCACCACCGGGCTGTCGCTCCCGGCGGCCGTCCCGGGCGTCACGCTGTCGGGCACCGCGACGGTGACCGCCACCTCGACCTCGCTGAGCGTCACCGTCGCCAACGGCCGGCTCTCGACGCCCGCGGGCCTGCTCGAGGGCAGCTTCACGGTCACCCGCTCGGCCGGCGTGCTGACCATCGGCGGCACCGGGATCACCTTCTTCGTCGGCGACCGCCGCACGGTGTCGACCACCGACGACATCGGCCTGGCCGCCACGCTGAGCGTCCTCGAGGTCCGGCTGCTCGCCGACGGGTCCGTCGCGCTGCGGGCCGTCGGCACCCTCACCGCCCTCGGGTCCGACCAGGTCACGTTCGGCGGAAACCTCGTCGTCGAGTACAACCCCACCGGCTCGACCCTGACCCTCGGCGGCGCCGACGTCGCGGCGTACACCACCCGCGTCGTGGGCACCGGCCTCACCCTCACGCTCGCCGGCGGGACGGTCCGGCTGGCCGGGGACGTCACCGTCACCCGCCAGGGATCCGGCGCCACCGCGACCACCACCCTCGACGCGACCGGGGTCACCGGCACCGTCGGCGGCACGACCGGCACCCGCCTGGCCCTGTCCGGCGGCGCCCTGCACCTCGTGGTGTCCGCCACCGGCTACCGGCTGACCGCCAGCGGCGACGTCAGCCTCGTGGGCGCCGGGTCCGGGCTCGCCGCCTCCGGCACGATCTCGGTCACCCTGGCCAGCGGCGACACCGTCGCCACGGTCACCGGCACCGGGCTGGTCCTGACCCTCGGCCCCGTGCAGGCCGGCGGCACCGTCACGGTGACCGTCGACACCAGCACCAAGGTCGTCACCGTCGCCATCGCCGGCGGCTACGTGGACGTCGCCGGGGTCGTGCACGCGACCGGGGTCGGCGGATCGGTCGTCCTCGGCGCCACGCCGTCCATCTCGCTGACCGCCGCCTCGGTCGTCGTCAACCTCGGCCCCGCCACGATCAGCGGCCCGCTGTCGGTCAGCTCGACCGGCGGCATCACCCTCGGCGCCACGAGCAACCTCGCCGACCTGTCGGTGGCCGGCCAGCACCTGCGCGGCATCCTCACCGTCGCGCGGGACACCACCACCGGGGCGGTCACCGTCTCCGCCACCGGCGTCACCCTCGACTTCGGGGTCGCGTCGATCACCAACGGCACCCTGGCCCTGACCGTGTCGTCCGCCGGTGTTGTCGGCACCCTGTCCGCGACCGTCGCCGTCACGCTCGGCAACCTCGTGCTGCCCTCCTCGACGGTCACCGTCTCGGTCGACACGACGGGGGAGTCCCCGAGCGTCCGGCTCGAGCGTCGCGGTCACCGGCCTGGCCGTCACCGGCTCCGGCGGCGCCTCGCTCGGCACCGTGTCCGGCACCTTCGTCGTGGACCACCAGGGCACCACCACCGTGGTGGCCGTCTCCGGGCTGACCGCGACGCTCCAGGGCAGCGCCACCCTCAGCGGCGGCTCGGGCGTCCTGGTCGTCGACGGCACCGGGGTCGGCCGGCTACCTCACCGGCTCGGCGACGACCACCGCGGGCACGGGCACCGGCACCGTCCGGCTCAACACCACCGGCCACGCGGTCGACCGCACGGTCGAGGTGGACGGCGCCACCCTGCACCTGGTGTTCGGCAGCGACGAGGGCAACGTCTTCTCCGTCGCTGTCAGCGGCACCCTCGACTTCGGCCCGATCTCGATCGAGGGCACCGTCGTCTTCACCCGAACCCACGCTCTACACCTTCGGCGGCACCGACCTGACCGATGTTCTTCGGCGACGGTCCGCTGACCCTGGCAACGGCGAGCGCAACCCGCTCGCCCGCGGCGTGCTGATCACCGGCGGCAGCGTCGGGCTCGTGCGGCCGGCGGCACCGCGGGCCGACCACTACGCGCTCGACGTCACCGGCGCGGTCTAGCTGATCGGCATCCCCGACGTCACCGTCAGCGGCACGGTCCGGGTGCGCTACAACGAACCTCGCGACCAGTCGGTCGCAGACCTCCCGTCGGCACCGGCAGCGTCGACGTCGCCTGAGGGTGACCGGCACCGGCCCGGTCGCCGAGGTGACCGGCACCGGCCTGACCCTCTCGGTGATCGGCCAGACCCTCACCGGCGACCTGTGCGTGACCCGCACCGCGACGGCCCTCTCAGATCGCCGTCAGCGCCGCTCACGGCGAAGCTGCCGCCGGCGGCGCCGCCGTGCCTCTCGCTGGCCAACGGCCGAGCGGCGTCCTGCTCGTCCTCGGCGCCGGACCCGGACCGCGAGCACCCCTCACGCGCTCCAGGGCGACCTCACCCTGACCGTGCCCGGCGCCTCCGTCGGCGGCACCTTCTCGCTCACCCTCGACACGACCACCCGGCCCCGACCGTCTTCGCCCTCGCCGCCACCGACGCCGCCCTCGTCGTGGGCGGCGTCACCATGCCGGCGGTCTCACGTCTCCCGGTCCGTGGAGCGGGGGGCAGCGGTCACCCGGCTCGAGCCTCACCGGCGCGACCGTCACGGTGACGACCGGCGACACCACCCCCACCCGCTGGTGTCCCTCGACCAGGGCACCGGACCGCTCATCGTCGGCGGCCCGGGGTGCGCCGGCAAGCTTCACCGCCCAGGTGGTCGCCGGCGGCGTGCGGGGCATCGCGCTCACCGGTGACCGTGGGGTCGACGTCGACACAGCCCCCAGCCACCTGCCGGTCGGCGCCACCGGCCTCGCCCTGACCGTCGGCGGCCGGACGTCGCCGGCCGACGGTCTCCGTGAGCGGGCTCGTCAGCGAACGGCATCGTCCGCCTCGCGGTGACCGTCGACGACGCCTGCCCTCGACGCTCGACAGCGTCCCGTTCACCGCACGGCACCGGCGCCCTCGTCCCACCCCGACCGCCTACGCCGGGTCGCTGGCCGGCACCGTCGCGGTCACGGTGCCCGGCGTCGCTCGTCCCGGGCACCCTGTGCCTCGCCGTCGACTCGACGGCCGGCGCGCCGTACGTCCGGTTCACCGGCACCGGCCTGGTCGTCGACGTCCTCGGCCAGCGGTTCACGGGCGACCTCGGCGTCGAGTCCTCCTCGACCCTCATCGGCGGAGTCGCGACCCCGACCACGACGGTCACCGTCACCGACGCCACCCTCGACGTCGGCGGCGGCCTGCTCACGGTCTCCGCGGGCGACCGCCCACCTGGTCCTGCGGGCCGGGGTCCTGGTCAGCCTCGACCTCACCGGCGACGTCGCCCTGCACGTCCCCGGGGTGGTGCTCAGCGGCACCGTCTCGGCCAGCGCGAGCGCCTCGGTCCTCACCATCCGAGTGATCAACGCCACGCTGACCGCAGGCGGGCTCGCCCTGCACGCGAACGTCTCGGTCACCAGCGGGTCCGACGCCGCCGGGGTCCGCACCCTGACGGTCGTCCTCGCGGCCGCCACGGACGCCTCCCCGCTGCTCGACTCCCCGACGTGGTCACCATCGCCGGAGGCACCGGGACGCTGGTCTCCTCGTCCGCGGGCACGACCGGACGCCTCACGCTCACCGGCGTCGTGTTCGCCGCCGGCTTCCCGGTCTCGCTCTCCGCCGGCGTCCGTCGAGATCGCCTTCGGCGGCGGCACCGCGTCGGTCGCCATCACCGGGGCGACGCTCACGTCTCGCCGGCTACACGCTCTCCGGCAGCTTCGCGCTGGACCGCTCCGGCTCCTCGACCACCCTGGGCTTCACCGGCGTCAGCGTGACCGACCCGAGCAACAACGCCTACATCAGCGGCGCCGAGGGCGGGTTCGTCCTGGCGCCCGGCGGCACGCCGGCGTCGCCGGGTTCCTCACCGGCACCCTGCGCCCTGCCGCCGGCGGCGTCAGCGCCGGCGGCAGCGTCGTGGTCCGGGTCAACACCACCGGCTCGGCCGTCGACCGCGTCCGTCGAGGTCGGCGGACGCACCCTCGACATCGCCTTCGGCCAGCCCACCGGCACCGTCTTCGAGATCTCCGTCTCCGACATGACCCTGGACATCGGCGGCTTCGTCACCGTCGAGGGCAGCGTCACCTTCTCCACCGTCAACGGGGCGACCGTCTTCGCCGGCCAGGGCCTGCGGATCTTCATCGGCCGCGGCCCCGCCTTCCTCGGCACGGGCGCGATCAGCCCGCTCGCCACCGGCGTCCTCCTCGACGACGCCACCATCGGCCTGGTGCAGGCCGGCGCCGGCTACGCCGTCTCCGCCAGCGGCACCGTCTCGCTGATCGGCGTCGACGGCCTCACGCTCGACCGGCACCGTCGCCGTCCTGGTGCAACACCACCGGCCAGGAGGTCACACGAGACCATCGCGATCGCCGGCGAGCTCGGCCGCTCCCGTGGTCGTCAGCTTCCCCACCATCGCGCGCGTCACCTCCTTCTCGCTGACCGGCGCCACGCTGTGCGCTGCTCGGCCAGACCCTCACCGCCGACCTCGCCGTCGACAAGGCGGCCGACGGGTCGCTGGTCCTCGCCTTCGCCCACGCCTCGCTCGACCTCGGCGACGCCGCGCACGCTCAGCGACGGCGCCGGGCTCGCTGGTGCTCGGCACCACCGGCCTGGCCGGCCGGCTGTCCGGCACCCTCGGCGCTGAGCACCCCGGGCGTCCCGGTCCGGGCGACCTGGCCCTGTCGATCAACACCACCGGAGCCGCGGTCACCCGCACCCTCACGTTCGGTACGACGACCAGCCGGATCGACCTGCCGGCCGGCCGTTCCTCCGCGTCGAGGGCACCGGCGTCACCGTCGTCCTGGCCGAGCAGACCCTCGTCGCCGACCTCGTCGTCCAGCGCACCGCCGCCACGGACGGCAGCACGACCACGACGATCGGGCTCGACCGGGCCCGCCTGCACCTCGGCGCCGGCAGCTACGGCCTCGACCTCGTCGGCGGCAGCGGCCTCCTCGTCCTCACCCCGACGGGCGTCGCCGGCCGGCTCTCCGGCCAGGTCGCACTCGCCCTGCCGGACGGGTTCGCGGCCTCGGGCGCCCTGTCCCTCGCGGTGAACACCACGCCGGCCGCCGTCGACACCACGCTGCAGGTCGGCGGCACGACACTCGCGCTCCAGGTCCCGGGCGGCCCGTTCGTCCGGTTCGAGGCCACCGGGATGACGCTGAGCATCCTCGGCCAGACGCTGACCGGCGACTTCGCCTTCGACCAGGTCACCACGGCCGCGGGCGCCTCCGTCGTCCGGATCGCCGGCGCCAACGTCGACCTCCGGATGGCCGGCGTCCTCTCCGTCAGCAACGGCTCGGCCCTGCTGCTGCTCACCTCGAGCGGTCTCGCCGGCCGCGTGACGGGGCAGGTCGCGTTCGACGTACCCCAGGTGTCCGTGTCCGGCGACCTCGCCGTCGAGGTGAACACCACCGGGTCGCTGGTGAACCAGACCTTCGTCGTGTCCGGCGTGCCCACCACGCTCACGCTCGGCCGAAGGCCCGTACCTCCGCGTCAGCGGCACCAACGTGGCCCTCGACCTGCTCGGCCAGCGGCTCACCGGCGACCTGACCGTCACCCGCAGCACCGACACCGCCGGCCGCCCCACCCTCACCGTCGCCGCCCAGCACCTCGTGGTCGCCCTCGGCTCCGGTGCGGCGACCGCGACGTTCACCCAGAACGGCACCGCGACCTTCACCGTCTCCGCGACCGGCGTCCGCGGCAGCGTCTCGGTCGACGCCGCACTGTCCGTCCCGAACGTGACGCCTCACGGGCACGCTCGGCCTGACCGTCGACACCGCCACCGGCTACCTCAAGGTGACCGGCACCCACGTCGCGCTCGGCGTCCTCGGCCAGACGCTGACCGGCAACGTCACCGTCGAGCAGGCCGGCACCGGCACCGGCCGCACCGTCGTCGTCGCCCTCGCCGACGCCGGGCTGGACCTGGGCGGCGTGGTCACCGTCAGCGGCGCAACCGGGATCCTGGTCCTCGCCTCCGGCGGCATCGCCGGCTCGCTGTCCGCCGACCTCACCGTCGCCACCGGCAGCCGCGCTGTCGCTGTCCGGCTCGTTCGCGCTGGCCGTGAACACCACGTCCGCCGCCGTCCAGCGCACGGTCACCCTGGGCGGCCGCACCGTCTCCCTCGACCTGCCCGCCGGCCCCTACCTGCGGGTTCCGGGCACCGGCGTCGTCCTCACCGTCGCCGGCCAGGTCCTCAGCGGCGACGTGGCCGTCGAGAAGACCGGCGGCGTCGTGCACCTGACGGCCGCCAACGTCCGGATGCAGCTCGGCGACGGCGCGCGGGCCCTGGTCCGGCTCACCGACGGCGCGGCCGACCTGACCCTCGGGACCGTCCGTCACCGGCACCGTCTCCGGGACCGTCGCCCTGGTCAACGTCCCGGGCGTCACCCTGACCGGCACCTTCGCCGCCACCTTCGACTCGGCCGCCACCACCACCCCAAGGTCACCGTCACCGGCACCAACGTGACCCTGGTCCTCGCCGGCCAGCGGCTGACCGCCGAGCGCATCATCGTTCTCCAAGGGCACCGGCCTCGTCAGCCTCTCGGTGACCAACGGCGAGCTCGCCCTCGCAGACGGCGTCGGGCACGCCGCTCGTCCGGGCCACCCACGTCAACGGCACCCTCAACCTGGTCAGCGTCAGCAACCTCAGCGACGCCGACTCGACGACGCCGACCGGTCTCGACCGCAACGGTGTGTACGGCGCGATCACCGCGCACCGTCGCGGTCGACGTGCCCGGCGTCAGCTTCGCCGCCGACATGACGCTCCAGGTCAACACCACCGGGACGGCGCGCAGCGGTCTCGAGGCCGGCCTGCTCCAGATCACCGCCGCCGGCGCCTCGCTCGTGGTCGCCGGCCAGCAGCTCGGTGGCACCTTCACCGTGAAGGTGACGCGCACGCCGGGTGTCGACGCCACTCTCGGCACCGTCGACGACGGTCGCGCGGTCCTCATCGCGGTCAGCGGGCTCACGCTCCAGCTCGGCAGCTTCGTCAACGTGACCACGGACCACGCGTGGACCGGCGCCCTGCTGGTCAGCGACGGCGGCGTCGCCGCGAGCTTCTCCGGGGCACCTGAAGACCCCCGGAGGGGTGAGCATCTTCGCGCTCCCGTCCGGTGTCACGATGCTCGGGCACCCTGAGCTTCCAGCTCAACACCCGGTCGACCGCGATCTCCGCGACCTACGGCACCGACCCGGCCCACCCGCAGACGCTGGTCGTGGCCGCCGGACCGTTCCTGCGGCTCAGCCTCACCGGCGGCCACGCTGTCGGTCGGCTCCATCAGCTTCGGCGGCAGCTTCGTCATCGAGCGCAGCGTGCGGACCGCCTTCCAGCCGGTCGCCACCGTCACGGTCGAGGCCGACGAGACCGCCCTGGCCACCGGCGACCTCAACCACGACGGCCGCGCGGACCTGCTCATCGGCACCATCGACGCCTCCGGCACCTACCGCGTCCGGCTCGGCTCGGCCGTCCCGGCCGCCGGACTCCCGGACGCGGTCGGCTACGCCGCTCCCGCCTCGCCGGCGGTGCTGCCCAACCTCGACGGCGCGGCCGTCGCGGTCGCGCTCGCCGACCTCGACCGGGACGGCTGGCTGGACGCCGTCGTCACCACCGGTGGCGCGAGCGGCACCACGTCGGTGCTCCGCAACCTCGGCGTCAACGGCACCGGAGCGTGGCTCGGCTTCGGCACCACCCCCAACGCGGCGTCGATCACCGCGATCCCGGCGCTGGTCACGGTGAACGCGACCGCACTGGCCGTGGGTGACGTCGACGGCGACGGGTTCGCCGACCTGGTGGTCGGGCTCGAGCACCGTGAACACCCAGATCTTCCGGGCCACCACGACGGGCACCAGCCCCAGCGTCGTCTGGACCGGCTTCTCCTCGACGGCCCTCACCGTCACCGGCACCGGCACCAAGGCGCTGGCCCTCGTCGACCTCGACAACAGCACCCGCCCCGACCTCGTCGTGGCGGCCACCGGCGGCGACCACGTCCACCTCAACCTGGGCCTGTCGACGGCCGCGACCCCCGCCTGGCTCGGCTTCAAGACCACCGCGGTCACGATCACGGGCGGCGCCGCCAGCAGCACGGCCCTGGCCGTGGGCGACGTCAACGGCGACGGCCTCGCCGACGTCGTCGCGGCCTCCGCCACCGGCGCACCCGTCGTCTACTACAACCCGGGGACCGCTGTCGCTCACCGCCGGTGCGCTCGTCAAGGCGGCCCTCGCGGCCACACCCACCACCGTCGCCGCCACCGGTGTCGCCCTCAGCGACCTCGACGCCGACGGTGACGCCGACGTGGTCGTCAGCACCGCCACCACGAGCTGGCTCTACCGCAACAACGGCTGCGACGCCGACCACCGGACCTGCTTCGACGCCGGTCGCGCCGTGGCCGCCGCCGGCAAGGGGCTGGCGCTCGTCAACGTCGACCTGGACACCGACCCCGACCTCGTCGTGTACGGCGGGACCGCGGGCGCCACCCGTCTGCACCAGCTCGTCCCCGTCACCGACACGGCGATCGGCATGACCGGCGTGACCGTCAGCCTCCCTGACGCGACCGTCGACCTCACCGACGTACAGGGCGCGCTGCTGCTGCTTGACGGTGGGGTGGCGGGTGCCTTCTCCGGCAAGATCCAGCTCGCCGGGGGAGCACTCGGCGCGAGCGCCGCGGTCCGGTTCAACAGCACCACCCAGGGCATGGACCGGTCGGTCGTGGTCGACGGCATCACCATCCCGGTGGTCTTCGACGCCGCCAAGAGCGAGTTCTTCACCGCCGGCAAGCCGTTCGTCGCGGTCGCCGGCAAGGCCTCGCTCAAGCTGGGCGACTTCGTCGAGCTGAGCGGGACCTTCGACACCGCGGCCGGGACGATCACCAACGGCACGGTCTTCATCGGCCAGGGTCCGGCCTTCCTCGACGACGGCACCCGCAACCCGAGCGCGACGGGGCCTGCTCATCACCGGCGTCAACGCCACCATGGGCGGCACCGCCACCGCTCGCAGCATCGACATCTCCGGCTCGGTCTCCCTGGTCGGCGTCCCAGGCGTCACCATCTCCGGGACCCTGCGGGTCAAGGGCACCCAGGGCGGCACCTCGACCGCGGCCGGCCAGCTCACGATCAGCGTGTCCGGGTTCTCCCTGGCCGGCAGCATCGGCGTCTCCTACAGCGCCACCACCCGCGCGCTCACCCTGACGCTCGGCACTGCCGTCCCCGTGGGCGACCTGGTCAGCGGCCCGGCCACCGCCGTCGTGCTCAACCTGGGCGACCCGAAGACCAACGGCGGCAGCGACTACCCCGTCAGCGTGTCGATCGCCTCCGGCACCGTCACCCTGCGCGACGGCGGCGTGGTGGCCGCCTTCGACGCCACCGCCACCCTCCGCCTCGGCGCCCCGACCGACACGCCCGTCACGGTCCAGACGGCGGTCCGCCTCAACACCACCGGCGCCAGCCAGACCGTCACCACCCCGACGGCGGTCACCATCGCCGCCGGCACCGTCCGCGTCGTGGTGGTGTTCACCACCGCGGCCCCGCTCACCGTCGTCGGCCAGTCCCTCACCGGCACCTTCGCCTTCGAGCAGGTCGTCACCCCGGCCCCCGCCACCGCGGCCCCCGGCACCCCCGCCACCAAGCAGATCCGGATCGCCGCCACCAACGTCGGCCTGACCCTCGGCACCGCCACCGCCGGGGCCACCCTGACCGGCGGCACCGGCGCCCTGGTGATCACCCCGACGGGGCTCGCCGGCCGGTTCAGCGGCAACATCGCCGTCCACGTGCCCGGCCTGCAGGTCGACGGCGACTTCACCCTGGCCGTCAACACCGGCACCAGCGCGGTCACCGCCCAGGTCGACCTCGGCGACGCCACGGTCTCCCTGGACGTCCCCGCCGGACCGTTCGTCCGCTTCGAGGGCACCGGGATCAGCCTCACCGTCGCCGAGCAGCGGATCAGCGGCGACGTCGTGGTCGAGAAGTCCGCCGGCGCTCACCAAGCTCCGGCTGAGCAACGTCTCGGCCGCCTTCGGCAGCGGTACGACGACGATCGTCGGCCTGACCAACGGGTCCGCGAGCCTCGACGTCACCACCACCGGGGTCGTCGGCGCGATCGCGGGCACGGTCAACGTCAACCTGCCCTCCGTCACCGTCGTCGGCACCCTCGGGCTGGCCATCGACACGGCCGCCGGCACCCTGGCCGTGACCGGCACCGGCATCTCGGTGACGTTGGCCGGCCAGGTGCTCACCGTCGCCACCCTCCGCCTCGCCCAGGTCACCGACGCCGTCACCGCGGCCAAGACGGTGACGGTGTCCCTGACGGGCGCGTCCCTCGCGCTCGCCGGCGTCGGCACGATCACGCTCTCCGGCGACCTGGTGTCGAGCGCCGCGGGCGTCGCCGGCCACCTCACGATCGGCACCGCCCAGCCCTCGACGCTGACCCTGGGCTCGGCCACCCTGGCCGGCACGCTCACCGTGACGGTCAACTCCGGCGCCCAGGCCGTGCAGGTCGGCGGGGTCCGGATCCCGGGCGGACCGTACTTCCGGATCGAGGGCAGCGGCCTCGTCCTCACCGTCGGCGACGGCGTCACGCTGACCGGCTCCTTCGCGGTGCAGCAGGCGACCAGCTCGACCGGCGCCGCTCGCACCGTGCTCGCCGCCTCGGGCGTGACCCTGTCCCTCGGCGGCTCGACCGTCATGCGCGACGTCCACGGCGTCCTGGTGATGGTCCCGGCCAACCCCGCCGACGCGACCGACCCGGGCGGCCTCGCCGCCGAGCTCGCCGGCACCGTCGACCTGTCCGGGCTGCTCCCGTCGAACGTCCAGGTCGCCGGCACCTTCGAGCTGGCCATCAACCGCACCCGCCGGGTCGTCGACGAGACCGTGACCGTGGGCGGCGACGACCTCGTCCTGCACCTGGCGGCCGGCCCCTACCTGCGGGTCGCGGCCACCGGCGTGGTGCTGTCGATCGCCGGCCAGTCGCTCACCGGCAACGTCTCCTTCGAGCGCGCCACCCAGGGCACCGGTTCTTCTGCCACGGTCGTCACCGTGCTCGCGGTCTCCGACCTCGGGCTGAGCCTCGGCGGCGGGCTGGTCACGCTGACCGGCGGCCACGGTGCCTTCGTCCTGGGCGGCGGCCGGCTGGCGGGCTCGGTCGCCGGCACCGTGTCGGTCTCCGTGCCCGGCGTGCAGGTCACCGGCACCCTCGGTCTCCGGATCAACACCGGCACCGCCAGCGCCGTCATCGGCGACGTCCAGCTGGCAGGGGAGACCGTCGCCGGCGCGACCATCGCGCCGGGACTGGTGATCACCGGCAGCGGCGTCAGCCTCACGGTCGCCGGCCAGCGCCTCGAGCGGCACCTTCACCTTCAGCCAGACCGGCACCGCGGCCTCCCGCACCCTGTCGCTGTCGATCACCGGCCTGACCGCCTTCTTCGGCGACGACAACGGCACCCCCGACGTCGCCACCGACGGCGCCGGGATGGCGCTCACCGGCTCCGGCACCCTGGTCGTCACCTCGGCCGGTGTCGCCGCCGACGTCGACGCCACCGTGACCCTCGTCGGGCTCCCGTCCTCCATCCGGTTCGGCAGCCTGGCCGTCCACCTGCAGGTGAACACCACCGCCCACCGCCGTCACCGTCGGCAGCGGCCCGACCGCCGTCGCGCTCCCGGCAGGCAGCTTCGTCCGCCTCCAGCTGGGCACCTCGGCCCTGCCCGTCAGCCTGGAGATCGGGCCGGTCGGCTCGCCGTTCGTGGCGCTCACCGGCGTCTTCTCGATCACCCGCTCCGCGACCCCCGGGCCCGACGGCCGGATCGGCACCGCCGACGACGTCGCCGGCCTCCAGGTCGCGGCGACCAAGGTCTCGCTCTTCGTCGGCGACCCGGGCGCCACCACCGGCCAGAACGACGACACCGGCCTCCGGATCACCGACGGCACCGCGCTGCTGCTGCTCGGCGGAGCCGGGTTCGCCGGCCACGTCTCCGGCGCGGCCGCCCTCTACCTCGGGTCGGGTGTCGCCGCCTCGGCCTCCCTGGTCAGCCTCGACCTCAACCAGCGCGGCGTCGCCGTCGACCAGGAGCTCCTGGTCGACGGACGCACCCAGCGCCTGGTCCTGCCGCAGGGCCCCTACGTCAAGGTCGCGGTCACCGGCCTGTCGGTGGCGTTCGCCGGCCAGCAGCTCGTCACCGACCTCAGCATCGAGAAGACCAGCACCACCCTCAAGCTCGAGTTCGCCCACCTGGCCCTGAGCCTCGGCCCGGTCGAGCACCCGGTCGTCCTGGTCCGCAACGGCAGCGGACGCCTCGACATCCTCACGGGTGGCGTCGCCGGCACCATCTCGGTCGACCTCGCGCTCGACGTGCCCGGCGTCGGTCTCTCCGGCACCTTCACGCTGGCGATCAACACCACCGGCGCCACCCGCAACGGCATCGCCGCCGGCCTGCTGGTCAGCGGCACCGGCGTCGTGCTCCAGGTCGCCGGCCAGAGCCTCACCGGTGCGTTCACCGTCCAGCAGAACTCGTCGACCAAGAAGGTCGTCCTGGTCCTCGACATGACGCTGGCCCTCGGCAACGGGACCGAGACGTTCCTGTCCGCCCGGTCGCCGGCGCCCTCGTGGTGGCCCCGCAGGGCGTCGCCGCCGACCTGACCGCCACCCTCGTCCTCGGGGCCGGGTTGCAGAGCCGACTGGGCGACAAGCTGTCGCTCGGCGCCTCGGGCCTCACCGTCCGCGTCGCGCTCAACACCGCCAGGACCGCGGTCGACGAGACCGTCGTGCTCGCCGGCGTCACCCAGCACATCGTCGTCAAGGGCGGCCCGTTCCTGCTCGTCCAGGCCGGCGCCCTCGCCGACAGCACGGCGGGCACCCCCGAGCGGCTCGTCGACCTGACCGTGATGGGCCAGCGCCTCACCGGCGTGTTCAGCTTCGAGCAGGTCACCACTACCGCGGGCACCAAGGTCGTGCGGATCGGCTTCACCAAGGTCGGCCTCTTCCTCGGCGACAGCGGCGTGGACCCGGCGAGCACGGACGACGACGCCGGCCTCCAGCTCAGCAACGGCACCGGCGCCCTGCTGCTCCTCCCGGGCGGTGCAGCCGGGTCGTTCACCGCGACCGTCGCGCTGACCAGCGCCCTGCAGGCCCGGCTCGGCGGCGGGTTCTCGACCACCGTCACCGTCCGCATCAACACCGGCCTCACCGCTGTCAACGACGCGGTCGTCGTGAGCGGCACGCCGCTCCCGCTCGTGCTGCCCGCCGGCCCCTACCTCCAGGTGCTGGCCGCCAACAGCGTGATCAGCTTCGGCACCTACCGGCTGACCGGCGACTTCCTGTTCGAGAAGGCCACCGACTACGGCACCGACAAGGCGGTCGGCGGCACCGGCACCGCCGCGGACACCGGCGTCCTCACCATCGCCATGGCCGGGGTCACCCTCAAGCGGCTGAACGCCACCACCTCGACCTACGACGCCCTGCCGCTCAGCAACATCACCGGCGTCCTGCTCGTGCTGTCCAAGACGGGCCAGACCGGGTACGTCGTCCAGCTGACCGGTCGGGTGACCGGCGGCTTCGACGGCTTCACGGCCGGGGCCGACCTCGGCGTCGCGGTGAACACCACGACGACCGCCGTCGACCGGGTCGTGCTGGTCAACGGCAACGAGGTCCGCGTCACCGTGGGTCCGGGCACCGCCACCGCGCCGTACGTCGCGCTGGTGGCCAAGAACGTCGCCCTCGACTTCGGCGACGTGCTGGAGATCCAGGGCGACTTCGCCCTCGACACGAACGGCAACTTCAGCGGCACCGGGCTGCGGGTCTTCGTCGGCAAGGGCCCGTCGCGCATCGGCGGCGTCACCAACCCGGACGCGATCGGCCTGCTCATCACCAACGCCAGCATCGACATCCACCGCGGCATCGGCGCCGACGCGACGGCCTACGCCCTGCGCGTCACCGGGGGAGTGGCCTTCCTCGGGCTCGACGGCCTGCAGATCAGCGGCACCGTCGACTTCCGCTACAACACCGGCGCCGCGGCCTACACGTTCGGCACCGACAAGGTCGTGAACGCGCAGACGTTCAGCCTGGTGGTCGACGGCCTGCACCTCGGCGTCGCCGGCGTCCTGGACGTCACCGGCACCCTGGTCGTCAACCGCGAGCCCAACGGCGCCCTGAACCTGGCGATCGGCAACGCCGTCGTCACGGTGTCGCTCGCGCGGCACCGGGATCATCTCGCTCGGCGGCTACGCCGGCTTCTCGATCTCCCCGACCACCGGGTTCCGGCTCACCGGGTTCAAGGTCAGCTCGTTCTCGCTGTTCCCGTCGCTCGGCCTGCCCGTCGTCCAGACGGCCACCACCAACCCGGCCGCGCCGAAGCCGGTGCTGTTCCCGACCGTCGACCTGGCCCTGCCCCTCAACGGCGCCACCGTGGTGAAGAGCACGTTCCTGACGGGCGCCGGTCCGGACTGCGGCGGCACCGCCTGCTTCGAGGTGGTCTTCAACGACCTCAACGGCACCGGGATCAAGCGCGACAGCATCGTCGACGCCGCTCCCGAGTTCGAGGTCTGGGCCAACGGCACCCTGGTCACCGGCCTGGTGCTCGGCCGCCCCGCCGCCAGGTCGGCGGGCAAGGTCAACACCTGGGTCTACTCGTTCAGCGGCTGGACCCCCGGCACCGGCGTCGTCGAGGTCCGGTTCCTGGCCAACGGCGTCACCGACAACAGCGGCATCGGCAGCATGGCCGAGACCGAGCGCTTCTACCTGGTGAACGCCGCCGGCCGACAAGCCCGGTGCCGTCGCGGTGCTGGCCAGCCCGCTGAACGGCCAGACCCTGTCGGCGGCCGACCTCAACGCGCGCCGCTACATCGACGTCACCTTCACCAGCCTCGACGGCAGCCCGATCGACAAGTCCTCGATCGAGGACATCGCCCCGGAGTTCCGGCTCAGCGGCGCCGGCGTGCTCGACGTACAGCTCGACGCGCAACGGCGCCCCGGTCATCGTCGGCCTGCCGGTGCTGATCACCGGCCGCGGCGCCACGGCCACCTCGGTGACCTACCGCTACTTCTTCAAGGACCGCAACACCGCCAACGCGGTCGACCTGTTCGGTCCCGGCAACGTGCTGGTCAGCTTCGTCGGCTGGGGCCAGCCCAGCACGACGTTCCCGCAGGGCCAGCCGGCCTGGTGGACGACCGCCCGGACCACCTCGACCACGAGCACCACGGGCTGGAACATCGCCGGCCTCACCCAGACCTTCACGCTCGACCCGGCCGCGGCGGGCGCCAAGACCGCCGGCGGCGCGATCTCGCTCGGCCCGCTGTCCCTCCAGGGACCGACGATCGGCATCTCGGACGTCGGGTTCGCCGACGGCATGCTGGTGCTCACCATCGCCCTCGGCGTGGACCGCGCCTCGCTGGCCTTCGGCAACAAGCCGGCGACGAGCGGCACGACCGCCACCGGCACCTCCGGTGCGACCGGTACGTCGACCGGGCAGACCGGTTCCGGCATCAGCGTCGACCTGCTCGGCCTGCAAGGCACCTTCGACCTCGCCGTCGACGCGCTCGGCCTGCTCAGCGGCAACGTGCGCATCGAGCCCACCGGCGCCTGGGGCATCCGCATCGCGTCCCTCGAGGCGCAGATCCCCAACGTGGCCACCCTGAACGCCGCCGGCATCGTGTTCGGCTACGACCCCACCCACGACGACGCCGTCGACGGGCCGCAGGAGCTGCTCCGCATCGCGACGGCCACGATCACCTTCCCGAGCCTGGGCGTGACCGGCAGCCTGCGTCCCTACGACCCCAGCGCCGGTCGCAACGTCAACGCGCCCGCCGACGGCGCGGCCCTGCCCTCCGGCGTGGTCCCCGGCCTGGTCGTCTACAGCAACGGCTTCAAGCTCGGCACCGCCGAGCTGGCCTACGGCCTGCCGCCGCTGCCGGCCGGCCAGACCGTCCAGGCCGGCAACCAGCTGACCTCGACCCAGTCGGCCACCGACAAGGACATCAACCTGTTCGGGATCCTCAAGCTCGACGACCTCCGGGTCGGCGTGCAGGGCCTGAGCGTCACCTTCGGCCAGGCGGTGACCTTCACCGGCACCATCTACATCGCCACCGGCGGCGCGACCCTCTTCCCGGGCAAGGCCTTCACCGCCTCGGTGACCGACCGGACCACCGCCGACGACGTCAACGCCGACGGCACCCCGAACACCGAGGCGCTGCGGGCCCAGCTGACGTTCGCCGACGGCAAGGTGCAGTCCTTCCAGCTCTCGCTCGACACGCTGAGCGTCAAGCTGGGTGGCTACGTCACCCTGACCGCGGTCGGCGCCACCGTGGACACCGCGGCCGCCGACGGTTACCTCGTGAAGTTCCTGTCCGTGGGCGCCAGCGTGCGGATCGGCTCGATGGAGCTGACCGGAAGCGCGAAGAACTTCGGCTTCCGGGCCGACGGCTCGTTCGACGCCTTCAACGGCTTCGGGGTCTACCTCTCGGTCGGCTCCGCGGACGGCGCCAGCTTCAAGTGGCCCGCCTTCCTGCCGGTCCACATCGACTCCATCGGCGTCGAGTGGACCGACCCCGAGAACCACCCGGAGGACTTCGTCCTGGTGCTGTCGGCCAGCGTGACGGAGATCAAGGGTTTCAAGGGGATGACGTTCTCCGGCTCCGTCAAGGGCATCCGGATCCAGCCCTCGCTGCTGGCCGCCGGCGAGTTCCCGATCATCTCCATCGATTCGCTCGGGGTCACCGTCAGCGGCAAGGCCTTCGGTGGCGAGATCACCGCCGGGCTGGTCGGCGGGATCATGCGCCTCGACTCGAGCTTCAACCCCATCGGCGAGTTCGACCGCACCACGCCGGTCGCCAAGCGGGTCTTCTACCTCGGCCTGCAGGGTGGCTTCTCGTTCGGCGGCATGGCCGGCTTCACGATCCGGCTCGGGCTGTCCGAGCTCGGTCCGCTCGGCGTCTTCGTCAGCGTCGAGGTGCCGGGCGGCATCCTCCTCGAGCCGTTCTCCGGCCTCACCATCAACGACTTCTCCGGAGGCGTCGAGTTCTTCAAGTCGCTGCCGAGCATCGACGACCCGGAGGCGCTGCGCGGCGCGTCGTTCAACCTGCCCACCGCGGTGCCCGCCGACCAGTGGCTCACCAACCTGCAGCAGCAGGTCGCCCTCCAGGCCAAGCGGCTCTCCGCCGACCCGTCGCTCAACGGCTTCACGGCCGCGTTCACCGCGCCGATGGTGATCACCGGCTCGGCCCGGATCTACTCGATGTACACCTCGCAGCAGGTCTTCAACGCCCAGGTCACGGTGATGCTGTCGACCGACGGCAAGTTCCTGGTCAAGGGCACCCTGTTCTTCGCCAACAACCAGCTGTCGATCGCCGGACGCCTCTACGCCGACCTCTCCGAGGTCGCGGCCGGGCACGCGAAGATCCTGTTCCTGGCCGACCTGCCCGACGAGGTCCGGGTGCTGTCGATCTACGGCAAGATCGAGATGGGCTTCCGCAACTCGTCCGGCCAGAAGGTCACCTTCGACGTCGACGGGGCCAGCGGCTCGTCCGGCGCCGGCGGCGCACCCACCGTGACCCTGGTCGACCCGGTCGGCACCGGCGGCAGCATCGACGCCGCGAAGCTCAACACGCTGGTGGACGCCACGACCGGCCAGCACTACCTCGACGTGCTCTACCAGTCCGCACCGGGCGCGACGATCGACTGGCTCGCAGGTCATCAGGGGCACCACGACGTTCAGCCTCACCACGGGTGGCACCGCCACCGTCGCCGGATCGGCCCGCAGCTTCACCGCCCGTCCGGTGCCGATGATCGCGGTCAGCACCGCAAGCGGCGTCGTCCTGGTCCCGATCGTGACCAAGGACTGGACCGTCGCCGGCGGCACGATCTTCGGAGCCGGCTACACCATCGGCGGCGTCGACACGATCATCGTGAAGGTGACCGAGCTCGAGGGCACGACGCCGTGCACGGTCTCCACGACGTCGTACAGCCAGGACTGCATGGACTATCTCCTCGCGCTCGCCATGCGGCTCACCGGGACCACCCGGGTCCGCTACCTGATCGGCACGGACCCCGTCGCGCTCGGCGTCGTCCGGGTGGGCTTCGGGACCGGCGCCGTCAAGAACACCGACACCGGCGCGGTCACCGGCACCGGCAACGCGGCGACCGCGTTCACCTTCACCGCGACGGGCAGCACCGCCGTCATCACCGACCCGAACCCGGGCGGCACGATCGACGTCAACGTGGCCAACGGGCGCGGCTGGCTCGACGTGACCTTCACGATCCCGGCCGGCCGGGTCGTCGACCGTCGCTCGATCACCGACCTGGCGCCCGAGTTCGTGCTGACCGGTGCGGGTCTCGGCTCGATCGTGCTCGACGACTCGCGGGCGCCGACCTACCTCAGCGAGACCGCGACGACGCTGACCTACCGCTACTGGGTCACCGGCACCTGGGCGGCCTCCGGGGCGATCACCACGACCTTCCTCGGTGACGGCTGGTCCTACTACCTGGCCCCCACGGTCGCGACCGCGGTCACCGTGACGACCGTGGGCCTCACCTCGATCGTCGTCACCCTCAAGGGCGCCACGATCCCGGCCGGCTGGCGCCTCGACCCGGCGTCGACGACGTTCCTCGCCGACCTGTTCGTCGACAAGGACGGCGACGCGCGCAACGGCATCCAGATCTACCAGGCTGGCCAGTGGACGGTCACCCTGGAGCTGACCGGTCTCGTCGAGGAGGGCAACGACGCCGACACCTTCCTCATCCCGATCCGGGTCACCCGCACGGGAGACCTCACGGACGCGCCCAACCTGACCGTCACCCCGGTGCTCAAGGCCCAGTCGCTCAGCTACGTCGTGTCGTCCGGGACGGCACCCACCGGAGCCAGCAAGGCGGGCGACGTGCTGCCCGTGACCGTGCCGACCGGGGCGCACAGCTACTTCGACGTCCGCTACGGCAACCTGCCGGCGGGCCTGCTGGCCTCGGTGCTGACCGGCCACGACCAGATCACCCTCGGCGGCCTCGGCGCCGACGGCGTCACCATCAGCCAGGTGCTCGCGCTCGGCAACGGTGTCTACCGCTACCTGCTCGACGGCCGCTTCCGCCCCGGCCAGGTGACCATCACGTTCGACCTGACGATGCTCAACGACGCGAACGCCCGCGGCCCACCGTCCGCGTGGACCGACACCCAGAGCTTCACCGTCGCCGGCACCACGGCAGACGCGGTCCGCACCGGCACCGCCGCCGACGGCACCGACACGATCACCGCGCTCGGCGGCACCTCGGTCGGGGTCGACTGGCTCAACGCCCGCCACTACCTCGAGGTCCGCTTCCGTCCGACCAGCGGCTACACGATCGACGCGGCCAGCGTCAACGGCGACGAGGTCCGGCTCGACCGGCCCCGACGGCACCGTCGTCACCCTCGGCGCCCCGGTCCGGGTCGGCACCTCCGACATCTGGCGCTACGGCTTCTCCGGCACCCTCGCGGCCGGCGCCTACACGCTCACCTTCCTGGCCGGCAGCTTCCGCGACACCAACGGCACGGCGAACATGGCCGAGACCGAGACGTTCACGGTCGCCAGCACCTCCAGCGGCCTCCAGAACCCCGTCGGCGGCTCGAAGCTGACCACCGCGGACCTGAACAGCCGCAGCTGGATCAAGGTCACCTTCACCCACGCCCTCGCCGCCTCCGTCCTGGACAACCAGGCCGAGTTCGTGCTGGCCAGCAGCAACAACGACCCGATCACGATCGTCGGCAGCCCCGTGCGCATCGGCACGACGGACTCCTACCTCTACTTCATCGTCGGCTTCACCGGCGGCTCGCTGGCCATCACCTTCACCGCGAACAGCTGGACGGACACCGGCGACGTCGCCCGGACGAACGGCGAGATGGAGACCGCCACGTCGGCCGAGATCCTCAGCCGCACCTGGCTCGACGTCCGGCTCTCCCCGGCGGCCGGCACCGTCGACCGGACCACGGTCACCGGCAACGAGCTCGGTCCCATCAGCGGGCTCACGGCGTACGGCGCGACGCCGGTCGTCCAGGTCGGCGACACCACCTTCCGCTACCTCTTCACCGGCGACCTCGCCCCGGGCACCGTCACGGTCACCGTGCTGGCCGGCTCGTGGAAGGACACCGACGGCAACGACGGAGCGGGCAGCACCTCGACCTTCACGCTCCTGCAGCCCGCCCAGTCGTTCTTCATCGAGATCTCCGGTGGCCTCCAGCTGAGCGCCTTCGGGATCGGCGACCCGCTGCTGAAGCTCAGCGCCGACGTGCTGCTCGAGATCGACTCCGCCAACAAGCGGTTCACGCTCTCCTTCAACGGCCAGCTCGAGCTGATCAAGCTCGGCACCGTCGGCGCCACCTCGGGCATGTTCGTCCTCGACATGGGCGACGGCACCAGCCGCACCCCCGGCTTCTGGGGCGTCGCGACGCTCGAGACCAACTTCAAGTCGCTCGAGCAGTACGGCCTCTACCTCACGGCGAAGGGCACGCTCCAGGTCAACACGACCGGGGTCGAGCAGCCGATGAGCCTGGTCCTCAAGGGCCTCGGCGACGGTGGCACCGACGTGCTCCGCCAGTTCACGCTGGCCCCGGGCAGCTTCTCGCTCGAGCTCGTCGGCCAGGCGCGGATCCGCCCGCCCGGGACGACGACCGACCTGGTCCGCCTGCAGGGCGGCTTCGTGCTCAGCATCCAGACCGCCCAGGGCTTCCAGCTCACGATGTTCGCCACCGCCGAGCTGTCGTTCGGCATCGGCGAGGCCCAGCTGACGTACGCCAAGGCCACCGCCCTGCTGATCATCAACGAGGACGGCGTCGCCGGCAGCATCACCATCGGCGCCGGCGGCGGGATCGGGCTCCCCGACGTGGGCGACCTGTTCACCGCCAGCGGCACCGTGACGGTCCTGTTCAACTCCATGCGCCACGACGTGACGTTCACGATCCCGGCCTCGTTCAAGCCGCTGCTCATCAACGGCGACCCGGGCCAGATCACGATCTTCGGCAGCGCGCCCGGCCTCGACGGCAAGCGCAACCCGAACGCCCCGGCCCGCGGCGAGATCTACGCCAAGGCGATCGTCCAGGCCCACCTGATGATCAAGGGCGGCATCACCCTCGACGGCTACATCGGCATCACCTTCGCGGTGGACCCGCAGGGCTTCGCCTACCGCAAGCTCGACGGCGCCGTCGGCGGCACGATCCCGGTCCTCGGCTCGGTGACCGGTGTCATCAACCTCGCGCAGTACGTCGGCACCAAGAACGGCATGGTCGGCCGCATCCAGCTCACCCTGGGCAGCAACGGCATCCCGGGCGTCTCCCTCAACGGGCAGTTCCTGCTGGAGCTCAACTCCTTCAGCGACGACCAGACGATCCAGACGTTCGCCGTCAGGACGACCGTCAACAGCAAGGGCGTGACGGTCTTCGACGGGTTCGCCCGCGACGCGGCCGGCAACCTGCTGGTCGTCGACAACACCATCAAGATCCACAACGGCGTCCACCTGCTGTTCGTCGGCGACCTGCGCATCGGCGACTTCCTGACGATCACCGGTCACGTCGAGCTCACCGTCGGCTCCGACACCTCCGGTCCGCTGCTGCAGCTCACGGTCGACGGCACGATGAGCATCGCCCCGATCGGCACCGTCACGGTGTACGGCGGCTTCCGGGTCGACTCGACCGGGCTGGTGGCCCGCGCTTCGAGGTCGACCTCGACGTCACGCTGCCCGGCCTGAAGGTCGGGACCAACGCGATGTTCGCCGTGAACACACCGGTCGGGCCTACACGCTCGACGCGGTCCGGATCGACCCGGGCTTCCTGCTGCACATCCAGGGCGACATCACCCTGCTCGGGGTGAAGGGCACCGGCAGCCTGGACATCAAGGTCAGCCCGGCCGGCTTCGAGCTCCAGTTCTCCCTCGGCTTCGTGATCGGCGAGCCTGTCCTTCCGCGCCGACGGCGCCGCGGGCGTCTACTCCGACGGCTTCGCCTGCGGCTCGCCGTGCACGCCGTCGCGGACGCGGTGATCTTCAGCATCGACGCGAGCGGCACGATCTCGATCAACACCACCGGCCAGGTCCGTCTCGGCATCGCCCGCGGCTTCCTGCTCGACGTCACCGGCAAGGTGTCGGTCCTCAAGGTGCTGAACTTCGACGCCCACGTCCTGATCGAGTTCGTGCCCAAGGGGGAGAAGGCCTGGGAGTGGCACCTCGCCGCCAAGGCGAGCATCAGCTTCTTCGGCCTCGCCACGCTCTCCGGGTCCGTCGACATCTGGTCGAACGGCGACTTCGACATCTCGCTCAGCGGCGGGATGACGCTCGGGTCCGACGACTTCGGGCTCTCCGGCAACTTCTCCATCCACGTCTACTCGGTGCACTACGAGGAGACCGACGACGCCGACGACTACTACCGGTTCGGGCTCACGCGGCTCCGCCAGCGTCCGGGTGCGCGCCTTCGGGATCACGCTCGCCGGCGTCGGTCTCGAGCTTCTCAGCTTCAGCGTGGACACCGGGGCAGGCCACCACCAGCGGCAGCGTCAAGATCGAGCTGTCGGTGCACATCGAGGTCGACTTCTTCTTCTTCTCGATCGACGCCGACGCCGACTTC
The DNA here is from genome assembly GCA_963778095.1 of uncultured Actinomycetota bacterium. GTDB lineage: Bacteria > Actinomycetota > Actinomycetes > Propionibacteriales > Nocardioidaceae > Nocardioides_B. The sequence goes on along the minus strand of CAVZTB010000012.1, from coordinate 348,346 downwards.
ACCATCGGCTACCTCCAGATGCCGCCGCCGGTGTGGATGGGCTCGAACGTCACGGTCCCGACGGCCGGTGTCCTCAACCGCACGTGGAACAACGACGCCACGGAGCAGACGGCGCACACGCTGTACCTCAACGTCGGTGACCGCGCCTCGTCCCGCAACATCGGGGTCGCGCGACACCAACGAGACGATGACGATCGAGCAGATCGGCGGCGACGCGACCAACGCCACGATCAAGGTGTCGGCCTACGGGCGCAGCAACACCTACCAGCACGTCAGCTCGATCGACGGCAGCTTCGCCGGCGGCCGCGACTCCGTGACGATCCTGCCCGGGGTGCTCGTGCCGGTGACGATCCACGGCGGTGACGGCGACGACGTGATCTCCTACGCCGGCACGACGCCGGCCTGCGACCCGTCGGCGGTCACCACCACCTGCAGCCAGCTCTTCGGTGACGCGGGCAACGACTACCTCTCGTCGACCGGCACCGCGGTCCTCGACGGTGGCGACGACAGCGACGTGCTGATGCACCTGGGCAGCGCCCGGGCCAGGCTCGTCGGCGGCAACGGCGACGACCGGCTCTTCGGTTCGTCCTTCACCGACATGCTCGACGGCGGCGCCGGCGACGACGTCCTCCAGGGCCCGGCCGGCTCCCTCGGCGGTGGCGCCGGGGCCGACACCCTGCTCGTCTCGTTCGTCGGTGCACCGGCCGGCCTCACGATCGACGGCGGCGCCGACACCGACACCATCGTGGTGACCTTCGGGGCCACCAACGACGTCATCGACCTGACCAAGGTCAGCACCACCGCCGTGAGCGTCGGCGGCCAGACCCTGTCCAACCTCGAGCGGATCACCCTCGACGGCGGCGCCGGTGCCGACACCTTCACGGTCCGCGACCTCAACGGCAGCCCGGTCACCTCCGTGACCCTCGACCTCGGCCGCATCTCGACCGTCAACGGGACCCGCAACGAGCCGATCGTCACCATCGACAAGAACGGCAAGACGCAGTCCTACGACCACGAGGTCGCGGACATCCGCTACTCCGACGACCGCGCCGCCGACACCGTGCAGATCCTCGGCTCGACCGGCAACGACGTCCTCACCGTCACCAACGGCGCCTTCTCCGACAAGACCGTCGACGTGGCGGTGGCCACCGGCCGCGGCTACACCGTCGACCTCGGGCACGGCGTCCGCGGCGAGGGCGACGCGCTCACCGTCCGGGCCCTCAGCGGCAACGACTCGATCACGGCCAGCTCCTTGACCTCCAACCTGGTGGCCCTGACCCTCGTCGGCGACCACGGCCAGGACGAGACGGACACCGTCACCGGCTGCTCCGGCGACGGCGCCGACACGCTCATCGGCTCGCAGTACGACGACGTCATCGACAGCGGCTGCGGCAACGACGCGGTCACCGGCGGCGACGGTCGCGACGTCTTCCGCGACGCGGGCGGCACCGACACCCTCACCGAGAGCTTCGACCGCGACTTCTTCCTCAGCGACAACCTGCTCGTCGTCGGCCGCGTCGCCACCCGGACGGCCGGGACCGGCTTCGTCACCGGCACCGTGGAGGACCTCGGCGGGATCTTCGAGCGGGCCGTCCTCACCGGCCGCGACGCCTCGGCGACCAGCGGGCTGCTCGGCAACGTGTTCCTGGTCGGCGACCTCGACGGCACGCTGTCGGTGGCCGGCCAGACCCGCAGCGTCACCGGCTGGAAGGGCGACGTCACGATCGACGGCCAGGGCGGCGACGACCTCGTGGTCGTCTCGACCCGGGCCTCCGCCGGCTCGTTCGTCCACCTCACCGCCGGGACCGGCACCGACCGGCTCGTCGTCGAGGGCACCAGCCTCCGCGAGGACGTCACGCTGGATCGCACCACCGCCGGCCGTGACCAGATCACCTCGGCCGACTGGGCGCCCGCCAAGGAGAGCCCGACCACCATCGACCACGCCGGCTTCGAGTCGATGCTCGTCACCACCCTGGGCGGCGGCGACCGGGTGCTGGTCCGCAACCTCCGGGTGGCCACGGTCGTCGACTCCGGGACCGGCGACGACGAGGTCGCGGTCGGCAGCAACGCCGCCTTCGCCGACGTCACCGTCGACGGTGCGCTGGTCTCCCGGGTCACCAACACCAACGGCCTCCTCGACGACATCGACGCCGCGCTCGACGTGACCGGCGGCGAGGGCACGGACGCTCTGTCCTTCGACGACTCCGCCGACACCACCGCCAACACCGGCACCCTCACCGACGTACGTCTCACCGGCCTGGGCCTGGTCGGCACCGGCGTCGGCTACCTCGCCTTCGAGTCCCTGCGGATCGACCTCGGCAAGGCGGGGGACACCCTCACCGTCGAGACGACGCACGGAGGACCGGCTCGCCGCACCGACATCACCGGTGGCGCCGGGGACGACAAGGTCTACCTCGAGACGGTGTCCGGCCCGACCTACGTCGACCTCGGCGCCGGCAACGACACCGTCGTGGTCGGCGACCCGGTCACCGGCGGCCTCTCCAAGCTCTCCGGCATCGCGGCGTACGTCGACCTGGTCGGCGGCGCCGGCGACGACACCCTGAGGCTGCTCGGCACCGCCGAGACCGCCGACCTGGTCGGGCTGCTCGGCAAGCGCACCGTGCAGCGCGACGTGAACGGCACCCCGACGACCGTGGTCCGCGACACCGTCGGCGGCCTGGCGATGTCGACCCACGAATCCACCGCCGTGCTGCCCGACCGGATCCAGGCGCTCCGCGTCGAGGGCGCCGTCAGCGGCCGGTTCACCCTGAGCATCGGCACCGGGCGCGACCCGCACGACCACGCAGCTCGACTACGACGCCACCGCGGCGCAGGTCCAGGCCGCGCTCGAGCGGCTCACCGCGGTCGGCACCGGCAACGTGCAGGTCTCCAAGGCGGGCGGCCGCTGGGCGATCCGGTTCGTCGGCGCCCTCGCCGGTGCGACCGGCTGGGCCACCGGTCTCGCGCTGACCGTCACCGGCGTGTCGACCGACCCGCTGGTCGCCGGCGCCGGGTCGACCCTCGTCACCGGGGTCACGCAGATGACCGACGGCTACCTCGAGTACGACTCCTTCTCCGCCCTCGTGGTCAACCTCGGCGCCGGCAACGACGTGCTCCAGGTCGACGGCACCCCGGTCGGCACGACCGACATCGACACGGCCGCCGGCAACGACCGGGTGCTCCTGGAGACCACCGGCGGCGCCACCTCGGTGCTCGCCGGCACCGGCGACGACTGGCTGGTCGTCAACGGCCTCAGCAGCGCCAACGAGCCCAACGGCCTCGGCGGCGCGCTCACCCTCGACGGTGGCGCCGGCAGCGACTACTTCCTGGTCACCACCTGGAACCAGGTCTCGCCGACCGCCGTGGGCGGCACCCGGACCACCGAGTCCAGCCTGGTCACCGTCAAGGACACCAGCGTCACCGGCGACACCAACGTCCTGGTCGTGAACGGCACGGCCGGGGTCGACACCTTCCTGCTGCGGCGCAACCTGGTCGCCGCCCTGTCGGACCGCGACGCGGCCACCGGGCTGTTCTACGACGCGGAGAAGATCGCCTACGACGGCGGCATCAACGGCGGCGTGATCGTCAACGGCCTCAACGGTGACGACGCGTTCGCGCTCGACGACACCTCCACGGTCGTCACGGTCAACGGCGGCTCCGGCAACGACGTGTTCCGGATCGGTCAGCTGTTCACGGCGCTCGCCCCCGCCGCCGCCCCGGTGGTCGGCATCCCGACGGCCGACTTCGTGAGCACCACGCGCGGCCTGCTCTCCGCGGGCGTCCGGTTCCCGGCCACGATCAACGGCGGCAGCGGCGACGACATCTTCGAGGTCTTCCGCAACATCGGGACCCTCCAGCTCAACGGCAACGCCGGCGACGACACCTTCATCGTCCGCACCTTCGTCCTGGAGTCCCAGAAGACGCAGGTCGCCACCGGCGAGGGCCGCGACCTCGTGCAGTACGTCACCAACGCCCCCGTCGGCATCGACGGCGGCAGCGGCTACGACACCGTGATCGTCGTCGGCACGGAGTACGGCGACGACTTCGTGGTCACCGCCGACGGCGTCTGGGGCGCCGGCCGCTACGTCTCCTTCGTGAACATCGAGCGGCTGATGCTCCAGGGCATGGAGGGCGACGACCACTTCTACGTCCAGTCGACCAGCGCGGCCGTCGAGACGCTCGTGTACGGCGGGCTGGGCAGCGACACCGTCGAGGTCGCCGGGCACGCGCCGTGGGTCCAGGCCGACGACCTCACCGGGCACTCCGGCATCGTCGTCCAGAGCGCCACCAGCACCAACGCCGGCTACAACGGCCTCCCCGTCGACGGGGTCGGCGCGGAGATCCAGGACCGCGACGCCCCCGGCGTGGTGTTCACCGGCACGGCGGGCCTCACCGTCCGCGAGCCCGCGTCCGGGTCGGCCGGCGCCACGCAGACGATCAAGGTCCGGCTGACCAGGGTCCCGCTGTCCGGCGAGACCGTCGACGCTCACCCTCCTCGCGCCGGCCGTCGACCCGACCTCGACCGACCGGTCCCGCACGGTCGAGCTCTCGCTGACCGGTGGAGCCGCGGCGAGCGAGTGGAGCAACTCGGTGCGGCTGCTGTTCACCGGCACCACCTGGAGCACCGACCGGACCGTCTACGTCCGCGCGATCGACGACGCCTCCTCCGAGGACGAGGGCCTCACGCCGATCCAGACGCGGGTCGTCTCGAGCTCCACCGCCGCCGGCAGCTACGCCACCCTCCAGGTCGCCAACGTCCTGGCTCGCACCATCGACAACGACGCGGCGGCCGTCACGGTCACCGTCCCGTCCGGCGGCGTGCGCGTGATCGAGGGCACGAACGCGACCAGCACGACCGACTACGAGTCGACCTACGTCGTCGGTCTCAACCGCGTCCCCGTCACCGCTACCACCGTCACGCTCACCGGTCGCCTCACCGAGTTCTTCGAACGGCACCACCTGGGTGACCTCGTTGCCCCTGGTGTTCGCCGCCGGCGACGGCGCCGCGCGCACCGTCCGGGTGCGGGCCCTCGACGACGCGGTCGTCCAGGGCGGCCACGCCGGCGCGATCACCGCCACGGTGTCCTCCGCCGACGTCTGGTCCGGCACCGTCGGCACCCCGACCGTCGACGCCGCCGGCCGCAACGACGCGCTGAGCAGCACCGGCGCCTTCGGCACCCGCAACCTCAAGGGCTACCTGGTCCGGCTGGTCAGCGGCGCCGGGGCCGGCCAGGTCCGCCGGATCTGGTCCAACACCGCCGACACGCTCACGGTCGAGGGCGACTGGGACACGCTGCCCGCCGTCGGCGACCAGTACGTCGTCACCGGCTACGTCGCGCCCGTCACCGACGGGGTCGTCGGCGGCCAGGTGACCGCCATCAGCGGCGACGCCAGGACCATCACCCTCGACACCGCCACGCTGCCGACCGCCAACGGCGGGCTCACCGGGGCGCTGGTCCGGATCGTCGACGGCACCGGCGCCGGCCAGTACCGCGTCGTCGCCAGCAACACCGCCAGCCAGATCACCACGATGGACGCCTGGTCGGTGGTCGGCGACCGCGCCCTGGCCGTCGGCACCCGCGTCGGCGTCGTCGAGCTCACCGGCGTCACCGTCCCGAGACCGGCGTCTGGATCGGCGACAACGACACGGCCGGTGTCTGGGTCACCCAGTCCGGTGGCGACACCCGCCTCGTCGAGGGCGCCGCGCCCTCGGCCGCACCGACACCTACACGCTGCGGCTCACGCGGGCACTGACCGGCAGTGAGATGGTCACGATCACCCTTGCCCCGCAGGTCGTGCACACCGCGGTCACCGCCGCCGACGGCAGCACCGTCTTCACCTGCAACCCGGACGCGGCGACGCCGTGCACCAACAAGCAGGTGTCGCTCAGCACCTCGTCGGTGACCTTCAACGCCCGAACTGGAACCAGCCGGTCACCATCACGGTCACCGGCCTGCTCGACGGCGTCGTCGACGGCGGGCTGATCCAGGAGTTCGCGCCGATCGCCCGCCGCGTCACCGGCATCCAGGGCCCGCTGTACGTCGACGGCGGCGACGAGCAGAGCCCGCAGTACAACCTGTCCCTCGACACCTACAAGCCGATCCTCCTGCCGGGGGAGGCCTCGGGCTCGCCCAAGCCGGTCACCAACCCCGAGTCGCGGGCCATCGAGACCAAGCAGGTCGACCGGCTGGTCGTGCACAACGAGGACAGCCCGGCCGCCGACGTCGGCGCCCTCACCGCGACCCGGCTCACCGGCCTCGGCATGGCGCCCGACCGGGTCGTCGCCGGTCGCCTGCTGCCCGGCGGCATCACCTACGCCGGCCTCGAGGACCTCGACATCCGGCTGGGCTTCGGCAGCGACCTGCTGACCGTCCAGAGCACCCACACCGGCACCACCGAGATCGACACGGCCGCCGGCGACGACACCGTCACACGTGCGCACCACCGACGGCCACCTGCTGGTCCGGGCCGGATCCGGCAACGACACGGTCGCCGTCGGCACCCACGCCGGCGACACCGACGGGTCGACGGGCACCGTCGACAGCATCCGCGGCCAGCTCGCGATCGACGCGGGCACGGGCACCGACCGGGTCGTCCTCGACGACGCGGCCGACCTCACCCGCAACCTCGGCACGATCACCCAGACCAGCGTCACCGGCCTGGGCATGGTCGGGCGCACCGGGATCGACCGGGTCTACTCGGTCGAGCCCCAGGCCGGCGCCACCACCTTCCGGATCTACCTGCCGGGCGTCGGCTCCGCCCAGTTCGCCAGCAACGCCACCGCCCAGGTCGTGCACGACGGCCTGATGGCCCTGCTCTACCCCACCGCGACCTGCGGCCGGGCCAAGCTCGACGGCACCCGCGACACCCGCTGCGCCGACAGCGTCTTCGTCTGGCAGGTGGGCGGCGTCTACCTGATCGGCTTCCGCGGCGAGCTCGACGCCACGACGACCCCGGCCCTGGTGGCCCAGGGCACCGGCGGCGTGGCCGAGGACCGGCTCCGCGTCGACGGCGTGACCTACGCCGGGATGGGCGAGGGCCACGAGCGGCTCGACGTCAACCTCGGCAGCGCCGCCGACGTCGTCAACGTCCGCGGCACGGTGCCGGTCACCAACCTGTCGACCGGCGCGGGCGACGACCGGGTCTACGTCTCCTCCGACGCGGCCGTCGGCCTGGACGACACCCCGGAGTTCCTGACCGGCCACCTCGACGACGTCGACGGCACCCTGAACCTCGACGCGGGCGCCGGCCGGCACACGCTGCTGATCAGCGACGAGGCCTCCCGCACCGGCGACGGCAACGTCGTCGTCACCCGGTCGCTCGCCCGCGCGCAGCAGGCCGTCGCCACCGCCCTCGACGTCGCGGCCGCCGCCCAGATCTTCGTGACCGGGCTGGCCACCGGCGCGATCACCTACGCCACCACCGGGCAACTTCGCCGGCGGCATCCGGATGTGGACCGGCTTCGGTGCCGACACCATCAGCGTCGAGGCCACCCACGTCAGCCCGGTCGTGCGCACGACCACCTGGCTGAACACCGGCCTCGGCAACGACAACGTGACCGTCAAGCTCGCGGCCGGGCACCGACGGCTTCTTCGTCCTGAACACCCAGGGCGCCTACCAGGACGTGCTGACCCTCCCGGTCGACATCTCGGCCGGCGACGGCCCGGTCACCGCCGACGACGTCACCGTCTGGACCGGCACGACGCAGGTCGCCTCGAACCTCTACTACGTCGACTACGCCTCCAACACGGTCGGGCTGCTGTTCACCCCGTCCGCCGGCCAGGTCGTCACCGTCCGCGTCGCCGCGCGCTCCTTCGTCGCCGGGACGGCCGGCAGCTGGACGGTCGCGACGGCCGCCCCGGCGTCGTACACCTTCACGGGCCCGCAGCTCGCCACCAGCGACGACGACACCGTGCACGCCGAGACCTCGACCCTGCCGCTGGTGGTCTTCGGTGGGCAGGGTGCCGACACCATCGACGGCGGCACCGGCGGCGACATCGTCTTCGGCGACCGGGGCGTGGTCCTCTGGTTCGACCCGGCCAGGCCGCGGCGCTCGTCGCGCTCGGCTACGGCACCCGGGCGCTCGGCCAGGCCGAGTTCGACGCCCTGCGCCGGCTCGCCGTCGCGGTGTCCGGCCTCGGCGGCCCCGGCGACCGGACCGACGGCGTCAACCAGCTCGTCGGCCTGGCCATCACCGTGGACGCCAAGGTCGGCGGTGACGACAAGATCACCTCCGGCGGCGGCCAGGACGTCGTGCTCGGCGGCGCCGGCAACGACCAGGTCACGACCTACCGCGGCACCTCCGCCGACCTGTCCGACATCGTCCTCGGCGACCACGGCTTCGTCGACTGGGTCACCGCCGACGGCGTCGCGACCGACCTGGACCGGATCTGGAGCAGCGACCCCGACGAGACCGGCAACGACCGGATCGACACCGGCGCGGGCGACGACGTGGTCATCGGCGGCAAGGGCGACGACGTCATCACCGCCGGCGAGGGACGCAACATCGTGCTCGGCGACAACGGCCGCGTCACCGCCGACGCCGGCACCACCCGCTGGGGCCCCGGACTGGCGCTGTCCCTGGCGGACGTGCGCACCGCGGACACCACCATCGGCGGCAACGACACGATCACGACCGGCTCCGGCGACGACCTGGTGCTCGGCGGTCGCGGCAACGACACCGTCTGGGCCGGCGCCGGCAACGACGTCGTGCTCGGCGACAACGGCTTCCTCACCATCGGGGTGCCGGCCGGACTGACCGCAGCCGGTCGCCAGGTCCTGGTCCTGCAGGGTCTGGACAACGCCCACGGCGGCTCCGACACGGTCCGCGGCGAGGCCGGCGAGGACCTGCTCGTCGGCGGCACCGGCGCCGACCAGCTCGACGGCGGCCTCGGTCGCGACCTGGTGCTCGGCGACAACGTCGAGCTCGACCGCACCAGCCGCTTCGGCGACTACCGCAGCCAGCGCTTCGGCACCCTGACCGCGGGCGCGATCTACTCGACCACCGGCGGGGACCTCGCCGGCGGCGCCCAGGTCACGCCCAGCACGACCGGGCTGCTCGACCCCGCCGGCGCACCGGTCTGGGGCGACTTCACGATCAAGGTCGTCGACCACTCGACGAGCACGGCCGCGCACCCTCTTCGGCGGCGACTACCTCGCCGGCGGCGCGGGCGACGACGTGCTCCTCGGCGAGCTCGGCGACGACACCATCCAGGGCGACGGCTCCATCGACGCCCCCGGCAACGCCTGCGCCACCGGCGGCCGCGTCGGCTACGCCCGCGACGCGACGGGCGCCCTCTGCGTCGCCCCCAGCGTCGACGACCGGGCCGGCGTCGGCACCGACGGCGACGACTACATCGAGGGCAACGGCGGCGCCGACACCATCTTCGGCAACCTGGGCCAGGACGACATCGTCGGCGGCAGCAGCACCTGGTTCGGGCTCGCCGGCGACAAGGCGCTGCGTCCGGACACCGGCGACCTGGTGTTCGGCGGGTCGGGCACCGCGATCTCCCGCAACAACGACGGCAGCGTGAGCCCGTCCCACGCCCGGGACGCCGACACGATCGTGGGCGACAACGGCCTGGTGGTCCGGCTGGTCAGCCCCACCGGCGTCGGCAGCGCCACGCGCTACCTCTCCTTCACCTACGACGACGCCTACGGCCAGCAGCTCACGCCGCGGGCGGTCACCCTCCTCGACTACACGGCCGGCGGACCCGACCGCTTCCCGACGCTCTTCGGCGGCGTGACGCCCTCGATGGCGACCGGCACCGGGACCTACGACGTGTGGGGCAGCGACGAGGTGCACGGCGACAGCGGCGACGACACGATCTACACAGGTGGCGGCAACGACGCGGCCTACGGCGACGCGGGCGACGACGACATCGTCGGCGGCTGGGGCAACGACTGGATCTCCGGCGGCACCGGCACCGACGGCGTCATCGGCGACGACGGCCGGATCCTCACCAGCCGCAACGGCTCGACCGAGCCGCTGAACGGCCTGACCGCCGTCAACGCCGCAGACCGCGCTGTCCACCCCGGGCAACGCGCAGACGGCCACGGCGTACCCCGCCGGCTACCTCAACAAGACGGTCGACCTGACCCCGTTCGCGCTCAACCCGCGCACCGGCACCAGCCAGGCCGACGACCCGCTGTACGTCGCGCGGTTCGCCAACGACGTCATCTTCGGCGGGCTCGGCGCGACTTCCTGCACGGCGGCAGCGGCGACGACGCGATCTCCGGGGCCGAGGCGCTCACCGAGTCCTACGCGCCGCTCTACGACGGCAACGGCGGCACGACCGGCCTGGTGCGCAGCGACTTCACGCACCCGACCAACGACGGCACCCTGCTCGGCTTCGTGCAGGCCGACCGGCGCTTCACCCTCTACGACGAGTACGACCCGCGCCGCCGCATCACGCTGAGCGCGACCGGTGCCCTGGTCAAGACCGCCGGCGGCTTCGAGTGGTTCCTCAACAACCGCAGCGACGAGGGCCTCGCGGTCCCCGGCTGCACCACGGCCGGCTGCGCCGGCAGCGGCACGGCCTACTCCGACGGCGACGACGTGCTCTTCGGCGACCACGGCAACGACTGGCTCGTCGGCGGCACCGGCACGCGACACGCTGTGGGGCGGCTGGGGCAACGACCTGCTCAACGCCGACGACGTGCTCACGACGCAACGACGGCCTCAACGACACCCCCGACACCCACTCCGACCTACGAGGACCGCGCGGTCGGCGGCGCCGGGCTCGACGTGCTGATCGCCAACACCGGCGGCGACCGCCTCATCGACTGGGTCGGCGAGTTCAACAGTTACATCGTGCCGTTCGCGCCGTTCGGCGCTGGGCACCGTGAGCCGCCAGGTGCCGCCGGCGCCTGTTCGAGTTCCTCTACGCGCTCTCGCGGGCCCAGGGCGCCGACGCGACGCTCGTCGCAGCAGAACGGCGCCGCGACCGCGGCCCGCAACGGCGAGCCGTTCGGCGAGGTCGGCGTCGTCACGCCAGCAGGACGACGCCTGGCGCGACCAGACCGGCGGCCCGCGCGACCCGCAGGCCGGCAACGTCGGCGGCGGCAAGCGCGACGTGCTCCGCGCCGCCGACTTCAACGACGCGGCCCTCGCAGGGCTTCCTCGTCGACAGCGGCAGCTGGTCGGTCGACCAACGGCGGCCATGTCGGTCGCCGCCGCCAGCCTCGGCAAGGACGCGGCCTCGGTCTTCTACGTCGACGAGTACCTGCCCGATCTACTACGAGATCGCCGCGTCGGTCAGACCCAGAAGCCGATCGGCGGCTGGAAGGCCAACGCCTACGTCATCTTCGACTACTTCGGCCCGACCGACTTCAAGTTCGCCGGCATCGACATCTCGACCAACAAGCTCGTCATGGGCGTCCGCGACGCCAGCGGCTGGCGCGTGCTGGCCCAGTCGCCGAAGATGCCAAGGACGGCAGTACTACGACCTGCTGCGTCGCGGTGAACGGCACGACGGTGACCCTGCTCGTCGACGGCGCCGGGGCGTTCACCTACACCTACGACGCGCGCGTCATCGACGGCGTCCGCTACGGCCTCAACAAGGGCCTGGTCGGCATGGGCTCCGACAACTCGCGCGGCACCTTCGACAACGTCAAGGTGCAGGTGCTGCCGCCGACCGTGACCTACGACGTCCGCAACGACCTGACCACGACGGCGGCCAGCATGCTCGACCACGCCGGTCAGCGGCACCTGGACCGGGAGCAGCACCGGACTGACCGGCACCCCGCCGGCGGGCTCCGCCGCCGGCGTCCAGGCCACGACTGGGCAGCGTCTCGCGGCTCGCGGCCACCTCGTGGGTCGAGCTCACCGCCAGCCTCCGGACCGGCGGGATGGCCGGCGTGCTGTTCGACTTCTACGGACCCCGCGACTACAAGTTCGCCGCGGTCGACGTGGCCGGCGGCCGGATCCTGATCGGCCACCGGCACAACGGCGGCATCGTGGTGGACGCCTCGATCGCCCAGGTGCTGTCGCCCACGACGGTCTACACCCTGATGGTCACCCTCAAGGGCGCGTCGGCGAGCATCACGGTCAACGGCACCTTCGGGGTCAGCTTCGGCTTCAACGCCGGCGTCGGCGACGGCCGCTTCGGCCTGGTGAGCGAGTCCGGCGTCGCGACGTACACCTCCTTCCGGGTGCGCACCGACGACGCCCAGTTCCTGGCCTCGAGCACGACGACCACCGCCCCCGTCGCGTCGCCGGCCGTCGTGGTCGCGCCCGTCGTGCCGCCCGTCGCCCCCGTGGCCCCGACGGTCTCGGTCGGCAGCCTGACGGTGACCGAGACGCAGAGGAACACCACCGTCACCGTGCCGGTCACGCTGTCGGCGGCCGCCACGTCCACGGTCACGGTCCTGGTCCGGCTCGGCGGCGGGACGGCGAGCGCCGGATCCGACTACACCGCCTGGACCACCGACGCCAAGGTCACCTTCGCCCCCGGCCAGACCTCGCAGACCGTGTCGGTCGTCGTGGTGGGAGACGGCGTCGCGGAGAGCGACGAGACCGTCCTGCTGACCCTGCTGTCGCCGGTGAACGCGACCCTCGGCAGCCGCCACCGGGACCCTCACCGTCAAGGACGACGACAGCCGGCTCGTGGCCGCGGCGGTCGGCCCGGGCACTGCGGCGATCCTCGACCTCGGCACCGCACGGCACGCTCTCTCCGCGGCCCGGGCGTACTGGCTGGCCCGCGGTGCCGACGCCCACCGGCTCGCGTCGGTCACGCTCCGCGTCGCGCCGATGACCGGCACGGACCTGGCCCAGGCCGTCGGCGCCACCGTCCTCGTCGACGCAGACGCGGCCGGCTGGGGCTGGGACCGCGTCGACCTGTACGCCGTCCTGGTCCACGAGCTCGGCCACGTGCTCGGACTCGGGCACACCGCCGGGGGCGTGATGTCGGAGGACCTGGCCGGGGTCGAGCGGGCGCTGTCCGCCGGCGTCCCCGCGCGGCACCTCGCGGCCGCCCCGGTCCCGGGCGTCGTCCCGGTCTCGTCCGCCGCCGGTCGTGGCGCACGTGGCCGCCCCGGCCGCGAACCTGCTCGCCGCCGCCCCGGTGGCCGCCGGTGTCGCCGCCCCGGTCGCCGCCCTGGTCCCCGCCCTGTTCACCGTCCGCGTCGTGCAGCTCGCGCGTGTCCTGCCCGTCCCGGCCCTCGACGGCTGGGTCCCGGTGGCTCGCCGGTCGGTGCCCGGAGCGGTCACCGCCCCCGCGGGCGGCCTCCCGCCCCTCGGGCTGCTGGTCGTCGGGCTGCTGGCCTGGGCCGGCGTGTGGGGAGCGGGTTCCGCGACCTCGCCCCGGAGCCGGCGTCGGCTCCCTATGCTGGCCCGGTGATCCGGCCCCTCGGGAAGCAGACCGCAGCGGTGCTGGTCCCGCTGCTCCTGCTCGCTGCCTGCAGCGGGGGTGGCTCCCCGGCCGCCGACCCGAGCCCGTCCGCGTCGTCCTCCGCGGACGCCACCGCCACGGCCGCACCGTGCGCCGACGTGGCCGACGGTCTCGTCGCGGCCGTGCAGCACTACGTGGACGGCTACGGCGACCGGGTGGCCGGCGGCTCGTCGGACGAGTCGTCGGGCCAGGGCAGCGCCGACCAGGGCGACACCGCCCTCCAGAACGCCCTGTCCCAGACCCGGGACGCCGTCGCCCGCCGCGGCTGCGACATCGCGACCTTCCGGACCTCCCTGGGCCGCGGCCTCGACGGCGTGACCGCACGCGGCCCCGTGGCGAAGGCCGTGCTGCTCCGGCTCGAGGTCTCGCTGACCGGCCAGCAGGCGACGACCGCCGAGACCCGGGAGGCGAAGCCCGGCGACGACCTGCCGCGGCTCATCGCCTCGCTCGGCCCCGGCTCCACCGTCACCCTGGCCGCCGGCACCTACCGGCTCGACGAGACCGAGGTGCTGCTCCAGGGCGTCACCCTCCGGGGAGCCGGGGCGGGGAAGACGGTGCTGGCCAGCCGGGCCGGCGAGGCCGGGATCCTGGTCCTCACCGACGGCCGCGTCGAGCTCTCGCGGCTCACCCTGCGCCACGACGGGGCCAAGGCCGCGGCCGGCGTGATCGGGGGCCCGACCTCGTCGGTCGTGCTCTCCGACGTGACGGTCAGCGGCGCCCGGGGCGGCACGTCCGGCGGCACCGGCGGGGCCGCTGTGCTGATGTCCGGGCGCGACGGGCAGGAGGCCGGCCGCGGCACCACCCTGGAGGTCACCGGCTCCCGGTTCGCCGACAACGCCGTCTCGGGCGTCCTGCTGCTCGGCCGGCACCGGGCCAGCATCCGGGACTCGACCTTCGACACCAACGGCCAGTGCGGCGTGTGCTTCGGGGGAGCGGCTCGGGCGCGGTGCGGGACAGCCGGTTCTCCGGCAACGGCGCCGGGGTGGCCGCGCTCTCGACCTCCCGGCCGGTCGTCACCGGCAACCGCTTCAACGGCGGCCAGGTCGGCGTGCAGGCCACCGACGCGTCGCGGCCCGCGCTGAGCGACAACGTGGTCTCCGGCGCGGCCCGGGCCGCGTTCATCTTCTCGGGCCGCTCGACCGGCCGGATCGGCGGCAGCACCTGCCGCGACGTGCGGTTCGGGATCGTGGTGGCACCCAAGGCGCTGCCCCTGCTCGGCCGCAACGGCTGCGGCGTGGCCCGCAGCCGCTGACCTGTCGGCCCGGCCTCGTAGACTGGAGGCTCAACCCCCTCCGACGGCCCCCTCCGGTCGTGCGAGGGGGCGCTCGTGCTGCCGGACACACCAAGGAGCAACACCCGTGGGCATCGCCGCTCTGGCCGATCTCGTCCTCTCCGACGAGACCCTGGCGACGGCGATGCGGGACGCCCGCGGCGACCTGGTCCCTGCCCTGGACCTCACCGCCCCCGGCGCGCTGCGGCCGTTCGTGGTCAAGGGTCTCGTCGACGCCGGCCGCACCGTGCTCGCGGTGGCCGCGACCGCCCGCGAGGCCGAGGACCTGGTCACCGCGCTCGGTGGCCTGATGGACCCCGACCTGGTGGCCTACTACCCCGCGTGGGAGACGCTGCCCCACGAGCGGCTGTCCCCGCGCAGCGACACCGTCGGTCGCCGTCTCGCGGTGCTGAGGCGGCTCGCGGCACCCCGGCACGGACGCCTCCAACGGCCCGGTCAAGGTCGTCGTGGCCCCCGTCCGCTCGGTGCTGCAGCCCCAGGTCCGCGGGCTCGCCGACCTCGAGCCGGTCGAGCTGGCCGTCGGCGACGAGGTCGAGCTCGACGACGTCGTACGACGGCTGGCCGGCGCGGCGTACTCCCGGGTCGACCTGGTGGAGAAGCGCGGCGAGTTCGCGGTCCGCGGCGGCATCATCGACGTCTTCCCGCCGACCGAGGAGCACCCGCTGCGCGTGGAGTTCTGGGGCGACGAGGTCGAGGAGATCCGCTCGTTCGCGGTCGCCGACCAGCGCACCCTCGAGCCGGTCCAGCGGCTGTGGGCGCCGCCCTGCCGCGAGCTGCTGCTCACCGACGACGTGCGCGCCCGCGCCAAGGACCTCGGGGAGCGGCACCCGCAGCTCGCCGAGATCTTCGAGAAGATCGCCGACGGCCACGCCGTCGAGGGCATGGAGTCGCTGTCCCCGGTGCTCGTCGACGAGATGGAGATGCTCGTCGACCTGCTGCCCCCCGAGACCCACGTGCTGGTGCTCGACCCCGAGCGGGCGCGCAGCCGGGCCCACGACCTGGTGGCCACCAGCGACGAGTTCCTGGAGGCCTCCTGGGCCGCGGCCGCCGGCGGGGGACAGGCGCCCATCGACCTCGGCAAGGCGTCCTACCACTCGCTCGGCGACGTGCGCGCGATGAGCCTGGCCCAGGGCAAGGCCTGGTGGAGCGTCTCGCCGTTCGGTCTCGATCCCGAGGCCGCGACCACCGGACCGCTGCGCGACTCGATGGGCGAGCTGGTGTCCTCCGGCGTCGACGCGGAGGCCGGCGCCGTCGAGTCGCGGGTGCTGCCGTTCCAGACCGTCGCGGCCTACCGCGGCGACCTCGAGACCGCGGTGGCCGACATGCGCACCTGGTTGGGCAACGACAGCCGCGTCGTGCTGCTCCACGAGGGCCACGGCCCCGCGCAGCGGATGGTCGAGGTGCTCAAGGAGCACGACGTCCCGGTGCGCTACACCGAGTCGCTCGACGTCGAGCCCGAGCGCGGCCTGGTGCACGTCACGACGGCCACCCTCGAGCACGGCTTCCTCGACGAGGGCCTGTGCCTCGCGGTGCTCACCGGTGACGACCTGACCGGCCAGCGCGCGTCCACCAAGGACATGCGCAAGATGCCGACCCGGCGCAAGAAGCAGATCGACCCGCTCGAGCTCAAGGCCGGCGACTACGTCGTGCACGAGCAGCACGGCGTGGGCCGCTACCTGGAGATGAAGCAGCGCGAGGTGCAGGGCGCGACGCGGGAGTACCTCGTCCTGGAGTACGGCTCCTCCAAGCGCGGCCAGCCCGCCGACCGGCTCTACGTGCCGACCGACCAGCTCGACCAGGTCACCCGCTACGTCGGCGGCGAGCAGCCGTCGCTGGACCGGCTCGGCGGGGCCGACTGGGCCAAGCGCAAGGGCCGGGCCCGCAAGGCGGTCAAGCAGATCGCGGCCGAGCTGATCAAGCTGTACGCCGCGCGGCAGGCGACCCGCGGCCACGCCTTCGGGCCGGACATCCCCGTGGCAGCGCGAGCTCGAGGACGCGTTCCCGTTCGTCGAGACGCCCGACCAGCTCTCGACGGTCGACGAGGTCAAGCGCGACATGGAGCAGCAGGTCCCGATGGACCGGCTGGTCTGCGGCGACGTGGGCTACGGCAAGACCGAGATCGCGGTGCGCGCGGCGTTCAAGGCGGTCCAGGACGGCAAGCAGGTCGCCGTGCTCGTGCCCACGACGCTGCTGGTGCAGCAGCACTTCTCGACGTTCAGCGAGCGGATGGCCGGCTTCCCGGTGATCCTCAAGGGCCTCTCGCGCTTCCAGACCGACAAGGAGGCCGCGGAGGTCATCGAGCAGCTCCGCGAGGGCACCGTCGACATCGTGATCGGCACGCACCGGCTGCTCAACCCGGACATCCGGATGAAGAACCTCGGCCTGATCATCGTCGACGAGGAGCAGCGCTTCGGCGTCGAGCACAAGGAGCAGATGAAGCGGATGCGCACGTCGGTCGACGTGCTCTCGATGTCCGCGACGCCGATCCCGCGCACCCTGGAGATGGCGATCACCGGCATCCGGGAGATGTCCACGATCACCACCCCGCCCGAGGAGCGGCACCCGGTGCTGACCTACGTCGGCGCCTACGAGGACCGGCAGGTGATCGCGGCCATCCGGCGCGAGCTGCTCCGCGAGGGCCAGGTGTTCTTCATCCACAACCGGGTGCAGTCCATCGACAAGGCCGCCGCCAAGATCCGCGCGCTGGTCCCCGAGGCGCGGGTCGGCGTCGCGCACGGCCAGATGGGGGAGCACCAGCTCGAGCAGGTGATGCTCGGCTTCTGGGAGAAGGAGTTCGACGTCCTGGTGTGCACCACGATCGTCGAGTCCGGTCTCGACGTGTCCAACGCCAACACGATGGTCATCGAGCGCTCGGACTCCCTCGGCCTCTCGCAGCTGCACCAGCTCCGCGGCCGGGTGGGCCGGGGCCGCGAGCGGGCCTACGCCTACTTCCTCTACCCGCCCGACAAGCCGCTGACCGAGACCGCGCACGAGCGGCTGGCCACCCTGGCCCAGCACTCCGACCTCGGCGGCGGCATGGCGATCGCCATGAAGGACCTCGAGATCCGCGGTGCCGGCAACCTGCTCGGCGGCGAGCAGTCCGGGCACATCGCCGACGTGGGCTTCGACCTCTACGTCCGGCTCGTCGGCGAGGCCGTCGCGGAGTTCCGCGGCGACGGGGCGCCCGAGCCGGTCGAGACCAAGATCGAGCTGCCGATCGACGCGCACCTGCCGCACGACTACATCCAGAGCGAGCGGCTGCGCCTCGAGATGTACAAGCGGCTCGCCGAGGTCCGCGCCGACGAGGACGTCGACCTGATCCGCGAGGAGCTCGTCGGACCGCTACGGCGAGCCCCCCGAGGCGGTCGCCAGCCTGCTCCAGGTGGCCCGCTTCCGGGGCCGGGCGCGGCAGGCCGGGCTGACCGACGTGACCCTCCAGGGCAAGTACGTCCGGTTCTCCCCGGTCGAGCTGCCCGACTCCGCGACGGTCCGCCTCAACCGGCTCTACCCGCGCAGCCTGGTCAAGCCCGCAGTGCGTACGATGCTGGTGCCCCGTCCGTCGACGGCCCCCGTGGGGGGCCAGCCGATCCGCGACGAGGCGCTGCTCACCTGGGCGCGGGAAGTGATCGACACGGTCGTCGACCGCGCCCCCGCACCGGCACCGAGCTGAACCCGTCCGAGGAGAAAGAGTCGTCGTGAGCCGTTCGCGCACCGTCAAGGGATCCGTCCTGGCCCTCGCCGCAGCGTTCGTGATGTCGTCGTGCGCCACGCACCCGGGTTCGGCCGCCGTGGTCGGCTCGGAGAGCATCAGCGACGGGCACGTCGACGAGGTCGCGCACGCGCTGTGCGCCGCGCAGGGCGCCTCGCAGGACGGCCAGTCCGCCCAGACCCTCGCCAGCCGGTCCGCCCGGCAGGGCGCCCTCGGCGTGCTGCTCAACAGCTCGCTCTCGCGCCAGTTCGGGTCCGCCGAGGGCGTGCAGCCCGACCAGCAGCAGGTCTCCGCGGCCCTGCAGGGCAACGAGCAGAACATCAACAGCCTGCCGGCCGACCGGCGCGAGGTGTTCCGGGACACCGTCCGGGAGTACGCCGAGGGCCAGCTGATGCTGATCGACATCGGCAAGCGCGAGCTGACCAAGGCCGGCAAGAAGAACGTCACCGACCAGCAGGCGATCTCCGAGGGCACCAAGCTGCGCAACGCCTGGGCCGCGAAGCACGCCGACGTGTCGGTCGACCCGCGCTTCGGGGAGTACAAGAACAACGCCCTGCTGCCGGTCAGCGGCTCGCTGTCCGTCGCGCAGTCCAAGAACGCCACCGACGGCGGCAGCCCCGACCCGTCGCAGGGCTGGGTGGCGGCGCTGCCGGCAAGCCAGAAGTGCAGCTGACCTTCCTGGTCACCAGCCCGCGGGTCGCTCCGGGGCTGCTGTCGTGGTCGGCGTGGTCGGCGATCGCCGGCGCCCCGCGACGGCTGGCGTCCTCGCTCGACGCGCCGCTGGTCCGGGCCGTGGTCGCGGCCGGCCACCCCGTCGACCTGCTCCCCGACGCGTCGGTCGCCGCGCTGCTGGCCCTCGCCGCCGACGGCGACGTGGTCTGGCTCGCCGACGACGCCGAGGCCGAGTCGTTCCCCACGGCGCTGGCCACCGCCCTCGTCGATGGCGGTGACGGGGTCGAGGTGGAGATCCTGCACGCGTCGTACGACGTCCCGGGTGCGCGGCTGCTCGACCTGGTCGCCGTGATGGACCGGCTGCGGGACGAGTGCCCGTGGGACCGCGAGCAGACCCACCGGTCGCTCGCGAAGTACCTCCTCGAGGAGACCCACGAGACCCTCGAGGCCATCGACGCGCTGGAGGACGGCGGCGACTACACGCACCTGCAGGAGGAGCTCGGCGACCTGCTGCTGCAGGTGTACTTCCACGCCCGGGTGGCCTCCGAGGCCGAGGACGGCTTCACGATCGACGACGTCGCCGGCGGGATCGTGGACAAGCTGGTGCACCGGCACCCGCACGTGTTCGCGGGCCTCGACGTGGCCGACGCCGACGAGGTCGAGCGCAACTGGGACACGCTCAAGGCCCAGGAGAAGGGCCGCGCCTCCGTGCTCGACGGGCTGCCCCCGGGGCTGCCCGCCCTCGCGCTCGCCGACAAGGTGCTCGGCCGGGCCGCGAAGGTCGGCGTCACCCCACCGCCGCTCGACCCGCGCGCCGACCTGGGGCAGCGGCTGCTCGGCCTCGTCGTGGAGGCCCGCGCCGCCGGCCTGCGACGCCGAGCAGGAGCTGCGCTCCGCCGTACGCCGGATCGGCGCGCTCGTCCGCTCCACCGAACCGTCCGGATAGTCCGCGGCGGTCTACCCGGGGACGCCGGCGAGAGTGTGCCGGACCTCCTGGTGCAGCACGATCCGGTCGCCGTCGCGGGACTGCTCGAGGAGTGCGGCGGCCCGCTCGAACAGCGGCTCCCGCTCGGCCTCGGGCACGAAGCCCCACATCATCCGCTGACCGGTGCTCATCGTCCACGCGCGCCAGTGCTCGGCGTCGTCGAAGACCACGGACAGGTCCTCTGTCACGCTGCCGACGTCCTGCCCGCCGGCCCCGGAGACCAGCGCCTCGACGCCGGCGTCGCTGCCGAACGGGGTGTCGGTGGTGCGGGTGCGCGGGTCGACCATCGCCGCCGGCAGGTGGGGCACGAACAGGGCGTCCACGGCCCGCCACACCTCGTCCTGCTCGCCGAACGTGGTGACCCCCAGCCGGCCACCCGGACGCACCCGCTGCACCCAGCCGGGCAGCGCGGCCGCCGGGTCCGGCAGGAAGAACAGCACGAGCGACGAGGCCACGACGTCGTACGACGCGTCGAGCAGGTCGAGCGCGGTGGCGTCGGCGACCCGTGCGTCGACGTGGCCCAGGCCGGCGTCGCGGGCGGCGGCCCGGGTGTGCTCGACCATCGCCGGGGACACGTCGACCGCGGTCACCGATCCGGACGCCCCGACCGCCGCGGCGGCGGGGAGGGTGACCGCGCCCCGGCCGCAGCCGATGTCGAGCACCCGATCGCCGGGCGCGGGTCCGAGCAGCTCGACGAGCCGGTCGGCGATGGGGGCGAAGAACGCCACCCCGCTCTGGTCGTAGTCGTCGGCGACGGTGTCGAACGTCTTCGTCACCCGGGCCACCACGTCGGCGGGAGTCGGCGCGCTGCTCATTCCGGGAGTTTCCCAGAGCGGGGGCCGCCTGGCCACGGCCCGAACGGGTCAGCCGTTCCCGCGGGGCGAGCCGTGCCCGGATCGACGCGGTCGCGCCGTTAGGCTGGTCGGGCTTGTGTACGCGTCCTTCCCCTTCGACTTGCAGGAGCACCATCGTGGCGTCCATCGAGGCAGTCGGCGCGCGCGAGATCCTCGACTCGCGCGGCAACCCCACCATCGAGGTCGAGGTCGCCCTCGACGACGGCACGATCGGCCGGGCGGCCGTCCCCTCCGGCGCCTCCACCGGCGCCTTCGAGGCGGTCGAGCTCCGCGACGGCGGCAAGAGGTACGGCGGCAAGGGGGTCGGCAAGGCCGTCGACGCCGTGCTCGACGTCATCGGCCCCGAGCTCGTCGGCTTCGAGGCGTCCGAGCAGCGGCTCGTCGACGCCCGGCTGCTCGAGCTCGACGGCACCCCCAACAAGGCCCAGCTCGGCGCCAACGCCATCCTCGGCGTCTCGCTCGCCGTGGCCCGGGCCGCCGCGGACTCGGCCGACCTGCCGCTGTTCCGCTACGTCGGCGGCCCCAACGCCCACCTGCTCCCGGTGCCGATGATGAACATCCTCAACGGCGGCTCGCACGCGGACACCGGCGTCGACGTGCAGGAGTTCATGATCGCGCCGATCGGCGCGGCCACCTTCCGCGAGGCGCTCGAGCAGGGCGCGTCGGTCTACCACGCCCTCAAGGCGGTGCTGAAGGAGAAGGGGCTGGCCACCGGTCTCGGCGACGAGGGCGGCTTCGCCCCCGACCTGCCGAACAACCGCGAGGCGCTCGACCTGATCACCGTCGCCGTCGAGAAGACCGGGCTGGTCGCCGGCAAGGACATCGTCTTCGCCCTCGACGTCGCCGCCTCGGAGTTCTTCACCGACGGCGCCTACCAGTTCGAGGGCGCCGCCAAGACGTCGGCCGAGATGCAGGCCTACTACGCCGACCTCGCCGCGTCGTACCCGATCGTCTCGATCGAGGACCCGCTCGACGAGGAGGACTGGGACGGCTGGGCGTCGATGACCGCCGAGCTCGGCGCCAAGGTCCAGCTCGTCGGCGACGACCTGTTCGTCACCAACGTCGAGCGGCTCGGCCGGGGCATCAAGGAGCAGTCGGCCAACGCGCTGCTGGTCAAGGTCAACCAGATCGGCTCGCTGACCGAGACCCTCGACTCCGTCGACCTGGCGCACCGCAACGGCTTCCGCTGCATGATGAGCCACCGCTCCGGCGAGACCGAGGACACCACGATCGCCGACCTCGCGGTCGCCACGAACTGCGGCCAGATCAAGACCGGCGCCCCGGCCCGGTCCGAGCGGGTCGCGAAGTACAACCAGCTGCTGCGCATCGAGGAGGAGCTCGACGACGCCGCGCGCTACGCCGGCCGTGGCGCCTTCCCGCGCTTCACGCAGGGGAGCTGACCCGCACCGATGTCGCAGAGTCGTCCGTCGGGACGGGGGCAGGACCCCCGCAGGCGCACCACCGGGGCCGGTCCCCGTGGTGCCTCCCGGCGTACGCCGACGCACCGGCCCGGGTCGCGGCCCGGTGCCGGCACCGGCCCGCGTCGCAACGTGCCGCGGCAGCGCACGCCGGCACCGGGACGGACCGCTCCGCGTCCCCGGCTCACCGGCCGGGCCGCGATCCTGGTCCTGGTCCTCGCGGTGCTGATGGTGTCCTACGCGTCGAGCATGCGGGCCTACCTCGAGCAGCGCCGGCACCTCGCGGCGCTCGGCGCCGACATCTCCGCGTCGCGGGCCCAGATCGCCGACCTGCAGCGGGAGAAGAAGCGGTGGAACGACCCGGCCTACGTGCGCACGGTCGCGCACCAGCGGTTCGGCTGGGTGCTGCCCGGTGAGATCGGCTTCCAGGTGCTCGACGAGAACGGCAAGCCGCTCGGCCACACCGACACGCTCTCCGAGGCGACGGCCGCGACCACGACCGACCCGGCCGCAGTGGTGGCAGTCGGCGTGGGGCAGCGTGGTGACCGCGGGCAAGCCCGAGGTCAAGCAGGCGGACGTGCCTCGGCCCGTCACGAAGATCAAGCCACCGAAGGTCCTGAAGGAGAAGCGTTGATCGACCGCGACGACGAGGCCGTCATCGAGGCACAGCTCGGGCGGCCTCCCCGCGGCATCCACGCGATCGGCCACCGCTGCCCGTGCGGCAACCCCGACGTGGTGGCGACCGAGCCGCGGCTGCCCGACGGCACGCCGTTCCCGACGACGTTCTACCTGACCTGCCCGCGGGCCGCGTCCCTGATCGGCACCCTCGAGGCCTCCGGGCTGATGAAGGAGATGTCCGACCGGCTCGAGGCCGACCCCGAGCTGGCCGCGGCCTACACGAGCGCGCACGAGGCCTACCTCGCCTACCGCGAGGAGATCGGCGAGGTCCCCGAGATCGCCGGCGTCTCCGCCGGCGGGATGCCCACCCGGGTGAAGTGCCTGCACGTGCTGGCCGGCCAGTCGCTCGCCCAGGGCCGCGGGGTGAACCCGCTCGGCGACGAGGTGGTCGACCTGCTCGGCGACTTCTGGCGCTCCGGCCCCTGCGCGACGGCATGACCCGGGTCGCGGCGGTCGACTGCGGCACGAACACCATCAAGCTGCTCGTCGCCGACATCGACGTCGCGGCCGGGACCCAGGACACCCTGGTCCGCGAGATGCGGATCGTCCGCCTGGGCCAGGACGTCGACCGCACCGGACGGCTCGCGGACGAGGCGCTGGCCCGGGTGTTCGCCGCCGCCGAGGAGTACGCCGCGATCGTGGCGGGTCACCGCGTCGACGCGGTCCGGTTCGTCGCGACCTCCGCCGTGCGCGACGCGAGCAACGCCGACGTCTTCGCCCGCGGCATCCGCGACCGGCTCGGCGTCGAGCCCGAGGTGGTCTCCGGCGACGAGGAGGCCGCGCTGTCCTACGACGGCGCGACGCGCGCCCTGGGCGACGTGCCGGGTCCGGTGGCGGTGCTCGACATCGGCGGCGGCTCGACCGAGCTGATCCTCGGCGAGTCGCACGGCCAGCGTCACGGCGGCCCGGTCGCTGGACATCGGGTCCGTGCGGCATCACCGAGCGGCTGATGCCGTCGGACCCGCCGACCGCGAGCGAGGTCGAGGCCGCGACCCGGGTCGTCGACGAGGCGCTCGACACCCTCCCGTCGTACGACGTGCACCTCGACGACGCACGCACGCTGGTCGGCACCGCGGGGACGGTCACCACCGTCGCGGCGATCCTGCTCGGCCTCGACCGCTACGACCGCGAGCGCGTGCACGGTGCGTCGTTCTCCCTGGCCGAGGTGCACGACCTCGCGGCCCGGGTGCTCGCGATGACCGTCGTGGAACGCGAGGGTCTCGGGGTGCCCGCGGGCCGCTCCGACGTGATCGGCGCCGGTGCGCTGATCCTCGACCGGGTGCTGCGGCGGTCCGGCGCCGACCGGCTGACGGTCTCCGACTCCGACATCCTCGACGGGATCGCCTGGTCCGTGGCCTGACCCGGCGGATCCGCGGGGGATTCGTGCGGGACAGGCTGGGTACGGGCACCTCCATGTCCTCGCCACAGCACGCCAACCCACCCGAGATCGGTCAGGACCCCACGCTCGGCGCTCTCGTGCACGACATGACCCAGCAGATGTCCACGCTGGTCCGTGACGAGATGCGGCTCGCGCAGGCCGAGATGACCCAGAAGGGCAAGAAGGCCGGCCTCGGCCTCGGGCTCTTCGGGGGAGCCGGGATCGTCGCCCTCTTCGGCGTCGCCACCCTGCTCGCCACCGTGATCCTCGCGCTCGCGCTGGTCATCCCCGCCTGGCTCGCCGCGCTCATCGTCACCGTCGTGCTGTTCGCGGTCGCCGGAGTGCTGGCCCTCCTGGGCAAGCGCAACGTCGCCGAGGCGACCCCCGCCAAGCCCGAAGAGGCGATGGCCGGCCTCAAGGAAGACATCGCCACCGTGAAGGGAGACCGGTCATGAGCCCGTCTGACACCCACTCCAACGGTGTGTCCGGGTCGCACCCGACCACCACGACGCCGACGACGTCCAACGACCCGGACGCGATCCGCGACGACATCGAGCGCACCCGCGCCGAGCTCGCCGGGACCGTCGACGCCCTCCAGGCCAAGCTCGACGTGAAGGCGCAGGCCAAGGCCCGGGTGGCCCGGGCCAAGGACCGCGCCACCACCGACGGACGGCAAGCCCCGTCCCGAGCTCGTCGCCGGCGCCGTCGGCGCCGTGCTCCTGGTCGTCGGCCTCGTCTGGTGGCGCAGGAGCTAGCCGCCGGCTCCCTACTCTCTGGGTCCAGCAGCGGGCCTGTGAGGCCGTCGGCGTCGACAGAGGATCGAGCCGACGTCGGCGAGCACCCGCCCGCCGACGGCAGCGCGTCCCGTGTGATGATGGGTCGCGTGGACCTCCCGCACCCGGTGACCGGGCAGTCGTTCCCGTCGCCGGTGCCGCCGGGGACCGGGTGGCCCGACGACCCCGCGTCGCCCGGCACCCCGGTCGCCCGCACCGCCTCCGACGTGGTGCGACTGGCCGCCGGGTCCGACCTGGACGAGGTGTCCGCGGCGGTCTCCGTCTGCCGCGCCTGCGACCGGCTCGTCGCCTGGCGCGAGGACGTGGCCCGGGACAAGCGCGCGTCGTACGCCCGGGAGCCCTACTGGGGCCGGCCGATCGCCGGCTGGGGCTCCGCCACCCCGGCGGTGCTGATCGTCGGGCTGGCCCCCGCGGCCAACGGCGGCAACCGCACCGGCCGGATCTTCACCGGCGACCGCTCCGGCGACTGGCTGTTCGCGTCCCTGCACCGGGTCGGGCTCGCCGTCCAGGAGACCTCGGTGCACGCCGGCGACGGGCAGCGGCTGGTGGACGCGCGGATGGTCGCGGCGGTCCGCTGCGCACCGCCGGACAACAAGCCGACCACCACCGAGCGCGACACCTGCGCGCCGTGGCTCGAGCGCGAGGTGTCCCTCGTCGCGGAGCACGTCAGGGCGGTGGTGTGCCTGGGCCAGTACGGCTGGGACGCGGCGCTGCGCACCTTCCGCGCGATCGGGTACGACGTCCCGCGACCCAAGCCCCGGTTCGGGCACGCCGCCGAGGCCACGCTGACCGCCCCCGACGGCCGCGAGGTCACCGTGCTCGGCAGCTACCACCCGTCACAGCAGAACACCTTCACCGGCAGGCTGACCGAGCCGATGCTCGACGCCGTGCTGGCCCGGGCCGCGGCGCTCGCTCTGGAAGACTGACCGCCCGCCCCCGTATCCCAACGGCAGAGGAAGAGGTCTTAAAAACCTTGCAGTGTGGGTTCGAGTCCCACCGGGGGCACCGGGTCGTATGCGCCAGCGCGTCACAGAGCGCGCGCTGGCGCATACGACTCAGGTGAGCACCCGGTCGCGCGAGACCCGCAGCGAGATCACGGCGGCCACCACGCAGAGCAGCGCGGCGCTGAACCAGGCGACGGTGTAGGTGCCGGTGCGGTCGCGCGCGAAGCCGGCGGCCACCGACGCGATCGCCGCGCCGATCTGGTGGGAGGCGAACACCCAGCCGAACACCACGGTGCCGCGGTCGCCGAAGGCCTGCCGGCACAGCGCGACGGTCGGCGGCACGGTGGCCACCCAGTCCAGGCCGTAGATCACCACGAACGCCACGATGCTCGGGTGCACCGCGTCGGCGAGCAGCACCGGCAGCAGGGCCAGGCCCGACGCCGCGGAAGAAGTAGTAGAAGCCGAGCAGCAGCCGCGGGTCGTAGCGGTCGGTCAGCCAGCCCGACCCGATCGTGCCGACGATGTCGAAGATGCCGACCACCGCGAGCAGCCCGGCCGCCGTCGTCTCGCCCATGCCGTGGTCGTGCGCGGCCGGCACGAAGTGGGTGCCGATCAGGCCGTTGGTGGTCGCCCCGCAGATGGCGAAGCCGGCGACCAGCGCCCAGAACGTGCGCGTGCGCGCGGCCACCCGCAGCGCGTCGACGGCCATCCGGCCGGCCCCGGGCTGGGCCGGCAGGTCGACCTGGTCCGACTCGAGCACGGGGGACTGCGTCGGCTCCGCGGCGCCGTAGGGCAGCACCCCGAGGTCCTCGGGGCGGTCGCGCATCACCAGCAGCACCAGAGGTACGACGGACAGGGCCGCCGCCGCGATCACCAGGGAGGCGACCCGCCACCCGGCCTGCTCGGCGACGACCGCCACCACGGGCAGGAAGATCAGCTGGCCGGTGGCGCTGCCCGCGGTGAGGATGCCCGTCACGAGCCCGCGCTGCTTCACGAACCAGCGCTGCGCCACGGTCGCGGCGAACACCAGCGCCATCGACCCGGTGCCGAGCCCGATCAGCACGCCCCAGGTCAGCACCAGCTGCCAGCTCTCCCGCACGAAGATGCTCAGCCCGGAGCCGAGCGCGATCAGCACGAGCGCGCTGCTGGTCACCCGGCGGATGCCGAACCGGTCCATCAGCGCGGCGGCGAACGGCGCGGTCAGCCCGAACAGCACGAGGTTCACCCCGACCGCCAGCGACAACGTGCCGCGGGACCAGCCGAACTCGTCCTGCAGCGGCACCATCAGCACGCCCGGCGCCGCCCGGAAGCCCGCCGCGCCGAGCAGGGCGACGAACGCGACGCCGGCGACGAGCCAGGCCGGGTGGATGCGCGTGCGCGGCGGCGAGACGGCGGTCATGGGGCTCCCGGGTGGCGGCGGGTGGAGAAACCGACGCTACCGCCCTAGACTTTTCTCAAGCAAGCCAGATCCGGCCAGAGTGTCGTCGAGAAGGAGACAAGCCGTGCCCCTGCGCTCCGACTGGTCGCAGGCGACCTGCCCGATCGCCCGGACCGCTCGACGTCGTGGGCGACCCGTGGGTGCTGCTGGTGCTGCGCGAGGCGGTCACCGGCGCCACCCGGTTCGAGCAGTTCCGCTCGTCGCTCGGCTGCGCCGACAACGTGCTGAGCCGTCGGCTCGCGGCGATGGTCGAGGACGGGCTGCTCGTGCGCGCGCCGTACGACGCCGGCAACCGCACCCGGGAGGAGTACCTCCTCACCGACGAGGGCCGCGACCTGCTGCCCGTCCTGCACGCGCTCGTCCTGTGGGGCGAGCGGCACCGGCCCGCCGAGCACCGGCCGCCTCGTCGTCGTCCACGAGGGCTGCGGCGAGCCGACCGAGAGCGCCGACACGTGCTCGGCGTGCGGGGAGCGGCTGACCTCGGAGACCGTCTCGTGGCGCCGTCCGCGTGACCCGGAGCACCTCACGCCGCTCGTCCGCTGACGATTATTTGTCGTCTGCACCTAAAAAGCGGCTGAGACGCCGAACCCGCGGGAACACCGGCGCATTCGCGACCGTTCTACCCGGTAGCGGACACGTACGATGGTCGTGCGGTTCCACCAGGGCTCCCAGATCGGGGTCCGCAGGCCTCCAAGGAGGAGACCACACATGCAGAGCAGCAACCCCGTCTTCCGCAGGTCGGAAGGCTTCAACGGCAAGGCGACCGCGAGCGGGATGACCTATCCCGCCTACGGCACCCAGACCCAGGCCGACCCCTACGCCCGCGGCCGCCAGGACGCGCCGGTCTACGGCGACACCGCCGGCGGTCCCCGGATGACGATCGACTCGGTCGTGCAGAAGACCGGCATGACCCTGGGCCTGACGATCCTGGTCGCCGCGGCCACCTGGGTCGATGACGCCCGCGATCACCCGCAGCACCGGCGCCGACGCCGGTCCGCTCTACCTCCTGCTGATGGTCGGCGCCTTCGGCGGCTTCGCGCTGTCGCTCGTCAACTCCTTCAAGCGGGTCATCAGCCCGGCCTTCGTGCTCGCCTACGCCGCCCTCGAGGGCCTGTTCGTCGGTGCCTTCAGCAAGGTGATCGAGGCCCAGTTCGGCGGCCCCGACGGCGGCGGTCTCGTGATCGGCGCGGTCGCCGGCACGTTCGCCGCGGTGGCCGGCACGCTCGCGGCGTACAAGTTCTTCAACATCCGGGTCAGCCCGACGTTCCGCAAGTGGGTCGTCGGCGCGATGATCGGCTTCGTCGCCATCTCGCTGCTGGACGTCGTGCTGCAGCTCTTCGACGCCGTCGTTCGGCTTCAACGGCTTCGGCCCGATGGGCCTGGTCTCGAGCATGCTCGGCCTGGGCCTCGGCGTGCTGATGCTGATCCTCGACTTCGACTTCGTGGAGCGCGGCATCGCCGCCGGGCTGCCCGAGCGCGAGTCGTGGCGCGCGGCCTTCGGCCTGACCGTCACGATCATCTGGATCTACGTCGAGCTGCTCCGGATCCTCGCGATCCTCCGCGGCGACTGACGCTCCCACAGCAGCGCAAGAGCCCCGCACCGTCCACGGTGCGGGGCTCCTGTGCGTCGTGTCCAGGGCGAGCTCAGGGGTGGGCCGGCTGGGACTCCGTGCTCTGCGGCGTCTCGACGTCGGACTCCGGCTGCCGGCGGCGGCGGCGCAGCTGCACCCAGCGGCCGCGGGTGCCGCGGGTCGCCCCGGCGATCGCGGTGCCGTCGATCTCGGTGCCCGGTGTGCGCGCGGCCTCGACCGCGGCCTGGGAGATCGGCAGGATCGCCTCGCCGCGGTGCGCCTCGGGCACCAGGTCCTCGAAGGGGATGACGCCGACCGCGGCCAGCACCGAGGGCAGCAGCACGGCGGCCAGCGTCGAGTAGCCGTCCGCGGACGGGTGGAACCGGTCGGGGCCGAAGAACGTGGGCGTGCTCGCGAACTCGGCGCCGAGCACCGACCCCAGCGAGACCGTCCGGCCGCCGGCCTCGACGGTCGCGATGGTCTGGGCCGCTGCGAGCCGCCGCGACCAGACCCGGGCGACCTGCCGCAGCGGGGGAGCGATCGGCTCGATGGTGCCGAGGTCGGGACAGGTGCCCACCACGACCTCCGCGCCGGCGTCCCGCAGCCGGCGTACGGCGGCCTCCAGCAGCCGCACCGACTCCGAGGGGCGTCGCGTGTGGGTCACGTCGTTGGCGCCGACCATGATCACCGCCACCTGCGGCTCGATGGACAGCGCCTTGTCGATCTGGCGGGACAGGTCGCGGGTCTGCGCGCCGACGAACGCCACCGAGCGCAGGTAGACCCGCCGGTCGGCGCCCTCGGCCAGCCCGGAGGCCAGGTGGGCGCCGGGGGTGTCCTGCACGGAGTCGACGCCGTAGCCGGCCGCGGAGGAGTCGCCGAGCAGCACCATCTTGATCGCCGGGCCCCGGCGGCCCTTGCCGTACCACCCCGTGGCGCCCGGTGGCTCGCCCTCGGCGTTGCCGATCTGGCGGCGGGCGAGGACCGCCTCGGCCCGCAGCACGCCGTACACGGAGGCGCCCACGACCGAGAGGCCACCGCCGCCGAACGCAGCAGCAGCCGCCAGCTTGCGTGCCGCCCCGGCCTTCCCCACGACTGGAGTGTATTCGGGGACTCCCAGGGCGGGGCCTAAACTGCCGACGTGCACTACGTGAACTCACTCCTGGACCTGATCGGCAACACTCCTCTCGTCAAGCTCGACAAGACGACCGACGGCGCGCGCGGGCTCGTGCTGGCGAAGGTGGAGTACCTCAACCCGGGCGGGTCGGTGAAGGACCGGATCGCCACCCGCATGATCGAGGCGGCCGAGGCCGACGGCTCGCTGAAGCCCGGCGGCACGATCGTCGAGCCGACCTCCGGCAACACCGGCGTCGGGCTCGCGATGGTCGCCCAGGGCAAGGGCTACAAGTGCGTCTTCGTCTGCCCGGACAAGGTCTCCGAGGACAAGCAGAACGTGCTGCGGGCGTACGGCGCCGAGGTGGTCGTCTGCCCGACCGCCGTCGACCCGGACCACCCGGACTCCTACTACAGCGTCTCGGACCGTCTCGTCCGCGAGATCGACGGCGCCTGGAAGCCCAACCAGTACGCCAACGAGCACAACCCGCGCTCGCACTACGAGACCACCGGGCCGGAGATCTGGGCGCAGACCGAGGGCCGGATCACCCACTTCGTCGCGGGCGTCGGCACCGGCGGGACCATCAGCGGCATCGGGAAGTACCTCAAGGAGCAGAACCCCGACGTCAAGATCATCGGGGCCGACCCCGCCGGGTCGGTCTACTCCGGCGGCACCGGGCGTCCCTACCTCGTCGAGGGCGTCGGCGAGGACTTCTGGCCCACCACCTACGACCGGGACATCGCGGACCGGATCATCGAGGTCTCCGACGCCGACTCGTTCGACTTCACCCGCCGGCTCGCCCGCGAGGACGCGATGCTCGTCGGCGGCTCGTCGGGGATGGCCGCCTACGCCGCCGTGCAGCTGGCCCGCGAGCTCGACGACCCCGACGCGGTGATCGTGGTGCTGCTGCCGGACTCCGGTCGCGGCTACCTCGGCAAGGTGTTCAACGACGAGTGGCTCGCGCAGTACGGCTTCCTGCCCGCCACCGACGAGCAGACCGTCGGCCAGGTGCTCCGCGGCAAGAGCGGGCGGCTGCCCGACCTCGTGCACACGCACCCGAGCGAGACCATCGCCGAGGCCGTGCACATCCTCCAGGAGTACGGCGTCTCGCAGATGCCCGTGGTCCGCGCCGAGCCGCCGATCGTCGCGGCCGAGGTGTCCGGCAGCGTCTCGGAGCGGGCGCTGCTCGACGCGCTGTTCTCCGGCCACGCCAAGCTCATCGACGCGGTCGAGACGCACATGGACCCGCCGCTGCCGACGATCGGCGCCAACGAGCCGGTCAACGAGGCGGTGGCCAAGCTGGAGAAGGCCGACGCGCTGCTGGTGCAGGAGGACGGCAAGCCGATCGGGGTCGTCACCCGGCAGGACCTGCTGTCCTACCTGGCCACCCGCTAGCCGGGACGGGGCGTGCGCCTCTCCCCGCGGGCCGCGGCCCCGGACGCGCACGCCCCGGTCACCACGCTCGAGCTGTTCTTCGACCTGGTCTTCGTCTTCGTCGTCACCCAGCTGACCGACCTGGTGCTGGACGCGGACGGCGCGCTGGGCTACCTCCAGGCGCTGGCGATGCTGTGGGTGATCTGGTGGATGTACGACGGGTTCGCCTGGCTGTCGAACAACGTCGGGCCGACGACCACCTCGACGCGCATCCCGATGCTCGTCGGCATGGCCGGCTTCCTGGTCATCGCGATCACGGTGCCGGGGGCGTTCGGCGAGGACCGCTGGCTGTTCGCGGTGGCGTACCTCCTCACCGGTCTGGTGCACGGCATCTCGTTCCTGCGGTCCAGCCTGGGTGAGTCGGCGTCGGCGATCCTGGCCATCGCGCCGGTCAACCTCGGCATCGTCGCCGGGCTCTTCCTCGCCGCCGCCCTGCCCGAGCCCTGGCGCTGGGTCGGGTGGACGTGTCCGCGCTGCTGCCGTTCGTGTCGATGGTGCGCGGGACCGAGGCCCGCTTCACGATCCGGCCGGCCCACTTCGCGGAGCGCCACGGGCTGATGCTGATCATCGCGCTCGGCGAGAGCATCCTGGCGATCGGGAGGTCCGCCGTCGGGCACCTGCTGGACCCGGGCTACCTGGTGGCGGTGCTGCTCGCGATGGCGCTGATCGGGCTGTTCTGGTGGGTGCACTTCGCCGACGACACGAGCCTGGAGCGGGTCGACGAGGTCGTCGAGCGGCCCGAGGGCATGACCGCCCGCACGGCCCTGATGTCCTTCTCGATGGGCTACTTCGTGCTCGTCGGCGGGCTGATCCTGGTGGCGGCCGGCGTGCACGAGGCGGTGCACGGCCCGACCCACGAGCTCACCTGGCGGTTCGCCCTGACCATGTCGGCCGGCGCGGCGACGTACCTCGTCGGCAACGTCTTCTACCTGTGGCGGCTCGGGATCGGCGGTCGCCGGTGGTTCGTGGTGACCGCGGTGCTGTGCCTGGCCGTCACGCCGGTCGGCCACGCCGTCACCGGCACGGCCCAGGTCGGCGTGCTGGTCGTGCTCCTGCTGGTCTCGCTGCTCCCGGTGGTCCGGGATCAGCGCACGCGCACGGCGATGGGCGAGGGGTCCACGACGTCGGGGTGAAGGATCCCGGCGAGCGCCTCGACCCCGTCGACCAGCCGCGGGCCGGGGCGGGCGAACGACGCGTTGGCGTCGACGGCCCACACCGCGACGTGCTCCGGCAGCACGCCCGCGTCGACGACCTGCTCGGCCAGGGCGCGGGACTGCTCGAGGCCGTAGCCGCACGGCGCGCACACCACCACCTCCGGCTCGGCCGCGCGCACGTCGTCCCAGGTGACCCGGAAGGACTTCTCGCCGGCCGTGCCGAGCACGCTCTCGCCGCCCGCGACGTGCGCCATCTCGGGCACCCAGTGGCCCGGCGCGAACGGCGGGTCGGTCCACTCCAGGACCAGCGCCCGCGGCCGGGGGCGGCCGGCGGTCCGTCGTACGACGTCGTCGAGGCGGGTGCGCAGGGAGGCGACCAGGTCGTCGGCGCGCGGCCCGGGTGCCGGTCGCCTCGCCGAGGGTGCCCACGGACGCGAGCACCTCCTCGAGCGTGTGCGGGTCGATGGTGAGCACCTCGGCCGTGCAGCCCAGGTGGGCGAGCGCGTCGTCGACGACCGAGACGTCGACCGCGCAGACCGCGCACAGGTCCTGGGTGACGACGAGGTCGGCGTCGAGGCCGGCCAGCGCGCCCTCGTCGAGGTGGTAGAGGTCCTGGCCCTGCCGCATCGCCTCGGCCACGAAGTCGTCGATCTCCACCGGCGTCAGCCCTTCCGGCATCGCGCTGGTGGAGACGATCGTGCGGGAGCGGGCCTCCACCGGGTGGTCGCACTCGAACGTCACGCCGACGACCTCGTCGCCCGCGCCGAGGTCGAACAGGATCTCCGTGGTCGACGGCAGGAGCGAGACGATGCGCATCCCGCGATCCTAGGTCGACCGGCCCCACGTTGGTTGAGGTGCGCGGGCCCACACGTTGGTTGAGGTGCCCGAGCGCCGCACGTTGGTTGAGGTGCCCGAGCCGCTGGTCGAGGCCTCGAACCGCTGAGCGTCGGCTGGCGCATGGTTTCGACAAGCTCGACCTACGGTGGCTTCGACACCGGCTCAACCACGGGGCGGAAGGGCGGGCGGCGTCTAGGGTTCGTGCGGTGGACGACCCGTCGATGTGGACCTACCTGCTGCTGGCCCTGGCGGGGCTGTTCGCGGGGTTCGTCGACGCGGTGGTCGGCGGGGGCGGGCTGGTGCAGCTGCCCGCGCTGGTGGTGGCGTTCCCGGGCGCGGCGCCGGTGCAGATCCTGGCCACCAACAAGCTGGCGGGCTCGTGCGGCACGACGGTCAGCTCGGCGACCTACTACCGCCGGGTCCGACCGGACCCCCGCACGTTCGTGCCGCTGATGGTGGTCGCGTTCATCGGCTCCGCGCTGGGGGCGGTGGCGGCCACGCACATCCCGAAGGCGGCGTTCAACCCGATCATCCTGGTGGCGCTGGTCGTGGTCGGCGCCTACGTGCTGCTCAAGCCCGACCTCGGCGACGTCACCGAGCTGCGGTTCTCCGGCCACCGGCACACGCTGGTCGCGGTGGGGACGGGGTTCACGATCGGGTTCTACGACGGCGCGCTCGGGCCGGGGACGGGCTCGTTCTTCGTGTTCACGCTGGTCGGCCTGCTCGGCTACAGCTTCCTCGAGGCCTCGGCCAAGGCCCGGATCGCCAACTGGGCCACGAACATCGCCGCCCTGCTGGTGTTCGCGACGCAGGGCGCCGTGATGTGGCGGATCGGTCTCGTCGTCGGCCTGTGCAACCTGCTCGGCAGCTACGTCGGCGCCCGCACCGCGGTCGCGAAGGGCAGCCGGTTCGTGCGGGTGTTCTTCATCGTGGTGGTCTCGGCGTTCATCGTGAAGATCGGCTCCGACGTCGTGGCCCAGCTGTGGTGACGACGTCGTACGCCACCGTCGCCCGCACCGCCACCGTCGAGACCGAGGTGCGGCGCTCCCGCTTCCTGTGCCGGGTCGAGCGCGTCGCCGACGAGGACGCCGCCCGCGCGGTCGTCGACCGGGCCCGCCGGGAGCACCCGGACGCGGGGCACCACTGCTCGGCCTACGTGCTCGGGCCGGACGGCGAGGTCCAGCGGTCCAACGACGACGGCGAGCCGTCCGGCACCGCCGGGGCGCCGATGCTGGAGGTGCTGCGCGGCCACGAGGTCAGCGACGTGGTCGCCGTCGTCACCCGCTGGTTCGGCGGCACCCTGCTCGGCGCGGGCGGCCTGGTGCGGGCGTACGGCGACGCGGTGCGGGCCGGGCTCGACGCGGCGGGCGACGCGACGGCGCCGCCTCTCCCACCTGTACGACGTCCGGGTCGGCCACGCCGACGCGGGACGGCTCGAGAGCGACCTGCGGGGCCGGGGGCTCGACGTCCTCGACGCCGCCTACGCCGAGCACGTCACGCTCCGGCTGGCGGCCGGCCCGTCCACCGACCTGGCCGCGCTGCTCGCCGAGCTGACCGGCGGGACCGTCGACGCGACGCCCGTGGGCACTGTCTGGACCGACCAATAGTGTGTCCGCCATGACGATCGGCTGGGTGACCGCCTTCCTCGACAGCCCGCCGGAGACGGAGCGGGCGTCCGAGGAGTTCTGGCTCGCCGTGACGGGCTGCCGGCCGTCCCCGCCGCGCGGGCCGCGGCACGAGTTCACCACCCTGCTGCCGCCCGAGGGCGACCCGTTCCTCAAGGTGCAGCGGATCGTGCAGTCGATCCCCGGCGGGATGCACCTCGACCTGCACACCGACGACGTGCGCGGCCTGGCCGACCGGGTCGACCAGCTCGGCGGCACCACCAGCCACCACGTGCTCGGCTACGTCGTCTGCGGGTCGCCCGGCGGCCTGACGTTCTGCCTGGTCGGCCATCCCGGCCGCCGGCGCCCGCCGCCCCAGGACGTGGCCCGGCGGGCGCAGCCTCGTCGACCAGGTCTGCCTCGACATCCCGCCGAGCCGCTTCGACGAGGAGTGCGCGTTCTGGGCGGCGCTGACCGGCTGGGCACTGGGCCGACACCGGCCACGCGGAGTTCCGCCGGCTCGTCCGCCCCGACGGGCTGCCGCTGCGGTTCCTGCTGCAGCGGCTCGACGACGAGCAGCAGACCGTCACCGCCCACCTCGACCTGGCCTGCGACGACCGGGACGCCGAGACCGCGCGGCACGAGGCGCTGGGCGCCGAGACGGCTGCGTCGCTACGACGACTGGACGGTGCTGCGGGACCCGGCGGGCCGCCGCTACTGCAACACCGGCCGTCGTCCCGAGGACCGCGTGATGGAGATCCGTGAGGCGACCCCCGAGGACTGGTCCGCGATCTGGCCGATCTTCACCGAGGTGGTGCAGGCCGGCGAGACCTACGCCTTCGACCCGGCGATGACCTCGGAGCAGGCGGCCGGCCTCTGGATGGAGCGGCCGCCCGGGCACACGGTCGTCGCGCTCGTCGACGGCGAGGTCGTGGGCACCGCCAAGATGGGGCCCGAACCGGCCGGCGCGCGGCGCGCACGTCGGCACCGCCAGCTTCATGGTCGGCTCCGGCCGCACGCGGCCACGGGGTCGGCCGGGCCCTCGCGTCGTACGTCGTGGAGTGGCACCGCGAGCAGGGCTACCGCGGCATCCAGTTCAACGCCGTCGTGGAGACCAACACGGCCGCCGTCGCGCTGTGGGAGTCGCTCGGCTTCGTGGTCGTCGGCACCGTGCCCGAGGCGTTCGACCACCCCGTGCACGGCTACGTCGGCCTGCACGTGATGCACCTCGCCGCTGACCCGATGAGTTCCCGCCCCGACCGGGGTCTGCACCTCTGACACCCGGCACCCACGAAGGAGCACGACCGTGACCACGAACTGGACCGCAGACCAGCAGGGCACCGGCGAGCTCGTCGCCGTCAACGGCATCGAGCTCTACACCGAGACGCGCGGCGCCGGTCGGCCGCTGGTCCTGCTGCACGGCGGTCTCGGCTCCGGCGAGATGTTCGGGCCGGTGCTGCCCGTCCTCGCGGCGGGGCGCCAGGTCATCACCGTCGACCTGCAGGGCCACGGCCGCACCGCCGACATCGACCGTCCCCTCTCGCTGTCGGCGATGGGCGACGACGTGGCCGCGCTGGTCGAGCACCTCGGCCTCGAGGAGCCCGACCTGGTCGGCTACTCGCTCGGTGGCGGCGTCGCGCTGCACGCGGCCGCGCAGCACCCCGGTGTCTTCCGGCGGCTGGTGCTGACCTCGGCGCACTTCCGCAGCGACGCGATCTACCCCGAGATGCGCGCGCAGCAGGGGCAGGTCAACGCCTCGGCGGCGGAGTTCATGAAGGAGACGCCGATGTACGAGCTCTACCCGCGCGTCGCCCCGCGCCCCGAGGACTTCGGCCGGCTGCTCGACAAGATCGGGGAGTCGATGGCCCACGACTTCGACTACTCCGACCTGGTCCGCTCGCTGGCGCTGCCGACCCTGGTGTCGCGCGGGCGACGCCGACATGGCGCCGCCGGCCCACTACGCGGAGTTCTTCGCCCTGCCTCGGCGGCGGCCAGCGCGACGGCGGGTGGATGCGCGACGGGCTGGCCGAAGGCGGTCACGCGCTGGCGATCGTGCCGTCCGCGACCCACTACGACGTGTTCATGTCCCCGCTGTGGGCGACGATCGTGCTGCACTTCCTGGACGCGTGAACGCGTCGCGGAGCCGGTCGAGCGCGGCCCGCACCACCTCGGCGTCGAGCTTGAGCACCTCGCGGTCGTAGGTCAGCAGCCCGTTGAGCTCGTCCTCCACGTCGGTCACCTGGGTGTAGACGGTGGCGGACAGGCCCCGTCGTACGTCGTCCGCGAGGCCCTCGTGCAGCCGGGTGAACGACGCGGCGAAGCCCTGCGGCGTCGGCTCCTTGCCGTAGCCGAAGTCGACCTCGTCGTCGTAGACGTGGCCCTCGACGCGCAGGTTGTGGCCGCCGTACTCCGAGAGCACCACCGGCCGGTCGTCGCGGCGCCGCGGCAGCCGGAACCGCTTGCCGTAGACGTGCAGGCTGCGCAGGTCGCCGCCGCCCTGGTCGTGCCAGCCGCTGGCGTGGTCGACGACCCGGGTGGGGTCGAGGGCCCGGACCTCCGCGGCGACCGCGGCCGCGTCGAACTGGCCCCAGCCCTCGTTGAACGGCACCCAGCAGGCCAGCGACGCGACGTTGCGCAGGTGCTCGACGGTGCGCCGCAGCTCCTCGCGGAACAGCGCCCGGCCGGCCTCGTCGCCGCGACCCAGCCAGGGCTTGCCGCCGGCGTCACCGAGCCGGATCGGGTAGCGGCCCGGCCAGGTGACGGCCGCGGTGCGGGCGCGGCCGCCGCCGTTGACCACGTCCTGCCAGACCAGCATGCCGATCCGGTCGCAGTGGGCGTACCACCGCAGCGGCTCGACCTTGGCGTGCTTGCGGAGCAGGTCGAAGCCGAGGTCCTTCATCGCCGTGATGTCGTGCACCATCGCGGCGTCGGAGGGCGCGGTGAGCAGCCCGTCGGGCCAGTAGCCCTGGTCCAGCACGCCGACCGGCAGGTGCGGGACGCCGTTGAGCAGCAGCCGGGGCACACCGTCGCCGTCCGGCCCGACGCCGAACGAGCGCAGCGCGACGTACGACGTCACGCGGTCGGTCGCCGAGCAGGACCTCGACGTCGTGGAGGTGCGGGTCGTCGGGGGTCCACGGGTGCGGGTCGTCGAGCTGGATCCGCACGGTCCCGCCGGCCGGCGACGCGGTGCTCCTGGTCCTCGACGAGCACGACGGCGACGCCCTCGGACGCGTGCACCGTGACCTCGACGCTGCCGTCCTCGAGGTGCGGCACCAGGGTCAGCGCCTCGACGTGCACGTCGGGCACGGCCTCGACCCAGACGGTCTGCCAGATGCCGGACTGGGCGGTGTACCAGATGCCCCCGCGGTGCAGCCGCTGCTTCCCGGACGCGTGCTGGACCCCGTCGGAGCCGTCGCGCACGTCGACCACGAGCTCGTGGTCGCGCCCGTCGCCCGCGGCGGTGACGTCGCAGGTGAAGGGCAGGTAGCCGCCCTGGTTGGCGCCGACCTCCACGCCGTCGAGCCGGACGGTGCAGGTCTGGTCGACCGCCCCGAAGTGCAGCAGGGCCCGGCCGCCCTCGGGCACGAACCCGTCGGGCAGCCGCAGCGTGCGGCGGTAGGTCAGCCGCTCGTCGGGCCGCAGCTGCCGGCCGACCCGGGACAGCGGCGCCTCCGGGCTGAACGGGACGAGGATGCGTCCGTCGTACGCCGTGGGGGAGGGGGCCGACGCCGGCGTGATCGCGTAGTCCCACCAGCCGTTGAGGTTGAGGTAGCTGTCGCGGACCAGCTGCGGGCGGGGGTACTCCGTCAGCACCGCGCCGGGGTCCAGGTCGCGACCCCAGCGGGTCGTCAGGTCGCGTCGCACGCCCCCACTATCGCCGCGACCGTCGTCACGCCGCGACGAGCCCGTGCTCGTGGGCGAACACCACGATCTGCACCCGGTCGCGCAGCGCCAGCTTGCGCAGGATCGCGCCGACGTGGGTCTTCACCGTCGACTCGCTGGCGAAGACCTGCGCCGGCGATCTCGGTGTTCGACGGCCGCGGGCGACCGCGTCGAAGACCTCGCGCTCCTTGTCG
The DNA here is from genome assembly GCA_963778095.1 of uncultured Actinomycetota bacterium. Classification (GTDB taxonomy): domain Bacteria; phylum Actinomycetota; class Actinomycetes; order Propionibacteriales; family Nocardioidaceae; genus Nocardioides_B. The sequence continues at coordinate 309,007 of CAVZTB010000012.1, read as the reverse complement.
GTGAGCGCCGAGGTACGCCGCCGGGACCGGCGCCGGGGCCCGGAACTGCCGGTCGAGCAGGGCGGTCAGGTCGCCCGGGCGCGAGCACGGCGTTGCCGGCGTGCACGGTGCGGATCGCGTCGCGCAGCATCACCGGCGTGGTGTCCTTGAGCAGGAAGCCGCTGGCGCCGTACCGGATCGCGGTCGCGGCCCGGTCGTCGAGGTTGAAGGTGGTCAGCACGACGACGCGGACCGGCTTGGTGCGGCGGGCGACCCGCTCGGGCAGGAAGATCTGCCGGGTCGCCTCGACGCCGTCCATCTCCGGCATCCGGATGTCCATCAGCACCACGTCGGGGGCGAGCTCGTCGACGAGCCGCACCGCCTCCAGGCCGTCGCGCGGCCGGCGCCGACGACCGCCATGCCGTCCTGGGCGTCGACGATCACCCGCACGCCTTCGCGGAACAGCTCCTGGTCGTCGACGAGCAGCACCCGGATGTCGTCGCTCACCGGGCGCCCGCCCGCACCGGCACCCACGCGGTCACGGTGAAGGTCGGCGCCGTCCGGCTCCTCGCGACGGCGCACGTCGAGCCGGCCGCCGACCGCCTCGAGCCGGCGCTGCATGCCGTCGAGCCCCTGGCCGCCGAGGTCGGCCGACCTGCAGCGGCGGGTGTCGTCGAGGCGGCCGTCCATCGACGTTGATGCACCTCGATGCGCAGGTCGCCCTGCCAGCGCCGTCCGGCCAGTGCCGCTCGACCGCACCGGACGGTCGCGGCGGCCGTGCTTGATCGCGTTGGTGAGCATCTCCTGCAGCACCCGGTAGGCGACCACCTCCAGCTCGGGCGGCAGCGGCTGCGGCGTGCCGACCTCGGTCGAGACGACCTCGTGCCCGCTGGCCCGGACGCCCTCGATGAGGCTGTCCAGGCCGCCGGCGCGCTGGTCGCCGCGGCTGCTGGGTGGCCGAGAGCACCTGGCGCACGTCCTGCAGGGACGCCGCGCGCCGAGGTGGCGATCGTCGCCATCGTCTGCCTTGAGGGCGTCGGGGTCGTCGTCGGCGAGGTACTGCGCGGACTCGGCCTGGGCCAGGATCACGGCCAGCGAGTGGCCGACGACGTCGTGCACGTCGCGGGCCAGCCGGGCCTGCTCCTCACGCAGCCGGGCGATCTCGCGGGCCTGCTCCGACTCGCGCTGCGCCCGGGCGGCGTCCTCCTCGGCCGCCTCCTGGGAGGCCTGGGACGCGGTGGCGCGGGCGCTGAACCGCAGCGCGAGACCGGCCAGCCAGGGCAGCCCCAGGACCGGCAGCCCGACGACGGCCACGGCGACCTGCCAGGTGTCGGTGTAGCCGGAAGGCCAGGCGCGCCAGGCTGCGGTAGCCGTCCCTGCCGAGCACGCTGTCGACGAGGCCGACGCGGGACAGCGCGAGAGCGCGACGACGGAGAGCAGCGCCGCGAGCGGGATCGAGGCGCGCCGACGCGACGACCGTGACCGGGCTGCCCCAGCGGGCCGTGCCGAAAGCCACGGCCGCGACCGCGAGCTGGACGAGCATGAACGGCGCACCGGTCAGCACCTGCAGCAGCGAAGGTCACCCACACCAGCGCCAGCGCGGCGCCCGGGGCACGGCGGCAGAGCCCGACCGCCACGGCGGTCGCGACCGCGACCACCACCAGGGACAGCCGGCCGCCGGGCGCGTAGTCCGTCGACGGACTCGTAGAGACCGACGAGCAGCACGAGACCCGCGGCCGCGGCGTCAGGGGCCCAGTCGCGCCACGGGGACGGGGCGGTCAGCGTGGTGATGGCCGGGCCTCCTGCGGTCGAGCGGGCACGTGACGACGCAATGGAACCATGTCCGTGGGCTCCAGCACGTCGCGCACGAGGAGGTCCAGCAGGTCCGGGTACGACGTCCCGGCGGCCGCGAACATCTTCGGCACCTGCGACTGCTCGGTGAAGCCCGGCATGGTGTTCACCTCGTTGAGCACCGGGCCGTCCTCGGTGAGGAAGAAGTCGACCCGGGCGACGCCGGCACAGCCCAGGGCGTCGTACACGCGCACCGCGGCCTGCTCGAGGACCTTGCGCGTCGTCGTCGTCGAGCGGTGCCGGGATCCGGAAGTCGGCGCCGCCGTCGTACTTCGTGGCGAAGTCGAACAGCCCCTCGGTGACGATCTCCAGCGTCGGGGCCACGATCCGGCTCCCGTCGGGGCGGCCGAGCACGGCGACGTCGATCTCGCGGCCCCGCACGACGTCCTCGACCAGGACCCGGCGGTCGAGGTCGAGCGCGGCGGCGAGGGCCGGGGCCAGCCGGTCCGGCGTCGACGACCAGCGCTGACGCCGTGGCTCGAGCCGGCGTCACCGGCTTGACCACCACCGGGTGCGTCCAGGCGTAGGCGGGGGCGGTCGCCGCGGTGAGCAGGCGGCCGGGGGCCGTGGCGACCCCGACGGCGCCGGCCACCAGCTTGGTGGCCCACTTGTCCATGCCCAGCGCCCCGGCGCCGACCCCGGAGCCGACGTAGGGCACCCCGGCGAGCTCGCACAGCGCGGCCAGCGTGCCGTCCTCGCCGCCGGGCCCGTGCAGGATCGGCAGCACCGCGGCACAGCCGCCGAGCACCTCCACCGCCGCCGGCAGCCCGAGCGACCGGCCGTCCTGGTCGCGCCAGGCGCCGTCCCGGCCGATGGTCAGCCGGACGACGTCGTAGCGTCGCGGGGTCGAGCGCTCCGGCGACGGCCGCGGCCGACGCCAGGGACACGTCGTGCTCGCAGCTGCGCCCGCCGCCGACCACGGCGACCCGCACGCTCACGAGAGGCTCCGGAGGCGCGGCGCCGCGCACGGTGCGGGCGACCCGCGACCCGAGGCCGGTGACGATCTCGTGCTCGATGGTGTCCGCCCAGCCGGCCCAGTCGGCGACGGTCGGCTCGCCGTCGTCGCCGGGGCCGAAGACCGTCACCCGCTCACCCGCCTCCGCCGGCACGTCGCCCAGGTCGACGACCGCCATGTCCATGGAGATCCGGCCGACCAGCGGGTGCCGACGGCCCCGGACCAGCACCTCGGCCCGGCCGGACGCGGCGCGCGGCAGGCCGTCGGCGTACCCGAGGGGCAGCAGGCCCGAGCCGGGTCGTCCGCGGCGCGGTCCAGGTGTGGCCGTAGCCGACCGACGTGCCGGCGCGCACCGAGCGCACGCTGACCAGCGGTGCGGTCAGCGTCAGCGCCCCGTGCAGCGGCGTGGTCCGGGTGGGGTCGATGCCGACCAGGCCGGCGCCGACCCGGCTCATGGTGTGGTGGCTGAGCGGATCGGTCAGGGTCGCGGAGGTGGCGGCCAGGTGACGCTGCGCCGGTCGCAGCCCGGCGGCGCGCGCGACCTCGAGCCCCCAGGCGAACCGGGTCCGGCCCCAGGGCGTTGGCGGGGTCGGCCGGGTCGTCGGCACAGGCCAGGTGGCCCATCATCCCGACGACCCGGAGCAGCCCCTGCCGCTCCGCGCGGCGGGCGGCCCGGCACAGGCCGAGCCAGGCGGTCGGCTCGGCGCCGTCGCGGGCCATCCCGGTGTCCAGCTGCAGGTGCACACGGCGGGTCCCTGCGCCGCCGCCCGCAGCACCGCGTCGAGGTGGTCACGGGTCGGCACCGCGAGCTCCACGTCGGCGTGCAGCGCGGCGGCGAAGTCGGCGTCCACCGGGTTGAGCCAGCTCAGCAGGGGCGCCGTGACCCCCGCCTCGCGCAGCGGCAGGGCCTCGCCGATGCCCGTCACCCCGAGCCGGGTCGCCCCGTTGGCCAGGGCGGTCCGGGCGACCGTGAGCGCGCCGTGGCCGAAGCCGTCGGCCTTGACGACGGCCATCAGCTCCCCGGTGGCCGCCCGGGCGAGCAGGCGGGTGTTCGCGGCGAGAGCAGCGGGGTCGACCAGCAGGGTGGCGCCACCGGCGAGCGGGCGGGGTGCGACGGCGAGAGCGCTCATGCCGCCAGGCTGCCGCCCGACCGGTGCCGCCCGCCTCCGCCTGAGGTGCCGTTCCGCTGTCCTCAGGTACGACCCGTCGGCGTGCGCACGCCGCGGCGTCACCCGGGTCGGGTGACCCCCTGGCCGCCACCACGAAAATACGGTGGCCTCCGGGCTGCCCGCACCGGCGGCAGCGGCGAGAGGAGTGCGCGGTGACACGGAAGAGCGAGTTCACCGAGGAGGAGTGGGCGCGCGTCGTCCGCGCCCCGATGGTCGCGGGGCTCGCGATCAGCCTGGCGGATCCGGGCGGGCCGATCGAGGCCGCGAAGGAGTCGATGGCCTCGATCAAGAGCGCCACGAACCCGCCCAGCCGCGAGGAGCTCCTCGCCGACATCGCGCTGGACATCCAGGCCAGCGTGCAGGACAAGAAGAACCCGCTGAAGGGCTACAAGCCCGGCCACGAGCGCCCGCCCGGGGACCAGGTGCTCGAGGAGCTGCGGGAGGTCCACGGCATCGTCGCCGCGAAGGCGACGCCCGAGGAGTCCGCGGCGTTCGACCGCTGGCTCGTGGCGTCGGCCCAGGCGGCCGCCGACGCCGCCAAGGAGGGCGGCTTCATGGGCATCGGCGCCGAACAGGTCAGCGACCGCGAGCAGTCCATGCTGGACCGGCTCCAGGGCGCCCTCAAACCGGACTGACCCCGGAGCCGCGGTCCGGCTAGGCGTCCTGCGGGAAGGGCACGCCGGTGGCGCTGTGGCAGCGGTAGCCGTGCGGGTTCTTCGCGAGGTACTGCTGGTGCACGTCCTCGGCGTAGTAGTACGTCGGCGACGGCTTGATCTCGGTGGTGATCGCGCCGTACCCGCGCTGCATGATCAGCGGCTCGTAGGCCGCGCGCAGCCGCTTGGCCGTCTCGGCCTGCTCGTCGGACAGCGTGTAGATCGCGGAGCGGTACTGCGTGCCGATGTCGTTGCCCTGCCGCATGCCCTGCGTCGGGTCGTGGAACTCGAAGAACGCCTTCACCAGGTCGGCGTAGGCCACCTTCGACGGGTCGAAGACCACGCGGACGGCCTCGGTGTGGCCGGTCTGGCCGGAGCACACCTCCTCGTACGACGGGTGCGGGGTCGACCCACCGGCGTACCCGGCGGACGTCGACCAGACGCCCGGCATCCGCCAGAAGATCTCCTCGGCGCCCCAGAAGCAGCCGAGCCCGAAGACCGCGACCTCGAAGCCCTCGGGGATGTTGTCGGCGTTGGTCACCACGGGGGTGTCGAGCACGACGTGGTGCTCGGCGAGCGTGAACCACTGCTCGGTGCGGCCCTTCAGGGCCTGGTCGGGCGTGGGCATCTCGAGCTTGCGGCGGTTGAACAGCACGGGCACTCCTCGGGTCGGTACTGGTGGTTCGTCCCCTACAACGCGCCGGACTGCCCGATCCTTCCCGGCGATAGGCTCCCGGGCATGACTGAGCAGAGCCAGAAGGCCGGGTTCGAGACGCGTGCGATCCACGCCGGCTACGAGCCCGACGAGGCGACCGGAGCGGTGATCCCGCCCATCTACGCGACCAGCACCTACAAGCAGGACGGCGTCGGCGGCATGCGCGGCGGCTACGAGTACTCCCGTTCCGCCAACCCCACCCGCACGGCCCTCGAGGGCAACATCGCCGCGCTCGAGCAGGGGGAGCGCGGCTTCGCGTTCGCCAGCGGCCTGGCCGCCGAGCACACCCTGCTGCAGGCGCTGTGCGTGCCGGGCGACCACGTGGTCATCCCCGACGACGCGTACGGCGGCACCTACCGGCTGTTCGCGAAGGTCGAGCAGCCCTGGGGCCTCGCGCACACCGCCGCCCCGGTGTCCGACGTGGACGCGATGCGGGCCGCGATCCGCCCCGGCGAGACCAAGGTCGTCTGGGTCGAGACGCCGACCAACCCGCTGCTCAACATCGGCGACATCGAGGCGCTCGCGTCCGTCGCCCACGACGCCGGCGCCCTGCTGGTCGTCGACAACACCTTCGCCTCGCCGTACCTCCAGCAGCCGCTGACCCTCGGTGCCGACGTCGTCGTGCACTCGACCACGAAGTACTGCGGCGGGCACTCCGACGTCGTCGGCGGCGCGCTCGTGGTCCGCGACCTCGACGTCGCCGAGAAGGTCGCCTTCCACCAGAACTCCATCGGCGCCGTCGCCGGGCCGTTCGACGCCTGGCTGACCCTGCGCGGCCTCAAGACGCTCGCGGTCCGGATGGACCGGCACTGCGCCAACGCCGAGCGCGTCGTGGAGTTCCTCTCCGCGCACCCGCAGGTCGAGCAGGTCATCTACCCCGGCCTCGAGGAGCACCCCGGTCACGCGGTCGCGTCGCGGCAGATGAAGAAGTACGGCGGCATCGTGTCGTTCCGCGTGCGCGGCGGCGAGCAGGCGGCGCTCGACGTGTGCGCCAAGGCCAAGGTCTTCACGCTGGCCGAGTCGCTCGGCGGCATCGAGTCGCTGATCGAGCACCCCGGCCGGATGACGCACGCCTCGGTCGCCGGCACCGAGCTCGAGGTGCCCGCCGACCTGATCCGGCTGTCCGTGGGCATCGAGACGGCCGACGACCTGCTCGCCGACCTCGACCAGGCCCTCCACGTTGGCTGACCCTCGGGTGGTCGAGGAGGGCGGAGCGCTGGCGGAGCCCGTCTCGAGACCTGGTCAGCACGGCCACCGAGGGTCTCGAGACGCCTCGCCCTGGGGGCTCGGCTCCTCGACCAGCCGGGGGCGCGTCGTGGCGTGCGTGGACTTCGGGTCGACCTTCACCAAGGCCGCGCTGGTCGACGTGGAGACCGGTGAGCTGCTGGCGAGCGCCAACCACCGCACCACGATCGACACCGACGTGCTCGACGGCTGGGACGCCTGCCTGGCCGAGCTGACCGCGGTCGACCCCCGGGCCGCGGACGCCGAGGTGCTGGCCTGCTCGTCGGCCGGCGGAGGGCTGCGGATCGCGGTGGTCGGCAACGAGGCCCTGGTCACCGCCGAGGCCGGCCGTCGCGTCGCGCTCTCGAGCGGCGGCCGCGTCGTGCACGTCGCCAGCGGCGGCCTGTCCCGCGACGGCCTCCGCGACCTGCGGGCCCGCCGGCCCGACGTGGTGCTCCTGGTCGGCGGCACCGACGGCGGCAACGCCGAGGTGCTGCTCGCGTGCGCCACCACCCTGGCGAAGGCCCGGTGGCGCGGACCGGTCGTGGTCGCCGGCAACGTCGACGCCCAGCCCGAGGTCGCGCGAGCTGTTCGACGCCGCGGGCACGCCCTACGTCCTGGCCGACAACGTCGTCCCGCAGATCGGCGTGCTCGCCCCCGGCTCGGCCCGGTCCGCGATCCGCGAGATGTTCCTGCGGCACGTGATCGGCGGCAAGCACCTGTCGAAGCGCGCCGACTTCGTCGCGATGGTCCGCGGCGCGACCCCCGACGTGGTGCTGACCGCCGTCGAGCTGCTCGCCACCGGCCTCGACGCCGAGCGGCCCGGCGCCGGTGACGTCGTGGTCGTCGACGTCGGTGGCGCCACGACCGACGTGCACTCCGTGGTCGAGGTGGACGCCGAGGACGCCGGCCTGGCCCGCGAGGTGGTGGCCACCGTCCCCGTGAGCCGCACCGTCGAGGGCGACCTCGGCATGCGCTGGAGCGCGGTCCCCACCGTCGAGGAGGGCATCGCCGCCGGGGCTGGTCGACCGACCCCGAGCGGCTCCGCTCCGCCGCCGCCGTACGGCGCGAGGACCCGGCCTTCCTGCCGCAGGACGAGACCGGCCGGCGCGACGACGAGGCCATCGCCGCCGCGGCCGTCGGGGTCGCGCTGCGCCGGCACGCCGGGCGGTCGCAGGTCGCCTTCTCCGACCAGGGCCGGGTCGTCGAGCGCAGCGGCAAGGACCTCCGCGAGGTCGACGTGCTCGTCGGGTCCGGCGGGGTGCTGCGCAACAACCCGCCCGACGTCGCCGCGCGGGTGCTCGGGGCGGTCACCGGGGACGACGTACCCGGCGGCTGGCAGCTGCCCCGGGCCCCGCGGACCGTCGTCGACCACGACTACGTGCTCGCCCCGGCGGGCCTGCTGGCCGAGGCCCACCCGCTCGCCGCGCACGCCCTGCTCGCCCGCCTGCGCTGAGTCGTAGGTGCCCTCCCATAACCTGAGCCCATGGGAGTAGGGAGCAGGGTGACGTCGGGCATGTCCCGGCTCAAGCGCACCCAGCAGCGCAAGTCCGACGAGCGGTTCGCCGAGCGGTTCGCGCAGCAGTGGTCGACGATGCGCGCCGAGCGACGGGTCGAGGAGCCGGTCGGCATCCAGCCGGGGGAGTCCAACTACGACCGCGGCCGCGTGCCCTACGGCGTGGACCTCGCGGCGGCCTGGAGCTGGCGGCTGCTGGTCATCGCGATCGCGGGCTACGTCGTCACCCTGGGCATCGCGAAGTTCTCGGTCGTGGTGCTGCCCCTGGTGGTCGCGCTGCTGCTGTCCGCGCTGGTCGTCCCCCTGGTCGAGCTCCTCGTCCGGCTGCGGATCCGGCGCGGCATCTCGTCGCTGCTCGTCGTGCTCGGCACCATCGCGCTGGTGGCGCTGCTGCTGACCTTCGCCGGCCAGCAGATCGCCAACGGCGCCAACGACCTGTCCAAGCAGGTGGTCACCGGGCTCGAGCAGATCCGCGACTGGCTGCGGACCGGGCCGATGCACGCGAGCGACAGCCAGATCAACGGCTACCTCAAGTCGCTGCAGGACGCCGTGACCTCCTCCAACACCAAGATCGTCAGCCGGGTCACCGAGGTCGGCACCGCCCTGACCCACATCGTCGCCGGCTTCTTCATCATCCTGTTCGCGACCTACTTCTTCCTCGCCGACGGCAACCGCATCTGGTCGTGGGTGGTGCGGATCTTCCCGCGGGCGTCGCGGGCGCGCGTCGACTCCTCGGGCCGGATCGCCTGGACCTCGCTGACCGCGTTCGTCCGGGCCACCGTGCTGGTGGCGTTCACCGACGCCCTCGGCGTGATGATCGTGGCCGCCGTCCTCGCAGGTGCCGTTCGTCTTCGCCATCGGCGTGCTGGTCTTCATCGGCGCGTTCATCCCGATGATCGGCGCGCTGCTGTCCGGCTCGGTCGCGGTGCTCGTGGCGCTGGTCGCGCAGGGCCCGGTCGTCGCCCTGATCATGCTCGGCGGCGTGGTCGCGGTGCAGCAGCTCGAGGCGCACGTGCTGCAGCCGTTCCTGCTCGGCCGGCTCGTCTCGGTCCACCCGCTCGGCGTGATCGTCGCGATCGCGTGCGGCGTGCTCGTGGCCGGCATCGCGGGGGCCCTGGTCGCCGTACCCCTCGTCGCGGCCCTCAACGCCGTGGTCCTGCACCTCGCCGACACCGCCGGCACCGAGCTCGAGGCCGAGGAGCAACCGCTCGGCGACACCTGACCGGTCAGCACGCACGAGAGCCCGGCCCCCACCAGGGGACCGGGCTCTCGTGCTGTCCGTGCTCTCGCGCTCAGTGCGCGACGACGACCTCGGACTCGGCCTCGGGCACGTCGGTGCCGGCGGTCGGGGCGTCGCGGGTGGCGAGCGGCTTCTCCTTGAGGAAGAACGCCACCACGAGCGCGATCGCCACGAGGGGTACGGCGGACAGGAACACGTCGTGCAGCGAGGCGCTGAACGCCCCGGTGATCAGGCTGTGCAGCGGCTCCGGCAGCGCCTTGATCGCCTGCACGTCGTTGGCGACGTCACCGACCTTGCCGTTCGCGGACCCGGCCGGCACGCTCTTCATCGCGTCGGCGATGTGCACCGCGAGCCGCGAGGACAGGATCGCCCCGAACAGCGCCGTGCCGAACGAGCCACCCATCTGCCGGAAGAACGTCACCGAGCTGGTGGCGACCCCGATGTCGCTGCGGTCGACCGAGTTCTGCACGACGGTGATCAGGATCTGCATCGTGCAGCCGAGACCCGCGCCCAGGACGTACATCGACAGGCCGGCGTACCAGTACGGCGACGTGGCGGTCAGCTGCGACAGCATCAGCAGCGCGACGATCACGGTGGCGGCGCCGATGATCGGGTAGATCTTGTAGCGACCGTTGCGGCTCATCAGCTGGCCCGCCGCGATCGAGGTGGAGAAGATGCCCACGACCATCGGGAGCATGGCCAGGCCCGACTTGGTCGGGCTCATGCCGTCGACCACCTGCAGGTAGACCGGGATGAAGATCATCGACCCGAACATCGCGATGCCGATCAGGAAGCCGAACAGGTTCGCGATCGAGAAGATCGAGTTGCCGAACAGCCGCATCGGGATGATCGGCTCCGTGGCGCGCCGCTCGACGAGCACGAACGCGACGGCCAGCACGACGCCGGCGACGAGCAGGGCGATGCCGGTGCTCGAGCCCCAGCCCAGGTCCGGTCCGGCCCAGGCGGTGTAGAGCAGGAACGACGACACCGAGCCGACGACGAGGGCGGCGCCCAGGTAGTCGATGGAGTGGTCGCGGCGCACGTGCGGCATCTTCAGGGCGGCCGAGGTGATGACCAGGGCGACCAGGCCGATCGGGACGTTCATGAAGAAGATCCACTGCCAGCCGGGGCCGTCGGCGAAGAACCCGCCGAGCACCGGGCCGAGCACGGACGACGTACCGAACACCGCGGCGAAGTAGCCCTGGTAGCGACCGCGCTCGCGCGGCGGGATGATGTCGCCGATCACGGCGAGCGCCAGCGACATCAGGCCACCGCCGCCGAGGCCCTGGACCGCGCGGAACGCGATGAGCTGGTCGATGTTCTGCGAGAAGCCCGGCCAGCAGCGAGCCGACGACGAAGGTGACGATCGCGATCTGGAACAGCAGCCGCCGGCCGTAGAGGTCGGAGATCTTGCCCCACAGCGGGGTGGAGGCGGTGGCGGTCAGCATGTAGGCGGTGACGACCCACGACAGCTTGTCGAGGCCGCCGAGCTCGGAGGTGATGCGCGGCAGGGCGGTGCCGACGATGCTCTGGTCCAGGGCGGCCAGGAACATGCCGGTCATCAGGCCGCCCATGACCACGAGGATCTGCTTGTGGGTCAGGTAGCCGTTGGAGTCGGGGGTCATGCGGGGTTCTCCTGCGGGTGCGAGTCGGGGTGGGCGTCGGACTGGACGAGGAGGCTCTCGACGAGCCGGGCGAGCAGGGTGCGGAGGGTCTCGCGCTCGTCGTCGGACCAGCCGTCGAGGGCGGTGGAGATCACGTGCCGGCGGGCCTCGAAGCCCTGGGCCAGGCAGGCGCTGCCGTGCTCGGAGACGGCGACGCGGCTGGCGCGGCCGTCGTCGGGGTCCTCGGTGCGCTCCAGCAGGCCCTTGTCCTCGAGCTGCCGGGCGTGCCGGCTGACGGTCGACGCGTCGAGGCCCGAGGACCTGGGCGAGGGAGGACAGCCGCATCGGGCCCTGGTGGGTGAGCAGCTTGAGGATCGGGAACGCGGAGTAGTCGATCGCGTCGCCGGGCTGGCGCTGCCGGAGCCGCCGCCCGAGCGCCATCATCAGGCTCATCAGGGCGTCCTCGGCGGTCTCCGGCGCCGGGATCGGCTCGGTGAGCACGAAGGGAGAAGATTGCATGTGGCAAGCATACAACTCTTTGCGTGCGTCATGCATGTTTTCTCGGGTGGCGCCGATCACGTCCCGGGCGCATCCGCGGCCGGGCACCTCCAGCGGCGAGGCGCGGAGGTCCTAGGGTGGGCGCCATGACGGAGCCCGCTGCCGGCGACGAAGCCGTGCCCATCCCCACCCTGGCGGACATCGAGGAGGCGCGCGAGGCGCTCCACGGCGTCTCCGTCTACACCCCGATGGAGGAGTCCCGCTGGCTCTCCGGGCTGGCCGGCGGACCGGTGCTGATCAAGGCCGAGAACCTCCAGCGCACCGGGTCGTTCAAGATCCGCGGCGCCTACCTGCGGATGTCGCGGCTCTCCGACGAGGAGAAGGCCGGCGGGGTCGTCGCCGCCAGCGCCGGCAACCACGCGCAGGGCGTCGCGCTCGCCGCCCAGATGCTCGGCATCCACGCCACCGTCTTCATGCCCGAGGGTGCGCCGATCCCCAAGGAGAAGGCCACCCGCGGGTACGGCGCCGAGGTGCGCTTCCACGGGCACAGCGTCGACGAGGCGCTCGTCGCCGCGAAGCCGTTCGCCGCCGAGACCGGCGCGGTGCTGATCCACCCCTTCGACCACCTCGACATCGTCACCGGCCAGGGCACCTGCGGCCTCGAGATCATCGAGCAGTGCCCGGACGTCCGGACCGTGATCGTGTCCGCGGGCGGCGGCGGCTTCCTGGCCGGCATCGCCACCGCGGTCAAGGAGCTGCGTCCCGACGTACGCGTCGTCGGCGTGCAGGCCGAGGGCGCCGCGGCCTACCCCGCCTCCCTCGAGCAGGGCGCCCCGGTCCCGCTCGGCACGATGTCGACGATGGCCGACGGCATCGCGGTCGGCTGCCCGGGCGACGTGCCGTTCGCCGCCGTCCAGAAGTACGTCGACCAGATCCTGACCGTCAGCGAGGAGTCCCTGTCCCGGGCGCTGCTGCTGACCCTCGAGCGGGCCAAGCTCGTCGTCGAGCCGGCCGGGGCGGCGGCCGTCGCGGCGCTGCTCGACGACCCGACCGCCTTCGAGACGCCGGCCGTCGTCGTGCTCTCGGGCGGCAACGTCGACCCGCTGCTGCTGATGCGCGTCATCCGGCACGGCCTGGCCGCCGCCGGGCGCTACCTCGTCTTCCGGGCCCGCATCCCCGACGTGCCCGGCGGCCTGGCCCAGCTGCTCAACGAGATCGCCGACGCCTCGGCCAACGTCCTCGACGTCGTGCACGAGCGCACGTCCGCGAGCCTGCACCTCGACGAGGTGGAGGTGCTGCTCCAGGTGGAGACGCGCGGCGTCGAGCACGCCGAGCGGGTGCTGGACGCACCTGCGCGGCTGCGGGTACACCGTCACCCAGTGAGCGCATGCGAACGGCCCGCGGCGAGCATCGCCGCGGGCCGTTCCGATGCTGTCGGTCTCAGCCGGTGTAGGGCACCGCGTCGACGATCTCGACCTCGAGCTTCTTGCCGTTGGGGGCCTCGTAGGTGACCGTGTCGCCCTTCTTGTGGCCGATGATCGCGGAGCCGAGCGGGCTCTGCGGGGAGTAGACCTTGATCCCGGAGGAGGCGTCCTCCATCTCGCGGGCGCCGAGCAGGAAGGTCTCCACGTCGTCGTCGCCGGCGAACTTGTAGGTCACCGTCATGCCGGGCTCGACGACGCCGTCGTCGGCCGGGGTCTCGCCGACCTCGGCGCGGCGCAGCATGTCCTCGAGCTGGCGGATGCGGGCCTCGGTCTTGCCCTGCTCCTCGCGGGCGGCGTGGTAGCCGCCGTTCTCCTTGAGGTCGCCCTCGTCGCGGGCGGCGCTGATCTTGGCCGACGATCTCGCTCCGGACGGGACCGCGCAGGTTGTCGAGCTCGCCCTGGAGCTTGTCGAAGGCATCCTGGGTCAGCCAGATGGTGTTGGTCTCGCTGCTGGCCTGGGTCACGGTGGAGAGCTCCTGTGCTTGTCGGGGACCGGTGCGCGCGCACAGCAGCGCCGCCGGTCGTTTCAGGCAAGTGAGGGAGTCTACCAACGACCGGGTGCCGGTCCCCAATCGTCGAGAACCGCGGCGTCTAGCGGGGGTGCCGCTGGCCGGGCGCGGTGCACCCGACGAGGTCGACGGTGGTGGCCCGTCGCTCGGTGCGCACCGTCGAGACAGGCTCGCGGCCTTCGCGCCCGACTCCACCGGCACGGTCAGCTCTCCCACGACGGAGTGGTCGTCGGCGTAGGCGCGCAGCAGGCACGACGCGGGCACGGATCGCGTCCCGGCGTACGACGGTGAAGCGGGCGACCGCGGCGTGCTGGCCGTCGATGTCGAAGCCCACCATCTGCGAGGTGACCTGCGGCCGGCCGTGGAACAGCGACCGACCCACAGCAGCCAGGCCAGACCCACCAGGGCGAGGGCCACCGTGCCGCGCGATCACGAGCGGCCGGCGGGTCCGGGAGGGACGTCCCGTAGCGCTCGGCGAGATCGGGCGCAGGCACTGTCACGCACCCCAGCCTACGATTGCGCCCATGCTCCGTCTGATGCACGTCCACGCCCACCCCGACGACGAGTCGAGCAAGGGCGCGGCCAGCACCGCCAAGTACGTCGCCGAAGGCGTCGACGTGCACGTCGCCACCTGCACCGGCGGCGAGCGCGGCTCGATCCTCAACCCCGCCATGGAGCGCCCCGACGTGCTCGAGAACATCACCGCGATCCGTCGCGACGAGATGGACCGCGCGCGCGAGATCCTCGGCGTCCGCCAGGACTGGCTGGGCTTCGTCGACTCCGGCTGGCCCGAGGGCGACCCGCTGCCGCCGCTGCCCGAGGGCTGCTTCGGGCTGATGTCCGTCGAGGAGGCCGCCGAGCCGCTGGTGCGGCTGATCCGCAGCTTCAAGCCGCACGTCATGACGACGTACGACGAGAACGGCGGCTACCCGCACCCCGACCACATCATGTGCCACAAGATCAGCGTGGCGGCGTTCGAGGCGGCCGGCGACCCGACGAGGTACCCCGACGCGGGCGAGCCCTGGCAGCCGCTGAAGCTCTACTACCACCACTCGTTCCACTACGACCGCTTCGTCGCGCTGCACGAGGCGATGCTCGCGCACGGCCTGGAGTCGCCCTACGCCGAGCGGCTCAAGGACTGGAAGCGCGACCCCGAGCGCGAGCGACGGATCACCACCCGGGTGCCGTGCGCGGAGTACTTCGACGTCCGCGACCGGGCGCTGCTGGCGCACGCGACGCAGATCGACCCCGACGGCTTCTGGTTCGCCTGCCCGATCGACCTCCAGCAGGAGGTGTGGCCGACCGAGGACTTCGAGCTGGTGCGCAGCTCGGTGGAGAGCGAGCCTGCCCGAGGACGACCTGTTCGCCGGGGTCCGCGAGCAGGTTGAGACACTGGGCGCATGAACACCCTGCTCGCCGTCCTCGTGCCGCTCGTCGACAAGGCCCCGGACCCGGCCGACGTGAAGCCGGGCTGGCTCGGGCTCGGCGTCGTGGCGGCGCTGGCGGTCGCCGTCGCGCTGCTGTGGTTCAGCATGCGCAAGCAGCTGAAGAAGATCGACTTCGAGGACGAGCCGGACGAGCCGAAGCAGCCGCGACACCGAGCCCGGCGCCGAGTCCTAGGCCGTCCGCACCAGGCGGACCAGGCAGTCGTACGCCGTGCGCGCCGGCTCGCCGCGGTGGTCGTCGCCTGGCTCGACGACGCCGCTCGACCCGCTCGGCCCGCTCGACGTCGAACCGCTCGCCGTCGAGGTCGCCCAGCACCTCCTCGGCGGTGTAGAGCACGGCCGCCGACTGCGGGCCGCCGGTGCCCTCGGTCAGGTTGGTCGTGTCGTGGGCGACCAGGAAGAAGGTGCCGCCCACGCGGAGCGCTCCGAACGCCCGGCGTACGGCGGTCCGGCGCTCGTCCTCGGTGCAGCTGCAGGTAGGCCAGCAGCGCCAGGTCGAACGGCACCGCGCCCGCCTCGTAGGCGAGCACGTCGGCGTGCACCCAGTCGATGCGCAGGTCACGCCCGTGCTCGTGCCGCTCCTGGAGCGTGCGGCCCTTGTCGAGCCCCGCGAGGGAGAAGTCGACGGCCGTGACGTCCCAGCCCCGGTCGGCCAGCCACAGGGAGTTGCGTCCCTCGCCGGCCGCCAGGTCGAGGGCCCGGCCCGGCCGCAGCGCGGCGAGCTCGGAGGCGACGAACTGGTTCGGTGTCGTCGACCACACGAGCTCGCTCGCGGCGTACCGCTCGTCCCAGGCGCGTGCGTCCATGGGCCGAGCGTAGATCTAGATCAGGCCTCGGCGGCACCGTTCTGCTGCGCGGCCACGGCGGCGTGCACCTCGGCCATGTCGAGACCCTTGACGGCGCCGATCAGCTCGTCGAGCGCCTGCGGGGGGAGGGCGCCGGGCTGGGAGAAGACCAGCACGCCCTCGCGGAACGCCATCAGCGTCGGGATCGAGGTGATGTTCGCGGCCGCCGCGAGGGACTGCTCGGCCTCGGTGTCCACCTTGGCGAACACCACGTCGGGGTTGGCGTCCGACGCCTTCTCGAAGGTGGGGGCGAACTGGCGGCACGGGCCGCACCACTCGGCCCAGAAGTCCACGAGGACGATGTCGTTGTCCGCCACGGTCTTCTCGAAGGCGTCTGCGGTGAGCTGGGTGGTTGCCACGGTGTGATTCCTCGTCTCTGGTCGGTGTCACAGTGCTGAACAACGACCCTCGCACGGATCTTCCCCGTCAGCGGCCCCGCGGTCAGAGGCCGGCGAGGAACGCGTGCACCCGCTCCCGGAGCAGCGCGGCCGCCTCCGGGTCGTAGGCGTCCAACGAGGAGTCGGCGAACAGGTGCTGCTCGCCGGGGTAGAGGAACAGCTCGGCGGAGTCCGTGGAGGCCGCGAGCTCGCGGGCGGCCGGCAGGTCCTCGTCGAAGAACTCGTCGCCCTCCTTGCCGTGGATCTGCACCGGCACGCCTGCGGGCCACGCCGCCCCGAACTCCGAGACCGGGATGCAGGAGTAGATCAGCAGGGCGCCGCGGGCTCCGGGACGGGTCTGCGCGAGCTGCTGGGCGATCGTGACGCCGAAGGAGAAGCCGGCGTAGACGAGGTCGGGACCGAGGTCCTCGGCCGCGGCGGCGCCGCGCTCCCGGATGCTGTCGAACCCGGTGTCGCGGGCGTACCCGAAGCCCTCCTCGATGCTGCCGAACGTGCGGCCCTCGAACAGGTCGGGCGTGTGCACGGTGTGGCCGGCCCCGCGCAGGTCGTCGGCGAAGGCCCGCACGCCGTCGGTCAGGCCCTGGATGTGGTGGTAGAGCAGCACGTCGGTCACGTCAGCAGCCTCTTCCGTCTAATGATCGAATGATTTGGAACGTTCCGGAATGCTAGTCTGTTCTGCTGTGGCCGACAACCCTCCCGACTACGAGCTCGCCGACCGGATGGGCCTCTCCTCCGCCGCGCAGGTGCGCGCCCTCGGCCACCCGCTGCGGACGACGATCCTGCAGCTGCTCCACGAGCGGGCCGCGAGCGTCAGCGAGATCGCGACGGCCGTCGGGCGCCCGAAGAGCACGGTCGCGCACCACGTGGACGTGCTCGCCCGCACCGGACTCCTCCGGGTGGTGCGCACGCGGAGGGTGCGGGCGATCGAGGAGCGGTTCTACGGCCGCACCGCACGGATGTTCTTCGTGGCCGCGGAGCCGTCGCCTGCGGGGGAGGACCTGCCCCGCGACTTCAACGACTTCGAGGTGGCCGCCCGCGAGTCCGTGACGGCGTTCGACGAGGGCGCGCTGTGGGGCTTCATCCGGCACGCGCGCCTGTCGGGGGACCAGGCCTCCGCGTTCTGGGAGCGGATGGCCGCGCTGGTCGAGGAGTTCGACCGGCTGCCGCGGTCCGGTGAGACCGTCTACGGGTTCGCGGTCGGCATCTACCCGACCGAGCACCCGACGCTGCCGCCGGCGGAGTGACCTGAGGCTCCCGGCCGTGTGCCAACGTGGGGACATGCCGAACCGTCTGAGCGAGGCCACCTCGCCGTACCTCCTCCAGCACGCCGACAACCCCGTCGACTGGTGGGAGTGGTCGCCGGAGGCGTTCGAGGAGGCCCGGCGGCGCGACGTGCCGGTGCTGCTGTCGGTCGGGTACGCCGCCTGCCACTGGTGCCACGTGATGGCCCACGAGTCGTTCGAGGACGAGGCGACCGCGGCGTACATGAACGAGCACTACGTCAACGTCAAGGTCGACCGCGAGGAGCGCCCGGACGTCGACGCGGTCTACATGAACGCGACCACCGCGATGACCGGCCAGGGCGGCTGGCCGATGACGGTCCTGCTCGACCACGAGGGCGAGCCGTTCTTCGCCGGCACCTACTTCCCGGACCAGCCGCGGCAGGGCCAGCCCGCCTTCCGGCAGGTGCTCGAGGCGCTCTCGGACGCCTGGACGAACCGGCGCGACGAGGTCGAGCACCGTGGCCGCCGACGTCGCCGAGCACCTCCGGCAGGAGGTCGCGCTCGCCGGGGAGGAGCCGCTGCGACGCCGACCTGCTCGCCGGTGCCGTCCGCACGCCTGGCCGGTGACTTCGACGCGCACCAACGGCGGCTTCGGCACGGCGCCCAAGTTCCCGCCCTCGATGGTCCTGGAGCTCCTGCTCCGGCACGCGGCCCGGACCGGGTCGCCGAACGCCTCCGGGATGGCCGACCAGACCCTGCGGGCGATGGCCCGCGGCGGCATCTACGACCAGCTCGCCGGCGGCTTCGCGCGCTACTCCGTGGACCGCGGCTGGGTGGTGCCGCACTTCGAGAAGATGCTCTACGACAACGCCCTGCTGCTCGGCGTCTACGTGCGCTGGTGGCGGCAGAGCGGCGACCCGCTCGGCGAGCGCGTGGCGCGGCAGACCGCCGACTTCCTGCTGGCCGAGCTCGCGCACCGACCAGGGCGGGTTCGCGTCCGCGCTCGACGCCGACACCGAGGGGGTCGAGGGCAAGTTCTACGTCTGGACGCCGGCCCAGCTCGTCGAGGTGCTCGGCGCCGACGACGGCGGCTGGGCGGCGGCAGCTGCTCGAGGTGACCGAGGCGGGCACGTTCGAGCACGGCCAGTCCACGCTGCAGCTGCTCGACCGACGCCCGACGACCCGGAGCGCTGGGAGTCGGTCCGCACCCGCCTCCTCGCGGCGCGGGCGACCCGCACCCGCCCGGCCCGCGACGACAAGGTGGTGGCGGCCTGGAACGGCCTGGCCGCCGCGTCGCTCGCCGAGGCCGGGGTGCTGCTCGGCGAGCAGCGGTACGTCGACGCCGCGGTCGACGCGATGCGGCTGGTGGTCGACCTGCACCTCGACGGGCGCCGGCCTGCGCCGGGTCTCCCGCGACGGGTCGGTCGGCCGGCACGCCGGGGTCCTGGAGGACTACGCCTGCGTCGCGCACGGGGCCCTCGCGCTGCTGTCCGGCCACCGGCGACGCGACCTGGCTCGCCGACCGCCGGCACCCTGCTGGACGTCGCGCTCGACCGGTTCGCCGCGGGCGACGGCGGCTTCTTCGACACCGCGGACGACGCGGAGCGGCTGCTGTCCCGGCCGCGCGACCCGTCCGACAACGCCAGCCCGTCCGGGCAGTCCGCGCTGGTGCACGCGCTGCTCGGCTACGCCGCCGTGACCGGGTCCGGGCGGCACCGGGACGCCGCCGAGGGCGCGCTGCGCAACGTGCGCACGCTGGCCGAGCGGGTCGCCGCGGTTCGCCGGCTGGTCGCTGGCCGCGGCCGAGGCGGCGCTGGCCGGCCCGCTCGAGGTCGCCGTGGTCGGCGACCCCGGCGACGCGCGCGACGAGCTGGCCCGGGTCGCCCGGGCCTCCGCGAGCCCCGGGCTCGTGGTCGTGGTCGCCGTCGCGCCGCGCCGGCGAGACCGACGGCCCCGGACGGTGCCGCTGCTCGACGGGCGTGGCCTCGTCGACGGGCGCGCCGCGGCGTACGTCTGCCGGGGCATGGTCTGCGACCGACCGGTCACCGAGCCGGCCGACCTGGCGGCGCTGCTGCGCCCGCTGAGGCTCAGCGCAGGGAGTACGTCGCGATCGACACGCCGACGTAGTGCGCGGCGAAGGCCGCGATCGTCAGGGTGTGGAACACCTCGTGGAAGCCGAACCAGCGCGGGAACGGGTTCGGCCGCTTGAAGCCGTAGACCACGCCGCCGAGCGTGTAGAGCCCGCCGCCGACCACCATCAGCACGATCACGGCGGTGCTGGCGTGCTGCACGAAGTCGCCGAAGTAGAAGACCGCGGCCCAGCCCAGCGCCATGTAGATCGGCGTGTAGAGCCAGCGCGGGGCGTCGTTCCAGAACACCCGGAACAGCACGCCCAGGACGGCGCCGGTCCACACGACGCTCAGCAGCACGATCCGGTCGGTGCCGTGCAGCAGGAGCAGCGTGAACGGCGTGTAGGATGCCGGCGATGAGCAGGAAGATGTTGGCGTGGTCGAACCGCCGCAGGAACAGCCACACGCGCGGGCTCCACGGTCCCGCGGTGGTAGATCCCGGACACCGTGAACAGCACCAGCGCCGAGGTCGCGAAGACGGCGGACCCGATGCGGGTCGTCGCGGTGGGGGACAGCACCACCAGGACGATGCCGGCGGCGAGCGTCAGCGGCGCGCTCGCGGCGTGCATCCAGCCGCGCAGCCTGGGCTTGACCTCGTCGAGGGTCTCGCGCACCTGCTCGCCGATGCGCTCGGTGACACCGGCGGTGGCGGTGACGAGTCGTTCGGTGCGGGGGCTCATCACCCAAAGGTAGCGGCGTGGAGGGCATCGCACCCTCGCCCGGCCCGAGTAAGGTTGCTCACCGTGGCGGACTGGAAGAGCGGGCTCCGCCGGGTGCTCTACCCGGCCTACGAAGCACGCCTCGCCCGTCGTCTCCCGCCCGACCGGGTGCCCAAGCACGTGGGCGTGATGCTCGACGGCAACCGGCGCTGGGCCAAGGCGGTCGGGCAGGACGCCGAGCACGGCCACCGTGCCGGTGCGGCCAACATCTCGCCGCTGCTCGAGTGGTGCGAGGACCTCGGCGTCGAGGTGGTCACGCTGTGGCTGCTCTCCACCGACAACCTCAACCGGCCCGCGGCGGAGCTCCAGCCGGCTGCTGGTGATCATCGAGGAGGTCGTCGCCAGCCTCGCCGCCGAGGGCCGCTGGCGGCTCAACCCGGTCGGCGCCCTCGACCTGCTGCCCGCCGAGACGGCCCGCAAGCTCAAGGAGGCCGCCGACGAGACCTCGCGACATCGACGGCGTCATCGTCAACATCGCCGTCGGGTACGGCGGCCGCCGCGAGATCGCCGACGCGGTCCGGTCGCTGCTCCAGGAGCACGCCTCCCGCGGCACGTCGATCGAGGAGCTCGCCGAGATCCTCGACGTCGAGCACATCGGCGAGCACCTCTACACCAAGGGCCAGCCCGACCCCGACCTGGTGATCCGCACCTCGGGGGAGCAGCGGCTCGGCGGGTTCCTGCTCTGGCAGAGCGCGCACAGCGAGTTCTACTTCTGCGAGGCCTACTGGCCGGACTTCCGGCGCGTGGACTTCCTGCGCGCCGTGCGGGCCTACGCCGAGCGCGAGCGCACGGTTCGGCGCCTGAGCCCCGGCCGCCCGCGTTCTTAACCCAGCCGTCATCCCGCGTGCTGGCGTGTCGCCCCGGATCGACGCCGCGGCAGGCTTACTTTTCCAGGGACGCCAGGTGGGGAAGCCCGGCGTCTCGGGAGGCCCGTTCGTGAGTACTCACGACCTAGCTCGACACCAGAGATCCGGACGTCCGCACTCGGACGCTCGGGCCCGGTCCCGGTCCGTCAGAGTGATCTAACAGGACCGGGCGCGAGTGCGCGTGTCGGTCTGCGAGGGGTAACCGTGGCTGCAATCAGAGAGCTCCACCTCGTCTTCGAACGGGTCCACCACGAGCACCACCACGACCCGGCGCCGCGCCCGCGCGGCCGCACCGCGGCCCGGCACCAGGACCTACGTCCTCGACACCAGCGTCCTGCTGGCCGACCCCGGCGCGCTCGGCCGCTTCGAGGAGCACGAGGTCGTCCTGCCGGTGGTGGTCATCACCGAGCTGGAGGGCAAGCGCAACCACCCCGAGCTCGGGTACTTCGCCCGCGCCGCGCTGCGCGTCCCTCGACGAGCTGCGGGTGCTGCACGGCCGCCTCGACGAGCCCGTCCCGGTCGGCGACGCCGGCGGCACGATCCGCGTCGAGCTCAACCACACGGACCCCACCTCGCTGCCGTCCGGCTTCCGGCTGGGCGACAACGACTCGCGCATCCTCGCGGTCGCCAACAACCTGGCGGAGGAGGGCTACGAGGTCACCCTGGTCTCCAAGGACCTGCCGATGCGGATCAAGGCGTCCGCGGTCGGCCTCGACGCCCAGGAGTACCTCGCCGAGCTCGCCGCCGAGTCCGGCTGGACCGGGATGACCGAGCTCGAGGTGGCCGCGGCCGACCTCGACGAGCTGTACGACGACGGGGTGCTCGACCTCGAGGAGGCACGCGGGCTGCCCTGCCACACCGGTCTGGTGCTGCTCTCCGACCGGGGCAGCGCCCTCGGCCGGGTCAAGGCCGACAAGCAGGTCCACCTGGTCCGCGGGGACGCCGCCGCGTTCGGCGTCCACGGCCGCTCCGCCGAGCAGCGGATCGCCCTGGAGCTGCTCCTCGACCCCGAGGTCGGGATCGTCTCGCTCGGCGGCCGGGCGGGCACCGGCAAGTCCGCGATGGCCCTGTGCGCCGGCCTCGAGGCCGTCATGGAGCGCCGCCAGCACAAGAAGGTGGTCGTCTTCCGCCCGCTGTTCGCGGTCGGCGGCCAGGAGCTCGGCTACCTGCCCGGCAACGAGAACGAGAAGATGTCGCCCTGGGGCCAGGCGGTCTTCGACACGCTCGGCGCGCTCACCACGCCCGACGTGATCGACGAGGTCCTCGACCGCGGCATGCTCGAGGTGCTCCCGCTGACCCACATCCGGGGCCGGTCGCTGCACGACGCCTTCGTGATCGTCGACGAGGCGCAGTCCCTCGAGCGCAACGTGCTGCTCACCGTGCTGTCCCGGATCGGGGCCAACTCCAAGGTGGTGCTGACCCACGACGTGGCCCAGCGCGACAACCTGCGGGTCGGCCGGCACGACGGGGTCGTCGCGGTCGTGGAGAAGCTCAAGGGGCACCCGCTGTTCGCGCACGTGACGCTCACCCGGTCGGAGCGCTCGCCCATCGCGGCCCTCGTGACGGAGATGCTGGAGAGCGTCGTCCTGTAACGATCCGGACTCGGCCGGCCCCTCCGTCGTACGACAAACCGGGGGAGGGGTCGGCCGATCGTGTCGTCCGGGGCTGCTGGGACGGCCGTGACACCCGTCCGGGCGGGTCCGGGCAGGAAGAATCTTCGTTCGGGCGTGTATGTGCCCAGGTGAGAGCCCTCGTCTCGACCCGTGGACAAACCGACCCGCCGGGAACCGTGCCGGACCGCATGTCGTGGACACCCGGGCGGGCGCGCGGTAGAAAAAGCCTGTTCACCTGGTGTGGTCGCCATCACATGTCATGCCCGGGTGCGCACCCGACACGAGCGAAGGGAGCCGCACATGCGGCGCAAGGCAATGGCTGTCGCGGTGGCAGCCACCACATTCTTCGGGCTGGCCGCCTGTGGGGGTGGTGGGGACGACAGCTCCTCATCCTCCTCCACGAAGATCGAAGGCACCGGCCCGATCACCCTGGTCCAGGGCAAGGACACCTCGGGCTTCGTCCAGGGCGTCCTCGACGACTGGAACAAGGACCACCCGGACGAGAAGGCCCGGCTGATCGAGCTTCCGCAGGACGCCGACTCGCAGCGCGAGAAGATGATCCAGAACGCCCAGACCAAGTCCGACGCCTACGACGTCCTCGTCCACCGACGTGGTGTGGACCTCCGAGTTCGCGGCCAACCGGGTCATCATCCCGCTGCCCGAGAACGAGTTCCCGCTCGACCAGATGCCTGAAGCCGGTCGTCGACACCACGAAGTACCTCGGCAAGCTGTACGCGGCCCCGTCGACCTCCGACGGCGGCATGCTCTACTACCGCACCGACCTGCTGAAGGCCGCCGGCATCGCCGAGCCCGCCGAAGACGTGGCAGGAGCATGATCGACGACTGCAAGAAGATCCAGGCGACGCCGCAGGGCAAGGGCGTCGGCTGCTACGCCGGTCAGTTCGAGAAGTACGAAGGCCTCACCGTGAACGCCTCCGAGGTCATCAACGGTGCCGGCGGTGTGGTCACCGACGACAACGGCAAGCCGGACGTCGACACCCCCGAGGCCATCAAGGGCCTGGACTTCCTGGCGAACGGCTTCAAGGAGGGGTACATCCCCAAGGAGGCCATCACCTACAAGGAGGAGGAGGGCCGCATGGCCTTCCAGGCCGGCAAGCTCATCTTCCAGCGCCAGTGGCCCTACCAGTACAACCTGGCCAACGGCGACGAGGGCACCAAGGTGAAGGGCAAGTTCGCCGTCGCGCCGCTGCCCGGGCCTCGACGGTCCCGGTGCCTCCAGCCTCGGTGGCCACAACTTCGGCATCTCGACGTACTCCAAGCACAAGAAGAGCGCGCTGGACTTCATCAAGTTCATGACGAGCGAGGAGCGTCAGAAGCAAGAACCTCGACGCTCGCGTCGTCAGGCGCCGACGATCGCGTCGCTGTACGACGACAAGGCGCTCATCGAGAAGTACCCGTACCTGCCGACGCTGCGCGACTCGATCAACAACGCGGTCCCGCGGCCGAAGGTGGTCCGCTACGGCGATGCCTCCACCGCCATCCAGGACGCCGCCTACGCGGCCCTGACCGGCACGAAGAGCTCGGCCGACGCCCTCAAGGGCCTGCAGTCCTCAGCTGGAGGAGATCACCGCGAAGTGATCCTGCGCCAACTCGCATGAAGCGTCCGTGTCGGTGGGGTGGCGGTCCTGACCAGTGGTCGGACCGTCGCCCCACCGCACGACCTAGGAGGGAACATGGCAGTTGCAGCGCCCGCCCCGGCGGGATCCAAGAACCCCAAGAAGGTCAAGGAGTGGAAGTCCCCTGACGAGGGACAGGGCCGGCTGGCGGCGTTCATGCTGTCCCCGACGTTCCTGGTGCTCGTCCTGGTGATCGGCCTGCCGATCCTCGCGGGCATCCGGCAGTCCTTCTACACGACCGGCGGCCTCGACGCGAACGGCTTCGCGATCGAGGGCGACCAGTTCAACGGCCTCAAGAACTACACGGCGATCTTCAGCGGCGCGAGCGCCGACCGGTTCTGGAACGCCTTCTACGTCACCACCTTCTTCACCGTCGTCTGCGTCATCATCGAGGTCATCATCGGCGTCGCGATGGCGCTGATCATGAACCGCGCGTTCAAGGGCCGCAGCCTGATCCGGGCCAGCATCCTCGTCCCGTGGGCGATCCCGACCGTCGTGTCGGCCGTCCTCTGGAAGTGGATCTTCAACGCCAACGGCGTCGCCAACGAGGTCCTCGGCAAGCAGGTCCTGTGGTCGACCGACGGCTTCCAGGCCCAGATGGCCGTGATCATCGCGGACACCTGGAAGACGGCGCCGTTCATCGGCCTGCTGGTCCTCGCCGGCCTCCAGGTCATCCCCGAGGAGGTCTACGAGGCCGCCAAGATCGACGGCTCCAGCGCGTGGAACTCCTTCCTGCACATCACGCTGCCGCTGGTGAAGCCGGCGCTGCTGGTGGCCGTGCTGTTCCGCATCCTCGACAACCTGCGGATGTTCGACCTGCCCTACGTCCTGATCGGCAAGGGCAAACCGAGCGTGGAGACGTTGTCGATCCTCGCTCAACAGGAGAGCGTCAACACCAGATACGGACCGGCGGCGGCGTACTCCGTGCTGCTGTTCATCTACCTGGTGATCGTCGCGTTCGCGTTCATCAAGCTGCTCGGCGCCGACGTGATCGGTGACGCGGCGACCCGGAGCGCCGAAGGTGAAGGGCCAGAAACGATCCAAGATCGGTCGCAGCGTCGCGAAGGGAGACAGGCCATGAGCACCGAGGCACCCTCGGCCTCGAGCCAGGCGGACAACAAGGTCGCCGACGCCCCGCCGCCGCGCAAGGTCAAGCCCGCCACCGCCGGCGGTGACCGGGCCAAGAAGTTCGCGGTCTACGCCGGCATCGCGCTGATCATCATCTACTGCCTCGCGCCGTTCTACTGGATGATCGTGTCCAGCCTGCGCAAGTCGGCGGAGATCTTCGAGATGTCGGCGTTGCCGTCGCCGCCGTCGTTCGAGAACTACTCGGCGGTCTTCGACCCGGTGAACAACTTCACCCGTGCGCTGGTCAACAGCATCATCGTCGCGGGCGTCACCACGGTGGCGGTGCTGATCATCGGCATCTTCGCCGCCTACGCACTGGCCCGGCTCGACTTCCGGGGCAAGAACCTCGCCCTGAGCGCGATCATCGCGACGTCGATGTTCCCGGGCATCGCGCTGGTCGTCCCGCTGCTGAAGATCTTCACCGACATCGGCTGGATCAACACCTACCAGGCGCTGATCCTGCCGAGCATGTCGTTCGCGCTGCCGCTGTCGGTCTGGAACCTGACCGCGTTCTTCCGGCAGATGCCGCAGGAGCTCGAGCAGGCCGCCATGGTCGACGGCTGCACGCAGTGGCAGGCGTTCCGCAAGATCATCATCCCGCTCGCCGCACCCGGCGTCTTCACGACCGCGATCATCGCGTTCGTGGCCGCGTGGAACGAGTTCATCATCGCCCTGACCATGACCAACAAGTCGGACTTCTTCACCGCGGTCGTGGCGATCTCGCAGTTCCAGGGCAAGACCGGACGCGACATCCCGGTGGGCAGCCAGATGGCGGCCGGCGTGATCCTCACGATCCCGCTGATCATCATGGTGCTCGCCTTCCAGCGTCGCATCGTCAGCGGCCTGACCGCCGGTGGCGTGAAGTAGCCCAGCACCACCCAGCACGCCGCAGCGCCCCGTCACCGTCCCGGTGGCGGGGCGCTGCGACGTTTCGGGGCGGCCCGGCTGGTGTACGTATGAGCCATGCCCCTCGACGACCCCGAGAACTGGTGGCGCGACGCCGTCATCTACCAGGTCTACATCCGCAGCTTCGCCGACGGGGACGGCGACGGCCTCGGTGACATCGCCGGCATCCGGTCGCGGCTGCCCTACCTGGCCGACCTCGGGGTCGACGCCATCTGGGTCAACCCGTGGTACCCCTCCCCGATGGCCGACGCGGGGTACGACGTGTCGGACTACCGCGACGTGGAGCCGCGCTTCGGCTCGTTGCAGGACGCCGAGGCGCTGCTCGCCGAGGCCCACGAGCACGGCCTCCGGGTGCTGCTCGACATCGTCCCCAACCACAGCTCGGACCAGCACCCCTGGTTCGCCGAGGCGCTGCGGGCCGGCCCCGGCTCGCCGGAGCGGGACCGCTACGTGTTCCGGCCGGGCTCCGGGCCCGACGGCTCCGAGCCGCCCAACGGCTGGAAGAGCGTGTTCGGCGGGCCGGCGTGGCACCGGGTCACCGAGCCCGACGGGACGCCGGGGGAGTGGTACCTCCACCTGTTCGCGCCCGAGCAGCCCGACTTCAACTGGGAGAACCCCGAGGTCCACGCGGACTTCGAGCAGACGCTGCGCTTCTGGTTCGACCGCGGCGTCGACGGCTTCCGCATCGACGTGGCGCACTCGCTGTTCAAGGAGCCCGGCCTGCCCGACGCCCAGGAGATGGAGTGGCCGCGCGAGCCCGTGGAGGTCGACGGCGTGCTCCAGCGCTCGCCGTGGCAGCCGCACCCGTTCTGGGACCGCGACGAGGTGCACGACGTCTACCGCGCCTGGCGCAAGGTGGCCGACTCCTACGACCCGCCCCGGATCTTCGTGGCCGAGGCCTGGGTCGACGAGCCGGAGCGGCTGGCCCGCTACGTGCGGGGCGACGAGCTGCACACGACGTTCAACTTCCCCTACCTCGTCTCGCCGTTCGACGCGCGGTCGCTCCGGCACGCCGCCACCGAGACCCTCGACGTGCTCGACTCCGTCGGTGCGCCGTCCACGTGGGTGCTGTCCAACCACGACGTGACCCGGCACGTGTCCCGCTACGCCCGCGACCAGGTGGCGGCGAGCCACCCGCTGCGCGGCCTGTCCGGCCAGGAGGCCGACCTCGCGCTGGGCACCCGCCGGGCGCGGGCGGCGGTGCTGCTGACCCTGGGGCTGCCCGGCGGTGCCTACGTCTACCAGGGCGAGGAGCTCGGTCTCCCCGAGGTGGAGGACCTGCCCGAGTCCGCGCTCCAGGACCCCACCTGGGAGCGCTCCGGGCACACCGAGCGGGGCCGCGACGGCTGCCGGGTGCCGATCCCGTGGTCCGGCACCGCGTCGCCCTACGGCTTCAGCCCCGACGGCGCCGACGCCGCCCCGTGGCTGCCGCAGCCGGCGGACTGGGCGCCGCTCACCGCGGAGGCCGAGTCGGGCGACCCGGCCTCGATGCTCGAGCTGTACCGGTCGGCGCTGCGGCTGCGCCGCGAGACGCCCGGCTTCGGCGACGGGTCGCTGACCTGGCTCGACCTGCCCGACGGCGTCCTCGGCTTCACCCGCGAGCCCGGGCTGGCCGTCATCGTGAACGTGTCGGCGGCGCATGCGGACCTGCCGACGGGGTACGACGTACTCCTCACCAGCGACGACCTCGTCGACGGAGGACTGCCGGCGGCGACCGCGGCCTGGCTCCGACGCCACTGAGGTCACATAAGTCACACAATGCACAGGTGTGTCGGGGTCTGTCCCGACACGCCGATGTCTGGTTTGCACATCCCCGCCCGATCTTGGACAGTGGGTGACTTCGTCGCGGTCATGTCGGGGGTCTGACGCGGCGCTGTCCCGTGTAGTCGACGTCTGTGAGTTCCTCTGTGCCCCGACGTGAGTCGTACGTCCCGAAGCACCGTGGCCCCCTGGCCGAACCGACCCTGAAGAAGGGCATCCGCAAGTCCGTGCTGTTCTCGGGCGTTGCGGTCGCCGCGACCGGCATCGCCGTGTCGTCCGGCATCGTGATGCAGGCCGAGGGCCCCGGCAACGCCGCCGCGGCGGCCCTGGCCTCCGCGAAGCTCGGCCAGTCCGCGCCCTCGACCGCCACCTCCGCCGGCACCCGACCGCACCCGCCGCGGACGCCGCCGAGTCCCTCGGCGACCGGTCGCGCACCGCGTCCCGCTCGGACCGTCGCACCGCGGTCGACGCCGTGAAGAAGTCCGCGCTCAACCAGGACTCCGGCGGCCAGGTCACCCAGACCGAGGACCTCAGCAGCCAGGACCCGCGCACGATCGCCCGCGCGATGCTGTCCCAGTTCGGCTTCGGCAGCGACCAGTTCTCCTGCCTCGACTCCCTCTACATGAGCGAGAGCGGCTGGAACATCCACGCCGACAACCCGTCGTCGTCCGCCTACGGCATCCCGCAGGCGCTGCCCGGCTCGAAGATGGCCTCGGCCGGCTCCGACTGGGAGAACAACGCCGCCACCCAGATCCGCTGGGGTCTCGGCTACATCAAGGGCAGCTACGGCACCCCCTGCGGCGCCTGGTCCTTCAAGCAGGGCCACAACTGGTACTGAGCGGGCCGCCCGCCTACGGGTGGGTCATGCTCGCCACGTCGAGCGCCTCGTCCAGCTGCGCCTCGGTGAGGTCGCCCCGCTCGACGTACCCCTGCTCGAGCACCACCTCGCGGATGGTCTTCTCCTCCGCGAGCGCCTGCTTGGCGACCTTGGCGGCGTTCTCGTAGCCGAGGTAGCGGTTCAGCGGCGTGACCACCGACGGTGACGACTCGGCGTAGGTCCGCATCCGGTCCACGTTGGCCGTGATCCCGGCGACGCACCGGTCGGCGAGCAGCCGGCTGCTGGTCGAGAGCAGCCGCACCGACTCCAGCAGGTTGCGGGCCAGCACCGGCATCATCACGTTGAGCTCGAAGCTGCCGCTGGCGCCGGCCACGGTCACCGCGGTGTCGTTGCCGATCACCTGGGCGCAGACCATCAGCGTGGCCTCGGGCAGCACCGGGTTGACCTTGCCGGGCATGATGCTCGACCCCGGCTGCAGGTCGGGCAGGTTGATCTCGGCCAGCCCGGTGCGCGGCCCCGACGCCATCCAGCGCAGGTCGTTGCAGATCTTGGTGAGGCCGACCGCGACCGTGCGCAGCTGCCCCGACAGCTCGACCAGCCCGTCGCGGGCGCCCTGCGCCTCGAAGTGGTCGCGGGCCTCGGTGAACGGCAGGCCGGTGCGTGGTCGCGAGCTCCTCGATGACCGCGGCCGCGAACCCCTGCGGGGTGTTGATCCCGGTGCCGACCGCCGTGCCGCCGAGCGGCAGCTCCGCGACCCGCGGCAGGGTCGCCTCGAGCCGCTCGATGCCGTAGCGCATCGCGGCGGCGTAGCCGCCGAGCTCCTGGCCGAGCATCACCGGTGTCGCGTCCATCAGGTGCGTGCGGCCCGACTTCACCACGTCGGCGAACTCGCTCGCCTTGGCCTCCAGCGCCGTCGCCAGGTGGTCGAGGGCCGGCACCAGCTGCTGCACGGTGGCGGTGGTCGGCGGCGACGTGGATCGACGTCGGGAAGGTGTCGTTGCTGGACTGGCTGGCGTTGACGTGGTCGTTGGGGTGCACGTCGACGCCGGCGCGGGCCGCGAGCGAGGCGAGCACCTCGTTCATGTTCATGTTCGACGAGGTGCCGGAGCCGGTCTGGAAGACGTCGACCGGGAACGCGTCGGCGTGCTGCCCGTCGACGATCTCGGCGGCGGCGTCGCGGATCGCCCGGGCCTGCTCCTCGGTGATCACGCCGAGGCGGCGTTGACCTTGGCGGCGGCCGCCTTGACCCGGGCCAGCGCGTCGACGTGCTCGCCCTCGAGCCGGGTGCCGCTGATCGGGAAGTTCTCGACCGCCCGCTGGGTCTGGGCCCGCCACAGCGCGTCCCGCGGGACCTCGACCTCGCCCATGCTGTCGTGCTCGATGCGGAAGCCGTCCATACCTGCGACGTTACCCAGTCGCCGGTGCCGCATCCCGCCGGGCGAGGTAGAGCCAGTAGCGCTCCTCGCGCGTCCCGCCGCCCTGGTGCAGCAGGGTCACGTCGTACGGGATCGGGGTGACCTCCCCGAACACCGACCGCATGGCCTCGGCCAGGTCGGGAGCCTCGTCGGACGACCAGACCAGCAGGGCGCCTCCGGGGCGCAGCGCCTTCGCCACCTGCGCGAGGAAGTCCCGCTCGTAGACGGACGCGTTGTCGGCGTAGACGAGGTAGCCCGGACCGTTGTCGACGTCGAGCAGCACCAGGTCGTAGGCCGACGGGCGTCGCCTCCTGCATCGCCACCCGGATGTCGGCGACGACGACGTGCAGCCGCTCGTCGGCGAGCAGCGCTGGGCCGTGCGGGATGGTCCCGTCCCGCATCCACCGCACCAGGGCGTCCTCGATCTCGACCACGACGACGCGCTCGACGGCGTGGTCGGCGAGCACCTCGTGCACGGTGAAGCCCAGCCCGAGGCCGCCGACGACCACGGTGCGGGGGCCCTCGACGTGCGCGAGCGCGGCGGTCGCGAGCCGGCGCTCGGTCGACGTCTCGTGCGGTGTCCATCACGAACACGCCGTTCACGCGCAGCTCCAGGACCGGCACCGCCTGCGGGTCGTCCGGGTCGTGCCGCTCGCGCAGCACCACCTCGCCGCGTTCGCTCTGCGCCCGCGCCACCTCGACGTACTCCATGCCCCCCATCCTCCTCGTTGACCCGGGCCTCAGTACGTGCGTGGCACCGTCAGCCGGGTCTGTGCGTCGCCTGCGGAGCTCTCCGAGGGTCGACGCCAGCCACGGGGCTCGGGCTCAACGAGTCAGGCGGGCTCGGCGGAGCGGGTGCGGATGGTGAGGGCGACGGGCTTGGCGGTCTCGGCGAAGAAGTCGTTGCCCTTGTCGTCGACGACGATGAACGCGGGGAAGTCCTCGACCTCGATCTTCCAGACCGCCTCCATGCCGAGCTCGGGGTACTCCAGCACCTCGACGTGCTTGATGCAGTCCTGCGCGAGCCGGGCCGCGGGGCCGCCGATGGAGCCGAGGTAGAAGCCGCCGTGCGCCTGGCAGGCCTTGGTGACCTTGGCCGAGCGGTTGCCCTTGGCCAGCATGACCATCGAGCCGCCGGCGGCCTGGAACGCGTCGACGTAGGAGTCCATCCGGCCGGCCGTCGTCGGCCCGAACGAGCCGGACGCGTAGCCCTCGGGCGTCTTGGCCGGTCCGGCGTAGTAGACCGCGTGGTCCCTGAGGTACTGCGGCATCTCGCCGCCCGCGTCGAGCAGCTCCTGGATCTTGGCGTGCGCGATGTCGCGCGCGACGACCAGCGGTCCGGTCAGCGACAGCCGGGTCTTGACCGGGTGCTTCGACAGCTCGGCGCGGATCTCGGCCATCGGCCGGTTGAGGTCGATCTGCACGACGTCGCTCGGCTCGAGGTGCTCGTCGGTCGTGTCCGGGCAGGTACTGCGCCGGGTCGCGTCTCGAGCTCCTCGAGGAAGACGCCCTCGGCGGTGATCTTGCCGAGCGCCTGCCGGTCGGCCGAGCAGGACACCGCGATCGCGACCGGGCACGACGCGCCGTGCCGGGGCAGCCGCACGACGCGCACGTCGTGGCAGAAGTACTTCCCGCCGAACTGCGCGCCGATCCCGAACGACTGGGTCAGCTTGAAGACCTCCTCCTCGAGCTCGAGGTCGCGGAACCCGTGCGCGTCCAGGCGATGCCCTCGGTCGGGAGGTTGTCGAGGTAGTGCGCCGAGGCGTACTTCGCGGTCTTCAGCGCGAACTCCGCCGTCGTGCCGCCGATCACCACGGCCAGGTGGTACGGCGGGCAGGCGGCCGTGCCGAGCGAGCGGATCTTCTCGTCGAGGAACTCCAGCATGCGCTTGGGGTTCAGGACCGCCTTGGTCTCCTGGAAGAGGAACGACTTGTTGGCCGAGCCGCCGCCCTTGGCCATGAAGAGGAACTTGTACTCGGGCTTCGCGTCCGTCGACCGGGCGTCGAGTAGAGCTCGATCTGCGCCGGCAGGTTGGTGCCGGTGTTCTTCTCGTCCCACATCGTCAGCGGCGCCAGCTGGGAGTAGCGCAGGTTGAGCTTGGTGTAGGCGTCGTAGACGCCGCGGCTGATCCACTCGGCGTCGTCGGCGCCGGTGAGCACGCCCTCGGACTTCTTGCCCATCACGATCGCGGTGCCGGTGTCCTGGCACATCGGCAGCACGCCGCCGGCGGAGATGTTGACGTTCTTGAGCAGGTCGAGCGCCACGAAGCGGTCGTTGCCGCTGGCCTCGGGGTCGTCGATGATCCGGCGCAGCTGCGCGAGGTGCGCGGGCCGCAGGAAGTGCGCGATGTCGTGCATCGCCTCGGCGGTGAGCAGCCGCAGCGCCGACGGGCTCGACCTGGAGGAACGTGCGCCCGCCCGCCTCGAAGGTGCTGACGCCCTCGGTGGTGAGCAGCCGGTACGGCGTCTCGTCGCGTCCCGTGGGCAGCAGGTCGGAGTAGCGGAAGTCGTCTTCCATCGGGGCGTCGGCACTCACCGGATGTGCTCCTCGGCAGGGTGAACGGGGGAGATCAGGGGCGTCCCGAGGCTAGTCCACGGTGGTTCAATGGGCGCATGGTGGGACAGAGCCCGGACCCGAGCCGCCTGCGGATCTCCGACGAGGACCGGCACAAGGTGGCCGAGGTGCTGCGCCAGGCCGCCGGCGAGGGCCGCATCGACCTCGACGAGCTCGACCAGCGGCTCGAGGCGACGTACGCCGCCAAGACCTACGGGGAGCTGGTGCCGATCACCGTCGACCTGCCGGTGGCGGGCCGGGCCGCCGGCGACCGCCCCGCGGCCGGTTCCCCTCGGGCAGCCGACCGGTGCGCGCTACTCGGGGTCGCTGGCGATCATGTCCGAGACCAAGCGCGTCGGCGCCTGGGTCGTCGAGGACCAGCACAGCGCCTTCGCGCTGATGGGCAGCGTCGTGCTCGACCTCCGGCAGGCGCAGTTCGAGAGCAACGAGGTGACCATCAACGCCAGCGCGGTGATGGGCGAGGTCAAGGTCATCGTCAACGCCGGCACGTCGGTCGTGGTCGCAGGGCGCGGGCGTGATGGGGGAGTTCACCGAGCAGCGGCCGCGCGTCCCGTACGACGCCGAGCTGGGCGGTCCCGTCGTACGCCTGCGCGGGTTCGCGCTGATGGGCTCGGTGCACGTCCAGCGCAAGGGACCGCCCGGCCAGAGCCTGACCCGGCGCCTCGGCCTGTCCGGTCGCTGACCCGTCGCCGTCCGGCCACGCCCCGGACATCCGTCGCTCATCGGACACCCTCGAAGATTTGGCTCGACGGAAGGGCCTCTTGGGGCAGAAGTTCGGCTACGTTGCGGGAGGGGGAACACAGTCCCGCCACGAAATTGCCGGAGGTGCCGTATGGCCAGATCCATCCTGCGTGTCTCGCTCGTCGCCGCGCTGAGCGTGACCGCGCTCGCCGCGTGCTCCCCACCGCCGAAGGACAACGAGCTCGAGCGGCGTCGTCCGACGCCGCGACGGCGACCTCGGCCGACGACCTGGGCGGCATGGACGCCCTGGTGAAGGCGGCGGAGAAGGAGGGCGCGCTCAACGTCATCGCCCTGCCGCCGGACTGGGCCAACTACGGCAACATCATCAAGGCGTTCCAGGACAAGTACCCCAAGATCAAGCTCACCTCCGCCCAGCCCGCCGCGGCCAGCCAGGACGAGATCAACGCGGCCAAGTCCCTCAAGGGCACCGACCGCGCCCCCGACGTGTTCGACCTCGGCCAGTCCGTGGCGCTCGCCAACACCGCGCTGTTCGCGAAGTACAAGGTCGCCACCTGGGACGACGTCGCCGACGACTTCAAGGACGCGGACGGCGCCTGGATCAACGACTACGGCGGCTACATGTCGATCGGCTACGACTCCAAGAAGGTGCCCGAGGTGACCGGCCTCGACAGCCTGATGGGCTCCGGAGTTCAAGGGCAAGGTCGCCCTCAACGGTGACCCGACCGCAGGCCGGCGCCGCGTTCAGCGGCGTGATGATGGCCTCGATCGGCAACGGCGGCTCGGCCGACGACATCGCCCCCGGCGTCGACTACTTCGGCGAAGCTCAAGAAGGCCGGCAACTTCGTGCCCGTCGACCCCGACCCGGCGACGATCGAGTCGGGCCAGACGCCCGTCGTCATCGACTGGGACTACCTGAACGCCGCCGAGACCGCCAAGCTCCCCAGCTGGAAGGTGGTCGTCCCGGAGAACGCCGTCGTCGCCGGCTACTACTACCAGGCCATCAACAAGGACGCCCCGCACCCGGCGGCCGCCCGCCTGTGGGAGGAGTTCCTCTACTCCGACGACGGCCAGAACCTCTGGCTGGGCGGCGGCGCCCGTCCGGTCCGGGCCGACGCGATGGTCAAGGCCGGCACGATCGACAAGGCGGCGTACGACGCCCTGCCGCCGGTCAACGGCTCGTCGGTGACCCCGACGATCCCGCAGACCGAGAAGGCAGCCGCCTACCTGTCCGAGAACTGGGCGAAGGCCATCGGCTGACAGTGCAGGAAGCTGTCGAAGGCCGCGCCCTGGGCGGGACTGCTCCCGTTCCTGGTCTACCTGCTGGTCTTCCTGCTGGCGCCGACGATCACGGTGGTCGTCGGCGCCTTCCAGGAGGACGGCCGGTTCAGCCTGGTCAACATCACAGGCGCTCTTCTCCGAGCACGCTGCTCACGGTGCTGTGGAAGAGCGTGGTGCTCTCCGGCGCGTCAGCGCGGTCGTCGGCGCGGTGCTCGGCGCCTTCCTGGCCTACCTGATCGTCACGCGGCCGCCGACCAGCCTGGTGCGCCGCGTCGGTCACGGCGGCGGCGGGCGTGCTGGCGCAGTTCGGCGGCGCTCTCCCTGGCCTTCGCGTTCATCGCGACGCTGGGCTTCAGCGGGCATCGTCACCAAGGCGCTGCTCGCCACCCTCGGGCATCGACATCTACGGCGACGGCTGGCTCTACGCCCTGCCGGGCCTGATCCTCGTCTACACCTACTTCCAGATCCCGCTGATGGTGATCGTCTTCCTGCCCGCGCTCGACGGCGTGCGGCCGCAGTGGCGTGAGGCGGCGGTCAGCCTGGGCGCGAGCACCTGGCAGTACTGGCGCCAGGTCGCCGCCCCGCTGCTGACCCCGGCGTTCCTCGGCGCGCTGCTGCTGCTGTTCGCCAACGCGTTCGCGGCCTACGCGACCGCCGCCATCCTGATCAGCCAGGGCCAGCCGATCACGCCGCTGTTCATCCGGGCCGCCCTGACCAGCGAGGTCGATGCTCGGCCGGCAGAACCTCGCGTTCGCCCTCGCCTTCGAGATGGTCATCGTGGTCGTCGATCGTGATGGGCGCCTACGCCCTGCTGCTGCGGCGCACCTCCCGGTGGCTGCGATGATCGCGCGAGTCCAGGCGGCTTCCGCGGGTGCGCTACGCTGGCGTACGTCGTGCTTCGGGCTGTTCTTCCTGCTCCCGCTCTACTCCATGCTCGACTTCAGCACGCGCGACGCCGCGACGGGCGCCCGCACCGGCGCGGCCTGGAGCGCGCTGGTCCAGGACGAGGTGCTGCGGGCCGTCGATCGTCACCTCGCTGCTGCTCGCGCTGCTCACGACCGTGCTGATGCTCGCGCTGCTGGTGCCGACGATGATCTGGGTGCGGCTGCGGGTGCCGCAGGCGACGCCGGCTCATCGAGTTCCTCTGCCTGCTGCCGCTGACCATCCCGCCGCTGGTGATCGTGGTCGGCATCTCCAACGTCTACGCGTGGGTCTCCTACTTCTTCGGCAACTCCGCGCTGACGCTCACCTTCGTGTACGTCGTGCTGGTGCTGCCCTACTCCTACCGGGCGATCGACTCGGCGCTGTCGTCGATCAACGTCGTGACCCTGGCGGAGGCCGCCCGCTCGCTCGGGGCCGGCTGGTCCACCGTGATCGTGCGCGTGATCCTGCCGAACATCTCGGCCGGGCGTGACCGTCGGCGACCTTCGTGACCGTGGCCCTGGTGCTGGGGGAGTACACCTTCACCTCGCTGCTGAACTTCCCGGAGACGATGCCCTACGTCATCGCCGCGATCGGCAAGAGCGACGCGCGCCGTCTCGGTCGCCGCCGCCCTGGCGTCGCTGATCTTCGCCACCCTGCTCCTGTTGCTGTTCTCCCTGCTCGGCGGCGCCGCAACCGTTCCGCGAAAGAGGCCTGAATGACCACGCGCACCCGAGGCGTCCTCCACCGGCGTCGGCGTCTCCCTCGTCGACCTGCGCCGCACCTACGGCAGCCTGAACGCCCTCGACGGCCTGAGCCTGCGAGATCGTCGCCCGGCGAGATGGTCGTGCTGCTCGGCCCGTCGGGCTGCGGCAAGACCACGGCGCTGCGGATCCTGGCCGGGCTCGACCGGGCCGACGAGGGCGAGGTCCGGGTCGGCGGCGAGGACATCACCCACGTGCCCGCCAACAAGCGCGACATGGGCATGGTGTTCCAGGCCTACAGCCTCTTCCCGCACATGACCGTGCGCGACAACGTCGCGTTCGGCCTGCGGCTGCGCGGCCAGGACAAGGGCCGAGCGCCTGCAGCGGGCCGCGCGACATGCTCGACCTCGTCGGCCTCGCGGCGTTCGAGGACCGCTACGCCCACCAGCTCTCCGGCGGCCAGCAGCAGCGCGTCGCGCTGGCCCGCGCGCTGGCGATCGAGCCGGCCGTGCTGCTCCTCGACGAGCCGCTGTCCGCGCTCGACGCCAAGGTGCGGGTGCAGCTGCGCGACGAGATCCGGCGCGTGCAGCTCGACGTCGGCACCACCACCCTGTTCGTCACCCACGACCAGGAGGAGGCCCTCGCGGTCGCCGACCGCGTCGGGGTCATGAACGCCGGCCGCCTCGACCAGATCGCGCCGCCGACCGAGCTCTACGCCCGGCCCGCCACCCGCTTCGTCGCGGAGTTCGTCGGGCTCAGCAACCGGCTGCGGGCCGACGTGTCCGGGGGCGGGGCCACCCTGCTCGGCACGCGCGTCCCGCTGCTCGAGGGCTCCGTGGAGTCCGGGGCCGGGCACGCCCTCGTGCGGCCCGAGGCGCTGGGCGTCGCGACCGACGGCGAGGCCAACGCCCGCGTGGTGTCGGTGGCGTTCCTCGGCCCCATCTCCCGGGTGCAGTGCCGCCTCGACGACGGCCAGATCGTGATCGCCCAGGTCGGCAGCGCGGCGGCCGCCCGGCTCGCGCAGGACCAGCCCGTCCGGGTGGACGTGAGCGCGGACGCCGTGCTCGTCGTGCCCGACTGAGCGGCAACCGCGCCCGTTCGTGCCCGAACCGTCGTGAGTTCGGTCCAGGGCGGCCGCGCGGCGTTGCCAACCGGCCCGATCTGGGTAGTGTGAGCGACACCACACCTTTACGACGGATCGTCCGGCACGTACCTGCCGGTGAAGGGAAGTTCTCGCATGGCCTCCATCAAGTACGAACACGCAGAGCGTCTGTACCCCGGAGCCGAGAGGCCCGCGGTCGACGACCTCAACCTCGACATCGAGGACGGCGAGTTCCTCGTCCTCGTCGGGCCCTCGGGCTGCGGCAAGTCCACCAGCCTCCGGATGCTCGCCGGGCTCGAGGAGGTGACCAGCGGCAAGATCATGATCGGTGACCGCGACGTCACCCACCTGCCGCCCAAGGAGCGGGACATCGCGATGGTGTTCCAGAACTACGCGCTCTACCCGCACATGACGGTCGCCGACAACATGGCGTTCTCCCTCAAGATGGCCAAGGTGCCGAAGGAGGAGCGCATGACGCGCGTCAAGGAGGCGGCCAAGCTCCTCGACCTCGAGCAGTACCTCGAGCGCAAGCCCAAGGCCCTCTCCGGTGGTCAGCGCCAGCGCGTCGCCATGGGCCGCGCGATCGTCCGCCAGCCGCAGGTGTTCTGCATGGACGAGCCGCTGTCGAACCTCGACGCCAAGCTCCGGGTCTCGACCCGCACGCAGATCGCCGCCCTCCAGCAGCGTCTCGGCGTCACGACCGTCTACGTCACCCACGACCAGGTCGAGGCCATGACGATGGGCGACCGCGTCGCGGTGCTCAAGGACGGCCTGCTGATGCAGGTCGACACCCCGCTGAACCTCTACGACAAGCCCGACAACCTGTTCGTGGCCGGCTTCATCGGCTCGCCCGCGATGAACCTGCTGCGCGCCAAGAACGTCGACGGGCACGCCCGGCTCGGCGAGATCGAGGTGCCGATCCCGCGCGAGGCGGCCAGCAAGGCCTCGGAGAACATCACCCTCGGCGTGCGCCCGGAGAACTGGCGGATCGTCAACGAGGGCGAGGGCATCCCGGTCAAGGTGACCGTCGTCGAGGAGCTCGGCGCGGACGGCTTCGTCTACGGCACGAGCGGTGCGGAGGGCACGCCGGACAACGTGATCATCCGCATCGACGCCCGCCGCGACCACCGCAAGGGCGAGACGCTCTACGTCACGACCGACCCCGAGCACGTGCACGTGTTCGACACCGACAGCGGGAAGCGCCTCACCGCGTGACAGTGGTGTGACGGGTCGAGGACACTGGCAGGCATGAAGCAGCTGACCGCGCTCGACGCCCAGTTCCTCAACGTCGAGTCACCCACCACGGTGGGTCACGTCGGCAGCCTGATCGTCCTCGACCCGTCCACCGCACCCGGTGGAACGTTCGACCTGGAGTCCGTCCGGGCCGTCTTCGAGCCCCGGCTGCACCTCGCCGCGCCGCTCCGGCAGCGTCTGGTGGAGGTGCCGCTGGGGCTCGGTCGTCCCTACTGGGTGGACGACCCGCACTTCGACATCGAGTTCCACCTGCGCGAGCTCGCGCTGCCCGCTCCGGGCACCCGGGAGCAGCTCGCCGAGCAGGTCGCGCGCATCCACGCCCGGCAGCTCGACCGGAGCCGCCCGCTGTGGGAGGCCTACGTCATCACCGGCCTCGAGGGCGGTCGCGGCGCGTTCTACTCCAAGATCCACCACGCGGCGATCGACGGCGTCTCCGGGGCCGAGATCCTCGAGACGATCATGGACCTCGGCGTCGAGCCGCGTGCGGTGCCGCCGGAGGACAGCGTCTTCGTCCCGCGCCGGATGCCCTCGACGGTCAACCTGGTCGGGCGCGGCGTCCGGCAGATGGTGCGCAACCCCGTCGAGCTGCTGCACACCGTGCCCCGGTCGCTGCGCTACCTCGACCGGCTGCCCGGCGCCGGCAACTACCCCGGGACCCACCTGGTCAGCGAGGCCGCCGCCCTGGTCGGCCGGGTCCTCGGCGAGGAGGCCCGCCCCGAGCTCGACGCCCGCGAGCTCAAGCCGCCCCGCACGCCGTTGAACGGCACGATCACCGCGCACCGCCGCTTCTCGTTCGGCTCGCTCCCGCTCGCGGACGTCAAGACCGTCAAGAACCACTTCGGGATGACCGTCAACGACGTCGTGATGGCGCTGACCGCCGCGGCGCTGCGCCGGTGGCTGCTCGACCACGACGCGCTCCCGGAGACCCCGCTGGTCGGCGCGGTCCCGGTGTCGATCCGCAGCGAGGACCAGGCCGGCTCGGGCGGCAACCAGGTCTCGGTGATGCTGGCCGAGCTGCCGACGCACCTCGCCGACCCCGAGGAGCGCATGCGCTTCATGCGGGAGTCGATGCTCGACGCCAAGCGCGCCTTCGACGCCGTGCCCGCCTCGCTGCTCCAGGACCTGTCCGCCCTGGTGCCCACCGCGCTGTCCGGCCTGGCGGCCCGGGCGCTGTTCAAGCTCGCCACCGTGCCCGGCCTGCTGTTCAACCTGTTCGTGAGCAACGTGCCCGGGCCCCAGCTGCCGCTC
Organism: uncultured Actinomycetota bacterium; assembly: GCA_963778095.1. Lineage (GTDB taxonomy): Bacteria > Actinomycetota > Actinomycetes > Propionibacteriales > Nocardioidaceae > Nocardioides_B. The sequence goes on along the minus strand of CAVZTB010000012.1, from coordinate 268,904 downwards.
TACATCGCGGGCGCCCGGATCGACGGGATCTACCCGGTCTCCGCCGTCACGGACATCACCGGCGGCCTGAACATCACGCTGTTCTCCTACGACGGCTCGCTGGACTTCGGGCTGATCGCCTGCCGGGAGATGGTCCCCGACGTGTGGAACCTGATCGGCTACCTCGAGGACGCGATGGCCGAGATGCTCGAGCTGGTCCCGGAGCCGGGCACCACGGACTGAGCTCAGGCGCGGTCGGCGACCCGCCGGATCGCCTCGACGAACGTCTCGTGGAGCTGGACGGGCAGGTCGTGCCCCATGCCGGGCACCAGCAGCAGCTCGGAGCCGGGGATCGCGTGGGAGGTCGCGCGGCCGCCCGAGACGTGCACCATCTTGTCGTTGAGCCCGTGGATCACCAGCGTCGGCACGGCGAGCTCGTGCAGGCGGCGGGTCCGGTCGGGCTGGCTGATCACGGCCAGCATCTGGCGCGCCACCCCCGAGGCGCTGACCCCGCGGTCGAACGTCTCGCCGGCGCGGGCCACGACGGCCTCCTCGCTGTCGGGGAACGCCGGCGAGCCGATGATCGCCCAGAAGCGCACCGAGCTCGCGACGTACCCCTCGCGGGTGTTGCTGCGCCGCTCGAGCAGCCGGGGCAGCAGCCGCGGGTCCTGCCAGCCGACCGTGCGGCGCCCGGTGGTCGACATGATCGAGGTCAGCGACCGCACCCGCTCGGGGTGGAGCAGCGCCATCGTCTGGGCGATCATGCCGCCCATCGAGATGCCGACGACGTGGGCGGAGTCGAGCCCGAGGTGGTCCAGGAGGCCGAAGCCGTCGCCGGCCAGGTCGTCGATCGTGTACGGCGGACGGGGCGGCCGGGCCCGCTGGCCCAGGAAGGTCTGCACGAGGACCCGTCGGGTCACCCGGCCGGTGCCGCGGACGCGGGAGGACCGGCCGGTGTCGCGGTTGTCGTAGCGGATGACGTAGAAGCCGCGGTCCGCCAGCAGGCGGCAGAAGTCCGGGTCCCACCAGTTCATCGGCCCGCCGAGCCCCATCACCAGCAGCAGCGGGTCGCCGGTGGGGTCCCCGAAGGTCTGGTAGCAGATCTCCACGCCGCCCGGCAGCGGCGCGAAGCTGCTCGGGGGAGGCGCCTTCGGGGACCTGGGCGGCGGTCGGCGACGAGGGGCTGGACATCGGGACCTTCCGTCGGGATGTTTGTTACCTGCGAGTTTACCGACCCGGGGGTCCGCGGGGCGCCTGACCGTTCGGGTAGGAAAAGTAACGTTCTGGGCAGGGTCCGCATGATTTCACCTTCACGTGGTTACCGTCACACCATGGAGTCGCCACTGGGGTCGTTCCTGTGCCCGCCCGGGTTCGCCGGTCCCTCCGGCCTGCGCGCGATCGCCCGCGAGGGCAGCGTCGTCGGCGAGGCCGCCCGGTTCGTCCGCCGCGGCGCGCACGACCGGCTGCACCGCCGCGACGTCCCCTACGCCACCCGCGCTCCCGAGCAGGGGCTCGACCCGGTCGTGCTGGTCCCGGGCTTCCTGGCCGGCGACGGCAGCCTGGGGCTGATGTCGCGGCACCTGCGCGGCCTGGGCTACCGCACCTACCGCTCCACGATGCACGCCAACGTCGGCTGCACCCTCGAGGCGTCCGAGTCGCTCGAGCGGCGCATCGAGGCGATCGCGCTCAAGCGGGGCCGCAAGGTCACCATCGTCGGGCACAGCCTCGGCGGCCTGATGGCCCGCGGGCCTGGCCGGCCGCCGCCCCGACCTCGTCGACGGCATCGTCACGCTCGGCAGCCCGATCCTGGCGCCGGGCGCCGCGCACCCGATCCTGCTGTTCGACCTCAAGGTGCTGACCCGGCTGCAGCGGGCCGGCCTCGGCCGGATGATGGGGGAGGACTGCACCTCCGGCGCGTGCGCGCGCGAGAGCTGGGCGCACTCCCGGATCCCGCTGGCCCGCGGCGTGCACTTCACCTCGGTCTTCTCCCGGCGCGACGGCATCATCGACTGGCGCAGCTGCCTGGACCCGCAGGCCAAGACCGTCGAGGTGGCCACCTCCCACCTGGGCATGGCCTTCGACCCGGTCGTGCTCGACGTGGTGGCCGACGCGCTGACCGCGCACCGCGCCCGCCGGACCCGCGAGGTCAGCTCGCAGGCCAGGTTGGTGGCAGTTCCCGACGCGTCGGTGGGTTAGCCCCGCGCCGCGAGCAGGTGACCGAGGCCGCCCGGGCCGCGCCGCTCACCAGCAGCCGCACCCGGTCGTCGTCGAGGGCGCGCAGGGCGCCCTCGCCCCCGCCCAGGACGCCCCAGTCGTCGAGCAGGGCGAGCGTGGCGGCCATGAACGAGTCGCCGGCCCCGACGCTGTCCACCACGTCGGTCGGCGGCGCCTCCACCGGGACGGTCGCGCCCTCGGTGAAGGCGGTCGCGCCCCGCGGCCCCTGGGTGAGGATCACCAGCTCGGTGGCGTCGCCGGCGAGCAGCTCGCGGCACACGTCCGCCTCGTCGACGTCGGGGCGCAGCAGGCGGAGGTCCTCGTCGGACAGCTTGACCAGCCGGGAGCGGGCGGCGATCTCGAGCACGTCGGCCCAGGCCTGCTCCGGGTCGTCGAGGAACGCCGGCCGGATGTTCGGGTCGTAGCTGACGAACACGTCCGCGTCCGCCGCCCGTCGTACGACGTCCACGACCGCGTCGCGCCCGGGGTGCAGGGCCGCGCCCAGCGACCCGACGTGCACGCCGACCACGTCGTCGGGCAGGTCCTGGGCGGGCAGGTCCCAGACCAGGTCGAACTCGTAGGTCGCGGCGTGGTCGGCGTCGAGGTGCGCGGTGGCGGTCGAGGTGGACCCGCCGGGGACGACCGACCCCTCGGCGACGGTCACGTGGCTGGCGGCGAGGTGGTCCAGCACCAGCCGGCCGAGCTCGTCCTCGCCGATGCGCGTCACCAGCGTGGTGGGCACGTCGAGACGGGCCAGCCCGACCGCGACGTTGAGGCAGGACCCGCCGACCGCGTCGTGCCGCGCGCTGCCGTCGGAGGGCAGCACGATGTCGACGAGCGACTCGCCGACGACGAGGAACGTGCTCACGTGGGCAGGGCTCCGAAGTCCACGGCGGCGTAGGCCTTGAGCTTCTGCAGGCGGTGGTCGGAGGTGATCGACCGGATGGTGCCGCTGCGCGAGCGCATCACCAGCGAGTGGGTGCTGGCCCCGCCGGCGCGGTAGCGGACGCCCTGCATCAGCTCGCCGTCGGTGATGCCGGTGGCCACGAAGAACACGTCGTCGCCGCGGACCAGGTCGTCGGTCGTCAGCACGTGGTCGGGGTCGAGGTCGTGGCCGGCGTCGAGGGCCCGCTGGCGCTCCTCGTCGTCCTTGGGCCACAGCCGGCCCTGGATCACGCCGTCGAGGCACTTCATGGCGCAGGCCGCGATGATGCCCTCCGGCGTGCCCCCGATGCCGAGCAGCAGGTCGATGCCGGTGCCGGCGCGGCCGGCCATGATCGCGCCGGCGACGTCGCCGTCGGTGATGAACTTGATCCGGGCGCCGGTGGCCCGGATCTCGTCGACGAGGCCGTCGTGGCGCGGGCGGTCGAGCACGACGACGGTGACGTCCTCGGCGGCGCAGCCCTTGGCCTTGGCGACCTGGTGGATGTTCTCGGCGACCGGGTAGCGGATGTCGACGACGTCGGCGGCCTCGGGGCCGGTGACCAGCTTCTCCATGTAGAACACGGCCGAGGGGTCGTACATCGAGCCGCGGGGCGCGACCGCCATCACGGCGATCGCGTTGGCCATGCCCTTGGCGGCCAGCGTGGTGCCGTCGATCGGGTCGACCGCGACGTCGCACTCGGGACCGGTGCCGTCGCCGACCTCCTCGCCGTTGAACAGCATCGGGGCGTTGTCCTTCTCGCCCTCGCCGATGACCACGATGCCGCGCATGCCGACGGTGGAGATCAGCGCGCGCATGGCGTTGACCGCCACGCCGTCGGCGCCGTTCTTGTCCCCGCGCCCGACCCAGCGGCCGGCGGCCATCGCGGCGGCCTCCGTGACGCGGACGAGCTCGAGAGCGAGGTTGCGGTCCGGTGCCTCGTGGGCAGCGGACAGGCCGGGCGACAGCGGGCTGGCGTCAGACATAGCCGGATACTAGGCCACTCACGCGTCCGCGCCGTAGACGGAGATCTCCGTCGCCTTGACCGTGGCCCACACGTCGGCGCCCGGGACCAGGCCCGAGCTGGGCGGCCGACGCGGGCGTCACGTCGGCGATCAGGCCCACGGCGGCGTCGAGGTGCACCCGCACCGCCGACGCCGTGCGGCGCCACCGACGTCACCCGTCCCGGCCACCGGTTGCGGGCCGAGCCGCCGGGCTCCCCGACGGTGAGGGTGACCGCCGACGGCGTGAAGCAGGCGCTGACGTCCCCCCGGGCCGGGGTGGCCGACACCAGCGTGGTGCCGTCGGTGAGCCTGATCGTGGTGCCGCTGCTGATGCCGCGCAGCACGTTGAGCCCGACGAGCCGGGCGACGTGGTCGGTGGCGGGCTGACGGGCGACCTCCGCGGGCGTGCCCTCCTGGGCGACCCGGCCGTCGTCGATGACCAGCACCCGGTTGGCCACGGTCATCGCGTCGAGGGCGTCGTGCGTCACCAGCACGGCGACGCCGTCGAAGTCCGCGAGGTGCCGGGACAGCTCGAGGCGCAGCGCCATGGCGACGCCCGACGTCGAGGGAGGACAGCGGCTCGTCGAGCAGCAGCAGGCGCGGCTCGGTGACCAGGGCCCGGGCGATCGGCGACCCGCTGCGCCTGCCCGCCGGAGAGCTGGGCGGGTCGGCGGTCCGCGAGGTCCTCGACGCCCAGCCGGGTCAGCCAGGCGCGCGCGACCCGCTCGGCGTCGCGGCGTCCGGCTCCGCGGCTCCGGGGGCCGAACGCCACGTTGGCGAGCGCGCTCAGGTGCGGGAAGAGCAGGTCCTGCTGGAAGGCCATGCCGACGTCGCGTCGCCGGGTCTCGAGACGCCGGCCGTCGCCGTCCCAGGTCTCGCCGTCGCAGACCACGCGGCCCTCGTCGAGCGGCACGATCCCCGCCAGCGCCCGCACCAGCGTGGACTTGCCCGCGCCGTTGGGCCCGATCACCGCGACCACGTCGCCGCGCTCGGCGGTGAGGTGTACGTCGAGCGTGTGCGGTGGGCCGACGGACGACGACGTGCGCGTCGAGGAAGCGCGGTCACAGCCGCACCGGGCCCTGCACGGCCTGGTCGAACCAGCGCTCGCGGAGCAGGGCGAGCACGGCGACGGACACGAGCATCAGGATCACGCTGAGCACGAGCGCGGCGTCCTGGTCGCTCTGCAGCGCGACGTAGATCGGCACTGGGCATCGTGCGGGTGGTGCCCGGGAAGTTGCCCGCGAACGTGATCGTCGCGCCGAACTCCCCGAGCGCCCGCGCCCAGCCCAGCACCAGCCCGGCCAGCAGGCCCGGTCCCGCCAGGGGCAGCGAGACCCTGCGGAACGTGGTCCAGCGGCTCGCGCCCAGGGTGGCCGCCACCACGTCGTACTCCCGGTCGGTGGCCCGCAGCGCGCCCTCGACGGCGAGCACGAAGAACGGCAGCGCCACGAAGGTGTGCGCGACCACGACGGCGGCGGTCGTGTAGGGCAGGCTGACCCCGAACGCGTCGTACAGCGGTCCGCCGACCAGCCCGCGCCGGCCGAACGCCGTGAGCAGGGCGACGCCGCCGACCACCGGGGGCAGCACCAGCGGCACGATCACCAGCGCCCGGACGATCGAGCGGCCGGGGAAGTCCACGCGGGCCAGGCACCAGGCGAGGGGCACGCCGACCAGGAACATCAGGACGACGGCCGCCAGCGAGGTGACCAGCGACAGCCGCAGCGCGTCCAGGATCGCGGGGTCCGTCAGCCGGTCCAGGAAGTCGCCCCAGGGCGTGCGGGAGAGCAGGGCGACCATCGGGAGCGCCAGGAACACCGCGGCGATCCCGGCCGGGACGAGGAGACGGAGCGGCGGTCGCCCGAACGCCGGCCCGCGTGCGGTCACGGCTTCCCGAAGCCGGCGTCGGCGAGGACCTGCTGGCCCTGCGACCCGGTCACCAGGTCGACCCAGTCCTGGGCCAGCTGCGGCTTCTTCGCGTCCGCCAGGGCGGCGATCGGGTAGGTGTTGAGGTTCTCGTTGGTGGTCGGGACGTCGATCGCCTTGACCTTGTCGCCCCCGGCGACCGCGTCGGTCGCGTAGACCAGCCCGGCGTCGGCCTCGTCGAGCTCCACCTTGCTGAGCACGGCCTTCACGTCGACCTCCTCGCTGACCGGCTTCGCCGTGATGCCGGTGGCGTCGAGCACCTTGACCGCGAGCTTGCCGCAGGGGGCGGTGTCGACGCACACGACGTACTTCACGCCCTTCTTGTCCAGGTCGGAGAACTGCGTGATGCCCGCCGGGTTGCTGGGCGGCACGACCATCTGCAGGTGGTTGGTGGCGAACACCTCGGGGTCGCCCTCGGCGGCCTTGGCGTCGACGACGGTCTGCATGGTGTCCTGGTCGGCGGTGGCGAGCACGTCGGCCGGCGCGCCCTGGGTGACCTGCTCGGCCAGGGTGGCGCTGGAGTCGAAGGACAGCTTCACCTTCACGCCGGGGTGGTCGGCCTCGAAGTCCTTGGCCAGGGTGGTGAACGCCTCGGTGAGCGACGCGGCGCCGAGCACGGTCAGCGTGCCGGTCTCCTTGCTGCGCCGCCGCTGCCGCCCGAGGGCGAGCCCGTGTCGTCGCCGACCCGCAGCCCGCGAGGGCGAGCGTGGCGACCAGGGACAGGGCGAGTGCGACGGTGCGGTTCCTCATGGCAGCTCCACGACGACGTTGGTCGACTTGACCGAGGCGATGGCCAGCACCCCGGGTTCGAGGCCGAGGTCGTCCGCGGCCTCGGCGCTCATCAGCGAGACCAGGCGGTAGGGCCCGCAGACCATCTCCACCTGGGCCATCACGGTGTCCTTCTTGACCGCGGTGACGATCCCGCGCATCCGGTTGCGGGCGCTCACCGCGGTGGCCCGGCTCACGTGGCCGAACCCCTCCGGTCCGTGGTCGGCGAGCTCCTTGGCCAGCTTGGCCAGGTCGGCGCCGGCGATCCCGGTCTTGCCGTCCGCGCCCGGGGCAGCCGGCACGCGTCCGGCGTCGATCCAGCGGCGCAGCGTGTCGTTGCTGACGCCCAGGACGTCGGCCGCTTCGGCAACTCGGTAGGTGGTCACGCGAGCATCCTGCCGCATGTGCGGCTGCTTGTCTGCTCATGGGTCACGCAGATGCGACACCCGGAGTGAGAACCGCCCGGTCGGGTACGTCGGACTCCACCGATCGGAGAGGTGCCCACCATGACCAGCTTCGGCTACACCCTGATGACCGAGCAGTCCGGACCGCGCGAGCTCGTCGCGCTACGCCGGCCGCGGCCGAGCCGGCCGGCTTCGACTTCGAGGTGATGAGCGACCACTTCTTCCCCTGGCTCGACGAGCAGGGCCACGCGGCGTACGCCTGGAGCATGCTGGGCGCGGTCAGCCAGGTCACCGAGCGGGTCGAGCTGATGACCTACGTGACCTGCCCGATCCTGCGCTACCACCCCGCGGTGGTCGCGCAGAAGGCGGCGACCGTCGGGCTGCTGAGCGACGGGCGGTTCACCCTCGGCCTCGGCGCCGGGGAGAACCTCAACGAGCACGTCGTCGGCCGCGGCTGGCCGCCGGCCAACGTCCGCCACGAGATGCTCGGCGAGGCGGTCGAGATCATCCGCGCGCTGTTCGACGGCGGCTACGTGAACTACGCCGGCGACCACTTCCGCGTCGACTCGGCCAAGCTGTGGGACCTGCCCGAGCGGCGGGTGCCGATCGCCGTCGCGGTCTCCGGCGACCAGTCGATCGAGCGGTTCGCGCCGCTGGTCGACCACCTGATCGCGGTCGAGCCCGACGGCCGACCTCGGTCGCAGGTGGGACGAGGCCGTCGGCGGCCGGGACGAGCCGCAAGATCGGCCAGCTCCCGATCTGCTGGGACACCGACCGCGACCGGGCCGTCGAGCGGGCGCACGAGCAGTTCCGCTGGTTCGGCGGCGGCTGGAAGGTCAACGCCGAGCTGCCCGGCCCGTCCGGCTTCGCCGGGCGCCACCCAGTTCGTGCGGCCCGAGGACGTCGCCGGGCTCGATCCCGTGCGGCCCGGACGTCGAGGCCATCGTCGAGGCCGTCGCGGCGTTCACCCGGGCCGGCTTCACCGACGTGGCGCTGGTGCAGATCGGCGACGAGAACCAGGAGGAGTTCCTGGAGCTTCGCCGAGCCGGACCTGCTCCCCGCCCTCGCGCGCTAGCTGACCAGCGGGGCCCAGGCCCAGAGCACGACCACCGCGACCAGCACGGCCGGCAGCGTGACGAGCGCGGACAGCAGGTGGAACGTGCGGGCGGAGGCCTCCCCGCCGTGCCGGAGCACCGTGCGCCGCCACAGCAGGTTGGCCAGCGAGCCGGTGTAGGTCAGCCCCGAGCCGACGCCGAGGCCGACCAGCGCGGCCAGCACCGCGGTCTGCCCGAGGGGCGCCACCAGCGGCACCAGCAGCAGCGTCGCGGGCAGGTTGTTGACCACGTTGGCCAGCACGGTCGCGAGCAGGGCGATCACCAGCAGGGCGCCGAGGCCGGTCGCCGTCCGGCACCACCTCGGCGACCAGGTCGCCGAGGAACGTGTCGGTCAGCCCGGCCACCACGACCCCGAGGCAGAGCACGAAGACCGCGAACGACAGGTGCGTGGCCCGGCCCACCGTCGCCAGGTGCACCCGTCGCCGGGCCAGGGCGTGGCCGCTCAGCGCGACGGCCGCGACGCCGGCCACCCAGGCGGGCTCGACCCCGAGCGGCGAGAGGACGGCGAAGCCGACGAGCATCAGCCCCACGATCACCAGGGGTACGACGGGCAGCGGCACGTCCGCGGCGTGCCGCCTCGCCCTCCGGGGCGCGGGCCAGGTCGCGCCGGAAGAACAGCCGGTGCCCGACGTACTCCACCGCGATCACCGCCAGCCACACCGGCGCCATCAGCGACCGCGAAGCCGACGAACGACAGGTGCGGCAGCGACGGCAGCGCGAGCAGGTTGGTGAGGTTGGAGACCGGCAGCAGCAGCGACGCGGAGTTGGCCAGCCGGGCGCACGCGTAGACCATCGGTCGCGGGCTCACCATCGTGCTCGTCGCCGCCGACGCGACGACCGGGGTCAGCAGCACCACGGTCGCGTCGAGGCTCAGCGTCGCCGTGACCAGCGACGCGGCGACGAAGGTCAGCGACCAGCATCCGCCGCGGGCTGCCCCGGCCGGCGCGGGCGACGATCGAGCCGACCGCCGCGAAGACGCCCTCGGCCGCGCACACCTCCGCGACGACCAGGATCGCCGCGAGGAACGCCACCACCGGGAAGCAGCAGCCGGGTCTGCTCCCAGGCCCCGCGACGTCCACGGCGCCGGACCGCGAGCACGACGGCCGCGGCCACCACCCCGACCAGCGACCTCGACCCGGCCCGCGGGTGCACGAACGCCACGGCGAGCAGGACGACGAGGGCGCCGACCGCGAGCACGTCGACCAGGGCGGGTGGCACCGCGGAAGCCTACGCCCCGGCGAAGCCGGCGGTTGTCCCCGCTTGCGAGGATGGACGCGTGAGTGGACAGCAGGACAGGCGGCGCGGTACCAGCGGTCGCCCGTCGGCATGATCGGCGCCATGATCGTGCTCGTCGTGCTGCTGCTCGCCGTGGCTCGGGTTCCGCTCCCTGACCAGCGACGACCCGGACTCGGCGGTGCGGACCGTCGACTACGCCCAGGTGGTGGCGCCGGCCCGGAAGGCCGCGAGCTTCGACCTGGTCGCGCCGGCCAGCCTGCCGACGGGGTGGCGGGCGACCTCGGTCGGCTTCACCGACACGGTCCCGCAGCACTGGCACCTCGGCGTGCTCACCGACCAGGACCGCTACGTCGGGCTCGAGCAGGGCCCGGCGACCGGTCCGCTCCTTCGTCGAGAAGTACGTCGACGAGGCCGCGTCGCGCAGCGCGGCCGGTCGACGTGGCCGGCCGGCCCTGGACGACGTACACCGACTCCGGGGGCGACCTCGCGCTCGTCCGCAGCGGACGGCGGCGACCACGACCCTGGTGGTCGGGCACGACGTGCCGCGGGCGACGCTCGCGGCTACGTCGCCGGCCTGCGCTAGCCCCAGCTAGCTCGCTCGTCGGCCCTCGGCGATCGCCGCGTCGAGCCGCTTCTTGGCGCCGTCGAGCCAGCCCTGGCAGATCTGCGCGAGCTTCTCGCCGCGCTCCCACAGCGCGAGCGACTCCTCGAGGTCGGTGCCGCCGGACTCGAGCCGGCGGACCACCTCGACGAGCTCCTCGCGGGCCTCCTCGTAGCTCGGCTGCTCGTCTCGGGCGTCGGGGGCTGGTCATGGCTGCTCCTCGGGGTCGGTCAGGGACGCGGTCTCGGTGCCGGTCGACGGTGACGGCGATGCGGCCGTCGACGACGCGCACCTGCAGGCGGCTGGTCCGGCGGCGACCGACTGCGACGCTGGTGACGACGTGGCCGTCGGCGTCCTGCAGCACGGCGTAGCCGCGCCGCAGGGTGGCCAGCGGGGACAGGCCGCGCACCCGGGCGCAGCTGGTGGCCGAGGTCGTTGCCGGCGCGGTCGAGCTGGTGGTCGAGGCGTGCGGCGGGCGCGGTCGCGCAGCGCGTCGACCTCCTCGGCGCGGGCCGACGAGGCCGCTGCCGGGGTCGGCCAGCGCCGGGCCGGGCGCGCACGGCGTCGAGCGGCGTGCTGCTCGCGGGCCAGCCAGGCGGCGAGCGAACTGGCGCGACCGGTCGCGCAGGTGCTCGACGCGGCAGCGCTCCTCGGCCACGTCGGGCACGACCAGCTTGGCGGCGTCGGTCGGCGTCGAGGCGCGCACGTCGGCGACCAGGTCGAGCAGCGGGCTGTCCGGCTCGTGGCCGATCGCGGAGACGACCGGGGTGCGCGCCGCGAACACCGCGCGGAGCAGCCCCTCGTCGGAGAACGGCAGCAGGTCCTCGACCGAGCCGCCGCCGCGGGCGACCACGATCACGTCGACCTCGGGGTCGCGGTCGAGCCGGCCGAGCGCGTCGATCACCTCGCGCGGCCGAGCTGGTGCCCTGCATCGCGGCGTACGCGGACCGCGAACCGCACCGCCGGCCACCGGCGCCGGGCGTTCTCCAGCACGTCGCGCTCGGCGGCGCTGTTGCGGCGCGGTGACCAGGCCGACGGTGCCGGGCAGGAACGGCAGCCGGCGCTTGCGCTCGGCGGCGAACAGCCCCTCGGCGGCGAGCAGCTGGCGGCGCCGCTCGAGGCGGGCGAGCAGCTCGCCGAGCCCGACCATCCGGATCTCGTCGGCGCGTAGAGCGAGAGCGTGCCGCGGTTGGCGTAGAACGACGGCTTCGCGTGCACGCACGACGCGGGCGCCCTCGACCATCGGCGGGTTGAGCGGAGTCGAAGACCTGGCGCGAGCAGGTCACCGGGATCGAGATGTCGGCGACGGTGTCGCGCAGCGTCAGGAACACGGTGTTCATGCCCTGGCGCCGGTTGAACTGGGCGACCTGGCCCTCGACCCACACCGCGCCGAGCCGGTCGATCCACTCGGAGATCGCGTTGGCGATCTGCCGGACGGGTGCCGGCTGCTCGAGGGAGGTCTCCAGGGCCACGGGCCCGACCCTAGGCGACGGCACCTACGATGGGGCACATGAGCACTTCGGACCTGGGGATACCGCCCGTCCTCGATCCCGAGCGAGGCCGACCGCCGCGCCGTGCTGCTGGCCGCCCCGCGCGGCTACTGCGCCGGCGTCGACCGGGCCGTGATCACCGTCGAGAAGGCGCTCGACCTGTACGGCGCCCCGGTCTACGTGCGCAAGCAGATCGTGCACAACAAGCACGTCGTGTCGAACCTCGAGTCGCGCGGCGCGGTCTTCGTCGAGGAGCTCGACGAGGTGCCCGAGGGCGCCACCGTGGTCTTCTCCGCGCACGGCGTCTCGCCGGAGGTGCACGAGCAGGCCGCCGAGCGCGCGCTCAAGACCATCGACGCCACCTGCCCGCTGGTCACCAAGGTGCACCACGAGGCCCGCCGGTTCGCCGCCGACGACTACGACATCCTGCTGATCGGCCACGACGGCCACGAGGAGGTCGAGGGCACCGCCGGCGAGGCGCCCGAGCACATCCAGCTCGTGCAGACCCCCGAGGACGTCGCGGCGCATCGAGGTGCGCGACCCGGCCAAGGTCGCCTGGCTCTCGCAGACCACGCTGTCGGTCGACGAGACGATGACGATCGTCGACGCGATCCGCGAGCGCTTCCCGCTGCTGCTCGACCCGCCGTCGGACGACATCTGCTACGCCACCCAGAACCGGCAGATGGCGATCAAGGAGATCTCCGTCGGCGCCGACCTGGTCATCGTCGTCGGGTCGGGCAACTCCTCCAACTCCGTGCGGCTGGTCGAGGTGGCCCTCGAGGCCGGCGCCAAGGCGGCGTACCGCGTCGACGACGCCAGCGAGATCGACGAGTCCTGGCTCGAGGGCGTCGAGACGGTCAGCGTCACCTCGGGCGCCTCGGTGCCCGAGGACCTGGTCGACGGCGTGCTGTCGTTCCTCGCCGAGCGCGGCTACCCCGACGCGCAGGCGGTGCACACCGCGGAGGAGTCGCTGATCTTCGCGCTGCCGCCCGGAGCTGCGCCGCGACATCCGGGCCGCCCAGAAGGCCTGACGCCTGCCGGCCTCGCGCGGGCGTCAGCTGCGGTGGCGCGGATGCGGGCCGGCGTTCGCGCTGCGGGCGCACCTGGCGCAGCGCGAGCAGGACCAGCGTCAGCGACGTAGCCGACGACCAGCGCGCCCGCGTGGTGCGCGAGCCCCGAGACGACCGCCTGGAGCAGGCCGTCGGTCCGGTCCGGCGACCGTGCCGCGGCCAGGTGAGCGCCAGGACCGACGACGGTGCCGAGCATCAGCAGCGGCGGGCAGACCCCGACGACGAAGAAGTCCTGGGGGCGTACGGCGAGCGCGGCGGCGACGCAGACCAGCACGAAGGCGATGTCGAAGAGCAGCGTCAGGTCGCGGAAGGCGAGCAGGTCGACGAGCACGACCAGCAGCACCAGGAGCCCGGCGGCGTTGGCGACCAGGCGACCGGGCGTTCGGCCCTCTTCCCAGAGGGTCCGGTGGTGAGTCGCGCCTGTGCTCACACGAGCACGGTAGGGCGCGGCCGCTCCGCGTCAGGGTCCGACGCGCCGAACGGCGCGGCCGCTCGGCGGCGGGCGTGTCGAGCGCCGGGCAGCTCGGGCCGCGGCTCGGCGACGGTCTCCAGCAGCTCCGCGGCGGTCAGCGGGCGGGCGCACCTCGACCACCGGCGCGGGGACTCGAGCTCGTCGTCGCCGACGCCGAGCTCCTGGAACCGGCGGGCGGAGACGAGCACGCGGTTCTCCAGCGAGCCGACCGCCCGGTTGTAGGCGCTGACCGCCCCGGTCGAGCGAGCGGCCGAGCCGGTCGAGGTGGCCGCTCATCGTGCCGAGCCGGTCGTGCAGGTCGCGGCCGAGCTCGTGGATCTCGCGGGCCTTGTCGGCCAGCGCCTGCTGGGTCCAGGCGTAGGCGACCGTGCGCAGCAGCGCGATCAGCGTCGTCGGCGTGGCCAGCACGACCTGCTTGGCCGGCGGCGTACTCCAGCAGCGTCGGCTCGGCCTCGAGCGCCGCCGACAGGAACGACTCGCCGGGCACGAACAGCACCACGAACTCCGGGGTCGCCGGCAGCGCGCGCCAGTAGGCCTTGGCCGGCGAGGGTGTCGACGTGCTGGCGGAGCTGGCGGGCGTGCCGGGCCAGGTGGGCGTCGCGCTGCGCGTCGGCCTCGGCGTCGCCGGCTCCCGGCGCAGGCGTCGAGGAACGCGTCGAGCGGCACCTTGGCGTCGACGACGACGTGCTTGCCGCCGGCGAGGTGGACCACGAGGTCGGGCCGCAGCAGCGCGCCCTCGTCGCCGCGGGCGGTGACCTGCTCGACGAAGTCGCAGCGGTCGACCATGCCCGGCGAGCTCGACGACGCGGCGCAGGTGCAGCTCGCCCCACCGGCCGCGGACCTGCGGCTTGCGCAGCGCCGTGGACAGCGACGGCGGTCTCGCGCCGCAGCACGTCGGTGGAGTGCCGCACGTCGTCGACCTGCTGGCGCAGCTGGCTCTGCCACGAGACGCCGTGCTGGGCCATGTCGCGCAGCTGGTCGTGGAGCCGGTCGAGGCTGTCGCGGACCACCGCCGCCTCGGCCGCGCCGGCCAGCTCCGTGGCCCGGGCCTGCGCGAGCGCGGGCCGTCGACGGCGCCGCGCGCGCGGGCCAGCAGCACGCCGACCACCGCGCCGAGGGCGATCCCCACGAGCAGCATGACGAGCAGCGAGAGCGTCGTACCCAGGTCCATGCTGGAGAGGATGGCGGGCCGGCACCGACAGTTCTGCGGCGCCGGGCGCGCGTGTCGCCCGGCGACGCGTGGGTAGAACACCTGCATGTCCGGTTCTCGCCACGCCTCGCGGCCTGCTGTTCGGCACGGCCGCGGAGAGCCTACGAACGCTTCCGGCTGGGCTACCCCGACGAGGTGGTCGACCGGACGCTGGCCTACGCCGGCCGCCCGGTCCCCGCGGCCGTCGAGGTCGGCGCCGGCACCGGCAAGGCGACCCGCGCGTTCGCCAGCCGGGGCGTCGCAGGTCGTCGCCCTCGAGCCCGACCCCGACATGTTCGCGGTGCTGCAGCGCGAGACGGCCGGCATGCCGGTCACGCCGGTGCTCACCACCTTCGAGGCGTACGACGGGCCGCCGACCGGCCTGGTCTACGCCGCGGCCGCGTGGCACTGGACCGACCCGGCGACCCGGTGGACGCGGGCGGCCGACCTGCTCGACCGCGGCGGCGTGCTCGCGATGTTCGGCAGCCAGCTCCGGCTCGCCGACCCGGGCTCGAGCAGGCGGTCAGCGCCGCGATCGGCGACCGGTCGACGACAGCGCCTTCCGCCCGCGGGACGCACCGTCGCACGTCGGCTGGCGCACCGGGGAGATCGAGGACGTCCGGGCTGTTCACCGACCTCGAGAGCACGACCTGGCCGCGAGGTCGTGGTGCCGCAGAAGGAGTACGTCGGCCACCTCTCGACGCTGTCGGCCTACCTGCGGCTCGCCGGTCGAGGAGCAGCAGGACGTGCTGCGCCGCGTCGCCGGGCTGGTCCCGGACCAGGTGCGGCTCGACGCCTCGCGTCCGGCTGCACCTCGCCCGGCGCGCCTGAGCGCTCAGTCGGCCAGGTCGACGATCACCGGCGCGTGGTCGCTGGCGCCCTTGCCGGCCCGCTCGTCGCGGTCGATCTCGGCGCCGGTGACCCGGGCGGCGAAGCGCGGGGGAGCCGAGCACGAAGTCGATGCGCATCCCGCGGTTCCGCTCGAACCGCTGCCGGTAGTAGTCCCAGTAGGTGTAGACCTCCGGGCCCGGGTGCAGCGGCCGCACGACGTCCGCGTAGCCGGCGTCCACGACCGCCTGGAACGCCGCCCGCTCCGGCGGCGTGACGTGGGTGCTCTTCGCGAACTGCGCCATGTCGAAGACGTCCTCGTCGCGCGGGGCGATGTTCCAGTCACCCGTCAGCGCGACCTGCCGCTCCGGGTCGTCGGCGAGCCAGCCGGCGGCCGCCGCGCGCAGCGCCTCGAGCCAGGCCAGCTTGTAGTCGAGGTGCGGGTCGCCGATCGCCCGGCCGTTGGGCACGTAGAGCGACCACACCCGGACCCCGCCGCACGTCGCGCCGATCGCCCGCGCCTCGGCGGCCGAGCGGGTCGCCGTACTCCGGCATGCCGTCGAAGCCGCTGCTCGACGTCCTCGAGGCCGACCCGGCTGACGATCGCGACGCCGTTCCACTGGTTGAGGCCGTAGCGTCGCGACGTCGTACCCCAGCGCCTCCAGGCCCATCGTCGGCCACTGGTCGTCGCGCGCCTTGGTCTCCTGCAGCGCGAGCACGTCGATGTCGTGACGGTTCAGGAACGCCTCGACGCGGTCGATCCGGGAGCGGACGGAGTTCACGTTCCAGGTGGCGATGCGCATCCGGCCAGCCTAGGCGCCGTCGGTCAGGCCGCCCTCGCGCGCGTACGTCGCGACGGGCCTGCCAGACCTCGTACCGGCCGATCGGCGAGTCCAGGTAGGCCGACGATGCTCTCCTCGAGGCGGCCGACGTCGGAGCGCAGCCCGAAGAGGTGGAAGTCGACGCAGCCGGTCGGGGTCGCAGACGTGCGGCGCAGGCTCCTCGCGGTCGACCGACGCGCCGCACTCGCGGCAGGGCATGAAGCGGTGATCCGGAACATCACGCGAGCGTACCTCCTGTACCCGCAGGATTCCCCACGTGCGAGCGGTCCAAACCGTCCGTTGCCCATGCGGATGCGGCGTCGCTCGCTAGGCTGGCCGGCGGGCAGGTGCCAGAGCGGAGGCTCACATGGCAGACAACGCAACCCTCGTCCGCAGCCTGTACGACGGCTGGAACAGCCCGTGACTTCGACGTGCTGGCCGACGCGATCGCGCCGGACGGCACGATCACGTTCATGGGATCGGGCGAGGTCCTGGAGGGCCCAGCGGGCTCTCGCATCTACAGCGAGATGTGGGCGGACGGCTTCCCTGACGGGCAGGTCACCATCGACACCATCGTCGCCGACGGCAACCGGGTCGTCGTCGAGTTCACCGGCCGTGGCACGCACACCGGGACCTTCACGACGTCGATGGGGTGAGATCCCAGCCCACCGGCCGGTCGGTGACGCTGAAGCTGTGCGACGTGATCGAGCTCGGCGGACGGCAAGGTCACGGCGCAGCGCAGCTACCTCGACACCGGATCCATGATGGCGCAGCTCGGACTGACCTCCGGGCAGACCGCCACCGCCAACCAGTAGGACCAGCGATCAACCGGCACCTGCCCGCTCCCCGTCCTGGCCCGTGAGGCGACGATTCGGCCCGGGCCGTCCGCGCCCGTAGACTCGCCGCCCGTGGCACTCACCATCGGAATCGTCGGTCTCCCCAACGCGGGCAAGTCGACGCTCTTCAACGCGCTGACCAAGAACGACGTGCTCGCGGCGAACTACCCGTTCGCGACGATCGAGCCGAACGTCGGCGTCGTCGGCGTCCCCGAGCCGCGGCTCGCGAAGCTCGCCGAGGTGTTCGGCTCGGCCAAGCAGCTGCCCGCGACCGTCGAGTTCGTCGACATCGCCGGCATCGTGCGGGGCGCGTCCGAGGGGGAGGGGCTGGGCAACAAGTTCCTCTCGCACATCCGCGAGTCCGCCGCGATCTGCCAGGTCACCCGGGTCTTCCGCGACGAGGACGTCACCCACGTCGACGGCGAGGTCAACCCCGCCAACGACATCTCCACCATCCAGACCGAGATGATCCTGGCCGACCTGCAGACGGTCGACAAGGCGATCCCGCGGCTGGAGAAGGAGGCGCGGATGAAGAAGGAGAACGTCGCCGTGCTCGAGGCCGCCAAGGAGGCCAAGGAGCACCTGGAGGCCGGCACCCCGATCATCGCCACCAAGATCGACCGGGCCCTGGTGCGCGAGCTGTCGCTGCTCACCGCGAAGCCCTACATCTACGTCTTCAACTGCGACTCCGACGAGCTCGCCGACGAGGACCTCAAGCAGCAGATGCGCGACCTCGTCGCGCCCTCCGAGGCGATCTTCCTCGACGCGAAGTTCGAGTCCGAGCTGGTCGAGCTCGGCGACGACGACGAGGCCCGCGCGATGCTCGAGGAGATGGGCATCGACGAGCCCGGCCTCGACGTGCTCGCCCGCGTCGGCTTCGACACCCTCGGCCTGCAGACCTACCTCACCGCCGGCCCCAAGGAGTCGCGCGCCTGGACGATCCCCAAGGGCGCCACCGCCCCCGAGGCGGCCGGCGTGATCCACACCGACTTCCAGCGCGGCTTCATCAAGGCCGAGATCGTGTCGTACGACGACCTCATCGCCGCCGGCTCCATGGCCGCCGCGAAGTCGGCCGGCAAGGTGCGCATGGAGGGCAAGGACTACGTGATGGCCGACGGCGACGTCGTGGAGTTCCGCTTCAACGTGTGACCCAGGAGCACCGGAGCCGTCGATCTGGGGTGATGCGACCCGAAAGTGCAGTCGCTGTTACTTCTTCGGCGTCGACGCCCTTCGCACTCCGCCGCGTCCAGCCTCGGTTTGCTGGCGGTTCCCATCCGGTGAGCCACGGGGGTCAGCACTTCGAGGCCCGGGGGCTCGACGATGCTGATCGTCGCCTGATCACGCTCGCCGCGGTTATCGCCCTCGGGGTCGCATCCCGGGATGGACGTCAGCGCGTCAGCGATACCGGGGACGGTGCCCATGGCACGGGCACGGCCAACCAGATCGGGTTCTGCAGCACGGCTGCGTTCGAGTTCGACGCCGGTGATGCGGACTCCGATACCGGTAACGCGGCGACCGGCACCTTCCACGTGACGTGCGAGAGCCCGGCTTACGAGTACCGCGGCACGGTCGATTGCCTGCACGTCTACGCGAGCTCGACAACAAGGGGTACCTCAGGCTCGCCGTCATCGGCGGGACGATCACGGTGTCCGACACCGCCTATTTCGCAGTACGTGGTCGGAGACACAGTATCGTTCACCACCATCGACGACCTCGGAACCGGCTTCGGCGACCCGTTCGGACAGGCGATCGGGCAGCACGGACTGCTCCGGTTTCGGAACCTCCTCCCAACAGCTCACCTCCGGCGACATCGTGGCCTATCTCCCCGATGCCGACTCCGACCAACCGACAGCGCCGACAACTGCCCCTCGACCGCGAACGAGGATCAGCGTGATTCCGACCCGCGACGGGCACGGCGACGCGTGCGACAGCACCCCCAACGGAGACGTCGATCAAGCGACGTGGATCGATCAACGACAGCGACAACTGTCCCGAGGACGTCAACCCCGGCCAGGTCGACAGCGACCACGACGGCGACGGTGACGCCTCGCGACGACCGCGACAGAGAGCGACCGACACCATCGACAACCTGTCCGTCCTCGTCGAACTCCGCCAGACCGACACCGACCACGATGGCACCGGCGACACGTGCCGACCCCACACCCACGGGGGACAGCGACAGCGACGGTCGTCGACAACGCCCGCGACAACTGCTCCGGCGTCGCCAACCCCGGACAGGCCGACACCGACCACGACGGCAAGGGCGACGCATGTGACGCCACGCCCACGGGGGACAGCGACAACGACGGGGTCGACAACGCCACCGACAACTGCCGCTTCCGGGCCAACACCGCACAAGCGGACACCGACCACGACGGCATCGGCGACGTCTGCGACCCGACTCCAACCGGCGATCGACGACAGCGACGGAGAACGACAACGCGCGGGACAACTGCCCCACGGTCGCGAACAGTCCTGAGCTGGACACCGATCACGACGGCCGTGGTGACGCCTGCGACGACACTCCCAACGGGGACAACGACACGGATGGCGTCGACAACGCGCAGGACGCCCGAAGACACTCGCCAACACGGACCAGGTCGACACCGACGAGGACGGTGAAGGCGACGCCTGCGACACCACTCCTCATGGCGACGGCGACGGCGACGGTGTCGACAACTCGACGGATAACTGCTCCGGCGTCGCCAACCCCGGGCAGGTCGACACCGACGGCGACGGCAGCGGTGACGCCTGCGACCGCACTCCACCGGGGACAGCGACGGCGACGGGGTCGACAGCGGGGTGGACAACTGCCCCGGCATGTCCAACTCCGGGCAGGTCGACACCGACCACGACGGCACGGGCGACGCCTGCGACTCCGCACCTACTGGCGACACGGATCACGACGGTGTCGACAACTCGACGGACAACTGCCCGGCCATCGAGAACCCGGACCAGCCGGACTCCCGACGGTGACGGGGCCGGGAACGCCTGCGACGCCACCCCCACCGGAGACCAGGACCACGACGGAGTCGCGGACATCGCCGACAACTGCGTCAGCGTCCCCAACCCGACCCAGCAGCAGCGCGCAACGACCGAACCGGCGACGCGGACGCCCTGGTTCGCGTTCGCCGGAATCCGTTCCCCGTCGACGGTGCAGGCATCGGCAACGTCGCCTGAAAGCCGGCGCCGCGGACCCGTCAGTCCAGCCTCGTGAGCAACACCGTCCAGCTTCCCAGAGCGGCCACCCCTGCCTGCGTCGCGTGGCGTGCAGCAGCTCGGCGCTGCCGCTCGAGGAAACCGTTAGTCCCGCCACCGCGACACTGACCTACGACGCGGCAGCGGGACACCGACACGCTCGAAGACAGCCAAGACGCTAGCGGGCACGTCAGGGCCTTGGAACCGTCGCACAACGCACCGCAACCGGTCGCACTGTTCCAGTTCAAGTGACGCACGGTGCCGCACGCGTTCATCCGGGACGCTGCCCGGCCCGTGCCGCAAGAAAGGATTTGGCCTATCCGGGTCATGCGGATGGCCCGGGTGTGTGACTAGCGTTCCCAGGAGCCCGTCACGGGCCGGATCAGGGGAAACCCGGATGCGTCCTGTCCCCGCTAGGCGTGGTGGAGTACTCCTCATGCATCGACAGATCGCCGGCCGCTCACCGGTCGCGTCACCAAGTGGTTCGTGCTCGCCTTCTGGGTGATCGTGCTGGTCGTGGCCTCCGGGTTCGCCAGCAAGCTCACCCACGTCCAGAACAACGAGGCCGCGTCCTGGCTGCCGTCCAGCGCGGAGTCGACCCGGGCGCTCGACAAGCTGGCGCCGTTCCAGGACCAGAACGACATCCCGACGATCGTGGTCTACACGCGCCCCGGAGGCCTGACCCCGGCGGACCTGTCGGCCATCAAGAGCCAGGCGACCGAGCTGCAGGACATGGACGGGGTCGTCGGCAAGGCCGTCGGTCCGATCCCGTCCGAGGACGGCGTCGTGGCCCAGACGATCGTCACCTACAACTTCGGCAAGAACGGCTGGAACGACCTGCCCGACACCGTCGACGATATCCACGGATTCGCGGACATGGACGGGGTCACCGTCCACGTCGCCGGCGCCGGCGGCCAGGCGGCCGACTCCGCGGAGGCGTTCGCCGGGATCGACGGCACGTTGCTGCTCGCCAGCCTGGGTGTCGTGATCCTGATCCTGCTGCTCACCTACCGCAGTCCCGTGCTGTGGGTGCTCCCGATCCTGTCGGCCGTCTTCGCGCTGTTCACCAGCGAGGCCGTCATCTACTTCCTGGCGAAGTACGCCGACCTCACGGTCAACGGGCAGAGCCAGGACCTCGACGCCCTCGTGGTCGAAGCCGGCACGCACGCTACGCCCTGCTCCTGATCGGCGCGCTACAGGGAAGAGTCCGTCGCCACGAGGACCGGCACGAGGCGATGGCGTTCGCGCTGCACCGCGCGGCGCCGGCGATCTTCGCCAGCGCCGGCACGGTCATCGTCGGCATGCTCTGCCCGCTGATGCTGGCGGAGATGAACTCCACCGCCGGGCTCGGGCCGGTCAACGCCATCGGCGTCTTCATCACCCTGCTGGTGATGGTGACCCTGCCGCCGGCGCTGCTGGTCATCACCGGACGTTGGGTGTTCTGGCCCAGAGGCGGGCCACGTTCGGGTCTCCCGAGCCGACGTCGACGGGCTTCTGGGCCAAGGTCGGCGGCTGGATCGGGGTCAAGCCGCGCCAGGTCTGGATCGGCACCGCCGCGGTCCTCGCCATCACCTGCCTGGACCTCCTGGCTCGACGCCGGCGGCTCTCGACCGAGGACCAGTACACCAAGGAGTTCGACTCGATCACCGGCCAGAAGGTGCTCATGGAGCACGGACTCGTCGACAGCTCCGCACCCGATCATGGTCGTGTCCAACGCCGACCAGCGCGACGCCGTGGCCACGGCGATGTCCTCGGTCGACGGGCTCGGCAAGCCCAGACCCCTCGGTCCCGCCCGTGGACGGCGTCGCCCTCGTGACCGCCACCGTCCCGGGTGACGTCGCGTCCCAGCCCGCCTTCGACCAGGTCGACGCCGTCCGCGACGCCGTCCACAAGGTCGACGGCGCCCAGGCGCTCGTCGGCGGTACGTCGGCGATCTACCTCGACATCCAACGGGCGTCGAGCCGGACAACCTGGTGATCATCCCGGTCGTGCTGCTGGTCGTGATGCTGATCCTGATGCTGCTGCTCCGCGCCCTGGTGTCGCCGTTGATCCTGATCGCGACGGTGATCTTGTCGTTCGGCGCCGCCCTCGGCATCTCGACGCTCCTGTTCCGGACGGTCTTCACCCGGGTCTTCGAGCACGGGGCCGGCTTCGACCACGCCGACGCGTCGTTCCCGTTGTTCGTGTTCGTGTTCCTGGTCGCACTGGGCATCGACTACAACATCTTCCTGATGACCCGGGTGCGGGAGGAGACCATGACGCGGGGGACCCGCGAAGGCTTCCTGGTCGCCCTGTCGGGCCACCGGCGGCGTGATCACCTCGGCGGGCCTGGTGCTCGCGGCGACGTTCGCGGTGCTCGGCACGCTGCCGCTGGTCTTCCTGGCGGAGATGGGCACCGCCGTCGCCCTCGGCGTCATGCTGGACACGATCATCGTGCGCTCGGTGCTGGTGACCGCGCTGAACCTCGACCTCGGCTCCAAGATCTGGTGGCCGAGCAAGCTGGACCGCGAGCCCGTGACGACGGACGAGGACGAAGCGCCCGGCCGCGAGGTCGAGGGCGCGGGGATCCGGTCGAGGTACTGTCCGTCGGGTCGAGGGGAGCCACGATGCCGGTGCTCGGAGTGGGCGGGATCTTCTCGCGGCGGATTCGACGCGCTCACCGCGTGGGACCGCGAGCACCTCGGCATCGGCGCGGGCTGCGCGCGGGCACCGGACCGCCCGACGACTGGGCCTGGACGGTGCAGGGCCGTGCCGCTGGCGTCTCCCCGTTCGAGTCGGGACGCGACCCTGGCCGCGGAGCAGCAGTTCATGCTCAACCTCCGGGTCAGCGACCTCTAGATGGCCTGCCGAGGCGCTCGACCGCCAGCGGGATCCCGGTGATCGTCAAGCCGGAGTGGGACGTGCCAAGATCGGCCGGTTCGCGCGCATCCACGACCCCGAGGGTGACGGTGATCGGCAGCCTGCGGGAGCCCCCGGCGGTACGGTCCCTGACGGGTGTCGGTGGCTCGGCGCCAGGGTGTCGGGCATGGGGCGAACGGTGCGACGACGTCGAGCCGCTCGACGAGTCGACGTGGCCGGTGTCGCCGCCCTGGTGGAGGCCAACAACGGGATCCTCCGGTGGCTGCTGGTGGATCGGCTTCATCCCGAGGGTGGCGCCGACTCGGCCGCGGAGAACTGGGACCGCAAGAGCGCGGGTCCTCGACGGCTCCGCCCACGCGGCGCTGTGCTCGACGGCGACGCGTGCGTTGGGCCGTGCCGCGAGTTCGGCTCCGAGGAGCCGCCGCGGACGAGAACCGGGTGGCCTACCAGACGACCCTCGCCGACCTCCGGACCGGCGGATCGTGTGCAACTACGTCGGCATAGGGACACCACCCGTCAGGGGGGCCACGGCCGGCCTGGCCGGTGCGCTGACCCTGATCGCCGGCCTCGGCGGCGGGCTGGTCGAGGGCGACCCGGAGGACGCGTCCGTGGTGTCGCCGGCTTCCTGTTCCACGGGGCGCTCTCGACCTACGAAGAAGCAGCAGGGGTCGACCCGCGACCGCAAGACCGGCAAGCACCGGTGGGTGGTGTCGAGGACTGTCGCCCCCTCCTAGCCGTCGGGCCCGCCGTACCTCGGTCAGCGTCGACGGCCCGCCACCGCACCGGAGGAGCTCCACCGCGACGCCGTCGCCGCGGCGACGCCGACCACCGCCCGCCGCTGTCGCGGACTACCGGTGGACGTCAGCCTGTTCGAGGCCGAGGGCCTGCGGGCTGCACCGCTGGCCGCGCCACCGGGTCCTCCGGGCCGCCGCGACACGGCGAGGACCCCGCGGACTGCCGGTCGTGCCAGGGGCGCGACGAGGGCATCCTGGCTGGACGAGCGCCGGCGGCGACCCAGGTCCAGGGGGTGGGCGTGCCGCTCGCCCTGATGCTGCACCCGCGTGACCACGACGACCTCGCGGACCTCACCGACGACCTGGTCGCCGAGCGCTCGCGCGCCAGCACGCCGTGGCCCGGCACGTCGAGTCCTCGCGCACATCAGCCCGCTCGTCAATGTCCACCGGATCGGCGACGGTGGCGCGCACCTGCACGTCTCGGTTCTTCGCCCGTCCCGAGGGCCAGGCCGAGCTGTCGGGTCCTGGTGGTCGATCTGGTCGACCCGCCGCCTGAGTACCCCTCCGCCGAGGCGCAGGCCGACGCCGCCGCGGTGGTCGACGCCCTCGTGGAGTCGTACGGCGGTCAGCCGGGCACGCCGCGGGTTGACCGTCGCGTCGACTCGACGGCACCCGCCTGGAGCGCGAGCGTGACCTGCTCGCGGCGCGGGGCGGGCGTGAAGAACCCTTGAACGGCGTCGCAGCCCGCGCCCTCGCGGACGGTCCGGAGCACCTCGTGCGTCTCGACGCCCTCCGTGACGATCCGCAGCCCGAGGGCGTGCGACATCCGCACGGTGGAGGTCACGATGGCGAGGGCCGCTGGGTCTGGTCACGTCGGTGAGGAACGAGCGGCTCAGCTTGACGGTGTCGAGGGGGGGATCCGCAGGAACGACAGGGACGAGTAGCCGGTGCCGAAGTCGTCGAGCAGCACCTGCGTGAACCGCGCTGGCGCAGCCGGGGGACACCCGGGACCCGCGGTGGCCACGGACGAGGTGACCCGCCACGGTGATCTCCAGCTGCAGCAGGGGCAGCGTGGTAGCCCGGCGTCGCGCAGGCCGTGGCACACCCGGTCGAACAGCTCCGGGTCGGTCACGTCGGCCTGGGAGAGGTCGACCGCGACCGGGACTGGGGCCGCGGCCTGCCACGCCGCTGCCTGCCGTAGAGCGATCCGCAGCACCTCGTCGGTCAGCCGCCGGTCAGCCCCGCCTCGACGGCGATCGGCAGGAGTCGCCGGGGGCGTAGCAGGCCGCGGGTCGCGTGCTGCCAGCGCACCAGCGCCGCGACGCTGGTCACGACGCGCGTGCTCGCTCGTACACGGGCTGGTAGTGCATCGCAGGTCGCCGTCGCGCAGGGTGTCGCGCAGCTCCGCCAGCAGCGCGTAGCTGGTCGGAGCCGGCCTCGTCGCGCGACTCGAGGTAGAGCTCGACGCCGGTCCGGGCGCGCTCGCGACGTAGTCGCCGCGTCGGCCTTCGCCGAGCAGGCACTCCGCATGTCCGGCCGTGCGCGGGAGCCCAGGCGATCCCGATGCTGGCGTCGACGCTCAGAGTCAGGCCGTACAGCACGACCGGCTCCGCGATGACCTTCCGGACGTGCTCCGCCAGAGCGTGGGCAGCGAGCCCGTCGGAGCCGCTGACGATCACCGCGAACTCGTCGCCGCCGATGCGCGCGACCAGCGTGTCCGGGTGACCGACGCGGTCGCCGAGCCGCGCCCGAGCACCTGCAGCACGCGGTCGCCGACGCTGTGGCCGAGGGAGTCGTTGATCTGCTTGACCGGTCGAGGTCCACCAGCATCACCGTCACCGTGTCCGCGGCTCGAGCAGGTCGCGCAGGACCTCGAGGACCGGCGACGGTTGGGCAGGTCGGCGAGCCGCCGTCCGCGCCTCGCGACGGGCGTGCGCGAGACGGCGGCTTGAGCAGGCCACTAACAGCCGCAGGCTGGCGATCAGGACCGCGATCAGGCCGAACTGCAGACGACGAACGACATGGTCCGGAGCGCCCCGGCGAACAGCACCACGACGCTGGCGATGCTGAGCAGCGCGGGCACGACGATGCTGGCGCGGCCCTCGCGCACCTCGGTGGCCCGGCGGGGCGGGACCAGGTAGCCAGGCCGAGGGGCGCGACGCCAGCGACCAGCCGACGTCGAGCAGGCACGCCGTCGACGTAGGCCGCCGGCGAGACCTGGAGCAGGTAGACGACGTCGGAGCCGAGCAGGACGACGACCGCGCCCGCGAGCAGCCACCAGGTCCGGTCGACCCGCCAGGCGTGCAGGTCGAACACCAGCATCAGCACGGTGAGCAAGCCCAGGTCGCCGACGGGTAGGCCAGGTCGGTGGAGCCGGTCGACAGGGAGCCTCCGGTCACCTCCAGCACCGGGCGCAGGAAGACCACGTCCCAGCACCGCCGCCGCGCCAGCCCGCCGGGCCAGTCCGTCGAGCCAGGCTCGGCCGCACGCACCCGCAGGGACGAGCGGACCAGCAGGACCAGCCCGACGTTGAGGAGCGGGTACAGGGCCGAGCACAGGCGACGTCCGACCAGGACGGGACGGTGGTCGGCCAGGTCCTGTAGGAACGCGTAGAAGATCAGGTCGCCGAGGGCGTAGACCAGGGCGAGCGGCTTCGGATCAGGCTCACGCAGCCGGCCCGCGGCACCAGGACGGCGCGCGCCACGCACGCAGCCCGGAGGCCACCAGGATGCCGTCCCCGACACCGACTCGAGCCAGGGCACGAAGACGGGGTCCGCGACCGCACGCCGGGCAGCAGCGTGAACCGTAGAGGCGACGGCCAGGACGGTAGCGCCGACGTAGAGCCGTCGCGCCCACCCGGGCGGACTCGACACCGCCCTGCGACATCCGCGCTTCTCCTCGAGGTCTCGGGCACCGTCGCCGCCCCGACGTAGGTACACGGCCAGGTCCGCTGCTCTCCGGAGCCTTTCGGCCCACGGGATGACCAGGTTCGACGGGTGCGACCCCGACTCCCTCGCGACGTCTCCCCGGTGAGACCCGGGGCGCTGCTGGTCGCGACGGCGCTGCTGCTCGGCGCCGGGTGCACACCGACCCGCCGACGCCCGCGCCCACCCCCACCCCGGCGCCGACCCCGTCGGTGGTGACGACCCGCTGGCCACGGCCCAGCCGGACAGCGCCGGCATCGTGGTGCTGCGGTCCGGGCGGTGCTCGACGACGGTGCCGGCGACGTCTGGCGGCTCACCCCCCGGCCGGCCCGCGTGGCGCTGCCGGCGATCGACGTACGGCGCACGGTGGTCGAGGTCTCCTCCGACGGGGTCCGGGTGACCAGCCGCTTCGTGTCCCTGCGACCGTGGGCCGCACGACCTACGACCTCGGGCTGCGCACGCCGCGCGGGCTCTTCTACCTCGACGCCGTGAGCGACGCGGGGAGCCTCGTCCCGCGGTCGCGGCGGCTCGTCGACCCGGCCGGTGACGTGGTGCGCTGCCCGGGCCTGGCCGATCACGTCGACCGTGCGAGCGGGACCGTCACGCTCGACGTCCCCCGCTTGCCGGGCCGCCCGCCGTGGGTCGCGGCCCGGCTGCTCGTGTCGCTGCAGGTCGGGACGCAGACCTACGAGGAGAACCCACAACCACCGGCCGTTCTCGGAGTTCTTCACCGAGCGGCCTACCGCCGGTCCGGTACCGCGAAGCCGGCTCGCCGGAGTTCTTACGGAGTACATCGCCAGGTCCGCACGCCGCACGAGCTCGTCGGCGTCGAAGGCGTCGTCCGGCCGGCGGAACGCGATGCCGATGCTCGCGGTCACCGTCGCTCGTGCCCGTCGCAGTGGGTCGGGTCGGCGACGGCCGTGAGGATGCGCTTGACCACCGGGACGTCGCGGGTGTCGGCGTCGAGGTGCTCGAACAGCCCCAGGAACTCGTCACCTCCCCAGCGCACGACCGTGTCGGCCGGGCGTACGACGGAGCGGATCCGCTGGGCCACGGCGAGACCTGGTCGCCGACCAGGTGCGAGAAGCCGTCGTTGACGTGCTTGAAGCGGTCGAGGTCGATGAACGCGAGCGCGATCGTCCCGCGCTGCTGCGGACGGAGCGTGAACGCGTGCCGAGCCGCTCGAAGAGCATCGACCGGTTGCGAACGCCGGTGAGCGCGTCGTGGCTGGCCTGCTCGCGCAGCCGGTCCTCCGACGCCTCGGCCCGGGCCCGCAGGGTGGCGTGCTCGATGGCCAGCGCGGTGGACACCGCGAAGCCCTCGAGCGCCTTGCAGGTGGCCGCGTTGGGCCGGCGGCCGTCGTGCGGCACGTCGACCGACAGCACGCCGACCCGGCGGCCGTCGGCGCCGATCAGCGGTGCGAACAGCGCGTCCTCGGGGTGCCAGGCGTCCTCGGCGTCGATCGGCTCGATGTCCGGCACCCAGGTGAGCATCTCGTGGTAGGCCGCCTCGTTGCGGTGGTCGGCGAACCGTAGCCGGCCCCAGGGCTCGCTGGCGGCCAGCAGGTCTCCCAGATCTCGGCGGTGTCGACGGTGCCCAGCAGCATGGCGCGGGCCTTCTCGTCACCGGCAGGCGACCTCGAGCGACCCGTCGGGCCGGACGATGTTGACCACGGCGACCCCGAACCCAGCGTCGACACGATGGTCTCCGCGAGCAGGTCGAGCATGGTCACCAGGTCGTCGGAGACCGTGGGTCGCGCCGGCGCACCCGGGGTCGGGGGAGGGCTCGCCCCCGGCCCGCTGGTCAGGTCTTCCGGCATCGGTCATCCCCCTGCGCACTCCGGCACTTCGATTCCACGCCGAGGTGTAGGCGCAGGGACACCCGGTCCCTGTCCGTTTCTGTCCGGGGCTTTACGCGCCGCGCTCACGCGGTGGCGGGCGTCCGTACCGGCTCCGCCGCCGCGGCGGCGCCGGTCGCGGTCGCCGGGGTGGACACCGTCGACGGGTCTCCGGCGGCGACGCGGCTCGACCCGATCGAGCTGAGCAGGGACAGCACGGCTGGCCATCCCGGCCGTCGACAGGCAGGTGACCCAGTCGACGGCCAGCAGGCCCAGCGAGCTGGCGCTCAGGATCGCCAGCAGGGACTGGGCGAAAGACTTCACCGCGCGCTCGGCGGTGGCCCTCCAGAGTAGCCCCGAACATGCTCTCGTCCTGGGTACCGGTGAGGAGGGGTGCGCCGGGAGCGGCGATCCGGGTAGGTACAGATCTGGTTACTTCGGCCAGGTCCGCTGGTCCTAGGACCATCGTGCGATGGCGGGCTGCCCGCGGTCCGGGAGTCACTGGAGGCTCGAATCCACGACCGAGAGGTGCTCCTCATGAACAAGCTCGCCGTCCTGGCCACCACCACCCTGCTGCTCGCCGCAGGCACCGCGGGCTCCGCCGCCGCCCAGTCGGGCCGGTCCGGGGAGGACCGCTCCGGAAGCCACCACTCCGGTGACCATCACGTCTCCCGCGTCGAGGCGGGCGACGACCACGGCGCCCGCCGGGAGGACCGTCGCGCCGCCTCGGGAGGACCGCCGGGCCGACCGTCGCGAGGACCGGGTGCGGCACCACGTGCGCGGCGCGCACCACGTCGAGGCCGGCGACGACCACGGTCGCCGCCACGGCGGTCACGGCGCCGACGACTGACCGTCGCGACGACTGAACCGTCGCGGCTACGGGGTCTGGCTCGGGCTGGGGGGCTCCGTCGTCGCCGGGGCGCGGCTCGGCGTCCGCGGACGGCGGCGAGACGCGCTTGCTCAGCTCGGCCACCACGTCGGCCTGCGGGGAGGCGGCGGCCCGGTTGGTCTTCTCCAGCTCGACGAGCAGCTCCTGCCGGCTGACCTGGATGTGGCGGGGCGCGTCGACGCCCACGCGGACGATGTCACCCCGCTGCTCGAGGATCGTGATGACGATGTCGTCGCCGATGACGAGGCTCTCGCCGACCCGTCGGCTCAGCACCAGCATGCAGTCACTCCTGTCGCTCGGCGGCGGTCAGAGGGCGTCCGCCGGTGCCAGCCTATGCGGGCGTGGCCGCGGAGCGGTCGGAGAGGGGCGCCCGCATCGGCAGGTCGACGTCCGCCAGGACGTACTGACCGCCCTGCTGGGTGCGGTGGTTGACCAGCACGGGGGCCATCAGGTTGGCCGTGGTCGACTCGGGCGTGTCGCCGACCGTGAGCACCACCAGCGCGAGCAGGTCGCTCGGGTCGCTGACGCCGAGCTCGTCCGCGACGGACTCGTCCACCTCGGGCGCGTAGTCCGGGAAGAACGGGAACGGCGGCACCACGACGAAGCTCAGGCCCGGGTCGTCCAGCGACCGCAGGTCGCACACCAGGCCGGTCTCGTCGAGCCGGGCCAGCGCGAAGCGGCGGTGGTCGGGGAACCCGACGAACGGGTGCACCATCTCGATGACCGGCACCCCCTCGACCGACGCCGTGGCGGCGGGCGGCCGGACCTGTGCGGGGGCAGGGGCAGAGAGGGTGTGCGACATGGTGGTCTCCGGTCGTCTCATCGAAGGAAGTCGAGCAGGGTGGGCTGCAGCACCCGGGAGGTCGCGCCGAGCGCCGCCTGGTAGGCGACCTCCTGCATCTGCAGGTCGACGATCGCCGCGGCGACGTCGACGTTCTCCACCTCGGAGAGCGACTGCGTGTTGCTGAGGGTCGAGGTGGCGAGCGAGTCCCGCGCGCTCTCCACCCGGTTGACGCGGGTGCCGACGGTGGCCTGGGCGTTGCGCATGCTGCCCGCGACGGCGTCGAGCCGGCCGAGGCTGCCCGAGACCGCGCCCGGGTCGTTGCGCAGCTGGTCGATCACGTCGGAGAGCACGCTGAACAGGTCGTCGCCGCCGGCCGCGAAGGCGGTGGGGCCGTCGACGGTCACGCCGACGCTGATGCCGTCGCCGACCGTGCGGGTCACCGCGTTGGTGTCGCCGACGAACGCGCCCGTCGCGTCGTACGCCGTGGGGCCGGCCGTCGTGCCGCCGAAGAGGGGGCGGCCGAGGTGCTTGGTGTTCGCCTCGTCGAGCAGGCCCGACCGGATCTGGGTGAGCTCCTGGGCGATCGCCTCGCGGGCGTCGCTGCCGGCGCTGCCCGTCGACGAGGCCTGGACCACCAGGTCACGGGCGCGGCGCACCTCGTCGAGCATCGAGCTCAAGGTGGAGTCGGCGTGCCCGAGCCAGCTGAGCCCGTCGTCCGCGTTGCGGGTGTACTGGGCGGTGGCTGCGAGGTCTGCTCGAAGTCTCATGGCGTCGTTGGTGCCGGTCGGGGAGTCGGAAGGTCGGTTGATGTTCCGACCGGTCGACAGCTTCTCCTGGGCACTGGAGAGTCGACCGAGCCCCGACTGTAGCGAGGACAGGGAGCGCTCGACCATCAGTCGCTGGGTGATCCGCATGGTCGTCATCAGCGGACCAGACCAGTGCGGTTGATGAGGGTGTCGAGCATCGAGTCGATCGTGGTCAGCACGCGGGAGGCGCCCTCGTAGCCACGCTGCGCGGCGAGCAGGTTCACCATCTCCTCGTCGATGTTGATGCCCGAGAGGGCCTCACGGGAGCCGTCCACCTGGCCGGTCAGGATCGTCTGGTTGGCCGCGGCCTGCCGGGCCGAGGAGACGGTGACGCCGAAGCCGGTGACCAGGTTGCGGTAGGTGTCGGTGCCCATGTCCAGGTCGGCGAGCGCGGTGGCGTTGGTGTTGTCCAGCCCGCCCTTGGCCGCAGCGGCGGAGGCCAGCTTCTTCGGGTCCGTGATCGCGACCCGCAGGGTCGCCGCCGTGGTGCCGGTGAAGAAGGCCCCGCCGGCCGCGCCCGAGACGTCGACGCCCTGGGCGTGCTGGGTGTTGACGGCCGTGGCGAGCGTGGAGACGAAGGAGTTCAGGCCGGCCTGGTAGTCGGGCAGGTCGTGGTCCAGCAGCCGCTGGGTGCCGCCGACCTCGCCGGCGGTGACGGTCACCGCCGTCCCGTTCACGCTGAAGGTGACCGGGGAGGTGCCGGCGCCGGCCAGGTCGGCGGACCCGGAGACGCTGACGGAGTACGCCGTGTTGCCCGCGACCAGGGCCTGGCCGGCGACCTTGACGTCCACGGTCGTGTCCGCGTTGAGGGTGACGGCGGCGCCGGTCAGCGAGGCGAGCTGGAGGGTGAGCTGGTCGCGCTGGTCGAGCAGCGTCCCGGCGTCGGTCCCGGCGACGTTCGCGGCGCGGAGGCTCTGGTTGAGGCCGGCGAGCTGGGCGGCGGCCTGGTTGACCTGGCTGCCGAGCGCGTCCAGGCGGGTGCGCTGGTCCGACCACTCGTTGGCGACGGCGCCGGCCTGGGTGGCGATCGTGGAGCGGAGCGTCTCGGCCCGGGCCAGCAGCTGGGTGCCGGCGGCGGTGTCGCCGGGGTTGTTCGCGACGTCGTGCCAGCCCTGCTGGAAGGCGGCCAGGGCCGCGGCGACGCCGCCCTCGCCGGGCTCCGCGACGGCGGTCTCGAAGCGCACCAGGGAGGTGGAGCGGGTGTCCAGGAAGGAGGAGGTGGCGTGCTCGGCCCGCGACCGTGCGTCCATCAGCGGGTCGACCATGCGGTCGACGCGGCTGGCCTCGACGCCGTCGCCGGCGCCCTGCCAGGTCGACCAGATCGCGGGCACGGACGGGGCCCCGGTGGCCTGCCCGATGACCGAGCGGCGGGCGTAGCCCGTGGTGCCGGCGTTCGCGACGTTGCCGCTGGCGACGTCCATCGCGACGCGGTTGTAGCGCAGCGCGGACAGCGCCGACGACAGCGACGAGAAGGAGCCGGACATGCTCAGAGGTTCCTGTCGATCAGGCCGGTGCGGCGGTCGGCGCCCATGGAGCCGTCCGCGCCGTACGTCGCGGCCTTCTCGGTCATCGACAGCAGGGTCGCCTGGGCGGCCTGGTAGCCGGCGGTCAGCAGCACCCGGTTGCTCTGCGACATCTCGCTGATCTGGGTGGCGACGGTGGTGAACGCCTCGCGGTGGTCGAGCCAGATGGCGCGCCACGGCTCCTCGCTGGCGAACGCGATCTCGTTGAGGCTGGCGTTGGGCTCCAGGCCGAGCTCGGCGGCCAGGGTGTCAACGGCCATCGCGCGCAGCAGCTCGATGTCGCGGATGTCCTGGAGGACGCCCTCGACCTCCTTGGCGGCGATCGCCAACCAGTGCGTGCGGCCGCTGGTCAGCACCAGCTGCTCGACCTCGAGCTTGAAGAGCAGCAGCTCCAGGAGGTCGCGCTCCCGCCACAGGACGGACGAGAGATCTTCGGTGGACATCGAGGTTCGCGCTCCCTGGTCGGGTCGTTGGGTGAAGTCCGTATCGGCGCCCGGTCGGACCTTCTGAGGAGAACGGTGCCGCGGATTGACCCCGGAAACCAAGCCCCGCGGGCCGGACCAGGACTCGTAAAGGAACCTTCTAGTCATTTCGGACTATGAATGTGTAGAGCCAAGTTGACCGAATGGGGCTATCTAGCCCAGTGAAACGGTTGGAACGGGACGGAATGGTGCCTTTTGCCCTTGGTATCGCCTTGGCTACTGCTCGTGCCCCCCCACGTCTCGACCTCTCGGTCCTCCACCGCCCCCTCCGTCGACGCCACCGCTCCCGCGCCGGCCGAGATCGACGAGCTGGTCCGGGTGAACCTGCCGCTCGTCGGGCACGCGGTCCGGCAGACGGTCTCCCGGGTTCCCGCCCACGTCTCGCGCGACGAGCTGACCTCGGCCGGGATGCTCGCCCTCGTCCAGGCCGCCCGCTCCTTCGACCCGGCCCGCGGCGCCTCCTTCGCGACGTACGCCTCCACCCGGATCCGCGGCGCGATCGTCGACGAGCTGCGCGGCCTCGACTGGGCCAGCCGCTCGGTCCGGCGCCGCGCCCGCGAGGTCGAGGACGCCCGCGGCCGCATCTCCGCCACCCTCGGCCGGCCGGCCGACGACAAGGAGGTCGCGTCCGCGCTCGGGATCGGCACCAGCGAGCTGGCCGCCCACCGCGAGGACATCGCCCGCGCGTCGGTGGTCTCGCTCCAGGGCTTCGACGACGGCGCCGTCGACGAGCTCCTGCCGGCGCACACCACGACTCCCGCCGACGTGCTCGAGCAGCGCGAGCGGGTCGCCTACCTGCACGACGCGGTCGCCCACCTGCCCGAGCGCCTGCGGGTCGTCGTGGAGGGCTACTTCTTCCGGGACCTGCCGATGGCGGACCTCGCGGCCGAGCTCGGTGTCTCCGAGAGCCGGATCTCCCAGCTGCGCGCCGAGGCGATCGTGCTGATGCGCGGCGCCATGACCCAGGCGCTCGACCCGGAGCTGGCCGAGCGGTCCGAGCGGCCCGAGGGCTGCGCCACGCGTCGCAAGGAGGCGTACTACGCCGGCGTCGCCGCGCACCGCACCTACGCGGCCCGGCTCTCCCACACGCACTCCCGTCCGGGCAGCCACACCGCCTGACGGAAGGTAAAAACCTCCCGAACCCCTCAGTTCGGGTCGGCAACTGCCGAAGTTCCAGTCATCGCGGCCCATGGACGGGCCGTATCGGACTCGCATTCAAGGAGGAATCATCATGAGTCTTCGTATCAACCAGAACATCGCGGCGATGAACGCGTACCGCAACCTGTCCGTCACCGACGGCCAGATGTCCAAGTCGCTGGAGAAGCTGTCCAGCGGTTTCCGGATCAACCGGGCCGCGGACGACGCCGCCGGCCTCGCGATCTCGGAGGGCCTGCGCTCGCAGGTCGGTGGCCTCAAGGTCGCCGTCCGCAACACCCAGGACGGCATCAGCGTCGTGCAGACCGCTGAAGGTGCGCTCACCGAGACGCAGTCGATCCTGCAGCGCATGCGCGACCTCGCGGTGCAGGGCTCCAACGACGGTGGCCTGGACACCAACGCGAAGTCGAACATCCAGTCGGAGATGACCCAGCTCAACAGCGAGCTGGACCGCATCGCCGACACCACGACGTTCAACGGCTCCAAGCTGCTGGACGGCAAGTACAACGGCACCTTCCAGGTCGGCGCCAACGCGGGGGAGACCATCTCCGTGGGCATCGGCTCGGTCGGCAAGGGCATGGACGCGGCCGGCCTCGGGGTCAGCGGTGTCGACGTCACGAAGAGCGCCACCGGCACCGGCGTCGTCGCCGCTGCCACCCACGTGGCGCCGACCGTCCAGCACCGCCGGCGTCGGTCACGACCACCTCGGGTGGACTCAACGTCGGCCGGCGCCAAGCTCAACGGCTCGATCTCCGTGGGCGGCAAGAGCCTCGACCTGTCGAGCATCCAGCTCGACACGACCGTGGCCACCAACGCGGCTGCCAACGTCACGAAGATCAACGCGGCCCTCGACGGCGTCTTCGGCGCCGGCAAGGTCGTCGCGAGCACGTCCACCAACGACCTGAAGTTCACCGGCAGCGTCCCGGCGTCGGCCTCCACGGCCGACATCGCGAACGCGGACGTGATCTTCACCGGTCAGTCGGGTGCCTCGGCCGCGATCACCAAGATCGACTCGGCGATCCAGTCGGTCTCCACCACCCGGGCGAACCTCGGTGCGGTGCAGAACCGGTTCGAGCACACGGTGAACAACCTCAACGTCACGGTCGAGAACCTCTCCGCCTCGGAGAGCCGGATCCGCGACACCGACATGGCCTCCGAGATGGTGAACTTCACCCGCTCGCAGATCCTGTCGCAGGCCGGCACCGCGATGCTGGCGCAGGCGAACCAGGCGTCGCAGGGCGTCCTCCGTCTGCTCCAGTGACGAAGCCGGGCTGACGGCGGAGCGGGTCTGACCCGCCCCGTCGCCGGCCCCCGGTGAGCCGAAGAGCACGACCGAAGCCCACCGGACCTACGGACGGGCCCGCCACGGCGACGCCGTGGCGGGCCCGCTCAGCGCAGAGGAAGAGGAGAGCGCGATGGCGAACGCCAGCGTGAGCGGACTGGTCAGCGGACTGGACACCGCCACCATCATCAGCCAGCTGATGCAGGTGGAGGCGGCCCCCCAGACGCTGCTCAAGTCCAAGCTCTCCACCGAGCAGGGCACCGTCAGCAACCTGCAGTCGATCAACGCGAAGTTCGCGGCTCTGACCACCAGGGCGCAGGCCCTGGCGACCTCGTCCTCGTGGGCCCCCACGACGACGACGAGCAGCTCGACGCAGGTGACCGGCACGGCGGCGGCGAGCGCCGTGCCGGGCACCCTGTCCTTCACCGTCGAGCAGACCGCCTCGGCCTTCTCGATGAGCTTCACGAACACCGCCAACACGACCGACGTCCTCACCACGGGCGGCACCTCGGTCCGGCTGGACAAGCTCGACGGCAGCGCGCCGGTCGACATCGACGCCGGCGACGGCACGCTCGGCAGCATCGTCAGCTCGGTCAACGCCGAGAACGCCGGCGTCACGGCCGTGGCGGTCAAGGTGAGCGACGGCAGCTACCGGCTGCGGCTCACCTCGACCACGACGGGGGTCGCCTCGGACTTCGCCCTGACCAACTCGGACGGTTCGCCGCTGCTGGGAGGCGCGACGACCACGTCCGGGAAGGACGCGGCGATCACGGTCGGCACCGACCGGATCACCTCGTCGACCAACACCTTCTCCGGGATCACGCAGGGCCTCGACATCACCCTGAAGCCCGGCACCACGACCGGTACGACGGTCGACGTGACCGTCGCCCGTGACACTGCGGGCGCGCAAGCCTCGCTGCAGAGCCTGGTCGACGGCGCCAACGAGATCCTCAGCTCGCATCGACGCGCTGACCGCCTACAACCCGGTCACCAAGTCGTCCGGACCCCTCGCCGGCG
The DNA here is from genome assembly GCA_963778095.1 of uncultured Actinomycetota bacterium. Lineage (GTDB taxonomy): Bacteria > Actinomycetota > Actinomycetes > Propionibacteriales > Nocardioidaceae > Nocardioides_B. The sequence continues at coordinate 232,542 of CAVZTB010000012.1, read as the reverse complement.
ACTCGACGGTGCGCGAGCTGCGGACCAAGGTGCTCGACGCGGTGACCCGGTCGGCGGACGGCTCGTCGATGGCGAACCTGGGTCTGCAGACGGACCGCAGCGGCAAGATCACGTTCGACAGCACCAAGTTCGCGACCGCCTACGCCGCCGACCCGGCCGGTGTGGCGCAGCGGCTCGGCGCTCCGGGCACCGACGCCGTGCCCGGCTTCGCCGCCCGGCTGCAGTCCGTGGGGAAGCTGGCCAGCGACTCGACGGCCGGCATCCTCACCCAGAGCATCAAGGGGCACCAGTCCTCGGCCACGTCGATGCAGGACAGCATCGCGGACTGGGACGTCCGGCTCACCCAGCGGCAGGCCGCGCTGAACCGGCAGTTCTCGGCGCTCGAGGTCGCGCTCGGCAAGATGCAGGACCAGGCGTCCTGGCTCTCCGGCCAGATCGCCTCGCTGCCGTCCTCGAGCAGCTCGTAGCCGACCGCAGCGCACGTAGCAGGGCACCACCGACGTACCCATCAGCAGCACGGAGAAGGAGGCACGATGACCACCGCACGCGACACCTACCTCGGCGGCATGACGAGCACGGCCAGCCCCGCCCGGCTGCTGATCATGCTCTACGACCGGCTCGTCCTCGACCTCCATCGGGCCGTCGAGCTCGGCGACCTCGGCGACTTCCTCGGCGCCGGCCGCCAGCTGATGCACGCCCAGGAGATCGTCCTGGAGCTCCAGACCTCGCTGCGCATCGACGCCTGGGACGGCGCGGCCCAGCTGTCCGGCATCTACGCCTGGGTGCACTCCGAGCTGGTGCGGGCCAACGTGCAGCGCGACGTCGCGGCGACCCGGGCCTGCCTCGCTCTCGTCCAGCCGCTGGCCGACGCCTGGCGCGAGGCCGCGCTGGCCGCCGCGGTCTGACCCGGCCGGACCGACGATGACCGTGACCGACCAGGCGAGCTGGGACTCCGCCTGGGTCGCCGCGCTGGACGACCTCGAGCTCACGCTCGAGTCCACCCAGCGGCTGCTGGCCGGGGGAGAGGTCGAGGAGATCCTCGCCGCCGAGCCGTGGTCACCGCCCGAGCTGGCCTCCCCGCTGCCCGCCGACCTGGTGGCCCGCGCACAGGGCCTGCTGGCCCGGCAGCAGGAGCTGATGGGGCTCACCGTCACCGCGATGACCGGCAACCGCGACAACGTGGTGCTGCTCGGCAAGGTGAACAGCTACGCCGGCTCGCGGCGCAGCGAGCCCGCGATCTACCTCGACGTCCGCGCCTGACCTGCGCGGACAGGTAAAGAACCGCCGAACTCCTCAGGTGCCGCGGCCGCGGTGCCGAAGTGACCTCCAGAGCACGGATCGCTCTCTTCCCGCCGACGGATTGGCGCCCTCCTCGCACCACGGAGACGTCTGTCCATGCTCATTTCCTCGTCCGACCCGGTGGGCTCGGCGCTGCACACCGCGCTCGACGGGCTCGCCTACCGGCAGCGGGTCACGGCTGACAACATCGCCAACGTCGACACCCCCGGGTTCACGGCCACGCACGTCGACTTCGAGGACTCCCTGCGCGGCGCGCTCGCCGACGGGACGATGTCGACGGGGGAGGGCCTGCCGACGACCACGCTGTCGACGGACCAGGCGGGCGCCAACGGCAACAACGTCGACCTCGGCAGCGAGACGCTGACCGCGATGCAGGCGACGTTCTCCTACCAGCTGCTCAGCCGCGCGGTCGGCGACCGGTTCGGCCTGGTCAGCACGGCGATCGGGGGCATGTGATGGGCGCCTTCGACATGATGACCATCGCCGGCAGCGGCATGAGCATGCACCAGAGCTGGCTCGACATGCTGTCCTACAACATCTCCAACGTGAACACGGCCCGGGCCACGAGCCAGTCCGCGTTCCAGGCGGAGTACGCCGTCGCCGAGAGCGTCGAGGGCGCCCAGGGCGGCGAGGGCGTCCGCATCGCCGGCATCGCCCGCGGTGACGCGGCGGGCCGCGTCGTCTACCAACCGGACCACCCGCTGGCGGACGCCGACGGCAACATCCGGATGCCCGACATCGACCTCGGCAGCGAGATGAGCCAGCTGATCATGGCCCAGCGGGGCTTCCAGGCCCAGGCATCGGTGCTCCGCAACGCGCAGGACGTCTACTCCAGCGCCCTCTCGATCGGCAAGCAGTCATGAGCATTCCCGCGATCGGCGCCGCCGGGTTCACCCCGATGGTCCCGCCGACCCTGCCCACCCCGTCCGTCGACGCCGTCGGTGCGGCCTCCCAGGCCGGTGCCGTGGGCGCCTCCTCGGGCGCCGACTTCGGCCACCTGCTCTCGCAGGGCCTGGAGAACCTCCAGGGCCTGCACAGCCAGGCCGACTCCCTCGCGGTCAAGGCCGCGACCGGTGACCTGACCGCGATGCACGACTACACGATCACCGCGACCGAGGCCTCGGTCGCCACCCAGCTCACGACCGCCGTCCGCAACAAGGCCCTCGAGGCCTTCCAGGAGATCATGCGGATGTCCGTCTGATGCGCGACCAGATCATCGGCAGGCTCCAGTCCCTGCAGCGTTCCTTCGCCACGTTCAACACCGGTCAGAAGACCATCGCGATCATCGGCAGCCTGGCCCTCGTGCTCGGTGCGGTCATGGTGTTCCGGTGGGCCTCGACCCCGTCGTACGCCCCGCTGTTCACCAACATGGCCCCGGCCGACGCCTCCGCCGTGGTCGACAAGCTGACCTCGGCCGGCACGCCCTACAAGCTCGCCGACGGCGGCGGCACCGTGCTGGTGCCGCAGTCCGACGTGTACGACGCCCGCATCCAGCTCAGCGGCGAGGGCCTGCCCAGCCAGGGCTCCGACGGCTACGGGATCCTCGACAAGCAGAGCCTCTCCACCTCGCAGTTCCAGGAGCAGACCACCTACAAGCGGGCCATCGAGGGCGAGCTCGAGAAGACCATCGAGGCGCTCGACGCCGTCGACGTGGCCGTCGTGCACGTGGCGATGCCGCAGGAGGAGCTGTTCTCCACCGACAAGAAGCCGACCACGGCGTCCGTGCTGGTGCAGACCCACCCGGGCGTGACGCTCGGATCCCAGCAGGTGCAGGCGATCGTGCACCTCGTCGCCTCCAGCGTCGAGGGCCTGGACGCCAAGCAGGTGACCGTCACCGACGCGGCCGGCACGGTGCTGTCCGCGGCCGGTGACGGCATCGACTCGGTCGCGGACACCCGCAGCCAGCAGGTCAAGGCCTTCGAGGACCGGATGCAGGGCTCGGTCGGCGACGTGCTGACCCGCATCGTCGGCCCGGGCAACTCCGCGGTCGAGGTGACCGCCGACCTGAACTTCGACAAGACGCTGACCCACACCACCCGCTACTTCAACGACCCGAAGATCAAGCCGCTCACGGTCAGCAGCAGCCGCGAGAAGTACGCCGGCAGCGGCGCGGGCAGCACGGCCGCGAACGGGGTCGTCGGCCCCAACGGCGGTCTGACGCCGTCGACCTCGGGGTCGGGCAACGGCTCGACGTACGACAAGAAGTCGACGACCGAGGACAACGCCATCGACAAGGTCGTCGAGCAGAAGGAGGCGGCGCCCGGCAACGTGCGCAGCCTGCACGTCGGCATCGTCATCGACACCCGCTCGCTCGGTGGCTCGACGCCGCAGGACGTGCAGAGCCTGGTCGAGTCGGCGCTCGGCATCAACGCCAAGCGCGGCGACACCGTCACCGTCACCACGATGCCGTTCGACCGCACCCAGGAGAAGGCGGCCGCCGCTGCCCTCGCCGCGGCCGGCAAGGCCGACGCCGCGGCGTCGCGGACCTCGATGATCAAGACCGGCGGCATCGTGCTGGTCATCGCCGCCGCCCTCGGGGTGGCGTGGTTCCGCGGCCGCAAGCGCCGCAAGCTGCGCGACCAGGCCACCACCTACGTCGTCGAGCAGCTGCGCCGCCGCAACGACCCCGTCGCGCTGCCGCCGAACCCGCCGACCGCGGAGCTGGCCGGCAACGCGCCCTCCCAGCTGCGGATGGCCGCCCGCGACGAGATCGCCGCCATGGTCGAGCGCCAGCCCGAGGAGGTCGCGCAGCTGCTGCGCGGCTGGCTCGTCGAGGCGGACCGCTGAGATGACCCTGACCCTCAACGAGTCCGGCGTCCGCAAGGCCGCCATCCTCCTGGTCCAGCTCGGGCAGGAGACCGCCGCCCAGCTGCTCACCATGCTGCCCGAGGCCGAGGTCGAGGCGATCTCCGCCGAGATCCTCGAGCTCGAGTCGCTCGAGGCCGACGAGACCGAGTCGGTGCTCTCGGAGTTCCGCGAGCTCGCGACCGCCCGCGCCAACGTGCTCCGCGGCGGCGCGCAGTTCGCCCGCGCCGTGCTCCAGGAGTCCCTGGGCTACGACCGCGCCGAGTCGATCATGAACCGACTCGCCGCCTCGGCGATGCAGCTGCCGTTCCAGTACCTGCACCGCGCCGACCCGCGCCAGCTGCTCTCGTTCATCTCCGGGGAGCACCCGCAGGTGATCGCCGTCGTGCTGGCCCACCTGCCCAGCGACAAGGCCACCCTGGTGCTGTCCGGCCTCGACCCCGACCGGCAGGCCGACGTCGCCCACCGCATCGCGGTCATGGACCGGACGTCGCCCGAGAGCCTCAAGCAGCTCGAGGCCGCCCTCGAGCTCAAGATGGGCTCCGTCCTGCAGCCGATGGACTTCTCCAAGGTCGGCGGCGTCGACCCGCTCATCCAGATCATCAACCGGTCCGACCGCGCCACGGAGCGGCTCATCGTCGAGGGCCTCCAGGCCCGCGACCCCGAGCTCGCCGAGGAGATCAAGAGCCGGATGTTCATGTTCGGCGACATCCTGATGCTCGAGAACCGCGACCTGCAGCAGGTGCTGCGCCAGGTCGACGGCGCCGACCTCGCCCCGGCCATGAAGGGTGTCGCCGACGACGTCCGCGACAAGATCACCTCGAACATGTCCGAGCGGGCCGCCCAGACCCTCATCGAGGACATCGACCTGCTCGGCCCGGTGCTGCTGCGCCAGGTCGAGGAGGCCCAGCAGAAGATCATCCTGGTGATCCGTCGTCTCGAGGACGCCGGCGAGATCGTGCTGCGGAGGGGCACCGATGACGAGTACGTCGTCTGAGCCGGTGGTGCTGCGCGACCTCCCGGTCGACGCCGTGCTGCACCGCTGACACCGCCCACGACCTGCGCGACGGCGCCTGGACCCGCTTCGGCGGCGGCCGCGTGCTGGGCGACCGGGCCACCGAGACCACGCTGCGCGGCATCGCCGAGCGGTCCCACGACGCCGCCCGTGCCCAGGGCTTCGCCGCCGGCTGGGCCGAGGGGCAGCGGGCCTCGCTCGCCCGCTCCGCGACCGCCCGTGACGAGCAGGCGATCCGGTTCGACGAGGAGAGCCGACGCGTGCTGGCCGAGCAGCAGGCCGCGGCCCGCGCCCTGGCCGCCGCCGTCCGGCAGTGCGAGGAGCTGGCCGTCGCCCTGCGCGACCAGCTCGTCGACGGCTCGGTCGAGCTCGCCCTGCAGATCGCCGAGGCCGTCCTGGGCCGCGAGCTCGAGGTCGCCGTCGACCCGGGCGCCGACGCGGTGCGCCGGGCCGTCACGACGACCCCGGTCGACGTACCCCTGGTGGTGCGGCTGCACCCGGACGACCTCGCCGCCCTGGACGCCTCTGTGCTCGGGGACCGGCCGGCGCACGGTCGTCGCCGGACGCCGGGCTGTCCCGCGGCGACGCCGTCGTCGAGACCGAGGACGGCTGGGTCGACGCCGACGTCGCCGGCGCGCTGGCCCGGGTCCGCGAGGTGCTGGCCGCGATGAGCGCCCTGCTGGACGACGCGCTGCTGGCGCGCACGCTCGACGCGGCCCGGCCGCGCACCTCCGGCCGGCTCACCGAGCTGCGCGGGCTGCACCTGCTCGTGCGCGGGCTCGACGTGGCCATCGGCGACGTCGTCGAGGTCGACGGCCACGAGGGCGTGGTGCCCGCCGAGGTCGTGGCCAGCACCCCCGCCGGCACGGTCTGCCTGCCGCTCGGCTCGACGCACGGCCTCCGGGTCGGTGCCCGCGCCACCTCGACCGGCGGCCCGCTGCGCGTGCACGTCGGCGAGCAGCTCACCGGCCGGGTGCTCGACGGCCTCGGCCGCCCGATCGACGGCGGCCCCGCCGCTGACCGGGCTGCCGCTCGTCTCGGTGGAGAACGCCGCACCGCACCCGCTGGAGCGCGCCCGCGTCGACCGCCAGGTCGGCCTCGGCGTCCGCGCGCTCGACTCCCTCGTGCCCGCCGGCCGCGGCCAGCGCGTCGGCATCTTCGCCGGCTCCGGCGTCGGCAAGTCGACGCCTGCTGTCGATGATCGCCCGCGGCACCGAGGCCCAGGTCTCGGTGATCGCCCTGGTCGGCGAGCGCGGCCGCGAGGTCCGCGAGTTCCTCGAGAACGACCTGGGCCCGGAGGGCCTCGCCCGCTCCGTGGTGGTCGTCTCCACCTCCGACGCCCCGCCCGTCGAGCGGCTGCGCGCCGCCTTCGTGGCCACCCGCATCGCCGAGTGGTTCCGCGACACCGGCCGCGACGTCGTGCTGATGATGGACAGCCTCACCCGGGTCGCGATGGCCCAGCGCGAGATCGGCCTGTCCGCGGGCGAGCCGCCGGCCACCCGGGGCTACCCGCCGTCCGTGTTCGCGCATGCTGCCCCGGCTCCTCGAGCGGGCCGGGCCCGGCGCGGTCGGCAGCATCACCGGCCTCTACACCGTGCTGGTCGAGGGCGACGACATGCAAGAGCCCATCGGCGACACCGCCCGCTCCATCCTCGACGGCCACGTCGTGCTCTCGCGGCGGCTCGCCACCAGCGGGCACTTCCCGAGCATCGACGTGCTCGAGTCGCTGTCCCGCGTGGTCACCGCCGTCACCACGCCGGAGCAGCGCACCGACGCGACGACGCTGCGCCGGCTGCTGGCCGCGCACCGCGACGTCCGCGAGCTCGTCGAGATCGGGGCGTACGCCGCCGGCAGCTCTCCCGACGCCGACCGGGCCCTCGCCCTGCTGCCGCGGATCAACGACTTCCTCCGTCAGGCCGTCGAGGCGCCCACGCCGGCCGCCGACACCTGGCGGATGCTGCACGACCTGGTCGGTGGCGCATGAGCAGGTCCGTGGAGGACAAGGCCCTGAACGCCGTACGACGCGTGCGGGACTCCCGCGAGCAGGACAGCCGGTTCGGTCTCCAGCTGGCGCTCGACGCCGCGCGCACCCGTGAGGTCGAGCTGGAGCAGGCGCGCGAGCGCCGTGCGACGGCGGCCTCGTTCGCCGCCGGCAGCATCGCCGACTTCACCGCCCACGTCGCCCACACGGCGACGCTGGCCGCGCTCGAGCTCCAGGCCCGGGACCGGGTCGAGAGCAGCCGCCTGGTCGCCGACGAGGCCGCCCGCCGCTGGCAGCACGACCGCCAGCAGGTCCGTGTCGTCGACCTGCTGCTGGAGCGTCGCGCCGAGGCCCGGGCCGAGCAGCGGCGCCGGCACGAGGCGCACGAGCTCGACGACCTGGCCACCCAGGCCTGGCTGCGCACCCGGGAGGTGACGGTATGAGCGTCGCCGACGTCGCCAGCCGGATCCAGCAGATCCAGGGCCAGATCGCCCTGCTCTCCCCGGGCAGGACCAGCGCCGTCACGAGCGCAGCCTTCGCGGGCGCCCTCGCGGATGCGTCCGCCTCCACCGGCGCGGTCGCCGGCGCGACCGACGCCACCGGTGCGGTCGCGGGCACGTCCTCGTCCGGGCAGGCCGTCGTCGACGAGGCCATGAAGTACCTCGGCGTGCCCTACGTCTGGGGCGGCACCGACCCCGCGAAGGGTCTCGACTGCTCCGGGCTCGTGCAGCACGTCTACGAGAAGTTCGGGGTCCAGCTGCCCCGCGTCTCCTACCAGCAGGCCACCGCCGGCACCGCCGTCAACAGCCTCGCCGAGGCGCAGCCCGGCGACATCCTGGCCTTCGGCAGCCCGGTGCACCACGTCGCGATCTACATGGGCGACAACAAGATGGTCGAGGCCCCGCGTCCAGGCAAGGACGTGCAGGTCTCACCGGTCTACGAGACGCCGACCCACATCCGTCGCGTGCTCCCGGCCGCCGCCCGGCACGCGTCCCGGCGCCCGGTCAGGTCGGCGGCGCGACGCCGTACGCCTCGCTGTTCCAGGGCGCCGCCCAGAAGTACGGCGTCCCGGCCTCCCTGCTCGCCGCGGTGGCGCACCAGGAGTCCGGGTTCAACCCCGACGCCACCAGCCCCGCGGGCGCCAAGGGCCTGATGCAGCTGATGCCGGCGACGGCCAACGGCCTCGGCGTGAACCCGCTCGACCCGTCGCAGGCGGTGGACGGCGCGGCCCGGATGCTGCGCGGCCTGATCAGCGAGTTCGGCTCCGTGGACAAGGCGCTCGCCGCCTACAACGCGGGACCCGGCGCCGTGCACCGCTACAACGGCATCCCGCCCTACGCGGAGACCCGGCGCTACGTGCCGGCCGTCCTCGCCTACCAGAAGGTCCTGGAGAACGCATGACGATCACGCCCCTCCCGCTGACGCCGGCCGTGCCGGCCCCCGGCGGCGCCGGCGCGCCCACCGGGCAGCCGGGCAGCGCGGCCGCCGCGCTCTTCGGGCTGCTGGTCGGCCAGCACCTGGAGGCCGCCACCGTCGCGGCCCCCACGGTGCCGCCCGTCGCCACGGCCGCCGTGCAGCCCGCGGTGCCCGTCCCCGCCGAGAGCACCGCACCGGTGACCCCGGTCGTCCCGGCGCCGGCCACCCTCGTCGTCCCGACGCCCGGCGTCCGGGTCGACGGCGGCACCGAGACGACGACCGGAGCCCGAGGTGCCCGCCGACGGCACCACCCCGGCCGACACCCCGGCCGCCGCCGGCGCCGGTGCCGACGCTGACGCCCGGGCTGGCCGGCTTCCCGCTGGTCGCCGCTCCGGTCGCGCTGCCGGTGCCCGTCGCGACCACTCCCACGACCGACGAGCCGGGGGAGGCCCGGCCCGCCCGCGGCGACCGACGGTGCGCCGCTCCCGGTCCTGCCGACCGCCGTGCCGACCGCTGTGCCGACCGCCGGGCCGACGACCGCGCCGATCGCCGTGGCTGCCGACGGCACCACACCGCAGCCGGTCCCGGCGGCCCCGGCCGACGCGACGACGGCCGGCCTCGCGGGCCTGACTCCCGTCGCCACGACCGGCGCCACCACTGCCACCCCGGCCCCGACCTCCGCGACCGCCTCGGCCGTCCTCGACCAGGTGCTGCCCGCGATCCCGCGGGTCGTGGTGCGCGGCGACGGCACCACCCGGCTCACCCTCAAGCTGCACCCGGCCGACCTCGGCGAGGTGCACCTCACGGTCTCCGTCCGGGGCAAGGAGGTCGACGTCACGCTGGCCGCCGGCGCCCAGGCCCGCGAGGCGCTGAGCGAGGGCTCGTCCCGGTTGCGCAGCCTGCTCGAGGGCATCGGGCACACCACCGGCCAGGTGGTCGTCCGCGACCTCCCGTCCGCCGGCTCCGGTCCCGTCCGGCACCCCGCTCGGCGGCCAGGGACTCGGCCAGCCGACGGGCCAGTCGGCCGGTCAGCTTGCCGGGCAGTCAGCCGGGCACGGCGACGGCCGGGCCGACCAGCAGGGCCACCAACGCCCGGACGGCCCCCAGCACGACGGGTCCCGCCGGGACGCCGACGCGTCCTCCCTCCTCCGTCCGACCGGGACCGGGCGGCACCAGCCGTCGGCCGCCGCCGGCCTCGACGTCACGATCTGAAAGGCAGTCACATGAGTGTCTCCTCCACCGAGGGCGTCAGCCCCGCGTCGTACTTCGGCACGACGAGCGGCGCCACCACGACCGGCAGCACGTCCTCCACCGGGTCGTCCGACCAGGTGAACAAGGACATGTTCCTCAAGCTGATGGTCGCCCAGCTGAAGAACCAGGACCCGATGAACCCCACGGACTCCTCGCAGTTCCTCGCCCAGACGGCCCAGTTCACCTCGCTGGAGAAGCTCGACTCCGTCGCCCAGCAGACCGGGCAGGCCCTCACCGCGCAGATGGCGTTCGGCGCCAGCGGGCTGGTCGGCCGGTCCGTCACCTACACCGACGCGGACGGCGCCGAGGCCGCCGGCAAGGTCGACTCCGTCCGCTTCACGTCCACCGGACCCGTTCTCGGAGTCGGCGGTGCCGAGGTAGCCCTCGCCAGCGTCGTCAAGGTCGCGTCCTGACCCACCCGCAGCACCGCTCGACTCCGTCGCGACCTCGCCGAGGCCGCCAGCATCTCCGAAGGGAACCACCATGCTTCGCTCACTGTTCTCCGCGATCAGCGGCCTGCGGGCCAACCAGTTCATGCTCGACGTCACCGGCAACAACATCGCCAACGCGAACACCGTCGGCTACAAGGGCAGCAACGTCGTCTTCCAGGACACCCTGAGCCAGATGCTCACCGGTGCCGCGGCCCCGACCACCACCGGCGGCGGCACGAACCCGATCCAGGTCGGCCTCGGCGTCCAGGTCGGCGGCGTGTCCACCAACTTCGGCCAGGGCTCCGCGCAGGTCACCGGCAAGCAGACCAACCTGATGATCGCCGGCGACGGCTTCTTCACGGTCCAGCGCAACGGGGAGAACCTCTTCACCCGCGCCGGCGCCTTCGACTTCGACTCGGTCGGCAACCTGGTCACCCCCGACGGCGACATCGTGCAGGGGTACGCCGCGGACGGGACCGGTGCCATCAGCTCGACGGGCGCTCCGACCGGCATCACCATCCCGGACGTCGCCACCGAGAACGCGACCAACCCGCTCAAGGCCTACAACATCGGCCCGGACGGCGTGATCACCGGCGTGTTCGGCGACGGCACCAAGCGGCCGCTGTTCCAGATCGCGCTGGCCAACTTCGCCAACCCCGGCGGCCTCGACAAGGTGGGCGACACCGCCTTCCGCGGCAGCGCCAACTCCGGCGCCGTGCAGTACGGCACGCCGGGCACCGGCCGCCGCGGCGCGCTCGCCGGCGGCCAGCTGGAGATGTCGAACGTCGACCTCGCCCAGGAGTTCACCAACCTGATCATCGCCCAGCGCGGCTTCCAGGCCACCTCGCGCGTGATCACCACCTCGGACCAGGTGCTCGAGGAGCTCGTCAACATCAAGCGCTGATCCCGGCGAGGGCGGCCCGTCGCGGCGGACGGGCCGCCCAAACCCTTCAGGTCACGGCCGCCGTGGCCGATGAAACAAGCGCAGGCCAAGGACGGCCTTGCGTTGGACCGCACAAGGATGGTGCACAGATGATTCCGCTCACCCGTCTCACCGGGGCGCAGTTCGCCCTCAACCCGGACCTGGTGGAGCGCGTCGACTGCACCCCTGACACGGTCATCACCCTGCTGGACGGCACGAAGTACCTCGTCGCGCGAGACCCTCGACGACGTCGTCGAGAGCATCCTGTCCTTCCGGGCCCGGATCATCGCCACGGCCGGCGCCTACGAGCGCAACGAGGCGTCCGTCGTACGACGCACGCGGCTGTCCGCCGTCCCGTTCGAGCCGAAGACCGTCTGATGGACAAGGCAACCCTGGTCGGGGTCGGCGGAGGCCTCGGCATCATCATCGCCGCCAACGTGCTCGAGGGCGGCAACCCGATGTCGCTGGTGATCCTGCCCGCGATGCTGCTGGTGTTCGGCGGCACGATCGGCGCGGCCGTCGCCGGCGGCACGATGGCCGACACCAAGGCGGCCGGCAAGGCCCTGGTGCGGGCGTTCACCTGGAAGCCGGCCCCCGCCGGCGAGCTGGTCCCGGTCGTGGTGAAGCTGGCCGACAAGGCCCGCCGCGAGGGCCTGCTGACCCTCGAGGACGCCGCTGGTCGACGTCGACGACGACTTCCTCAAGCGAGGGCGTGCAGCCTGGCCGTCGACGGCACCGACCCGGAGGAGCTGCGCGAGATCCTCGAGTCCGAGGTCGACGCGAAGCGGGCCGTCGGACAAGCACGCGGCGCAAGTTCTTCAACGACATGGGCGGCTACGCCCCGACCATCGGCATCATCGGCACCGTCATGGGCCTGGTGCACGTGCTGGAGAACCTGTCGCCAGCCCGACAAGCTCGGCCACCTGATCGCCGGCGCGTTCGTCGCCACCCTGTGGGGCGTGATGACCGCCAACATGGTGTGGCTGCCCGTCGGCAGCCGGCTGACGCGGCTCAGTCCAGGTCGAGGCCGCCCGCATGGAGCTGGTCATCGAGGGCGTCCTCGCCGTGCAGGCCGGGGCCAACCCGCGCGTCGTGGCGCAGCGCCTGAACTCGCTGCTCCCGGCCCACGAGCGCGACGTCGAGCCGAAGGCCGCGTGACGTGGCCGCGCGTCACGCAAGCGTCCTCACGAGGAGGAGGAGCACGTCAACCACGAGCGGTGGCTGGTCAGCTACGCCGACATGATGACGCTGCTGATGGTCCTGTTCATCGTGATGTTCGCGATCAGCCAGGTCGACCAGCGCACGCTTCGAGCATGCTCAAGGACGGCATGGCCGCGGGCTTCGGCAACTCCTCCTCGCCGTTCCAGGGCAGCGAGGGCACGATGTCCGGCGGAGGGCATCAAGCCGCTCGACCCGGTCCGGCCGGACGCGCCCACGACCACCCCGGAGCGGCCGCGCGACCCGGTCGTCGGCGGAGCGCACCGCCGACCGGTCCCGGGACCGGGCCGACGCCTACGCGGAGGCCGAGAAGGAGGTCGACAGCCTCGAGGCGCTGCGCCGCCGGATCGAGAAGGCGCTGGCGGCCAAGGGCTTCCTCAAGGACGTCGCGCTCAAGATCGACGAGCGTGGCCTGAGCATCAGCCTGGTGTCGCGCACATCGTCTTCCGGCGCCAACGAGGCGGACCTGTCGCCGCGGGGGAGCCAGGTGCTCGACGTGCTGGCCCCGGTGATCCGGACCCTGCCCAACCAGGTCGACGTGGACGGCCACACCAACCAGATCAAGGTGAAGCCGAAGTACTACCCGACCGACTGGGAGCTGTCGGCCGCCCGCGCGGTGACCGTGCTGCGCTACCTGAACGAGCGCGGGGACGTGCCCGCGCGCCGCATGCAGGCCGTCGCCTACGGCCACGAGCGACCGCTGCGCGACCCGGCCCTGCCCGGCGCCGCAGCGCTGAACAAGCGGGTCGACCTGGTCGTCGTCTCCGCGGCCCCCGAGGCCACCCGCAAGCTCTTCACGACGGTCCTGCGGGACCACCGGAACCGGACCTGACGAGGACATCGACCATGAGCATCGTCGACATAGCGAAGTCACCCGCCGGCCGACCGAGGTCGAGGCCGCCAGGCCGGCGGCGGCAAGAAGAAGCTGATCATCATCGTGCTGGTGCTCCTGCTCGCCGCCGGCGGCGCGTACTGGTTCGTGCTCAAGCCGAAGAGCGGCGCCGCCCAAGGCTCCCGAGCCCGGTGCCGTGGTCAAGCTGGACGCGATCCAGATCAACCTGGCCGACGACCACTACCTCAAGGTCGGCATCGCCCTCCAGGCGAGCAAGGCGGCGGGGGAGGAGCTCGACGGCAGCAAGGCCCTCGACCAGACCATCGACCTGTTCAGCGGGCAGAGCATGACCGACCTGTCGCGCCGCGCCTTCCGCGACAAGATGAAGACCAACCTCGAGAAGCGGCTGGACGAGGCGTACGACGGCGAGGTGATCGGGGTCTACTTCACCGACTTCGTCAGCCAGTAGCGCCCCCGGCCCCACCTCGGGACGGTCCGACCGTCCCGCCCGCGGCGATCCCGTGATCCGCCGAAAGATTTTGCTCAGGTGCCGCCCGTCGCGGACCGATACAAGTCCCGTGACAGACCTGAGCGCTCCCGCACGGCAGTCCGGCGCGCCGTCCTCGGAGCGTCGTCGCCGCGCCCGGTCGCACCGGTGTCGTGTCCGCCTACGACTTCCGCCGACCGGTCAACCTGTCCCGCGAGAACTCCCGGCTGCTGCACGTCGTGTTCGAGACCTTCGGCCGGCAGGCGTCCACCGTCCTGACCTCGGCGCTGCGCTCGGTCTGCCAGGTCGACCTCCGCTCCGTCGAGCAGGTCGCCTACTCGGAGTACGTCGAGTCGCTGGGCGACCCGACGTACATGACGCTGTTCTCGGTCGAGCCGCTGCCGCAGAAGGCCGTCCTGGAGACGCCGCTCGAGGTCACCATGACCTGCATCGACAACCTGCTCGGCGGGCGCGGGACCGGCCCGCAGCCGCAGCGCCCGCTCACCGACCTGGAGAGCGCGGTCATCGGCCGGCTCTACGAGCGGCTCGTCGAGCGAGGTCCGGGTGCGCGTTCGAGTCCCTCGTGGTGCTCGACCCGGCGATCACCGGCGTGGAGTACAGCCCGCAGCTGGCGCAGGTGGCCGACCGCCTCCGACATCATGATCGTCGCCCGGTTCGAGCTCGCGATGGGCGCCACCGTGCAGCCCCTGTCGCTGTGCATGTCGTTCCCCGGGCTGCTGCCCGTTCCTCAAGGTCGCCGACTCCGCCGAGAACGTCAACGAGCGGGACCGCGCCCGCCGGCACGAGGCCCGGACCCGGTTGACCGCCGGTCTCCAGGAGATCCCCGTCGACGTCGCCGTCCGGTTCCGCGCCACCGCCGCGGACCCGATGGAGCTCGCCGGCCTCCAGGTCGGCGACGTGGTCCGCCTCCAGCACCCCTCCCAGGCCCCTCTCGACGTCACCGCCGCCGACGTCGTCTTCGCCCACGCCACACCCGGTGTGCAGGGACGGCGCCTCGCCGCTCTCGTCGTCGCACCCTCGAACCAGGAGAACTCATGACCAGCACGCAGGTAGCCGACGGATCGTGGCTGCACGGGCTCGAGGACGTCGTCGTCGTCGCCGCCGACGCGGTCGCGCGGCTGCTGCCGTCGGCCCAGGAGCTGGTCCCCGGGGCCGCCCAGGCCGCCGCCGAGCTGGACCTCGCGGCCTGGCCGGCCGCCGCTGTCGCCCCGCTGTCGACCGGGATCCGGCTCGTCCGTCGCCGTCCTGGTCGGGGCCGACCTCGCCGACGCGCTGGCCGCGGCGCCGCAGGGCGGTCTCGACCTCGCGGCTGCCGTCCAGCCCGCCCTCGACGCGGCCGCCTCCGCGCTGCAGGCCACGGCCGGCGCCGGTCGCAGCCTGATGCGGGACCGAGCTGGCCGAGCACGTCGCCCTGACCACGCGTGGCCGGTCCCGCTGCTCGCCGCCGGAGTGCCCAGCGCGGTGCTCCTGCTCACCGTCGAGCGCCGCGGCGCCGACCGCCCGTTCACCTCGCCGGCCGCGCTCACCGTCGCCTCCCGCGGCGTCGAGCTGCTGCACGGCGTGGCGATGGAGGTCACCGTCGAGCTGGGCCGCACCCGGATGTCGGTGCGCGAGCTGCTCGCGCTGTGCCCCGGTGACGTCCTCGAGCTCGACCGCGCCGCCGGCAGCCCGGCGGACCTGCTCGTCAACGGGCGGCTGATCGCCCGCGGCGAGGTCGTCGTCGTCGACGAGGACTTCGCGCTCCGGGTGACCGAGATCGTCGCCCAGCCGCACGCGAGCTGATCGTGCTGGAGCTCGGGATCCGCGTCGTCATCAGCCTGGGTGTCGTCCTCGGCATCTTCTGGACCATGGCCCGCCTCGGCGCGCGCAAGCACGGCGGACGCGACCGCACCCTGATCCGGGTCCGCAGCCGGCAGGGGCTGAGCCGCGGCTCGTCGCTCGCGGTCGTCGAGGTCGGCAGCCGGGTGCTGGTCGTCGGCGTCAGCGACGCGGGCATCCGCCTGCTCACCGAGCTCGACCCGTTCGAGCTCGACACCGACGCCTCCGAGCTCACCGAGCTGCCCGACGCCGTACCCGGTGCTGTCGCGGTGGCTCCGGCGAAGCCGCAGCGGGCGCTGCCCCGGCACGCCGCCACCCCGGACCCGTCCGCCCTGGGCGGATCCCTGCTCGCGCCGGCCACCTGGCGGCAGGCCTGGTCGGCCGCCACCGGCCGCTCGACCGTCGGCACCGTGAGCGTCCCGGGCGGCAGCGAGTGACCTCCTTCCCCGTCGGCGGGCGGCTCCTCCGGGTGCTGCTGGCCCTCCTGTTCGGCGCGCTCGTGGGCCTGCTGCCGCTGGCCGCCGCCGGCGCCGCCCCGCACGCGGCACCCGCCTCCTCGGTCAGCACGGCGACCGTGCCGACGGCGACCGGGACCACGGCGAGCCGTCCGGCCGCGCTGCCCCGCGCGGCGGCCCCCGTGCCGCACGCCCCGGACGACCCGACGGGACCCAAGGGCCCGAAGGGACCGAAGTCCGGGACGGACAACGGCGACGTCACGGTCAACTTCAACGACATCACCAAGAAGCCGAGCACGCCGATCCTGACGCTGCTGGGCCTGACCCTGCTGTCGGTGGTGCCGGCCATCCTGCTCACCTGCACCGAGCTTCACCAAGATCCTCGTGGTGCTCGGGCTGACCCGCAACGCGCTCGGCCTCCAGCAGATCCCGCCGAACCAGGTGCTCGCCGGCCTGGCGCTGTTCCTGAGCCTGTTCATCATGAGCCCGGTGCTCTCGCAGATGAACGACGAGGGCGTCCAGCCCTACCTCGACGGGCAGCAAGAGCCAGTCGCAGGCGTTCAACGACGGCGTCGAGCCGCTGCGCGACTTCATGCTCAAGCAGACCCGGCGACAAGGAGCTCGCGCTGATGACCGACGTGGCGCACCGCGCCGAAGCCGGACAAGCCGTCCGACGTCGCGCTGACGACGCTGATCCCGGCGTTCATCCTGTCCGAGCTGCGAGCGGCCTTCATCATCGGCTTCGTCATCTTCATCCCGTTCCTGGTCATCGACATCGTCGTCTGCGCCGCGCTGATGTCGCTGGGCATGATGATGCTGCCGCCGGTCATGGTCTCGCTGCCGTTCAAGCTGCTGCTGTTCGTGCTCGTCGACGGGTGGGGGCTGATCATCACGGCGCTCGTGCAGAGCTACGGAGGCGGTTAGCGATGCTGCTGATGACCGACAGCGACGTCCTCGACATCGCGCTGCAGACCATGGTCGTGGCCGCTAAGCTCTCCGCCCCGGTCCTGCTGACCGCCCTGGTGATCGGCTTCGTGATCTCGCTGTTCCAGTCGGTGACCCAGATCCAGGAGGTCACGCTGGCCTTCGTCCCCAAGCTCATCGGGGTCGGGCTGTCGCTGCTCGTCTCGGGCAACTGGATGCTGCACACCCTCATCGACTACACGAACGACCTCTTCACCCGCATCCCCGGCCTGCTGGGCTAGGACGGTTCTGCATGGTCGTGACCATCGCCGGGGCGCCGGTGATCGCCTACGTGCTGGCGTCGATCCGCCTGGTGGCCTGGCTGCTGGTCGCGCCGCCGTTCTCCTCCAAGGCCGTGCCCACCCTCGCCAAGACGCTGCTGGCCCTCGGGCTGGCGCTTCGCCGTCGTGCCGGCCCACCCGGGCGCGGTCCCCGAGGACACCGCCGCGCTGCTGGGCGTGGTGCTCCAGGAGGCGCTCATCGGCGCCTCCATGGGCTTCGTGACGTTCCTGGTGTTCTCCGCCATCCAGGCGGCCGGTGACCTGATCGACGTGTTCGGCGGCTTCAGCCTGGCCGCGGCCTACGACCCGCTCTCCCAGAACATGAACTCGGTGCACGGCAAGCTCTTCTCGATGCTCGCGGTGATGCTGCTGTTCGCCAGCAACGCCCACCTGCTGGTGATCGGGGGACTGCTGCGCTCGTTCGAGACGATGCCGGTCGGCACCGCCTGGCACCCCTCGAGCGTCACCGAGGTGATCTCCGTGGCGTTCTCGATGTTCTTCGCCGCGGCGGTGCAGATCGCGCTCCCGCTCATCGGCGTGCTGTTCCTGGCCGACGTCGGGCTGGCGCTGCTCACCCGGGTCGCCCCGCAGCTCAACGCGATCGGGATCATGTTCCCGGCCAAGATCGTCCTCACCCTGATGACGGTCGGCCTCTCGTTCGCGGTGCTCCCGGACACGATGATGCGGCTGCTCGAGACCCTGTCCCAGGCCATGGCGGCGATGGTGCAGGCGTGAGAGGCACCGCATGAGCGAGGACCGCACCGAGAAGGCGACCCCGAAGAAGCTGAAGGAGAGCCGCAAGGAGGGCCAGGTCGCCCGCACGCCAGGAGCTCGGCGCCTGGGCCGCCATCCTGGTGGTGGCCATGAGCCTGCAGAAGCTGACCGCGATCGGGATGGAGAAGATCCGGGCGCTGCTCGACACCACCTTCACGATGATCGTGTCGCCCGACACCCACGACATGCTCGCGCTGCTCAAGGACGGCAGCGCCCTCGCGCTGATGATGTCGCTGGCGCTGGGCACCGGGGTGCTGGTCATCGGCGGTGGCGTCGGCCGTGGCGCAGGGCGGGCTCTTCTTCGCCACCAAGTCGCTCAAGCCGAAGTGGTCGCGGCTGAACCCCCTCGAAGGGGTCAAGCGGCTGTTCGGCCCGCACGCGCTGTGGGAGGGCGTCAAGACGCTGCTGAAGAGCGCGCTCGTCGGGTTCTTCGTGTGGCGGGCGATCGTCGGGCTGATGCCGCTGGTCGGCGGGCTGGTCCCCCTGGAGGTGGGGCTGCACATCGCCGCCTCGGCGGCCACCGGGCTGATGCGCGACACCGCGCTCGCCGGGCTCCTCGCGGCCGCGGCCGACTACGTCGTGCAGCGCCGCCGCACCGGCAAGCAGGTGCGGATGACCAAGCACGAGGTCAAGCAGGAGAACAAGCAGACCGAGGGCGACCCGATGATGAAGGGCCAGATCCGGTCACGGCAGCTGGCCTCGGCCCGCAACCGGATGATGGCCGACGTACCCCTCGCCGACGTCGTGCTGGTCAACCCCACCCACGTCGCCGTCGCGCTGCGCTACGACCCGGCGAAGGGCACGCCCCGCGTGGTGGCCAAGGGCGCCGGGGTGATCGCCACCCGGATCCGCGAGCTGGCCGAGACGCACCGGGTCGCGATGGTCGAGGACATCCCGCTCGCCCGGGCGCTGCACGCCGGGTGCGAGGTCGGCCAGGAGATCCCGCCGCAGCTCTACCAGGCGGTCGCGCAGGTGCTGGCGTTCGTGCTCAGCCTGCGGGCCTCGGGTCATCCCGCGGGCCGGCACCGCACCCCGCGGACCGGGGAGCCGCTGCCCGCCGTGCCGAGGGCCGGCCGTCGCGCGAGCACGGACGCCGCCGAATCCTCAGATCCGGCTCCCGCCGGCCGATAGGGCAACCGAGCCAGGACGGCGCGCGCAGGACCCCACCACGGACGGTGCACCGACACTCGTGCTCGGCCTCCCCTCGAGGAGGCCCCGAAAGGCAGCTCCGTGGCGCAGAACCCGAACGCGACTCCCGCAGCCCGACTTCCCGGTCGCGGCGCCTCATCGGGGTCCCGGTCGCCGTCGTCGGCATCGTCGTGATGCTGGTCGTGCCGCTGCCGGCGTTCGTGCTCGACGTCCTGATCGCCTTCAACATCACCGGTGCCCTGCTCATCCTGCTGACCGCGATGTTCGTGCAGAAGCCCCTGGACTTCTCGTCGTTCCCCGCGCTGATCCTGGTCGCCACCCTGTTCCGGCTGGCGCTCAACGTGAGCGCGACCCGGCTGGTGCTGCTGCGACGGCTTCGCCGGCAAGGTGATCGACACGTTCGGTCACTTCGTCATCGGCGGCTCGCTGGTCGTCGGCATCATCATCTTCGTGATCCTGATCGTCATCAAGTTCGTCGTCATCACCAACGGTGCCGGCCGCGTCGCCGAGGTCGGGGCCCGCTTCACCCTCGACGCCATGCCCGGCAAGCAGATGGCCATCGACGCCGACCTGAACGCCGGCCTCATCGACGAGGACGAGGCCCGGCGCCGCCGCGCGGAGGTCGCCGGCGAGGCCGACTTCTACGGCGCGATGGACGGTGCCTCCAAGTTCGTCAAGGGCGACGCGATCGCGGCCATCATCATCACCGTCGTCAACCTGGTCGGCGGCTTCACGGTCGGCATGGTCCAGAAGGGCATGTCGCTCTCGGAGGCGATGCACACCTACAGCCTGCTCACCATCGGTGACGGTCTGGTCTCGCAGATCCCGGCCCTGCTGCTCTCCGTCGCCACCGGCATCATCGTCACCCGCGCGGCCAGCGACGCGGACATGGGCTCGGACCTCGTCGCGCAGCTGACCCGGCACCAGCAGCCGCTGCGGATCGCCGGCCTCGGCGCGATCGGGCTGTGCCTGATCCCGGGCATCCCCAAGCTGCCGTTCCTGCTGGTCGGCGGCGCCGTGCTGCTGCTGTCCGCCCGCTCCCAGGGCACCGCCGAGACGACCGAGACCCCGGTCTCCGACGCGCTCGCGCTGCCGTCCCCGGACTCCGTCGAGGCGATCATCGAGGACCTCCGGGTCGACCCGCTCGAGATCGAGCTCGCCGCCGACCTGATCGACCTCGTCGACCGCGGCGCCGGCGGGGACCTGCTCGACCGGGTCGAGTCGCTGCGCCGCAAGATCGCCATCGACCTCGGCGTCGTCGTGCCGCCGGTGCGCACCCGCGACAACCTCGACCTGCCGCTGCACACCTACGCGATCCGGCTCTTCGGCGTCGAGGTCGGCCCGGGGCGAGGCCCCGCCCGGCACCGTGCTCGCGATCGGCGACGGCCTCGACGGCGCTGGCCGGGCGGCCGACCCAGGAGCCGGTGTTCGGCCTGGCCGCGGTGTGGATCCCCGCCGAGCTGCAGCAACCGCGCCGAGCTGCTCGGGCGCGACCGTCGTCGACCGGTCGTCGGTGCTCACCACGCACCTCGCCGAGGTGGTGCGCAGCTACGCCGCGCAGCTCCTGGGCCGCGAGGACGTCAAGATGCTCACCGACTCGCTGCGGCGCACGCACCCCTCCGCGGTCGACGAGCTCACGCCGTCCCTGCTCAGCCTGGGCGAGATCCAGCAGGTCCTCCAGGCCCTGCTCGACGAGGCGGTGTCGATCCGCGACCTCGCCCGCATCTTCGAGGCGCTGTCCACGCGCGCCCGGGTCAGCAAGGACCTCGACGGCCTGGTCACCGCGGCGCGGGAGACCCTCGGCCTGGCCGTGGTCGCCCCGCACCTGCGGGACGGCACGCTGCCCGTGATCAGCTTCGACCCCGGGCTCGAGCAGCGGCTGCTCGAGGCCCTGCGCGTCACCGAGGGCGGCGGCTTCCTGGCCCTCGACCTCGACCTGTCGCAGGCGGTCATGAACGACCTCACCGCCCGCAACCGGCAGGCCGAGGAGCAGAACATCTCCGCGGTCCTCGTCTGTGCCCCGCAGGTGCGGCCGGCCGTGCGCCGGCTGGTCGCGACGTCCCTGCCCCGCCTCCCGGTCCTGTCGTACGGCGAGCTGGGCGGCCCCATCCAGATCCAGTCCGTCGGCGTCGTCGGGGGACAGGCCGTCGCCCTCGCCTGACCGCAGCACCCGCCGTACCCCCGCCCGTCCGATCCGTCCGTCCGTCCGCTCCAGGAGTGAGGTCCCATGAACGTCTTCGCCGCCCCCGTGCTGCTCGGCGCCGGTCTGGTCAGCGCCCCCGCGTTCTGGGGCGCGTTCGTCGACGGCACCACCGACCCGCAGACCGCACTGGTCCGCTTCATGGTCAGCGCGGCTCTCGTCTGGGCCGGGCTGAGCGTCGTGGGGATGCTGGTCGGGCCTGCCCCGCGCCGGGTCCCGGCGGACGCCTCCGGGGTGCTCGACGACGCCGTCGCGGAGCCCGCCTCCGAACCGGCCGGCTGAGGTGGACCCCGTGGGTCGAGCCAGGACCGTCGTCGCCGCCGGCGCCGCGATCGCGCTGACCGGCGTGCTGCTGGGGTCGGCGCTGCTCGTGACCTCCGGCCACGACGAGCCCGCGAACGTCGCGGCCACCAGCGCCCGGGCCGAGCTCCCGCTGCGCAAGCCGACCGTCGCGGTGACGATCACCGCGCGACCGCGTCCGCAGTCCAGCCGGACGACCTCGAAGGACTCCGCCCGGGGGACTGCGGTCCTCACGGACGACGTCGCCGGGGCGCCCAGCGCGGCCCAGCGCGACGCCGACCTCGCGGCCTGGCTCGCCGGCTCGGCCGCGCTGGTCCCGCAGGCCGGTGCTCCCACGGACCAGCCCGGACTCCCGGACCTGTCGTCCGACCTGCCGGGCCTGTCGGTGCCGGCTCCGACCGCCGGCTCCGACGCCGGCCGCCGACACCACCTCGGCCTCGTTCGTCGTCGGCTCCTTCAACGTCCTCGGCAGCAGCCACACGCGCGGGGGCGCACGGGGGAAGGCCTCCGGCGTGAACCGCATGCAGGGCGTCACGGCGCTGCTCGCCCAGCACGACGTCGACGTCGTCGGCCTCCAGGAGCTGCAGTCCGACCAGCTGCGCGAGCTGCAGCGGCTGAACCCCGGCTACACCACCTACCCCGGCACCGGCGGCGCCGCCCGCGACGCCGAGAACTCCATCGCCTGGCGCACGGGCGTCTGGGACGCGGTGCAGCGCACCACCGTCCCGGTGCCCTACTTCGACGGGCACACCCGC
This sequence comes from uncultured Actinomycetota bacterium, assembly GCA_963778095.1. Taxonomy (GTDB): domain Bacteria; phylum Actinomycetota; class Actinomycetes; order Propionibacteriales; family Nocardioidaceae; genus Nocardioides_B. Next base: position 210,169 of record CAVZTB010000012.1, on the reverse strand, counting down.
CGGATGCCGGTGGTCCTGCTGCGGCACCGGGCCAGCGGGCTGCAGGCCTACTTCGCGAACTTCCACAACCCGGCCGACACCCGCCGCTACCGCGGCCAGCAGCGTTGGCGCAGCCAGGCCACGCAGACCGAGATCTCGCTGGTCAACCGGCTCGGCGCCACCGGGATCCCGGTGTTCGTCACCGGTGACATGAACGAGCGCGAGGAGTACTTCTGCGCGATGACCGGCGGCACCACGCTGGTCGCTGCCCGCGGCGGCAGCAACGGGGCGGCCGGCTGCGACGCCCGCTCGCCGCGCGCGGTCGACTGGATCTTCGGATCGGACGGGGTCCGGTTCTCGGGCTACGACGAGGACCGCAGCCCGCTGGTCGACCGGACGACCGACCACCCGGTGGTCACCACCCGCGCCACCATCGACGCCGCCACCTTCCCGTCCTCCCGCTGACCCGGCGCTCGTGGTTGCTCGGTCCCCGCTGACCCGGCGCTCGTGGTTGCTCGGACCCCGCTGACCCGGCGCGATTGGTTGATCGGTCCGCGGTCGGGGACGATGGGCCCACGATGCCGCTCCTCGACCGCCTCCCCGCCGACCCGTCCGACGCCGACGCACTGTTCGAGGCCTTCGGCGGCTGGGCCGAGGACCAGGGGCTGAGCCTCTACCCGGCGCAGGAGGAGGCGCTGATCGAGGTGGTCACCGGCGCCAACGTCATCCTCAGCACGCCGACCGGCACCGGCAAGAGCCTGGTCGCCACGGGTGCGCACTTCGCGGCGCTGGCCCAGGGCCGCCGGACGTTCTACACCGCGCCGATCAAGGCGCTGGTGTCGGAGAAGTTCTTCGCGCTGATCGACGTGTTCGGCGCCGACAACGTCGGGATGCTGACCGGCGACGCGTCGGTGAACTCCCAGGCGCCGATCGTCTGCTGCACGGCCGAGGTGCTGGCCAACATCGCGCTGCGCGAGGGCGACCGCGGCCGACATCGGCCAGGTGGTCATGGACGAGTTCCACTTCTACTCCGAGCCCGACCGCGGCTGGGCCTGGCAGGTGCCGCTGCTCGAGCTGCCGCAGGCGCAGTTCGTGCTGATGTCCGCGACGCTCGGCGACGTCACGCGGTTCGTCGAGGACCTGTCGCGCCGTACCGGACGGGCGACGGCGGTCGTCAGCAGCGCGACCCGGCCGGTGCCGCTGACCTACCAGTGGGCGCTGACCCCGATCCACGAGACGATCGAGGAGCTGCTGACCACCCACCAGGCGCCGGTGTACGTCGTGCACTTCACCCAGGCCAGCGCCCTCGAGCGCGCGCAGGCGCTGACCAGCATCAACGTGTGCACGCGCGAGGAGAAGGACCGGATCGCCGAGCTGATCGGTGGGTTCCGGTTCAGCCCCGGCTTCGGCAAGACCCTGTCCCGCTTGGTGAAGCACGGCATCGGCGTGCACCACGCCGGCATGCTGCCGAAGTACCGCCGCCTCGTCGAGCAGCTCGCGCAGGCCGGCCTGCTCAAGGTCATCTGCGGCACCGACACCCTCGGCGTCGGCATCAACGTGCCGATCCGGACGGTCGTGTTCACCGGCCTGAGCAAGTACGACGGACGTCGCCAGCGGATCCTGAAGGCGCGCGAGTTCCACCAGATCGCGGGCCGCGCAGGGCGTGCGGGCTTCGACACCGCCGGCACCGTCGTGGTGCAGGCGCCCGAGCACCTCGTGGAGAACCACCGGCTGGTGCAGAAGGCCGGCGACGACCCCAAGAAGCTCAAGCGGGTGCAGCGCAAGAAGGCGCCCGAGGGGCAGGTGACCTGGACCGAGGACACCTTCGACCGGATGGTCGTGTCCGAGCCCGAGGCGCTGGTCTCGCGGATGCGGGTCACCCACGCGATGCTGCTCAACGTGATCGCCCGCGAGGGCGACCCGTTCGTCGCGATGCGCCGGCTGCTGCGCGACAACCACGAGGACAGCCGGTCGCAGGTGCGGCTGGTCCGCCGGGCGGTCGCGCAGTACCGCGCGCTGCTCGCCGCCGGCGTCGTCGAGCGCGTCGACCCGCCCGGCGAGGACGGCCGCACGGTCCGGCTCGTCGAGGGCCTGCAGCTCGGCTTCGCCCTCAACCAGCCGCTCTCGACGTACGCCCTCGGCGTCTTCGACGTGCTCGACCCGGAGGTCCCGACGTACGCCCTCGACGTGGTCTCCGTCGTCGAGGCGACCCTCGAGGACCCGCGGCCGGTGCTCGGCGCCCAGGAGCACAAGGCCCGCGGCGAGGCCATCGGCGAGATGAAGTCCGAGGGCATCGAGTACGACGAGCGGATGGAGCTGCTCGAGGAGGTGACCTGGCCCAAGCCGCTGCAGGAGCTGCTGGAGCACACCTACGAGGTCTACCGGCGCAGCCACCCGTGGGTGTCCGAGGACGCGCTGTCGCCGAAGACGGTGGTGCGCGACATGTACGAGCGCGCGATGACCTTCGGGGAGTACGTCGCGTTCTACGGGCTGACCCGCTCCGAGGGCCTGCTGCTGCGCTACCTCGGCGACGCCTACCGGGCGATGCGGCAGACCGTGCCGGACAGCGTGCGCACCGACGACCTCGTGGACATCACCGAGTGGCTCGGCGCCGTCGTCCGGCAGACCGACTCCTCGCTGCTCGACGAGTGGGAGCAGCTCAGCGACCCCGACCGGGTCGTGCTGGCCGACGTCGTGCCGCCCGAGCCGGAGAACATCTCGGCCAACGAGCGGGCGTTCACGGTGCTCATCCGCAACGCGATGTTCCGCCGCGTCGAGCTCGCGGCGCTGCGCCGGGCCGACGACCTGGCCGCGCTCGACGACACCTCGGCCGACGAGTGGCGCGACTCGCTCGACGCCTACTTCGAGGAGCACGACTCGATCGACACCGGCCCCGACGCGCGTGGCCCGCGGATGCTGCTGGTCGAGAAGACCGGCCGCACCTGGGCGGTCCAGCAGATCGTCGGCGACCCCGAGGGCGACCACGACTGGCGCATCACCGCCAGCGTCGACCTCGACGCCAGCGACCTCGAGGGCGAGCTCGTCCTGGAGGTCACCGGGCTGGTGCAGGTCTAGCGCTCGACGACCAGGTAGCCGCGCTCGCTGGGGTGCTCGCCCGCGCCCGGCCGCCGGTCGAGCCGGGCCACCAGGCGCAGCCCGGCCCGGCGCAGCCGTTCGGCCTCGTCGTCGGGGGACAGGAACCGGAACGTCAGGTCGACGTCGTGGTCCCACCACTCGCGCATCCGGCGCTCGGTCCCGGTCGCACTGTCGGCGTCGCGGGTGTGGAACGCGACGATCGCCGTCGCACCCGGGCGCAGGACCCGCGCCATCTCCGCGTACGACGCCGTCCCGCCCGGCGTCGTCGAGGTGGAACACCGCGTAGAAGCAGACCAGCCCGGCCAGCGTGCCGTCGCCGAACGGCAGGGCGGTCAGGTCGCCCACGGCCGCCGGGGTGCCCGAGGCCCGTGCGTGCCCGGCCATCCGCGGTGACAGGTCGACCGCCACGACGCGCGCACCACGCCCGCGGAGGTGGGCCGCCACGTGCGCAGGTCCGCAGCCGACGTCGGCCACGACCCCTCCGTCCGCCGTCTCCGCCAGCACGTCGAGCAGCGCCCGGTCGAACGGCTTGTGCCGCAGCTCGTGGCCGACCTCGCTGCGGTAGCGGTCCGCGACCGCGTCGTAGCTGCGCCCCGTCCGCTGCTGCTCGGTCATCCGGTCACCCTAGGCGGCGCCGCGTTGGTCGAGGTGCGCTCACGTTGGTCGAGGTGCCCGAGCGCGCAGCGCGAGGGCCTCGAAACCACCGTCGGTCGCCCCGCTGCAACATCCGTCGCAGGATGGGCCGGGTGTACGTCGTCGTGACCGGCCCACCCGGGTCCGGCAAGAGCACCCTGTCGCGCGCACTGGCCGGCGAGCTCGGCCTGCCCCTGCTGGCCAAGGACGAGCTCAAGGAGCGGCTGCTGGACGCCGACCCGGTCCGCACCGTGGCGCAGTCGCGCGAGGTGGGCCGGCGCGCGGTGCGGGACCTGCTCGCCGCGGCTCGCGACGCGGGGGAGGGCGTGCTCGACAGCGTCTGGGTCGACCGGGACGCGGCCGTCGAGCGGCTGGGCGCGCTGGGTGACGTCGTGGAGGTGTTCTGCCGGTGCGACGTCGCGACGATGCGGCGCCGCTACGCCGAGCGGTCGCGACACCCCGGACACCTCGACGTCCTCCGCGACGCCGACGAGCTCTGGCCCCCGGAGGCGCTGGCCCCGTTGGCCGGGGGATGGCCGGTCGTCGAGGTGGACACGTCCGGCCCGGTCGACGTACGGGGGTGGCGGTCACGGCGGTGGCCGATGGCTGCACCCGTCACGGCGTGTCGTCGCAGGGATCGGCCACAACCGAGCCAGGCCGCAGGAGGGCCACAAACAGCTCAGACGAAGGCGCTCTCCCCGGTGATCGCGCGGCCGACGATGAGCGTGTTGATCTCGCGGGTGCCCTCGTAGGAGTAGATCGCCTCGGCGTCCGCGACGAACCGGCCGACGTGGTGCTCGAGCAGGATGCCGTTGCCGCCGAGCACCTCGCGGGCCCAGCCGACGGTCTCGCGCATCCGCGCGGTCGTGAAGGCCTTGGCCATCGACGCGTGCTCGTCCTTCACCCGCCCGGCCTCCTGGAGCTGCGAGACCCGCACGCACATCGCGGTCGACGCGACGACGTTGGACAGCATCTTCACCAGCAGGTCCTGCACGAGCTGGAACCCGGCGATCGGCTGGCCGAACTGCTGGCGCTCGAGGGTGTAGCGCAGCGCGTGCTCGTAGGCGCCGCGGGCGCATCCGGTGGCCTGCCAGGCGACGCCCATCCGGGTCACCTTGAGCACCCGGGCGGTGTCCTCGAAGGAGTTGGCGTTCTGGAGCCGGTTGGCCTCCGGGACGCGTACGTCGGACAGGTGGATCTCCGCGTTCTGCACGACGCGCAGCGCGATCTTGTCCTGGGTGACGTCGAAGGTCATGCCGGGCGTGTCCTTCTCGACGACGAACCCCTTGACCTCGTCGTCGGCCTCGTCGCGGGCCCAGATGACCACCAGGTCGGCGAAGGAGGCGTTGCCGATCCACTTCTTCTCGCCGTCGAGCACCCACTCGTCGCCGTCGCGGCGGGCGGTGGTCTCGAGCCCGCCGGCGATCCCGGAGCCGGTGTCGGGCTCGGTCAGGCCGAAGGCGCCGATCAGCTCCATGCGGGCCATCGCGGGCAGCCACCGCTCGCGCTGCTCGTCCGAGCCGCACAGGTCGATCGAGCCCATCGCGAGGCCGCCGTGCACCCCCATGAAGGTCTGCATCGACGCGTCGACGCGGGCCATCTCCATCGCCACCATGCCGTCGAGCAGCGGTGCCGCGGTCGGGGCAGCCCGGGCCGTCGTACTGCAGGCCGGCGATGCCGAGCTTCGCGAGCCCGGGCACCAGCTCGTGCGGGAACTCCGCGCGCGTCCAGTAGCCGTTGATGACCGGCTCCACCTCGGACTTCATGAACTCGTGGACCCGCTCCAGGAGCGCCCGGTCCTCGTCGTCGAGCAGCAGCCCGAACCCGAGGAAGTCCGAGTCGGGGGTGGCGTCCAGGTCCAGCTCGTCGCTCATGGGGTCTCCGGGTTCTCGGTCAGGAACTTCTCGATGACGGGGGCCAGCTCGGCGCTCTCGGTGAGGATGCCGAGGTGGCCGCCGTGGTAGACGTGCAGCCGCGCGTCCGGCACCAGCCGCGCGATCATCCGGGCGTTGAGCACGGGCACGATCGGGTCGTCGTCGCCGCCGAGCACCAGCGTGGGCTGCTTCAGCATCGGCAGGAACGGCAGGCTCGACCAGCCGGTGGTCGCGAGCAGCTGGTAGTAGTAGCCGCGCTTCGGTCCCGACCGGGTGGTCGCGTGCAGCAGGTGGGCGCCGCGCTCCGGGTCCTCGCGCATGCTGCCGCCGTAGATCTCGGCGGCGATGCTGGCGGCGTACGCCGGGTCGCGGTGCCGTCGCGGCGTGAGCATCTTGGCCAGCACGTGCGGACGGGCCGGCACCATCAGCGAGCCGGTGCCGGTGGCCACCAGCACGACCCGTCGCACCCGGCGCCGGGACTGCAGCGCGAGGTGCTGCGCGAGCGCCCCGCCCCACGACAGCCCGAGCACGTCGAACTCGCGGTGCCCGAGCCGGGCCATCACGGCCGTCACCCAGGACGACAGCGCCGCCAGGGTGTACGGCGTCGGGGGAGGTGGCGAACCGCCGACACCGGGCACGTCGAAGCGCACGAGCCCGCGGTCGGGGTCGAGGGCGTCGACGAACGGCTGCAGCGCCTCGAGGCTGGCCCCGATCCCGTTGCAGAGCAGCAGCGGCGGCTCGTCGGCGAGGTGGCCGCGGGCCGGGCGCACGCTGACGCGGACCGTGACGCCGCGGACCGCCAGGGTGCGCAGCCGGTCGCGGCGTCGAGCGGCGGCCGGCGTCTCAGCGGTCGAGGACATAGGTGCCCGGTGCGTCGCAGAGCGGCTCGAACGCGGCCGACCCGAGCCGTCGCGGCTTGTTGCGCAGCGGCCCGGTCCGGGTGTCGAGCCAGGCGACGTAGTCGTCCCACCAGGATGCCCCGCACCTTGCCCGCCGAGGACAGCCACTCGGCCGCCGAGGCGGGGTTCTCCGGGCGCGGTCTGGAAGCTGGCCTTCTCGTTGCCGGGCGGGTTGACCATCGCGGCGATGTGGCCGCTGGTCGACAGCACGAACTTCGTCTCGCCGCCGAGCAGCTGGGTGGTGCGGTAGCAGGACTCCCACTTGCACAGGTGGTCGGCGATCCCCGCGACGACGTAGGTGTCGGTGTCGACCTTGCCGAGGTCGAGGTCGCTGCCGAGCATGCTGGCGCCGCCCGGCTCGGTCAGGCCGTTGCTGACCGCGAGCTCCATGAAGTCGCGGTGCATCGCCGCGGTCATCCGCACCGGGTCGGCGTTCCAGTAGAGGATGTCGAACGCCTTGGGGGCGTGCCCGAGCAGGTAGTTGTTGACCCAGTAGTTCCAGATCAGGTCGTTGGGCCGCAGCCAGGCGAACACCTCGGCCAGCATCCGGCCGTCGAGGTAGCCCTTCTCCTGCGACAGCTTGGTCGACGCGGCCGCCGCCTTGCGGGACAGCAGGGCGCTGGGCAGCCCGGCCTGCTCCTGGTCGAGCACGGTCACCGCGAGGCTGAACGCGGCCACCCGGTCCGAGGTCGCCGGTCGCCGCGAGGTGGCCGAGCACCATCGAGCTGAGCATCCCGCCGGAGCAGATGCCGAGCAGGGCGACCTGGTCGCTGCGCGCGATCTTCTGCGCGGTGTCCATCGCCTCGATGATCGCCTGGCCGTAGCTGTCGACGCCCCACTCGGCGTGCCGGGCGTCGGGGTTGCGCCAGGAGATGCAGTAGACCTGCTGGCCGTTCGCGACGAGGTGCTCGACGAGGCTGCGCTGCTCGGCGAGGTCGATCACGTAGTACTTGTTGATCGTCGGCGGCACGATCAGCAGCGGGACGGTGTGCACCTTGGTGGTCTGCGGGGTGTACTGGATCAGCTCGAACATGTCCGTGCGCAGCACGACGGCCCCGGGCGTCACGGCGATGTCGGTGCCGACCTCGAAGGCGTCGGGCTCGACCATCGACGGCACGCGGGGCGCGGTCGCGAAGTCGCGGACGAACCGCCGGCCGCCCTCGACGAGGTTGCCGCCGCCGGTGTCGACGACCCGCTTGATCACCTTGGGGTTCAGGAACGGGTTGTTGCTGGGGGCCGACGCCTCGACGAGGTTGTCGACGATGAAGCCCATCCGCTGGTCGTCGCCCCAGTCCAGGTCGGCGTCCTTGACCAGCCCGCGCGCGGTCTCGCCGACCGCGAGGTAGCCCTGCAGCGTGCGCTTGAGGAACGGGTTCTTCGATCCAGCCCTCCTCGGAGAACCGGCGGTCCTTCTCGTGCGGCGCCAGCTCGGAGCGGCCGACGCCGACCTTGGCCAGCTCGGTGACGAGGTCGCGGGTGCGGCCGGCGACCCGACCCGGGTGCCGGGCCAGGTTGGCGGTGAACCGCACGCCGGACATGCCGGGCAGGAAGCGGCGCACGGGGCTGCGGGCGGCGTCGCCGAGCAGCAGGTCGAGCGGGGTGGCGGCGTCGCTGCTGGCGTCGACGGACTCGTCGGCGTCGCGCATCCGCCGCTCCGAGGCGGCCGCGCCGGAGGCCGTGGAGGCGCTCACTGGTCCGCGGTCTCGTCGTCGGGGGCGCTGACCTCGCGGCGCAGGATCTTGCCGGTCGGGCCCTTGGGGAGCTCCTCGACGATCCAGAGGTGCCGGGGGTACTTGTAGGCGGCCAGGCGCTCCTTGGCGAACTCGCGCAGCTCGTCCTCGCTCACCTTCTTCCCGCTCTTGAGCGCGACGGCCGCGCCGACCTCCTCGCCGAGCTCGGGGTGCGGCACGCCGACCACCGCGACCTCCGCGACGTCCTCGTGCTCGTAGAGCGCCTCCTCGACCTCGCGCGGGTAGACGTTGTAGCCGCCGCGGATGATCAGGTCCTTCTTGCGGTCGACGATGAAGAAGTAGCCGTCCTCGTCCTGCTTGGCCATGTCGCCGGACAGGAACCAGCCGTCCTTGATGGCCTCCTCGGTCGCGTCCTCGCGGCCCCAGTAGCCCTTCATGACGTTCTCGCCCTTGATGGCGATCTCGCCGACCTCGCCCTCCGCCGACGTCCTTGCCGTCGTCGTCGACGAGCTTCATCTCGACGCCGCGCACGGGTACGCCGATCGAGCCGGGCTTGCGCTCGATGTCGGGCCGGTTGAACGACGCCACCGGCGAGGTCTCGGACAGGCCGTAGCCCTCCAGGACGATGCAGCCGAACGCCTCCTCGAAGCTCTTCATCACCTCGACGGGCATCGCCGACCCGCCCGAGATGCAGGTGCGCAGGCTGGACACGTCGTAGGACTTCGGCGTCCTCGACGTTGAGCATGCCGGCGTACATCGTCGGCACGCCCTCGAACACGGTCACCTCGTCGCGGCCGACGACCTCGAGGGCCTTCTTCGCGTCGAAGCGGGGGATCAGCGTCAGGCACGCGCCCACGGTGACGGCGGCGTTGAGTCCGCAGGTCAGGCCGAAGCAGTGGAACAGCGGCAGGCAGCCCATCACGACGTCCTCGCGACGACAGCTCGACGAGCGTCTCGCGCGCTGACCGTCGGCGTTGGTCGACATGTTGTCGTGGGTGAGCTCGGCGCCCTTGGGCTGGCCGGTCGTGCCGGAGGTGTAGAGCAGCACCACGGTGTCGTCGCCGTCGCGGTCCGACGACCTCGTCGTCGGGCTCGTGCTGGGCGAGCAGCTCGAGGAAGCCGTCGGCCTCGACGGGCACGCACTCGATGCCGACGGTCTCCGCGGCCTTGCCGGCCTCCTCGGCCATCGCCTCCCACGCGAAGACGATCGAGGCCCCGGAGTCCTCCAGGTAGTACTTCACCTCGCGGGCCTTGAGCAGCGGGTTCATGGGTACGACGACCGCGCCGGCCGCCAGCGCGCCGTAGAACAGCACCGGGAACGGCGGCACGTTGGGCAGCACCAGGCCGACCCGGTCACCCGGTCCGACGCCCTTGCTCTTCAGCAGGGCCGTGATCCGCCGCGCACCGTCGAGCAGCTGGTCGTAGCTGAGCACCACGTCGTCCAGCTTCACGGCGGGACGGTCCCCGTGCTTCTCGGCGGTGGTGGTCAGGTTCTGGGCCAGGTTGGTCACGGGTGGTCGCCTCCGGGGCTGCCTGTGGGGGTGGGTTCGTGCGTCCTCCTCCACCTACCCACTGTGGCCGCCGCCACACAAGGGCCGGCCCGTCAGGCGGTCCTGCGCCGGTAGGCGGACATGGCGAGGAGGTAGGCGACGACGAGGAGGCCGAGGCACCAGGCGACGGCGGTCCAGCCGTCGGCGCCGACCGGCTGCTGCGCGAACAGGGCGCGGATCGTGTCCACCACCGACGTCACCGGCTGGTGCTCCGCGAACGCGCGCACCGGGCCGGGCATGGTGTCGGTCGGCACGAAGGCCGAGCTGATGAAGGGCAGGAAGATCAGCGGGTAGGAGAACGCGGCCGCGCCGTCGACGGTCTTGGCGGACAGGCCGGCGATGACGGCGACCCAGGTCACCGTCAGGGTGAACAGGGCCAGGATCCCGGCGACGCCCAGCCAGGCCGTCACGCCCGCCGACGTGCGGAACCCCATGACGAGCGCGACGAGCACGACGATCGCGACCGAGACCAGGTTGGAGACCATCGAGGTCAGCACGTGCGCCCACAGCAGGCTGGGCCGGGCGATCGGCAGCGACTGGAACCGCTCGAAGATCCCGCTCTGCAGGTCCGTGAAGAGCCGGAACGCGGTGTAGGAGATGCCCATCGCGATGGTGATGAGCAGGATGCCGGGCAGCAGGTAGTCGACGTAGTGGTCCGTCCCGGTGTCGATCGCGCCGCCGAACACGTAGACGAACAGCAGCATCAGGGCGATCGGCATGATCGCGACCGAGATGATGGTGTCCGGGCTGCGCCGGATGTGGGTCAGGGAGCGACCCAGCAGGACGGTGGTGTCGCCGAGCGTGTGCCCCGTCGTGGTCGTGCGTGCTCATCGTGGTCCCTCCGTCTGCGTGTGGTCGTCGCCGACGATGGCGAGGAAGACGTCCTCCAGGGTCGGCTGCTTCTCGACGTACTCCACCTCGGTGGGTGGCAGGAGCCGCTTCAGCTCGGCGAGCGTGCCGTCCGCGATGATCCGTCCTCCGTGGAGGATCGCGATCCGGTCGGCGAGCTGCTCGGCCTCGTCGAGGTACTGGGTGGTGAGGAGCACGGTCGTCCCCTGGCGGGCGAGCTCCCGGACGCTGTCCCACACCTCGACGCGGGACTGCGGGTCGAGCCCGGTGGTCGGCTCGTCGAGGAAGACCACCGACGGGCTCCCGATCAGGCTCATCGCGATGTCCAGCCGGCGGCGCATCCCTCCGGAGTACGTCGCCACCCGCCGCCCCGCCGCGTCGGTCAGCGTGAAGCGCTCCAGCAGCTCGTCGGCGATCCCGCCGGCGCCCTTCAGGTGCCGCAGCCGGGCCACCAGCACGAGGTTCTCGCGCCCGGTGAGGGTCTCGTCGACGGCGGCGAACTGCCCGGTGAGGCTGATGGACGCGCGCACGTCGGCCGGCTGCGTGGCCACGTCGAAGCCGTCGACCGTGGCCGTGCCGGCGTCGGCGCCCAGCAGCGTGGACAGGATCTTCACGAGCGTGGTCTTGCCCGCGCCGTTGGACCCGAGCAGGGCGAAGATGCTGCCCCGGGCGCACGGCGAGGTCGACGCCGCGCAGCACGTGCAGCTCCTGGTAGGACTTCTCGAGGCCCTGCACGCGGATGGCCTCGACCGCCGGCGCGCTCATCGGGGCACCCCCGCGTCGCCGCCGTCGTCGCTGGTCGCGCGCTGCACGGCGCTGGTCAGCCGGTCGCGTTCGCGGCCGATCCAGCTGCCCTCCGGGTAGTTCCGCAGGAACGCCTCGGCGAACTCCACCGGGTCGTCCCCGACGACGGCGCGGACGGGGGTGCCGTCCGCGGCGCTCTGCTCGAACAGGTCGGCGAGGTCCTCGAACATCGTGGCGGCGCGGGCGCCGTCGCCGGGTCCGAAGCACATCAGGTAGCGCTCGAGCGCCTCGACCGTCGTGCGGTAGCTCGGGGGAAGCTGGGCGGTGCGGGCCTTGTACTGCCGCCACCGGCGCTTCTCGCCGATCAGTCTCGAGATCAACATGGTCATCTGCCTCCTTCGCGGAGCTGTTCGAGCCGTTCTGCGAGGAAGCTCCAGGTCCTCCAGAAGTCTTCGAGGTGGGCCTCTCCCTGGGCGTTGAGGGAGTAGACCTTGCGGGGCGGGCCCTTCTCGGAGGGCACCTTCTCGACGTCGACGAGGCCGCGCTGCTCGATCCTGATCAGCAGCGCGTAGACGGTCCCCTCGGCGATGTCGGCGAAGCCCTTGTCCCGCAGCCAGGCCGTGATCTCGTAGCCGTAGGCGGAGCCGCCGGCCAGGAGCGCCAGGACGATGCCCTCCAACGTGCCCTTCAGCATCTCCGTCACCTGCTTGCCCACGGGACGCCTCCTTCGCCTCACTACTCAGTGATGTTGACTACCGGTACACAGTAACACTGAGTAGTGGATGCGCAAGGGGGTTCGGTCAGATGTTCGTGACCTCGTCCTGCTCGTCGCCCGAGCCCTTGACGGGCAGGACGTCGAACGCCGCGGGCGGCTCGCGCCACGGGTCGGGCAACGTGCCCGCCGCGGCCGCGCGCACGCGCCGCGACGACCCGGTCCGGCTTGAGCGGCATGTCGAGGTGCCGCACGCCGAGGTGGCTCAGCGCGTCGACGACGGCGTTCTGGACCGCGGGCGTCGAGCCGACCGTGGCGGACTCGCCGATGCCCTTGGCGCCGAGCGGGTTCAGCGGCGTCTCGGTGACGGTGTTCGACGAGCGTCATCGGCGGCATCTCGGTCGCGGCCGGCATCGCGTAGTCCACGAACGTCGACGTGATCGGCTGGCCCTCCGCGTCGTACACGAACTCCTCCCACAGCGCCTGCGCGACGCCCTGCGCGACGCCGCCCATCTGCTGGCCGGCGACCAGCAGCGGGTTGAGGATCCGGCCGCAGTCGTCGACCGCGAAGTGGTGGCGCGGGGTCACCAGGCCGGTCTCGGTGTCGACCTCCACGACGGCGACGTGCGCGCCGAACGGGAACGTCGCGCCCTGGGCGGCGAAGTCGTGCTCGGCGCGCAGCGGCTCGCCCGCGTCCTCGGCCGCGGCGGCGACGTCGGCCCAGGACACGGTCGCGCCGGGCACGCCGGCGACCTGGAAGGAGCCGTCGGACACCTCGAGGTCGTCCGCGCTCACCTCGAGCAGGGAGGCCGCGATGTCCCGCGCCCGGGCGAGCACGAGGTCGGCGGCGCCGTCGACCGCGCTGCCGCCGAGCTGCAGCGACCGGGAGCCGCCGGTGCCCTGGCCGCGCGGCACGATCGCCGTGTCCGACTGCTCGAAGGCGATCGACTCCATCGGCACGCCGAGCTTGTCGGCCACGATCATCGAGAACGACGTCGCGTGGCCCTGGCCGTGCGCCGACGTGCCGGCGCGGACGGTGACCCTGCCGTCGCGGGACGACCTCGACGACGCCGAACTCCCCGCTGCCGCCACCGGTCACCTCGACGTAGCAGGCGATCCCGATGCCGAGCTGCCGGACGGCTCCGCTCGCGCGCCGCTCGGCCTGCTCCGCGAGCAGGGCGTCGTAGTCCGCGATCCGCAGTGCCTCGTCGAGGACCAGGGCGTAGTCGCCGGTGTCGTACGTCGTCCCGGTCGGCGTCGTGTAGCGGGAAGACGTCCTTGCCCAGCAGGTTGCGGCGCCGGATCTCGGCCGGGTCGAGGCCGAGCTCGTCGGCCGCGAGGTCCATGACCCGCTCGAGCATCGCCGCGGCCTCGGGACGTCCCGCGCCCCGGAAGGCGCCGACCGGCGTGGTGTTCGTGAGGGCCGCGATCGCCGAGTAGTCGAGCCGCGGGACGTCGTACACGCCGGTCGCCATCATCTGCGTCGGGCCGATGCGCGAGCATCCCGCCGAAGCCGGCGTAGGCGCCGCAGTCGCCGATCACCCGGCAGCGCAGGCCGGTGATGCGGCCGTCGTCGTCGAGGCCGAGCTCCACGAACTGCACCTGGCCGCGGCCGTGCATCGACAGCATCGCCTCGGACCGGTTCTCGGCCCAGGACACCGGACGGTCGAGCGCGCGGGCCGCGGCGACCACGCACGACGTGCTCGGCGGGCACGCCGGCCTTGCCCCCGAAGGCGCCGCCGACGTGCGGGGCGACGACGCGCACCCGCTCCTGGTCGAGCCCGAAGATCCGGGCGATCGCCGACCGTGCGACGTGCGGCATCTGGGTGGCCATGTGCAGCGTCAGGTCGTGCGGCTGGTCGGCGCCGCCCGGGGTGACGAGCACGGCGTTGCCCTCCATCGGCGCCACGGCGAGGCGCTGGTTCTCGATGCGGACGCGGACGACGTGGGTCGCGCCGGCCAGGGCGTCCTGCTCGGCGGTGCGTTCGCCGGCCGCGACGTTGCCGGCGACGTCGTCGAACTGCAGCGTCGCGCCCGGGCGCGATCGCCGCTCTCCATGTCGATCGCGACGTCGAGCGGCTCGTAGTCGACGTCGACGAGCTCGGTCGCGTCGACGGCCTGCGCCTTGGTCTCCGCGACGACCACCGCGACGGCCTCGCCGACGAAGCGGACCTTGCCGTCGGCCAGCGGCGGTCGTGCGCAGAGCGGGTTGGTCGGGAAGAACGGGAAGCCGGGCTTCAGCGCCAGGTCGGCCGCCGTGTAGACCGCGACGACCCCCGGAGCCGCGACGGCCTCGCTGGTGTCGATCGCCGGTGATGCGTCGCGTGCGCGAACGGGCGTCCTGACGAAGGCGGCGAAGAGCACGCCGTCCGGCCGCATGTTGTCGACGAAGGTGCCGCGTCCGCGGACCAGGTCCGGGTCCTCGATCCGACGTACGGCATTTCCCAGCAGAGATCCAGCCATGTTTCGGAGCGTATGCCCATCTTCGGCCGGTTCTGTGCGTCTGGTCCGCGGCCAGGTTCGCGATGCCAGGCTGGTCCGCGCACGTATCAGCAGCAGTCGCACCCGCTCCTGTCGAGGTACAGCATTCGAGACTTTCTGTGACCGGAGGGGACACGCATGTCGGAAGCACGGATGAAGCACGGGTCGGAGACGCTTCTTCATCGAGGGGGAGGGGCTGCTCACCACGCAGGTCGGCGGCCGCAGCGGGGAGGAGCCCGACCCGGTCTCCGAGTCCGAGACGCCGACGGCGGCGGCACCGCAGGCGCTGGCCGCGGACGTCGCGCCGCCGTTCCGCTTCTCGCGGGTCGGCCCGAAGGGTACGGCGCTCGGGCGCGACCGCCACCAAGAAGCTGGCGCGGGCGATGGTCGTGGGCGGTGGCGGCGCGGGGACGTGCCCGCCGGCTACACCTACCTCGGCCAGTTCATCGACCACGACCTGACGATGGACCGCACCGACGTGATGTTCGGTGACGACGTCCGGCCCGTCGACCTGCTGCAGGGCCGGTCCCCGCGGCTCGACCTCGACTCGCTCTACGGCAACGGCCCGGGCGACGCGGCGTCGGCGAAGTTCTACTCCGACGGCCTGCACCTCAAGACGGGTACGACGATCGCGATCTCGCCCGACCCGGCGCAAGGTCGGCCACGACCTGCCGCGCGTGGGCACGGGCCCCAACAAGGCCGCCAAGCGCAAGGCGCTGATCCCCGACCTGCGCAACGACGAGAACCTGGTCGTCGCCCAGACCCACCTGGCGATGATCCACTTCCACAACACGGTCGTCGACAAGCTGCCCGCGTCGGTGCCGGCGGCCGAGAAGTTCACCCGGGCCCGCAAGCGGGTCACCCTGCACTACCAGTGGCTGGTCCGGCACGACTACCTGCCGCGGATCTGCGCCGCCGCCGTCCTCGACGACGTGTTCACGAACGGTCGCAAGCTCGTCGAGCCCGACGCCGTGCCGACGTCGATGCCCACCATGCCCGTCGAGTTCTCGGTCGCGGCGTTCCGGCTCGGGCACAGCATGATCCGGGCGTCGTACAACTGGAACCGGCGCTTCCCCGGGAACGCGGGCACGCTGGACTTCCTGTTCGCGTTCTCGGGCACCAGCGGCGACCTGTTCGGCGACCTCCGGCTGCCCAGCAACTGGATCGCCGACTGGCGGCGGATGTACGACTTCCCGGCGGGCGGGCGTCCCGGGCTCGCGGCGCCCGGCGGCAACGTCAACCCCGCCATGCGCATCGACAGCCGGCTCACCGACCCGCTCGCCGACCTGCCGCTCGGCTCGTTCGGCGGCGACCCGTCGATCCCCGACGGCGACCTGCGCCGCAACCTCGCCTTCCGCAACCTGGTCCGCGCCAACATGGTCAAGCTCGCCAGCGGCCAGCAGATGGTCACCCGGCTGAAGAGCAAGGGCGTCAACGTCACCGCGCTCACCAGGAACCAGATCCTCACCGGCAACGGCGGCGCCAAGCTCGACCACCTCACGGCCGCCGAGAAGGACGCCGTGGTCGCCAAGACGCCGCTGTGGTTCTACGTCCTGCGCGAGGCCGAGCTCAACAACGGCAAGCTCAAGGGCGTCGGCGCCCGGATCGTGGCCGAGACGTTCCACCGGGCGATCGAGGGCAGCCGGTTCTCGATCGTGCGCAACCCGGACTTCCGGCCGTCGCTCGGACGCAACGACACCACCTTCGAGATGACCGACCTGCTGTTCTTCGCCTTCGGCGGCAAGAAGGCCGAGATCAACCCGCTCGGCGGGGCGTGACTTGAGGGGAACGGCCCAAGTTTTACCGTCGATTCCGTCCGAATTGACCGATTTAGTACCGTTTTGCGACCGGTTCTTTACCCGTCGGTCACTGCGCAACCGGGGGTGCAACGCTCACCATCGGCTCATGAACCTGCTCATGTTCCACCGGGTGCGCACGGCCATCCAGGACAACGCCAGCCCGGGCCGGGGCGAGCAGCTGGCGGCCGTCGAGACGGCGCTCCGCGAGATGCTGATGAGCAGCGGTGTGTTCGAGGCGGTCGAGGTCGAGCAGACCGAGGACCCCGACCAGCTCGTCATCGCGCTGTGCCAGTTCCGGCCGTTCTACACCGAGCGGGACGTCGCCCGGCGGCTCGAGGAGATCTGGTCCGACAAGGTCCGCTACCCGTTCTGGGAGTCGCACGGGATGCGCACCGCCGACGGGTACGTCGAGTTCGAGGCGGCCTCCCGGCCGAGCGAGACCGGGCACTACGTGACCGTGCACCTCGTGGCCGAGCGCGCCGGCATCCCGCGCCCAGCGGGCCGCCGGCAGCTGAGCACGTCCTCACCCGCCGGTAGCCTCGCCCGGGTGACCACCGAGTTCGACCACGCCGTCGCGGTCTCCGCGCGCGCCCGGACGACCCCGCCACCTTCGACGCCGAGCTCGGAGCCGGGTGGCAGATCGGCGCCGGCGTCAACGGCGGCATCCTGCTCGCGACGATGGCCAACGCCGTCCGGTCGACGTTCGTCGGGCCTCCCCGGCGGTCACCGCGACCCGGTCTCGATCAGCGCCTACTACCTCTCGGCGTCCCGGCCGGGCCCGGCCGTCGTACGCACGGACGTGCTGCGCACCGGTCGCAGCATGTCCACGGCGATGGCGTCCCTCGTGCAGGACGACGGCACCGGCGAGGTCGAGCGGATCCGCGCCCTCGCGACGTACGGCGACCTCGACGGGCTGACCGACGACGTACGCACCACGGCCACGCCGCCCGACCTGCCGCCGCCCGACCGCTGCGTGTCGGCCGCGGACGCGCCGCCCGGGTTCCTGGACCAGGCCGGCCTGCTCGAGCGCCTCGACCTGCGGCTCGACCCGGCGTACGTCGGATGGGCGGTCGGCAAGCCGTCCGGCGAGGGCCGGATCCAGGGCTGGCTGCGGATGGCCGACCACCGCGAGCCCGACCCGCTCCTGCTGCTGCTCGCCTGCGACGCGCTGCCCGCCGGTCACCTTCGACCTCGGCGAGCTCGGCTGGACCCCGACCCTGGAGCTGACCGTCCACGTGCGTGCGCAACCCCGCCCCGGGCTGGCTGCGCATCGCCGCGTCCACCCGCAACGTCGCCGGCGGGTTCCTGGAGGAGGACGCCGAGGTGTGGGACTCCGCCGGCCGTCTCGTCGTCCAGTCCCGCCAGCTCGCCCGCGCCCCGCGACCGACCTGACCGGGTGGTCGAGGAGCGCGCACGCTGGTTGAGCCCGTCGCGAGACCCGTTGAGCGAGCCTGTCGAAACCTCCCAGCGCGAAGGCACAGAGGTTTCGAGGCGCCTCGCGCTTGCGCGCTCGGCCACCTCAACCACCGGCGGACGGGTGGGTCAGGAGTCGTCGGAGCGGGCGGTCTCGACGGCGGCCTGGGCGCGGAGGTGGACCGGCCACGCCGAGACGAAGGGGTCCATCACCGGGTCCCACGGGGCGGTCGCGGCGATGAAGTCGCTGGTGACCGCGTCGGCGAGCTCCTCGTCGCCCTCGGCCAGGGCCCGGTCGACGAGCGCCAGCAGCCGGTCGAGGGCCTCGACGAGACCGGCGTCGAACAGCACCAGGGCGCGCTCGCGGAGCAGCCCGAGCAGCACGAACTCGTCGCCGCCGGGCAGCTCGGCGAGGTGCGCGAGGAGCACGTCGTGCACCTCGGGTACGCCGCGCCGCAGGGCCTCGACCAGGTCCTCGAGGGTCATCGCGCGCTCCCGGAGGAACCGGGAGCGGGGCATGGCGTAGACGTAGCGTGCGCCCGGGTACTCGCTCAACGACCACAGCTGGTCGCGCTCCGGCCAGTAGGTGATGTCCTCGGGACCGACCGGCAGCTGCCACCGGTGCTCGCGCAGGTCGCCGGGGCGGCCGACCCACACGCTGCCGAGCCGGTAGCGGCCCCGGCTGGTGGTGACGAACCAGGTGCCGTCCACGACCGCCGCGCCCTGCATGCCGGGGACGCCGCCGTCCTCCAGGGCCAGCGGCACCGACCGGCCGTCGTCGCCCGCCCGCAGCAGGGACGAGGCGGGGTCGATCTCGTAGCGGACCAGCCGGGTGGTCATGGCGTCGCGGCCGTACTCGCCGGCGACCAGCTCGTGGGGCGACGTGCTGCGGTCGAGCGACGCGAAGGAGTACCGCATCTTGGCGAGCCCGGGTGCGGCGTGCGCGTCGTAGGTGAACCGGACCGGGAGGAGGTAGCGGTGGCCGAAGGCGTCGACGCGGTCGGGCCGGATCCCCAGCCGGGTCGGGTCGCCGGTCGGGCACGCGGACGATGTCGTCGAGCCGGAACGAGCTGAACCCCCGCGTCGTACCGGCGACGTGCACGTGGTGGCCGTGCCAGACGATGCCGCCGGCGTGCACGGTCACCGGGCGTACGTCGACCGAGCCGTCGTCGCGCAGGAAGGGCTCGACCAGGAGCACGTGGCGGTAGCGGACGTCCGCGGGGTCGGACAGGTCCACGAACGTCAGCCGGGCGCCGTGGGAGCAGCCGTCGACCTCGTGGGAGTAGGCGCTCGTCACCAGCACGGACCGACCGTCGACCGGTCGGGCGACGGCTCGCCGCTGAACGAGTCGGCCGACGTGGTGATGCCCTGCGGCCACCACCGAGGGGACCGCATGTCCTCGCGGTCCCACCGGAAGCCGTAGACCGCGGCCGGGGCGGGGACCCGGACCGTGCGCGCGCGCCGGTCGAGGTCGCCGAGCACGCCGGCCAGCCCGACGCGACCGCCGAGCCGCTCGGCCAGCGCGTCGACCTCGTCGACGCGGTCGGCGCCGCGCAGCAGGTGCAGGCCCGGGTGCGTTCCCGGGGCGGCGGAGGGGTGGTCCACGGGGACAGTCTGACCGACCCGGGAAACTGGCATCATGCAGCCCGTGCCCGACAGCGACGTCCTGGTGGTCGGTGCCGCCCTCGTGCGGCACGGACGGGTGCTGGCGACCCGTCGCACGCACCCCGCGTCGGCCGCCGGGCGGTGGGAGTTCCCGGGCGGCAAGGTCGAGCCGGGGGAGTCGCCGCAGGAGGCGGCCGTGCGCGAGGTCCGCGAGGAGCTCCGCTGCGAGGTGACCGTGACGGGGGTGCTGGAGGGCGCCCAGCCGATCAAGCCGGGCTACACGCTGCGGGTGGTGCTGGCCGAGCTCGTCGACGGGGAGCCGGTGCCGCACGAGCACGACGCGATGCGCTGGCTCGGGCCGGAGGAGCTCGACGACGTCGACTGGCTCGAGCCCGACGTGCCGTTCCTCGACGAGCTGCGCGAGCGGCTCCTCGACGGCCACCGGCTCGAGGGCGGCAACGTCGGCGGCGCGGTCCGCATCGGCCGGACCGTCCGCCGGCCGACCGGTCCGTGGACGCCGGCGGTGCACGCGCTCGCTCGACCGTGCCACCGCCCACGGCCTGCGGGCGACCCCGGCGGTGCTTCGGCACCGACGCCCGGGACCGCGAGGTGCTGACCTACCTCCCGGGCCGCATCGTCGACGTCGACGACGAGGAGCTGACCGACGCCCAGCTCGTCGAGCTGGTCCGCTGGGTCCGCGACCTGCACGACGTGACCGACGGCTGGACGCACGACGGCCCGTGGCGCTGGTTCGAGGTCGCCGACGCGGAGGTCGTCGGGCACAACGACGTCGCGCCCTACAACGTGGCCTTCGACGGCGACCGTCGTCGTGGGTGTCTTCGACTGGGACATCGCCGGCCCGTCGACCCGGCTGTTCGAGCTCGCCCAGATCGCCTGGACCGGGGTGCCGCTGTTCCGTCCCGCGCCCGGCCGCCGAGGTGGCGCGCCGGCTGGAGCTGATGGCCTCGGCCTACGGGCACGGCGTCGACGCGCGCACGCTCCTGCACGCCGTACCCGACCTCAAGCGGGTCGGCTGCGACGGCATCCGCGGCTGGATCGCGGCCGGTGACCCCGCGGGCGTGGCCCAGGCGGCGGTCGGCGAGCCGGAGCGCACCGAGGTGGCCCTCGCCGAGCTGGTCGCGCGGTTCCCGGCGATCGAGGGGCGCTGTCGTGACCGTCCGGGCGACGCTCTACGAGGAGGACCACGCGCGCCTCGTCGCCGAGCGGCTGCGCGCCGGCGGGTTCGACGCGACCGTCGCGCGGGAGCGGTTCGCCGGCGAGGACGACGACGAGGACCACCCCTGGACGGTGCTCACCGACGCGCCGCGTTCATGGTCGAGGTGCTCGTCGAGGAGTACGACGGCTGGGTCGACGACCCCGCGGAGACGGCGACCGCACCGCGCCGCCGCCCCTCGACCTGCCCGAGGCGCCGCGCCGGGTCAAGGGGCATTTCCGGGCCCCCTAGAGTTGGCCGCATGGACCAACGGATGCTGCTCGTGCACGCCCACCCCGACGACGAGACCATCGGCCAGGGCGCCACGATGGCGGCGTACGTCGCGCGCGGGCACCCAGGTCACGCTGGTGACCTGCACCCTCGGCGAGGAGGGCGAGGTGCTCGTCCCCGAGCTGGCGCACCTGGCCTCCGACCAGGACGACGGCCTCGGGCAGCACCGCATCACCGAGCTCGCCAACGCGATGAAGGAGCTCGGGGTCACCGACCACCGGTTCCTCGGCGGCGCCGGTCACTTCCGCGACAGCGGCATGGCCTGGCACGAGGACGGCCACGCGATCGCCGGCGAGGACGTCAAGGAGGGCACCTTCTGGCGCGCCGACCTGCTCGCCGCCGTCCGACCTGCTCGTCGAGGTGATCCGCGAGGTCCGGCCGCAGGTGCTGGTGACCTACGACCAGTTCGGCGGCTACGGGCACCCCGACCACATCCAGGCGCACCGCGTCGCGATGTACGCCTCGATGCTCGCCGCCGTCCCGTCCTACCGTCCCGAGCTCGGCGAGCACTGGGACATCGCGAAGATCTACTGGGGCGCGATGTCGGAGTCCCGGATGCGCGAGGGCCTGCGGGCGCTGCGCGCGGCCGGCGACGACAACGCCTTCCGGGGCATGGACCCCGACGGCCCGCTGCCGCCGTTCATCGTGCCGGACCACATGCTCTCCGCCGTGGTGGTCGCCGACGACTACGCCGACGCGAAGATCCGGCGCCATGAAGGCGCACGCCACCCAGATCGAGGTCGACGGCCCGTTCTTCGCGCTGTCGAACAACATCGGCAACCAGGTCTGGGGCACCGAGTTCTACCGGCTGGCCAAGGGCACGCAGGGCCCGACGAACGACGACGGTCTCGAGACCGACCTGTTCGCGGGTCTTGAGCTAGGGTCCTCCGCCACGTCGCCGCCCTGCTGGTCGGCGGCCTGGTCTCGGTGGCGGCCCGTCGCCGTGCACCGGTCGGCCTTCCCGCTGGGCCTGCTGCTCGCGGTCGTCACGACGTACGCCGTGCCGTGGTGGCTGCTGCGCGGCCCGCGAGCCACGGTCCGCGTCGTCGTACGCCCTCGGCTGGCTGGTCGTCTTCGGCGTCGCGGTGTCGGGCCGGCCCGAGGGCGACTTCGTGCTGGCGCAGGACCTGCGGGGTCTCGCGCTGATGGTCGCGGGCGTCGGGCTCGTCGTCGTGGCGGTCGTCGGGTTGCACCGGGGGACGGCGACCCGAGCACGTAGCCTTTTGCCCGTGACCGACGAGCCGTATGCCCACCGCAACAGCGACCGCCGCGTGATCCCCTGGCTGCTGTTCGGGCTGGTCGCGATCTTCGGTGCGCTGTACGTCGTCGGCTACTACGTGACCAGCGACCGCATCCCTCGTGGCACGACGGTCGACGGGCGTCGAGATCGGCGGGCTCACGCCGGCGGCCGCACGCACGGCGCTGCGCGACGGGCTCGAGGGCCCCGCCGCCGCGCCGATCGTGGTCGTCGCCAACGGGGAGCGGACCCGCATCTCCCCGTCGAAGGCCGGGCTCGACTGTCGACGTACCCGCCACCGTCGCGGCCGCCGGCGGAGGCCGCAGCTGGGACCCGGTGCGGATGTGGGACTACTTCACCGGCGGCAGCGACGAGGACGCGGTGGTGCACGTCGACCGGGCCGCCCTCGACGCCGCCGTCGCGACGGTGGCCGACCGGGCCGACGTACCCGCGACCGAGGGCACCGTGACCTTCGCCGACGGGCAGGCCGAGGCGACCTACCCCGAGAAGGGCACCGTCGTGGACCGGCCGGCCGCTGCGACCGCCGTCCGCGACGCCTTCCTGACCGACCAGGGCGACGGGCTCGACCTGCCGACGAAGGAGGCCGACCCCGCCGTCTCGAAGGACGCCGTCAGCCGGGCGATGACGACGTTCGCCAACCCGGCGATGTCCGGCGCGGTGGTCGTCGTGCTCGCCGGCGAGGGCGTCCGGCTCGAACCCGAGGACTTCGCCCCCGCACTCTCGATGAAGCCGGTCGGCACCGAGCTCCAGCCCCAGCTGGACGGTCCCGCGCTGCTGGCCGCGCTGACGCCGAAGATGAAGACGATCGCGAAGCAGCCCCAGGACGCGTCGTTCAAGATCGTCGACGGCAAGCCGCAGGTCGTGCCGGCCAAGGACGGCGTGACGTTCGCGCCCGACGACGTGACCGTGCCGTTCCTCGGAGTGCTGTCCGAGGCCGGCGCCGAGCGTCGGCTGGAGGTGAACGAGCGTCAAGGCGCCCGCCGAGCTCACCACCGAGGCCGCCCAGGCCCTCGGGATCACCGAGCGGGTCTCGGCGTTCACCACGAACTTCCCCTACGCCGCCTACCGCAACCAGAACCTCGGCCGCGCCGCCGAGCTCGTCGAACGGCACGGTGCTCAAGCCGGGCGAGACGTTCAGCCTCAACGACACCGTCGGCGAGCGCACCGCGGCCAACGGGTTCACCAAGGGCTTCATCATCAGCGACGGCGTCTTCAAGGAGGACTTCGGCGGCGGGGTCAGCCAGGTCGCCACGACCACCTTCAACGCCGCGTTCTTCGCCGGCCTCGAGGACGTCGAGCACAAGCCGCACTCGTTCTACATCGACCGCTACCCGGTCGGGCGCGAGGCCACCGTGGCCTGGGGGAGCGTCGACCTGAAGTTCAAGAACACCACGCCGTACGGCGTCTACATCCAGGCCTCGGTCGACCCCGAGCTCGCCGTCGACAGCAGGGCGCGATGAACGTCGCGATGTACTCCACCAAGGTGTGGGACATCAAGACCACCACCTCCGCCCGCTACAACGTCACCGCGCCGGAGACCCGCCGCCTCAGCGGCCCCGAGTGCGTGCCGAACACCGGCTACGGCGGCTTCGACGTCGACGTCTTCCGGCTGTTCTACAAGACCGGCTCCAGCACCCTCGACCACCGCGAGAAGATGCACACCCGCTACACCCCCAGCGACACCGTCGTCTGCTCCTGACAGCGAGCTGCGGAACGTTCCTGGCCGTGATGACGGCAGTGCAGGACGAGAACGTTCCACAGCACGTCACGCGGTGCGGTGCAGCTCCGCGAAGACCGCGCGCTGCTCCAGGACCTCGTCGAGCGTGGGCGCGACGGGCCAGCCCGGTGGAGGTTCCGTGGTCCAGGCCCGTCGTGCTCGGTGGGAGGAAGAGCGCCCTGCCGCGGGTCGACAGGATCCGGTCCGCCACGAGTCCACGCCGGGGCAGGTCGGGTCCCGTGACGGTGAGGTACTCCAGGCCGGCCCGTCGGAAGTCCTCGGCCCGCGCCACGTCCGAGCTGTGCCGTCGAGCGCCCCGGTGGTCGGCGCCGTCGAACTCCCCGACCAATCCGGCGACGGGGTCGAAGCAGGTCGGCCACCCCGATCAGACGGCCCGTGCGGTCGAAGACGTCCTGGTTCACCAGCGGCGCGGGCAGGCGGGCGTCGAGGACCCAGATCAGTCGCATGCGTGTCTCGTTGGGCGAACGGCTCAGCTCGCTGGCGTGGCGCAGGGCCCAGGACACCCGGTGGGTACGGCGCCAGCGGCTGTGCGATCGCGGCGTAGGCCACCATCTGCGCGACGGAGACCAGGTCGGCCGCCGCGGCCATGTCCATCGCCACCACCGCCTCACGACCGTCCGGGCACCGGCGCATCTCGTCGAAGAGCGCGCGCGTGCACGCGGGTGCAGCGGGATGCCGTGACGAAGCACCACCTCGCCGGCGTCGAGCGGCTCGCGGGAGACGCACGACCGACGTCGTCGGCGCGGATCTTGCGGGCGCCGACGGCCAGCTGCACCGGCAGCGCGTCCGCCCGTCGGTGCCAGGCCGTCGAAGAAGTTCGCACCGGCCAGGCGCAGCGGAGGCCCAGCCGGTGACCGCGCCGCTGGGCGGCAGCCGGACCGACTGCTCCAGGGCTCGCTGCTCCGGTCGCGTGCCGTCCACCGTCGACCGGGACGTGGAAGCCCTGCGAGGTGCGGCGCCAGCTTGGGTCCCGCGGCCGCGCCTGGTGTCGGTCCCGCGAGACCCGTCGGGTCCGCGCGGACGGGTCGCACCGAGGTCGCGCGGCGGTGGGCATCGGGCGCGTCCACCGGTGCTGCTGCATCCCGGCAGCCTGCCGGTCCGGTCGCGCGGCCGTCGTACGTCGTCCACAGCCGCGCGCTGTGGAACGTTCCCGCGCCCTCGACGCAGCGGAGAGCCGCGAGAAGGTTCCACACCGTCGAGCGCGGTGCGGGGCTAGGACACCCGACGGTCACCCGCGGCGTCGAGCCGAGCGGGAACCAGCGGCGCCACGCGTCGTACAGCTCGTGCAGGTCGCCGGGGGACAGCTTCGACGCAGCCGTAGGACCGGTAGTCGTTGATCCGTGGGTACTCCCACCGGCACAGCTGGTCGCCCGGCCGGTTCGGGCACTGCCGCGAGCCGGCGCCCTGCTCGGTGTGGATGAACAGGTCGGTGCGCATCGTGCCGTTCGCGCAGGGCTTCTGGCCGAGGTAGATCGCGCGGCCCTTGATCAGGTTGCCGCCGTAGTCGCGGACCAGCCGCGGCTGGTAGGTCCCGTCGGGCAGCCAGCCGTTGTTCTTCGCGGCAGGCGTCGGTGGAGTCGCGGAAGTAGCCGGACGCCGGCCCGCCACGACAGCCGCTGCACGGAGGTCCGACGGTCGCCGTCGACGCGGAACACCTCCCAGGTCAGCGTCGACGCGGAACGTGTTGCGCGTAGTTCTTGTGGAAGGTGATCACCGCCTCGCGGTGGCTGGTCGACGCGGCAGCCGGAGGGTCACCGCCGGCAGCCCGGCGACGAGGAGCCACCAGGATCAGGAGCACGCGCACGTCAGGCCTCCCGGGCCAGGTAGCGGTAGGTGTGGTGGGTGCGCGAAGCCCAGTCCCTCGTAGAGCGCGAGCCCGGGGGCGTTGTCGCCGCGGACCTGGAGGTACGTCGTCCCGGCGCCGCGCTCGGCGGACCACTCGAGCAGCTCGGCCACCACGACGAGGCCGAGGCGCCGTCGGCGGTGGTCGGGCGACACCCACACGTCGGTGATGCCCGCCCAGTCGCCGTCGCACGGCGACCCGGCCCTTGGCCACGACCACGTCGTCCTCCAGCACGGACACGAAGCCGACGTCGGCCGGTCCGTCGAGCACGGCCGCCGCGTCCTCGGGGTGCGCGAGCGCGCGCGCCGTCGTTGGCGAGCCAGGCCGGGGAGGCGGTCGTCGACACGAGAGCCGCGGGCGGGTCGGCGGGCAGCAGCCGGCGCACCGCGCGCGAGGCCTGCGCCACCGAGGCCAGCTGGAAGTGCGAGTCGGCCTCGCCGGGCCGGGCCGTCATCCAGCCGGCGGCCTCGAAGCGCGACGCCATGTCGGAGCCGACCACGACCTGCGCCCACGCCGGCAGGGCGTGCTCGTCGTAGAACGCGACCGCCCGCGCGACGGCGTCGTCGAACGGCACGCCCGGGTCGCCCACGGCCATCACCGAGTTCGCGCGGGCGCTGAACCCGCCGGACGCACGGAGCAGCCAGTCGCCGACCGGCTCGGTGTGCACGGCCGGCCAGGACGCGTTCGACAGCAGGCAGGCCTGCTCGGCGCTGACCCGCATCCGGGTCGACGGTCGCGGCGGCACCGGCTTGCCGGACACGATGTCGGCCAGCGCGATCTCGGTCAGCGAGCCGTCCTCGGCGCGGATCGTCGTGGCGCGGCGGCTGCCAGGACTCCATGACGCCGAGCAGGTCGGTCATCGCGGGCCCGCCCGAAGGGCCCGGTCTGCCCGGGCAGCACGCCGGCGCACCACGACGCGCTGACCCACGCAGTGCGGGCCGAGGCCGGGCGCGGTCGGGTCGAGGCACGGGACTTTCGTCTTGCGGGGCGGGGTTCGGTGCGGCGTGCAACTGGCGTGATACTAGGCTGTGGAGGACCACCACAGCGCTTCATCTGGAGGAACAAGGTGACCTACGTCATCGCGCAGCCCTGCGTCGACCTGAAGGACCGGGCCTGCGTCGACGAGTGCCCCGTCGACTGCATCTACGAGGGCAAGCGGATGCTCTACATCCACCCCGACGAGTGCGTCGACTGCGGTGCGTGCGAGCCCGTCTGCCCCGTCGAGGCGATCTTCTACGAGGACGACACCCCGGAGCAGTGGAAGGACTACTACACGGCCAACGTGGACTTCTTCGACGACCTCGGCTCGCCCGGCGGCGCCGCCAAGCTCGGCGTGATCGACAAGGACCACCAGCTCGTCGCGGACCTGCCGTTCCCGCAGAACCAGGAATGACCGACAGCCACGAGCGCCGCGCCGCCCACCAGTCCCTGGTGGGCGGCGCGTTCGGTTTCCCGCTCGCTGCCCGACTTCCCGTGGGACCACCTGACGGCGTACGCCGCGCGGGCCCGGGCCCACGCGGACGGCATCGTCGACCTGTCGGTCGGCACGCCCGTCGACCCGACGCCCGAGGTCGTCCAGCGCGCCCTCGCGCGAGGCGGCCGACTCGCCCGGCTACCCGCTGACCGTCGGCCGCCCCGACACCCGCCAGGCGGCGGTCGGACTGGCTGCGCCCGGCGCTTCGGGGTGACCGGTCTCGACGCCGACGCGGTGCTGCCGGTGATCGGCTCCAAGGAGCTGATCGCCTCGCTGCCCGGCCACCTCGGCCTCGGCGAGGGCGACCTCGTCGTCGCGCCGGCGCTGGCCTACCCGACCTACGAGGTGGGCGCCCGGCTCGCCGGGGCCCGCTGCGTCGGCGACCGACGCGCTGACCACGATCGGCCCGGAGCGGGTCAAGCTGGTCTGGGTCAACTCGCCCTCGAACCCGACCGGCCGGGTGCTGCCCGTCGACCACCTGCGCAAGGTCGTCGCCTGGTGCCGCGAGCGCGGCGCCCTGCTGGTCTCCGACGAGTGCTACGTCGAGATGGCGTGGGAGGGCGACGCGCCGGTCTCCGTGCTGCACCCCGACGTCTGCGACGGCGACCACACCGGGATCCTCGCGATCCACTCGCTGTCCAAGCGCTCCAACCTGGCCGGCTACCGCTGCGCGTTCGTCGCCGGCGACCCGGCCGTGGTCGGGGAGCTGCTCGCCGTACGCAAGAACCTCGGGCTGCAGATGCCCGGCCCGCAGCAGCACGCGATGCGCGCCGCGCTCGACGACGACGCGCACGTGGCCGAGCAGCACGCCCGCTACGCCCGCCGGCGGGCCGAGCTGAAGGCCGCGCTCGAGGCGGCCGGGTTCCGCATCGACGCGTCCGAGGCGTCGCTCTACCTCTGGGCCACCCGCGACGAGCCCTGCTGGGACACCGTGGCCTGGCTGGCCGACCGGGGCATCCTGGTCGCGCCGGGGGAGTTCTACGGCCCGACGGGGGCGCAGCACGTGCGGGTCGCGTTCACCGCGACCGACGAGCGGGTGGCGGCCGCCGTACGCGCGGTTCGGCTCAGCCGACGTTCTCGTAGCCCGACGGCATCGGCATCGCGGTCACCCCGCCGTTGAGCGGCTGGCGCATCGGGGCGGGGCTGAACATCCGGACGGCCGAGACGCTGCCCATCCGGATCACGGAGTGCTCGGCCTCGTCGGAGTGCAGCACCACGCCGTGCCCGTCGACGGCCGCGACGCGGCCCGCGAGCCACTGGCCCTCGACGAGGATCTGCACCGCGACACCGTTGTCGTGGGCCCGGTTCAGGGCCGTCCCGATCGTGTAGAGCACCGAGTCGCTGTACATGAGCTCACCCGCCCGGGAGGTTGGAGGAGTGGCCCCCATCCCTCCCAATTTGGCTGGGGGCCTGTGCAACCTCCCAGGTCGTGGCTCAACTATGACCGCCGACGGCCGCCGCCACCATCGGCCGCCCGTCCCTGTCCCGGTGGCCGAACGGCGGAGATCTAGTCACTTCGGGCTAGATGAGGCGTTTGCCCGGATGGTCACGGCGTTTGTCAGGATCCGGCGACGACGTCGACGTGCACGTGGTCGCGGTGCTCGAGCACGGCCCGGTCCCCGGGGGCGTTGCCCGGGTCGTAGCGGCGCCAGCCCTTCTCCGAGCGCGCGCCCGCCGTCCAGATCCGCTTGTCGAAGATGACGTGGTCGATCTGGAGGCGCGAGGCGTGCGCGACGAGGTACGACGCGATCGCCCACCCGGTCCGCTTGTTGGCCGCGCTGATCGGGCGCACGAAGACGTCGATGGCCCGGCCCTCGTAGTGCGCCGACCCCTTCATGTGCCCGGTGGAGACGCCGCCGGGGTCGTACCCGCCCAGCGGGAGCGGGCCGAACGCCTTGCGCAGGTCGTCGCGGACCGTGTCGGCGCGGTCGGTCAGCCCGTCGCGGTTGACCGGCTCCGGGGCGGCGCGTGGTGTCCGCGTCGACCACGCAGCTGAAGCGGGCGGCGCTGTAGCCGGTCAGCGCCGAGGCCAGCGCGCGGCCGTCGGCCTCGTGGTCGGCGTAGGCGTCCGGGAAGGCCGAGCGCTGCACCTTCTGGGCGGCCTCGGTGATCTTCATCGTCTGGTAGCCGTCGACCTTCACCAGTGCGTCG
Source organism: uncultured Actinomycetota bacterium (assembly GCA_963778095.1). Lineage (GTDB taxonomy): Bacteria > Actinomycetota > Actinomycetes > Propionibacteriales > Nocardioidaceae > Nocardioides_B. The sequence goes on along the minus strand of CAVZTB010000012.1, from coordinate 180,876 downwards.
TAGAACGCGTTGACCGCGTGGACGGGGTCCTGGATCTGCTTCGCGGTGCCCCAGCCCTGCGACGGTCGCTGCTGGAACAGCCCGAGCGAGTCGCGGTCGCCGTGGTCCAGGTTCTGCAGCTTGCTCTCCTGGTAGGCCGTCGCCAGCGCGATCGAGGCGGCGCGGGCCGGCAGGTTGCGCCGTACGGCGACCGCGACGATCGTCGTGGCGTTCTCGGCCTGCTCGGTCGAGAGGTCGACGACCACGCCGCCGACGCGCGCCTGGCAGCCTCTCGGGGTCCGGCAGCGGCCCGACGCCGCGGTGGAAGAGCACGAAGACACCGGCCACCACGGCGAGGCACGCCACCAGGACGACGGCCGCGCGGGCGAGCCGGCCGCTGCGTCTCCTAGTTGGCATGCAGGGCTGCGTTCAGCTCGATGCCGTCGCCACCCCACGCGACGGCCTCCACGGCACCGGTGGTGGAGTTGCGGCGGAACAGCACGTTGCTGGCCCCCGACAGCTCCGACGCCTTGCGGACGACCGGCTCGCCCTCGCCGTGCACCAGCACCTTGGTGCCGGCCGTGACGTAGCAGCCGGCCTCGACCACGCAGTCGTCCCCGAGCGAGATGCCGATGCCGCGTTGGCGCCGATCAGGCACCGCCGCCCGACCGAGATGACCGCCTTGCCGCCGCCCGAGAGGGTGCCCATGATCGACGCGCCGCCGCCGACGTCGGAGCCCTCGCCCACGACGACGCCCGCGCTGATCCGGCCCTCGACCATCGACGTGCCGAGCGTCCCGGCGTTGTAGTTCACGAAGCCCTCGTGCATGACCGTGGTGCCCTCGGCGAGGTGGGCCCCGAGGCGCACCCGGTCGGCGTCGGCGATGCGGACCCCGGTGGGCAGCACGTAGTCGGTCATCCGCGGGAACTTGTCGACCCCGAGGACGGTGACCCGGCCGCGGGCCACGGTGAGCCGCAGCCGGGTGCTCTCGAAGTCCTCGACCGCGCACGGCCCGGCGTCGGTCCACACCACGTTGGTCAGCAGCCCGAAGACGCCCTCCAGGCTGATCGAGTGCGGCACGCACCAGCCGGTGGCTGAGCAGGTGCAGCCGCAGCCACGCGTCCTGCGCGTCCGCCGGTGCCGCCTGCAGGTCGTCCACGACGGTGCGCACCAGGAGCCGGCGTACGCCGCGGACCTCGTCGACGCCCTCGAGCCGGGCCAGCTCGACCGGCGCCTCCAGGTCCGGGTCCGGCGGGCCGAGCCGCGGGGCCGGGAACCAGGTGTCCAGGACGCCGCCCTCGCCCTCCGTGCCGGCGTACGTCGCGAGGCCGTAGCCCCAGGCGGAGGCGGGGACGTCGGACGGGGTGGCGGCGGAGGTGTCGGGCACGCCCCAACGCTACCGAAGGCGGTGTCACGCCCGACCGCCCGGCACCGGCTGGTTGGATGGGCCGCATGGCACTTGATCTGAGCGTGGACGCCGTCCAGCTGACCCAGGACCTCGTCGACATCGAGTCGGTGAGCGGCAACGAGCAGGAGATCGCCGACGCCCTCGAGAAGGCGCTGCGCGAGCTCGACCACCTGGAGGTGCAGCGCTTCGGGCACACCCTGGTCGCGCGCACCCACCAGGGCCACGCCGAGCGGGTGGTGATCGCCGGCCACATCGACACCGTGCCGCTCAACGCGAACCTGCCCTCCCGCCGCGACGAGGAGAACATCCACGGTCTGGGCAGCTGCGACATGAAGGGCGGCGTGGCGATCGCGCTGCGGCTCGCCGCGACGATGCCGGTGACGAACCGCGACATCACCTACCTGTTCTACGAGTGCGAGGAGGTCGAGGCCGAGCGCAACGGCCTCCAGCTCCTCGCCGAGAGCAACCCCGACCTGATGCAGGCCGACTTCGCGATCCTGATGGAGCCCTCCGACGCGGTCGTCGAGGCCGGCTGCCAGGGCACCCTGCGCGTCGACGTCACCACCCGGGGCGAGCGGGCGCACTCGGCCCGGTCGTGGATGGGCGTCAACGCGATCCACGGCGCGGCCGACGTGCTGGCCCGGCTGAACGCCTACGAGCCCCGCAAGCCGGTCATCGACGGGCTGGAGTACCACGAGGGCCTCAACGCGGTGTACATCTCCGGCGGCGTCGCCGGCAACGTGCTGCCCGACGAGTGCGTGGTCTCGGTCAACTACCGCTTCGCGCCCGACCGCTCGGTCGACGAGGCCTACGCGCACATGCGCGAGGTGTTCGACGGCTTCGAGATCGAGCTCAGCGACTCCGCCCCGGCCGCGATGCCCGGGCTGTCGGTCCCGGCGGCCGCGGCGTTCATCGAGGCGGTCGGCGGCACCGCCAACCCCAAGTTCGGCTGGACCGACGTGGCCCGCTTCAGCGGCCTCGGCATCCCGGCCGTCAACTTCGGGCCGGGCGACCCGCACCTCGCGCACAAGCAGGACGAGTTCGTGCCCCTCGAGCACATCGTGCGCGTCGAGCAGCAGCTGCGGACCTGGCTCGGGGAGGGTGCGTGAGCGACGCCGGCCCTGAGTCCGACGGCCCTGGGCCGGACGGGGTCCCGGAGCACCTCAGCGGTCGCACGGTGACGCGTCGCGACCAGATCGGGTCGAGCACCACCGACCAGCGGCTCCTCGACTCCCGCGGCCCGACCGACTGGGTGCACACCGACCCGTGGCGCGTGATGCGGATCCAGAGCGAGTTCGTCGAGGGCTTCGGCGCGCTGGCCGAGCTCGGCCCCGCGATCTCCGTGTTCGGCTCCGCGCGCACGCCGCGCACCGACCCGTCGTACGCCATCGCGGAGGAGATCGGCGCCAAGCTCGTCCACGCCGGCTTCGCGGTGATCACCGGCGGCGGCCCCGGCGTCATGGAGGCGGCCAACAAGGGCGCCGGCGAGGCCGGCGGGATCTCCGTCGGGCTCGGCATCGAGCTGCCCTTCGAGTCCGGCCTCAACGAGTACGTCGACCGCGGGCTCAACTTCCGCTACTTCTTCGCGCGCAAGACGATGTTCGTGAAGTACGCCCAGGGCTTCATCGTCCTGCCCGGCGGCTTCGGCACCTTCGACGAGCTGTTCGAGGCGCTCACGCTCGTGCAGACCCAGAAGGTCACGTCCTTCCCGATCGTGCTGATCGGCACGGCGTACTGGTCCGGCCTCGTCGACTGGATCCGCAGCACCGTGCTGGCCGACGGCAAGGTGTCCGAGACCGACCTGGAGATGTTCCGGGTCACCGACGACGTCGACGAGGCCATCGCGGTGATGGTCGGCTCGCAGCACCGCCGCCACAGCGCAGCCCCCGGTGGCGGCGAGACCCCCGGCGACTCCCACCGCCCCGACTGACCTCCGCGTGACTCCCGGGCTGGTCGAGGAGCCGAGCGCCCAGCGCGAGGCGTCTCGAGACCACTCCGCACCGGCCGCGTTGGTTGAGCTTGTCGAAACCACCCGCACCTCCGCGCGCACCTGACCATGGTTTCGAGGCCCTCGCGCTGCGCGCTCGGGCACCTCAACCAACGTGTGCTCGCCCCGCACGTCTGGTTGAGCGCTGTCGAAACCACCCGCACCTTCGCGCGCACCTGACCATGGTTTCGAGGCCCTCGCGCTGCGCGCTCGGGCACCTCAACCAACGTGGTCGCCCCGCGTGGTCGAGCTCGTCGAAACCACCTGCATGCGAACGTCGCAGCGGTCCTCGACCACCGTGCCTCCGTAGGATCGCGGCATGACCTGGTTCTTCGCCGTGATCGTGGTCGCCGTGATGGGCGGCATCGCCGTCGTGGCCGCGGGCCGGGGCGGGTCGATGGCCGAGACCTTCGACGACCGGCCCGACGCGCGCGTCCCCGTCGACGGGCCGCTGACCAGCCAGGACCTGCGGCGCGTGCGGTTCTCGACGGCGGTGCGCGGCTACCGGATGTCCGAGGTGGACGCCCTGCTCGACCGGCTGGCCTCCGAGCTCGAGCCGCGTCGTGAGGCCGAGCCACGGGACCAGCACCGGGACGGGGACTGATGCGCACCCGCATCGAGCGCACCGTCGACGTCGCGGCGCCGGCGGCCGAGGTGTGGGACTACGTCACCGACTGGCCGCGCCAGGAGGAGTGGATCCCGCAGACCCGGGTCGAGAACGTCGACGAGGCGCGCGGCCTCGGCGGCCGGTTCCGGGCCTGGAGCGGTCTCGGCCCGGTCGGCTTCTGGGACCCGATGACGATCACCGCCTGGTCGCGCAGCGAGGACGGCGGCGGCAGCTGCGAGGTGCTCCACCGGGGGAGCGTGGTCAAGGGCGAGGGCGAGTTCGCCGTCGTGGCCCGCGGTCCGCAGGCGAGCACCTTCGTGTGGGCCGAGGTGGTCGTGGTGCCCCTCGGCTCCGTGGGGGCGGCGGCCTGGCGCGCCGTACGCCCGGCCGTCGAACGGCTCATCGACCGGGGTCTTGCCTCGATGCGGGACCTCGTCGAGGCGGAGAGCGCGGCTCGCCGGGGGCGCTGAGGCCCTAAAACGTGCAGGAAGCGGTTGGTTTCGGGCATGCTCTGGGCGTGACTCCGTTGCTGATCACCTGGGTGCTGACCGTGCTGGCGGCCGTCGTCATCGTGCTCACCCGGGTGCGGCTGTCGCGTGACGACGGCGACGCGGCCGGGCGCATCTCGATCCCGAAGAGCGTGCTCAACCTGCACACGATCGCCGGCGTCCCCGCGCTGGTGCTCTGGGTCGCCTTCCTGATCACCGGGGTCGACCTGCTCGGCACCATCGGACTGGTGCTGTGGTGGGTGACCGTCGTCGCCGGCCTGCTCGTGCTCGCACGCTGGATGCCGGCCAAGGGCAAGCACTCCTCCGGTCCCGCCACGGACAACTGGGGCGAGGGGCCCGGCCTCTCCGTGCTCGCCCACGTCGGGCTGCTCGTCGGCGCCCTGATCTGGACCGGCTTCCTCCTCCTGGACAAGATCCCCTGACGATGCGGCGGGCGGCGCTCCTGGCCGGGACGGCCGCGCTCGGGCTGGTGCCCGTGCTGGCGTCGGGACCGGTCGACGCGTCCCCGGTCGCGCCGTCGGTGGGCGTTCGCGTCCCCGGCCGCCCGGCGGTCGTGGAGGCCCGCGTCATCGGTCGGTCGCTGAAGGGCCGCGCGATCGTGGCGTACCGCGTGGGCGACCCGGCGTCGGCCAACAAGGTCGTCGTGATGTCGACGATGCACGGCGACGAGCCGCGCACCCGCCGCATCCTCACCTCGATCCGTGACGGCCGTCCGGTCACGGGCATCGACCTGTGGCTGGTCCCCGTCGTCAACCCCGACGGACTGGCCCGGCACACCCGCAAGAACGCCCGCGGCGTGGACCTCAACCGCAACTACCCCTACCAGTGGCGCGACCTCGACGGGAACTACGAGTCGGGCAGCTCGGCGGGGTCCGAGCCGGAGACCCGGGCGCTGATGGCGTTCTTCGACGAGATCCGCCCGCGCCGGGTGGTCAGCTTCCACCAGCCGCTGCACGGCGTCGACGTGTCGACGCCCGCGTCCCGGCCCGTTCGCCCTGCGCCTCGCCCGCGCCCTGCAGCTGCCGCCGGAAGCGGCTGACGTGCGGCGGGATCTGCTACGGCACGTTCACGCAGTGGTACATCCGCAACCACCCTGGCGTCGCGGTCACCGTGGAGTACGCCGGTCGTCCCAGCCGGCACCGGATGACCGTCACCGCTCCGCGACAGCTCCTCCGCGTGCTCGGCGCGCGCCGCTAGTAGGTCCGCTTCACCCAGGCCGTCGGGCCGGTCACGATCCGCGGGCTCGGTCGCCGGGTCGAGCCACCGGACCACCCACCGGACGTCGTCGAGCGGCGCCGCGACGCAGCCGGCCGTGTAGCGGCTGCGCTGCACGTGCAGGAAGATCCCGCCGCCCCTGCGCGTGTCCGCCCGCCGCGTCGCGACGTACTGCCGGCGGGTGGGGGACCAGTGCACCCCGCTCGGCAGGTTGAAGCCCAGGACGACGGCGTAGGCGTACTCGTAGCCGTAGGACGCCAGCCGTTCGCGGTAGTCCGCGCGCCAGTGCGAGCCGGCCGCGCGCGACGGCTGGTAGATGTTGTACGTCGCCGGGTCGCGCGGCTCGTAGGGCCAGACGTCGTCGCCGTCGACGTGCGTGTAGGGCAGCCGGGCGCCGGGGTCGACGCGGTTGCCGAACGCCGCGGGCATCGTGAACTTCCCGGCCGGCGTGGTGCCGGTGTTCTGCCGCCGCTGGCCGGCCCGCACCCAGCCGTGCCAGCCGAGCCGCACGGTCACCGGTCCCCGCACGCGGTGCCAGCCGGTGTCGTCGCGCTCCCACGCGTTCAGCGTCGCGCGGGTGTCGGACCACCGGTCGCTGGTCACGGTGAGCAGCTGGTGCACGCCTCCCGGCAGCGAGAGGTACGACGGCAGCGGGCGCGTCGCGGCACCGGCCGGCACCTGGCCGGAGAGCACCAGGAGCGCGGAGACGAGGAGGATCCCGAGACGTCGCACGTCCTACTTCCCTTCGAAGACCGGCTTCTGCTTGGCCACGAACGCGTCGACGGCGTTGCGGTGGTCCTGGGTGGCCCCGGTCAGCGCCATCATCTCGGCCTCGAAGGCGAGCGAGGACTCGAAGTCGTGCCCGGCGCTGTGCTCGAGCGAGCGGCGGATCGCGCCGTAGGACACCGTCGGCCCCTCGGCCAGCCGGGTGACCAGCGCGGCGACCTCGTCGGCGAGACCGTCGGCCGGCACGACGGAGGTCGCCATCCCGAGCTCGAGGGCCTCGGCGGCCTTGATGGTGCGCGGGAAGTACAGCAGCTCCAGGGCCTTGGCCCGGCCGACCAGCCTCGGCAGCGTCCACGACGAGCCCGTGTCGCAGGACAGCGCGATGCCGCTGAAGGCCAGGTTGAAGCCCGCGGTGTCGGCGACGACCCGGAAGTCGCAGGCGAACGCGAGGCTCGCCCCGGCGCCCGCGGCGACGCCGTTGACCGCGGCGACGACCGGCTTGGGCATCGTCGCGATCGCGGTGACCGTCGGGTTGTAGTGCTCGGGCACGGTCCGGAACAGCGCGTCCGACGAGCTGTCGTTGAGGATCGTGACGTGCTCCTTGAGGTCCTGGCCGACGCAGAACGCCCGCCCGGTGCCGGTCAGCACGACGCAGCGCACCGCGTCGTCGGCACCGGCCGCCTGGACCGCGTCGCGCAGCGCCACCTTGGTCGCCACGTCGAGGCTGTTCATCGCGTCGGGACGGTTGAGGGTGATCGTCGCGACGCCGTCGGCGACGTCGTACAGGACGGGCTGCTGCTCGGTCATGGACGGGCTCCAGTCTGCTGGTGGTCGTGGTCGGGGCTGGTCAGGCACGCGTCGACGAAGCGGGACGCGGCCGGGAGCAGCCGCGCGGCCTCCTCCGCGAAGAAGGTAGCCGCCTCGTGGCCGACCCAGTCGCGGGGCAGCAGCTCGGCCGGCAGCCCCGGGTCGGTGAACAGGAACTTGCGCCACTCGTGCACGAGCACGGAGCGTACGGCGAACGCCTGCTCGTCCTGCGACGCGTGGGCGAGACCGTCGAGCTGCGACGCGGGGTCGTCGAGCAGCTCGCGCGCGAACCGTCCGCCACTCGCCGTACGCCCGGGACGAGGTCGCCGAGGTCCCACGCCTCGCGGGCCCGCGCGCCGGGGTCGTCGTCGTGCGCCTCGAACCGCGCGAACCCGGCGTCCTCGGCGGCGAGCAGCTGGTCGGCCTCGGGCGAGGCGAACGGGCTGATCCAGGTGCTGTCCGACAGCGGCGCGTAGCCCAGGAACGACAGCCCGGTGCGCACCCGCTCGCGGGCCGACCGGTCCGGGACCGGCTCGAGCACCAGGAGGTCCCAGGCGCCGCGCCAGCGCCAGGTCGCGGGTGCGGTAGATGCGGGAGGCGGCGTCGTCGAGGCGGTGCTGCGCGCGGCCGGTCAGGGCGTAGCCGCGTCCGGACGGCAGCCGCACCGGGTCGAGCCAGCCCTGCCGGACCATCCGGGACACCGCGGTGCGGACCGCCGGGGCGGCGATGCCGAGCGGCGCGAGCAGCCGGACCAGGGCGGCCACCGGGGCCCGGTCGTGGCGGGTCCGCAGGTGGTCGCCGTACAGGTCGAAGAGCGCGGACCGGGCGTGCACCCGACGAGTCTGCCGCACGACCTTCGGGAGGTTGGCGTGGCACGGGAGAAAATAAGGGATAATGGGCCTGCTACTCACAGCGCCGCAACCACAAGGCGCATCGAACAGGAAGAGGTGTGCGATGGCGGCGATGAAGCCGCGGACGGGCGACGGCCCGCTCGAGGTCACCAAGGAGGGGCGCGGCATCGTGATGCGAGTGCCGCTCGAAGGTGGTGGCCGTCTGGTCGTAGAGCTCAACGCTGAAGAGGCCGGAGCGCTCGGAGAGGCCCTCAACGGGGTCGTCGGCTGATCCTGCGCCCCCATCGAACACTCGGGGGCCGAGCACGCTGGGGGAACCCGAACAACGCCAGGACCCCGCCCGCTCCTCGGAGCAGGCGGGGTCCTCGCGTACCCGGGGACGGCGGTAGGGTCGGCTCGTCCGGACGACGCGGTGCATCTCGGCGCTCGTCCCCCCGTTCGAGCCGCAAGGAGGCGCCGTGGCGCTGCCCACCCAGGTGTCGCCCCCGCAGATCGCGGTCAGCGACGTCGCCCCGTCGGCCGTGGTCGGCGCCGACGTGGTCGCAGTGCCGGTCGTCGCCGGTCCGGACGGGCTCACCCTCGGCCCCGGTGCGGCCGAGCTCCTCGACGAGCTGACGGACGACCTCTTCGCGCTGCTGGAGGCCGCCGAGGCGACCGGCAAGGCCGGCGAGATCGTCGAGCGCGTCGTCCTGGACACCACCGGGCTGAGCAACACCGACCTGCGGCTGGTGCTGCTCGTCGGGGTCGGAGCGGGTACGACGGACGAGCTGCGGCGCGCCGGCGCGGCCCTGGCCCGGCACACCCGCGGACGCCTGACCGTCGCCACGTCGCTCGCGGCGCTGTGCGACGACGCGGGCCTGCGGGCGGTCGTCGAGGGGCTGGTGCTGGGCTCCTTCGAGTTCCACTGGCGCTCCGAGGGCCCGCAGACCGCGCCCGTGGGCCGGGTCGTCCTCGCCGGCCTGATCGACGGCGACGACCGTCGGGACGCGGTCAGCCGGGGCCTGGCCGTCGCCGGCGCGAGCTGGCAGTCGCGCACGCTGGCCCTGGTCCCCTCCAACGTGAAGAACCCGGTCTGGCTGGCCGAGCAGGCGGCCGAGGTCGCGGAGCGCTCCGGCCTGCGGCTCACCGTGTTCGACGAGAAGAGGCTCGCGGCCGAGGGCTTCGGCGGGATCGTCGGCGTCGGCCAGGGGTCCTCGAACCCGCCGCGGCTGATCCGCCTCGACTACACGCCGCGCCGCGGGGCCAAGAAGGCGCCGCACGTCGTGCTCGTCGGCAAGGGCATCACCTTCGACACCGGCGGCCTCTCGATCAAGGGCCGCGACAACATGATGACGATGAAGCGCGACATGACCGGTGCGGGCGTCGTCCTCGCCGTGCTCGGTGCGCTCGCCGACGTCGACTGCCCGGTCCGGGTCACCGGCCTGATGGCCTGCGCGGAGAACTCCGTCGGCGCCGACTCGATGCGGCCCGGCGACGTGCTGCGGCACTACGGCGGCCGCACCACCGAGGTCACCAACACCGACGCCGAGGGCCGCCTGGTGCTGGCCGACGCGCTGGCCTACGCCGTCGCCGAGCTCGAGCCCGACGTGCTGGTCGACGTCGCCACGCTCACCGGCGCGATGAAGATCGCCCTCGGCCAGAAGACCGGCGGCTACTTCGCGACCGACGACGCGCTCGCGACGACCCTGCGGGTGGCCTCGCTGGCGGCGGGGGAGCCGCTGTGGCGGATGCCGCTGGTGGCCGACTACGAGGAGCGGCTCGCCTCCAAGGTGGCCGACGCCGACAACGCCGGCGGCACCCCGGGCGCGATCACCGCGGCCCTGTTCCTGCGGCACTTCACCGGCGGCCTGCCCTGGGCCCACCTCGACATCGCGTCGGTCGGGCGACTCGCCCGTCGACGAGTACGAGTACACCAAGGGCGCCACCGGCTTCGGGGCCCGCGCCCTGCTGCACTGGCTCGAGCTCCGCGACCCGCTCGCCGGCATCACCACGTAGCCCCGCACGTTGGTTGAGCCGGGCCTCGTCGTTGGTTGAGCCGGGCGCTCGTCGTCTGGTTGAGCCGGGCGGAGCGCTAGCGGAGCCCGTGTCGAAACCACCCGCACCGACGCGCGGACGCAGACCCCGGCTCGACCGTGAACCAGGCCCGGCTCGACCGGCGACCACCAGGCCCGGGTCGACCCACCACGAGGCCCGGGTCGACGGGAATCAGGCCTCGGGGGTCCAGACCTTCTTGGCGACCAGCAGGCCGTCGCCGACGGGGAGCAGGACCGGCAGCAGCGAGTCGTGCTCGCGGACGGTCCGGCCGAGCTCGCGGATCGCGACGGTCTCCGCGTCCCGCTGGGCCGGGTCGGCGACCCGGTCGTGCCACAGGGCGTTGTCGAAGGCCACGATGCCGCCGGGCTTGAGCAGCCGGAGCGCCTCGGCGAGGTAGTCGGAGTACTCCGTCTTCTCGCCGTCGCAGAACACCAGGTCGTAGTGGCCGTCGGTGAGCCGGGGGAGCACGTCGAGCGCCGAGCCGGGGATCAGCCGGACGCGCTGCGGGGCGATGCCGGCCTCGGTGAACGCCTGCTTGGCCAGCCGCTGGTGCTCGGCCTCGGTGTCGACCGTGGTCAGCACGCCGTCGGGGCGCATGCCGCGCAGCATCCAGACCCCGGACACCCCGGTGCCGGTGCCGATCTCGACGACCGCACGGGCCTCGGTGACGGCCGCGAGGAAGCGCAGCGCGGCTCCTCCGCCGTTGCCGATCGGGGAGACGCCGACCTCCTCCGCGCGAGCGCGGGCCGCGGTCAGCACCTCGTCCTCGGTGACGAACTCCTCGGCGTGGGTCCAGCTCGCCGGCTTCAGTCCCGTGACGATGACGTCCTCCAGATGTCGTGATCCGAGGATCAGTGGGTGGTATCTCGCCGGACTCTATCGCGTGCGGAGGGGTGCGCCGCGCGCACCGGACGGGGAACAATGGACGTGCGTGGTCCGTTCAACTGACGCGACGGCGACAGCCTTCGCTCAGGTCGCTCTCAGGAGCGGCTCCTAGCCTGGAGGAACACAGCAGCACGATGGCAGGACCAGCAGCGTCACCTACGCGGGGCGAGGAGCACCAGATGACCCACTCGACGAGTCCGGGCCCCGACCAGCACGCGCCTGCGGCCGAGGAGTGGCAGGCGCCGTCCTGGGACGAGATCGTCGCCCAGCACTCGGCCCGGGTCTACCGCCTCGCCTACCGGCTGACCGGCAACCCGCACGACGCCGAGGACCTCACCCAGGAGGTCTTCGTCCGGGTGTTCCGCTCGCTGTCGTCCTACACGCCCGGCACGTTCGAGGGCTGGCTGCACCGGATCACCACGAACCTGTTCCTCGACCAGGCCCGTCGCAAGGCCAAGATCCGCTTCGACGCCCTGGCCGACGACGCCGAGACCCGCATCCCCAGCCGCTCGGTCACGCCCGACGTGCAGGTGCTCGACGGCCTCTTCGACGACGACGTCGAGACCGCGCTCGCCGCGCTGCCGCCGGACTTCCGCGCCGCGGTGGTGCTCTGCGACATCGAGGGCCTCAGCTACGACGAGATCGCCGACGTCCTGGGGCTCAAGCTCGGCACCGTCCGCTCCCGCATCCACCGTGGCCGCACGATGCTGCGCAAGGCTCTCGCGCACCGCGCCCCGACGGCCGGCCGGTCCCGCTACTCCGGCCCCGAGGCGCGCCGCCGCCCACGGCTGACCCCGCAGGCCACGTGATGTCGTCGGTGTGGCGGCTCGGGGGCCATCTCGGCTCGACGGTCAGCGCCCTCGTCGACGGACAGCTCGACGAGGAGTCGACCGAGCGCGCGTGGGACCACGTCCTGCACTGCCCGCCGTGCCGCCGCCTGGTGGAGCACGAGGGCTGGACCAAGCGCCAGCTCACCCAGATCGCGGGCGCACCGCGGCCGGAGGAGCCCTCCGACCGCTTCCTCGGCTCGCTGCTGGACCTCGACCCCTCGGCGTTCGACGCCTCGGACGCGTGGGCCGAGACCGGTCGCCTCGAGGACCGCAGCCGGACCCGTCGCCGGGCCGGCATCGCCCTGGTCGGGGCCGGTTCCGTGTCGGCCGCCGTCTTCGGCCTGTCCACCCTGGCCGCCACCCCGATGGGCGTCGGGCTCGTCCGGGCACGCCGGCCTCGTCCATCGGCGGCGCGAGCACGTCCTCGACGCCCACCCCCGCCTTCGTGGCGCCGGCGGCCTCCGTCCACGGACGGCTGCGCGGCTGGACGCTGGGTGAGGGCGACGGCGGCGTCGCGCACGCCCGGTCGGTCGGCGACCGTCGCTGAGCACGTCCCGCCGTTTCACAGGTTGGGGCGTGGGTGAGAATGGGTGACGTGAGCGAGTACGACGACGAGGCCGACCGCCCGGACAGTGACCGAGGCGGTGACCGGCACGGGGAGATGGGGGACACCCAGCCGCTCGGTGGTTCGTCCTACCCGCCGCCGCTGCCGAGCCACCCCGAGCCGCAGCGCGAGCCCGTCCAGCAGCCCCAGCAGCCGCAGGCGCCCGGGCCCTACGGCCAGTCGTTACGGGCAGCAGCCCACCTCGCCGTACCCCACCCAGCCGCAGCCGTCCTACGGCTACGCCCCCTACGCGCCCGCAGCCGGGTCCGCAGCCTCAGGCCGCCGGCGGGCGCGGGGGCTTCCCGGGCTGGGCCTGGCCGGTCATCACCGCGATCGCGCTCGTCGTCGGGCTGCTCGGCGGCGTGATCGGCGGCCGTCGCCGTCAACGGGACGATGTCGTCCGGCACCACCCCCAGCGTGCCGGTGATCGGCACCGACAACGGCGCCTCCGAGCCCCTCGACGCCCAGAACGGCAGCGTCGCCGCGGTCGCGAAGAAGCTGCTGCCGAGCACGGTGCAGATCCAGGCCAAGGGCGGCGCCGACGGCACCACCCAGGGCGGCGCGACCGGGTCGGGCTTCGTGCTCGACGACAAGGACCACGTCATCACCAACAACCACGTCGTCGCGGACGCGACCGGCGACGGCGAGCTCAAGGTCGTCGACCAGAACGGCAAGAAGCACGACGCGAAGATCATCGGCCGCAGCCCGGTCTACGACATCGCGGTGCTCGAGGTGACCGACGCGACGACCTTCGAGCCGGCCGCGATCGGCTCCTCGCGCTCCATGCGGGTCGGCGACACCGTCGTCGCGATCGGCTCCCCGCTCGGCCTGAGCAGCACGGTGACCTCCGGGATCATCAGCGCCACGGACCGGCCGGTCACCACCGGCGACCAGAACCAGTCCTCCTACATCAACGCGGTGCAGACCGACGCGGCCATCAACCCCGGCAACTCCGGTGGCCCGCTGGTGAACCTGCGCGGCCAGGTCGTCGGCGTGAACTCCGCGATCGCCACGACGGGCGGCTCCGTGGGCGGCGAGTCGGGCAACATCGGCGTCGGCTTCGCGATCCCGATGGAGCAGGTCCGGGTCACGGCGTCGCAGATCCTCGCGACCGGCAAGGCGCGCTACCCGGTGATCGGTGCCAACGTGAACACCGGTGCGCAGAGCGACGGCGCCGAGGTGGTCGACGTACCCTCCGGCACGCCGGCCGCGGCCGCCGGGCTCAAGAAGGGCGACATCGTCACCAAGGTCGACGGCAAGCAGATCACCGACGGGATCAGCCTGATCGTCGCGATCCGCAGCCACCAGCCCGGTGAGACCGTGAAGCTCGACGTGAACCGCTCGGGTGCGCAGAAGTCCGTCCAGGTCACCCTCGACGGCAAGGTCGGCTGACGCCTGTGCGCCGGACGGCCCGGTGAAGGTCTTCCTCTCCTCCGACATGGAGGGCACGGCCGGCGTCGTCGACTGGAGCCAGTGCCGGCCGGGCGAGCCGGAGCACGACCACTACCGGACCCTGCTGCTCGGTGAGGTCAACGCCGCCATCGAGGGGGCGCACGCCGCCGGGGCGACGGAGGTCCTGGTCAACGACTCGCACTCGACGATGCAGAACCTGCCGCCCGACGGCCTGGTCCACCGCGCTCGCTACCTGTCGGGCCGGCACAAGCCGATGTACATGATGCAGGGCCTCGACGCCTCGTTCGACGCGGTCTTACTGGTCAGCTACCACGGCTCGATGTCCACGTCCTCCCCGCTGTCGCACACCTACAATCCGCGCGCCATCGCCGAGGTCAGCCTGAACGGCACCGTCGTGGGGGAGTCCGGCGTCAACGCGCTGGTGGCCCTCGGGTACGACGTCCCGGTGGTCCTCGTGACGGGTGACGACGTGACCGCCGAGGAGGCCACCCGGATCTGTCCGGGCATCCGCACCGCCGTCGTCAAGACCGCGGTCTCCCGCTTCGCCGCGGACAGCCTCCACCCCGAGGCGGCCCGCGACCTGATCCGCGCCGAGGCCGAGGCGGCGATCGCTTCGGCGGCGGACGCCCGACCGCCGGCCATCACGCTGCCGGCGACGCTCGACGTGACGTTCCGCAACCCCGACCTGGCCGAGATGGCGACCTGGATCGAGGGCGTGGTGCGCACCGGGACGGTGACGGTCGCAATGACCGACGAGGACCCGGTCCGGCTCTACCGTCGGTTCGTCACCACCGTGCTTCTCACCCGCGAGATCTCGGAGTAGCGCAGCGTCACGTCGCGTCGCTGTCCCCACGATGGGCAGAGCGCGGGTCCCGCCGGCCTAACCGCCTAGGTCGCGTCGCTGTCCCCACGTTGGGCAGAGCGCGGCTCCCGCCGCCGGACCGCCTAGGTCGCGTCGCTGTCGTACGGCGGGAGCTCGCCGTCCTCGAGCGGCCGCTGGCCGGCGCCCGAGGGGGCGACGGCGTCGTCGTCGGTCTCGTCCCAGGCGTCCTGGATGTACTTGCGCATCGCCCGGCGCGGGTCGAGGTCGGTCAGCTCGAACTCGGCGAACTCGGGGCCCAGCTCGGCCCGGATGTCGTCGCGGGCGGACTGGGTGAACGCCCGGACCTGACGCACCAGCCGGCCGGCCTGCCGGGCGAAGTCGGGCAGCCGATCGGGGCCGAAGACGACGACGGCCACCACGATGATGACCATCAGCTCCGGCAGCCCGATCCCGAACACGGTCTACAACCTACCGGCGGGGCTCAGGCCGAGCTGGAGACCGGCGAGCCCGCGGCCCCGGCCGGACAGCGTGGTCGCGATCGTCGTCAGGGCCTGCGCGGCGGGCGTGTCCGGGTGGGTGTCGACGATCGGGGCTCCCGAGTCGCCGCCCGCGCGCAGCGTGAGGTCCAGCGGGATCTCGCCGAGCAGCGGCACGTCGTACCCGAAGCGGCTCGACAGCGTCGAGGCCACCCGCTGGCCGCCGCCGGTCCCGAAGACCTCGAGCCGGTGCTCCGGGCCGCAGTGCGGGCACGGCAGGAAGGACATGTTCTCCACGACGCCGACGACCCGCTGGTGCATCATCGAGGCCATCGTGCCGGCGCGCTCGGCGACCTCGGCGGCGGCCTCCTGCGGGGTGGTCACCACGACCACCTCGGCGTTGGGCAGGTGCTGGCCGAGCGAGATCGCGATGTCGCCGGTGCCCGGGGGCAGGTCGAGGAACAGCGCGTCGAGGTCGCCCCAGTAGACGTCGCTGAGCATCTGCACGAGGGCCCGGTCGAGCATCGGTCCGCGCCAGGCGACGACCTGGTCGCGGCGCGGCTTGAGCATCCCGATGCTGATCACCGACAGCTGTCCGCGGTCGAGACCGGGGACCGGCACCGGCATGATCATGTCGTCGACCTGGGTCGGGCGGACGTCGCCGAGACCGAGCATCGCGGGCACCGAGTGGCCGTAGATGTCCGCGTCGACGATGCCGACCTTGAGGCCCTGCGCGGCCATCGCGATGGCGAGGTTCACCGTCACCGACGACTTGCCGACGCCGCCCTTGCCGGAGGCGATCGCGTAGACCTTGGTCAGCGAGTCCGGCCGGCCGAAGGGGATCTCCTTCTGGGCCTGGCCGCCGCGCAGCTTCTCCTGCAGGCCGGCGCGCTGCTCGGCGCTCATCACGCCGAGGGTCAGGTCGACGCCGGTGACGCCGGCGACCTTGCCGACGGCGGCGGTCACGTCGCGGGTGATGGTGTCCTTGAGCGGGCAGCCGGAGACGGTCAGCAGGACCGTGACGGCGACCGTGCCGTCCGCGGCGACGTCGACCGACTCGACCATGCCGAGGTCGGTGATCGGCCGGTGGATCTCCGGGTCGTTGACGGTCGCGAGCGCAGCGTTGATCTGCTCGAGATCGGGGGAGGTCATGGTCTCCAGCGTACGTGCCGGGCGGGCGCCCGCCGCTCCTCAGGTGTCCCAGTCCTCGTCGGGGTGCTCGTCGGCCTCGCGCTTCTGCTTCTCCTCCAGGTCCTGGAGCAGGGAGCGCAGCTCGGAGCGGACGTAGTCACGGGTGGCGACCTCGCCGAGCGCCATCCGGATCGACGCCATCTCCCGGGCCAGGAACTCCATGTCGGCGTGCGCCCGGGCGTTGGCGGTCCGGTCCTGCTCGCCGATGACCCGGTCCCGGTCCTCCTGCCGGTTCTGCGCGAGCAGGATCAGCGGCGCGGCGTACGACGCCTGCAGGCTGAGGATCAGGGTCAGGAAGATGAACGCGTAGGGGTCGAACTGCAGGTGCTCCGGGGCCAGGGCGTTCCAGAGCAGCCAGATCGCGACGAACCCGGTCATGTACATCAGGAACCGGGCGGTGCCCATGAAGCGCGCGAACGTCTCCGCGAAGCGGCCGAACGTGTCGGAGTCGACGTTGGGGCGCCGGATGATCTGCCGCCGGGTGTCGGTGGGCACGTCGAGGCGCGGACCGCGGGACTCGCGGGTCGACTCGCGGCGCGGGCCGCTCAGGCGTCCCTTGCGCAGCTCCTTGCGGGCGTCCTGCCGCTGGCGGGCCGGTGTCCTATCCACGGGGAGCACCCCCGCTCGCGCCGCCGATCCGCACGGGCGAGCCGGTCCGGCTCGGGGTGTCGCGCCAGTTCTCGGGCAGCAGGTGGTCGAGCAGGTCGTCGACGGTCACGGCGCCGAGCAGGCGGCCGTCCTCGTCGACGACGGGCGCCGACACCAGGTTGTACGTCGCGAGGTGGCGGGCGCAGTCCTCGAGGCTCGAGGTCGGACGCAGCGGCTCGGTGTCGGTGTCGAGGACGTGGCCGACCATCGTCGAGGGCGGCTCGCGCAGCAGCCGCTGGATGTGCGCGACGCCGAGCAGCCGGCCGGTCGGCGGCTCGAGCGGCGGCCGGACGACGTACACCAGGGCGGCGAGCGACGGGCTGAGCTCGGCGTTGCGGACGTGCGCGAGGGCGTCGGCGACGGTGGAGTCGGGAGGCAGGATCACCGGCTCGGTGGTCATCATGCCGCCGGCGGTGTGCTCCTCGTAGGACATCAGCCGCCGGACGTCCTCGGCCTCCTCGGGGTCCATCAGCTGGAGCAGCTGCTCGGCCGTCTCGGGCGGCAGCTCGGCGATCAGGTCGGCGGCGTCGTCGGGGGACATCTCCTCGAGCACGTCGGCGGCCCGCTCGTTGTCCAGCGCCCCGAGGATCTCGACCTGGTCCTCCTCGGGCAGCTCCTCGAGCACGTCGGCGAGCCGCTCGTCGTCGAGCGCGGCGGCGATCTCCGCGCGGCGCTTCGGGGGCAGGTCGTGGATGACGTTGGCGAGGTCGGCCGGGCGCATCGCGTCGAGCGCGGCGAGCAGGTGGGTCGCGCCCTGGGCGCCGTCGGGGGTCGCGAAGCCCTCGATGTCGCGCCACTCCTCGATGTGCGTCTGGCCCTTGCGGCCGAAGCGCTTCGAGCCCTCCTGGAGCGCGACGCGGCTGATCACCCAGTCGCGGGTGCGCTCGAGCTCCATCGCGACGTCGTACACCGTGCCGACCACGCCGGTCTCCCGCACGGTGACCTGCCGGTCGAGCATCTGCCCGAAGACCAGGGTCTCGGTGGGGCGCTGCTCGAAGCGGCGCATGTTCACGACGCCGGTGGTGATGACCTGGCCGCTGTCGACGTGGGTGACCCGCGTCATCGGCACGAAGATCGACCGGCGGCCGAACACCTCGACGACGAGGCCGAGCACGCGGGGCGGGAGGCCGCCCGGCCGCAGCACCACCACGAGGTCGCGGATCTTGCCGACCTGGTCGCCCGCGGGGTCGAAGACCGGCAGGCTGGCCAGGCGGGCCGCGAAGACGCGGGACGGGGAGGTGCTCACGAGGGCTCAGGCTATCCCTTGGCACGATGGGCACCATGCGACTGCGCTACGACATCGTCGACGTGTTCACCGACCGGCCCTTCGCGGGCAACCAGCTGGCCGTCGTGCACGGCGCCGACGGGCTGTCCACGGAGCAGTGCCAGGCCCTGGCCCGGGAGTTCGGGTTCTCCGAGTCGACGTTCCCGTCGTCGACCGTCACCGGCGGCGCGACCTACGCGACGCGCATCTTCACCCCCGAGCAGGAGATCCCGTTCGCCGGCCACCCGACGCTGGGCACGGCCTGGGTGCTCCGGTCCCTCGGGCTGCTCACCGGCGACGCGGTCACCCAGGAGTGCGGAGCGGGCGCGATCGGCGTGCGCTTCGACGACGACCGGGTCGAGCTCACCGCCAGCCCGCACGACCTCGCCGGCCCGGTGCCGCCCGTCGTGGTCCGGGGCCTGCTGCGGATGCTCGGCCTGTCGCTGTCCGACCTCGCCGGCGAGACCTGGGTGGCCGGCTGCGGCCTCAGCTTCGTGCACGTCCCGGTGAGCGAGGAGGCCCTGGTGCGGGCGGTCGCCGACGTGCGGTGCCGTTCCCCGACCTGGCCGAGAGGCTCGGCGGCCTCGGCGGC
Source organism: uncultured Actinomycetota bacterium (assembly GCA_963778095.1). Taxonomy (GTDB): domain Bacteria; phylum Actinomycetota; class Actinomycetes; order Propionibacteriales; family Nocardioidaceae; genus Nocardioides_B. Next base: position 162,027 of record CAVZTB010000012.1, on the reverse strand, counting down.
GTCGACGACCTGCTGGACGCCGTGAACCTGTACGCCGTCGCGGGTGACGCGCCCCGTCTCGACGTACACGCGCGGGTGTTCGTGCCGGGAGCCGGCGTGCCCGGAGGACCCGGCGACCGGGTCGGCGGCGGCCGGGCCTGGGCATGGCGCTCGTCGCGACCGGGCTGCTGCCCGAGGGCGGCAGCGTACGCCATCACCCAGGGCGTGGAGATGGGCCGGCCGTCGTCGCTGGCGGGACGGGTGGAGGCCACCGACGGCCGGGCGACGCGCTGCTCACGTCGCGGGGCAGGTGCAGCCGGTGGCCTCCGGCGAGATCGAGGTGCCGCCCGGCGCCTGAGCCCTCAGGACAGCTTCGGCCGGCGGCGCACGCGGCGGTGCAGCACCCTCGGCAGCACCCCGCGGTCGTCGCCGGCGTCTCGCTCGGGCGTCGCCCGGTGGGCGTCGTCCGACAGGTCGCCCGGCGACTCGACGACCTCGCCGGTCGGCACGATCCGGCGCACGACGCTGGTGTCGCGCCCAGCCGTCGGCCGTCGGTCGACAGGTCCGGGGTGTTCAGCCGCCCCGGCACCAGCGCCGCCGTGACCGCGTCCCAGTGCTCCGACCCCGGGTGTACGACGGACGCGGTGCCCGCCCAGGTGACCAGGCGCCCGCCGCTGTCCTTGCTCCGGAGCACCACCTCGACGCGGGCGCCGTCCTCGATGTCGGGCAGCGGCTGCTCGTCGCCGCCGGAGACCACGCAGAGCGCGTCGTCGTGCCAGACGTGCCAGACCGCGTGCGCCCGTCCGGCGTGGCGGATCCAGGAGACGCCGGTCTTCTTCGCCAGCTCGGCGATCAGGGCGTCGTGTCAGCGCCTGGCTCTGGGGTCGGTCACACCGCCGAGCCTGCCAGATGCGGGACCCGGACAATAGGTGCCGTGCGCACCCTTCTCCTGCTGGCCGTCGGCGTCGTCGCGGTGTCGCTCTCCGGTCCGCTGATGGCGGCGATGGTCGTGCCGCCGCTGGCGATCGCCTTCTGGCGCAACGCCTTCGCGACGGTGGCGCTCGTCTCCCGGGGTCGCGATCGCGGCGCCGGGACGAGCTGTCCGCGCCTGCGGGGACGACCGCTGCGGCTGGTGCGTGGCGAGCGGGCTCGCGCTGGCCGTGCACTTCGGCACCTGGGTCACCTCGCTGACGCTGACCTCGGTCGCGTCGGCGACGGCGATCGTCTGCCTGCAGATCGCCTGGGTCGTCGCCTGGCAGCTGCTGCACGGCGAGCGGTTCGACGGACGGGTGCTGCTCGGGCTGGTGGTGTCCCTGGCCGGGCGTGCTGGTCGTCTCGGGTGTCGACTTCACGGTCTCCCCGGAGGCGCTGCTCGGTGACGTCCTCGCGCTGGTCGGGGGAGTGGCCGCCGCGGCGTACATGCTGATCGGCGCGCGCGCCCGCCAGGCGACGTCCACGACGACGTACACCTTCGTCTGCTACGGCTCCTGCGCCGCGATCCTCGCCGTGGCGTGCGTGGTCGGCGGGCAGGACCTGGCCGGCTACCCGCTCTCGCAGTGGGGCCTGCTGCTGCTCGTCACCGCGACCGCCCAGCTGATGGGGCACTCGGTGTTCAACCACCTGCTCGCGACCACCAAGCCCATCGTCGTCTCCCTCGCGCTGCTGCTCGAGGTGCCCGGTGCGGCCCTGCTCGCGGCGCTGATCCTGGGCCAGGTGCCGCCGGTCGGCGCGGCCGTCGGGCTGGTGGTGATCCTGGTCGGGATGGCGCTGGTCGTGGTCAACAACCGCGCCCCGGCCATCGCCGAGGCACCCGCTCGACTGAGACGTATCCCACGGGTCCGGAGGGTCCCGGCGCGGCGTACTCGTCAGTACAGTCCAACCATGTCTGCCGCACGCGAGATCCGTCGCCCGCCGCTCCTGCCACGCCGTCCCGGGCTCCAACCCGCGCTTCCTGGAGAAGGCCCAGGGCCTCGACTCCGACCAGGTGTTCCTCGACCTGGAGGACTCGGTCGCGCCGATCGCGAAGCCGGACGCCCGCAAGAACATCGTCGAGGTGCTGAACACCGGCGACTGGGGCAAGCGCGTGCAGACCGTCCGGGTCAACGACTGGACGACGCAGTGGACCTACAAGGACGTCATCGAGGTCGTCGAGGGCGCCGGCGCCAACCTGGACTGCATCATGCTGCCCAAGGTGCAGACGGCCGACCAGGTCAAGGCGCTCGACGTGCTGCTCACCCAGATCGAGACGTCGATGGGCTACGAGGTCGGCAAGATCGGCATCGAGGCGCAGATCGAGAACGCCCTCGGCCTGATCAACGTCGACGACATCGCCACCGCCTCGCCGCGCATCGAGACGATCATCTTCGGGCCCGCCGACTTCATGGCCTCGATCAACATGAAGTCCCTGGTCGTCGGCGAGCAGCCGCCCGGGTACGACGTCGGCGACGCCTACCACTACATCCTGATGCGGCTGCTGATGGCGGCCCGCGCGCACGACAAGCAGGTCATCGACGGGCCCTACCTGCAGATCAAGGACCTCGACGGCTTCAAGCGCGTCGCCGGCCGCTCCGCCGCCCTCGGCTTCGACGGCAAGTGGACCCTGCACCCCTCGCAGATCGAGGTCGCCAACGAGGTGTACTCCCCGGACCAGAGCGACTACGACCACGCCGAGAACATCCTCGACGCCTACGAGTACTACACGTCCGAGCAGGGCGGCGCGAAGGGCGCGGTCATGCTCGGCGACGAGATGATCGACGAGGCCTCCCGCAAGATGGCGCTGGTCATCTCCGGCAAGGGCCGCGCCGCCGGCATGACCCGCGGCGAGAAGTGGACCCCCGACGCCTGAGCCTCGTCGAGCGTCACGAACGGCACCCTCCGTACGGCGGATGCAGGTGCCGTTCGTGACGTTCGGCGTCAGGCGCTCTCGTGCAGCGAGCGCCACACGTCCCGCTGGTCGAGGAGCTCGTCCAGCGTCGGCGGCACGTCCCACCAGGGCGGCGGTGTCACGGTCCACGCCGGCTTCGGCCGCGCCTCGTGCGCGTCCTCGCGCGGCGTGCATCCGGCTCACCACGCGGTCGGTGAGCGGCAGGTCGGGGCCCGTCACGCGGAACACCTCCAGCCCGACGCCGCGGAGAGCGTCCTCCCGGCCGACGTCGCTGCTGTGCCGGCGGGCGCTCCGGTGGTCCGCGCCGTCGTACTCGCCGACCACGCCCCGCTCCACGTCGAGCAGGTCCACGATGGCGAGGAGGCGCCCGTCGAGGTCGAACACGGGCTGGTTCACCAGCGGTCGGCGGCAGCCGGGCGTCGAGGACCCAGACCAGTCGCATCCGCGTCTCGTTGGGGGAGCGGCTGAGCTCGCTGGCGAGGTCCAGCGCCCGCGCGACCGATCCGTACGCCGCGCCGTCCTCGCCTCGTCGGCGAGGTAGGCGCGCATCCGCCGCACCGACACGAGGTCCGCCGCGGCCGCCATGTCCATGCCCACCACCGCCTCGCGCAGCGGACGGCACCGCATGGCATCGAAGAGCGCGCGCTCGACGCGCGCTGTCGGGAGGCCGTGCCGGACCACGATCTCCGACGGGTCGATCCGGTCGCGGACGAGCACGGCGTCCGCGTCGCCGCGGACGTGGCGGCCGTCGGTCACGAGCGGCACGGGCAGCCGGGTGCGGCCGTCGGGCAGCAGCCCGTCGAAGAACGCGGCCCCGTGGAGGCGACAGGCCGCCCAGCCCGTCACGGCTCCACCGGCGGGCAGCCGCGCGGCCTGCTCGACGATCCGCTGCTCCGGCCGTCGCCGTCGACCTCGGCCGGGACGTAGAGGCCCTGGCTCGACCGTCGCCAACCCGGCCCGCGCGCCGCTCCGCGGGTCGGACCCGTGACGCCGTGCGGATCGAGCCGCACGGGCGCCACGAGCCCGCGAGGAGCCGGCGCGACCGGGTCCCAGCGGTGGCGTGAGGAGGGCATGGCGGCATCGTCCCCGGGTCCGGACGTGCGTGCTGTTCTCCGTCCACAGGTCCCCGAGCGTCACGATCGGCACCGGAGGGTCGCCGAAGTGGTGCCGAACGTGCCACTGGGCGCGTCCACTACGATCCCCACGTGTCCACAGCCACCAGCGTCTCCGGCGTGCGCGTCGACGACGACGGGGTGCGGGCGCGCTCGGGGAGCGAGGTCGTCCTCGACGTGCTCTTCGACGGGCGCCGGATCTGGTCGTTCTGGCTGCACCGGGACGGGGAGCCCAGCGGCAGCGCGTACGTCGTGACGTGGCCCTCGGCCCTGCGGCGCTTCCTGCACGGCACCACGCAGCTCAGCGTGGTCGAGCACGTCAGCGGCACGGTCGTGTACGACGAGGAGGTGCACCTCGGCGACGGGAGACGAGCGGATCGCCGTCGTCAACGAGCGCGGCCTGCCCCTCGGCATCGACAAGTCGCTGCGCCTCGCGCAGACCTTCGACACCCGCAGCGCCGAGCACGTGAAGCCGCTCCTCGACTCGATCGAGGAGGTGCTCGGTGCCCTGAAGAAGGCCGGCATCGACGCGTTCCCGGCCTACGGCACGCTGCTCGGCGCCGTCCGCGAGGGACGCCTGATCGGGCACGACAGCGACGCCGACCTCGGCTACGTCAGCGAGTTCACGCACCCGGTCGACGTGGTCCGCGAGTCGTTCCGGCTGCAGCGGGCGCTGGCCGACATGGGCTACCGGATCTCCCGCTACAGCGGCGGCGCGTTCAAGGTCGACGTGGTCGAGGGCGACGGGTCGGTGCGCGGGCTCGACGTGTTCGGCGGGTTCCTGGCGGACGGCAACCTGCACCTGATGGGCGAGATCCGCACGCCCTTCGAGCGGGAGTGGATCTTCCCGCTGGGCACCTGCACGCTCGAGGGCCGCGAGCTCCCGGCGCCGGCGAACACCGACGAGTTCCTCGCCGCGACCTACGGTCCCGGCTGGCGGGTCCCCGACCCGGCGTACAAGTTCGAGACGCCGGAGTCGACGCACCGCCGGCTCAACGGCTGGTTCCGCGGCACCCGGGTCAAGCGCGAGGCGTGGGACCGCACCTACTCCCGGCACGCCGTCCGAGCCGCCCGTCGTCGAGCCGACCGACTTCGCGGAGTGGGTGGTGGCCGAGGAGGGCCGGGTCCCCGAGCGCGTCGTCGACATCGGCTGCGGCCGCGGCACCGACGACCTCTGGTTCGCCCGGCGGGGCGCGTCCGTGGTCGGGCCTGGACTACGCCATCCGCGGCAGCCTGCCCGTCGCGCAGCTGGCCGAGGCCGAGGACGTCGACCTCGAGTTCCGCACCATGAACCTCTGCGAGCTGCGCTCGGTGCTCGCCGAGAGCGCCCGCGTCGCGCACCGGCCCGGCCGCGCCGTCGTCACGGCCCGCCACATCGCCGAGGCCACCGACCAGGTGGGCCGCGGCTACCTCTGGCGGGCCTGCGAGACGATGCTGCGCGGCACCGGCGGACGGCTGTACGTCGAGTTCGTCACCGGTCGCGGCGAGGACGACCCGTTCACGCGGGCCAACCACCTGCGCACGCTGTCGGTGCGCCGGGTGGTCGACGAGCTCGAGGCCAGGGGGGCGACCGTCGTGTCGCGCGCGCACAACCAGGCAGGACAGCCCCGACGTCACGACGGGGCACCGGACCGGACGATTGGTGGTCGAATGGCAACGATGAGGAGTCGCCTCAAGGTGCGCGGCAAGGAGGCGGCCCGCAACCTCGGTCGCTTCCGCGCGGGCGTGCAGGCGGAAGGGCATCGAGGCCCTGCGCGAGCGCGTCGCCGTGCTCGAGGACGAGGTCCAGGAGTGCCGTCAGCTCAACCTGCGGCTCGCCGAGCTGACCGACGTCGTCCAGGAGCTGCTGCTGCCCGTCGCCGCCCGCGACGAGGAACGCATCGGCGCCGTCCTGGAGAAGTACTCCCAGGGCATCTGAGGCCATGGCCAGCACCGTCTTCTTCCACGTCGGCCTGCCCAAGACCGGCACGACGTACCTCCAGACCCTGCTCTGGAACAACGAGGCCGAGCTGGCCCGTCAGGGCGTGCTGCTGCCCGGCTCCTCGGTGCGCGAGCACCTGTGGGCCAGCGGCGTCGTGCGCGAGGACCCGAAGATCGACCGGCGCGGGCCGGAGGCGGCCGGGGCCTGGGACCGGATCGTCGAGGACGTCAACGCCTGGCCGGGGACCGCGATCGTCAGCCACGAGTTCTTCGCCGCCGCGAGCGCCGAGCAGGCCGTCCGGGCGATGCAGCGGCTCGACGGCGCCGAGGTGCACGTCGTGGTCACCGCCCGCGACACCGTCAGCCTGGTCACCGCGCGGTGGCAGGAGTTCGTGAAGAACGGCTCGACCGTCGCCATCGACGACTACCCCGTGCGCGAGGAGATCGCCCCCGAGCAGGAGTGGGACTGGGGCACGCTGGACCTCGGTGACGTGCTGGCCCGGTGGGGCGCGTCCCTGCCGCCCGAGCGGGTGCACGTGCTGACGCTGCCGAAGCCCGGCACGCCGCGCGACGAGCTGTGGGTGCGCTTCGCGCGGCTGGTCGGCGTCGACCACACGGCCTGCGACACCTCGGGCACCGTCCAGAACGAGTCGCTCGGCGTCGTCGAGGTCGAGCTGCTGCGCCGCGTCAACGCCGACCTCGAGGACTTCACGGCCGCCATCGACCGCGGCAACTGGATCCGCGGCTACCTCGCCCAGGGCAAGCTCGTGCCCCGCCGCGGCGAGAAGTTCTGGCCGTCCGACGCCCGCGTCGAGGCGCTCCGGGCCCGCGGCGACCGGTCCGTCGACGCCGTCGTCGAGCGGGGGTACGACGTCATCGGCGACGTCGAGGACCTCCGCACCCCGCGGGACCTCGAGCCGCGCCGGCACCCCGACGACGTCACCGACGACGAGCTCGTGACCGCCGCGTCCGCCACGATCGCGGCGATGCTGACCGACGTACGCCGGCTGACCCGCCAGCGCCGGGCGGCTCGCGAGGCCGCTGAGGCGGCCGAGGAGCAGGCCCGCAGGCGACCGTGGACGCCGCGTGGCGAACCGCGTGCGCCGAATGTGGTCCCGTTCATAGCGGCTCCCGCGCCCAGCCGTGATACTCGGCGGTAACCGCCACCCCCTGCACGACAGCCCCGGAAGGACCCCGCATGGCACGCCTCTGCGAGACCGAGGACCTCACCGAAGACCAGACCGAGATCCTCAAGGCCGTCCGCACGTTCGTGGAGGAGAAGATCCTGCCGGTCGCCACGGAGCTCGAGCACGCCGACGAGTACCCGCAGGAGATCGTCGACGGGCTCAAGGAGCTCGGCATCTTCGGCCTGATGATCCCCGAGGAGTACGACGGGCTGGGCGAGTCGCTGCTCACCTACGCCCTCTGCGTCGAGGAGATCGCCCGCGGCTGGATGAGCGTCTCGGGGGTCATCAACACGCACTTCATCGTGGCCTACCTGCTGATGCAGCACGGCACGGAGGAGCAGAAGCGGAAGTACCTGCCCCGCATGGCCACCGGTGAGGTGCGCGGGTCGTTCTCGATGTCCGAGCCCGGTCTGGGCTCCGACGTCTCGGCGATCAAGACCAAGGCCACGCGCACCGAGGCCGGCTACGAGATCACCGGCCAGAAGATGTGGCTGACCAACGGCGGCACGTCCAACCTGGTCGCGGTCCTGGTGAAGACCGACGAGGGCGCCGAGTCGGTCTACAAGAACATGACGACGTTCCTGGTCGAGAAGGAGGCCGGCTTCGGCGAGACCGCGCAGGGCGTCACCATCCCCGGCAAGATCGACAAGATGGGCTACAAGGGCGTCGACACCACCGAGGCGGTCTTCGAGGGCCACCGGATCTCCGCCGACCAGATCCTGGGCGGTGAGCCCGGCCAGGGCTTCTACCAGATGATGGACGGCGTCGAGGTCGGCCGCGTCAACGTCGCGGCCCGGGCCTGCGGCATCGCCAACCGGGCCTTCGAGCTCGGCATCTCCTACGCCCAGCAGCGGGAGACCTTCGGCAAGCCGATCGCCGAGCACCAGGCGATCCTGTTCCGGCTCGCGGAGATGGCGACCAAGGTCGAGACCGCCCACGCGATGATGGTGCGGGCGGCCCGGCTCAAGGACAAGGGCCAGCGCAACGACGTCGAGGCCGGGATGGCCAAGATGCTGGCCGCGGAGTACTGCAACGAGGTGGTCCAGGACTCGTTCCGCATCCACGGCGGCTACGGCTACTCCAAGGAGTACGAGATCGAGCGGCTCTACCGCGAGGCCGCGTTCATGCTGATCGGCGAGGGCACCGCCGACATCCAGAAGATGATCATCGGCCGCAGCCTGCTCAAGGACTACAAGCTCCGCTGACCGGCCGACTCGTTGGTTGAGGTGCTCGAGGCGCTAGCTGAAGCCTCGAAACCTCTCGAGCCTCGGGCAGAGGTTTCGAGGCCCTCGCGCTGAGCGCCTCGGGCACCTCAACCAACGGAGCCGGTCAGCCGTCGTTGAGGGTCTTGTTCAGGTTGGCGAGCGCCTCGGCGATCCGCTCGTCGTCGCGGTCGATCGCGGGCACCAGCACCTCGGTGACCACGTCGACGACGTCGGCCAGCCGCTGGTTGAGGCGGCGGTTCTCCTCGACGGCGGCCTCGAGCGCCTCGACGCGCGCGGCCAGCCCGGTCCGTGCCCGTGTCCGGTGGCCACCGTCCGGGTCGGAGTCGCCGGAGCGACGCAGGCGTGCGATCGGGTTCTTCATGGGGTCCACCTCACGACGAGTCGGGCGATGTGCGGGTTCTCGGAGCCGAGCGGGGCCAGGTCACGGCCGGTCTCGCGGTGCACGACCGTGCCACCGTAGGCGGCCACCTCGCGCTCGACGGTCGCCGGGTCGACGTACGTCCGCTGGTGCGCCCCGAAGTGCTTCGTGTCCCGGCGGGAGCGCGGGGTGCGGAACTCCAGGAACGTCTCGCCGCCGCGGCGCTGCACCATCGAGGCGAACCGCCAGAAGTTGTCGCGGCCGCTGGGGCCGAGGGTGTCGAGCAGGCCGCGGGCGTAGACCTGGCGCACGCCCGGCCGGTGCGCGAACCGCGCGCCCATGACGAGCACCGAGCGCAGGTCCTCCAGGTTGAAGGACCGCACGTGCACCGTGCCGGCGGCCTTCTCGCGCTTGTCCCGGGTCCGGGCCAGGGCCAACGTGGTGAAGTCCAGGGCGGTGACCCGGTGCCCCTCAGCGGCGAAGTACGCCGCGTCGCGGCCGTTGCCGGCACCGACGTCGAGCACGGTGTCGTCGGGGGACATCCGCTGGTGGGCCCAGGGGGCGAACCTCGACGGCTCGGTCGGGACGCGGGCGGCGTCCGGGCTCTTGTAGAAGTCGTGCCAGAAGCGCAGCCGCCGCCGAGGCGCGCGGAACCACGCGTCCATCCGCTGCACGTCGACGGGGTCGTGGTCGAAGTGGAACGCCGGGTCCGGCACCCGCCACTCGGGACCGTAGGTGAACGCGAGCACCTCCTCCGGCTTCGCCGGGGCGGTGACCTCGCGGCCCTCGAGGGTGACGGTGCCGAACGGCAGCAGGGCCGACCGGTCGAGCTTCCCGGTCAGCGAGCCGGTCACGTAGAAGGTGTCGCCGATGTGGAACGAGCCGAACACGTCGATGCCGCACCGCCGGCCGTCGGGCAGCGGCACCCACACCTTGAAGTTCGCGCCGGACATCTTGACGACCTTCCAGCCGAGCCGCTTCATGGCGCGGATCGCGGTCGTGCACTCGCGGATGATGTCGAACGGGTGCGTGTGGGCCGACAGGTAGGCGACGTCGGCGTCGGAGTCGTGGCCGATCATGTGCCCGTCGCGGATCGCGCCCAGCAGGCAGCCGTACATCAGGTAGGTCTGCAGCCCGCACTTCTCGGTCAGGTCGTGCATCACCTGCTCGAGGGCGTCCATGATCTCGTCGCGGGCGGAGTCCTCGGTGTTGCTGAAGTCGCGCTGGAGCCGGCCGCCCTTGTCCACGGCGAGCGGATTGCCCTCGGCGTCGAGCACGGCGACCCGGCCCGTGCCGGCGCCGAACTGCACGGTCTGCTCGTGCAGCACCTCGCGGCTCACGTGGTCGACGAGGGTGACGTCCGAGACGCCGTCGAGACGGTGTACGAGCGCCTTGGGCCAGGCGACGGTGCGGTGGCCGTTGCGCCCCTTGCCGTCGCGGTCGGCGTTGAACGACCAGACCCGCTGCCCGTCGAGGAGCACGTCGACGGCCCCGGTCATCGACGAGGGAACGACGAGGCCCTGGGTGTCGATCTCGATCTCGCGTGCCACGGGGCCTCCTGTGCCAAAAACCGGGCCGAGCCTACCCCCGCCGCTCGTGCGCAATGGCGTCGACCCGCGGGGCCTCGCGTGGCAGGGTGGGTCTGGCCAGACCCGTTCCGCACCCCACCGGAGGCACCGATGTCAGCCCAGGACGAGAACACCGACAACGAGGACCTCAAGGCCAAGATGCGCGAGGCGCTCGAGCGCAAGAACGGCAACCCCAAGGGGGTCGCCCATCCCGCCGGCTCCAAGGAGAAGGCGCACGGCTCGGAGGTGCTGGACGGCGCCCCGAAGGTGCACCGTCGCAAGGCCGGCGGCGGCGGCTCCTGATCTGCTCGTGAGGTTTCCCACGCCCGCCGGGTCTCCCCGAGCGGGCGTGGTTCCGCCACGATGGGCCTCACACCAGACGTGAGGAGCGTGGGATGCAGTTCGGCCGCAGCTACGAGGAGTTCGAGGTCGGTGCGACCTACAAGCACTGGCCAGGCAAGACGGTCACGGAGTACGACGACCACCTGTTCTGCCTGCTCACCATGAACCACCACCCGCTGCACCTCGACGCGAACTACGCCGAGGGGTCGACCCAGTTCAAGAAGAACGTGGTGGTCGGCAACTACATCTACTCGCTGCTGCTCGGCATGAGCGTCCCGGACGTGTCCGGCAAGGCGATCGCCAACCTCGAGGTCGAGTCCCTCAAGCACGTCGCGCCGACCTTCCACGGCGACACGATCTACGGCCAGACCGAGGTCCTCGACAAGTGGGAGTCGAAGTCCAAGGACGACCGCGGCGTGGTGTACGTCGAGACCAAGGGCTACAACCAGGACGGCACGCTGGTGTGCATCTTCCGGCGCAAGGTGATGGTGCCGAAGCAGTCCTACCTCGACGCCCGCGGCGGCGAGCAGCCCAACCGTCCCGAGCTCGTGGAGCCTGAGCCGCGGGCCTGAACCCGTAAAGCCGGACCTACCGTCCACCGGAACTAACTAGTCCGTGTGGTACCGATCACGCCCAATGGGGCGTTGAGCTCGCTTATCCGGCATTCCCGGTCTGTCCGTTTACCCGATTCAGCGAGCGCTGCCGACTGTCACAGTTCTGGTAAGCCGCTCCGGGGGGTCGGCCAGAACGAGCGAAGCGTCGTGGGGGCCCACGGCTGAGATGTCTCGTTCTCCACGCAGTCATCCAGCACCCTGAGAGGGGCATCTCGCCATGCGCTCACACACGTTCAGCAAGAAGACCAAGGCCGCCGTCCTGGCCGGCGTCCTCACCGTCGGCATCGCCGGTGGCGCCTACGCCTACTGGACCACGACCGGCACGGGCACCGGGCTCGGCCACGACGGGCACCAGCTCGGCGTTCGCCGTCACGACCGACGCTCGCGCACCGGTGGCTCCGCTCTACCCGGGCGGTCCGACCCAGACGGTCGCGTTCCACGTCAACGAACACCAACCCGGACGTGCAGCAAGGCTCTCCGCCGTCACGGTGTCGCGTCGCCACACGCCGCACGTCGCAGCCGACGTGGTCGAGCCGGCTGCTCCGCGGCCGACTTCACGGTGGGCACGGCCCCGTTCCCGTTACGGCCGGGTCGACGTCGGGTCGGCGCACGGGGACGGCACCGTCACGATCACCATGAAGGACACTGGGCGCCAACCAGGACGGCTGCAAGGGCGTCACCGTGCCGCTGTACGTCTCCGCCAGCTGATCCAGCGTGGCTCGCGGGAGGGGCGGGACGACCGGTCGGTCGTCCCGCCTCACCCGCACATCCCGGTGCCACCGGGGGGCACCGGGCACCCACCACTTCGATGACGCGAGGGGAGCAGGGCCGTGCGCGCACTCAGGCGGGACAAGAAGCTGCGGCTCACGTTCCTCGCGCTGGCGCCCGTGCTGTTCCTCGCGTCCTCGGCCGTCTTCCTGTCCTCGCCGTCGAAGCCCGGCATCGCCGTCCAGCTCACACCCGGCAGCACCACCGTCCAGCGCGGCCGGCCGGCGGTCTACACCGTGACGCTCACGTCCACCGACGGCTTCGCGGGTGCCGTCGTGCTCAGCTCTGACAAGCTGCCGAAGAACACCACGGCCGTCTTCTCGCCGGCGGTCGTCGACCCTGACGGCGTCGGGCGCCGCGACCACGGCGACGTCGACGCTGACCGTCTCCACCACCGCGTCCACGCCGCTCGGTGCCGGCACCTTCACGGTCACCGCCACCAGCGGGAAGACCGACCGGCTCGGCCACCGGCGGGCTCACCGTGAGCGCCGCCTCGGACGGCTCCCTGGCCATGACCAGCACGCCGGCCACCGTGTCGATGCGGCCCGGCGCGACCGCGGTCTACACCGTCGCGCTCACGCGCACCGGGATCGCGGGACCCGTCACCTTCGCGGTAGTCGGCGGGCTGCCGTCCGGCGCGACCGCCACCTTCTCCCCGGCCTCCACCACCGGGAGCACCAGCACCCTCCAGGTGACGACGACCGGGCAGACCGACGAGGACGGCTACTCCCTGCGGCTGCAGGCCCAGGGCGTCGACGCCACCGGCGCGACCCGGACCGCCACGTCCGACGTACGCCTCGTGCTCACGCAGTCCCACCGGCAGTTCACGATCTCCGGCGACGCCGCGGGATCGCTGTCCCCGGGCGCGACCCGGCCGATCGACCTCACGCTGACGAACCCGGACGACAAGTCGATGTCGGTGACCAACGTGACCGTGACGATCCGGTCCGTCGTCCCGCTCGCGGGCCGGACCTGCGCGGCGAGCGACTACACGGTGGCGCAGTACGGCGGGCCGTACCCGCTCGTGGTGCCCGGCCACGCGCAACCGCTCGCTGTCCCAGCTGGGCGTGTCCGCCCAGGAGTGGCCGAAGGCGACGTTCGTCGACCGGCCCGTCAACCAGGACGGCTGCAAGGGCGCCCGGGTCGCGCTCGACTACATCGGGTCCGGGCAGGGCAGCTGACATGACCCTGCCCCTCGGCCGCGCCACGCGCCCGCTGCGCCGCGTCACCCTCGTGGTGCTCGCGGCGGTCTGCTGCCTGGCGCTCGGCGTCGCGGCCTGGGGGTACTGGTCGACCAGCGGCACCGGGTCGGCGTCCGCGACCACCGGCACCCTGTACCCACCGACCGGCGTCGCCGCGACGGCCGTCGCCGGCACCGTCACCGTCTCGTGGACCGCGCCCGTCTCCGGACCCAGCCCGCTCGGCTACTACGTCACCCGGACAACTGGCGGCACCACCACCGCGGCCTGCGGGACCTCACCGAGCACGCTGACGAGCGCCAGCCCCTGCACCGACACGTCCGTCCCCGACGGCACGTACACCTACGCCGTGACCGCCGTCCGCAACGGCTGGACCGCCGTGAGTGCGAGCAGCGCGAACGTCTCCGTCGCCAACCCGGTCAAGCTGGGCTTCACCACCCAGCCGGGCAACGGCACCAGCCAGAACGCCATCGGCCCCCAGCCGGTGGTCGCGGTGCAGGACGCCGCCGGCAACACCGTCACGGCCGCGACCGCCACGGTCACCCTGGCGCTCCAGTCGCCCGGTGGGGCGACGCTCTCCTGCGCCACGAACCCGGTCACCACGGTCTCGGGGGTGGCGACGTTCGCCGGCTGCACGGTCGACCAGTCGGGCCCCTACCGGCTGACCGCGACGGCCTCGGGGCTCACCTCGGCGACGAGCACGAGCTTCACGATCTCGTCGGGCTCGGCCAGCAAGCTGGTGTTCACGCACCGACCCCGGCAGTGGCACCGGCGGGACCGCCCTCGCCACCCAGCCGACCGTGACCGTGCGGGACTCCTTCGGCAACACGGCCACCTCGTCCTCGGCCCCGGTGACGCTGGCCCTGACCACGCCCGGCGGCGCCACGCTGGCCTGCACGTCGAACCCGGTGACAGCCGTCTCCGGCGTCGCCACGTTCGCCGGGTGCGCGGTGGACAAGGCGGGCTCCTACACGCTGACCGCGACCTCGGGCGGGATCACCTCCGCGACGAGCGCCAGCTTCACGATCTCCGTCGGCGCCGCCACCCAGCTCGCGTTCACCGGGCAGCCGAGCGCCAGCACGGTCAGCCAGGTCGCGTTCGCCGCCCAGCCGGCGGTGACCGTGCGCGACGCCGGCGGCAACACCGTCACGACGGCCACCGGCCCGGTGACGCCTCGCCCTGACCACGCCCGGCGGCGCGACGCTGGCGTGCACGACGAACCCGAGGACGCCCACGTCGGGCGTCGCGACGTTCGCCGGCTGCAAGGTCAACCTGGTCGGCACCTACACGCTGACGGCGACCGCCTCCGGGCTCGCCTCGGCGACGAGCACGTCCTTCACCATCACCCCGGCCGCGGCGAGCAGCCTCGCGTTCACCACCCAGCCCGGCAACGGCACCGGCGGGACCGCCCTCGCCACCCAGCCGGTCGTCACCGTGCGCGACGCGTCCGGCAACACCGTCACGGGCGCCAACAACGCGGTGACCCTCACGCTGACCGTGCCCGGCGCGGCCACCCTGACGTGCGGCACGAACCCGCTGGCCGCGTCGGCGGGCCTCGTCGCGTTCACCGGTTGCAAGGTCGACAAGCCCGGCACCTACACGCTGACCGCCTCGGCGACCGGTCTCGGCACCGCGACCAGCTCGACCTTCACGGTCGCGGTGGGCGCCGCGAGCCAGCTCGCCTTCACCACCCAGCCCGGCGGTGCGCGACCAGCCAGACCGCGTGGGGCACCCAGCCGTCCGTCACCGTCCAGGACGCGGGCGGCAACACCGTGACGACGGCGACGAGCACGGTCGGCCTGGCGCTGACCACCTCCGGCGGCGCGAGCCTCACGTGCACGTCGACGTCCGTCGCCGCGGTGTCGGGGGTGGCGACGTTCGCCGGCTGCAAGGTGGACAAGGCGACGACGTACACGTTGACCGCGACGGCCACCGGGCTCACGGCGGGGACCAGCGCCTCGTTCGCGATCACGGCCGGGGCGGCGAGCAAGGTCGCCTTCACCACGCAGCCGAGCGCCGGCACCGGGGGTACGGCGCTGCCGACCCAGCCGGTCGTGTCGGTGCAGGACGCGTCCGGGAACACGGTCACCGGGAGCACGAGCTCGGTCACGCTGGCGCTCACGTCGGCCGCCGGTGCGACCCTGACCTGCACGACGAACCCGAAGGCCGCCGTCGCGGGGGTCGCGGCCTTCGCCGGCTGCAAGGTCGACAAGGCCGGCACCTACACCCTGACCGCCGCTGCGAGCGGGCTCACGTCGGGGGTGAGCAGCGGCTTCACGATCACGGCCGGCGCGGCCACCCAGCTCGTCTTCACCGTCGCCCCGGCCACCGGGGTCAGCCGGGCCGCGAGCGCCACCACGGGACCGTTCACGCTGCAGCTCCAGGACGCCAACGGCAACGCCGTCGTGGCCGGGGCCGGAGGGGTCACGGTGGCGCTGACCTCGACGACGCCGTCCGGCGGCAACACGTACTTCTCGGCGACCCAGAACGGGACGACCCTCACCTCGGTCACCGTCCCGTCCGGGAGCTCCACGGTGTCCTTCTACTTCGGCTACACGAAGAACGCGAAGCCGGTGATCTCCGCGACGGCCAGCGGGCTCACCGTCGCCACGGCCGCGGTCGACTTCTGACACCCGGGCTCGCGTGACCTAGGGTCGCGGGATGAGCGACGAACGCGACGCAGAGCTGTGGCTGGTCCGGCACGGGGAGACCGAGTGGAGCCGCGACGGGCGGCACACCTCGACGACCGACCTCGACCTGACCGAGTCCGGCGTCGAGGTGGCGGGCACGCTGCGCGACCGGCTGGCCGGTGAGGCGTTCGACCTCGTGCTGAGCAGCCCCCGCCACCGCGCCCGTCGTACGGCGGAGCTGGCCGGCTTCGCCGACGTCGAGGTGGACGACGACCTGGTGGAGTGGGACTACGGCGACTACGAGGGCATCACGACCGCCGAGATCCGGGAGACCGTCCCGGGCTGGACGATCTGGACCCACCCCACCCCCAACGGGGAGACCGCGGCCCAGGTGACGGCTCGCCTGGACCGCGTGGTGGCCCGCATCCGCGAGCACGGCGGACGGACGCTCGTGTTCGGGCACGGCCACTCGCTGCGCGCGATGACCGCCCGCTGGATCGAGCAGCCCGTCGACGAGGGCCGGTTCTTCAAGCTGGACACCGCGACGGTGAGCACGTTGGGCTACGAGCGGGACTTCCCGGTCGTGCTCCGGTGGAACAGCTGAGCCGCCGATGACCTACGACGGGGACGACTTCTACTGCGACGTGGCCATCCCGCACCCGGAGCGGCTCGACGTCGTGCACGCCGGCGGACGCGTGCTCGCCTTCCACCACACGCGCCCGTTCTGGCCGGTGCACCTGGTCGTCGTACCCACCGTGCACGTGCCGTCCCTCACCGTCACCGACGGCGCCGACGAGGACCTCGTCAGGGAGCTGCTGACGGTCGTGCAGCGGGTCGCGGCCGCGGTCGAGGCCGAGCACGGCGCGGCCCGGGTGCTGACCAACCTCGGCTCCTACCAGGACAGCCGTCACCTGCACGTGCACGTCAGCAGCGGGGACCCGCTGCGTCAGTGAGCGCCCAGCACGCCCCACTCCGTGAGGGCCTGCACCAGCCCGGGGGAGCAGTCCAGCCGGCCCACCTCGTCGTCGGTGAACCAGCGCGCGTCGTCGGCGTCGTCACCAGCGCGTACGTCGTCCGGGTCGACGCCGGGCGCGAGCCGGCAGGCGTGGTCGCGGATGACGTAGACACCGCCGCTGGGAGCGTCCCGCTCCACGGTCCCCACGAGGTCCCCGACCTCGACCCGCAGCCCGGTCTCCTCGAGCACCTCGCGGGCGGTGGCCTGCTGGTCGCTCTCGCCCGGTTCCACCCGCCCGCCGGGCACCGACCACGTCCCGCGGGCCGGCTCCTGGCCCCGCCGCACGAGCAGCAGGCGGCCGTCGTGCCGGACGATGCCGCCGACGCAGGGGATCAGCGGTTCCATCCCGCCACCGTAGATCCTTGACGCTGCACCCACCGGACCACGACGGTAAAGCCATGCCACTAGGAGCGGGCTGCCCGCGCTGCCCGTCGCCGGTCAGTGACACCGGAGGGACGTGGCGCTGCGTCGACCACGGCGAGATCACCCCGCTGTGGCGGCCGACGACCGCCGACTACGACAGCTTCGCCGAGCACCTGACCCGAGCCGGGGCGATGCCGACCCTCCTGCCCTGGCCGGTGACACCCGGCTGGGCGGTCACCGACTTCGGCACGGTGGCCGACGCGGGCGGGCAGGGGCGGGCGACCTTCGTCACCTCGTCCGGACCGAGCGAGCTCGACGGCGTGGTGGAGCTGACCGTCGTGACCGAGGAGCCCGGAGTGGGTCTGGGGTCGCGGTGCGCGGGGGTGCATCAGTCCGACCCCGGCGCCGAGGTGGGCCACGGTCCGCCGCTCGCCAAGGTCCGGATCGCCGGGCACCCGATCGCGCTGTGGCCGGTGCTCACCAGCGGCGCCGAGTTCGACCGCTCGGTGTTCGCGGGGGAGGCGCACGGACGCTGGCTGTGGCTGGTGCTCCGGCCGGCGTCGGCCGCGCTGCTGCTCAAGGACGAGTGGATCCTGATGAACGTGGGGGACCTCGGGCCCGAGCTGGTGGACCTGCCGTTCGGTGGCAGCCCGCCCGCCTGGTGACGGGGGCGGCGGCGACTACGCTCCACGGGTGCGCATCGACCTCCACACCCACTCCAACCGGTCCGACGGGACCGAGTCGCCGGCCGACCTGGTGCGCCGGGCGCACCAGCACGGCATCGACGTGCTGGGCCTCACCGACCACGACACCACGGAGGGCTGGCAGGAGGCCGCCGACGTGGCGGCGCGGGTCGACCTCACGCTCGTGCGCGGCATCGAGGTCAGCTGCACCTTCGAGGGGTACGGCGTGCACCTGCTCGCCTACCTGCCGGACCCGGCCTACCCGCCTCTGGCCACCGAGCTGCGGCGCGTCCTCGACGGCCGCAACTCGCGGCTGCCGGCCACCCTCGAGCGGCTCCGGGCCATCGGCGTCGACATCGACGTCCAGGACGTCCGCCGGGTCGCCGGCGAGACCGCCGCGATGGGACGCCCGCACGTCGCGGACGCCCTGGTCGCGCTGGGGGTGGTGGCCGACCGCAACGAGGCGTTCAACCGCTTCCTGGGCCCGCAGGGCCCGGCCTACGTGCACCGCTACGCCGCCGACCTGGAGACCATGATCGGCACCGTGACGGGCTCCGGCGGCGTCAGCGTGC
The DNA here is from genome assembly GCA_963778095.1 of uncultured Actinomycetota bacterium. GTDB lineage: Bacteria > Actinomycetota > Actinomycetes > Propionibacteriales > Nocardioidaceae > Nocardioides_B. The sequence goes on along the minus strand of CAVZTB010000012.1, from coordinate 143,607 downwards.
TGGCCCACCCCTGGGCGTCCCGCCACGACCACTCGGCGCTCGACGGGGCGGGGCTGGCCCGGCTCAAGGCGGCGGGGCTCGCCGGCATCGAGGTCGACCACGAGGACCACGACGCGGCGACCCGCGAGCAGCTGCGGGCGATCGCGGTCGACCTCGACCTGGTGGCCACCGGTTCCAGCGACTACCACGGCCTGGGCAAGATCGGCCACGACCTGGGCTGCAACACCACCGCGCCCGACCAGCTCGAGCGGCTGCTCGACCTCGCGGGGGCCTCCGAGCGGGAGTCCGGCCGCAGCACGCCCGGGGTCCTGCGCGGATGAGCGACGTCATCAGCGTCACCTTGCTGACCGAGGTGTTCGTGACCCTGTTCGTGATCATGGACCCGATCGGCACGATCCCGATCTTCCTGTCCCTGACCCGGGGCCGGTCGCGGGCCTCGGTGAAGCGGGCCGCCTGGCAGGCGGTCCTGGTGTCGTTCGGCGTGATCGTCGCCTTCGCGTTCTTCGGGCAGCGGATCCTGGACTACCTCGGCATCTCGCTGCCCGCGCTGCAGGCCGCGGGCGGCCTGCTCCTGCTGCTGGTCGCCCTCGAGCTGCTGACCGGCAAGGAGCAGGCGCCGACGGCGGCCGCCGACGTCAACGTCGCCCTCGTCCCGCTCGGCACGCCGCTGCTGGCCGGGCCGGGCGCGATCGTCGCCACCATGGTGCTGTCCCGCGAGGTCGACAGCGTCCCGGACTTCCTGGCCGTCGGTCTCGGCGTGGTGCTGGTGCACGTCGCGCTGTGGCTCTCGATGCGCTTCTCGCTGCCCATCCTGCGCCTGCTCCGCGAGGGCGGCGTGGTGCTGGTGTCGCGCATCGCGGGTCTCCTGCTGTCGGCCATCGCCGTGCAGCTCGTCGCCGACGCCGTCCGCGCCTTCATCGCGGGCGAAGGATGACCGAGCAGCTCGCCCTCGACGGGATGCCGGAGCCGCTGTACGCCGCGTCCCCGGCCCGGCTGTCGACCTACGCCGACTGCCCGCGCCGCTACCGGCTCGGCTACCTCGACCGGCCCGCCCCGGTGCGTGGGCCGGCGTGGGCGCACACGTCGGTGGGGGCGGCGGTGCACAACGCCCTGGCCAAGTGGTGGGACCTGCCGCGCGCCCGCCGCACCGCGCGGGCCGGCGGAGCCCTGCTCGTCAGCGGCTGGCCGACCGACGGCTTCCGCGACGAGCGGCAGCTGGTGGCTGCCCGCGAACGCTCGCGCGAGCAGGTCGAGCGCTACCTCGCCGACGTCGACCCCGACGACCGGCCGATCGGTGTCGAGCGGACCGTCGCGGTCACGACGCCGCGGGCCTCGCTGTGGGGCCGGGTCGACCGCATCGACCAGCGCGGCGAGGGCATCGTCGTCGTCGACTACAAGACCGGCCGCTCCGTGCTCACCCTCGACGACGCGCGCACCTCGGTCGCCCTCGCGGTGTACGCCGCCGGGGCGGCCCGCACGCTGCACCGCGACTGCACCCGGGTCGAGCTGCACCACCTGCCCACCGGCGACGTCCTGGTCTGGGACCACACCGAGGAGTCGCTCGCCGAGCCACCTGCGGCGCGCCGACGCCGTCGCGGCCGAGCTCCACGCCCTCGACGACCGGTTCCGCGCCGGGCTGTCGACGGCCGAGGCCGACGAGGCTGTTCCCGGCACGCGTCGGCGTCCCGGTGCGGCTGGTGCGACGTCCGGTCGGCCTGCGGCCCGGGCCAGCAGGTCCCGCGGCGTCAGCCCTGGGCCGGGGTGGAGTGGGGTGTGTCGGCCGTAGGACAGCAGCGCCCTCAGGAAGTCCGCCTCGGTGAACGCCGGCCACATCCGCGGCGAGAGGTGCAGCCGTGCACCGGCGCTCTGCCACGGGAAGAAGCCCGAGATCCGGGTCTCGCCGCTGGTCCGGATCACCAGGTCGATGTCCTTCACGGGCCCGCCGGCCAGGCACCGGGTGATGTCGTCGACGTCGGCGGTGCCGCCCTCGAGCACGGCCCGCCGGACCGCGTGGGCGATGTCCGCGCGTCCGTCGTACGCGATGGCGAGGGTGAGGTGGGAGGTGCCCTGCCGGGTGGCCTCGACGGCGCTCTCCAGCACGTGCGCGGGTCGACGCCGGCAGCAGGCCCAGGTCGCCCGAGACGTGCAGCCGCCAGTGCCCGCCGCGGGAGAGCACCGCCTCGGGCACCACGGTCTCCAGGAGCGTCATCAGGTGGTCGATCTCCTCGTCGCCGCGGCGGCGGATGTTGTCGGCCGACAGCACGTAGACCGTCAGGTGCTCGAGCCCGGCGTCCTCCGACCAGCGCAGCAGGTCCGCGACGTGCTCGGCCCCGGCCCGGTGCCCGGCCCGGGCGTCCAGACCGGCCGCCTTGGCCCAGCGCCGGTTGCCGTCCATCACGAGCCCGACGTGCCGCGGCAGCCGCGCCCGTCGTACGTCGCGACGGAGCCGGTCGGTCCGGGTGCGCTCGAGGAGGTGCACTACTTGCGGCCCAGCCCCTGGAAGCGGGCCTGCACGGACGTCGGCGTGTAGCGCGCGACGACGCTGATCGCCTTGTAGCGCTTGCTGGGCACGGAGATCGTCCGGCCCTTGGCCAGGTCGCGCAGCGCCTCGGAGACCAGCCGGTCCACGTCGAGCCACAGCCACGACGGGGCGGAGTCCCGGCTCACGTCCATCCGCTGGTGGAACTCGGTCTTGGTGAAGCCCGGCAGCAGCGCCATCACCCGCACGCCCTGGTCGCGGTAGGTCAGGTCGGCCCACTCGCTCAGCGAGGTGACGTAGGCCTTGGCCGCGCTGTAGGTGCCGCGCGGCAGGTAGCCCGCCACGCTCGACACGTTGACGATCGCGCCGCTGCCGCGGGCCACCATCGCGCCGAGCGCCGCGTGGGAGAGCCGGAGGACCGCGGTGACGAGCACGTCGAGGAGGTGCTGCTCGTCCTCGACCGAGTTGTCCAGGAACTTGTGCTTGAGGCCCAGCCCCGCGTTGTTGACCAGCAGGTCGACCGGACGCGACGCGTCGGCGACGCCGGGCCTCGACGGTGGCCAGCGCAGCGCGGTCCCCGAGGTCGGCGACGAGCACCTCGGCGTCGACGGCGTAGCGCTCCCGCACCTCCGTCGCGAGCGCGTCGAGGCGGGCGGCGTCGCGGGAGACCAGCACCAGGTCGTGGCCGGACGCGGCGAGCTGGTGGGCGAAGGACAGGCCGATGCCGGACGTGGGGCCGGTGATCAGCGCGGTGGGGCGGGACATGGCGTCCAGCATTCATGGGCAGGCGACGGAACCGCAACACGCACCAGGCATGATGGTGCCGTGTCCGCCTCGAAGACCCGGGTTCTCGCGGTCGCCAACCAGAAGGGTGGCGTCGCCAAGACGACCACCGTCGCCTCCCTCGGGGCCGCCCTCGCCGAGCTCGGCCAGCGGGTGCTGCTCGTCGACCTCGACCCGCAGGCCTGCCTGACGTTCTCCCTCGGCGTCGACCCCGAGGACCTCGAGCTGTCGGTGCACCACGTGCTCACCAAGGGCATCGACGCGACCGAGGTGATCATCGAGACCGACGACGGCGTCGACCTGCTGCCCGCGACGATCGAGCTGGCCCGCGCGGAGATGGACCTGCTCACCCGCACCGGGCGCGAGCACGTCGTGAAGCTCGCGATCGAGGACCTCGACTACGACTGGGTGCTGCTGGACTGCCCGCCGTCGCTCGGCGTGCTCACCGTGGCGGCCCTCACCGCCGCCCACGGCGTGCTGATCCCGCTGCAGTGCGAGACGCTCTCGCACCGCGGCGTCGGCCAGCTGCTCGACACCGTGCACGACGTCCGCCGGTTCACCAACCGCAAGCTCGAGGTCTGGGGCGTGCTGCCCACCCTGTACGACGGACGCACCAACCACGCCCGGGCGGTGCTCGACAACATCTCGGAGACCTACGAGCTCGCCGTCATCGAGCCGCCGATCCCGAAGTCGATCCGGTTCGCCGAGGCCCCGGCCGCCGGTCGCTCGATCCTGAGCACGACCCGGACGCACAAGGGCGCCGACGCCTACCGCGCCGTGGCGGCCAGCCTCCTCACCCGCAAGCGCTGACGCCGTTACAGTGGCGAGCATGGGACGCCACCGCGACGTGCGCGGCAGCTCGACGGGTCGCCGCGACACCCCCGCGACGCCCCGGCCCCGCTACAAGCGGCTCGGCGCGGCCGGTGCGGCCCTCGTCGTGACCCTCGTCGCGGTGCTCGGCGGGATCGGCGTGCTGCCCTCCGGCCAGGGCAGCGGCCTCGCCGCCGCCGGAACGCCCCAGCGCTTCGTCGCCGCCCGACCCCACGACCGGCGCGGCCACCCTGGCCGACGCGGCCCCCACCGCGGGCAGCCGCGGCGCGCTGGCGACCGACAAGGTGGTCGCGCCGACGGTGCCCGCGAACAGCGGCACCGGTCGCCGGATCGTGTTCGCGATGGGCAGCCAGCGGGTGTGGCTCGTCGACGGGGCCGACGACGCCGTGCGCCGGACCTACCTGGTCTCCGGCAGCGTGACCGACAACCTGCACCCGGGCACCTACGCGGTCTACTCCAAGTCGATGGACGCGGTCGGCGTCGACGACTCCGGCACGATGAAGTACATGGTCCGCTTCACCCACGGCGACAACGCGGCCATCGGCTTCCACGACATCCCCGTGCTCGACGGGGACCGGGTGCAGTCGCGCGCCGACCTCGGCACGCCGCAGTCGCACGGCTGCATCCGGCAGTGGCGGCCCGACGCGCGCGCCCTGTGGGACTTCGCGCCCGTCGGCACCAAGGTCGTCGTCGTCGCCTGACCCGCGGCTGACAGAGCGGGCACCGGGACGACGACCTGCGGACGACGTCAGTCGGTCGAGGTGCCCGCGGACGGACGACGAGGAGCCGCTGCTGCGACGACGGCGACGGTTGCGGGTGCGGCCGCCCTCGCCCTCGGTGGCGCCGTCCTGCTTCGGGGCCGACGGTGGCCGCGGGCCGAGCGAGCCGGAGGCGTCGACGGTCTCGCCGCTGCGGGTCCGGCTGCGGCTGCGCTCGCGACGCGGACGCTCCTCGCGGGGCTTGCTGTCGCCGGAGCGACCGCCGCCCGAGGAGCCCGAACCACCACGCGACCCGCCGGAGCGGCCGCCGCCGGAGCGGTCGGTGCGCTCACGCGGCTCGCGCGGGCGTCTCCGGCTTGAGCCGGCCCTTGGTGCCCGGGGCGATGCCCATGTCGTGGAAGAAGTGCTCGGAGGTCGAGTAGGTCTCGGCCGGGTCGTCGAACGGCAGGTCGAGCATCTTGTTGATCGACCTTCCAGCGCGTCACGTCGGCCCAGTCGACGAACGTGACGGCCACACCGGTGGCGCCGGCGCGGCCGGTGCGGCCGATCCGGTGGACGTAGGTCTTCTCGTCCTCCGGGCAGCTGTAGTTGATGACGTGCGTGACGTCGGCGACGTCGATGCCGCGGGCGGCCACGTCGGTGGCGACGAGCACCCGGAGGTCGCCGCTGCGGAACTTCTTCAGCGCCTTCTCGCGGGCCACCTGCTGCATGTCGCCGTGCAGCGGGCTGGCGTCGAAGCCGCGGTCCTCGAGGTCCTCGGCCACCCGCTGCGCCGCGCGCTTGGTGCGGGTGAACACGATCGTCAGGCCGGAGTTCTCGGCCTGCAGGATGCGCGCGATCATCTCGGGCTTGTCGAGGTCGTGGACCTGGTAGATGAACTGCGCCGTCGCGGGCACGGTCTGCTGCGCGTCGCCGGACTCGGCGCGGATGTTCATCGGGTGGCGCATGTGCGTGCGGGCCAGCGAGACGATCGCGCCCGGCATGGTCGCCGAGAACAGCATGGTCTGGCGGGTCTCGGGGGTCTTGGCGATCAGCCGCTCGACGTCGGGCAGGAAGCCGAGGTCCAGCATCTCGTCGGCCTCGTCGAGGACCAGCACCTTGATGTGCGAGAGGTCGAGCGCGCGGCGGTTCATCAGGTCGATGAGCCGGCCCGGCGTGCCGACGACCACGTCGACGCCGGCCTTGAGGGTGTCGAGCTGGTTGTCGTAGCCGACCCCGCCGTACACCGTCAGGACGCGGGTGCCGCGGTCCTCGCTGGCCACCGACATGTCGTTGGAGACCTGGAGCGCGAGCTCGCGGGTCGGCGCCACGATCAGGGCCTGCGGCTTGCCGGGCGCGGCGAGGTCGGAGTAGTCGGGGTCGTGCGGGGCGACGGTCCGCTGGAGGACCGGGATGCCGAAGGCCAGGGTCTTGCCGGTGCCGGTCCGCGCCTGGCCGATGAGGTCGGTGCCCAGCAGGGCCACCGACAGGGTCATCTCCTGGATCGGGAACGGGGTGACGATGCCGACGCGCTCGAGGGCGTCTGCGATCTCGGGGAGCACCCCGAGCTCTCGGAAGGTAGTCAGGATCTTGCCTGTTCTGTTGGGCACAACGTTCAGCGCTGGGCGTCTGGAATCCCGCCAGAGGGCTCCCGCTCCACGGCCCTGACTGTCTCGTCTGGGGGGGCGCGGTGCGTCGTGCACTCGACGGCGGTACGCCGCCAGTCTATCGGTAGGCTGCCGCTATGACTGAATCGCCGCTGGAGAGCCCCGTCCGAGGATCGGCTCCGCGCGGACCTCCCGGTGGCCTTCTCCGACCCGGTCTACCTCGCCGCGGTCGTCGACCTGCTGGGCGCGATCGCGTACGGCGAGATGTCGGCCTTCGAGCGCCTCGCCGAGGACGCCAAGATGGCCCCGGGCCTGCCCGACAAGGTCGCGCTGGCCCGGATGGCGTCGAACGAGTTCGCGCACCTCGAGGGCCTGCAGCCGACCGGCTGACGACGCTGGGGGCCGACCCGTTCGAGGCGATGGCGCCGTTCGTCGCGCCGTTCGAGTCCTTCCACCGCCGTACGACGCCGGCCGACTGGCTCGAGGGCCTGGTCAAGGCCTACGTCGGGGACGGCCTGTCCGCGGACTTCTACCGCGAGATCGCCGACGTTCCTGGACGCCGACACCCGCACGATCATCGTCGACAGCCTCGCCGACGCGGGTCAGTCGGTGTTCGTCGTGGACCGGGTGCGCGCCGCCATCGCGGCCGACCCGCGCGTCGGCGGCCGGCTCGCCCTGTGGGGCCGGCGGCTGATGGGGGAGGCCCTGTCGCAGGCCCAGCGGGTCGCCGCCGAGCGGGACGCGCTGAGCGCCCTGCTCGCCGGCGGCGTCGACCGCCCGGGCATGGACCTCGCCGCGATCGGCCGGCTGTTCACCCGGCTCACCGAGAACCACTCGGCCGCGCATGGAGTCGCTCGGCCTCTCGGCCTGAGGGACCCCACGACGTGCGGAGCGGTCAGGAGCGGTAGCCGACCTGACCCGTCGACGAGGTGCCGATCTCGACGTACGCCAGCTTGTCGGCGGGGACCAGGACCTTGCGGCCCTTGCTGTCGGAGAGGACCAGCACCTTCGCGTCACCGCTCGAGCGACGCGGCGACCGTCTTCTCCACGTCGTCGGTGGACTCCGAGGAGTCGAGCACGAGCTCGCGGTTGGTGTTCTGCACGCCGATCTTGACCTCCACCGGAGGACCTCCTGTTGTGTCGCTGTGCCGGATTGCTGCGTCGTGGGGCCTGCTGGGTCAGGACTGCTCGTCGGTGCGGGGGTATCCCCGGATGCCCCGCCAGGCCAGTCCCGCCACGAGCGTAGCGGCGTCGTCCTGAGAGATGTCGTGGCCCGTGTCCAGCCAGAACCGCGCGCTGACCTGAGCCATTCCCACCAGGGACACCGCCAGCAGCCGGGACTGCTCGCCCGGCAGGCCGGTGTCCTCGTGGATCACCTCGGCGATCGCCTCGGCGCACTCGCGGGTGACCCGGTCGACCCGCTCGCGGACGGCGTTCTCGTTGGTGAGGTCGGACTCGAAGACCAGCCGGAACGCGCCCTGGGCGCTGGAGACGTAGTCGTAGAAGACGTGCATGGTCGCGGTGACGCGCATCTTGTTGTCGTCGGTGCTCGCCAGCGCCGCGTTGCAGGCCTCGATGATCGTGTCGCACGACTGGTCGAGCAGCGCGAGGTAGAGCTCGAGCTTGCCCGGGAAGTGCTGGTAGAGCACCGGCTTGGAGACGCCGGCCTTCTCGGCGATGTCGTCCATGGCGGCCGCGTGGTAGCCCTGGGCGACGAACACCTCCAGCGCCGACTCGAGCAGCTGGGCGCGTCGAGCGGTCCGGGGCATGCGTCCGCCGCGCGGCTTCTGGTCGTGCGTCGTGGTCACGGCAGCAGCCTACTCTGCGGTAACGCCGCCCCTCGGTACGTCGTCCATCGGCCGTTCGGTCAGCGCAGGACCGACCGTTCCCCGGCGGGAAATGATCCGGTCAGGTCTTATCGCCCACATCGGACATCGGGGACAGTGGGCGTGCCGGGAGGGCTGAGCCGTCGTCGGGCGGGACACGCGACCTGGGGGTGTGTGTCCCGCCCGGCGAACGGCAGCGCGTGCAGGTATGCGGGCGATGTCCGAAAAGTCGGACAATATGGCCCATCTGGGTCTGGTGCACGCCCTCGGTCCCGGGTGATAGTGCGCTGTGACGTCGGCGCACCTGTGCCGACGTCGCGGAACCAGGCTGGGGGGCCAACCTGACGTCCGAGACGGTGCGCCGGGGGCGCGTCGTCCTGTCGAGCTATCCCCTTCATGTCTGTCCGCGGGTCGCTGCGGGGGCGTATGCGACCTCTCTCGAGGGCATGGAAGGACAACTGGGGTGGCAACACACAACGACGTACCCGACGCGGAGGCCCGCTCGGCCGCTGCGCACGAAGCTCGCGGCGCTGCTCGCCGCACTGAGCGTCGTCATGATGTCCGGCGGGCTGGTGCATGATGACCGTCCCGGCCGCGTCGGCGACGCCACCGCAGGACAGGCCTTCGTCTGCAAGTACGTCGGCAGCCCGGCGTCAGCGAACACCTCAAGGGCGGCAAGCAGCCGATCCTCGTCTCGACGAGCGCCACGGTCGGGACTACTTCAACGACGGGCAGGGCCGTTCCTACGTCCTGGCCCTCCCGACGGACGAGAACACCGGCCGGGCGAGCGCTACACCGGCTCCGCGACCTGCCCGGAAGGCCAGACTCCGCCCGAGACCGACTCGGTCAGCCCGCTCTACCCGACGGCCACCGAGCCGACGTGTGACACCGACGGCCACCTGGTCGTCCCGTCGCAGCCGGACGGCGTGGTCGTCTCGGGCGGTGGAGCCAACGGTGCCGGGCCGGGCGTCTACACGTTCACCTTCGCGCCGGAGACCGGCTTCGCCTTCCCGCAGGGAACGGACACGTCCGAGGTCCGTCACGGTCCTGGCCGAGACGGCAGCTGCCCGGTCGTCACACCCGGTCACGCCCGCGTACCCGACGTCCACGGAGCCGTCGTGCACCGCGGCCGGCACCCTCGTCGTCCCTGCGCAGCCGCCGGGGTCGTCGTGTCGGCGGTGGCGCCAACCGGTGCCGGGCCGGGCAGCTACACGTTCACCTTCGCCCCGGCCCCGACCGACGTCTTCACCAACGGTGCCGCGACCAGCACGACCGTCACGGTGCTGGACCAAGGTGACAGGGGGACCTGCGCCCCGCCGCTCAACGCCGACGCTGGTCGCTCCGAACGCGCCGTCGACCACCCCGCCGAGCTGCACCGTGGCTCGGCACCGTGCGTGGCCCCGGCCGCCCAGAACGGCGTCACCGTGGTCCGCACCGAGCTCGGCAACGGGTCCGCGCGGTTCGACTCGACGCCGGCCGTCGGGCTTCGTCTTCGCCGGCGCCCAGACGGTCTCCTCGACCGTGACGGCGCTCCCGAGGCTCACCGGTGCGCAGCTGCGGCGAGGTCGAGGGCACCGACGAGAGCACGGACGAGCCGCCGACGGTGGTCAAGACGCCCGATGGTCAAGACGCCCGAGCGTCGCAGGGCACGTCGCCGGTCGCGGCGGCGTGAAGGGCACCCAGGCGGCGGCTCCGACGGTGGCGGGCATCACCGCCAGCGCACCCGTGCCGAGCGCGGTCGAGGCCGGTCTCGCCGGGCAGCAGACCGACGTCCGCGTGCTGGTCGGTCAGGCGCTCCTCGGCGCCGGGCTGCTGCTGTTCACGGCGATCGCCTGGTCCGGTCTCGGCACCCGTAGGCGCGGTGTCGGTCAGGTCTGACGAACCAGACCGAGCACGGCGGTCCCCGTGGGTGGACCGCCGTGCTCGGTGCTGTCGCCGTGCTGGTCGCGCTCGTGCTGATCGGCTCGGCCGTCTCCGGCCTCCGTGCCCGGATCGGGTCGCCGACCCCGACCCGGCCGGGTCGTCGCGCCGCCGTACGTCGTCGAGCCGGCGGTGCGCATCCAGGCCGTCGACGGCCACCGAGCCGGCCCGTCCTGAGCGGTCGCCGGCGGCGGGACGGCCGGCGCGGCTGGTCGTCCCGCGGCTGCGGGTCGACGCGCCGGTCTACCCGATCGGTGCGCCCGGGCGGGGTGCTGACCCCTCCGAGCAACCCGCAGACCCTCGGCTGGTGGAACGGCGGCGCCGTGCCCGGCGCCGCCCACGGCGGCGCGCTGATCACCGGCCACACCGTGCACACCGGCGGCGGCGCGTTCGACGACCTCGAGACGCTGCGGGCCGGGCGACAGCGTCCGGGTGCGCACCGACCAGGGCGTCATCCGGTACGCCGTGAGCGGCGTGACGATCTACCGCAAGGCGTCCCTGGCCCGCGACGCCGCCAGGATCTTCCGGCAGAGCGGACCCGGCCGGCTCGTGCTGATCACCTGCGAGGACTGGAACGGGTCGATCTACCTCTCGAACGCCGTGGTGTTCGCCGACCCCGTGTGAGCGACGCGGCGTCCGCTTCCAGATGACGGGACGCGGGCGAGTGGCGTCGCCCGGACTCGGGGAACATGGAGCGGGTCGAGGGTGTTCCACCCGACGACAGACGCACCAGCCCCACACGTTCGAGGAGTGCACGTGAGCCTGCCAGCCCTGGTCGAGCCCGCCGACGAGCTGACCATCGACGAGGTCCGCCGCTACAGCCGGCACCTGATCATCCCCGACGTCGGGATGACCGGGTCAGAAGCGGCTGAAGAACGCGAAGGTGCTGGTCATCGGGGCCGGCGGCCTCGGCAGCCCGGCCCTGCTCTACCTCGCCGCGGCCGGCGTCGGCACCCTCGGCATCGCCGAGTTCGACGAGGTCGACGAGTCCAACCTGCAGCGCCAGATCATCCACGGGCAGAGCGACATCGGGAAGTCCAAGGCGGTCTCCGCCAAGGAGTCCATCGCCGAGACCAACCCGCTCGTCAACGTGGTCGTGCACGAGGAGCGCCTCGACAACGACAACGTGCTGCAGGTCTTCGAGGGCTACGACCTCATCGTCGACGGCACCGACAACTTCGCCACGCGCTACATGGTCAACGACGCGGCGTACTTCCTGAAGATCCCCTACGTCTGGGGCTCGATCTACCGCTTCGACGGCCAGGCGTCGGTGTTCGCGCCGTCGCTGGCCGACGACGCGCCGTGCTACCGCTGCCTCTACCCCGAGCCCCCGCCGCCCGGGATGGTGCCGTCGTGCGCCGAGGGCGGCGTGCTGGGCGTGCTGTGCGCCGCGATCGGGTCGATCCAGGTCAACGAGGCGATCAAGCTGCTGACCGGCATCGGCGACCCCGCGGTCGGCAAGCTCGTCATCTACGACGCCCTCGAGCTGGAGTGGCGCAAGCTCAAGGTCCGCAAGGACCCCGGCTGCGCGCTGTGCGGCGAGAACCCGACCGTCACCGGGCTGATCGACTACGACGCGTTCTGCGGCGCGATCTCCGACGAGGCGGCCGACGCCGCCGCCGGCTCGACGATCTCGGTCACCCAGCTCGAGCACATGCTCAAGGAGCGCGACAACGGCGAGCGGGACTTCGTGCTCGTCGACGTGCGCGAGCAGAACGAGTTCGAGATCAACCGGATCCCGGGCTCGGTGCTGATCCCCAAGGGCGACTTCCTCAACGGGCACGCGTTCGACGAGCTGTCCCGCCTCACCGACGGCAACAAGCAGCTGGTGCTGCACTGCAAGTCGGGGGTCCGGTCGGCCGAGGCGCTGGCCGTGGCCAAGGGCGCCGGGTACGCCGACGCGGTGCACGTGGGCGGCGGCGTGGTGGCCTGGGTCAGCCAGATCGACCCGTCCCAGCCGTCGTACTGACGCTTCCCTCGCAGCCACCGAGGCCCCGCAGACACCGTCGCGGGCCGCCGGGGGCGTGACCTTTCCGAGGGGCTCGTTGGGTTACCGACACGTAACTCGTCTGGGAAGGGAACCCCACATGCTGAAGTCTCGGATCCGCGCCCTCGCCGCCGTCGGTGCCAGCGCCGTCGTCGCCGCCGCGGGCATCGCCGCGACCACCGCTCCCGTCGAGGCCGCCGCGGGCTACGCGCCCGCCGACTCGGCCCTGATCCACCCCGGCACGATGATGTACACCGACGGCGCCCAGTGCACCGCGAACTTCGTCTACACCGACGGTGCGGGCAACACCTACGTCGGCTACGCCGCGCACTGCGCCGGCCCGGGTGCCGCCACCGACACCGACGGCTGCAGCACGCAGTCGCTGCCGCTCGGCACCAAGGTGACCTTCAACGAGGGCGGCAGCCTGGTCGACGAGGGCACCCAGGTCGGCACCGGCACGCTGGCCTACAGCTCCTGGCTGACCATGCAGAAGAACGGCGAGAAGGACACCAACACCTGCGCCTACAACGACCTGGCCCTGGTCAAGGTGGACGCCGCGGACGCCGGCAAGGTCAACCCGTCCGTGCCGTTCTGGGGCGGCCCGACCGGCATCGACACCGACGGCACCGCGGCCGGCGACCGGGTCTACACCTACGGCAACTCCAGCCTCCGGGCCGGCGTCGAGCAGCTCAAGCCGCACACCGGTGCGAGCCTCGGCGACGACGCCGCGGACGGTGGCTGGTCGCACCCGGTCTACACCGTCACCCCGGGCATCCCCGGCGACTCGGGCAGCGGCTTCCTGAGCGCCGACGGCTCGGCGCTCGGCGTGCTCTCCACCGTGGCCCTCGCCCCGCTCGCCGGCTCCAACGGCGTCGGCGACCTGGCCAAGGAGCTGGCCTACGCGCAGGCCAACAGCGGCATCGCCGGGCTCAGCCTGGTGAACGGCACCGAGCCGTTCTCGCCGATCCTCTGACGCCACCCGTCTCCACGCCGCCGGGCCCGGCCCTCTCGCAGGGGCGGGCCCGGTGCTGCCCGCCGGGACGCCTAGGCTCCCGGACCGTGACGGGGAAGGAACGGCGACCGTTGTCGCGCCGGCGGCGCTGCTGCCGGCCGCGGTCGTGCTCGGCCTGCTCCTGCTCGTCTGGGCGGCGACGACCGGCCCGGTGCGGATGCTCAGCGACTCCGGTCGCCGCTACGTCTTCGAGCCGCCCAAGCCCGAGACCTCGCCCACCGACGGCTTCACCCCGGCCTCCACGCTGCGCGAGGTCACCAAGGGCGTGAAGCCGCTGGCCGACCTGGCCTGGGTCGGCGACCTGATCGCGGTCGCCGCCCTGCTCGGGGTCCTGGTGGCCCTGAACCTCGCTGCTGCGCTGGCTGTGGGCCCGCCGGTGGCGTGCGCCCGAGGCGCCCGAGGAGGTCGACTTCGAGGTCCTCCCCGAGCAGGTCGCCGAGGCGCTGCGCGAGCGACCGGGCGGCCCGGCTCGCGGCGGTCGACCAGGGCACCCCGCGCAACGCGATCGTGGCCTGCTGGCTCCGTCTGGAGGAGGTCCTGGCCGACGCAGGCGTGCCGGCCGGGCCGCTCCGAGACGTCCTCGGAGTACGTCGTCCGGGCCCTGCACGAGCTCGACCTCGACCCCCGCCCCGTCGAGCCGGCTGGCCGCGCTGTACCGCGAGGCCCGGTTCTCCGAGCACCCGGTCGGCGAGGACGCCCGCGCGCGAGGCCCGGGCCGCCCTCGAGGACCTGCACGCGCGATCTCGAGTCCCTGGGCGCCCGACGATGAGCCCGGGCGAGGCACGCCGCCAGTGGACCGCGCGGATCGCGACGGCGCTCGCGCTGTGGGTCGGCGGTCGTCGGCGTTCGCCGCGGTCCAGGGCAACCGCCCGGACCCGTTGCTGATCGGCCCTGACCATCGCGGCGTTCGCGGCCACCCTGTGGCTCTACCTCGACGCCAGCGTCCGGTCGGCGAGACCCCGCAGCTGGGGCGACGTCGACGCACGACCCGGTGCGCGAGCCCGGCGAGGACAGCCGCGCTCGCCCTGCTGCACCGCGCGTGGTCGGGCAGCACCTCGACGGCCGCGAGGTCGACGACGGCCTGCACCGGCGGCTCGTCGAGCTCGTCGACCACCGGCTCGTGGCCCGGCACGGCGTGAGCCTGCCGGGTCGACCCGGCCCGCGCGGCCGAGCTGCTCGGGTCCCGAGCTGGCCGCCCTCGTCGCGGCAGCCACCGCCCACCCGCGCCTGGACGTCCGCCAGATCGACGTACTCCTCTCCAGGATCGAGGCCCTGTGACCACCATCCCCGCACCCCGCCGGACGCCGTTCGACCCGCCGAGGCGTCCGCCGTCGCGGCCGCCGTCCTCGACCAGGTCGAGCGGGCGGTCGTCGGCAAGCGCGACGCGCTCGATGATGGTGCTGGCCGGCATCCTCGCGGGCGGGCACGTCCTGATCGAGGACCTGCCGGGTCTCGGCAAGACCCTCGCCGCCCGGTCGCTTCGCCCAGACGCTCGGGCTGCGGTTCGCGCGCGCGCAGTTCACGCCCGACCTGCTGCCGGCCGACCTGACCGGCTCGTTCGTCTACGACCAGAAGCGCACGCGAGTTCGAGTTCCGGCCCGGCCCGCTGTTCACCGGGCCTGCTGCTCGCCGACGAGATCAACCGCACCCCGCCCAAGACCCAGGCCGCCCTGCTCGAGGCGATGCAGGAGGGCCAGGTCACCGTCGAGGGCCAGACGTTCCCGCTCGAGGCGCCGTTCCACGTGCTGGCCACCGCGAACCCGGTGGAGTACGAAGGCACCTACCCGCTGCCGGAGGCCCAGCTCGACCGGTTCCTGATGCGCGTGTCGTTCGGCTACCCGACGCGCGACCAGGAGTGGGACGTCCTGCAGCGGCGGCTGGCCCGGCGGCGCGAGGCGCAGCACCTCGACGCCGGTCACCGACTCCGCCGGCCTGCTGCGCGTGCAGGCGGCCATCGAGACCGTGACGGTCGAGGAGAGCGTCGGCCGCTACTGCGTCGCGCTCGCGTCCGCGACCCGCGACCACCCGCAGGTGCTGATGGGTGCCTCGCCGCGCGGCGCCCTCGCGCTGATGCTGCACGGCCCGGGCGTACGCCGTGATCGCCGGCCGGGACTACGTCGTGCCCGAGGACGTCAAGGCCGTCGCGCCGTCGGTCCTCGCGCACCGGGTGACGCGTGCGCCCCGAGCTCTGGATGAGCGACGTGAGCGGCACGACCGTGGTGCGCAGCGTGCTCGCCCAGGTCGAGACGCCCGGGGCCCGGCGAGGCGCGGCTTCGAGCGACCGGGCGCCTGACGTGCTCGCGGGCAGCGCGTGGCGGCCGAGCACGACGCTGGTGCGCGCCGGGCTCGGTTCGGCGACGCTGTGCGCGCGGCGGCGGTCGCCCGGGCCGTCCCGACCTGCTCGTCCTCGCCGCCCCGCTGCTCGTGCACGCCGTCGCCGCCGTCGTACGTCGCCCCGGGCCGGTGCCCTCGGCCAGGGACGAGGCTCGGGAACGACGTTCGTCCGCGAGGGCGACGGCACCATGGTCCGGGTGGTCATCGTCGACGCGGCCGACGACCTCGAGCACGGCGGTGTTCGCGCTGACGCCGCACCGTCACGTCGCGGCGAAGCCCGCCGCCGGTGTCGTCGACGCGCGACCGACGCGTCGGCCGGCGCCCCGCGAGGCCGGCCTGGCGGTCGCCTCCCTGCGGTGGGGGACGGCCCCGGGTCGGCGACGGGCTGGTGGCCGCCACCTCGGCCTGGGCGGCCTACCAGTGGGGCCCGGTCCCGGTCGAGACCGTCGGGAGCTGACCGTGCTGCCGCAGCCCGGCCTGTTCGACAGCCGCACCGCCTCGCCGCACCCGATCGGCCTGGTCGGCCAGCACCCCGCGCGCCGTCGCGGCGACGGCTCGGAGTTCGAGAGCATCCGGCCGTTCCGGCCCGGTGACCGGCTGCGCCGGGTGCAGTGGCGGGTGAGCCTGCGCACCGGCAGCCCTGCACGTCACCAGCACCGTGGCCGAGGAGGACGCCAGCGTGCTGCTGCTCGTCGACAGCGGCGTCGAGGTCGGGCGCAGCGGCGGTGTCCGCGGGAGCCCCAGCACGCTCGACGTCGCGGTCCGCGCCTCGGCGGCGGTCGCCGAGCACTACCTGGTGCGCGGCGACCGGGTCGGCCTGCGGGTGCTCGGCGCGACCGGCCGCAACGTCGTGCACACCGCCGCCGGGCGGCGCCACCTCCGCCGGGTGCTCGACACGCTGGCGCGGATCGTACCCGGCGAGAACCGCGACCTCGACCTCGACCCGGATGCGCGTGCAGGTGCCCGCCGGCAGCATCGTGCTGGTCTTCTCGCCGATGCTGTCCGCAGGCCGCCGTGCTAGCGCCACGACCTGCTGGCCTCCCGCGGGCTCGACGTCGTCGTCGTGGACTGCCTGCCCGAGCACGTCGACCTCGCCGAGGACGACCGGCGGCTCGCCCTGGCCTGGCGGATGCGGCTGCTGGAGCGCGAGACGCGTGCTGCACCGGGTGCGCCGCACCGGGATCCCCGTCGTGCCGTGGCGCGGCCCGGGCACGCTCGACGAGGTGCTGCGACGCCTGGCCGCCGGCGCTCGCCCGACGGCGGGTGCTCGCCGATGAACGCTCCTCGACCGGGTGGCGCTGTCCAGCCGTCGGCAGCGGGTGCTGCGCGGTCCGTCGTGCTCGTGGCCCCGGTGCTGTTCCTCGCCGCGGTGCACGCTGTCCGGCGGCACGTTCCACCCGCTGCTTCACCCTCGTGGGCGTCGCTGCTCGCGATCATCGTCGCGCTGGTGCCCGAGAGCAACGCGGCGCTCGGCCTGCTCGTCTACCTCGGGGTGCTGTGGGGGATCTCCGTCCTCGCGGCCGCTCGACGGGTGGACGCTGGCTCGCGGCGGCCGACCTGCTCGCCTTCCACCTCGCGTGCACCCTCGTCGTCGTACGGTCCGCCGGGGCTGCGTGCTCGCCCGCCGACCTGCTCGCGGCTGTGGCGCCGGCGCGCCCTGCGTCTGCCTCGCGGCGGCCGGCGGGGTGTGGGCCTCGGTGGCCCGGCTGCTGGACTTCCTCGACGCTGTCCGCGAGCGGTCTCGTGCTCGGGCTCGGCGCTGGTCGTCTTCCTCGTGTGGGTCGGCCCCTGACCGCCGCGCCTGACGGGAGTCCGAGGCGCTGCCTAGGCTCTGCGCCATGGATCCGGAGGCGTACGTCGAGGCGGTGCTGTCCCTCGTCGAGCAGATCCCGCGCGGACGGGTGACGACCTACGGGACGCTGGCCGACGCGGTGGGCTCCCGGGGTCCGCGGAGCGTCGGGCGGGTGATGTCCACGCACGGCGGCTCGGTGCTGCTGGTGGCGGGTCGTGCGCGCCGACGGGTCGCTGCCGCCGAGCCACGACGACGAGGCGCGGGCGCACTACCTCGAGGAGGGCACGCCGCTGCGGCCCTCCGGGCGGATGGACATGGAGCGCGCGTACTTCGACGACTTCCGTCCCGCCTAGCCTGATCCGGTGACCGCCCTCCCCGTGACCGTCTCCATCACCCGCCACGTCGCGCCCGACCGCGTCGACCAGATGATCGCGTGGGTGCGGGCCGGGTCGGCGCTGGCCGAGCGGTTCCCGGGGTTCCTCGGCACCGGCTGGGTGCGTCCGAGCGCCGACTCCGACGAGTGGCACATGCTCTACCGCTTCGACAGCGCCGACTCGCTGGGCGCGTGGGAGGCCTCGGACCAGCGGGACTGGTGGCTGGGCTCGGCGCAGGGCCTGGTGGGGGAGTCGCTGCGCGAGCGCCGGACCGGCATCGAGGGCTGGTTCGACGACCCGCTCGAGCACGACGTGCAGGACCTCCGGCCGCTGCCCAAGGCGCCGCCCCGGTGGAAGCAGGCGGTGATGATCTGGACGGCGTTCTTCCCGCTGAGCCTGGCCGCCGCTCTGCTGCTGGGCGCGGTGGCGCCGACCCTGTCCGTCGTACCCCGGGTGCTGGCGACGACCGTCGTGATGACGCCGGTGATGACCTACCTGGTGCTGCCGTTCCTGAGCCGGCGGCTCGACCGCTGGCTGCACCGGTGAACGATTCTGTCGGCCGCCGGTGATGTGATGGTGCCGTGACGACGTACCGGCTCGCCCTCGACCGGTCCGCACCGGTGGCGCCGCCCGTGCTGGACGAGTTCCAGCAGTCCGTCGTCGACCACCCGGGCGGGCCGCTGCTCGTGCTGGCCGGCCCCGGCACCGGCAAGACGACGACGCTGGTCGAGGCGATCGTCGACCGCATCGAGCGCCGGGGCGCCTCGCCCGACTCGGTGCTGGCGCTGACCTTCTGCCGCAAGGCCGCCGAGCAGCTGCGCGACCGGGTCACCGCCCGGCTCGGGCGCACGATGGCGACCACGCTGAGCTCGACGTTCCACTCCTTCGCCTACGGCCTGGTGCGGCGCTACTCGCCCGCCGAGCTGTACGCCGCGCCGCTGCGGCTGCTCTCCGCCCCCGAGCAGGACGTCGTGCTCCAGGAGCTGCTCACCGACAACCCCGAGTCGGTGCGGTGGCCCGACGCCGCTGCGCGCCGCCGTCGGCACCCGCGGCTTCGCGCGCGAGGTGCACACGGTGCTGTCGCGGGCCCGCGAGCGCGGGCTCGACCCCGACCAGCTGGTCGCGCTGGGGCGCGCCGAGAGGGTCCCGGAGTTCGAGGCGGCGGGGCTGTTCCTCGAGCAGTACCTCGACGTCCTCGGCGACCAGAGCGCGATCGACTACCCCGACCTGATCGCCCGCGCCGTGATCGAGGCCCAGGTCCACCGCGACGAGCTGCGCGCGCGGTTCACGCCACGTCTTCGTCGACGAGTACCAGGACACCGACCCCAGCCAGGTCGCGCTGCTCCGGGCGCTCGCCGGCGACGGCCGCGACCTCACCGTCGTCGGCGACCCCGACCAGTCGATCTACGGCTTCCGCGGCGCCGACGTGCGCGGCATCCTCGACTTCCCCGCCGCGTTCCCGACCGCGCCGACGGCGCCCCGGCCGCCGGTGGTCGCGCTCGGCACCACCCGGCGCTTCGGCTCGCGGCTGCTGCGCGCCTCGCGCTCGATCGCCGCCTCCATCGCGATCGACCGGGTCGATCCCGCGCGAGCAGTACGCCGCCTTCCGCTCGCCCGAGCCGGCCGACAACGCCTTCGGCCACGGCTCCGTCGAGGTGCTCACCTTCGACACCGCCCGGGCCGAGACCGAGCACGTCGCCGACCTGCTGCGGCGCGCCCACCTCGAGGACGGCGTCGGCTGGTCCGACATGGCGGTGCTGGTCCGCTCGGGCCGCGGCGTCGATCCCGAGCGCTGCGCCGGTCGCTCGCGGCGCGCCGGGGTGCCCGTCGAGGTCGCCAGCGACGAGACGCCGCTGGTCCGCGAGCCGGCGGTGCTGCCGCTGCTCGGCGCCCTGGCGGTCGTGGTGGACGCCGACGTCGAGGACCCCACGCACGACGACTTCGTCGGCGCCGACCGGGTCGAGGCGCTGCTCACCTCGCCGCTCGGCGGCCTCGACGCGACCGACGTCCGCGCGCTGACCCGGGCGCTGCGCGCCCGCGACCGGGCCGCCGCGGCCCGCGACCTGGTCCGCCGGGCCGTGCTCGAGCCCGGGTCGCTCGACCGGCCTGGACGGCGAGCCCGCCCGCCGGGCGCTGCGGCTGGCCGGCCTCGTCGCGCAGGCCCGCGAGGACCTCGACGACGGCGCCACCGTCGAGGAGGTGCTGTGGACGCTGTGGGACGGCTCCGACTGGGGACGCCGGCTGCGCGTCGCCACCCAGGCGGGCGGCCACGGGGCCCGGCTGGCCCACCGCGACCTCGACGCGCATCTGCGCGCTGTTCGAGCAGGCCGCGCGGGCCGAGGAGCAGAAGGGGCACACCAGCGTCCGCGAGTTCCTCGACACCCTGCGCGCGCAGGAGATCCCTGCCGACACGCTGGCCGACCGGGGCGTGCGCGGCGAGGCGGTCCGGCTGCTCACCGCCCACCGCGTCCAAGGGCCTGGAGTGGCGGCTCGTCGTCGTCGCGCACGTGCAGGAGGGCAGCTGGCCCGACCTGCGCCGCCGCGACTCGCTGCTGCAGGCCGACCGGATCGGGCGTCGACGGGCCTGCTCCCGCCGCTGACCCGCGTCGGCGATGCTCGCCGAGGAGCGCCGGCTGTTCTACGTCGCCTGCACCCGGGCCCGGCAGCGGCTGGTCGTCACCGCCGTGCAGTCGCCCGACGACGACGGCGAGCAGCCGTCGCGGTTCGTCGCCGAGCTCGGCCGCGACCCCGAGCACCGGATCGGCCGGCCGCGCCGGCCGCTGTCGATGGACGGCCTGGTCGCCGAGCTGCGCCGTACCGTCGCCGACCCCGACGCAGCCCGAGCCGCTGCGGCACGCCGCCGCCCGCCGGCTGCGCCTGCTCGCCGACGACCGAGGTGCACGGCCGCCCGGTCGCCGCCGAGCGCCGACCCGGCGACCTGGTGGGGGCTGCGCGGCTCCGCTCGCTCCGGAGCGGCCGGTCCGGCCGGACGACCAGCCGCTCACCCTCTCGGCCAGCGCCCTCGAGGGCCTGCTCACCTGTCCCGGCCCAGTGGTTCCTGCAGCGCGAGGCCGGGGGAGAGGTGGTCAGCTCGACCAGCCAGGGGTTCGGCAAGGTCGTGCACGCGATCGCCGAGCGGATCGCCTCCGGCGACCTCGGCCACCGACCGACGACCTGATGGCCCTGGTCGACGAGGTGTGGGGCCGCATGGAGTTCCGCACGCCGTGGTCGCGGGCCCGTGAGCGCGAGGCGGTCGAGGCGGCCCTGGCCCGGTTCGTCGCCTGGCACCAGCAGCCCGGGCGCCCGCACGGTCGTCGCGACCGAGCCGCGGCTGCGCGCCGAGGTCACCCTGCCCGACGGCCAGGTCGTCCGGCTGCACGGCTACGCCGACCGGCTCGAGCTCGACGAGGAGGGCCGCGTCGTCGTCGTCGACCTCAAGACCGGGAAGTACGCCCCCACCGGTCCCGAGGTCGAGCGGCACTCCCAGCTCGGGCTCTACCAGCTCGCCGTCGACCACGGCGCCGCCGACGAGCTCGTCGGCCGGCCGGCGACCTCGGGCGGTGCCGAGCTCGTCCAGCTGCGTCTCGGCGACGACCTGCCCAAGGTGCAGCAGCAACAGCCGCAGGCGCCCAGCGACGGCGTGCGGCTCGTCGAGGAGCAGCTCATGCAGGCCGCCCGCACCCTGCGGGCCGAGGAGTTCGTCGCCCGCCCGGGCACGCACTGCGAGCGCTGCTCCTTCCAGGCGATCTGCCCCGACAAGGCCGCCGGGACGGTGCTGTCGTGACGCCGCGCGAGATCAACACCCCCGAGCAGCTGCGCGACCTGCTCGGGGAGGACTTCACCTTCAGCGCCCAGCAGTTCGCCGCCATCACCGCGCCGCTCGAGCCCGCCGTCGTGATCGCCGGCGCCGGGTCGGGCAAGACCACGGTGATGGCCGCCCGGGTGGTCTGGCTGGTCGCGACCGGCCGGGTCGCCCCGGCGAGATCCTCGGCCTGACCTTCACCACCAAGGCGACCGCCGAGCTGGCCAAGCGGATCCGCGACAGCCTGCGCCAGGCCGGGCTGCTCCCGGCCCGCGACGCGCGGGTCCCGTCCGCCGCGGAGGCCGACGCCGACGAGGTCGAGGAGCCGACGGTCTCGACCTACCACTCCTACGCCTCCGCGCTGCTCTCCGAGCACGGCCTGCGGATCGGCCACGAGCCCGACACCCGGCTGATCGCGGACGCCAGCCGCTACCAGCTCGCCGCCCGGGCCGTGCAGCGCTACACCGCCCCGGTCGAGCACCTCAGCGACTCGCCGCGTCACGTCGTGCAGTACCTCCTCTCGCTCGACGCCGAGATGAGCGAGCACCTCGTCGACCCCGACGAGGTCCGTGCCTACGACGCCGCCCAGCGTCCGCTCTTCGTGGCCGGCATGGCCTCCGAGCACCGCAAGACCTACCTCGCCCGCAACGAGAAGGCGATCCTGGCCATCGACCGTCGCGCCGAGCTGCTCGGTCTCGTCGAGGCCTACCGCGGCCTCAAGTCCCACCTCGGGCTGATGGACTTCTCCGACCAGATCGCGCTCGCCGCCCGGCTCGCGGAGCACTGCCCCGAGGTGGGCGAGATCGAGCGCGCGAAGTTCAAGATCGTGCTGCTCGACGAGTACCAGGACACCTCCGTGGCGCAGGCCCTGATGCTGAGCCGGCTCTTCTCGGGCCCGGACGCCGACTCCGGTCGGGCCACCCGGTGACGGCGGTCGGCGACCCCAACCAGGCGATCTACGGCTGGCGCGGCGCGTCGGTCTCCAACATCCTCGAGTTCGCCCAGGACTTCCCGGCCCTCGACGGCCGCGCTCCGACGTACCCGCTGACGGTCAACCGGCGCTCCGACGCGCGCATCCTCGCCACCGCCAACCACCTGGCCGCCGAGCTCTACGCCACGCGCCCCGAGCTGCTCCCGCTGGAGGCGAAGCCGGGTGCCGCGCCGGGGAGGTGCGGGCGATCGTCCACGAGACCTACGACGAGGAGCTCGCCTGGCTCGCCGACCGGGTGATCGAGACGCACGCCGCGATGGCGGCCGCGACCGACGAGCCGTGCTGGAAGGAGATCGGCGTCCTGACCCGCGACAACGCCCACGCCGCCGCGGTCTTCGACGCGCTCACCAACCGGGAGATCCCGGTCGAGATCGTCGGCCTCAAGGGCCTGCTGCGGCTGCCCGAGGTCTCCGAGGTCGTGGCCACGCTGACCCTGGTCCAGGACGTCACCGCCAACGCCGCGCTGCTCACCCTGCTGGCCGGGCCGCGCTGGGCGATCGGTCCGCGCGACCTCGCGCTGCTCGGCCGGCGGGCCCGCGAGCTGGCCGGCAGCCAGGCCGGGGGCGAGTCGTTCGACTCCGTGCAGGCCCAGCTGCAGGCCGCCGTCGAGGGCGCCGACCCGACCGAGATCGCGTCGCTGTGCGACGCCCTCGAGGACCCCGGCGACCTGGACTACTCCGAGGAGGCGCTGCTGCGCTTCGGCCTGCTGGCCGACGAGCTGCGCCGGCTCCGCTCCGCCATCGGCGAGCCGATCCTCGACCTGGTCCGCCGGATCGTCGAGACCACCGGCATCGACGTCGAGCTGGCCTCGTCGGTGAGCCCCGCGGCCGCGGCCCGCCGCGAGAACCTCGACCTGTTCGTGCAGGCCGTCGCCGAGTTCCAGGCCGTCGACGGTCAGGTCACGCTGGCCGCCCTGCTCGCCTGGCTGGAGGCCGAGGACGAGTTCGGCCAGGGCCTCGACGTGGCGACCCCGTCGGAGGCCGACTCGGTCAAGCTGCTCACCGTCCACCGGGCCAAGGGCCTGGAGTGGGACGCCGTGTTCCTGGTCGGCGTCTCCGAGCGCAAGTTCCCGACCAACCGCACCCGGTCGAGCTGGCTGACCGTGCCGTTCGTGATGCCGGCGGCGCTGCGCGGCGACGCCCGCGACCTGCCCCAGCTCGCCGGCCACACCCCGGAGGACATCGCGGCGCAGGGCGCGGCGGCCAAGGAGCACGACGCCCTCGAGGAGCTCCGGCTCGGCTACGTCGCCTGGACCCGCGCGCGGCACCTGCTCTCGGTCTCGGCCTGGTGCTGGGCCGGCCACCTGAAGAACCCGCTCGGCCCCTCGGACTACCTGCGGCGCACCCGCGAGGCGATGGAGGAGTGGGGCGAGGCGCCCGACCAGTGGCTCGACCTGCCGGCCAAGGGCGACGACCAGCCCCTACGCCGCGGACTCGCCCGACCAGCCCTGGCCGATCTCCCACCACACGGCGGAGGTCGAGCGGCGCCGGGACGCGGCCGACCGGGTCCGGACCGCGGTGCCCGACGCGGAGGACGCGGTCGAGGACGTGCTCCACCTCGAACGCATCTCGCAGTGGGACGACGAGATCCGGCGGCTGCTCGACGAGGCCCGGCGCGACCGGTCCACCGAGATCGCCGTCCCGCTCCCGTCCAGCCTCTCGGCCACCGCGCTGGCCCGGCTGCGCGACGACCCGGAGGCGTTCGCCCGCGACCTGGTCCGGCCGATGCCGCGCCGGCCGTCGCCGTCCGCCCGGTTCGGCACCCGCTTCCACGCCTGGGTCGAGGCGCGGTTCGGCCAGCAGCTCCTGCTCGACCCCGACGAGCTGCCCGGCCGCGGCGACGAGGGCATCGACGACGACTCCGACCTGCGCGAGCTGGTCAAGCGCTTCGAGAACGGTCCGTTCGCCGACCGGGTGCCGCACGCCGTCGAGCCGCCGTTCGCGCTGGTGCTCGCCGGGCAGGTGGTGCGCGGCCGCATCGACGCGGTCTACGCCGAGCAGGTCGACGGCCAGGACGGCTTCCTGGTCGTGGACTGGAAGACCAACCGGGCGCAGACCGCCGACCCGCTCCAGCTCGCGATCTACCGCGTGGCCTGGGCCGAGCTGGCCGGCGTCCCGGTCGAGCGGGTCCGCGCCGCGTTCTACTACGTCCGCACCGGCGACCTCGTCGAGCCCGCGGGCCTGGCGGGGCGTGCGGACCTCGAGGCCCTGCTCCGGCAGCCTCCGACCTGACCAGACCGGGATGACTCGGACGCGTCATGCGCTCGGCCTACGGCGAGGTCAGCATGGGTCCAGGAGGACACCATGACCACGATCCAGGAGCACAGCACAGAGACCCGCATCCCGGAGCAGCCCGTCGCGGCCGCTCCGAAGCCGGCACCCAAGGTCGATCACGTCACGCGGCACGGCTTGCGCTGCTGGTGGGACGTCGAGGAGTGCCGCTGGGACTGCTCCGGCGACTGACCGCCGCCGGCGTCAGCCGACCGTGAGCAGGGCGTCCAGGGCGATCCCGACCATGTCGCCGAACGTCTCCTGCCGTTCCTGCGCGGTGGTCTCCTCGCCGGTGACGATGTGGTCGGAGACCGTGCAGATCGCCAGCGCGCGCCGCTTGAACTGGGCCGCGAGCGTGTAGAGCGCGCTGGCCTCCATCTCCACCGCGAGCACGCCGTAGTCGACCATCCGGGCGGTGAGCTCCGGCCGCGGGCTGTAGAACGAGTCGCTGGAGAAGATCAGCCCGACCTTGGCCGCCACCGACAGGTCGCGCGCCTCGAACGCGTCGTGCGCGGCCCGGAGCAGGGCGTAGTCCGCGACCGGCGCGTAGTCGAGGCCCTCGAAGCGGATCCGGTTCATCGACGAGTCGGTGCACGCCCCGGAGGCGATGACCAGGTCGCGCAGCGCCAGCTCCTCGGTCAGCGCGCCGCAGGACCCGACGCGGACGATCGAGCGGACGTCGTACTCCCGGAAGAGCTCGTTGACGTAGATCGACAGGGACGGCAGCCCCATGCCGGAGCCCTGCACGGACACCCGCTCGCCGCGGTAGGTGCCGGTGAAGCCGAGCATCCCGCGGACCTCGGAGTAGCACTCCGCGTCGTCGAGGAAGGTCTCGGCGATCCACCGGGCCCGCAGCGGGTCGCCGGGCATCAGGACGTACGGCGCGATGGCGCCCGGCTCGGCGCCGATGTGGGTGCTCATGCGCCTCATCGTAGGGTCGCGACGTGACCGACTCGCCCTTCCCCGCACCCGGATCGACCGACATCGCCCTCTCCGTCCGCACCCACGACCGGGTCGGCGAGCGCCGCACCGACGACGCCTGGCTGGCCGAGACCTGGGCGGACCCGCGGACCCGCATCGTGCCGGTGGCGGGGACGCAGTTCCCGGTCGACGAGGCGGGCGAGTCGGTGCGCTGGCAGGCCGCGAGCGACGCTGCCGGCGGACGGGCTGCGGATCTTCCTCGGCGAGCGGGACGGCGCCGTCGCACTTCGCGGTCGAGGTCGACGAGCCGACCGACGACGGCCGCTGGACGGGCTTCCGGGCCGTGGTGCAGTCGCTGCCGGAGCCGGACGCCGGGTTCATGGTGCACGCCATCGCGCTGGCCGAGTGGCACGCCACCCACCGGTTCTGCCCGCGGGACGGCAGCCGGCTGGTCGCCACGGACGCCGGCCACGTGATGCGCTGCGAGGAGCACGGCCACCAGCAGTTCCCGCGCACCGACCCGGCCGTGATCATGCTGGTCACCGATGAGCGAGCGACCGGGCGCTGCTGCGGCCGGCAGGCGGCGTGGCCCGAGGGCCGCTTCTCGACGCTGGCCGGCTTCGTCGACCCGGGCGAGAGCCTGGAGGAGGCGGTGATCCGCGAGGTCGCTCGAGGAGACCGGCGTGCACGTCGGCGACGTGACCTACTTCGGCAACCAGCCGTGGCCGTTCCCGCAGAGCCTGATGGTCGGGTTCTTCGCCCGCGCCACGTCGACCGACATCCAGGTCGACGGGGCGGAGATCAGCGACGCGCGCTGGTTCACCCGCGAGGAGATGAAGGCCGAGGCCGAGGCCGGGACGCTGGTGCTGCCCGGCGGCATCTCGATCAGCCGGTCGCTGGTCGAGGCGTGGTACGGCGGGCCGCTGCCCGGGTCCTGGTAGGCCGGAGCCTCAGGCGATCGCGGCGAGCTTCTGCCTTGACCTGCGCCAGCGACGGGTTCGTCTGCGCGGTGCCGTCGGCGTACACCAGCGTCGGCACCGTCTGGTTGCCGCCGTTGACCTGCTCGACGACGAACGCGGCGTCGGGCACCCGCTCGATGTCGACGACGTCGTAGGCGATGCCCTCGCGGTCCAGCTGGCTCTTCAGGCGGTGGCAGTAGCCACACCACTGGGTGGAGTACATGGTCACGGCGGGCGTGCTCACAGGGTTGTCCTTCCTCGCGTCTACGCTGATGCATCTGGCCGGTGCGACGGCTGTTCGACAGCGAATCCAGCAACATCCGAACCGAGGAGATTGTTCCCTGATGCCGGTCCCACGCCCCGCTCCGGGCGCCGACGAGCTCCTCGACGCGCTCGACCCCGAGCAGCGCGCGGTGGCCTCGGCCCTGCGGGGTCCGGTGCGGGTGCTGGCCGGCGCCGGGACCGGCAAGACCCGGGCGATCACGCACCGGATCGCCTACGGCGTCGCCTCCGGCGTCTACAACCCCCACGAGGTGCTCGCGGTCACCTTCACCACCCGCGCCGCGGGCGAGATGCGCACGCGGCTGCGCAGCCTCGGCGCCGGCGGCGTGCAGGCGCGCACGTTCCACTCCGCGGCCCTGCGGCAGGCCGCGGTTCTTCTGGCCCCGGGTGTACGGCGGCGAGCTGCCCGTCCTCACCGAGTCCAAGCTCGGCCTGATGGGCAACGCCGCGCGCCGCAACCGCGGTGCAGACCGACCAGGCGACCGCTGCGCGACCTGGCCAGCGAGGTCGAGTGGGCCAAGGTCAGCAACGTCCGCCCCGACGACTACCCGCGGGTCGCCGAGGCCCGCGGCCGCACCGTGACCGGGCACCGACCCCGCGACCGTCGCGCGGGTCTTCGCGACCTACGAGGACGTCAAGCGCGACCAGGGCCGGATGGACATGGAGGACGTGCTGCTGCTGCGCCGCGGCCCTGCTCGCCGAGGACGAGCGGGTCGCCGCCCAGGTCCGCCAGCAGTACAAGTGGTTCGTCGTCGACGAGTTCCAGGACGTCAGCCCGATCCAGGCGTCCCTGCTCGACCTGTGGCTCGGTGG
Organism: uncultured Actinomycetota bacterium; assembly: GCA_963778095.1. GTDB lineage: Bacteria > Actinomycetota > Actinomycetes > Propionibacteriales > Nocardioidaceae > Nocardioides_B. Next base: position 115,926 of record CAVZTB010000012.1, on the reverse strand, counting down.
TCGCGACGACCTCTGCGTCGTGGGCGACCCGGCCCAGACGATCTACTCGTTCGCCGGGGCCAACGCCGCCTACCTCCTCGACTTCCCCAAGAAGCACGAGGGGACGACGTCCGTCGAGCTGGTCCGCAACTACCGCTCCACGCCGCAGGTGGTCAACGCCGCCAACCGGCTGCTGTCGGGCACCCCCAGCGCCGGCGTCCAGCTGCGCTCGCAGCAGGAGGGCGGCGCCGAGGTCCGCTTCGCCGAGCACTCCGACGAGGTGGCCGAGGCCGAGCAGGTCGCCGGCGAGATCCGCGCCATGATGGACGCCGGCACCCCCGCCCGCGAGGTCGCGGTGCTGTTCCGGATCAACGCCCAGTCCGAGGCCTTCGAGGAGGCCTTCGCCGCCCGCGGCGTGCCCTACGTCCTGCGCGGCGCGGCCCGCTTCTTCGACCGCGCCGAGGTCAAGCAGGCCGTCACGCTGCTGCGGGGCAACGCCCGCAGCGGGGCCGGCACGGGCGCCGAGCTGGCGGCCGAGGTCCGCGCCGTGCTGGGCGGCATGGGCTGGGCCGAGCAGCCGCCGAGCGGCCGCGGCAACGTCCGCGACAAGTGGGAGTCGCTGCAGGCGATCGTGTCCCAGGCCGAGGACTTCCTGGCCGCGCAGCCCGACGCCACGCTCGCCGACTTCGTCGCCGAGCTCGACCGACGGGCCGCCGAGCAGCACGCCCCGGTCGCCGAGGGCGTCACGCTCGCCACCCTGCACGCCGCCAAGGGTCTCGAGTGGGACGTGGTCTTCGTGGCCGGCATGCACGAGGGCACCATGCCGATCATCTACGCCGACACCCCGGCCGCGGTCGAGGAGGAGCGCCGGCTGCTCTACGTCGGCATGACCCGGGCCCGGCACCGCCTCACGGTCTCCTGGGCGCTCGCCCGCAACCCGGGCGGCCGGTCGTCCCGCAAGCCGTCCCGCTTCCTCACCGGACTGCGCCCGCAGACCGCCTCCGACGAGGCGCCCGGCGCGCGGCGGGTCCTCCCGCAAGCGCAAGAGCGTCGCGCACTGCCGCGAGTGCGGCACCCCGCTGGGCACCACCGCGGAGCGCAAGGTGGGTCGCTGCGAGGACTGCCCGGCGTCCTACGACGAGGAGCTGTTCGAGCGGCTCCGCGCCTGGCGGCGTCGAGCGGGCCGGCCAGGAGAAGGTCCCGGCGTACGTCGTGTTCACCGACCTCACGCTGCAGGCGATCGCCGAGGTCAAGCCCGCGAATCCCCAGTCCCTGCTGAGGATCAACGGCATCGGCCAGTCCAAGCTCGACGAAGTACGGCGACGACGTGCTCACCCTCGTCGGCGGCGGGGCCGTCGACGCGGACGACGGCCAGGCCACCCTCGACGACGCCTGAGGGCCGTGCGGCATGGCCCGATCGGGCCAGCTCCCGTTGCGGCTCGAGAAATTCTCGGAAATACCCAAAAAATCGATTGCCGCTTACAGGGCCTCCCCGGTACGTTTCTCTCGTTCGAGTTTTTCGTCCGCGCACAACGGCCCTGACAAGGCCGGCGCTCGTCAGCAGAAGGAGGTGATCGCAGTGGTCAACAACATCGTGAGCTTCAGCCAGCACGCTGGCTTCGGCATGCCCGTCTCCGGACGCGCCCGGGTTTCGTCCCTGCGCGCCTTCCCGATGACGGACGCCGTCTCCCCGGCCGCTGGCCAGAAGTGCGCCCTCTTCGGCTCGACCCTCGTGATCGATGGCTACCGCCTCGTCACGGGCGTCGCCGTCGCCACGGGTGCGTTCCCGGGTCCCTCCGCCTGGAGTCCGCCGATCTAGATGCGAAGTCATCAGCTCGGCAGCCTCCAGGCCGCGGAACCCGAAACCCGGGATCCGCGGCCTTTCTGTTTCTCCAGACACGAAACAACTCTCACAAGGAGGTGACAAAGAGATGAGTATCAGCGTCCTCGACACATACGCGGTCCCCGCGGACGAGGTCGACGAGGACCAGCTGCCGTGCCGACGGGAGAACCCCGAGCTGTTCTTCGCCGAGACTCCGCAGGACGTCGAGGTTGCCAAGGCGCTCTGCCTGGACTGCCCGGTCCGTGCCGAGTGCCTCGCCGGAGCCCTCGAACGGCGTGAGCCGTGGGGGGTCTGGGGTGGCCAGCTGTTCCTGCAGGGCGTGGTGATCCCACGCAAGCGGCCCCGCGGCCGGCCCCGCAAGAACGACGTGGCGGCCTAGGCCGAGCAGCAGCACCGAAGCACCGAACACCAGCAGCACCCGATCAGCCGACCAGCACCAGCGAAAGCAGAACGCCATGTACCCGACCGACTCCATCGCCCGGACGCAGCAGTCGCAGCGTCTGGAGGAGGCCGAGCGACTCCGTCGCGGCCGCTACCTCGTGCTCGCCCGGCGCTCCTCGCGCCGCGCGGAGCGGGCAGCCCTCCAGGCTCGGCTCGTGCTCGCCCGCTCGCTCTGACCGAGACCCCTCGGCCCGAGCCCGACCCCAAGGACCACCTTCCATGAACGACCACACGAACCGGAGCACCAAGATGAATCTCATGAACGAAGACCTGGCGCGGGCACAGATGTCCGCGCGCCTGGGAGAGGCGCATGACATGCGACGCGGGCACCAGCTCGCGATGGCCCGCCGGCTCTCCCGCCGGGCCGAGCGGGCCGCGCAGCAGGCGCGTCTCGCCCTCGCCCGCTCGCTCTGAGACCGGAGCCCCCCGACCACCGAGGCCAGTACGCCGTCGGGGGGCACCGGTCCCGGACCGAGCACCCAGCAACACGACACCACCACACGACCGGGCCCCGGCAGCGATCCGCTGCCGGGGCCCGGTCGTATCCTCGTGGGCATGGCGACGTGCGACTTCTGCGGCACGACCGAGCCGGGCGACGACCTGCCGCTGACCTGGACGACGGCCGTCGAGAACGGTCGCTCGCGCGTCTTCTGCACGGCCTGCTCCCGCGAGCACCTGCGCGCGATCGAGGGCAAGCTCGACAGCGAGTGGTGGTAGCCCCGGCCGGGTGGTCGAGCCTAGGCCTCCGCGAACCCCGGCAGGGCCTCTTCGAGCATCGCCCGGAACGGCAGCTCCGCCTCGAGCTGGCAGAGCACGCCGATGCTGCCCACCCAGACGCGGTGGATCAGCAGGTACGACGGCGGCAGGTTCAGCCGCAGCGCCAGCGTCGAGCCGGGCTGCCGGGGGTCCTGGATCCGCTGGAACTGCTCGCGCATCCAGGCCCGCGAGAACGCGAACGTCTCGGTCAGGGCCGGCTCCACGAACGGGCCGAGGTAGTCGCGCAGCTCGCCCGGCTCGATGGTGATGTTGGGCTTGACGAAGCCCTCGGCCCGCAGGCCCTCGAGGACGTCCTGGTAGTCGTCGTACGTCGCGATCCGGATCAGCGAGCCCATCGAGCGCGGCAGGCTCTTCTCGGGCAGCCGGGCCACGGCGCCGTAGTCGACGATCCCGAGCCCGCCCATCGTGCCGTCCTCGGTCGGCAGCACCCGGAAGTTCCCGGGGTGCGGGTCGGCGTGCAGCATGCCGGCGCGGGCGGGCCCCTCGAACAGGAACCGGACGTAGAGGGCGCCGTAGTGGTTGCGCTCCTCCTGGGTGCCCTCGGCGATCAGCCGGGCCAGGGACGAGGAGGACTCGACCCACTCCGAGACCAGCACCTTGTCGGTGTGGGCGACGACCGCGGGGACCAGGAAGTCCGGGTCGCCCCGGAACGCGTCGGCGAAGCCCTGCTGGGCCTCGGCCTCCAGCCGGTAGTCGAGCTCCTCGGCCACCCGGGCCTGCAGCTCGGCGATCAGCGGCTTGACGTCGATGCCGGGCACCATGCTGCCGAACGTGCGGGCCACCCGGCTGAGCTGGCGCAGGTCGGCCATCAGGGCCTCGCCGGCCCCGGGGTACTGCACCTTGACCGCGACGGCCCGTCCGTCCGCCCAGCGGCCGCGGTGCACCTGGCCGATCGAGGCGGCCGCGGCCGGGTCCTCGTCGAACTCCACGAGCTTCTTGCGCCAGCCGGTGCCGAGCTCGGAGGCCAGCACGTGGTGCACGGTGGTCGCCGACATCGGGGGAGCGGAGTCCTGCAGCTTGGTGAGCTGCTTGCGGTAGGGCTCCGCGAGCTCCTCCGGCAGCACCGACTCCATGATCGAGAGCGCCTGCCCCATCTTCATGGCGCCGCCCTTGAGCTCGCCGAGGGTCTTGAAGAGCTGCTCGGCGGTGCGCTGCTGCACGTCGATCATCACGGCGTCGGCGTTGGCGCCGCCCATCCGCCTGCCCATCCCGACCGCGGTGCGACCGGCGAAGCCCAGCGGCAGCGCCGCCAACCGGGCCGTGCGTCGCACTGCGTTGCGCGGAAGGTCCGTCATGGTCCCCATTGTGGCCGACGGGTCCAACGTCGTCAGCCAGGCGGGCGGGTGAGGTCAGTCCCAGCTGCAGCTGCAGGCCGGGTGCCGCAGCCAGGCCTGGCTCTCGACCTCGTCCGGTCGCGCCTGCAGGGTGACGGTGGTCGACCAGGTGGAGGGGCGGCCGCCGTCGACGTACGCCGCGAGGTCGCGGGCCGCCCAGGCCAGCGCCAGCCGCGCGAGCAGCGGGTCGACCGGCTCGGGGGCGCCGTCGACCCGGTCGCGGACGGCGGCGGCGGCGTACTGCCGGACCAGCAGCGGCCAGGCCGGGTCGGCGTCGGCGTGGTGCGCGTCGAGGCAGCGCAGGCAGGCGGTGCGCCCGGGGACGACGAACGGGCCGACGACCGCGCGCCCCTCGGTGAGCCGGACGAGCAGGTGCGGGGTGCCGGCGCGTGTCCAGGCGTCGAGCTGCTCGCGGTGCGGCTCTCCCACGCCGACCAGCACCCCGCAGTCGGGGGCGGAGCGGCCCCGGAGCTCGCGCAGCCCGGCCTCGCGCAGCAGCGCCACCAGGTCGCCGCGGAGGTCGGGGCCGTCGGCGGGGCCGAAGCCGACGGCCTCGGTGCGCCAGCGCCGGCGCGCGTCGCGGACGGCGCCGACCGAGGACCCCGCGCTGCGGGCGAGGGCGGCCGTGGCCGGCCGCGGCAGCTCCGGCGAGGCGAGCAGGGGGAGCAGGGCCCGCTCGTCGACGAGCAGGTCGTGCTCGGCGAGCAGGTCGACCACGCCGGGGTCGGCGTGCTCGGTCAGGTCGGCCGAGACGCCCAGCAGCCGGAAGGACTCGCGGACCGGGGCGCTGTCGGGGAGCACCAGCGCACGGCGCGGGTCGAGCCCGACCTGCAGCTCACCGGCGCCGCGACGCAGCACGTGGGTGCCGGGACGGAGGATCGGGCGCATGCCCGCCAGCCTCCCCCAGGCGGCCGGCGCCGCGACCGCTCGTCCACAGGTCGCGGCGCTCAACAGCAGCGGCGGGACCCCTCGTGAGAGGGATCCCGCCGCAGAGAGACTGAGTCGCTCGGTGCTCAGGCCTTGCCGAGGATGCGGTTCAGGTTGGTGCTGCAAACGGGGCACACGGCCTTGGCCATGCGGGTGCCCTTGTCGTTCACCTTGACCTCGCCCTCCGCCTCGCGCTTCTCCTTGCACTTCACGCAGTAGAACTCGCCGCTCCAGGTCTCCGCCATGACGGCCTCCTTGCTTATCGTCGAACTGGTCGTCGGCGGGAGTCAGGAACGACCCGCCGGGGCCGCGCCGGGTGGCGACCGCCTCGCACACTACGGCAGGCGGGGTGCCGAGTCATGCAGGCGCGGGCTGCGCGGAGGCGTTTCACGCTCAGCAGGCGCCCTGTTTGTGGCATTTGCCGGTCTTCCGGGCCGCTCCGGGCGGACCGGTGCGACTCTCGTCTCACCACGCCCCGCACGGCGTACGCCGTCGGTAGGGTCCCGCGCATGAGCCAGCCCCCCTCGACGCCGTCCCGCCCGCACCTCCGCCTCGACCGTCGCGACGACGGGGTGGCGGTGCTGACCCTGGACAACCCCGACCAGCGCAACGCGATGTCGGACGAGATGACCGCGTCCTGGGTGGCCGCCGTCGACGAGCTCGCGGCCGACCGGGAGCTGCGGGCCGTGGTCGTCACGGGGGCGGGCAGTGCGTTCTGCTCGGGCGGCAACACCGGCTGGATCGCGAGCGAGCCGGACGCGGGGGTGGACCACCTCCGCACCCGGATGATCGCGTTCTACCGGGCCTGGCTGTCGATCCGGCGGCTCGAGGTGCCGACGATCGCCGCCGTCAACGGACCGGCGATCGGTGCGGGGCTCTGCCTGGCGCTGGCCTGCGACCTGCGGTACGCCGCGCCGGGTGCTCGTCTCGGCGTGCCGTTCGTCCGGCTCGGCATGCACGCCGGCATGGCGGCGACGTACCTGCTGCCCCACGTGGTCGGCGAGGCGCACGCGCGCGACCTGCTGCTGACCGGGCGCACGGTCGACGCGGACGAGGCGTTCCGGCTCGGCCTGGTCTCCGACGTGCTGCCGGAGGAGACGTTCCTCGACGGCGTGCTGGAGGTGGCCTCGGGCATCGCGGCGACCGCGCCGATCGCCAGCCGGCTGACCACCCTGGCGCTGCGCGACGGCGGGCACGCGGACTTCGAGGCGGCCGTGCAGTGGGAGGCGCTCGCCCAGCCGGTCACCCTGGCCACCGCCGACCTGCAGGAGGGCATCGCCGCCGCCCGGGAGAAGCGCCCGCCGCGGTTCACCGGGCGGTAGGCGACGAGAAAGAGGCCCTCTGCCTCACCGGTGCTCCGCTTGCCTTCCCCTTGCGAACGGCGCACCGACTCGGCCGAGGGCCTCATCTGCGGACCAACCTAGGTGGGGCTCCGGCCCGGGTCAACGGCGCCGTCGTCCACCCCTGTGGATAACCCTGTGGACGAAGTGTGGACGGCGGCCGCACGCCCTGTGGACCCGGCGGGGGCAGCCCGTGGACAACCCTGTGGGGGACACGCGCGGACCGCTCGCCCACGCCGCGCTGACCAGCAAGAATGGCCGTGCACACGGTGTGGACGGAAATGAGTCGGACGATCGAGGGAGCACGCGTGACGTCGGAACCGCTCGACCCGGTGGCGGCGCTGCGCCGCATCGCCTTCCTGCTGGAGCGACGGCTCGCCGACAGCTACCGGATCAAGGCCTACCGCGGTGCGGCCGCCACCCTGCTCACCCAGACGCCCGACGAGGTCCGGGCCCGCGCCGAGGCGGGCACCCTGCGGCAGCTGCCGGGGATCGGCGCCAAGACCGCCGCGATCGTCGAGCAGTGCCTGGCGGGGGAGGTGCCGGCGTACCTCACCGAGCTCGAGGCCACCGCCGGTCCGCTCGTCGAGGGCGGCGAGGCCTACCGCGCGGCCCTGCGCGGCGACCTGCACACGCACTCCGACTGGTCCGACGGCGGCTCGCCGATCGAGGAGATGGCGATGACCGCGCTCGAGCTCGGCCACGAGTACGTCGTCCTGACCGACCACTCGCCCCGGCTGACCGTGGCCAACGGGCTGTCGGTGGCCCGGCTCACCCGGCAGCTGGAGGTGGTCGAGGCGGTCGACGAGCACCTGGGGGACGGGTTCCGGCTGCTCAAGGGCATCGAGGTGGACATCCTCGACGACGGCTCCCTCGACCAGACCGACGCGATGCTCGACCGGCTCGACGTGGTGGTCGCCTCCGTGCACTCCAAGCTCCGGATGGACTCGGCCCCGATGACCCGGCGGATGCTCGGCGCCGTGCGCAACCCGCGCACCAACGTGCTCGGCCACTGCACCGGCCGGCTGGTCAAGGGCGGGCGGGGCACGCAGGCCGCAGAGCGAGTTCGACGCGGAGGCGGTGTTCGCGGCGTGCGCCGAGCACGACGTGGCCGTCGAGATCAACTCGCGACCCGAGCGCTGCGACCCGCCCGACGACCTGGTGGCGCTCGCCCTGGAGGCCGGCTGCCTGTTCTCGATCGACAGCGACGCGCACGCCCCGGGGCAGCTCGACTTCCTCGTGCACGGCGCCGAGCGGGCCGAGCGGCTCGGCGTCCCGCTGGACCGGATCGTCACGACGTGGCCCGCGCAACGGCTGCTGGAGTGGGCGAGCCGGTAATCTGCCTCACATGAGCGCCGCGCAGACGACTGCCGACGACGGCCCGGGGGACGGCCCCGTCGTCGAGGTCCGGCGTTCGCGCAAGCGCCGGCGCACGGTCGCGGCCTACCGCGAGGACGACAAGGTCGTGGTGCTCGTCCCGGCCCGGTTCACCCGCGCCGAGGAGAAGGAGTGGGTCGCCACCATGCTGGCCCGCCTCGAGCGGTCCGAGAAGCGCCGGCGCCCCAGCGACGCCGGGCTGACGTCGCGGGCCGCGGAGCTGAGCGCCAAGCACCTCGACGGCCTCGCGGTGCCGCTCCAGGTGCGCTGGGTCGCCAACCAGAACAGCCGCTGGGGCAGCTGCACCCCGAGCGACCGGTCGATCCGGCTCTCGACCCGGCTGCAGGGCATGCCCTCGTGGGTCATCGACTACGTCCTGGTGCACGAGCTCGCCCACCTGCTCGAGTCCGGCCACACCCCGGCGTTCTGGGCGTGGGTGGACCGCTACCCGAAGGCCGAGCGCGCCAAGGGCTTCCTCGAGGGCGTCGCCGCCGCGTCCCAGCTGGGCATCGAGGCCGACCCGCCGGACTGCTCCGACGAGGGCGCGGCTCAGATGGCCCGCGACGACTGAGCGCTCGCGACACCAGCGTCGACCAGCCGCCGCATCTCGGGCTCGTCGGTCGGCAGCGCGTCGACCGGCCACCACCGCACGTCGAGGGACTCCTCGCTGACCTCGGGCACCGCGCCGTCGGGCGCCAGCGCCAGGAAACGTACGTCGAGATGGGTGACCCGCTCGTGCTCCCCGCAGAAGTCGACGACGTGCGCGTCGAGGTGCAGCGGCTCCGGGACCAGGACGAGCCCGGGGATGCCGCCCTCCTCGACGCCCTCGCGCAGCGCGGCCCCGCCGAGCGTCGCGTCGTCCGGCTCGCAGTGACCGCCGAGGTGGAACCACCGGCGGGCCTTGGCGTGCAGGGTGAGCAGCACGTGGCGGCGGTCGGCCGACAGCACCAGCACGCCCGCGGTCAGGTGTGCTCCGGGGCAGTCCCGCTCGGCGCCGTCCGGGTGCGCGTCGAGGTGGTCGACGTACCTCCGGCGGAGCCGCTCCTGCTCCGGATCGGCCGTCCGCCACGCCCGCAGGGTGGCGAGCGCGTCGGCGTGCAGCGCGGTCACGGGGCGGTGGGCCCGGCCTCCGGGTCGCCGCCGCTCTCGTTGTCGAGCAGCGCGGCGAGCGCGGCGTCGAACTCGTCGTCGGAGAGCTCCTCCGAGGCGGGCACCGCGCCCTCGCGGAAGCCCAGCGGGTCGTCGAGGTCGGCGGAGGTGGGCAGCAGGTCGGGGTGCGTCCAGACCGCGTCGCGCGCGTCCTGGCCCTGCCGCGACCGCAGCGAGCCCCACAGCGCGGAGGCGTCGCGCAGCCGCCGGGGCCGCAGCTCCAGCCCGACCAGCGCGGCGAACGTGGACTCGGCGGGACCGCCCGCGGCCCGGCGGCGGCGCATCGCCTCGTGCAGCCGGCCGGCGCTGGGCATCCGGGTCTCCGTGGCCTGGCCGACGACCTCGTCGACCCAGCCCTCGACGAGCGCGAGCGCCGTCTCGAGCCGGGTCAGCGCGGCCTGCTGGGCGGGGGTCTTCTCCGGCTCGAACAGGCCGCCCTCGAGCGCGTCCTGGATCGAGGACGGGTCGGCGGGGTCGATGTCGCGCATGGACGACTCGATCTTCGACACGTCGATGGTGGTGCCGCGGCCGTAGTCCTCGACGGCGGCGAGCAGGTGGCCGCGCAGCCACGGCACGTGCGCGAACAGCCGCTGGTGGGCGGCCTCGCGCAGCGCGAGGTAGAGCAGCACGTCGTCGGCGGAGACGTCGAGGCCCTCCGCGAAGGCCGCCACGTTGACGGGCAGCAGCGCGGCCTTGCCGCTCGGGCCGAGGGGCAGGCCGATGTCGGAGGCGCTCAGCACCTCGCCCGCGAGACCGCCCAGGGCCTGGCCGACCTGGCCGCCGAACATGGCGCCGCCGGCCTGGCCGAGCAGCCCCATCAGCGGACCGGCCATCTGCTGCGCCTCGGGCGGCAGCGCGTTGCCCATCGCGGAGACGACGTGCTCGGCGACCGGCTCCACGAGCACCCGCCACACGTCGATGGTCTGCTCGACCCACTCGGCGCGGCTCCACGCGGCCGTCGAGGTGACGCCGGAGGGGAACTCGGTGGCGGAGTCGAGCCAGTGGTCGGCGAGCCGGAGCGCGTCGGCGACGTCGGTGCCCTGCCGGTCGGTGGGGGACGGGTCGGGCTGCTCCGCGACGGTGCGTCGCGCGACGTCCTTGGCCAGGGTCCAGTTCACGGAGCCCTCGTGCGGCGCCATCATCGCCTGCATCTGGCTCATCAACGCGGACAGGTCGGGCATCCCCGCCCCACCGGGCATGCCGGGCAAACCGGCCCCGCCCGGACCGCCTGCGCCCCCGAAGGCGTTGAAGATCTGCTCGAACGGCGTGCCCTTGAACGGGTTGGGCTGTTCGTCGTCGGGGTCGTTGCTCATGGGTCCAAACTACTCGCCGCGTCCAACGGGCCCCCGGGTGTGAGTACCCTCGCCGGGTGACCGAAGCCGTGCCCGGCGACCTGCCCGTCGTACGCCTCGTCGACCTGCGGGAGGGCCCGCTCGACGTGGCCGAGGTGCTGGACGCCCTCGCCCACCGCGGGGCCGGCGGCGTCGACGTCTTCGTCGGCAACGTCCGCGACCACGACCACGACCAGGGCGTCACCGGTCTGGACTACTCCGCGCACCCCACCGCGCTGCAGCGGCTGGTCGACGTCGCCCAGCACGTCGCCGACGAGTACGACGTCCTGGCGGTCGCCGCGGTGCACCGGGTCGGCCGGCTCGAGATCGGCGACGCCGCCGTCGTGGTGGCCACGGCCGCCGCCCACCGGGGCGAGGCGTTCGAGGCGACGCGCGCCCTGATCGACGAGCTCAAGTCGACGGTCCCGATCTGGAAGCACCAGCTGTTCGAGGACGGCAGCGACGAGTGGGTCGGCACGCCCTAGGGCCCCGCCCCCGGCGGCGTGGCACACCGGGCAGCCGTCCCCGGCTCCCTAGGCTGGCGGCGTGGAGATCCTGCTGTGGTTGGTGCCCTCGGGCGTGGTCCTGGTGCTCGCGATGGCCTGGGCCGCGTGGGCCGGGCGACCGCAGCGCGAGGAGACCGACCGCTCCGACGCGGCGTACGCCAGGTTCGCGCAGGCGATCGTCAAGGAGCACCCGGGAGCCGGACGGGCCGGACCGCCGGTCGCCCGCGACCGCAGCACCGGCATCGCGGTGCGTCCCTCGCGCGCCGGGCAGGACAGCACCCGTCGCTCCGCGTAGTTGTCGGCCAATGAGAAGGTTGCGCCATGAACCGCCGCAGCCTGGCCAGCATCCTGGTCTTCTCGCTGCTGGTGCTGCTGCTGGCGACGGCCGTCTTCCTGCCGGTGCCCTACGTCACGGAGAGCCCCGGCCCCACCGTCAACGTGCTGGGCAGCTCGGCGGGCAAGCCGATCATCAGCGTCAAGGGCCACCGGACCTACAAGACCGACGGTGACCTCCGGTTGACGACCGTCTCGGTGACGAACCCCACCCACAAGATCGGCCTCGGCGAGGCGCTCACCGCCTGGTTCGACGGGGCCCGCGCGGTCTATCCCCGCGACGTGATCTACCCGCCCGAGCAGAGCGCGCAGGACGTCGAGACGCAGAGCGCCGTCGAGATGGTCAGCTCCCAGGACCTGGCGATCGCCGCCGCGCTGCACGAGCTCGGCTACAAGCTGCCGCTGCGCGTCGAGATCGTGGACGTCACCAAGGGCGCCCCGGCCGACGGGAAGCTCGAGACGCGCGACCGGGTCGTCAGCGTCAACGGCACCGAGATCACCGACGTCGAGCAGGTGACCGACGCGATCCAGAAGACCGGGGTCGGCAAGCCCGCCACGGTCGTCGTACGCCGGGACGGGAAGACCAAGACGGTCACCGTCACCCCGAAGGCCTCCCCGGACGACCCGAAGAAGGCCGTCGTGGGCGTGCAGGTCCAGCCCGGCTACGACTTCCCGTTCGACGTGTCCGTCCGGCTCGGCGAGGACATCGGCGGACCCAGCGCCGGCCTGATCTTCTCCCTCGGTGTCTACGACACGCTCACGCCCGGCTCGCTCAGCGGTGGCAGCGACATCGCGGGAACGGGAACCATCACGGCCAAGGGACGCGTTGGACCCATTGGAGGGATCCAGCAGAAGATCGTCGCGGCCGCCGACGCGGGGGCGAAGATCTTCCTCGTGCCTCCGGCCAACTGCGACTCCGCCCTGAAAGCCGACGTCACGAAGGACGACATCACGCTCGTGAAGGCCCCGACCATGCACAGTGCGGTCACGTCGCTGAAGAGCTACGCCCGTGACCCGAGCGCCAAGCTGCCGGCCTGCTCATGACCGAGACCCCCGAGCAGGTCCCCGTCGACCCGGTGCTGCGCGCCGCCGTCCGCGAGATCGAGCAGCACTCCGCCGAGGCGGGCTGGGACCAGCCCGCCCGGCTCTACGCCCTGGTGCCGACCGCCGACCTCGTGCAGCGCGAGCCGGCGCTGGCCGCCGCGATGGGCCTCGCGGAGTCCGACGGCGCGGGGACGCTGACACCCGTCGAGCAGGACGACGTGCCGCAGGACAAGTCCCTGGAGTCGGTGCTCGAGCAGATCATGTGGCCGGCCGAGGTCTTCGGCTGCGCCGCGGTGGTCGAGCGGCTCGTGCTGCCCCCGGGCGCCGACGACCAGCTCCCGGACGACGCCCGCAGCGCGGAGGAGTACGCCGCGCAGCACCCCGACCGCCAGGAGGTCCGCATCGTGGCGGGCGCGACCCGGGACGGATCGACGTACTGTGCGCTGCGGCTGCGGTCGCACGACGACCCGCTCTCCGTCCTGGAGGCGCCGGACCTGGTCCCGGCGCTCCTGGAGCTGGTGCGCGGAACCCTCGAGAACTGACGGAAACGGGACGGACGAGACAGCGTGAGCGGAATCTTCGACGACGGCACCCCCGAGCAGGCCCGGCGCGGGTCCGCGCAGGGCTCGCCCCCGCGGTCCCGGGCGCTGATCGGCACGATCATCGTGCTGGTCATCGCGTTCTTCCTGGTGTCGGTGTTCACCGGCGTCTACACCGACCGGCTGTGGTTCCGCAGCGTCGGCTACTCCTCGGTGTTCACCAAGGTGCTCGGCACCAAGGTGCTGCTGTTCCTGGTCTTCGGGCTCGTGATGGGCCTCGCGGTCGCGGCCAACGTGGTCATCGCCTACCGGTTCCGGCCGCTGTTCCGGCCCGCCTCCCAGGAGCAGGTCAACCTCGACCGCTACCGCGAGGTCGTCGACCCGCTGCGCCGCTGGCTGGTCATCGCGATCGCCGTGGTGCTCGGCCTGTTCGCCGGCGGATCCGGCTCCGGGCAGTGGCGGCAGTTCCTGCTCTGGCGGCACCGCACGCCGTTCGGCACCAAGGACCCGTACTTCAACAAGGACGTCGGGTTCTACGTCTTCGACCTGCCGTGGCTGCACTACCTCGTCGACTTCGGCCTGGCGCTCACCGTGCTCAGCCTGCTCGCCGCCGCGATCGTGCACTACCTGTTCGGCGGCATCCGCCTGCAGGTGAAGCAGGACCGCCTCTCCGGGGCCGCGCAGGTGCAGATCTCCGTGCTGGCCGGGCTGTTCGTGCTCATCAAGGCGCTGGACTACTGGCTGGACCGCTACAACCTGACCACCGACAACGGCAGCCTGTTCACGGGCATGGGCTTCACCGACAAGAACGCGGTGCTGCCGTCCAAGACGATCCTCACCTTCATCGCGATCATCTGCGCGGTGCTGTTCTTCGCCAACGTGTTCCGCCGGACCTGGATGCTGCCGTCGGTCGGCCTCGTCCTGCTGGTGCTCTCCTCGATCCTGCTCGGCGTGATCTGGCCGGGCATCGTCCAGCAGTTCCAGGTCAAGCCCTCCGAGCCGGACAAGGAGGGGCCCTACATCGCGAACAACATCGACGCGACCCGCGCGGCGTACGGCGTTTCGAAGACCAAGGTCACGCAGTACGACGCGAACCTCACGCTCAGCGCCGACCAGCTCAAGTCCGACACCCAGTCGCTGCCCGGCGTCCGGCTGCTCGACCCGGCCCTGGTGTCCAACGCGTTCGAGCAGCTCCAGCAGGTGCGCGGCTACTACAACGTCGCGCCGGTGCTCGACGTCGACCGCTACAAGGTCGACGGCACGGTCCGCGACATGGTCATCGCGGTCCGCGAGCTCGACCAGAACGGCCTGCCCGACGGCCAGCGCAACTGGGCCAACGAGCACACCGTCTACACCCACGGCTACGGCGTGGTCGCGGCCTACGGCAACCAGCGGGACCGCAACAACGCGCCGGTCGTGAACAGCGACGGCAAGCCCGTGTGGGCCGAGCGCGACCTGCCGCCCAAGGGCGACCTGACCGACATGTTCGCCAACGGCTACCAGCCGCGGATCTACTTCGGCGAGAACAGCCCCGACTACTCCATCGTCGGCAAGGCGCCCGGCGGCAAGAACCTCGAGCTCGACCTGCCCGAGGGCCAGGGGTCGAACTCGACCACCAACACCTACGACGGCCAGGCCGGCGTCTCGATCGGCAACCTGTTCAACAAGCTGGCGTACGCCGTGAAGTTCAGCGAGCCGAACATCGTGCTGTCGAGCCGGGTCAACGAGAACTCCCGGATCATCTACGACCGGGTCCCGCGCGACCGGGTGCAGAAGGTCGCGCCGTGGCTGACCGTCGACGGGGACTCCTACCCCGCGGTGGTCGACGGCCGCGTCAAGTGGATCCTCGACGGCTACACGACGACCGACCACTACCCGAACAGCGAGAAGGACTCGCTGCGGTCCATGACCTCGGACGCGCTGAGCCCCAACACGACGTACGCCACGCTGCCCACCGACGAGATCAACTACATGCGCAACTCGGTCAAGGCCGTGGTGGACGCGTACGACGGCTCGGTCGAGCTGTACGAGTGGGACGACAAGGACCCGATCCTCAAGGCGTGGGAGGGCGCGTTCGACGGGCTGGTGAAGCCGAAGTCCGCGATCTCGCCGGACCTGCTCGCGCACATGCGCTACCCCGAGGACCTGTTCAAGGTGCAGCGCAACATGCTCGCGGCCTACCACGTCACGAACCCGAAGACGTTCTACGACGGCAGCGACAAGTGGAAGGTCCCCGAGGACCCGGAGAACAAGCAGAACAAGCAGCCGCCCTACCGGCTCTCGGTCAAGACGCCGGGCGACGGCCAGGACCCGGTGTTCTCGCTGACCAGCGTCTACGTCCCGAACAACCGGCAGAACCTCGCGTCGTTCATCTCCGTCGACGCCGACGCCGGCCAGCCGCGGACTACGGCACGATCCGCATCCTGCGGCTGCCCAGCAACACCCAGGTGCCCGGTCCGTCGCAGATCGCCAACAACTTCGGCCAGGACCCCGACATCCAGGACAAGCTGCTGGCGTTCTCGAGGACCAACTCCAAGGCGGTCTACGGCAACCTGCTGACGCTGCCCGTGGGCGACGGGCTGCTCTACGTCCAGCCGCTCTACACGCAGCGCAAGAGCGGCGCGGGCACCTATCCGGCGCTGCAGGTACGTGCTCGTGTCGTTCGGTGAGCAGGTCGGCATCGGCACGACGCTGACGGCTGCCCTGGACGACGTGCTCGGGATCTCGTCGTCGCAGGCCGACGACGTCACTCCCGGCAGCGGGGTCACCGGCGGCACGGGAGGCACCGGGGGACAGGTCTCGGGAGACGTGCGTCAGCTGCTCCGGCAGGCGGAGGCGAAGTTCGCCGCGGCCCAGAAGGCGCTGCAGGCCGGCGACCTCAAGGGCTACGCCACCGCCCAGGACGACGCGCGCGCCCTGGTGCAGCGGGCTCTCGTCGCGGCGGGCAAGACGACGCCCAGCGCGTCGCCGTCGCCCTCCGGCGTCCGCCAGTCCCTCGGCGTCGCCCTCGAACTAGCGCCAGCGGGTCCGCTCGATTTTGAGTCCGCGTCCGGTGTCCCGTAAGGTTGGGTTCACCGACGCGGGGTGGAGCAGTTCGGTAGCTCGCTGGGCTCATAACCCAGAGGTCGCAGGTTCAAATCCTGCCCCCGCTACCACCGCTGGCCTGGGACTTCGTCCCAGGCCAGTTCTTTTTGTCCTCTTCCTGGGGCTCGGTGCGTACGGAAATGCGTACGGCGCCGTCCACGGGCTCGTGCCCGCCCAGGATGAGGGCGGCCACGCTGTTGGCGGCGTCCTCGTCCATTCCGGGGATGACGTGAGCGTAGGTCTGCAGGGTGAACGCGGCGGTCGCGTGCCCGAGCCGCTCGCTGATGACCTTGGCCGGCACGCCCGCGAGGAGGGCGGCCGTGGCGTAGGAGTGCCGCACGTCGTGCAATCGGATGCGGGGGAGTCCTGCAGAGGCACAGTGCCTGTGGAAGAGTGCCGTGATCGTGTCTGGGTGCAGCGGTCGGCCGTCGGGCCACACGAACAACAGCTCCGTGTCCTGCCCGAGCAGGAGACGTTCCTGCTCCCAGCCCTCGATGAAGTCGCGCAAGGCGGCGACCGTGTCGGGATCCAGTGCCAGGGATCGGATGCCCGCCCTTGTCTTGGTCTCGGACTCCTGGGCCCGACCGGCCACCACGACGCGTGGCACGCTCGGGGACACCCTGCCGCGCTCGAGGTCGACGTCCCGGCGCCGCAGACCGGCCAGCTCGCCGCGGCGGAACCCCGTGGTGGCGACGAGCAGCCACAGGGCGAAGAACCGGTCGCCCCTGACGTGTCGGATGAAGGCGCCGAGCTGCTGGGGATTCCACACCTGCGGGCTGACGCGACTCACCCGAGGCGGTTGGGCGTCCTCGGCTGAGTTCCTGGGGATGAGATCCCACTTGACCGCGTCGCTGAGGGCTCGGTGGAGCATCCTGTGCACGTTCTGAACCGTCTTCGGAGCCAGCCCGCCGGGACCGCGCACCCTCCCGCGGGTCAGCAGATGTCCGTAGAGGAGGTTCAGGCGCACCGGAGTCAGGTCCTGCAGCCGGGAGGAACCGATGACGGGGATCACGTAGGCACGCATGTAGTCGCGGTAGTTCACCCACGTGCTGGGCCGCATGCTCGCCCTGTACCGCGGCGTGCCACTCCTCCAGGTAGTTCTCGACGGTGCGCGCACTTGAGTTCACCGACCGCCCTCGCTCGTGGGCGGCGATGGCCGACCGTAAGGCGCGAGCAGCCTCCTTCTTGGTCAAGAACCCAGACTTGCTGCGGGTACCGCGGCGCCCAGTTAGCGGATCGGCGCCCGTGTCGAACCGATAGGCCCATCGGCCGTTTGCGCGACGTAGCACGCTCCCGTTCACTGCGACTCCAGCAGCTCCCGGAGCCGCGCGGTGATGACGTACACGCGGCCGCCGAGGTGCGTCGTCGGCAGGTCTCCGGAGGTGGCGCACCGGTACGCCGCTGAACGACTGATGCCGAGCAGCTCCGCGGCCCGTGGCACCGGGATCAGCATCGGCAGTCCCGCGAGCGGAGAGTCGATTGTCGGTCTGCCAACGCCGGTGATCGTCATGGCCGACATCCTGAGCCGACCTCTTCCGGCACGACCCAGCTCAGGTCGTTCAGGTGGGTCTCGCAGCAGGGGAGGAGCGATGAGTCGATGTGCTCCATCAACGAGACCGCGCCGGCGTCACACCCGCGCACGAAGCAGATCGGACGGGGCAATGTGCGGACGGCCCCGATGGGTGACGTCGCTAGGGACCGAGCCAGATCCCAGTGCTGGGCGCACAGTGGCCTCTCAGCCTGATCCTGGTGAAGCACCATGAGCGTCCCGATCTCGTCGCAGCCTCGGACCGAACACTGGAACGCGGGTTGGGCGCCGTCGAAACCAATGGGCCTGTTCATTCGGCCTCTCCTCTCGCTCTACTGACGCGGTTGGAATCAGCAAAGCCTCCGGCGGTCCGCCTGGAAAGGACCCCTCGTTGTCGCGTGGATGCACAACCGTCCGGCGGGCCGATGCGAAGCGGCGCTGCCTTGGCGGCGGAAGACACACCTGCGCCCTAGGTTGTGTACGTACGCTTGCGCCGAGGCTGGCATGTCTAGCGGGTCTTTGGCGCCCCGCGTTTCCACCAGTCGATTGTGGGGCCGTCGAGTGCCTGGCGTGCGGTGACCTCGACGTCGCCCAGGTTGCAGAACTTCCAGAGCTCCTTGGCAGCGCGGGAGTACTGGAACAGCACTTGATCAACGGCGAACGCATCCAATTCGCCGTCTCGGTAGAGGTCGGTTGCCTCGGCGACGTGCGTGACGAGTTCGACGAGCTGCGACTCGTAGTAGTTCGCTACAACCTCGCGTGCTTGTCGACGCTCTGACTTGCTGGACACCAACTCAGGCTAGTGCGAACTAATGCGAGCAGACCTGCTCGCACGGATTGCGGCAGATCCGGGCGAATGTAGCCGCCCTCAACGCGGCATGGTCGGATCCTTCGCACCGACAGCGGCAGATCCGGTCGCTCAGGCCGTGCTTGTCTCGTGTCGCAGGTAGACCCACTCTTCACCCGGCAATAAGTCGAGGGAGGCGTGCTCAACCACGGAGAAGCCAACGGCCACGTCCGGCGTCATGTCGGCGATGCAGTACGTCTCAGCAAGGGAGGTGCACTCGCGTTCGGTCTCTCCTACAGGTCCCTCGTAGAGGAATCTCGCCTGCACTGTCTGCCCCGTGTCATCGGTACGGAGTGCGACGGCCACGCCACGCAGGTTCGACGTGACCTGCTCCCAGAGTGCGCGTTGCATCGACAGCAGCAGGGAGACCCGGTCAACAATCACCTGCGCGATGCTTCCACGAGCCGCTGCGGAACGCCCGCTCATCGGCATTTCCGCGCGGATCGCGGCAGATCCGGGCGAGCGTAGCCGCCCTCAACGCGGCAGATCCGGCCGAGCGTCGCCGCCCTCAACGCGGCAGATCCGGGCGAGCGTAGCCGCCCTCAACGCGGCAGATCCGGGCGACGTAGCCGCCCTCGACGCGGCAGATCCGGGCGAGCGTAGCCGCCCTCGACGCGGCAGATCCGGGCGAGCGTAGCCGCCCTCAACGCGGCAGATCCGGGCGAGCGTAGCCGCCCTCAACGCGGCAGATCCGGGCGAGCGTAGCCGCCCTCGACGCGGCGATCCGGGCGAGCGTAGCCGCCCTCAACGCGGCAGATCCGGGCGAGCGTAGCCGCCCTCGACGCGGCAGATCCGGGCGAGCGTAGCCGCCCTCAACGCGGCAGATCCGGGCGAGCGTAGCCGCCCTCAACGCGGCAGATCCGGGCGAGCGTAGCCGCCCTCAACGCGGCAGATCCGGGCGAGCGTAGCCGCCCTCGACGCGGCAGATCCGGGCGAGCGTCGCGCCCTCAACGCGGCGGATCCGGGCGAGCGTAACCGCCCTCAACGCGGCAGATCCGGGCGAGCGTAGCCGCCCTCAACGCGGCAGATCCGGGCGAGCGTAGCCGCCCTCAACGCGGCAGATCCGGGCGAGCGTAGCCGCCCTCGACGCGGCAGATCCGGGCGAGCGTCGCCGCCCTCAACGCGGCAGATCCGGGCGAGCGTAGCCGCCCTCAACGCGGCGGATCCGGGCGAGCGTAGCCGCCCTCGACGCGGCAGATCCGGGCGAGCGTAGCCGCCCTCACGCGGCAGATCCGGGCGAGCGTAGCCGCCCTCAACGCGGCAGATCCGGCGAGCGTAGCCGCCCTCAACGCGGCAGATCCGGGCGAGCGTAGCCGCCCTCAACGCGGCAGATCCGGGCGAGCGTAGCCGCCCTCAACGCGGCAGATCCGGGCGAGCGTAGCCGCCCTCAACGCGGCATGAGCGGACGTCCTCCGGTGGTGGCGACGCCCATCGCCACGGCCAGGGCGGGAAGAGCACACTGGGAGCCCGAACGACCTCCACCCGGGAGGTGCCCATGAGCGAGACCGCGGGTACGGAAGGCGGCGCCTCGACGGGCGCAGCTCCCTCGCGTGGCCTGGTCGTGGCCGCGGTTCTGCTGGGTGTCGTCGTGGGGGCCGTCGTCCTCGTGGTTAGCGTTCTTGCTGGGAGGGCTCTGAGGTCCAGCATCGTGTTGGGCGTCGTTGGCGTGCTCCTGTTGCTCGTCGTGTACGCGTTCGTGCGCGACCAGGTGACGGGGAAACCGGAGGGCGCTCAGGAGGACCTTCGCGGCCAGCGCTGGCGGGGGTGTCGTCGTGCTCGTGGTGCCTGCGGTCGCGTGGGGTCTGTGGAGTGGCTTCGATCCGTTCGCCATGACGCAAGGCCAGATCAACGACGCCGTCGCGCAGCTGTCGCCTCTGAGTGGCGAAGCGTTCTACTTGGGCGACGAGGCGGCGGGCCTGCATCTTGAGGAGATCACGGACCTGAACCCAGATGGTGTGGTGTTCTTCAACTACGGGCGCTGTCTCGACCACTGGGTCGAAGGTGGCTGCAACCGTCCCATGTCGGTGGCGACACAGTCGACCGTGTCCTTTGGCAGTCGGGGCGAGACCGCGCATGGGTGCAAGTCGTTACCGCCGGTGCTCGGGGTGCCGGAGGGCATGCTCTACGGGGACGTTCTGGTGTTCACGGGGTCGTCGATCGTGACCATCACGTACTGGAGGAAGATTCCGCACGGGTTGCACACCGTCCCGGCTCGCGAGGTCGCGGTCGCCACTGCAGCTGCGTCCGGTCGGCCACCCGGGCGCCGTGAAAGCACTCCCTGCTCCGGACGCTGAGACGGCGGCGTTCGCGCGCAAGAACTGCAGGCTCCCAGCGGCGCCGTAGCGCGTCGTTTTAGGATTCGTGTCTAGGGCCTGCGTCCGGGTGAGCCGTCTACTTGTTGGATCTCATGAGGTTGTTACTCGCCCACCATCAGCGGCAGAAGCGGACGTGTCAGGTCCCAGCGAGTTCACTCCACGCGGCGTCAACAGTCCGGCTGTATTCGTCCGTGCCCAACTCGGGAATGAGCGGGTCCGCTGCGCGCAGCAAGGCGTCCGCGACCAGGTCCTCGCCCCTGCTTCGCGAGGGCAAGTCGCCAGTGAAGTCCAAGAACGCTATGAGTTCCCGAAGTGCAATTAGTTCTGAGCGCGACATCTTGACCGTGATGCCTTGACTGTCTACGGCTGCCTGCATCTGAAGAGCATGACGCACGCTCATCGGCAGATCCGGTAAACCGCACGCGCGGACAGGCGGCGGTAAGACGTGGTTGCCCTTAACGCGGCAGGTCGGGTAGTTCGGGTTGCGTGGCTTGGCCACGACAGGTCAGGTCAACCGGCTTTGCAGCCACCGCCAGATCGCGTAGTAGACACCCAAACACCACGCCTGCGATGAGGCTCACCACCAAAATGAAGAGCGGTCCTTCGGACAGCCACGCGCTGGCGGCGAAGAAGGTGACCCCCGCCAGGTATCCCCAATTGAAGGTGAAGAAGTGCTCCCGCTTGGGCCACGAACGGAAAGGTACCCCGCTTGCGCTCGGGGGTCCGCTCATCGGCGGATCCCGTAAACCGCGTGGCGCGGACAGGCGGCGGAAGGACTCACTCGCGAACGAGCGCACCGCGGCAACCGGTGCGCGTTGGCCCGGTGTCTTGAGCTCAGGGCGGAAGTGTGGCTCGCGCCCTCAGGCGGCGATAGAGCGCACCGCCGACGGCTCCAAGGCTGATGAGCACGGCGTACTCGATCAGTGCTCGGCTTTCGCCCGCTGACCGAGCAGGCCGCACGCCGCACGCGGCATTGATCGATGCGCGGTGGGCGGAGTTGGCCATTCCCCTCGCGAACGCAGCGGTGGACACTGATAGGGGGGCACCGGCGGCGGGGAGTCGCTCGCATCCGGTCGCCAACGGAGGGTTGACGTCGAAGGGCCGCGTCTCAAGCGTCGAGGCGGCTACGGACCGCACAGGGGACCGATGCGCTATCTCTTGCTTCTCGCCGTCGCGGTGCTGCTCGCCGCGACCCTCTCCCCACCCGTGACCGCCCACGGCTCCGCGTCCGTGACCGCCGACCCCTTCACGCCCGTGACCACCGACCACTCCGCGTCCGTGACCGCGGACGCCTTCTCACTTGGGCCCACCTGCAACCGACAGTTGGCGACACTGGTCGGGACCAGCGGCGACGACGTGCTCGTGGGGACACCCGGAAGGGACGTGATCATCGCGGGTGCCGGGAACGACATAGTGCGCTCCCGCGACGGACAGGACGTCGTCTGTGCTGGAACCGGTAACGATCGCCTCTCCGGCGGCAACAACCGGGACCGCCTGGCCGGCGGCGAGGGCGACGATCGCATCGTCGACGGCGGCCAAGGCTACCGCGACCTGCTGCTCGGCGGCCCCGGCGACGACCGACTGATGGTGCTCCCTGGCGGCTACGAAACGAGCAGCATTCTCGATGGAGGACCCGGCGCGGACCGGCTGGTCAACGGTAGCTCCAGCGAGGGCCTCTTGGTCGGCGGCTCGGGACCCGACACCCTGACGTCAAAAGGCTACAACGACTGGTTGATCGGCGGGCCCGGGACCGACGTCCTGACCCTCGCCGGTGACGGCGATACCGCCCTTGACGTCACCGCAGATGGCGACGAGGTACGCCTCGACGGGGCGAGCTACGTCGTTCTGCTCTACCAGGGCACCCCGGGGGGCATCGAGGCCGACCTGCCTGCAGGAACCGTCCGGAGGGTCGGAATGGCGACCGGCGACGTCATCGCACAGACGGGCCGGTCTCCGCGGAAGGTGTATTTCGTGGTGTATGGCACCGCCGGCGACGACCGGATGATCAGCACAGAGCAGGGAGGAGATCAGCTGTACGGCCACAAGGGCAACGACAGCCTGATCGGACGTGGCGGCGGCGACATCCTGGTCGGCGGAGCCGACGACGACGTGCTCCGCGGCGGGCCCGGCCACGACCTCATCGTCGGTGAGGCCGGCGACGACGTGCTCGACGGCGGCGACGGCCCCGACCAAGTCGAAGGCGGGAGGGGCAGCGACACCTGCACGAACGCCGAAGAGCGTGACCGGCTGCTCGCCCTAGAGGTTCTGTCCCAGGACGTTCTTGTCACTGGACGCCCGGAAAGCGGTGCGGGTTCAGGCGTCTCCGACGCGGCGAAAGGACGTGGCGACTCGGATGAGCTGCAGCACCCGAGGGACAGACGGGTCAGGCGGAGAGCAGCCGGGTCATCTTCCAGGTGTTGCGGTCGCCGGAACGCACGTAGAGCAGCTCGTCGAGGGTCGCGCGGGCGAGCCAGAGGCCGCGGCCGCTCTCGGACATCTCGTCGACCAGCGGCATCTCGGAGAGGTCGGTGGCGGGTTCGCCGGTGTCGGCCAGGAAGCCGACCAGGCGGTCGTGCTGCACGCTCAGCGAGAAGGCGTAGACGACCCGGCCGACGGGGCGGCCGTGCTTGACGACGTTGCCGTGGATCTCGGCGATCGCGGTCTCGAACATCGAGACGTCGGTCTCGCTGATGTCGGGGTGCTCGGACCGCACCAGGACCAGCAGGTCCTGCACGAGGTCGAGGGACTCCGGGACGGCCAGCCCCCGGACGGCGTACTCACCAGCCATCCAGCGCCTCCCCGGTGCCGGAGTAGGCGTGCAGGACCCGGTCGAGGTTGGTGAGCTGGAGGACCGTCGCGACCTGCTGGGTGACGCCGGTGATCCGCAGGTCGCCGCCCTCCTGGCGCGCCTTCTTCAGGCCGGCGATGAGCACGCCGAGCCCGGAGGAGTCCATGAAGCCCACCGCGCCCAGGTCGACGACCACGCGCGGGCGGCCGCCGTCGACGGCGTCGGTGATGGCGGTCTTGAGCTGGGGGGCGGAGACCATGTTGAGCCGCCCGTCGAGGGTGAGTACGGCGACCCCGGCGCGGGGCTCGGTCACGTCGATCTGCATGTCAGAGCTCGTTCCTCCGGATGACGACGCACGTGACGTCGTCGGTGGCGTGGTGGATGCGGCTGTACTCCGCGACGATGTCGACGATCTCCTGCACCGTGGAGCACGCGGCGACCGTAGCGCGGGCGGCCTCACGGGCCTCCTCGATGGTGTCGAACAGGTCGAGCATCCCGTCGCTGAGGGCGATGAAGGTGTCGCCCGGCTCGAGGGTCACCTGGTCGGCCCGCCACGGCTCCCACGCCGGTGCGCCGAACGGCAGGCCGTCGGACTCGAACTGCCGGGCCTCGCCCGCGGCGGTGACGATGCCGGCGATGCCGTGCCCGGCGTCGACGTAGGTCATCACGTGCGTGACCGGGTCGAGCCGTGCGGCGAACAGGGTCACGAACATCGAGGTCTCGGCCAGGTCCGACTCGATGGAGTGCGCGACCCGGTTGACCGTGGTCTCCATGTCGTTGAACCGGGACGCCCCGCGCATCAGGGAGCGGACGCTCGCGCCGATGATCGCGGCCGGGATGCCCTTGCCCATCACGTCGGCGAGCACGGTCTGGAAGTCGTCGCCGACGCTGTGCCAGTCGAAGAAGTCGCCGCCCACGACGGACGCGGGGAGGCAGACCCCGGCGACGGAGTACCCCGGCAGCGGAGGGACGGTGCGCGGCAGCAGGTTGCGCTGCAGCTCGCCGGCCCGGTCGAGCTCGTCGCCGCGGGCCAGCTCGATCTCGACGAAGGTCGCGAGCTCGCGCAGCACCTCGAGCTCGCGCTCGGAGATCGTGCGGTGCTCGGTGTCCACGATGCACAGCGAGCCGACCGCGACCCCGCCCGGCGCGTGCAGCGGCTGCCCGGCGTAGAAGCGGACCCCGGGCGCCCCGGTCACGCCGGCGAAGTGCCGGAACCGGTCGTCACCCTCCGGGTCGGTCACCACGAGGGCGGTGTCGCCCTGGATCGTGTAGGAGCACATCGACTCCGACCGCGGGAACTCCACGGCGCCGTCGAGGCCGACCTCGGCCTTGTTCCAGTGCCGCTCGTCGTCGATCAGGCTGACCATCGCGATCGGCACGTCGAACATCTTCTGGGTCAGCCGCACCAGCCGCTCGAAGCGTTCCTCGCGAGGGGTGTCGAGGATGCGCAGCGAGGCCAGCGCCTCGCGCCGGCGCGCCTCGCCGACGTCGGTCGTGGTGGTCGTCCCGAGAGTCACGGAGTAAAGGTATCGGGGTGGGCTCGGCCGCGTGCCCGAAATGTGCGCCAGCCGCCCGTGGACCAGTCCGCACCGGCTGCCAGGATGGCGCCATGGGCAGGCTGCGGGTGGGGGAGACCCTGCACAGCGACATCGGCACGCCGTACCTCGTGACCGGGACGCTCGCGGAGGGCGGCTTCGGCGAGGCGTACGTCGGAGAGCGGATCTCGCCCACGGGCCGCCAGGTGCAGACCGTCGCGATCAAGGTGTGCAGGAGCTCCGAGGACTGGCACGGCGAGGCGTACTTCGGGCGGCTGCTGCAGGGCGACCCGCGGGTCGTGGAGCTGATCGACGCCTTCGTCACCGCCACCGGACGCGGGCAGCGCCAGCGGCGCCGGCACGTGCTGGTGTTCGAGTACATGGAGCAGGGCACCGTCTGGGACGCGATCGAGAACGACGGCCTGCGCTGGAGCGAGGGCAAGGTCCGCGCGGAGATCCGGGCGCTGCTCAAGCTGCTGCGGCGGATGCACGGCGTCTGGGTGATCCACCGCGACATCAAGCCCGACAACGTCTACCTGCGTGACGGCCGGCTGGTCCTCGGCGACTTCGGGATCACCAAGCTGGCGCTCGACCAGCGAGGTGCGGACGCGTCACGGTTCCAGCCGGACTTCGCGCCGCGCGACCTGGCCTCGAGCGCGATGTGGGGCCCGGCGGAGGACATCTTCCAGGTCGGCCTGCTGGCCGCCACCCTGCTCTCGGGCGAGATCTGGTGGAACGACGTGGTGTCCGCGCGGGCGATCGCCGAGCTCGACGCCAGCGACGCGTTCAAGAGCTGGGTCTGGCACGCGACGGGCGCCCGGTCCAAGCGCTACTGGCACGCCGACGACGCGCTCGACGCGCTGTCCTCGCTGCGCCGGGTCGACGTCACGCCGGGCCGGGCGCCGCGCACCCTGCGCGACCAGCCGGTCGTCTTCACCGGCCGCCTCGACGGGCTGACCCGGGCGCAGGCGGCGGCGAGGGCGCGGGCGGTCGGCGCGCAGCCGCAGACCCGGCTCACCGACGCGACGACGGTCGTGGTGCTCGGGCGGGTCGGCTCGTCGGAGGGCATCAAGATGTTCGGCGTCCGCGAACGACTGCGGACCGGGCAGCCGATCCGGGTCATCAACCAGGAGCAGTTCGAGCGGCTGACGCGCCGGTTGCGGCTGCGCGGCTGACGCGCTTCGGGTCAGGCCACTCCGACGCCGTCGTCGAACCCCTCGAGGCGCAGCAGGTGGGCGGCCAGCCCGTCCCGGGCGCGGCCGAGCAGCCGTCCGCTCGTCACCACGCTGATCTCGCGGGTGCGCAGCAGCCGGTGGCCCGCGGCGGCGAGCGCGTCGACCAGCGCCTGGTCCTCGCCGTGGACCGCGCCGGGGAACCCGCCGACGTCGAGGTAGGCGTCCGCGCGCACCGCGAGGTTGGCGCCGTAGACGTGGTCGTGCCGGTGCAGGTCGCCCTCGGCGCCGCGCATCCGCGAGAGCAGCAGCCGTTCGTAGGCCGCGGCGGCGGGCTCGGTGCCCCGCCACCGGTCCAGGGACGTCACGCCGACGACGCCGACCACGTCGAAGGCCGCGGCGGCCCGCAGGATCGAGGCCACCCAGCCCGGGGGCACGGTCGTGTCCGCGTCGGTGGAGAGCACCCAGGTCGAGGACGGCGCGGTGCCGAGCCGCTCCAGCGCACGTCGTACGCCGCCGTCGCGGACCTGGCCCACGGTCAGCGAGGTCTCGTCGCGGGTGACGTGGCCGTGGCCGCCCAGCGCCTGGTGGGCGCGCGCGGCGGTGCGGTCGGTGCAGCGGTGCGCGACGACCTCGACGTCCCAGGTGGCGACGAGGCCGAGCCCCGCGGCCGCCTCGAGGGACGCCCGCACCGAGCGGACGGTGGCGGCGACGTGGTCCTCCTCGTCGTGCGCCGGGACGACCGCCACGACCCCGGCGGTCACGCCTCGGTCCCCAACGCCGCGCGGCCGAGGCCCTCGAGGGCTCCGTCGACGTGGTGCTGGCGCACGAACAGGGCCAGGTCGGCCAGCGTGCGGGCCAGCCGGGCGTCGCCGCTCAGCCCGCCCGGGCCGACGATCCGCTCGACCTCGATGCCGGCCTGCTCGCAGGCCGTGACGACCACCGTGCGCGCGAGGGTGGTCTCGCGGGCGACCCCGGCGGCGTCGAGCTCCGGCAGCCGGCGCGCGGTGACCTCGACGGCGGTGCGCGCGGTCCACACGGCCTGCTCCACCAGCCCGAGCCGCCGCAGCTGGTGCGCGGACGGGGCGAAGCGGCGCAGCCCGTGGGTGACCTGGTCCAGCAGCGACTGCGCGCCGCCGGCCCAGACGGCCGCGACACCGAGGCCGCCGACCAGGAACCCGGGCCGGTCCAGGTAGAAGTTCGGCGGCCCCACGACGTCGGAGCTGTCGCCGTGCTGGTGCACCTGGACGGTGAACGAGCGGGAGGCGTCCATCGCCGAGGTCCGCCAGGTCGAGCGGTCCGCGTCGACGCCCGCGACGGGGACGTCGAAGAGCAGGTGGGTGTCGGCGTCGACCCAGCCGGGCAGCAGGGCACGGTCGACGACGTCGATGCCGGAGGCGAACCGCAGCTCCCCGTCGAGCCGCCAGCCCGGGCCGGCCTGGGCCGCCCGCACGCCGGTGCCGACGGAGCGGGACGCCCACACGGCGTACACGCCGGGGCGCGGGGCCTCGCCGGCCTGGTCGAGGATGCGCAGCGCGTCGGCGTGCCCCTCGACGAGCCGGGCCAGGCAGAGGTCCACCCGGCCGAGCTCGGTGAGCGCGTCGGCGAAGTCCGGGAACGGCCCGGTCCACACCTCTGCGTGCGTCGCCGCCACCCGGCGTACGGCGTCGCGCATCGCCTCGACGGAGCCGCGGACCTCGTCGGCGTCGACCGCCAGGTCGAGCCGGCCGCTCACCGGGGCACCTCGTAGACGTCGAGGAGGAAGTCCTCGTCGACGTGCGAGACGAGCGAGGTGATCTTGCGGCGCATGCAGTCCAGGGCGATCTCGGCGTGCATCGACGGGCCGCTGCGGAAGGCGTCGTGCGGGTGGTGCGCCCAGTGCAGGACGACGAGGTGGGCGCCGGGCTCGCAGGCGGACCAGAGCACGTCGAGGGCGGCGCCGAGGTCCGGCACGTAGTAGAGGAACTCCGCGGCCACCAGCAGGTCGACGCGACCCTCGAACGGCACCGACGGCAGCTCGGACCGCTCCACCCGGACCCCGGGCAGGTGCGCGGTCCGGCCGCGGGCCAGCCGCACCGCCGTCTCGGACACGTCGCTGGCGACCAGGTCGTCGACCCGGCCGGCGAGCGCCGTCGTCACGATGCCGGGTCCGCAGCCGGGCTCCCAGGCGCGGCGGTAGCGCTCCCGGGGGAGGCGATGCCATGAGGACGGTGAGCTTGCGCCGCTCGTACCACGACGTCTCGACCTGCCAGGGGTCCTCGTCCTGCTGGTACATCGCCTCGAAGTCCGGCACGTCGGCGCTCACCGGAGCACCACGCACTCGTAGGGCCACGCGACCACCGCGGCCGGCAGCACCGGCTCGAGGTGGGGGAGCAGCGGCTCGACCTGGGTGCGGTACTCGCGCAGCGCGGCCCGGCGGGCGCGTCGGGCGGCCCCGCCGGTCGCGACGGGCGCCACCGGGTGGGGCACCGTGTCGGGGTCGGTCCAGTGCACCGTCCAGAGCAGGAACTCGTCGACCGTCCCGGGCTCGCACACCGTGTGCACGGCCTCCGACACCGCCCGGTGGTCCGGGTGCGGGTCCTGGCGCCAGAGCGTGGCGACCCGGTCGGGCCGGTGCCGCTCGACGGCCTCCCGCACGGCGGCCTCGACCTCGGCGCGGTGCTCGGCGAGCCGGCTGTCGGGGAGCCCCAGCGTCGTGCAGCCGGTCAGGCCCAGCACGCTTGCGGCCCGGTCCAGCTCGTCGCGCCGCTGGGCGGCCAGGTCGGGCAGGTGCTCGCCGACGTGCGCGAGGGCCGCCTCCCCGGAGGTGAGGGCGACGACGTGCACGCGCACCCCCGAGTCGACCAGGTCGGCGAGGGTGGCGCCGAGCGCCAGGGTCTCGTCGTCGGGATGCGCGACCACGACCAGCAGGGACTGCCCGCCGTGCAGGTCGACCGCGTCGCTGGGCAGCACCGGCGGGGTGTCGAGGAGCCGCTGCGCCCAGGCGGTGCCGTGCACGGGCTCGGGGGTGACACGGACGGGGGGCGGGACGGCCACGGCGCTCCTGGCTGGATGCGGACGGCTGCAGGCTGAACCGTTGAGGGGCCTGTACCCCGGCGCGACGAAAGCGTGCGCCGCCGGGACGCCGCGTTCGGGCCGTGCGATCAGCCGGAGGAGCGCTGCTGCGGGATCCGGCGGCGCGCCATCCGGAGCTCCTCCTGGTGGGCGAAGATCTCGTCCAGCGCGGAGACGAAGGACCCGTCGTCCTCGACGGCGGGCCGCGGCGCGGGCACGGGAGCCACCTCGGGCGCCGGTCGCGCCGGGTCGGGAGCCACCGGGTCGGCGAACGTCTCCAGCGGCGGCGCCACGGCCATCAGGGCCGGGTCGGTCGTCACGGTCAGGGTCACCCGTGGCCACCAGCGGCGTGCGGTCCTCCCGAGCGGTCACGGCGCACTCGCCGAGGGCCTCGCGCGCGTAGTCCAGGACCGCCTCGAACGACCCTCCGGTGACCTTCCGGGTCGAGCCGTGCCCCGACACCTCGATCCGGTCCGGGATCGCCTCGAAGACCTCCACGATGCCTCGCCCGAGCGGCATGGCCATCACCTACCTTCGTCGGCAGCAGGCTAGTAGACGGGACTTTACGGCGCGGGAACCCGCTCCGGCGCGTCCAGACCGGTCACCGGCTCAGTTGGCCAGCGACCAGACGTGCAGGTAGTCGAAGGTCGAGGTGAACCCGGCGCCGCCGAGCGACACCAGGCCGATCCGCTCGCCGGCGCCCAGCTCGTCGTACTGCCAGGTGCCGCCGCGCACCCAGTGGGTGCCGTCCTGGCTGGTCGAGGCGGTGAAGTAGGCGTGGCCGTTGCGCTGCCGCTTCACGATCCGCAGCCAGGTCAGGTCGCCGGGCGGGCCGACGGTGAAGCCGCCGTAGCGCGGGTAGCCGGCGCCGGCCGCGGGCACCTCCTTGCCGAACTCGGTGATCCGGGTCTGCCCGGCCGAGACGTGGGTGAGCTTGAGGAACCGGTCGTCGGAGCCGTAGATCGCCAGGCCGCCCTGGACGTAGTCCTGGCAGCACCCGGTGGCCGGCACGTCCAGCCGGACCACGGTCTGCACCGCGTAGCTCCCGGACGGGGCCGGCTGGGTGAGCACCGAGGCGCCGTCGGCCTCCCCGGTGAGGCCGCCGGCCTGGGTGCGCAGGAAGAACCCGCCGCCGGTGACGCCGTAGCTCGTCGGGTCGGCGGGCTGGCGGACCCAGGACCAGCGCGGGTCGAGGGCGGTGCCGTCGAACTCGTCGTTGGTGGTGGCGTTCGGGGCGCCGAGCGCGTCGTAGGGCGCCGAGTCCCGCTTGTAGGTCGACTTCCTGCGCGGCTGCGCGGCGGGGGCGGGCATCGAGCGGTCGGACGCGCCCTGGCCGGACCGGACCATCGGCCAGCCGCCGACCCAGGTGATCGGGTCCATCATCGGCGGCCGCTTGGTGTAGCCGGGGCGGCCCGCGAAGAACGGCCGGTCCTTGTCGATCGCGTGGTAGACGGTCCACCACTGGCCGCCGAAGTCCTGGAACACGGTGTTGTGGCCGCCGCCGATCCACCGGTTGCCGTTGGGGGCGAGCACCGGGGTGCCGCCGGTGCGGTTGGCGGTCAGCAGGTTGCCCTCGCGGTCCACGAACGGCCCGAAGGCGCTCTTGGAGCGGCCGGCGAACACGCCGTACCCCGACAGCGGGCCGGTGCAGCAGCTGCCGGAGGAGACGAACAGGTAGTAGTAGCCGCCGTGCGAGACGACGTTGGCCGCCTCGTAGCGGCGGCCGATCGTGACCTGGCGCGGGGCGCCGTACAGCTTCATGGCGTACTTCGACAGCGACACCTTGGTGGCGTTGATGCCGCCCCGGAAGCCGCCGTAGTAGAGGTAGCCGCTGCGACCGATGCTCGAGCCGAGCACGTCGGGGTCGATGGTCGAGCCGAACGAGCAGCCCGCGCCGAGCCGCTGCGGCCGGACCAGGGGAGCGCTGGCCATCTTCCACGGACCGGTCGGGGTCGCGCTGGTGGCCACGGCGATCGCCGGGTCCTTGTCGCAGCCGGGCTGGCCGCTCATCGAGTCGACCGTGTCGGTGACGGCGTAGGTCAGGTAGTAGCGCTTGAAGGTGCTCGAGTAGACGACGTCCGGCGCCCAGGTCGTCGAGCGGGCCGACGCCCAGGAGGGCTTGGCCGGCAGGGCGGAGCCGACGAAGCGCCAGTGCGTGAGGTCGCGGGACCGCAGCATCGGCAGCCGCTGGCTGGTGCCGCCGTCGCGGGTGAGGTCCGAGGTGCAGTACATGTACCAGTAGCGGGCGTACTTCCCGCGGCCGCGCAGCACCGACGGGTCGGCGCAGTTCTGCACCGGGCGAGCCGCCCGCCGTGTGCGGCTTGAGCTGGTTGGTGTAGCGGCCGCGGACCGGTGAGGCGTCCGCCCCAGTGGTCGTCAAGGCGGTGGTCAGCGGCGCGACGTACTGCCAGCAGCGCCAGCAGGACGAGTGCTCGTGTTCCCCGGTTCACCCGAGCACTATCCCTTTACCTTGGCCCCACCGCAGGCATTTGGGCGCAAAGACCGAGAAACGGCGTGACCCTTGACACACGGGACCTAAACCGGTTTAGTCAAAGGATGCCCCGGCCCACGATCAACGACGTCGCCAGCGCGGCGGGGGTGTCCAAGGGTGCGGTCTCCTTCGCCCTGAACGACCGGCCCGGGGTGGCGCCGCAGACCCGGCAGCGGATCCTCGAGGTCGCCGAGCAGCTCGGCTGGACCCCGAGCCCGCGGGCCCGGGCGCTCTCGGTGTCCAAGGCACTGGCCGTCGGTCTCGTGGTGGCCCGGCCGCCCGAGATCTTCCGCGCCGACGCGTTCTTCCCGGCGTTCATCTCCGGCCTCGAGACCGTGCTGTCCGAGCACGGGCACGCGCTGCTGCTGATGGTCGCCGAGCACGACGACGCCGCCACCTACCGGCGGCTGGCCAAGGAGGGTCGTGTCGACGGCGTGTTCGTCACCGACCTCCGCGTCGACGACCCGCGCCCGGCCCTGCTCGCCGAGCTCGGGCTGCCCAGCGTCGTGGTCGGGCCGGCCCTCGAGGACGACCCGACCCCCACGCTCGGGGTCGACGACGCCCCCGGCATCCGGGCCGCCGTCGAGCACCTCGTCGCCCTCGGGCACACCCGGATCGCGCACGTCTCCGGCCCGCAGTCGATGGTGCACGGCCGCTCCCGCCGTACGGCGTGGGAGGACGCGCTGCACGCCGCGGGGCTGACCGCCGACCTCTGCGTGGAGGCGGACTTCTCGGCCGAGTCCGGGGCGGCGGCCACCGTCGCGCTGCTCGACCTGCGCCGAGCCGCCGACCGCGATCGTCTACGCCAACGACCTGATGGCGATGGCCGGCCTGTCGCTGGCGGTCGCCCGCGGCGTCTCCGTCCCCGGCCAGCTGTCGGTGACGGGCTTCGACGACATGGAGATCTCGGCCCACCTCCAGCCCTCGCTGACCACCGTCAGCACCGACGTCGTGGCCTGGGGCCGCGCCGCCGCCACGCACCTCCTTGCGCTGATCCGTGCGCAGGAGCCGCCCTTCGCCGACCTGCCGCCCGCGCGGCTCGTGCTGCGCGGGATCGACCGGTCCAGTCCCCGCCACCGTGTGAAAACCGTCATATGTGTCAACACCCCGTAAAACTTCTCGAAATGGAGCACCGATGAGATCGAAGATCCTGACCGTGTCCGCCGCCGTGCTGGCCCTCGGCATGACCGCCGCGTGCGGAGGAGGGTCCGGCGGCAGGAGACGCGCAGAGCGCCACCGGCCCGATCAAGGTGTGGCTCTCGAACAACCCCGAGGAGATCGCCTGGGGCAAGGCGATGGTCGCCGACTGGAACAAGGCGAACCCGGACCAGAAGGTCACCGCCCAGGAGATCCCCGCCGGCAAGACCTCCGAGGAGGTCATCGGCGCCGCGATCACCGCCGGCAACGCCCCGTGCCTGGTGTTCAACACCAGCCCGGCCGCCGTGCCGCAGTTCGAGAAGCAGGGCGGCCTCGTCGCGCTCGACAGCTTCTCCGGTGCCGCCGACTACATCAAGGCCCGGTCGGGCGACTCCGCCGACCAGTACAAGTCGCCGGACGGGAAGTTCTACCAGATCCCGTGGAAGCAGAACCCGGTGATGATCTTCTACAACAAGGACCTCTTCAAGAAGGCCGGCCTCGACCCGAACAAGCCGTCCCTGGCGACGTACGACGAGTTCTTGGCCGCCAGCAAGAAGATCGTGGACAGCGGCGCCGCCGACGCCGCCATCTACCCGGCCCCGTCGAGCGAGTTCTTCCAGTCCTGGTTCGACTTCTACCCGCTCTACGCCGCCGAGTCCGGTGGCAAGCAGACGATCGAGGACGGCAAGGCCACCTTCGACAGCACCGAGGGCAAGGACGTCTGGAACTTCTGGGCGCAGATGTACAAGGACGGCTACGCCCCCCAGGAGAAGTACGACGGTGACTCCTTCGCCGACAAGAAGGCCGCGATGGCGATCGTCGGCCCGTGGGCCATCGCGGTCTACAAGGGCAAGGTCAACTGGGGCGTCGTCCCGGTGCCGACCAAGTCCGCGATGCCGGCCAGCGAGGTGCACACCTTCACCGACGCCAAGAACATCGGCCTCTACTCCGCGTGCAAGAACCAGAAGACCGCGTGGGACGTGCTGAAGTTCGCGACGAGCAAGGACCAGGACGGCAAGCTGCTGGAGAAGACCGGCCAGATGCCGATCCGCACCGACCTGCCGACGACGTACGCCGACTACTTCAAGGCGCAACCCGGACTACGCGACGTTCGCCGACCAGGCCTCGCGCACCGTCGAGGTGCCCAACGTGCCGAACTCGGTCGAGATCTGGCAGGAGATCCGCGACAAGTACTCGTCGTCGGTGATCTTCGGCAAGACGCTCGTCGACACCGCGATCTCGACGCGGCCGCCAAGGCTGACGAGCTCGCCGGCCAGTCATGAGTCCACCCCAGAGAAGCGCTTCCTGCGCTCACTCCGCTCACTCCGGTCACGCTTCCCCGGGGACCCCGAATGAACCGTGCGTCCGAGAGGGTGCTCGGCCGGCAACCGCTGGGCATCCTCTTCGCCGCCCCGTACGCGATCTTCCTCGCGGCGATCTTCGCCTACCCGCTCGGGCTGGCGGTGTGGATCAGCTTCCACGACTACTTCTTCGCCGCCCCGGGCGCGCAGGTGGCCCGGCCGTTCGTGGGGTTCGAGAACTACGCGAACGTCCTGAAGGACCCGGCGGTCCAGCAGTCGTTCCTGCACGTCGCCGAGTTCCTGGTGATCAACGTGCCGCTGACCGTCGTGCTGTCGCTCGTGCTGGCCACCGCGCTGAACTCGGTGGCCCGGTTCAAGACGTTCCTGCGGGTGTCGTACTACGTGCCCTACGTGACGGCGAGCGTGGCCCTGGTCGCGGTGTGGCTGTTCCTGTTCAGCAAGAACGGGATGGTCAACCAGATCCTCGGCCCGCTCGCGCCGTCGCCGTCGTGGCTGGTGAACAGCGCGCTGGCGATGCCGATCATCGCGCTGTTCGTGACCTGGAAGCAGATCGGCTTCTTCATCCTGCTCTACCTGGCCGCGCTGCAGAACGTGTCCAAGGACCTCTACGAGTCGGCGTCGGTCGACGGCGCGGGACGGGTCAAGTCGTTCATGAACGTGACGGTGCCGGGGGTGCGCTCGGCGACCACGCTGGTCGTCATCCTCGCCACCATCACGGGCGCGAACCTCTTCACCGAGCCCTACCTGCTGACCAACGGCGGCGGCCCCGACGGGGCCTCCACGTCGCCGGTGTTCGTGATGTACCAGAAGGGCATCGAGCAGGGGAACCCCGACACCGCCTCGGCGATCGGCGTGATCCTGGTGATCTGCGTGCTCGTCATCTCGCTCGTCAACCGCAAGATCCTGGAGCGTGACTGATGGCCTCGACAGCTCCCAACGAGCCGGGACGACGCGACCAGCGGGGACGAGCCGACCACGCGGACGAAGTCCACCACCCGCGCTCCGCGCAAGCTCTGGAGCACGCTCGCGCTGTTCGCGGGCGCCCTGGTGTTCCTGTTCCCCTTCTACTACATGCTCGTCGGCTCGCTGCAACGCAAGCCGGACACGTCGCTGCGGGGTGCCTTCTCCTTCGGCAACCTGACGCTGCACAACTACGCGGAGATCAACAGCCGCGTGGACCTCGTCGGCTCGCTGCTCAACTCCGGCATCTTCACCGGTGGCGTGCTGATCGGCACCGTGGTGTTCGGGGTGCTCGCCGGCTACGCCCTGGCCCGGCTGCACTTCCGGGGCCGCGGCACGCTGTTCGGAGTCATGCTGCTCGTGCAGATCATCCCCTTCCAGCTGCTGATCATCCCGATCTACGTGATGATCGTGCGCACCTACGGGCTGGCCGACTCCTACGCCGGGATGATCGTGCCGTTCTTCATCAACTCGACCGCGGTGTTCGTCTTCCGGCAGTTCTTCATCGCACTGCCCGACGACCTGTTCTCGGCGGCCGAGCTCGACGGGGC
The DNA here is from genome assembly GCA_963778095.1 of uncultured Actinomycetota bacterium. Classification (GTDB taxonomy): domain Bacteria; phylum Actinomycetota; class Actinomycetes; order Propionibacteriales; family Nocardioidaceae; genus Nocardioides_B. Next base: position 80,222 of record CAVZTB010000012.1, on the reverse strand, counting down.
CAGCGAGATCCGGATCCTGTGGTCGATCGCGCTGCCGCTGGTGAAGCCGGCCCTGCTGACCGTCGTGCTGCTGACCTTCATCGGTCCGTGGAACGAGTTCCTGTGGCCGTTCCTGGTCACCAAGGACCAGGGCCTGCAGCCGCTGGCCGTCACGCTGGCCAACTACATCAGCAACATCGCCGGCCGGGCGTCCAACCCGTTCGGCGCGATCCTCGCCGGTGCGGTCGTGCTGGCGGCGCCCGCCGTGCTGCTCTTCCTGGCATTCCAGAGGCACTTCACGGCCTCCGAGATCAGCAGCGGCGTGAAGGGCTGACATGCCTTCCACCTCGCCGCTGGGCCTCGGCGTCGTCGGCGCCGGCCGGTTCGCGACCTTCCTCACCGAGGCGGTCGCGGACCTGCCGGACGTCGTCGTCCGGGCCACGACCGACCGCGACCGCGAGGCCGCCGCCACGCTGGCCAAGCAGCACGACGCCCGCGTGCACGACTCGGTCGAGGACCTGCTCGGCGACCCCGCGGTCGACGTCGTCGTGGTCGCCACCCCGCCGGCGTCGCACGCGGAGATCGCCACGGCGGCCCTGCGCTCGGGCCGGCACGTGTTCTGCGAGAAGCCGCTCGCGACGACCCAGGACGACCTCGACGGGCTGGTCGCCGCGGCCGCGGCCGGACCGGGCGTCCTCGTCGTCGACCACGTGCTCCGCTTCAACCCGCTGCTGGCCGCCGTCGGACGGCTCCAGGACGAGATCCTCGGGCCGCCGCAGCGGTTCCTGTTCGAGAACGACGCCAGCGACGAGGACCTCGACGACGCCCACTGGTTCTGGGACGCCCGGCACAGCGGCGGCATCTTCGTCGAGCACGGCGTGCACTTCTTCGACGCCGCCGCGATGCTCCTCGCGGAGCCCCGCGACGTCGGTGCAGGCCAGCGCGGCCACCCGGTCGGGCACCGGGCTCACCGACCTGGTGAGCGCGACCGTCCGGCACGGCGACGACGTGCTCGCCACCCACACGCACTCCTTCACCCACGCGCACCGCTGCGAGCGCCAGCTGATGCGGCTCGACCACGGCGCCGCCGAGACCCGCGTCGAGGGCTGGATCCCGATCGACGCCGTCGTCGACCTCTGGACGGACGACGCCGGGGTGACGCTCTGCGAGGCGCTGCCCGCTCGCACCGCCGACCTGCTCGACGTGCCCGGGTTCCGGCTCGGTGGCGACGCGCGCGTCACGGTCGACGTACGCCGGGACGCGGGACCGCCCACGGCCCGCGGACGAGGGCACGCGCTCCGGGTGCCGCACCACGTCCGGATCCACCTCACGCTCGGCGGGGCGGCGGCCAAGGCGGCCGTCTACGCCGAGAGCGTGCGCGCCGCGATGGCCGACCTCGTCGTCGCCGTGCGCACCGGCGGCACCCCTCGCTCCGGCATCGTCACCGGTGCCGCCGCGACCACCCTCGCCCTGGCCGCCACCCGCGCGGCCGAGCTCCAGCAGACCGTCCACCTCTCGGGAGACCCGTCATGAAACGCATCCACCTGTCGGTCGCGGCCACGCTGACCGCGTCGGCCCTGCTCGTCGGCACACCCCAGCTGGCCGAAGCCGGCGCACCGCGCGCCGCGCGCCGCCGCCCAGGCCGCCCCCGCGCGGCTGACGAACCTCGCGCACCTCGACTACCTCGGCGACACCGTCACGCCGCCGACGCAGGCGGGCCACACGACGTACCAGATCGCGGAGCGCCCGCAGCTCGGCACGCTCTGGACCTACGCCGACTCCCGTCCGGGCGGCACCTTCGCCCGGGTCGGCGGCGGGACCTACGACCCCGCGAAGAACACCTGGGGGCAGGGCGCCTTCAACGCCGACGACATGGCCCGCGCCGCCGTCGTCTACGTCCGTGACTGGAAGCAGACCGGCTCCACGAAGAGCCGCGACGCCGCCTTCCAGATGCTGCGCGGCCTGACCTACCTGCAGACCGACAGCGGCAGCAACGCCGGCAACGTCGTGCTGTGGATGCAGCCCGACGGCACGCTGAACCCCAGCGCCGAGCCCAAGGAGCTCCCGGACCCCAGCGACAGCGACGCGTCCTACTGGCTGGCCCGCACCGCCTGGGCGCTCGGCGAGGGCTACGCCGCGTTCAAGAAGGCCGACCCGGCGTTCGCCGGCTTCCTGGCCGACCGGATGCGGCTCGCGGTCTCCGCGATCGACCGGCAGGTGCTGTCCAAGGACGGCCGGTTCCTCCAGGTCGACGGCCGCCGCACGCCGGCGTGGCTGATCGCCCAGGGCGCCGACGCGTCCGCCGAGGCCGTCCTCGGCCTCGCGGCCTACGTCCGCGCCGGCGGTCCCGGCACCGCCCGGCACACGATGGCCCGCCTCGCGGACGGCATCTCCCGGCTCTCCGGCGGCGACGCCCAGCACTGGCCCTTCGGCGGCGTGCTGCCCTGGGCGCTGTCCCGCTCCGACTGGCACGCCTGGTCCTCCCAGATGCCGGCCGCGCTCGCGCAGGCCGCCGCCGTCCTCGGTGACAAGTCCCTGGCCCGCACCGCGCAGCTCGACTCCTTCACCTTCGACCCGTGGATGCTGACCTCCGGCGGCCCGGACAACGGCCGGCTCCCGACCCGCACCGACGCCAACCAGATCGCCTACGGCGCCGACTCCCGCGTGCAGTCGCTGATCGCCACCGGGGGAGCGGGCAACCAGCTCGCCGGCGTCGTGGCCGCCTGGTTCTTCGGCGCCAACGCGTCGGGTGCGCCGACCTACGACCCGGCCACCGGCGTCACCTTCGACGGCGTCGCGCCCGACGGCACCGTCAACCACAACTCCGGCGCCGAGTCCACGATCCACGGGCTGCTCACGATGCTCGCGCTCGACGGGCACCCCGGTGTGCGCCGCATCGCGCAGACCGCCTCGGTCCGCTACCGGCTCGCGCCGTCCGTGCTCGAGGCGGAGGACGCCTCGCTGTCCGGCAACGCGAGCGTCGTGAAGCCGGCCTCCCTGTGGACCGGTGAGTCCCTGTTCGGCGGCACCGGCTACGCGTCGCTCGAAGGGTCGCAGCACCGCCACCTTCACGCTGCCGGCCCGCGGCGCGTCCCTGCTGATGCCGGTCGTCGACCTGCGCCGCGGCACGACCGGCAGGACCACGTTCCGGGCCGCCGGCCACCGCGTCGGCGTCGTCCGCTCGGGTGACATCGGCCCCTCCGGCGACTCCGCCGGGCCGGGCGCGCTGCTCCCCGTCACGCTCGGCGGGCGTGCTCCCGGCCGGCACCCGCACGGTGAAGGCGACCACGACCGGCGGCGAGACCCGGCTGGACTCGCTGATGGTGCAGCCCCTGGTGACCCGCCTCGTCCTCGGCGGCGACGGTCACGGCACCGCCCTGCTGCGCTCCGCGGCCACGACCACCCAGCACACCCGCGTGACCGTGCCCGGCTCGGGCCGCGCTACGGTCCGGTCCTACGACGGCCACGGCCGCCTGCTGTCCACCAAGCGGGTCGGCGCGCGCGCCGTACCCGTGCGCATCGTGCCCGGAGGGTTCACCCTCGTCCGCCGCTGACCGACCCCCCGCTGGTCGAGGCTCGCTCCGCTCGCACCCTCGACCAGCGCGTCCGATCGATTCCCCCACAGAAAGCGAACCCATGAGCCACCCGCACGCCGAGTTCCCCCTCGGGCCCTTCACGCCGTACGCCGAGAACCCGATCCTCCGCCCGCAGGGCGAGACCTGGGAGTCGTCCAACGTCTACAACCCGGCGGCGATCGTGAAGGACGGCAAGGTCGTGCTGCTCTACCGCGCGCACGCCGCCGACATCATCAGCCACGTCGGCCTGGCCACCAGCGACGACGGCATCCACTTCGAGCGGCACCCGGAGCCGGTGCTCTCGCCGAGCGAGCCCTACGAGGAGTTCGGCTGCGAGGACCCCCGGGTCACCGAGGTCGACGGCACCTACTACCTGACCTACTCCGCGTGGGACCGCACCCACGCCCAGCTCTGCCTGGCCACGTCGAAGGACCTGTTCACCTGGGAGAAGCACGGGCCGCTGTTCCCGGACTTCAACACCTTCGAGCCCAAGGCCGAGGGCATCCCCACGCCGTGGAGCAAGGCCGGCGGCATCCTCGCGACGCCGATCGACGGCAAGTACCTCATGTACTTCGGCGAGGGCTCGATCTACTACGCGTGGTCCGAGGACCTCATCCACTGGACGCCGTGCTCCAACGACGAGCCGATCATGGTGCCCACGCCCCCGGGCACGTTCGGCGAGTTCCTGGTCGAGGTCGGCCCGCAGCCGATCGTCACCAGCAGCGGGCTGATCCTGCTGCTGCACAACGCCGCCGTGAAGTACGACGACGGCACGGTCCGCTACACCTGCGGCCAGCTGCTCTTCGATCCGGACCGTCCGACCGAGATCATGGCGCAGATGAACTACCCGTGGCTCGAGCCGACGACGCACGAGGACCAGCACGGCCTGGTCTCCAACGTGACGTTCGTCGAGGGCCTGGTGCACTTCAAGGACACCTGGTTCGCCTACTACGGCCAGAGCGACTCGACGCTGGGCGTCGCGACGTACAAGGTCGGCGACACCTACAGCAGCCTCTGATGTCCTGGCTGACCACACCCGCGCACGCCCGCTGGCTCGAGGCGGAGGGGGACCGGCTGCTCGACTTCGGGCGGGCGGCCGTGCATCCCGACGGCGGGTTCGCGTGGCTGTCGGACGACGGGACGCCGGAGCTCGACCGGCCCGCCGAGCTGTGGATCACCTGCCGGATGACGCACGTCTACGCGCTCGGGCACCTGATGGGCCGCCCGGACTGCGGCCGCCTCGCCGACCTCGGCGTGGCGGCCCTGCACGGGCGGTTCCGCGACCAGGTCAACGGCGGCTGGTACGCCAAGGTCGGGCCCGACGGTCCCACCGTCACCGACAAGACCGCCTACGAGCACGCGTTCGTGGTGCTCGCGGGCGCGAGTGCTGCCGCGGCGGGTCGGGCCGGCGGCACGGAGCTGCTCGACGACGCGCTCGGCGTGCTGCTCGGGCACTTCTGGGACGACGAGCACGGCATGGTCCGCGAGCAGTGGGACGAGACGTTCTCCACGCTCGACGGCTACCGAGGCGTCAACGCCAACATGCACACCGTCGAGGCGCTGCTCTCGGCCGCGGACGTGCTCGACGACGCGTCCCTGCGCGAGAAGGCGCAGCGGATCGTCACGCGGGTCGTGCACGACCTGGCCCGCGGCAACCACGTGGCGGATCCCGGAGCACTTCGACGACACCTGGACCCCGCAGTGGGACTACAACGTCGACGAGCCGGCGCACCCCTTCCGGCCGTACGGCGCCACGATCGGGCACTGGCTCGAGTGGGCCCGGCTGGCGCTGCACCTCCGGGCCGGTCTCGGCGACGACGCCCCGTCCTGGCTGCTCGACGACGCGCGGTCCCTGTTCGACGCGTCCGTCCGGGAGGGCTGGGCCGTCGACGGCGCGGACGGGTTCGTCTACACCGTGGACTGGTCGGGCGCGCCCGTCGTACGCGAGCGGATGCACTGGGTCGCCGCCGAGGGCACCGCCACCGCGGCGGCGCTGTTCGCGGCGACCGGCGACCCGGCGTACGACGCGTGGTACGAGACCTGGTGGCAGCACGTCGCGGACTGCTTCATCGACCACGAGCACGGCTCGTGGCGGCACGAGCTGTCGCCGTCCAACGAGCCCAGCAGCGTGACCTGGCAGGGGAAACCCGACACCTACCACGCGTTCCAGGCCACGTTGATCCCGCGGCTGCCGCTGTCCCCGACCCTCGCCGCCGCCCTCCGCGACGGCCTCCTCCTCTAGCCACTCACGCTGGTTGAGGTGCGAGCGAAGCGAGCCTCGAAACCTGGTCACCTTGCGTGCAGACCTGACCAGGTTTCGAGGCCCTCGCGCTGCGCGCTCGGGCACCTCAACCAACGGGGCCGGTGGCGGGCCCGGGTCACTCGCGGCGCTGGTGCCCCGACAGCGAGCGGTTGAGCGAGAACAGCCGGCCGAGCACGGGCATCAGCACGATGTTGAGGCCGTGCAGGACCCCGATGATCAGCAGGATCCCGCCGATCCGGGCGGTCTCCACCTGGAGCTGGTTGCCGTTGACGTGCGGACCCCAGTCCACGCCCGCGGTGAAGTTCACGGTGAACAGGATGTAGGCCGTGAAGATCAGGTAGTAGACGATGTCGGTCAGCACGATGTAGCTCTTGCCCGTCTGCGGGTTGTCGTGGAACACGTCGGCGGCGTACGCCCGGCCGAACCGCTTGATGAAGGGGCCGAGCCACAACGCGATCGCGATCAGCACCGCGTTCGTGAACAGCTCGAGGATCCACCAGTCCATGGCCAGGCTTCCGTTCTCTCGTGGGGTCAGGGTGAGCACGCCGACGGTGCCCAGGGCCAGGAGCAGGGCGGCGCCCGCGACGTACCTCCGCCGCGACCGTCGCCGCGCCCGGTCGTCCTCGACGCTGCCGGCCACCCGCGCGAACAGGTCCACCGACGGACGCGCGGTGGCGTCGTCGGTGAGCGCGCTGCGCAGCCGCTGCTCGATGCTCGTCATGTCTCGTCCTCCAGCTCGAGCGACATCCGTCTGAGCCCCCGCGCCAGGTGGGTCTTCACCGAGTTCGTGGAGAGCCCGAGCGTCGCTGGCGATCTCCGCGACCGGCAGGTCCAGGTAGTAGCGCAGCACCAGGCAGTCGCGCTGTCTGCGCGGCAGGCGTCGCAGGGCCTCCACCACGGCCCGGCCCTCCGCGTGGTCGGTCGCCCGCTCCTCGGCCGAGGGCTCCGGCAGCGCGGCCGGCGGCCGGTGCCGCAGCGACACCAGGCCGCGCCGGTTGTGGTCGCGGGCCAGGTTGATGACGATCGCGCGGAGGTACGGCGCCGCGCGGTCGGGGTCGCGGAGCCGGTGCAGGCTCGCGCTGAGCTTGATGAAGGCCTCCTGGACCAGGTCCTCGGCGGCGGTCTGGTCGTCGACGAACCAGCGGGCCATCTGGACCAGTCGCGTCGCCTCGTCCTGGAACAGGCGCAGCAGCAGGGCGTCGTCGTCCACGCCGACGTCGCGCACCCCGGAGAGCCCGGCCACCGATTCGCCCATCGCTGCCATCACTTGTACGGACGCGCTCGCAGGGCGTCCTCGGGTGACAGCCGGCCCGAGAAATCTTTCCTGGCCTGCCTCGTCACCCGACAGCGTGCTGCGGTCACGTCTTCCCTATGACTACTCCGACCAGCATGACCACCTGGAGGAGCCATGAGAAGCATTGCCGTCGCAGCCGCCTGTGCCGCCACGCTCGTCGCCGCCGGCGCGGACGCCCACACCGGGACCCGTCACGACCACGAGACGCAGCCGACGCTGCAGGTGTCCAGCGTGCTACGCGACCTGCAACCCACGACCGTCCAGCCCTTCGACGGCGCCACCAGCCGACTGCGGATGAACGTGCACAAGCACAGCACCTCGTTCGACCTGCGCCTGTCGGGCCTCGACCCGTCGGCGGCCGGCCAGACGTACGGCGCGCACCTGCACGTGTCCCGGTGCGTCGCGGGCGACGGTGCCGCCGCAGGACCGCACTACAACGTCGATGTGCTCGCCGGCGTGGTCCCGCCGAAGGTCGACCCCACGACCGAGGTGTGGCTGGACTTCCGGATCCGCCGCGACGGCACCGCCCGGTCGCAGGCGTGGGTCCCCTTCGCCGTACAGCCGGGGGAGCGGGCCGTCGTCGTGCACGCGGAGCCGACGTCACCGACCGGGACCGCCGGGGCGCGCCTCGCCTGCCTGCCGGTGGTGTGGTGATGTGGCGCTCAGCGGGATCAGGGGTCCTGCTGGGTGTCCTCTGGGGGGTGCTGGCCCGGGTCTGGATGCGGATGATCTCGACGCAACCGGAGTTCTCCTGGGCCGGCACCCTCACCATCGTCGGCATCGCCGCGGTCGCCGGCCTGGGTCTCGGCCTGGTGCGGGGCGCGCGCACGACCGGCCGCCGTCGCTGGTGGCGGCTGGCCGGCGTGCTCGCCGTACCGATCGTCTCGCTGGGGCCGGGGAGCGTGTTCGCTCCAGCGTTCTGGCTCGCCGGGGTCGCGGTCGCCGGGCGGGGGCCGAGGTGGCTGCGGTGGGTGCTCGTCGCGCTCGGCGCCGCACCCGCCGTCTGGATGTGGGTGACCTCCTCGGCCCGGGACCGGGAGCTGATCCCCGCCCCGACGTTCCTGCTCGGCTTCTGGCTCCTCGCGGCCGGGGTCGCCTGCGGCGGCGCCGAGCTGTACCGGACGTGGCCGCGGCGGGTCGCCCAGCCGTCCGTGAGTGCCACGCCCGTCCGGGTGGTCGAGGAGCCGAGGCGCTAGCCCTCGCCGGCTGGTCGAGGAGCCGAGGCGCTAGCCGAGGCGTCTCGAGACCACTCCGCACCTCCGTGCGACGTGACCGGGTCTCGAGGCCGGCTCGCGCTGCGCGCTCGGGCACCTCGACCACCGGGCGCGCGCTGCGCGCTCGGGCACCTCGACCAACGGAGGACGCGCGAGAAAGGGTGGCCAGAAGTCTGGGCAATACACACAATCCGTGGTGGACTGCGAGGACGAATTGTCCCCTCTCCGAAAGGCGCGACGTGCTCAGATCAGCACGCTCCCTCGGCGCAGCGAGTGCTCTCACCGCTGCGGCCCTGCTCGCGGCCACCGGCGCGGTCACCTCCGCGACCGCGGCCTCCCCCCGCGCGAACCTCGCCGGCAGCCAGCCCTCCTGGGCCAACGCCAAGGCGCTGCGCTCGGCCGCCCCGGCGACCGACTCCGTGAACATCCGGGTCTACCTCAAGTGGCGCGACCAGGCCGCCGCCGAGAAGACCGCCCTCGCGGTCTCGACGCCCGGCAGCAGCAGCTACCACCAGTTCCTGACCCCGGCCCAGTTCCGCGCCCAGTTCGCGCCGTCGCAGTCCTCCGTCACCTCGGTGCAGCAGTTCCTGCGGTCCTCGGGCTTCTCGGTCGTCAACACCCCGAGCAACAACCACTACGTCTCCGCCGAGGGCACCGTCGCCCAGGCGGAGTCGGCCTTCGCGACCAAGCTCGGTGAGTACGCCGTCGAGGGCCAGACCCTGCGGGCGCCGGAGTCCGCCGTGTCCGTCCCCTCCGACCTGTCCGACGTCGTGCAGGGCGTCGCGGGCCTCGACCAGAGCTTCGCGCTGCTGGCCCCGACCAACACCCAGGGCAACGACCCCAAGCAGAACCACGGCGCCCCGGGCATCGGCTTCCGCGCCGGCCGCCCCTGCTCGCTGTGGTACGGCGAGAAGACCGTCTCGACACCCAACATCACGGCCTACGGCACGAAGACCAAGCCGATCGCCCCGTGCGGCTACACGCCGGCCCAGGTCCGCGGTCTCTACGGCCTCGACGGCCAGGGCACGGGCGCCGGGCAGACCGTCGCCTTCGTCGGCGCCAACGCCAGCCCGACCCTCAAGCAGGACGTGGCGAGGTACAGCACCCTCCACGGCCTCGCCGCCCCGGACATCACCGAGCTGGTCGCACCGGGCGTCTACAAGCACCCGGACACCAAGCAGCAGGTCCCCGGCGACTACTACGGCGAGGAGACCCTCGACGCCGAGGCGATCCACACCACCGCCCCCGACGCGAAGCTGCTCTACGTCGCCTCGTCGAACGCGCGGCAGGACTTCGACGCGAGCATCAACCACATCGTCGACCGGCACCTGTCGAACATCATCTCGATCAGCTACGGCTTCGGTGGCGAGAACGTCCCGCAGGGCTACGTCAACAGCCTGAACAACACGTTCATCCAGGCCGTCGCGACCGGCATCGGCGTCTACGTCTCCAGCGGTGACAGCGGCGACGAGGCCACCCGTCTGGGCACGCCGAGCGTCGACTTCTACGCCGACAGCCCGTTCGTCACCGCGGTGGGCGGCACGTCCGCGTCCGTCGTACCCGGTGCGACGGCCCCGGCCGGCACGACCTACGCCTCGATCGACGACCCGGCCTCGCCCCTCAACAAGCCCGGCTGGAAGCGCGACTTCGAGGTCGGCTGGCAGACCGGCACCGACGGCATCAGCTCGACGCCGACCGATCACGTGTCCGGTGCCGCCGTACGTCCTCAACGGCACCCTCGCGACCGCGCTCCCGGGCGCGTTCGGCGGCGGCGGTGGTGGCGGCGTCAGCAGGCTGTTCGCCGAGCCGGGCTACCAGAAGTCGGCCATCGGCACCTTCTCCGGCCGGGCCGTTCCCGACATCAGTGCACTCGGCGACCCGTCGACCGGGTTCCTGGTGGGCCAGACCCAGACGTTCAGCGACGGCACCTACTACGACGAGTACCGCATCGGTGGCACGTCCGTCGCGGCGCCGTTGATGGCCGGCATGGCCGCGGTCGCCGACCAGACCGCCGGGCACCCGCTCGGCTTCCTGAACCCGAGGATCTACAGCACCTACTCCTCGAACAAGGCGGCCTACTACGACGTCGACCAGAAGGACCTGTTCGGCAGCACGACCACCAGCCCGCTGCCGTCGATGGTCCGCGTCAACTACGTCAACAACGAGGACCCCTCCGGTGGGCTGGCCTTCAGCCTGCGCACGCAGGAGGAGCCCAACCAGACGCTGCACAGCACCAAGGGCTACGACACCGCCACCGGTGTCGGCACCCCGACGTCGGCGTTCTACGGAGCCGTCGGCCAGTAGCACCACGCGTACGACGCAGGGCGGTCTCCTCGCACGAGGGGCCGCCCTGCGGCGTCTAGTCCAGCACCACCACTGTTGCGTGTCGTGCGGCGTTGCGCGGGGGAACGGGCCCGGTGCGGGAGCACTCTGTGAGGTGTACCCCGTCTTCCCCGAACGAAGGTGCAACCATGATCGAGAACAGCGCTCCTGACTCCTGGACCGGCAGCGACTACGTCGCCCGTGTCGGACTCGCCGAGGACATCGCCCACGGCATCTTCGACGAGGACGGGTACGACGTCCGCTCGGCCTGACCGGGCTCACTCCCGCGAGAGCATTGCCTGCGCCTCACGCTCCAGGTTGAGGTAGGGCTCGCCGCTCACGTCGATGACCACGCGGTGGATGGTGCCACCGGTGAACCGCCACGGGGCCGTGCCTGGGTAGTCGTCGGTGACGGCCGAGCCGCTGTCCCGGCCGACGGTGAGGCCCTCGCCGGCGAGGGAGAACTTGCCGGGCTGGGTGGTGATCTTGGCCTCGCCGACCTTGGTGTCGCCGTGGAAGATCGACGCGACGCCCAGCGAGCTGAAGGTCGCGTCCTCGCCGTCCTTCTCGAAGGACACCGAGAGGATCAGGTTCTCGCCGATGGGCAGGTCCCGGTCCGCCACGATCGTCTGCAGGAGCTGACCGACGTAGTCGTAGGCGTAGTGCAGCCGGTTGTCCTTGATGTAGAGAGCGTGCCCACCGAACCGCGCACCCTGGGCGAAGAGCACACCCTCGGCGCCGGCGGCCGGGAGGTCGACGAGCGCCCCGATGACGTAGGAGCGGCCGCGGATGTTGACCGACTGCGACTCCGGCACCTCGGCGGTGTCGGGGTAGTAGACGTAGCGGTTCCGCGGCTCCGACATGAGCGGCCGCGGGGTCAGGACGATCTCGAGCGGGGCCCGGTCGTCGAGGGGGAAGGCCTCGTTGCGCCCGGCCTCGGCGTACCAGAGGCTGACCAGCTCGCGGGCCTTGTCGGGGAGCTCGTCGGCCAGGTTGTTCAGCTCGGACCGGTCGACGTCGGTGTGGTACAGCTCCCAGGTGTCGTCGTTGAAGTTGCTCCACCCGGCGAGGGTCGGGTGCGTGGTGATGGCCTTCCAGCCGTCGTGCCAGATGCCCCGGGAGCCCAGCATCGAGTAGAACTGCGTGCGACGCGTGCCGGCCGCCTCCGCGTCGTCGAAGCTGTAGCGCATGCTGAGGCCGTCGAAGTGGCTCTGGGTGTGCCCCCCGATCCGCTCCGGCGCCTCGACGCCGAGGACGTCGAGGACGGTGGGCACGATGTCGACCGCGTGATGGTACTGGTGCCTGATGTCGCCCCTGGCGGCCATCCCGGCCGGCCACGAGATGATGCAGGGGTCGCTGGTGCCACCGTTGAACTCGTAGCGCTTCCACATCTTGAACGGGGTGTTGAAGGCCATCGCCCAGCCGTTGGGGTAGTGGTTGTAGGTCTTCGTCCCGCCGAGCTCGTCGAGCATGCGGAGGTTGTCGGCCATCGAGTCGGGCAGGCCGTTGAACATCTTGTTCTCGTTGACCGACCCGTTCGGGCCGCCCTCACCGGAGGCGCCGTTGTCGGAGACCACGACGATCAGCGTGTTCTCGCGCTGGCCGGAGTCCTCGAGGTAGTCCAGCAGGCGGCCGACGTGGTGGTCGGCGTGCGAGAGGAACCCGGCGTACACCTCGGCCATCCGCGCGAACAGGCGCTGCTCGTCCGACGACAGGGACGCCCACGGACGGGTGGCGTCCAGGGGCGGGAACGGCTTGCCGTCCGGTCCGACCCGTGACTCGGAGGTGCCCAGCGGGTTGAGCGGAGGCAGCTCGGTGTCCGCCGGGACGATGCCCATCTCCTTCTGGCGGGCCAGGATCTCCTCGCGCATCGCCTCGTAGCCCTGGTCGAACTGGCCCCGGTAGCGGTCCGCCCACTCCTGGGGGACGTGGTGGGGTGCGTGCGCGGCACCCGGTGCGTAGTACAGGAAGAAGGGCTTGTCCGGAGCGATCACCTTGGCGTCCTTGACGAACTCGATCGCCTTGTCGGTGATGTCCTCGGTGAAGTGGTAGCCCTCCTCCGGCGACTTCGGCTGGTCCGAGGGGTGGTTGTCGTAGACGATGTCGGGATACCACTGGTTCGACTCCGCGCCGAGGAACCCGTAGAACCGTCTCGAAGCCGCGGCCCAGCGGCCAGTTGCGACGCGTGGCCGCGACGTTCATCTCCGCCTCCGGGCACAGGTGCCACTTGCCCACGATGTAGGTGTTCCACCCGACCTCGGACAGGATCTCCGACAGCATGCCGTTCTCGGGCGGGATGGTGCCGCTGGCGTTGGGGAAGCCGCTGGCCGCCTCGGTGATGCAGGCCATCGAGTTGCGGGTGTGGTTGCGGCCGGTGAGCAGGCTGGACCGTGTCGGCGAGCACAGCGCCGTCGTGTGCCACTGGGTGTAGCGCACGCCCTCCGCCGCCACCCGGTCGATGTTGGGGGTGTGGACCGGTCCGCCGTAGCACGACAGCGCGCCGTACCCGACGTCGTCGAGGACGACGTAGACCACGTTCGGAGCGCCGGGCGGAGCCTGGGGCGGCTCGAACGGTGCTCCAGTCGGGGACCGAGTCCCTGATGTCCACGTTGACAGTGCCCCGGAACTGACTCACCACGCCGACCACGTCCTTCCTCACGGTTCCGCGCGGGTCGCGACGACCCGCACCAGACGTCGACGCTAGGGAGCGGATCCGCGGCCGGCCTCCCCCTCGCGGGATGACCTCGCGAGTGTCTTCCGGTGGCACCGTGTACCTGGCCTGGTGTGTGAAGGGAGGCACGGTGCCGTCCGGTTTCGGGTCGCTCGTCCTGGTCGTCGTGGTGGCGGCGCTCGCGCCGATCGTGGTGGCGTTGATGCCGGGCCGGCTGCGGCTGCCGCAGGTCGTGCTGCTGCTGGTGGCCGGGATCCTGATCGGTCCCTCGGTCACCGGTTGGGCGAAGCCGGACCCGGTCTCGCTGTTCTCGTCGATAGGCCTGGGCTTCTTGTTCCTGCTCGCCGGCTACGAGCTGGACCCGGCGTTGCTGCGGGAGCGGGCCGGGCGTGTGGCGGGCATGTCGTGGCTGGTGAGCCTGCTGGCCGCGGTGGCCCTGCTCGGTGTGCTGTACGCGGCCGGATGGGTGACCTCGCCGGTGGTGGTCGCGATCGCGTTGACCACCACGGCGCTGGGCACCCTGCTGCCGATCCTGCGGGACAACGACATGCTGGGCGGCCGTTCGGCCGCTACGTGTTCGCGGCCGGCGCCGTCGGGGAGCTCGCGCCCATCGTGGCGATGGCGTTGTTCCTCGGCACCCGAGGTTCCCTGGTCGAGGCGACCGCCCTCGTCGTCTTCCTCGTGATCGCGTACGGCGTCGCGGTGCTGCCCAGCCACTTCCGGGGCACACGGATCGGAGCCGTCATCCTGCGCGGGGAGCACGCCACGTCGCAGACGACGCTGCGGCTCGTCGATCGCGCTGCTCTTCGTGCTCCTCCTCGTGGCCACCGACCTGGGGTTCGACGACGTGCTGGGTGCCTTCGTCGCCGGCATGGTGCTGCGCCGCTGGGCGCCCGGCCGCGTCGACCTGCTCGAGGCGAAGCTCGACGCGGTGGGATACGGCTTCTTCATCCCGATCTTCTTCGTCTACTCGGGGATGACCCTCGACGTCGAGGCCATCGTCGCCAACCCGGCCCCCATGGTGATCTTCTTCGCCGTGCTGTTCGTCGTGCGTGGCCTTCCGGCGCTGTTCTGGTACCGGAACGAGCTGCCGAGGATCGAGCGGGTCCAGCTCGTCTTCATCACCGCCACGACGCTCCCGCTGCTCGTCGCGCTCACCGTCGGTCGGAGTGTCCGACGGCACCATGACGACGGCGGCGCAGGCCGGCGTCATCGGGGCCGGGGTCCTCTCCGTGCTCGTGTTCCCCCTCGTCGCGGTGGGGCTCCAGCAGAGGAAGTCGACGGCCATCCCCCACGCCGGCGCGGACGGGTCGAACCGGCCGACCGAACCCCCGGCCCCCGGGTAGTTCTCCTGGGTTCGGAGCCGTGCCACCTCAGCCCTGGGCGGCCACCCACGCTTCTGCGTCGTGGTAGGCGTCGAGGCTGGCTTCGCCGATCACGTCACTGGCGACGAACAGCCGCACGTCGCCGGCGGACTCGACCGTCCGGTTGCGCTGCACCTGGGCGAGGACCCCGGGGTCCAGCCCGGTCAGGTAGAAGCGACCGCCGACTGCGGCGATCCGGGCTGCGTAGTCCGACAACACGGCGTACGACGTGGCGCCGAGCAGTGCGCGGCCGCGCAGTCGAAGCACCACCGCTGGACTGGTCGCCCCTTCGGGGTCCGGAAGGTGTGCCTGGAGGGTGCGCGCGCCGGCGTAGTAGAGGCTCCCGTAGATGTCCAGCAGGAGGACCCGTCTGGACTCCAGGTGCGCAGGGGCCGGCTTCTCGACGAACGTGCCGGTCCCGGTCGGGACGAGCTGCGACGATCCGCAGGTCGAGCGCTTCCCGGTTGAGCTGCATCAGCAAGGCGAAGACCACGCCGAGGCCGACAGCAGCGGCCACCGGTAGCAGCAGCGTCGCCACGAACGTCGCGCTGACGGCGATCTGCGAGGTGCGCCAGGTCCGCATGATCGCCCGCAGCTGTCCGGTGCGTAGCGATCCGACGGCGGCCGACGATGAGCACGGCCGCCAGGGTGGGCATGGCGACCTTGCCCACGATGCCGGAGAAGGCCAGCAGGATGATCGCCATCCAGATGCCGGCGAAGATCGCCGCCCAGCGGCTACGGGCACCCGCCGCGACGCTCAGCGCGGTCTGGCCGACCGAGCCGCCGACCGGTTGTCCGCCGAAGAGGCCGGACAGCACGTTGCCGACACCTTGGGCGAGGAAGTCCCGGTTCGGCTCGGCCCTCGACCCGTCCGGGTTCGGTGCCGACTCGCTGACGCCGGCGCCCTGGATCAGGACCAGCGCCGCGACCGCGAACGCGCCCGCGAGCAGGTCCGACGAGAGCTCGCTCAGCTGAGGAAGCGCCGGCAGCGGCAGGCCGCTGCGGGATCTCGCCGACGTCGCTGACTCGCTGGACCGTGTCCGCACCCGAGTGCTACCACCGCCGCGGTCGGGATCGGCCAGCGCCACGAGGGACGAGTAGGCGCCCAGCCTGGGTGCGCCCGAGGACCAGCAGGATGCACGATCGCCGACGCCCCGGTGACCAGGGACGCGACGTCGACGCTGCCGAGATCGAGCAGCAGGTTCCAGGCCTTGGCCAAGGCGGAGTCGCCGGAGACGTCCGAACCCACCAGGTCGGGCAGCTGCCCAGGACGATGTTGACGGCGACGCCCGTCAGGAAGCCGATCATCACCGAGTGCGGCACGAACCGGGTGAAGCGCCCCAGCCGAAGCACCGCTGCCGCGATCATCAGCCCCCGGCGATGACGGTCAGGAGGAACAGCGCCTCCGGATCGCCGGTCCGCCGGAACACTCGCCACGGCGGACCCGGCCGCCAGCGCGGCGGCGCTCGTGGTGGTGATCACCATCAGCTTGCTGCTCGAGGTCAACCCTCCGCCGATCGGGCCGAAGATGCTGGCGTAGAGCCCGTACACCGGGTTCACGCCGGCCAGCACGCCCGCGGCCATCCCGTCCGGGACGCTGCTGATCGCGCCCGGCACCCCCGCCACGAGATCCTGCTTGAGCGTGGCGCGTTCGGGTGCGATGTCGGCCATCCAGGCGCGCACGGCCGAACGTGCTCCCGTTCTCACGCGCAGGGGGCCGTTTCAGGCGTGGAGGAAAGGTGTCTCACACCCACCACCTTCGAGTGCTGCGGCTTCCTGACGCGTCACACCGCTCGCGGCCGCAGCACGGCCGGCGCCTACCAGCACCTGCACCAGCGCCAGGAGGACGACGACCAGGGCCAGCGACCACCACAACCGCGAGGTGGACACGTCGTCGCCCCAGAACAGGACCACGGCGCCGAGCACCCCGACGGCACCCCGCAACCATCCGGCGTTGGCAGCCACCCACTGGCCGGCTCCGCCGACCGGCCCGTCGGCCAGTCGGGCGCCGGTGCCCTCCAGGCCGCCGGCCACGCTGGTGCGTACGGCGGTGCCGTACCTGTTCGACCCGGCGAACCAGCCGGCGGCGACCAGGACCAGGCCGAGGCCGAGGAGCACCCGCTGCCCACGTTCGAGGTACGCGAGCAGCGTGTCGAAGAAGATCCCACTGGCTACTGCGAAGACCGTGCCCGCGAGCTGGTCGACGAACAGCTGGTGTCCGATCGACAACGTCAGCGCCACCAGCAACGCGTTGGCCGCCAGGACCGCCCCGATCGCCACCGCCATCCGCGGACGGCGCCGAGCCAGCACGAAGGCGGCCAGGAACAGCACTGCGACGACCGGGAGCAGCCACCGCGCCAGCGGATTGCCGAACGCGTAGATCGTGCGCAGCTGCTGCACCTCGGGGGCTTCCATCAGCACGATCTGTCGATCGGTCTCCGGGATGGGCACGTTCTGCACCAGCGTGAGGCCACGCGCGACCAGTCGCTCCTTGACCTGGTTGATGACCTCGTCCACGTCGAGGACGATCTCGCCGCCCTGGAGCGAGACGGCGCCCGACGTGTCACCCTTCAGCACCCGCTGGAGGGCCTGTTGGGCCCGGGTGTTGGCCCGGGTCCACAGGTCGGCGAACTCGTCGGAGGCGATGAACGCCCGAACCTCACGGTCGATCAGGCCGTTGATCGACGCGGACAGGGGCCCGACCAGCCGCTGCAGCCGTGGCTTGTCCGTGATCACCCCGGCGAAGACGTCGTTGAGAATCGCCTCGATGTCGACCTGCTTCTCTATCGCGTCGGTGACCGTGGTGGCGATGACGTCCTGGACCTCGGGCGAGCTCACCAGCGGTTCGACCGTGTCGACGTACCTCTGGGTGTCGTTGAGCGTGCGCTGTCCCCAGTAGGCGACCGCCGCCGGCGTGGTCAGCAGACCCGCCACGATCACGAAGATGACCGCCACGATCGAGCGTGCCTTGGAGGGACGTTCCACGACCGTCGCCGGCGGCTCGGAGCGCTCGAGGGGCACGGTCGGCTCCGGTTCACGGGACCCGGCGGGTTCGTCAGTGGGCATGATCAAACTCCTCTGGAGACTGCTCAGCCCACCAGCCAAGCCCCGAACGGCCGGTCTCGAATCACCTTCTCTGAATGAGATGCAGCGCCGAACAGGGCACTCAGCGTCGGGAGAAGGCGGCGGCACGAAGCGCGCCTGGCGTTGGGGTGCGCGCCCCGAGCTGCGGTGGTGCGTGGTGCCCCCGGCAGGATTCGAACCTGCGACGCACGGTTTAGGAAACCGACGCTCTATCCCCTGAGCTACGAGGGCGGGGCATGGCAGCAACCCTCGCTGAAACCGTCGCAGTTTCCCAAGGGCCGTTCGGCCATGATTCAGCGAGGATAGTCGAGTGTCCGGGGAGCTGCCTGGTCGGGGATCGCGCCTCACCAGGTCGCCCGTGGCGGAGCGACGTGGATTCGATTCCCGCCAGCCGCCAGCACGTGCGGTCGGCACCTCGCGCGCCCTCGCCGCAGGCTGCGGATCGGCCGGGTCATGCGTGAACCAGTGGCTTGTCAGCGCATCAGAAGAAGATCGCGCCGATCGCCGCGCCGATCGCGACGGTGGTGACCGAGAGCACCAGCATCGGGATGAAGTAGCTGTGGTCGATCAGCTTGGTGCCGAGCTTCGTCGTGCCGGACAGGTCGAAGTTCGCGCCGGCGATCTGGGGCCCGCCGGTGGGCAGTGTGTAGACGCCACCGATGCGCGCCGGCCCACATGCCGGTGAGCACACCGGCGGGCAGTCCGGCCGCGAGCCCGATCGGGACCATGGTCCGGGTCGCGGTCGACTGGCTCGTGGTGAGTGCGGCGACGATGAACACCGAGAGCGCGAAGACGAACCGGTAGTCGTTGACCCAGCCGCCGACGGTGTCGACGATGAGCTGCCTCGTTGGCGGAGATGAAGGTTGCGGTCATCCAGGCGATTCCGAACAGGGCGATGGCCGACATCATGCCGGCCTTGAAGACGGACTGGTCGGGCACGGTCTTCACCGACGGGCGGCCGACGAAGAGGATCACGACGCCGACCACGAACATCACCATCACGATCGTGCTCGTCATGTCGAGCGGGACCGAGCCCTCGCCCTCGACGTCGAACGACGGGCGCAGGTCCTCGAAGAGCCCGAGGATGACGATGAGCGACGACACCCAGGAGGAACGCCACCGCGGAGTTGCGGCCCTCCTTGGTGGCGGTCAGCTGGGCGGAGGCGCGCTCGGGAGGCAGCTCGACCCCGCCGGTCCCGGTGGTGGTGACGTCCGTGCCGCCTCCGGCAGCGGGCGCCCCGGCGGCGCCGACCGTCGCCGGCACGCCGGCGGCGGTCGGGATCGGCGGGAGCAGGCCCGCCCGGATCTTCTCCTGGACCTCCGGGTCGTCGGCGAGGTCCTTGCCGAGCCGGTTCGACGACCAGCGAGGTGACCACGATGCCGACGATGCAGGAGGGGACGGTCACCGCGAGGATCTGGGTGAGGCCGAAGTCGTACGGCCGGGGTGTCGGTCAGCGTGAGCATGGCCGCCATCGCGGCCGAGACCGGGGAGGCGGCGAGCGCAACTCCGGACTGCACCACGCTGACCGTCATCGGTCGCGACGGTCGGATCCCGTTGCGGTAGGACACGTCGTAGATCACCGGCAGCAGCGGGTACAGGATGTTGCTGGTTCCGGCGCCGATGGAGAAGGCGAACGCGGTCAGTGGTGCGATGAGGGTGATCTGCTTGGGTCGGCTCTCGATGACCTTGGCGGCCACCAGCACCATCCAGTCGATGCCGCCGGCCGCCTGCATCATCGCCGCGGTGGTGACGACGGCCAGGATGATGGCGACTGCGCCAGCCGGCGGTTCGCCCGGGGCCTCGCGGAAGACGAAGACGAGCACGAAGACGCCGAGGCCGCCCCAGAGGCCCACACCGACACCGCTGTACCGGGTGCCCATGAGGATGCAGCCGAGGACGACGAGGGCCTCGAGCACGAAGGTGATGTCCATGGCCGTTCACGCCCTTTCTGCGAAATGCTGGAGGAAGAGCACTTGTGCCTTGACCACTCGCTCGATCTCGCCGGGGTCGACACTCTCGTCGGAGGCGTGGATCCGAGAGGCGGCGACGTCTTCGGGGCCCCACAGGATGAACTCCGCATGGGGGGCGACTCGCTGCAAGGTGCCCAGGAGGGGGATCGATGCGCCGGATCCCACGTGGCTGACCGAGGCGTCGAACGCCTCTTCGAGCGCAGCCGTGGCCGCGGCGTAGGCGGGCCCGTCCGAAGGGCAGGTGAACGGTGGCGCAGCCTTCGTGCGCTGCACCTCGACGTGCGCGCCCCACGGTGCATGCAATTCGAGGTGGGTGACGAGTGCGTCGAGCTCATGCTGGGGGTCAGTGCCGGGGACGACCCGCATCGAGATCTTGGCCCGTGCCTGGGGGATCAGGACGTTGGACGATCCCTGGATGCTGGTCATGTCGATGCCGATGGCGTTGACCGAGGGTTTCGCCCACAGCCGGTCACCGATCGGCCCCGTGCCGGTGAGCTGGACACCGTCGAGGAGGTCCGCCCCGGCTCGGAAGTCCTCGGCCGTGAGCTCCGCCGCCCCGGTCCACGCGCCAGAGGTGACACCGTCGATCGCGACGTCTCCGTCGTCGTCGTGGAGGGTGGACAGGAGCCGAGCCAGCGCCATCATGGCGTCGGGCGCCGGACCGCCGAAGACGCCCGAGTGCAGGGGGTGCTGCAGGGTGCTGACGGTCACGATGCACGCGACGTCGCCGCGCAGAGCCGTAGTGAGGACTGGTTCGCCGACGCGCAGGTTGCCCATGTCGCAGATCACGAACGCATCGCAGTCGAAGAGCTCAGGATGGGCTTCGACGAACGTCTCCATGTTGCTCTCGGTCTCCTCCATCCCCTCGAGGATGAGCCTGACGGTGCACGGGGGCTGGCCGTCGAAGACACGGATCGTGCCGAGGTGGCTCACGATTCCGGACTTGTCGTCGGCGGCACCGCGGCCGTAGATGCGGCCGTCGTCCTTGGTCGTCGCCGTCCACGGGTCGGAGCTCCATCCTTGCTCTTCGGGGGCGGGCTGGACGTCGTAGTGCGCGTAGAGCATCACGACCGGTGACCCCTCGGGGCCGCGGATCTCGCCGTAGATCGGCGGGTACCCGCTGGGGACGGGCATCATCCGTGCGTCGGTGAAACCCACGTCGCGGAACATCGTGAGGACCTGGCCGGCCATGGCCTCGACCGGTTCGGACGGGTAGCCGGGGAACGCGATCGACGAGAGAGCCACCAGTCGTTCGAGGGACTCGGTGAGAGAGGGCATCAGCTCACTGGTTCGTGCCGCTATCTCGGTGGTCTGCATGTCTTGGGTCCTTTCGCGGAGGCCTGCCGGCTCACCCTGTGGCGCATGCGTCGTCGGCCCGTTGCTTGACCACGGCCCATCGTTCGTCGACGTTCGTCGAGGAGTCGGCTAGTGGATGGCGCCGCCGACCAGGTGCACGGTCGGGCTTGTCGGTGAACTCGACGATCGCCGCGAGCCCGGCCTCCAGGGCCGTCGCCATCTCGTCGATGCCCAGCGAGGGCTGGGTCGGCTTGTCGACGACCTGCTGCGGGGGTAGGGCACGTGGACGAAGCCGCCTCGCTTGCCGGGGAACTCGTGATCGATCAGGTAGAGGACCTGGTACATGATGTGGTTGCAGACGTAGGTGCCGGCCGTGTTGGACACCACCGCCGGGATGCCCGCCTCGCCGCATCGCCGTCACCATCGCCTTGACCGGCAGCGAGCTGAAGTACGCCGGCGGGCCCGTCGTCCCGGATCGGTGTGTCGATCGGCTGCTAGCCGTCGTTGTCGGGGATGCGGCCGTCGTCGACGTTGATGGCGACGCGCTCGGGGCTGACCGCGAACCGGCCGCCGGCCTGGCCCGACGCTGACGACGACGTCCGGGTCGTGCTCGACGATCGCGGCGCGGACGACGTCGGCGGACCGGCCGAACACCGTGGGGATCTGCACCTTGATGATCTCGGCGCCCGCGACCTTGTCGGGCAGGCGTCGGACCGCCTCCCACGAGGGGTTGATGCGGCTCGCCGCCGAACGGCTCGAAGCCGGTGATGAGGATCTTCATGGACTGCTCCTCTTCCTGTCAGAACGCCCAGAAGTACATCAGCACGACCTGGATGACGAACATCACGGCGGCGATGGGTGCCTGGGCCTTGATGACGCCGTAGGTGTCCTTCATCTCGAGCAGCGCCACCGGCAAGGCGTTGAAGTTGGCAGCCATCGGGGTGACCAGGGTGCCGCAGAAGCCTGCCGTCATCGCGATGGCACCGACGATGACCGGGTCGCCGCCGAGCGCGATCACGAACGGGATGCCGATGCCGGTCGTGATGACGGTGAACGCGGCGAAGGTGTTGCCGACGATGATGGTGAACAGGGCCATCCCGACGCAGTAGGCGATGACGCCGGCGAGCTGGTTGCCGTCCGGCACGATCTTGGCGATGCCGTTGGAGACGACCTCGCCGACCCCGGCGCTGGTGAAGACGACGCCGAGCATCGCGAGGAACTGCGGCAGCATCCCGACCGGGCCGACCTGCTGGATCATGCGGTCCGACTGCGCCACGACCACCCTGGCCGGGTGCGCGGGTCAGGGCCCACGCGATGACCAGAGCGAGGACCGACGCGACGCCGATGCTGACCGTGCCCGACTGGTCGCCGAACGGCGCCCACGTGGAGATCAGCACGGCGATCGCGGCGAGCGACAGCGCGGGCACGAACAGCCAGTTCCCGAGGCGACGTGCGTCGGTCTCCCGGTCCTCGGGAGTGCCCTCGTCGAAGGTGCCGGTCTTGACTCCGCGCGCCAGGGACAGCGCGCCGATCACCAGCAGGATGACGCCGGTGACCTTGTACGGGAGCACCGCGCCGAAGGCGAAGGTGAAGGCGAGCAGCAGCCAGAACGCGGCCGTCGTCAAGCGTCGCGGGTTGGTCTGGTCGAGGAGCGACCGGACGCCGGTGAGCGCCGAGGAGCACCCCGATGAGGACGAAGGTGGCTTCGAGGAGCCTGGGCCCCAGTCACTCATCGACCTGTCCCGTCGTCTCGGAGGAGGTCGTCCCAGCGCCTCGGATGTCGTTGTCGGAACGGCGTTCGGCCCTGTGGTCGGCGGTGATCCGGTCCACCGCTGACCTGGCCGCCTGCGTTGAGCTGTCGGTCGAGGCGCCAGAAGTGGATGGCGGCGACGATGGTCGCGATGACGATCATCGGCAGCGAGGCGGCGACGATCTCCTCCGGGGTCACGTCGTAGCCGGCCTCGGTCGAGGGTGCCGACGATGAGCAGCACGCCGGAGGCGGCGACGAAGCCGTTCTGGCCGAAGAAGTTGCCGATGTTCTCCGAGAGCGCGCTCTCCGCCTTGATCTTCTCGTCGTTCTCCGAC
This sequence comes from uncultured Actinomycetota bacterium, assembly GCA_963778095.1. Lineage (GTDB taxonomy): Bacteria > Actinomycetota > Actinomycetes > Propionibacteriales > Nocardioidaceae > Nocardioides_B. The sequence continues at coordinate 57,104 of CAVZTB010000012.1, read as the reverse complement.
GACGTCGCCCCGCGCGGTTGGCCGCCGCGGACGTCATCGGGTGCACGATCGGCCGCACGAACTGCACCATGCCGCTGATGCGGATGCCGAAGATGCCGGTCAGCTGCCGGATCACCGTGTAGAGGGTGAGGAACCTGCCCGGTGTGAGCTTGTGCAGCTTGCTGATCAGAGTGATCGCCTGCTCCTTGAGCCCGTACCGCTCCGAGAGCGCGATCATCGGCAACGTCAGCAGGAAGAGCGACACGGCGCGGTTGTCGACGAACGCCTTGCCGATCAGGTCGAGGAAGTCCCCGAAGGAGTCCCCGGCGATCAACGTCGTCGTCATCGCAGCGATGATGACGACCGCGATGACGTCGAGCTTCAGCAGGAAGCCGACGACGATGACGACGACGCCGATCAGCACGAACCAGTCAGGACCCACTTCAACCTCCTCAACCGGCCAGGGGTTCGCGACCGAGACGTGACTCGCAGGAGGAACGGTGCGCCTCAGCCGCCACTGGCGGCTCACCGGAAACAGGTGACCTCGACCACCGCGTCATATCGTTCAGCGAGGCTCTCGCAGTTGCCGCGGAGATCAGGTCCGCTACGAGGCCGGCGAGCTGGTCACCGGTGACCACGACCGGCCGATGTCTTCCGAAGTCACCTGGTCGAGCACTTGACCGAGCGTGAGTCCAGGCTCACGCACTGGCTTGGTGTTCGACGAGCAGCAGGGCCACGTCGTCGTTGATGTGGCTCCCGGCGTGGGCGCTCAACAGCGTGAGCAAGGCGTCCAAGGCGTCCTCCGGTGTGGCGGCGTGCAGCGCGGCGGCCGCGCGATCGTCGAGGGAGAAGAAGTCCCCCTTGTGGTTGCGGGTCTCCACCAGACCGTCGGTGTAGAAGAGCAGTCGGGCGCGGTCCGGCAGCGTCAACGTCACCGGGACGGGTGACGGTCCGAGGCCCAGCGGCGGTGCGGGGACGCCGGTGTCCACGAGCCGACCGTTGTCGGTGGCGGTGACCAGCAACGGCGGTGGATGTCCGCAGTTCACCACCGTCACGGTGAAGTCCTCGTGGAACTCCGCGAGGACCACGGTGACGAAGTCCTCGTCGCCCGCAACTGACTTGACTACCTCGTCCAGGTGCTTGGCAGCGGCGGTCAGGGATGGCGCGGTGACCGCTACCCGACGAAAGGCCGCCAGCACGGTCGCGGCCATCTGGACGGCGTCCATCCCCTTGCCGCGTACGTCGCCCAAGATGACACGTACTACGGAGTCGGTCTCGACCACCTCGTACAGGTCGCCTCCGACGAGCGCGTCGCGCGTGGCCGACATGTAGCGGGCGGCGAAACCCAGTGATCGATCGAGTGGGGCATCGCCCTCAGCAGCGCCCGTTGCGCGGCCTCGGCGAGGGCGGTCATCTGCTGTAGCTTCGCTTCGCGCTGAACCCGGACCGCGGACAGGACGACCGCCAGGGCGCCGACGAGGAATGTCGTGGCCAGACGTACCCACCAGTCCACCGTCTCGAAGTTCTGGTTCCACAAGGCTGACACGCCAGCCAGCAAGACGGCCGCCGCGGCAACGACCGCCGTCTGCCGGACGGTGGCGATCGCGCTCGCCACGATGGCCGCGACGGCGAACGCGCCGCTGACCACGATCTGGGGCGGCAGGAGTGCGTCAACGACGACGATGAGGCCCAGGACCGCCAGCGGGATGACCAGATTGCGAAAACGGGACCATCGCGGAGTGACCATCCCAGATCCTCCCGCCGGACGCCGGGTGCCCGGTGCCAATCAACCTTCCTCGAACCCTAGACCTGGCGCCGGCTCAGTAGCACCGGGATCGACCGAACCTGGGCGAGCACTCGGCGCGTCTTGGCCATCTCGCCAGAAGTTCGACCGGCCCCCGATGTCCGGCGGACCATCGGATCAGCCGCATTCTGTGGCTGTTCGTCGCGAGGGTTCGGTCCGTCAGACTGCACGCGCGACTGGCCGCCTGCGGGCCCGTCGTGACAGGCGGCGCAGAGGGATGGCGATGCAGGCGGCCCGGCAGACATACCTATGGAAGGTTGAACTCGGCCAGACCAACTTGCCGCCGTTGGCGAGCAAGTCCATCCCCCAGTCGCGACAGAGGAGGCCGACGATGGTGAGGCCTCGTCCGCCTGTGTCGAGGGGGTGCGCGTCTGCGTGGGTGGGCCAACCGCGCCGACTGCACCGACTGCCCCACGGCGAACCCGCTGCCGCTCGAGGACCCCTACCGCATCAGGGGCAACAGCTCGACGACACAGCCAGCCCTTCTGAGGAAGTACGTGATCCAGGCGGGCACCACGAAGGGCCGGGTGCTGGTCCCGCTGATCTTCCACCACATCTGCGACCCCTGCACGGGCAACCCGACCGACGAGCAAATATCACCGACTGATCTCGACCTCTTCCTGACCTGGCTGGGCAAACAGCCCTCCACCACGATCCAGACCGTCGCCCAGGCGACGGACGGCGAGGGCACGAGCGGATAGCCGGCCAAGAACGTCTCGCAACAGCGACCCGTCCCGGTTGGTGGCGGCCCCGGGGTGGGGCCCGACGGAGACGCTGTCGCCGGGCGCGGCGTCGCCGCCGCTGCAACCGGCCAGCGCGCCGGCGGTGGCTCTCAGGGCCGCAGGTGGATCGTGGCGCGTCCGCCGGAGGAGCCGGTCGGCAGCACGCCGCAGGAGGGCGCGGCGGTGTCGCAGGCCCACAGCCGCTGGTCCTGGCCCACGAGCAGGGTCGTCTCGTCCTGCCACCGCACGTCGAGCCCGTTGCCGGCCACGTCGGGCAGCCGCACGGTCCCCTCGGGCGTCCAGACCGAGACGGTCTCGCGGTCGTCGTCGCCCGTGCGGACGCACGACCGCCATCGACCGCCCGTCGGGCGCCAGCGTCCCGGCCCCGGTCACGGTGTCGAGGCGTCGGACCCGCGACCCGGTGACCTGGAACACCGAGGTGCGGCCCTTCCGGTCGAGCACCGAGACGGCCCCGCCCTGGGCGGTCGACCCGCCGTCGTACGCAGCGTCGGGGACCGGCAGGTCGACCCGCCCGTCGGCCGTGTCGAGGACGTACCTCGGACCGCTGACCGTCAGCAGCACCCCCGTGGCGCTGACGGACGCGATCGAGGGGTCCTGCCCGAGCTGCTCGGTGCGACGCGTCCCCGCCTTGAGGTCGGCCACGGTGAGCCTCCCGTCGAGGTCGGTCCAGGCCAGCCACCGGCCGTCGCCGGAGAGCCGGACGCTCGTCACGGTCCCCGTGACGGGCGACGCCGCCTTCGTGAAGGTCCACGTCGCGTCCGGTCCGTCGCCGTCGGAGGTCGACGCGTAGGACACCACGTGGCTGTCGTCGTCGAGGGCCAGCACGCCCTCGGTCGGTCCACCCGACGACGGCCTCGGACGAGATCCCCAGGTCGTGCCGGACGCCGAGCGGGTCGAGGGCGACGAGCCGACCGTTCTGGGTGAAGTACACCGGCTCGGAGACGTGGGCCTCGGTGACCGCCGTGCCGTCCGCCGGCCCGTCGGGCCCGGGCGTGGTGCCGACGAGCGGGACCACGGCCCAGGCGAGCAGGGCGACGGAGGCCGCGGCGCCGACGGCCAGCCACGCCCCGCGACCGGAGACGTCGGCGGCGCTCGGAGCGGACCGCGCGCCGGAACGCGACGTCGTCGGGGAGCGGCGCCCGGACGGAGCCGGCCACCTCGCGCAGGGTCTCGCGGACGTCGGTCCCGGTCATGACAGCTCCTCGCTCAGGTCGAAGGTGGGCAGCGCCGACCGCAGGCGGCGCAGGGCGTGGTGGGTCTGGCTCTTGACCGCGCCCTCGGAGACGCCGAGCTCGCGGGCGGTGGCCTCGACGGAGAGGTCCTCGAAGTAGCGCAGCACGAGCGTGGCGCGCATCCGCGCCGGCAGCTTGCGGACCTCGGCCCACAGCGCGAGGTGGTCGGCCCGCAGGCCCAGGGCGTCGTGGGACGGCTCCGGCAGGTGCTCGCTGGTGACCTCGCGGCCGCGCCGCCGCCACTGCCGCTGCGCCAGGTGCAGCATGGTGCGACGCACGTAGGCGTCCGCCGCCCCCTTGTCCCGGATCGCGTCCCAGCGGACGCAGGTCCTCGCGAGCGCGGTCTGCAGCAGGTCCTCGGCGTCGTGCCGCTGACCCGTCAGCAGGTACGCCGTCCGGAAGAGCGGGTCCCACCGCGCCGCCATGAACGCCTCGAACGTCAGGTCCTCGCGCGTCATCCCCGTCCTCTCCCCGTGCCGGTCGTGTCAGGAGTGAGGAGGCTCCGGGGCACGTCCGGGTTGCGAGGCGACCCTACTTTTCTCGGTGGCTTCCTGGGCGGGACCTCCGGAGCACCCGGCGTACGGCGAGCCCGAGGGTCCCGGCGACGAGGAACTCCTGCGGCAGCCGCCGCGGCGACTCGGTCTGGATCTCGCCGTGGAAGCGGTCGAACCCGGCCGGGAACGGCGACCCGCCGACGAACAGGTCCCACGGCTTGTCGGAGTCGGGGAACGCCGCCCCGAGCATGCCCGCCACCACCGTCGTACGGCGCTCGCGCGGCGTCGCACGCGCGACCAGCAGCAGCAGGCTGCCGCCGACGAGACCGTCGGCCACCGCGATGTGCAGCACGTTGCGCAGCGGGCCGTCGCCCCAGTGCGGCACCGCGTCCATCGCGAAGTGCGAGACCACGCCCACGGCGAACGCGGAGACCGGTCCCGGGGCGACGTGGCCGACCAGCGCGCCGGCGAGGACGTGGTTGGTGATCAGCACGAGGTGAGACTACGGGGACACGGCCCGCTCGGGCGGTGTGGAAGGGTTGCGGCATGACATCGGATGCCCGCCCGGCCGACTGGTGGAAGTCGGCAGTCGTCTACCAGATCTATCCCCGCTCGTTCATGGACAGCAACGGCGACGGGATCGGCGACATCCCGGGGATGACCTCGAAGCTCGACTACCTCGCCGAGCTGGGCGTCGACGTGCTGTGGCTGTCGCCGGTGTACGCCTCGCCGATGGACGACAACGGCTACGACATCAGCGACTACGAGAGCGTCGACCCGATGTTCGGCTCGCTCACCGACCTCGACGACCTCATCGACGGGGCCCACGAGCGCGGCATGAAGCTGGTCATGGACCTCGTGGTCAACCACACCTCCGACGAGCACGTGTGGTTCCAGGAGTCCCGCGACCCGGACTCCCCGAAGCGCGACTGGTACTGGTGGCGGCCCGGCCGCGACGGCGCCGAGCCGAACAACTGGGCCTCGGTGTTCTCCGGCTCCGCCTGGGAGCTCGACGAGAAGAGCGGCGAGTACTTCCTGCACGTCTTCAGCCGCAAGCAGCCCGACCTGAACTGGGAGAACCCCGAGGTCCGGCAGGCGGTCTACGCGATGATGCGCCGCTGGGTCGACCGGGGTGTCGACGGCTTCCGCATGGACGTCATCAACCTGATCTCCAAGGACCCGGCCCTGCCGGACGGTCCGGAGGTGCCCGGGAAGAAGTACGCCTCCAGCGAGCGGTCCGTCGCCAACGGTCCGCGGCTGCACGAGTTCCTGGCCGAGATGAACCGTGAGGTGGGGCTCTCGGAGCGGCACCTGCTGAGCGTCGGCGAGATGCCGGGCAGCAGCGTCGAGCTCGCCCGCGACGTCACCGACCCCGCCCGCGGCGAGCTCGACATGGTGTTCACCTTCGAGCACGTCGGCCTCGACGAGCAGCCCGGCCTGGGCAAGTGGGCGCTGATGGACCTCGCGCTGCCGGTGCTCAAGAAGAACCTGGCCACCTGGCAGTACGCCCTGGCCGACGTCGGCTGGAACTCGCTGTACTTCGACAACCACGACCAGCCGCGGGCGGTGTCCCGGTTCGGCGACGACAGCCCGGAGCACCGGGTCGCCTCGGCCAAGACGCTCGGCACCGTGCTGCACCTGCACCGCGGCACGCCCTACGTCTACCAGGGCGAAGAGCTCGGCATGACGAACAGCTACTTCACGGCCATCGAGCAGTACCAGGACCTCGAGGCGGTCAACTGGTTCCACGAGGCCCTCGAGGCCGGCGGCGAGCCGTCGGACCTGCTGCAGTCGCTCGCCACCAAGGGCCGCGACAACGCCCGGACCCCGATGCACTGGGACGACTCCGAGCACGCCGGCTTCACGACCGGCACGCCGTGGCTGCCGGCGAACCCGAACAAGGACACGATCAACGCGGCGGCCGCCGTCGCCGACCCGGACTCGGTGTTCCACCACTTCCGCAAGCTCATCGCCCTGCGCCACGAGCGTCCCGTCGTCGTCGACGGCGTCTTCGAGCTGCTGCTGCCCGAGCACGAGCAGGTCTGGGCGTTCACCCGGACCGCCGGCGACGACGTGCTGCTGGTGCTGGCGAACTGCTCGTCCGCGCCCGTGTCGGTCGCCCCGGGCGACGTACCCGACGTGGCGGGGGCGGACCTGCTCCTCGGCACGCACGGCGCGGCCGACGGGCCTCGACCTCGCCCCCTGGGAGTCCCGCGTCTACGCTCGCTCTGACCTGTCGAGCCTCCGGCTCGAGACGCAGCGGCGCGCAGCGCTACGCGGACGAGCCTCGAATCCTCGAGGCACGCACTCGCGCTGCGAGGTCGGCGGAGCAACGTGCGGTCTCGAGACGCCTCGCGCTGGGCGCTCGGCTCCTCGACCAGCCGGGTCGTGCGGGATCAGCAGGGGAGGTGCAGCGGGGAGCGGGCCGCGGAGCAGGTCCTCGAGCGCCTCGGCGCGCATCGGCCGGGCGTAGAGGTAGCCCTGGGCCAGGTCGGCGCCCATCTCGCGGACCTGGTCGCGCTCGTGCGGCGTCTCGACGCCCTCGGCGACCACCGCCAGGTCGAGCGCGTGCGCGAGGTTGGCGACGGCGCCGACGATCGCGCCGCCGCGGGAGGCACGATCGATGTCGGCCACGAAGCTCCGGTCGATCTTGAGGACGTCGATCGGCAGGCGGTGCAGGTGGCTCGAGCGAGGAGTAGCCGGTGCCGAAGTCGTCGAGCGCGATCCTGATCCCGCTGCGCCGGAGCTGCTGGAGCACCAGCAGGGCGATCTCGCCGTCGTCGATCAGGAGGTTCTCGGTGACCTCCAGGACGAGCGTGCCCGGGTCGAGCCCGCTGTCCGCGACGACCGCCAGCACGTCGGCGACGAAGCCCGGCGACATCAGCTGGTGGGCGGACACGTTGACGGACAGGTCGACCGGTGAGGCGGGGTGGTCGCGCCGCCACCGGGTGGCGTCGCGGCAGGCCCGGACCAGCACCCAGCGGCCGACCCTGTTCATCAGGCCGCTGCGCTCGGCGATCTCGACGATGGTGCCGGCGGGCACCGGGCCGTGCTCCGGGTGGTCCCAGCGGACCAGGGCCCTCGACCCCGCAGACCAGCCCGTCGCTGCAACGGACCAGCGGCTGGTAGACGAGGTGGAGCGCGTCGTCGTCGCACGCGGCGGACAGGTCGCGGCTCAGCCGGCCGGTCTCGGGGTGCTGCGACGGCGTCGCGCAGGTCGACGATCTTCGACCGGGTCCGGTGCCGCTTCGCGTCGTACATCGCGCTGTCGGCCTCCTCGATCAGCCGCACCGAGACGTACTCGTCCGGCCCCGCGAAGGCGACGCCGACGCTGGCGCGCGATCCGCAGGGCCGCGCCGCCGACGGTGAACGGCGGCACGAGGGCCTGCTGGATCCGGTCGGTCAGCACCTGTACGTCGGACAGCTCGGCCAGGTCCTCGCAGAGCAGCACGAACTCGTCGCCGTACAGCCGGGCCAACGTGTCTCCCGGGCCGCACCACGCGGGACAGCCGGCGGGCCACGTCGCGCAGCAGCTGGTCGCCGGCCTGGTGGCCGTGGTTGTCGTTGACCAGCTTGAACCGGTCGAGGTCGACGAAGACCAGGGCCGCGTGCGCCCGGGACCGCTGGGCCCGGCGGCTGGCCTGCTCGATCCGCTCCTGGAGCAGCAGCCGGTTGGGCAGGCCGGTCAGCGCGTCGTGCATGGCCAGGTGCTGGAACCGGGCGGCGCCGTGCTCGGCGTCCTCCCGGGACCGGGCGTTCAGCAGGTAGGCCGCGGCCACGTTCGCCAGCACCTGGGCGGCCTCCAGGTCCTCCTGCCCGAGCTCGCCCGTGGACTCCTGGTAGAGGTCGAGCGCGCCGAAGCAGGCCGTCCTGGTGGCGGAGGGGGAAGGTGAAGACGGCCGCGAGCCCTGCCGCGGCCGCCGCTGGGCCGAACCGGGGGAACCGTCCGTCCGCGGCGAGGTCCGGGGACGACACCGCTTCGCCGGTCTCGTAGGCGAGCACGCACGGTCCCTGCGCGAGCTCGGCCTGCAGCTGCTCGAACAGCAGCGCGGACTCGTCGGAGGCCGCGACGTAGCGCGGCCCGCTGCCGGGCTCGATCAGGGTCACCCCGGCGCCGCTGACCGGCACCACGGTGACGATCCGCTCGACGAGGCGGTCGAGGATGCCGGTGATGGGGCAGTCGGAGGCGAGCGTGAGAGCCAGCTCGCTGAGCACCGACGACAGACGGCTCTGGTTGACCATGCGGTTGCCTGCCCCCAGCAGATGACGTGGCCTGCGCATGGTCCGGACAGGTGAGAACCTCGAGGGTAGCCCGGGGGGTCAGCGGCCGCCGTCCCGACGGTGAGACCGACACCATCTCGGGGGCCCCTCGGCGCCTGACGGGAACCCGCCACGATTCGTGATATAGCCCGGCGGTTTGGCATGATGGGGGGTTGCGTCACGCTGCGGGGGACCGTTCGGCTCGAGGCCGGGACGGGTGGCGTCCCGCTCCCGTAGGCTGCGCTCGCACGAGCGCGCGCGGGCCTGCCGTCCGATGTTCGAACGACTACCCCTGGACTGTCTTTGTCTGAGCCGACCGCCCCGCGACACAAGGATCGGGTGCCCACCAAGCACCGCGTCCTCAAGGCCGTGGCCACCTCCGTGGCCGTGGTGCTCGTGGTCGTGCTCACCGGAGGCTTCTTCGTCTACCGGCACCTCAACAACAACATCACCGGCATCGACATCACCAGTGCCCTGGGCACCGACCGCCCCACGGCGATGGCCAAGAAGCCGGGCCAGGCGAACAAGCCGCTCAACATCCTGCTGCTCGGCTCCGACACCCGCGAGGGCCAGACCGGCCACATCGGCGGCGACACCCCCGGCCTGTCCGACACCACGATCCTGCTGCACATCTCCGCGGACCGGCAGCTGGCGTACGGCGTCAGCCTGCCCCGCGACGCGATGGTGGAGCGCCCGGAGTGCGAGCGCAAGGACGGCCAGGGCATGGCGCCGGCCGAGCTGAGCATGTTCAACGCGGCGTACGCCGTCGGCGGCCCGGCCTGCACGATCAAGACCGTCGAGAAGCTCACCGACGTGCGCATCGACCACTTCGTCGTCATCGACTTCAACGGCTTCCGCAAGATGGTCGACGCCCTCGGCGGCGTCGAGGTGTGCGTGCCCAAGGAGGTCAACGACACCACCGGGCACATCACGCTCCCCGCGGGCACCTACAACGTGAAGGGCCAGCGCGCCCTCGACTACGTGCGGGTCCGGCACGACATCTCCAACAACGGTGACATCGGCCGGATGAAGCGCCAGCAGACGTTCCTCGCGTCGATGGCCAACAAGGCCGTCTCCGCCGGCACGCTCGTCAACCCGGTGCGTCTGGTGAAGTTCCTGGACGCGGCGACCAAGTCGCTGACGACCGACACCGGCCTGTCCAGCCTCAACAAGCTGGCCGGGCTGGCCAAGTCGCTCAAGGGCGTCGGCCTCGACCACATCCAGTTCCTGACCGTGCCGTTCGAGTCCTACGAGCCGGACCCCAACCGGCTGCAGTGGGCGCCCGCGGCGGACCGGCTGTTCTACCGCGTCCGCAACGACATGCCGATCAACAAGCGCTTCTCGGGCGACGTCACCACCGCGGCCGGGACGCCCTCCGCGTCCGCGAGCCCGAGCGGCACCCCGTCCGGCGACGCCAGCAGCAGCCCCGGCAGCAGCCCCAGCTCGGACCCGTCCGCGGCCGCGGCCAAGGCCGCCGAGAACGGCCTCTGCGCCTGAGCCGCTAGGGAGCCTCCTAGATCGGCGCCGGGACCGGGATCCCGGTGATCCCCGCGGGCGTGGCGTGCGTCTCGACGTACGCCGTGACCAGCGCGATGCCCTCCTCGATGACGCGCGGGTCGCCGGCGACGGAGTCCTCGAAGGCGATCTGGAACAGCCGGTCGGCGACCTCGATCGCGAGCTCGGCGTGCAGGCCGTCGGCGCCCTCGCGGGACATGCCGATCGAGCGGGCCACCTCGAACAGCTCCCGGGCCATCCGCTTGTTGTGCGCGCGGACGAAGTCGAGGACCGCCTGGTTGGCCCGGCCGCGGAACCAGATCATCACGAACGACGGGCGTCGGTGGTAGACCTTCACGAACGCCCGCATCGCGGTCTCCACGAGGCTCCGCACGCTCAGCTCGTCGCAGCGCCGCCAGGTCCTCGGCGAGCTGGGCGTCCATCTCCGCGATGTCCCGCTGCACCAGGGCCAGCAGGACGGCCTCCTTGTCCGCGAAGTACTGGTAGAGCGAGGCGACCGGGAGCCCCGGCCGCACTGGCGATCGCCCGGGTGGTGATGCCCTCGACGCCGTGCTCGACGACGATCTCCCCGGAGACCTCGAGGATGCGCTGCACGCGGTCGCGGCTGCGCACCTGCTGGGGGACCCGTCGTTCCATCGCCTCAGGCTAACCCGCTGGACTGGTCCGGCCGGACGTTTTCCCGGGGTCCGCGTCGGGTAGAGGCTGCCGGGGAGAGGGAGAGGTTCCGGTGGGCACGAGGACGGACGTCGCGCGCGCCCAGGTGCGCGCGAACCTGCGCGACCCGGTGAAGTGGACCGAGGTCCTCCAGCTGTTCAAGACCGTCGTCGCGGCCGTGGTCGCCTGGATCCTCGCCTCCCAGGTGTTCGAGCTGCCGCAGGCGTTCCTGGCCCCGTGGGCCGCGCTCCTCGTCGTGCACGCGACCGTCTACCGGACGTTCTCGCGCGGGCTGCGCCAGGTGACCGGCGCCGTGCTGGGCGTGCTGCTGGCCTGGGCGATCGGCAACTACGTGGGCCTGACCACGTTCGGCGTCTCGATCCTGCTCGTGGTCGGGCTGCTCGTGGGCAGCCTGCGCTGGTTCCGGGACGAGACCACCTCGGTGGCCGCGACCGGCCTGGTGGTGCTCACCACGGGCTTCAGCACCCAGGACCAGGTGCTGCTCGACCGGCTCTTCGACACCTCCATCGGCATCGTGGTCGGGCTCGCGGTCAACCTGGTCGTCTGGCCGCCGCTGCGGGACTACGCCGCCGCCCGCGCGATCGACGGCGTCGACGACCGGGTGGGCGAGCTGCTCCGCGACATGGGCGCCCGGCTGCGCGAGACCACCTGCACCGCGGACGACGTCGCCGGGTGGGTCGACTGCACCCGGGACGTCGACGAGGACATCGACCAGGCGTGGGCGCTGCTGCGGCAGGCCAAGGAGAGCGGCCGGCTCAACCCCCGCCGGGCCGCCCAGACGGTCAAGAAGACCGACGTGTTCGAGGAGATCCTGCGCCGCAACGAGCAGGCGGTCGCCGAGCTGCGCAGCATGGCCCGCACGCTGGGCCACAGCATCGAGCTCGTCGTCGCGTGGGACCCGGAGTTCCGCGAGCGCTGGCTGGCGCTGCTCGCCGAGGCGGGGGAGGCGATCGGCGTCCCCGACTCCGCCCGGCTGACCCAGGTGCGCGCGGACCTCACGCGGCTGGCCGAGGACCTGAGCACCGAGGACCTCTCCTCCCGGCACTGGCCGGAGTACGGCGCGCTGATCATGAACCTGCGCAACGTGGTCGCGTCGATGGACCGGGTCGCCGAGCAGAACCCGGTCGCCCTGCCGCGCTACGCGAAGCGTGACCGGCTGCTGCAGACCCGCCCTAGGGGATGACGATCTGGTCCTTGGCCAGGGCCACCACGCCCGCGTCGCTGACCGTGAACCCGCGCCGGCGGTCCTCGTCCACGTCGACCCCGATGACCATGCCGTCGGGGACGATCACGTTCTTGTCCAGGATCGCGTTGCGGACGATCGCCCCGCGGCCGATGGTGACGTTGTCGAAGATGACGCTCCGCTCCACCTTCGCCCCCGCTCCGACGTACACGTTGCTGCCGATCACGGAGCTGTCCACGTTGGCGCCGGAGACGATCGACCCGCCGCAGACGATGGTGTCGCGGGCGAACGCGTTCTCCACGAACTTCGCGCCGGGCAGCTGCGGGTGCGAGGTGAAGATCGGCCAGTCGGTGTTGTAGAGGTTGAAGATCGGCTCGACCGAGACCAGGTCGAGGTGCGCCTCGTGGTAGCTGTCCAGCGTCCCCACGTCGCGCCAGTAGTCGCGGTCGCGGGGGGTGGCGCCGGGCACGACGTTGTTCTTGAAGTCGTAGACCGCGGCCTGCCGCTGGCCCACCAGCATCGGGATGATGTCGCCGCCCATGTCGTGGCGGGAGTTCGGGTCGGCCGCGTCCTTCTCCAGGGCGTCGACGAGCACGTCGGCGGAGAAGACGTAGTTGCCCATCGAGGCGAACACCTCGTCGGGGGAGTCGGCCAGCCCGGGCGGGTCGGCCGGCTTCTCCAGGAACTCCTCGATCGTGACGCCGTCCTCGGCGGCCTTGATGACGCCGAACTGGTAGGCGTCCTTGCGGGGCACCCGGATCCCGGCGACCGTGACGCCGGCGCCCGAGTCCACGTGCGCCTTCACCATCTGCGAGGCGTCCATCCGGTAGACGTGGTCGGCGCCGAACACCACGATGATGTCCGGTCGCGCGTCGTTGATCAGGTTCATCGACTGGTAGATCGCGTCGGCGCTGCCGAGGTACCACTGCGGGCCGCGGCGCTGCTGCGCGGGCACCGGGGTGACGTAGTTGCCGAGCAGCGTCGACATCCGCCAGGTCACCGAGATGTGCCGGTCGAGCGAGTGCGACTTGTACTGCGTGAGCACCGCGCACTGCAGGTAGCCGGCGTTGACCAGGTTGGACAGCGCGAAGTCGATGAGGCGGTAGCTGCCGCCGAACGGCACCGCCGGCTTGGCGCGGTCGAGCGTCAGCGGCATCAGCCGCTTGCCCTCGCCGCCCGCGAGGACGATTCCCAGCACCTTCGGCATGTCCAGCTCCGTCCCTCGGTCCGGCACCGGTGGGTGAACCGGTGCACGAGCCGACCCTAGGGCCTGGGTGCGTGCGGGGACTAGATTGCGCCCATGCGCGCAGCCATCCTGACCCGTGAGTTCCCGCCCGACGTCTACGGCGGTGCCGGGGTGCACGTCGACTTCCTGGTGCGCGAGCTGCGCCGGCTGATCGACGTGGACGTGCACTGCATGGGCGAGCCGCGCGAGGGCGCCACCGCGCACACCGAGAAGGAGGAGCGGCTCGCGGGCGCGAACCCCGCCCTCCAGGTGCTCTCCACCGACCTGGCGATGACCGCCGCGGTCGGGGCCGCCGGCAGCGTCGACGTCGTGCACTCGCACACCTGGTACGCCAACATGGCCGGGCACTGGAGCAAGCTGCTGTACGACGTCCCGCACGTCGTCACCGCGCACAGCCTCGAGCCGCAACGGCCCTGGAAGGCCGAGCAGCTCGGCGGCGGCTACCGGATCAGCTCGTGGGCCGAGCGGACGGCCTACGAGTCGGCCGACGCCGTGGTCGCGGTCAGCAACGGCATGAAGGCCGACATCCTGTCGTCGTACCCCGCGCTGGACCCGGGGAAGCTGCACGTCGTCTACAACGGCATCGACACCGACTTCTACCGGCCCGACCCGGACACCTCGGTGCTGGAGCGGATCGGCGTCGACCTGACCCGGCCCTACGTCGCGTTCGTCGGCCGGATCACCCGGCAGAAGGGCGTCCCGCACCTGCTCCGCGCCGGCCTCGCGTTCGACCGTGACCTCCAGGTCGTGCTGCTCGCCGGTGCGGCGGACACCCCCGACCTCAAGGCGGAGACCGACGGGCTGATCGCCGACCTGCGGGCCGAGCGCGACGGCGTGTTCGTGGTCTCCGAGATGCTGCCGCGCGACGAGGTCCGCCAGGTGCTCACCGGGGCGCTGGCGTTCCTGTGCCCCTCGGTCTACGAGCCGCTCGGGATCGTCAACCTGGAGGCGATGGCCTGCGAGACCGCCGTCGTGGCCAGCAACGTCGGCGGGATCCCCGAGGTCGTCGTGGACGGCGAGACCGGCCTGGTGGTGCCCTACGACGCCGCGGACGCCGCCGGCTTCGAGGCGGGCATCGCGGAGGCGGTCAACCGGCTGGCGGCCGACCCCGACCTGGCCGCGGCCTTCGGGCGCGCGGGCCGGGAGCGGGCGGTGTCGTCGTTCGCCTGGGACGCGATCGCCCAGCAGACCGTCGACCTGTACACCTCGCTGCGCTGACGCCTCCTCGGGCCGATCCGTCCTGCGCCCCCGCCCGACGGGCGTGGATCGTCCGCTGAGCGGACGACAGGTCCGGATATTTAACGGCAGCACCTGGTGTTCGGGTTGCCGTTATCTCTTCGTTATCGGAGACTGGGCCGACCAGGGTGCCGCCCGCCCGCACGACGTCGGCGGCACCGACCCGGTCCGGGGGGACCACGGACCTTGCGAAGGGACCTCAGTGAGGGTTGCTGTCACGGGTGCCACGGGGGTGATCGGCTCCGCGGTGGTCCCGCACCTCGTCGAGGCCGGCCACGAGGTCGTCGGGCTCGCCCGCACCCCGGCGAAGGCCCGCGCGCTCCTCGAGCAGGGCGCCAGCCCCGTGACGACCAGCCTGCTCGACCACGACGGGCTCGTGGCGATGTTCGAGGGCGCCGACGCGGTCTGCAACTTCGCCACCCACGTGCCCGTCGGGCTCACCGCCCTGCGCCGTGGGGCGTGGCGCTCCCACGACCGGCTCCGCACGGACGGCGTACGCCGGGTCGTGGCGGCCGCCCGCGACGCCGGGGTGCGCCGGGTCGTCCAGGAGAGCGTGTCGTTCCTGTACGCCGACCAGGGCGACGACTGGGTCCGGGAGGACTCGCCGCTCGAGATCACCCGCGCCACCGAGCCCGCGTCGGTGGGGGAGTCGCACGTGCAGGACTACGTGTGCGAGTCGCGGGCCGGGGTCGTGCTGCGGCTCGGCACGATCGTCGGGGACGACCCGATGACCCGGTTCCAGGTCCGGTCCCTGCGGCACGGCTACCCCATCGGGCTCGGCGCCCCGACGGCTGGGCGCACGTCGTACACACCGACGACCTCGGCCCGGCCGTCGCCGCCGCGCTCACCGCGCCGAGCGGCGTCTACAACGTCGGCGCCGAGCCGGTGCGCCGCTTCGAGCTGGTCGCCGGTTTCGCCGCCTGCGCCGGACGCGAGAGCATCGAGTTCATGGGACCCCTCATGCGCCGCGTCGGCGGCGTCCGCCTCGAACCGCTCGCACGCTCGCTGCGGGTCAGCTCCGAGCACCTCACCGCCTCGACCGGCTGGACCCCGCGGCGGGCGAAGTTCGACTCCGCCTGGTTCGAGGCGCTGCACCCGAGCGGCTCGCTGCGATGAGCCCCGAGCCCCGTCCCGAGTCCGAGGACGCCCTCACCGCCGCCCAGCGGCGCCGCCGCCGGGCCGAGGTGTTCGGCGACGTGCTCCCGGACAGCACCAGCGACGAGCGCGGCGACGGCTGGAGCGAGCGCGAGCCCGCCGAGGGCAGCGACGAGTGGTTCCGCCGGCAGGTCCCGCCGCACCACGGCTGACCACCCCGGCTGATCGAGCGTGTCGAGATCACCGGAGTGGTCTCGAGACGCCTCGGCTAGCGCCTCGGCTCCTCGACCACCCGGGGTCGGCCGCCCGGGGTCGCCACCCGGGGACGGAACAGCACGGCGGTCACCACGGTCAGCCAGACGACGGCGAAGGCCAGCGCGGTGAGCACGTCGGTCAGGTGGTGGGCGCCCTGGTACATCCGCGCGGTGAGCGTGAACACCGGCACGATCGCGAGCACCAGCAGGGCGCGCGGCACCCGGGTGTACGTCGTCAGCAGCAGCACCACGGTCCAGGCGACCGCCGTGGAGGTCATCGTGTGGCCGGACGGGAAGCTGTGGTCGGGCACCAGGCCCTTGTCGAGGATCTCGACGGGCGGCCGGTCCCGCGGGCACGAGGTGCGTGGCGACCAGGTAGACGCCCATCAGGCCGGCGTAGGCGACGGTGACGAACACCAGCGGGAGCCAGGTGCGCCGCCAGCGGGAGAACGCGATGCCCAGCAGCAGGAGGACGAGGATGCCCGCGAGGGTGTCGCCGAGGAACGTGCCGACCTCGGCGACGGTGTCGAGCGTGGGGGTGCGCCGGTCGGCGAACCAGCGGGCCAGGTCGTCGTCGACCCGGCCGACCGACGAGGCGAGCGGGCCGGTCAGCAGCCGGCCGACACCGACGACCGCCGCGCAGAGCAGCAGCCAGGTGCCCGCGAGCACGCCGGCGGTCCGTCGGGTGGAGGGCGGGGCGTGGCCGGCGGTCATGCCCGTCAGTGTGGCGGCGGTCCGTCCGCGGTCCACGACCGACCCGCCGCACCGCCCGCCCGCCCGCTGGTCGAGGAGCCCGAGCGCGTAGCGCGAGCGCCTCGAAACCGGGTCACCTCTGCGCGCAGACGGCAGCCAGTGGTTTCGAGACGCCTCGCCTAGCGGCTCGGCTCCTCGACCAGCCGGTGGCTGGCTCCTCGACCAGCCGGGGGCGGGGCATCAGGTGAGGCCGCCGCCGCCCTGGACGTTGCCGGTGCCGGGGCGTCCGGCGAGCAGGTCGCGGATCTCGGTGAGCAGGGCGATGTCCGGCGAGGGCGGCGTGGCCTCCTCGCCCCTGGCCATCCGCGCCTGGAGCCTGTTGTAGGGCGTGACGACGAAGAAGTAGACGACGGCGGCGACGATCAGGAACGAGATGACCGCGTTGATGAAGTCACCCACCTTGACGTCCGCGACGGTCACCGCGGAGAAGTCCGGCTGACCGCCGATCTTCCCGATGAAGCCCATCAGGACGGCGGTGAACGTCGTGACGACCAGCGGCGAACGCAGCCCCGATGATGAACGCGACGGCCAGCTCGACCAGGTTGCCGCGCATGATGAAGTCCTTGAAGCCCTTGAGCATGGACTCTCCTCCGTTGTGAGCGTGGGTGAACGGTCGACAGCACGCTAGCGGGTGAGCACGACCGACAGGAACGACGAGACCGACGCCTGGGCCACCGTCTCCGCGCCGCCGTCGGGGATCCCGAGCACCACCAGGGCGCCGTTGGTCAGACCCGGTGACTCGGCTCCGGGCCGCGGGATGGCCAGCACGGGCACCGCGCGACCCACGACCCGGGCGGTGGTGTCGCCCTGCGGGTCGGCGGCGACCAGGTCGACCCGGTCGCCCACGCGCAGCAGCCGCACCGCGCCCGGGTCGCCGATCCGGACCGGGACGGCGACGAGCCCGGGGTAGCCGTCGAGCAGCGACCGGGTGAGCAGCCGCGTGTCGGTGAGCGGCTCGCCCGAGCGCAGCGGCCCGGCCGTCGTACGCCCGACCGCGGACGCCTCCGGCAGCACCCCGGCGGGCACGCTGCCGGGGTCGAAGGGGGTGCGGGCGAGGTCCTCGGCCCGGACCACCACCCCGGCGGGCAGGTCGCGGGCCGCGGTGAGCACCAGGGTGCGGGCCGGCGGGGCGGGGGAGCCGGACTGGAGGGCGGCCGCCACGGCGACGGCGGCGCACAGCGCGGCGATCGGCCGGCGGCGGGCCAGCACGGAGCGACGCAGCCGGCGCAGGACCTGGGGGGCTCGGGGCATCCGCCCAGGCTAGGAAGATCCGCCGGAACGCGTCGGTGGCCGTCCACAGGCCCCCGCGCGGGGCGCCGGGTGGGTCAGGCGGCGCTGGTGGAGGAGTCGGACTTCTTCTCGGTCTTGGCCGGGGTGGAGTCGGCCTTCTTCTCCGACGAGCCCGACTTCTCGCTCGACGACGAGTCCGACTTCGACTCGGACTTCGAGTCCGAGGAGGACGAGGAGATCGACGAGGAGTCGGCCTTGCGGCTGTCGTTGCGGTAGAAGCCGGAGCCCTTGAAGACCACGCCCACGGCGTTGAAGACCTTGCGCAGCCGGCCCTCGCACACGGGGCAGACGGTCAGCGCGTCGTCGCTGAAGCTCTGGAACTGCTCGAAGGCGTGCCCGCACTCGGTGCAGGCGTACTGGTAGGTGGGCACAGGGTCCTCCACGGGCTGGTGCGAGACGTGCCCCGATCGTGGCGCCGGCACGACACCGACTGGCACTCCGGGGACTTGACTGCCAAGTATCGCAACGCGACGGCGATTCACAAACTTCCCGGGCCGCCAGGCACAATGACCGCCGTGTCCGACTCCGCCGCTCCGTCGTCCCCCGGCTCGTTCCGGGCCTGGCCGCGGTGGGGCCGCTGGACCGTGTACGGCGCCGCGGGGGTGGTCCTGCTCCTGGTCGTCGCCCTCGTCGCCGGGGTGACCGTCGTCCGCCAGTCGTTCCCGCAGACCGACGGCGACCTGTCGCTCGACGGGCTCGACGGGACCGTCAAGGTGGTGCGCGACGACCACGGCATCCCGCAGATGTACGCCGGGACCGCGCACGACCTGTTCTTCGCCCAGGGCTTCACCCAGGCGCAGGACCGGATGTACGAGATGGACGTCCGCCGGCACACGACCGCCGGCCGGCTCTCGGAGATGTTCGGCGAGGCCACCCTCGAGGTCGACAAGACCATCCGCACGATGGGCTGGCGGCGGGTCGCGGAGCAGGAGCTGTCGATGCTCAGCCCCGAGACGCAGGCCTACCTCCAGGCCTACAGCGACGGGGTGAACGCCTACATCCACGCGCACACGCCGTCGCGAGATGTCGCTGGAGTACACCGTCCTCGGCCTGAAGAACTCCGACTACAAGGTCGAGGACTGGACGCCCGGCGGACTCGGTCGCCTGGCTCAAGGCGATGGCCTGGGACCTGCGCGGCAACATGGACGACGAGATCGAGCGCGGCCTGATGTCGGGCTCCCGGACGCCCGAGGAGATCGCCGACCTGTTCCCGTCGTACCCCTACGACCGGCACCGGCCGATCGTCGACCAGGGTGCCGTCGTGGACGGCGTGTTCGAGCAGGACGCCACCTCGAGCAGCACCCGCAAGCCGTCCCGGCCGCCGGTCGGACCGGACGCGCGGCGCGCGCTCGAGCAGGTCCGGCAGGTGCTCCGCAGCACGCCCGGCGATGCTCGGCAAGGGCGACGGCATCGGCTCCAACGCCTGGGTCGTCGACGGCGACCACTCCACGACCGGCAAGCCGCATCCTGGCCAACGACCCGCACCTGTCCACGTCCGTGCCGGGCATCTGGTACCAGATGGGCCTGCACTGCACGACGCTGTCGTCCGACGTGCCCGTTCGACGTCTCCGGCTTCACCTTCTCCGGCCTGCCCGGCGTGGTGATCGGCCACAACCAGCAGATCGCCTGGGGCTTCACCAACCTCGGCCCCGACGTCGTCGACCTCTACCTCGAGCAGGTCGCAGGACAAGACCTACCTGTACGACGGCAAGCGCCGGCCGCTCACGATGCGCGACGAGGAGATCAAGGTCCTCGGCCGGTCGAAGCCGTTCCGGTTCACGGTCCGGTCGACCGGGCACGGTCCGCTGCTGTCCGACGTGTCGAGCCAGCTCAGCACGGTCGGCGCGAACGCGCCCGCCGGCGAGGACCCGCCCGCCAGCGGCAACGGCTACGCCGTCTCGATCGCGCTGGACCGCGCTGACGCCGAGCAACACCGCGGACGCGATCTTCGAGATCGACAAGGCGACCGACTGGCAGCAGTTCCGGGCGGCCGCCGCCGACTTCGCGGTGCCGTCGCAGAACCTCGTCTACGCCGACCGGGCCGGCAACATCGGCTACCAGGCGCCGGGCAGGATCCCGATCCGCAAGGCCGGGCAACAACGGCGACTACCCGGCCCTGGGCTGGCTCAAGAGCGACGACTGGACCGGGAAGTACGTCCCGTTCGCGGCGCTGCCCAGCGTGCTCAACCCGTCGGACGGGTTCGTCGTGACCGCCAACCAGGCCGTCGTCGGCCCGGGCTACCCCTACTACCTCGGCGACTCCTGGGCCTACGGCTACCGCAGCCAGCGGATCGCCGACCTGCTGCAGCGTCGGGCCAAGGTCGAGCGTCGCGGACATGTCCCGGATCCAGCTGGACACCCGCAACGGGTTCGCGCCGACGTTCGTGCCCTACCTGCTCAAGATCTTCATGCCCTCGCAGTACCTCGCCGGCGGGCAGCGGCTGCTCGACCGGCTGGGACTACCGCCAGGGCCCGGACTCGGCGGCGGCCGCCTACTACAACGCCGTCTGGCGGAACACGCTGTCGCTGACCTTCCACGACGAGCTCAAGGAGTCGGTCTGGCCCGACGGCGGCGGTCGCTGGTTCGAGGTGATGCGCCGGCTGCTCGCCGAGCCGAACAGCCACTGGTGGGACGACGTCGACACCGACGGGGTCATCGAGACCCGCGACGACATCCTCGAGCGGGCGATGGCCGACGCCCGGGACGAGCTGGTCCGCCGCCAGGCCCGGCGCGCCGTCGACTGGACGTGGGGCCACCAGCACCAGCTCGACCTCGAGAGCCAGACGCTCGGCGGCAGCTCCGTGCCGGCCCCGGTCCGGTCGCTGTTCAACCGCGGCGGCTACCAGGTCGGCGGGGGCGGCGAGATCGTCGACGCGACCGGCTGGGACGCGAGCAGCGACGGGTACGACGTGACGTCGGCGCCGTCGATGCGGATGGTCGTCTCGCTGGCCGACCTGGACCGGTCCCGCTGGGTGAACCTCACCGGGGTCTCCGGGCACGCCTTCGACCGGCACTACGTCGACCAGACCAAGCTGTGGGTCGACGGGAAGACGCTGCCGTGGGTGTCGAGCCGCCGGGCCGTCGCGGACGCCGCCGACCAGACCCTGACGCTGCGCCCGAGCCCTACCGCCGGCTCAGGCGACTGACGCCGGCCGGTGTGGCCACGGCGGTCACGGGCCGGTCGTGGGCGGCGGCCGGCACCGCGGCGAGCAGCTCCTCGGCGTAGAGCAGCGTGCAGGTGAACGTGCCCACCGGCACCCGGCCGAGGGCGCGGTCGTAGCAGCCGCCGCCCTGGCCCAGCCGCATCCCCGTGCGGTCGACCGCCAGCCCAGGGGTGAGCACCACGTCGGCGGTGGCGACCGCCTCCAGGCCGAGCCGCTCCCCGGTGGGCTCGAGCAGCCCGCGGCGTGCGCGGGCCAGGCCGCCCTGCCCGTCGTACACGGCCCAGTCGAGGTCGAGGTCGGGCAGCACGACGGGCAGGATCACCCGGCGGCCCGAGCGCGCTCAACGCGTCGAGCAGGGGACCGGTGCCGGGCTCGGTGCCGATCGAGACGTAGGCCGCGACGGTGGCCGCCCGGCGGAGCTCCGGGGTCGCCATCAGGTGGTCGGCGATGGCCCGCGCCGACTCGGAGACCTCGAGCAGCGAGCGCCGGCCGCGGCCGGTCACCAGCTGGTCGCGCAGGGCGAGCTTCTGTGCCGCGATGGCTTCCACACCCCGACGCTACCCAACGCTGGTTGAGGTGCGAGCGGAGCGAGCCTCGAAACCTCCCAGCGGCAGGCACAGAGGTTTCGAGGCCCTCGCGCTGCGCGCTCGGGCACCTCAACCAACGGTGGGTCGGTAACCTCGGCGCATGAGCGACGAGGGGCTGGCGCAGGCGCGCCGCAAGATGGCCGACGCGGGCGTGGACCCGGTGGCGATCGACGTGTTCGAGCACTACTACCGGATGGTCGAGAGCGGCGAGACCGGGATGATCCCGGAGTCCTCGATCGAGCCGGTCGACATCCCGGCGCTGGCCGACGCGGACACCGGGGACGGCGCCACCGACGGGCTCGGCCGCACCGTGGTCGTCAAGCTCAACGGCGGCCTCGGCACCTCGATGGGCCTCGACCGCGCGAAGTCGCTGCTCGAGGTCCGCGACGGCCTGAGCTTCCTCGACATCATCGCCCGGCAGGTGCTGTGGGCCCGCGAGGAGCACGACGTCCGGCTGCCGCTGGTGCTCATGGACAGCTTCCGCACCTCCGACGACACCCGGGAGGCGCTCGACGGCTACGCGATCTCCGTGGACGGGCTGCCCCTGGACTTCCTGCAGAACAAGGAGCCCAAGCTCCGCAGCGACGACCTCACCCCGGTCACGTGGGAGGCCGACCCCGACCCTCGAGTGGTGCCCGCCGGGGCACGGCGACCTCTACACCGCCCTGCGCGGCAGCGGCCTGCTGGACCGGCTCATCGAGGCCGGCTACACCCAGGCGTTCGTCTCCAACTCCGACAACCTCGGCGCGACGCCGGACCCGGAGGTGGCCGAGTGGTTCGCGCGCTCCGGTGCCCCGTTCGCCATCGAGGCGGTCCGACGTACCCCCTC
This sequence comes from uncultured Actinomycetota bacterium, assembly GCA_963778095.1. GTDB lineage: Bacteria > Actinomycetota > Actinomycetes > Propionibacteriales > Nocardioidaceae > Nocardioides_B. Next base: position 34,764 of record CAVZTB010000012.1, on the reverse strand, counting down.
GGACCGCAAGGGCGGCCACTTCGCCCGTCGTACGTCGGACGGGCGGATCGTGCTGCGCGAGACGGCCCAGACGCTCGACGAGGACAAGGACGCGCTGGCCGACCTGTCCCGGCACCAGTACTGCTCCACGAACAACCTCTGGTTCGACCTGGTGGCGATGCGCGACGAGCTCGACCGGCGCGACGGGGTGCTCGGGCTGGCGCTGATCAAGAACACCAAGACCGTCGACCCGGGCGACCCCGACAGCCCCGAGGTGATCCAGATCGAGAGCGCGATGGGCGCCGCCGTCGAGGTCTTCGCCGACGCCCGGCTCGTCGAGGTGACCCGCGCCCGGTTCCTGCCGGTGAAGACCACCAACGACCTGCTGGTGCTGCGCTCCGACTGCTACCGGCTCGACGACAGCCACCACCTCGTGCTCGAGGACGGGTTGGAGTCGGTGCCGTTCGTGGACCTCGACGGCCGCTACTACAAGCTGGTCGGCGAGTTCGACCAGCGGTTCCCCGACGGCGTCCCGTCGCTGCGCGGGGCCGAGGAGCTCGTCGTCGAGGGCGACTGGACCTTCGCCGGCGGCGTGACCGTCACCGGGCGAGGCCCGGCTCGACGGCGACGGTGGACGCGTCGAGGGGGACCTCGCGGGCTAAGGTCGTCGGCATGCCTCAGAACCTCATGCCGACCGACCGGCTGAGCACCGTGGACGAGCACGTCGAGCGGATCGTCGGGTCCCTCGAGCCGCTCCACCCCTACGACCAGCCGCTGCTCGAGGCGCTCGGGCTGCCGGTGTGCGAGAACATCACCGCACCCATGGACCTGCCCTCGTTCGACAACTCGGCGATGGACGGCTACGCGGTCTACTTCGACGACGTCGCCAGCGCCTCGCGAGGACCACCCCGTGCACCTGCCGGTGGTCGGCGAGATGGCCGCCGGGCAGACGAAGCTCTTCGCGCTCTCGCCCGGCACCGCGGTCCGGATCATGACCGGGGCGCCGGTGCCGCACGGCGCCGACGCGATCGTGCCGATCGAGTGGACCGACGGCGGCATCGCCGCGGTGCGGATCACCCGGGCGCCGGAGCTCGACCAGCACGTGCGGCACCGCGGCGAGGACGTGCAGACCGGTGACGTGCTGCTCGAGGACGGCAGCATCCTCGGCCCGCGCCAGCTCGGCCTGCTCGCCTCCGTGGGGCGCTCGCAGGTCCGGTCCCGCCCGCGTCCGCGCGTCGTGGTGATGTCGACCGGCGCCGAGCTCCGCGAGCCGGGCACGCCGCTGGGCCACGACTCGATCTACGACGCGAACTCCTACATGCTCGCGGCGGCCGCCCGGTCCGCCGGGGCGATCGCCTACCGCGTCGGCATCGTGTCCGACGACGCCGGCGACTTCGGCGACGCGCTGAGCGACCAGCTCGTCCGCGCCGACCTCGTGGTGACCAGCGGCGGGGTCAGCAAGGGCGCCTACGACGTCGTCAAGGAGGTGCTCTCCGAGCTGGGCACCGTCTCGTTCGGCGAGGTGGCGATGCAGCCCGGCAAGCCGCAGGGGTTCGGCTTCGTGGGCGAGGACGCGACCCCGATCATCACGCTGCCGGGCAACCCCGTCTCGTCGTACGTCTCCTTCGAGGTGTTCGTCGTCCCCGCGATCCGGCGGATGATGGGCCGGCTGCCCTACCGCCGCCCGATGGTCAGAGCCCTGTGCTCACAGGGGTTCTCGTCCGCCCCGGGCCGTCAGCAGTACGTCCGTGCGCAGTTCGAGATCGACGGCAAGGGCGCGCACGTCGCACCGGTCGGCGGCCACGGCTCGCACCTGATCGGCGACCTGTCCGAGGCCAACGCGCTGATCGTGGTGCCGCCCGACGTGACCTCGGTGCCGGGCGGCAGCCAGGTGCAGGTCCTCGTGCTCGACCGGGACTTCTGATGGGCGAGCCGCCTGACGCACGTCGACGAGGCCGGGGCCGCGCGGATGGTCGACGTCTCCGACAAGCAGACCTCGAGGCGCGAGGCCGTCGCGACCGGACGGGTGCTGGTCTCGCCCACCGTCGTCGGGCTGCTCCGCGGCGAGGGCGTGCCCAAGGGCGACGCGCTCGGCGTCGCCCGCGTCGCCGGCATCATGGCGGCCAAGCGCACCCCCGACCTCGTCCCGCTGTGCCACCCGCTGGCCATCTCCGGCGTCACCGTCGACCTGGTCGTCGCCGACGACGCCGTCGAGATCACCGCGACCGTGCGGACCACGGACCGCACCGGCGTCGAGATGGAGGCGCTGACCGCGGTGTCCGTCGCCGCCCTGACCGTCGTCGACATGGTCAAGGCCGTCGACAAGGCCGCCGTCATCACCGACGTCCGGGTCGAGACCAAGACCGGCGGGAAGTCCGGCGACTGGGCCCGACCGTGAGGGCGACCGTCGTCTGCGCGTCGAACCGGGCCGCCGCCGGCGTCTACGAGGACACCACCGGCCCGCTGATCGTCGAGGCGCTGACCGCGCTCGGCTTCGAGGTGACCGGCCCGGTCGTCGTACCCGACGGTGAGCCCGTCGCCGACGCCATCCGTCGCCGCCGTCGACGCGGGCGCCCGGGCCGTCGTCACGACCGGCGGCACCGGACTCACGCCGACCGACCTGACCCCCGAGGTGACCCGGCCGCTGCTCGACCGGGAGGTGCCGGGCATCGCCGAGGCGATCCGGGCGTACGGCGTCGGCAAGGGCGTCCCGACGGCGGCGCTGTCGCGCGGGGTGGCGGGCGTGCGCGGCCAGGCGCTCGTCGTGAACCTGCCCGGCTCGCGCGGCGGCGTGAAGGACGGGCTCGCCGTGCTGTCCCCGCTGATCGTGCACGCGGTCGAGCAGATCGTCGGGAGCGACCACTGACCAGGGCGCCCCAGAACGCGTGGCGCGTGCAGCTGCGCTCGGGGCGGGTGGGGCTGCGGCCGCTGGCGTCGAGCGACGCGCGGGCCTGGAACGAGGTGCGCCGGCGCAACGCCGAGTGGCTGCGCCCGTGGGAGGCGACCGTGCCGCCCGGGCGACACCTCGGCGCCCCGCACGTTCCGCGCCCTGGTCCGCGACCTGCGGCGGCAGGCGCGCGAGCACCGGGCCCTGCCGTTCGCGGTCACCGTCGACGACGTGTTCGCCGGGCAGATCACCGTCACCAACATCGTCGGCGGGTCGGCGCGGTGGGCCCAGGTCGGCTACTGGATCGACCGGCGCTACGCCGGCCAGAACGTCATCCCGACCGCGGTCGCGCTGGTCGTCGACTACTGCCTGCTCGAGCTCGGCCTGCACCGCATCGAGGTGGCCATCCGCCCCGAGAACACCGCGAGCCTGCGGGTCGTGGAGAAGCTCGGCTTCACCGAGGTCGGCTACGCCGCCGGCTACCTGCACATCAACGGCGACTGGCGCGACCACCGGCTGTTCGCGGTCACCACCGAGGACATCGCCGGCGGCCTGCTCCGCCGCTTCAAGGAGTCCACGCCCGGCCCCGAGTAGCGCGTCGACCCGGGCCTCGTGGTGGGTCGAGCCGGGGTTCGTGGTGGGTCGAGCCGGGGTTCGTGGTGGGTCGAGCCGGGGTTCGTGGTGACGCCGGCGAGCGTCCCCTGCCAAAACCTACGCAGCCCTGCCGTTGCAACGGCGGGGGAGTGCACGATTCACTGGGTACCCAGTGAATCCGTCGAAACGCCCGGGATCCCGCGAATTCACACCAGTCACACGAGTTCGCATGCGACACACCGCCCCGCCTGCGGAGGAGATCGGCGTGCCGCTTTTATCGTCTGTGCCGTGGACTTGTCAGGAATCATCTTCGTGGTGCTCGCCGTCGCGTGGGCCGTCTACCTGATTCCGAAGGCGCTCCGGCACCACGACGAGGTGGCCAGGACCCGGTCGATCGACCGGTTCTCGACCGCCATGCGGGTGCTCGCCCGTCGTGAGCCGGTGAACCGTCGCGACGCGCGGCTCGTGGTCACCCCGGCGCGCGCCGCGGGGAACCCCCGCGTGCTCGCGCCGACCCGCGCGGCCCAGGACGAGACCCCGGTGCCCGTCGCCGTGACGGTCCGGCCCGCGGTGTCCAAGGCCCGCCTCCAGGCCCGTCGTACGGCGGCCCGGGCGGCCGCCCGACGTCGCCGGCACATCCTCACGTTCCTGCTGCTCTGCACCGCCCTCACGGCCGGTGCCGCTGCGCTGGCGCTGGTGCCGTGGTGGTCGGTCGCGATCCCGGGCGGGCTGACGCTGGCCTACCTGCTGCTCTGCCGCACCCAGGTCCGCCGCGAGTCGGTGCACGACTTCGACCTGCTCGGCGACCGCCCGGCCGACTCCGCCGACGTCACCGTCGTGCCGCGCCGGGGCGTCCGGGTCGAGGCCCAGGACGGCACGCCGCGCAGCATGTCCTCGCCGGACCCACGTCGCACCGCCGACGCGGACGGCGTCTCGGAGTTCGACGACACCGAGGACACCGTCGGCATCGACGTCGCGCTCCTCGAGGCGATCGTCATCCCGACCGAGGACGGCGGCTCGCTCTGGGACCCGCTGCCGGTCACCCTCCCGACCTACGTCACGAAGCCGAAGGCCAAGCGCACGGTCCGCACGATCGACCTCGGCGAGCCGGGCACCTGGACCTCCGGCCGCACCGACGAGGACACCCAGATCGTCGCCCAGGCGGCCGCCGAGGACGCCGAGAAGCAAGGGCCGCGGACGCGGCCGCCGACGGGGGCGAGCACCGCCGCGCCGTCGGGCTCCTGACCGGTTTCGGGTCCCGCCTCGGCGGGTGGTATCTTTTCGTCTCGCGCCGCTCGTCGGCGCTCCGGGGCTGTGGCGCAGTTGGTAGCGCGTCTCGTTCGCAATGAGAAGGTCAGGGGTTCGAATCCCCTCAGCTCCACCACCCGATGACCCCGTCCGGCCCACACGTTCGGTGTGGCGAAGGCGGGGTCGTGTCGTTCGCGGCCCGGGTGAGCCGCTCAGGCGCTCTGTGATCCGGGTCCGGTCGGTTCCGGCATGCTCTCCTCGGGCAGCAACGACTTCTGGTCGAGCACGTAGAGCAGCCCGAACGCGGGCACGATCAGCACCGCCGCGAGCCCGGTCGCGACCAGGACCGCCGTGATCGTGCCGGACGGTGCCGCCGCCGCCGAGACGGTCAGCGTCGTCGGGAGCAGGTAGTCCCACTGCGCGACTCCCCAGGCCACCAGCACGCTGCCCACGGCCACCACGGCGGCCAGCCGAGCACCCCGCCTCGCCCCGCGGTAGAGCAGGAGGAGCGCGCCCACGCCACTGACGGCGGACAGGATCACCAGCGGTAGGGCGCGTGTCGTGAGGCCGTCGAAGAGATAGGTGGCGTCGTTGGAGAGCACGAAGATCCCGGCCGCTGCCACCAGACCTGCCGCGACTCCTGCGACCAGGGCGCGCACCCGGAAGTACGCGACCATCGTCTCGTCCGAGAGCCGCCGGGCGTCGGAGACGAGGAAGAACCCGGCCAGGTACGCCGCGACGCACACGGCCAGCACTCCGCCCAGGACCGAGGTGGGGTTGATCCAGCTGCTCCAGGGATCGCCTGCCTTGCCACCCGAGGGCACCCGGCCCGAGGCGATGCTGCCCGCGACCGCCCCGAGGCAGTACGGCACCAGCACCGAGGAGAGCGCGAACGCAGCGCCGAAGTTGCGCTGGTCCCGGGTGCGGAAGACCGCCTTGCGGAACGCGAAGCTCGCCCCGCGCAGCACGATGCCGAGAGCCGCGATGGACAGCGGGACGAACAGGGTCAGCATGATCGACGCGTACGCCTCCGGGAAACAGGTCCACAGCACGACGAAGACGAAGATCAGCCAGACGTGGTTGGCCTCCCACACGGGAGCGATCGAGTGGTCGATCACCTCCCGTGGTCGCTCGCCTCGCTTGGCGCCGCCCGCGATCAGGTCCCAGAAGCCGGCCCCGAAGTCGGCGCCGCCGAAGATCGCGTAGACGGTGACCGCGAGGAACAGGATCACCGCTGCCGCGGTGCTCACGGCTGCGCCTCTTCCAGACGGTCCACCGGCTCGCTCGGCCCGTACGGCGAGTCCGACTCGTCGAAGCCCTCGGCGCGCCGGAACCGGCGGCTCATGCCGCGCAGCACCAGGACCGTGGTGACCCCGAGGCCCACGTAGAGACACGTCACGAGCACGAACGTGACCCACACGCCTGTGTTGGCCGTCGCGGCCTCGTCCACCTTCATCTTCTCGTAGACGATCCAGGGTTGCCGTCCGACCTCGCTCACCGTCCACCCCGCCTCGAGGGTGATCACCGAGAGGACCCCGGAGGCCGCCGCCGCCCGCAGGAACCACCTGCTGTGCGGCATGTCTCTTCGGAAGATCCAGGACGACCAGTACCAGACCGTGAGCAGGAACAGCAGCGTGCCGAGCCCGACCATGACGTCCCAGGCGAGGTGGGTGACGTTCACGTCGGTCGTCGAGGGCCGGTCCTCGGTCGGGATCGTGTCGAGCCCCTTGATGACCGTGGAGGTGCCGTCCTTCGGGTCGGACAGGATCGAGGCGAGACCCGGGATCGGGAGGCCGCCGGTCACCTGGTACTTCGCGTTGAGGTGGCCGAAGAGCACTTCGGGCACGTCGTTGCTCGTGTCCGGCACCATCTCGATCGAGGCGAACTTCCCCGGCTGCTCGACGAAGACCCACCGCGCGAGCGCGTCCCCGACGCCCATCTGCACGGGAGTGGCGATCGCCGCGACGGTGAAGCCGATGATGAAGCCCATCCGGTGGTAGCGGTCGCGGCGGCCGCGCAGCATCGCGAACGCGTAGACCGAGGCGATCATGAACCCGCCGACGAGGTACGCCGCGACCACCATGTGCGCGGCCATCAGGGGCATGGCGCTGTTGAAGATCACGCCCATCGGGTCGACGTCGACCACCTTGCCGGCGGAGTTCAGGGTGACGCCCTCGGGTGCGTTCATCCACGCGTTGGCGGCGACCACCGAGATGCTGCCGAAGATCCCCGCCACGGCGATCGGCACCCCGCACCAGAAGTGCACCCAGGGCCTGAGCCGCCGCCAGCCGAAGATGTAGATCGAGATGAAGACGGCCTCGGTGAAGAAGAAGATCCCCTCGAACGCGAACGGGACCCCGAAGGCCGCGCCCCACTGGCCCATGAACTTGGGCCACAGCAGCCCGAACTCGAACGAGAGCACGGTCCCGGTCACCGCCCCGACGGCGAACGTGACGGCCATGTACTTCGACCAGCGCTGGGCCAGCAGCAGGGCATCCCGGTCGTCGTGCTTGATCGCGCGGTAGTTGGCGATCAGGGTCATCGCCGCCCAGGAGACGCCCAGCGGCACCAGGATGATGTGGAACGCCAGGGTGAACGCCATCTGCGATCGCGCCCACGGCACCGGATCGATCGTCAGCACCGGCGCAAGCGTGGCCAGGTCCATCACGGAGACTCACCCATCATCTGTGCTTCCTGATCGCTCGACCAACCGGACACAGCCCGACCACGCTGCGAGAGCATCGTGTTTCGGCGAGCATCTCCTGTGCTCACCCAGGACCCGGTTCACCCGGGTGACCGGCCGTCGGGGTGATCAGACGCGTCGCGTGCGGTGGCACGCTGCGCGGAGGAAGGACCTCGAGGCCGCCCTGGCCGAGCCGCAGCCGGGCATGGGCGGCTCAGCGACCACGTGGACAAGACTCCTGGATGACCGCCGACCAAGCACTGACAGCGCTGTTCAGCGCCGGCCTCGCCATCTCGGTGTGGGCCACCGTCCTGTCACTCGGGATGAGCTTCATGCCGCGCGAGCTGGTGGCGCCTCTGCGCCGCGTGACCCTCGTCCTGGTGATGGTGGTCCTGAACGCGGTGGTGATTCCCGGCGCAGCCTGGGGGATCGCGGAGCTCTCACCCATGGACCAGAAGTACGTGCCGGGCCTGGTGCTGGCCACGCTCGGCGCCGGCAGCGCTGCCTCCCTGAAGGCCGCCCAGCTCGCGAAGCGTGCTGACCTGCCGCTGGCCGTCTCCGTGGTCGTCGTGCTGCAGCTGGTCAACATCGTCGCCGTGCCGTTGTGGGCCGGCCAGGTCGTCACCGGCGCCTCGATCAGTGCCTGGGACATCGTCAAGAGCCTGCTGGCACTGGTGCTGCTGCCCCTGGTGGTGGGCCTGTTCGTCCGCGTGCGCTACGCCGAGCACGCCGAGGTGTGGCGGGAGTCGCTGGTCAAGGCGGCCAACCTCGCGCTCGTGGTAGCCCTGTCCACCGGCATTGCCGCCAACTGGAGCACGATCAAGTCGATGTTCGGCTCGTGGGTCGTCGTCACCGTGCTCGTCATCGTCGTCGTGGCCGGGGGGCTGGGCCTGCTGGCCGGTGTGCTGACGGGAGGACACCAGAGGGAGGTCCGGACGACGACCGGTCTGGTCTCGATCTTCCGGTTCGGCTCGCTCGGGCTGATCATCATCGGCTCGCAGCTGGACGGCGACCCGACGTACCTGGGCCCGGCGATCACCTTCGCCCTGGTCGACTTCCTCGTGCCGCTCGCGCTGGCGGTGGAGATCGGCCGGGGAGCCGAGGACGCGGCACCCACCGCCGCACGACCGAGCTCGTGACCGCACGTCAGCGCTGCTTGCGACTGCGGTAGGTGAGGAGCCCCTCGACCCCGCGCTGGAACGTCTCGCAGACGAGGGCGGCGTCGGTGAGGCTGCCGGCGGTCATGGCCCCGTCCCGGAGCATGACGAAGTGCCGGGCCGCGGCCTCCGCGTCGGGCTTCCCGGTCTCGGAGAAGAGCTCGGTGATCGCGGCCAGGAACCACTGACGGTGCTCGAGCACGGCCCGGTGGACCGGATGGTCCGGGTCGGGGTACTCGGCCGCCGCGTTCAGGAACGCGCACCCCCGGAAGCCCGGTCCTCCGATGTCCTCGGCGATGGACGCGCCGACGGCTCGGATCGTGTCGTCGGTGGAGGCGCCCTGCTCCGCGCGGCACCCACCCGGGCGCGGACGGCCTCGTCGGCCTGCGTGAGGTAGGCGACGAGGAGGTCGTCCTTGCTCGGGAAGTGCCGGTAGAGGGTGGCGCGCGTGACCCCGGCTGTCGCGATGATGCGATCGATGCCCACGGAGTGCAGGCCCTCCGCGTAGAAGAGCCGGCTGGCCGTGCTGAGCAGCCGCGTGCGCGCCTCCGACATCCCGCTTCCCACCTTCCGCCGAGCCTCGTCGAGATGTCCAACGCTAGCCAGATAGAACGGTCGGTCTTGACAGCACCGGGGCCGGAGGTGCACGCTGCGGAGAGACCGAGACCGATCGGTCTATCTACCGGCTCCGTCGAGGAGCCGAGACGAGGAAGATCCGATGTCCGATTCCCTCCAGACCGGCGACCGCGTCGCCGTCGCCGAGTCCGCCACCACATCCGCGGGGCTGCGCAGGCTGTACTACGCCCGCTTCGTGTTCGCCGTCGTCTGGGCGGGCCTGTTCGCCGTCAGCGCGTCGACCCTCGCCCGCCAGCGTCGCCCTGCTCGTGGTCTATCCGCTCTTCGACGTCGCCGCGGCCGTGGTCGACCTCCGTTCCTCGGGTGCCACCCGGCTGCGTGCGCCGCTCTACGCCAACCTGTCGCTGAGCCTGCTCGCCGCGGTCTCCCTGGCCGTCGCCGGCTCCTCGGGCGTCCCGAGCGTCCTGCGGGTGTGGGGTGCGTGGGCGATCACCGCGGGCATCGTCCAGCTGGTCGTGGCGGTCCGGCGGAGACGGCTCGGAGGCCAGTGGGCGTTGGTCCTCAGCGGCGGGATCTCGGCCCTCGCCGGTGCCGCCTTCCTCCTGATGGCCGCCGGGCCGGACGCGTCGTTGGCCAGCCTGGCCGGCTACGCGACGCTGGGTGGCCTCTTCTTCCTGGTCTCGGCGATCCGCTTGCGCCGCGCCGCGACCGCTGTGTGACGCGCCGCTGCCGACCACCCGATCTGGGGAGGTGCCGCCTGCCTCGATCGGGCCAGGGCCCGCTGGCCCGCCTGGTCCCGGTAGGAGGTTGTTCCTGGCCCTGGGACGAACCTGTGCACGACCCCGCGTGGATCAGCCGCCGCCGGCGGGCAGCGCCTCGAGCATGCACGTCCGGGTTGTCGCGGGCCGTGACGTTGGCGCGCCACTGGTCGACGAACAGCGCCAGGTGGGTGCCGTCGGAGCGCTGCAGCACCTCGACGCCGCGCTTGCCGGCGAGGGCGACGGCGCCGTCGGCGTCGGTACGGCGGGCCACCTGGTAGTCGAGCCGGGAGAGCCGGATCGGCGAGTTGAACTCGTTGGTCATCCGCTCCTGGACGACCTCGAACTGCATCGGCCCGACGGCGGCGAGCACCGGGCTCTGGTCGCCGCGCAGGTCGGAGCGCAGCACCTGGACGACGCCCTCCTGGTCGAGCTGCTCGATGCCGCGGCGGAACTGCTTGTAGCGGCCGATGTCGGCGGCGGTCGCGGTCATGAAGTGCTCGGGGGCGAAGCTCGGGACCGGCGGGAACTCGATCGCGTCGCCGACGTACATCGTGTCGCCGACGCGCAGCGCCTGGGCGTTGACCAGGCCGATGATGTCGCCGGGGGAGGCGTGCTCGATCGAGGACAGCTCGCGGCCGAAGACGGCCTGGGCGTACTTCGTCGCGAACGGCCGGCCGGTCGCGGCGTGGGTCACGATCATGCCGCGGTCGAACGTCGCCCGACACGACGCGGGCGTAGGCGAGCCGGTCGCGGTGCGCGGCGTTCATGCCGGACTGCACCTTGAAGACGAACGCGCTGAAGTCGTCGTCGACCTCGCGCACCGAGCCGTCGACGCCGGGCGTCGCGTGCCGGTGCCGGGGCGAGGTCGAGCAGCAGGTCGAGCAGCTGCGCGACGCCGAAGTTCTGCAGGGCGGAGGCGAACATGACCGGGCGTCGTCCGCCCGGCCAGGAAGCGCTCCTGGTCGTGGTCGGCGTCGTCGGCCGACAGCAGCTCGTGCTCCTCGACCGCGGCCTCCCAGACCGCGCGCGTCGTCCTCGCCGACCTCGGACGCGGGCATCCGTAGCTCGGGTGCGCGGGTGGCGCCGCCGGCGGTGCGGGTGTACTTCACGAACTCGCCCGTACGACGGTCCAGCACGCCGCGGAAGTCGCCGGCCTCGCCGACCGGCCAGGTCAGCGGCGTCGGGCGCAGCTTGATCTGCTGCTCGATCAGGTCCATCAGCTCCAGCGCCGACAGGCCCGGGCCGGTCCCACTTGTTGATGACCGTGATCACCGGGATGCCGCGCAGCGCGCAGACCTTGAAGAGCTTGAGCGTCTGCGGCTCGAGCCCCTTGCCGGCGTCGACGAGCATCACGGCCGAGTCGACCGCCGACAGCACGCGGTAGGTGTCCTCGGAGAAGTCGCTGTGGCCCGGGGTGTCGACCAGGTTGACCACGTGGTCGCGGTAGACGAACTGCAGCGCGGCCGAGGTGATCGAGATGCCGCGGGCCTTCTCCATGTCCATCCAGTCGGACACGGTGGCGCGGCGGCCGCCCTTGCCGTGCACGGCGCCGGCCTCGGTGATCACCCGCGCGTGCAGGGCGAGGGCCTCGGTGAGCGTGGACTTGCCGGCGTCGGGGTGGCTGATCACCGCGAAGGTACGGCGGGGGCGGCTGTCGGACACGGGCCGAACCTACCCGCTGGGGCCTCCGGAGGACGGGTCGCGGTGCGCGGCCCCTCCCCGGGTGTGACGAGCGGCACTAGGGTCGGTCCATGGTCGACGAAACCGCCCGAGAAGTGCAGCACCGAGTGACGCAGCCATCCACCAGCGGGTCGAGGAGATCCTCGCCGAGATGACGCCGGCGGAGAAGGCCGGCCAGCTGACGCAGTACTTCTACTTCGGCGGTCTCTCGCGACGCGGACGCCGAGGACAGCGGCCAGCTGCCGCCCTCGCAGCAGGCGCGCGCTCGTCGAGGCGGCCCTGGCCCGCGGCGAGGTCGGGCTCGATGCTGTTCGTCACCGACCCGGCCGCGATCAACCGGCTCCAGCGGCTGGCCGTCGAGGGCAACCGGCACGGCATCCCGGCGCTGTTCGGCTTCGACGTGATCCACGGCCTGCGCACGATCTTCCCGGTGCCGATCGCGATGGCGGCGTCGTGGGACCCCGACGTCGATCGAGCGCGGGCAGGCCGTCGCCGCCCGGGAGGCCCGGGCGGTCGGCATCCACTGGACGTTCGCGCCGATGGTCGACATCGCCCGCGACCCGCGCTGGGGCCGGATCATCGAGGGCGCCGGCGAGGACCCGTTCCTCGGCGCGGCCGTCGGCGCCGCCCAGGTGCGCGGCTTCCAGGGCGAGCGGCTCGGGTCGCCCGAGCGGCGTGATCGCCGGCCCCAAGCACTTCGCGGGGTACGGCGCCGCGCTCGGCGGCCGGGACTACGACGAGGTGAACCTCTCGGACTCCGAGCTCTGGAACGTCTACTTCCCGCCGTTCAAGGCGGCGGTCGAGGCCGGCGCCGGGCAACGTGATGACGGCCTACATGGACCTCAACGGCATCCCGGCGACCGGCAACCGGTGGCTGTTCACGCGACGTGCTGCGCGACGACGTTCGGCTTCGAGGGCTTCGTGGTCAGCGACGCCAACGCCGTGCGCAACCTGGTCACGCACGGCTTCGCCGCGGACCTGCCCGACGCGGGCGCGCGCGCGCGTCAACGTCGGCATCGACATGGAGATGGCGATCGTCGACCCGGCCTACGCCCACCTGCCCGAGGCCGTCGAGCGCGGCGACGTCACGGCCGAGCAGCGCTCGACGTCAGCGTGCGGCGGGTGCTCGACGGCGAAGCTGCGCCTCGGCCTGCTCGACGACCCGTACGTCGACGAGGACCGGGCCCGCGAGGTGCTCGCCGACCCGGCGCACCGCGAGGTCGCCCGGGTCGCGGCCGAGCGGTCGGCCGTGCTGCTGCGCAACGAGGGCGGCGCGCTGCCGCTGGACGCCGTCGGCCCTCGGGTCGGTCGCGGTCCTCGGCCCGCTGGCCGACTCGCGGCGCGACATCCTCGGGCCGTGGTGCTTCGACTTCGACCTGGACGAGACCGTGACGGTCCTCGACGGCATCCGGGCCAAGGTCGGCGACGGCGTGCGCGTCGACTTCGCGCCCGGCGTCCGGCCGGCGCAGCGCAGCACCGGCTCGATCTTCGACATGTTCGGCGGCAACCGTCCGGTCGACCCGGAGGGCTTCGACGACGACGCGGAGCTCCGGCGGGCCGTCGACCTGGCCGCGGGTGCCGACGTCGCCGTCGTGGTCGTCGGCGAGTGGCAGAACATGATCGGCGAGCAGGCGTCCCGCTCGTCGCTGGAGCTGCCGGGCCGCCAGCAGGAGCTGCTGCGAGGCCGTCGTCGCCACCGGCACGCCGGTCGTGCTGCTCGTGATGAACGGCCGGCCGCTCGACCTGCGCTGGGCGGCCGAGCACGTGCCGGCGATCCTCGACGTCTGGTATCCCGGCACCCAGGGCGGCGCCGCCGTCGCCAACCTGCTGTTCGGCGACGTCTCGCCCGGCGGCAAGCTGCCCTTCACCTGGCCGCGGACCGTCGGGCAGGTGCCGATGATCCTGGGGCACACGACGCTCCCACGAGCCGGAGAAGCAGGGGCAGCGCTACTGGGACGAGGAGAGCACGCCGCTGTTCCCGTTCGGGCACGGGCTGTCCTACGGGCGGTTCGACTACGCCGACCTCACCGTCGACCGGACGGTGACACGGTGACGCGTCAGGTGACCGTCACCAACACGTCCGACCGGGACGCCGACGAGGTCGTGCAGCTCTACGTCCACCAGCGGCACGGCACGGCGTCGCGGCCGGTGCGCGAGCTCAAGGGGTTCGAGCGGGTCGCGCTGGCGGCGGGCGAGACCCGCGAGCTGACCTTCCCGCTGGGTCCCGACGAGCTGCGCTACTGGAACGCCGGCGTGCGCGACTGGGTCAACGACGCGAGCGACGTTCGACGTCTGGGTCGGCGGCAGCTCGACCGCCGACCTGACCACCACCTTCACGGTGCCGGCGGCCGGTAGCGCCTCAACGACGGAGTGAACGCGGCCACCGCCGCGACGGCCACGAACGACGCGAGACCGCCGAGCACAGCGCTCGTCGCCCCGGACGTGAAGGACGCGACGAGCCCGGCGCGGGCGTTGCCGAGCTGCGGACCGGAGACGCCGACGAGGTAGTCGAGCGCGTTCACCCGTCCGCGCAGCGAGTCGGGCACGGCGTGCTGCACGATGCTCGTCCGCGAGACGACGGTGACGGTGTCGGCGGCGCCGGCCACCGCGAGGCAGGCCAGCGCCACGGGCAGGGACGTGGACAGCCCGAAGGCGGCCAGCCCCAGCGCCCAGACGGCGGCCGAGGCGAGCATCAGCCGGCCCTGGCGCGGGCTCGACGTGACCCGTCCCGAGAGGGCGCCGGCGACGATGCCGCCGAGCCCGATGGCCGGTGCGAACAGGCCGAGGGTGACCGGCGAGCCGCCGTACACCTGGTCGTTGACGACCGGGAAGAGCGCCAGCGGCATGGCGAGCACGGTGGCGGCCAGGTCGGTGGCGAAGGCGCCGAGGAGCACCGGGCTGCGCAGCACCAGGCGTACGCCGTCGCGCAGCCCGCCGAGGTCCGGGCCGCCGACCGCCCCACCGATCGGCCGGCGTCCGGTCGCATCGGGGGCAGCCGCGAGACGCCGTACAACGCGGCCAGGAACGTCAGCGCGTCGAGCAGGAAGCAGGCCTCGACGCCGACGGTCGCCACCACGAGGCCGGCCACCACCGGTCCGGCCAGCAGCGCAGACCTGGTCGCCGAGCCGGGACAGGGCGAGGCCGGCGCCGAGCCGCGACGGGGCCAGCAGCCTCGCCGTGAACGACCGGTTCGCCGGTGCTCCGAGAGCGCCGAGACCGGTCTGCAGGGCGGCCACCACGTAGACCGCGGGGACCGAGGCGGTGCCGGTGAGCACGAGCGCCGCCAGGGCGACCGAGCCGGCGAGCTGGCCGACCCGGGACCGCATCACGAGCACCCGTCGGTCCGTCCGGTCGGCCAACGAGCCGCCGAGCAGCGCGCCGACGACGGTCGCGACCAGCTGGACGAGGGCCACGCCGCCGACCAGCGCGGGCTGGTGGGTGCTGGTCCAGAGGTAGTAGAGGAGCGCGAAGGCGGTGAACATGCTGCCGAACGACGACAGTGCGGACCCGAGCCACCAGGCCCGGAAGGGCGGGGTCTCGGCCAGCGGTCGCGTGTCGAGCAGGTACCCCCGCAGGGTCACGGACGACCCAGGTGGCCGAGCACCCGCTCCGCGAACGGCCGGCGGTCCATCGCCTCGCGGAGGTCCTGCGCCACCCGGGACGGCGGGTAGGGCAGCTCGTCCTCGAGCTCGGCCAGGGCCGCCTCGGTCGCGTCCCACTCGGCCCGGAGCGCGGGTACGACGTCCCGGCCGGCCGGCGTGAGGTGCACCAGCCGGCTGCGCGCGTCCGCACCGGGCTCGGACCGGACCAGCCCGGCGCCGCGCATCTGGGTCACCGACTGGCTCATCGCCGAGTGGCTCACGCCGACCTCGTCGGCGAGCCGCTTGATCGTCATCGGCCCGGCGGTGTCCAGGAACATCAGGGCCATGCTGAAGCGGGGCCGGACGCCCTGGACGCCGAGCGTCTCGTAGGCCTCGGCGATGCCGCGGTCGAGCTCGCCGAGGACGGCGAACAGGGGACGCCAGCGGCTCGGCAGCTGGTCACGCAGGCTGGGGGAGTCGGTCACCCGGCCAATGTAACAGTGCTTATGTATCTGGGTCGGGCCGCCGGGCCACCCAGGTCTCCAGCAGCTCGACGGTCCGGTCGCCCGGCACCGGGCGCGCGAGCAGGTAGCCCTGGGCGAAGTCGCACCCGAGCTCGGTGACCCGGCGGTGCTGCTCGGGGGTCTCGACCCCCTCGGCGCAGACCTGGAGGTCGAACGCGGCCGCCCAGCCCGACCACCGCCTGCACCACGGCCTCGCCGCGGGTGCCCTCGCCCAGGAACGACCGGTCGATCTTGAGCACGTCGACCACCGGGAAGCGCTGGAGGTAGCTCAACGAGCTGTAGCCGGTGCCGAAGTCGTCGATCAGCAGGGAGACCCCGGCGTCGCGCAGCCGGGAGAGGGTGTCCTGGGTGGTCTTGTCGTCGTCGACGAAGATCGACTCGGTGATCTCCAGGCCGAGCAGCTGCGGGTCGAGACCCTCCTGCTCCAGCGTCGACAGCACCTGGTCGACGTAGGTGTGGCTGCGCAGCTCGTGGGCGCTGGCGTTGACCCGGACGCCGACCGCGCCGACCCGCTGCCAGCTCACCGCCCGTCGTACGGCGCCGCGCAGGATCACCGCGCCGAGCTCGCCGATCAGCCCGGTCTCCTCGGCGACCGGGATGAACACGTCCGGGGGGACCCGCTCCCCGCTGGCGTCGGTCCAGCGGGCCAGGGCCTCCATCGCGACCACCTGCCCGGTCGCCAGGTCCACGATCGGCTGGTAGTCGATGTCGAGCCCGTCGCCGCGGACGGCGGACCGCAGCTCGCCGGCGACGTTGATCCGGCCGAGGACGTCGCCGCGCATCGCCTCGTCGAAGATCCGGTAGGTGCCCGGGACGGTCGCGCTTGGCGCGGTACATCGCGATGTCCGCCTCGCTGAGCAGGCCGGCCGTGCTCGCGTCCCCAGCGACCGCCAGGGCGACCCCGACGCTGGCCGACAGGCTCACCCGACGGTCGCCGAGCTGTACGGCGGTGGCGCACTGCTCGAGCAGCGCCTCGGCCACGAACGCGACGTCCTGCTCGCTGCCGACGTCCTCGCAGACCACCACGAACTCGTCCCCGCCGAGCCGGGCCACGGTGTCGCCGTCGCGGACCACCCGCGCGAACCGGAGCGCCGAGCTCGGTCAGCAGGTCGTCGCCGCTGCCGTGGCCGAGCGAGTCGTTGACCGTCTTGAAGTCGTCGAGGTCCAGGAGCAGCACGGCCAGCGCCGACCCGCGACGGGCCGAGCGGCCGAGCGCGCTGTCGATCCGGTCGCGCACCAGGGCCCGGTTGGGGAGCCCGGTCAGCGGGTCGTGCAGGGCCTGGTGGTGCAGCTGGGCCTCCAGCTCCTGCCGGCGTACGGCGGCGCCCAGCGTCGCCGCGACCGACTCCACGAACGCGATGTCGTCCTCGGTCCAGTGCCGGGGCTCGGTGCCGGACGCGCCGACGATGCCCCAGGGGTGCTCTCCGCCCGGGATCGGGCAGCACAGCGCCGTGCGCATGCCGTACTCGGTGGTGGCGGTCGACGTGCGGGAAGCTCGGGTCCGCGACCACGTCGTCGGTGCAGACCAGCTCGTTGCGGACCAGGGCGCGGCCGGTGAGCGAGTTGTCGTCGAGGTCGAGCACGACCGGCAAGCCACTCGATGAGGGAGGACGCGACCATCTCGGACCGGAGCCCGTCCTCGGACCGCTGGAGGACGCCGGCGACCAGCGCCGGGTAGCGCGCGTGGATCAGCTCGACCGCCGCGTTCGTGAGGTCGCCGAGCGACGCGGTCAGCGCCTGCCGCCCGAGCTCGGCGATCGCCCGCTGCTCCTGGGCGCGCGCCAGGGCCGCCTCCTCCTGGCGGATCCGGGCCCGCAGGTCGCGCTGCACCGTGGCCAGGGCGAGCGGGGTGCCGTCCGAGGTGCGGGTCACCAGGAAGGAGTTCGCCGAGACCGGGATCTCCTCGCCGGTCGCGAAGTGCCGCAAGGACGTCTCGCCGGCCCAGGTGCCGTGGACGCGCACGGCCTCCTCGATCTCCCGGGACTTCCGCCGGCCGCTGTCGGTGAAGTAGTCGTCGGTCGGACGGCCCAGGACCTCGTCGTCGGTCTCGAGACCCACCAGCGCCCGTCCGGCCCGGTTGAGGAACGTGACCCGTCCCTCGAGGTCGGCGATGGCGATGAAGTCCTGGGACAGCTCGATGAGCGCCTCGAACTGCTCGTTGAGCGCGGCGGTCTGGGTGAGCCCCCGGTGCACCACCCCGGCGTCGGCGAAGGTCAGCACGCAGACGGCCGAGGGTGCGCCTCCCGTCGTCGGCCGCGACCGGACCGGCGGCCACGGACCAGGTCCGGCCGTCCATCAGGGTGGATCCGCCCGACTGCTGCCCGCCGAGCGCGCGACGGATCACGGCGACGACGGTCTCGTTGCCGATCAGGTCCGGGACGCGGCGGCCGACCCAGTCGTCGCGGGAGTAGCCGAGCTGGTCGACCAGGGCGCCGTCCAGGGCCAGCACCGTCTCGTCCGGACCGATCAGGGAGATGACCGCGGGCGCGTGCTCCGACAGCAGGGACGCCGCGGCATCACGAAGAGTCCTGACCGCGTCTGCGGACGAGCGCTCTTCCCCGTGCGGCACCGTCCCAGGGTCCCCGCCTGCTGGGGCGCCCGCAACCGGTTCGGACTTTTCCGGGCCTTTCGGTCTGGTCACCCCGCTCAGATCCAGCGGGTGAACCAGATGCGGTCGAGCCACTGCGACGTGGTGACCAGGTCGCCGACGTAGATCGGCCAGAACCAGGCGAAGTTGACGACCACCAGCACCACGAACGCCCCCGCGAAGGACGTGCCCCACGTCCGCCGGCGGTACGACGCGCGCTCACCGCCCATCATCGTGCCGAGGCAGAGCGTGATCGCCAGGATCGTGAACGGGATGATCGCGATCGCGTAGTAGGAGAAGATCGGCCGGTCGTCGTTGGGGATCCAGGGCAGCCACGAGGACAGCACCCCCACGACCGCGAGGCCGAAGCGCCAGTCGCGCTTCCCGATCCAGCCGTAGACCGCGTAGACCAGTGCGGCCACGCCGCCCCACCACAGCGCCGGCGTGCCGAGCAGCAGCTCCTGGCGCAGGCAGGTGCTCCCGGCGACGGCCTGGCAGCCCTGCACCCCCGGCTTGATGCCGAGGTCGGCCTGCACGCCGACCGGGCGGTTCAGGATCAGCCAGCCCTCGGGCTTGGACTGGTAGACGTGCTTGGCGCCGTCGAGGAACTTGGTGTGGAAGGCGTAGACGTCGTGGTGGTAGTGCCACAGCGAGCGCAGCGACTGCCACAGCTCCGGGAAGAACCCGTGCGCGTCGTGCTTGAGGTAGTTGCCCCAGTAGGGGCCGTACTGCGTGTCCGAGAGCGCCTTCTCGTAGGCGTCCGCGTGCAGCAGCCAGCCGGTCCACGTCGCGACGTACACGACGAAGGCGACGACGACCAGGTAGCCGAACGCGGGAAGGGCGTCGGCGAGCAGCGAGCGGACCCGGGGCCACCGCACCCCGATGGACCGGCGGGCGCCGGCGTCCCACAGCCAGACCAGCACCCCGAACGCCGCCAGCGGGAAGATCGCGTTCCACTTCGTCGCGCAGGCCAGCCCGAAGAGCACGCCGGCCCCGAGCCGCCAGGGACGCCACAGCAGCGCCCGGACCGGGCCCCAGTCCGACGAGGTCATCGGCTGGTCGGTGGTCACCAGCCGGGCCAGCCGCGCGCGGCCCCAGTCCCGGTCGGCGACCAGGCAGGCCACCGCGCTCAGCAGGAAGAAGGCCAGGAAGATGTCGAGCAGCGCCAGCCGGGAGAGCACGAACTGCGAGGCCGTCGAAGCACAGCAGCAGACCGGCCACGCAGCCCAGCAGCGTGGAGCCGGTGAGCCGGCGCGCGAGCCGGACCATCACCGTCACCATCAGCGTGCCGACGACGGCCGACGCGATCCGCCAGCCGAACGGGTCCATCCCGAACAGCTCCTCGCCCAGGCCGATCAGCCACTTGCCGGTCTCGGGGTGCACGACCATGCTCGGCGCGCTGGTCCAGAGACCGTGCAGGTCACCGGCCAGGATCTTCTCGTTGGCGTCGCTGACGTAGCCGGTGACGTAGCCGTGGTGCCACAGCGACCAGGCGTCCTTGGCGTAGTAGGTCTCGTCGAACAGGAACGCCTGCGGGCGGCCGAGCTGCCACAGCCGCAGGAAGCCCGCCAGCAGGGTCACCGCGAGGGTCGCCACCCAGCTCGTGAAGCGGTCCTCCTTGCGCAGCCGCGGGGCGAGCCGGCGACGGGCGCTGGGCACCGCCCGGTCGTCCGCCGTCGTCGAGAGGCCCTCGGTGCGGCGGGGCGGCTGCTGCACGGCGGTCACGGCGCCACTGTACGTACCCCGCCCCGGCCCCGGTCGTCCGATCGAGAGGGGTCCGGGCGCCCCCTCGATCGGACGACCCGGGTCGGCCGGGCATGATCGTCGGCATGGACGGTGCCGAGACAGGGGGAGTGCTGGTGCTCGCCGGGACGCCCATCGGCCGGGTGGGCGACGCGCCCCCGCGGCTCGCCGAGGAGCTCTCCACCGCCGACGTGGTCGCGGCCGAGGACACCCGCCGGCTGCGCCGGCTGACCACCGAGCTCGGGGTCACGGTGTCCGGCCGCGTGGTGTCCTACTTCGAGGGCAACGAGGCGCTCGCGCACCCCGGTGCTCGTCGAGGCCCTGCTCGCCGGGGAGCGGGTGCTGCTGGTCACCGACGCCGGGATGCCGTCCGTGTCCGACCCGGGCTACCGGCTCGTCGCCGCCGCGGTCGAGCACGGGGATCACCGTCACCTCCGTGCCCGGCCCGTCCGCGGTGCTGACCGCGCTCGCGGTCTCCGGGCTGCCCGTCGACCGGTTCTGCTTCGAGGGCTTCCTGCCCCGCAAGGCCGGGGAGCGCGGCCGGGCCCTCGCCGCCCTGCGCGACGAGCGCCGGACGATGGTGTTCTTCGAGGCGCCGCACCGCACCGAGGCCGCGCTGGCCGCGATGGCCGAGGCGTTCGGCGACGACCGTCGCGCGGCGGTCTGCCGGGAGCTGACCAAGACCCACGAGGAGGTACGACGGGCGGGGCTGGCCGACCTCGTCACCTGGGCGGCCGACGGTGTCCGGGGCGAGGTGACGATCGTCGTGGAGGGCCGGGCCGACGTGGTCGACGTACCCACGGACGCGGCGTCGCTGGCCGCGCTCGTGCGTGAGGAGGAGGCGACCGGGTCCACGCGCAAGGAGGCGATCCTCGACGTGGCGCATCGCGCCGGACTGCCCAAGCGGGTCGTCTACGACGCCGTGCACAAGCCCGCCCCTCTGCCGACGGAGCCGCCGTCGTGAGCGGGCCGACCCGCAGCCGCCATGACGGGGGCCGTGACCGCAGCCGGCCGCCGGCCCCGGAGCCGCTGCCGCACCCGGTGGTCGACAACCACTGCCACCTCGACATCGCGGACGGCCCCGAGGGCTCCTGGCTGCCGACCGAGGACGCCCTGGCGCAGGCCGCCGCCGTCGGCGTCACCCGGATCGTGCAGATCGGGTGCGACCTCCCGGGTGCACGATGGGCCGTCGAGGCGGCGACCGCGCACGACGCGATCGTGGCCGGGGTCGCCCTGCACCCCAACGAGGCGCCGTTGCACGCGGAGCGCGGCGACCTCGACGCGGCGCTCGCCGAGATCGAGGCGCTGGCCGGCTCGGGGGACCGGGTGCGCGCCGTGGGCGAGACCGGCCTCGACTACTTCCGGACCGGGGAGGACGGCCGGGCCGCCCAGCAGCAGTCGTTCCGGTGGCACGTCGACCTGGCCAAGCGGCTCGACCGCACGCTGGTGATCCACGACCGGGACGCCCACGACGACGTGCTGCGGATCCTCGACGAGGAGGGCGTCCCCGACCGGTTCGTCATGCACTGCTTCTCCGGTGACGCCGCCTTCGCGCGGGCCTGCCTGGACCGCGGCGCCTGGCTGTCGTTCGCGGGGACGGTGACCTTCAAGAACGCCGAGCCGCTGCGGGAGGCGCTGCGCGTCGTGCCGCTCGACCGGGTGCTGGTCGAGACCGACGCGCCGTACCTCACGCCGACGCCGCACCGGGGCCGGCCGAACGCGTCCTACCTGGTGCCGCTGACCGTGCGGTCGATGGCCGAGACCCGCGGGGACGACCTCGCGGAGCTGTGCGCGGCGGTCGACGCCAACACCGAGGCGGCCTTCGGCGGGACCTGGTAGCCGGCCGCCGGAGGCCGGGTGACTAGGCGCGAGTAGCACGAAATGACTAGGCCGGTGGCCAGTGCCGACGTGACGTCGCCCACTCGAAATCGGTCTAAATCGTACATATTCCGACAGAACATTTGGCCGTGACCGACGCCTTCCGTATGGTCATGTGCTTGTTGGCCGGGAGCGGGGAAGTTCTCGGGCGACAGCCACGGGGCCCTCTGCACCACCGTCCGGTCGACCGACCGGGGGTGAGCCGAGGGCCGTCGCGTTGTGGGGCCCGACCGGTCCCGCCGCGAGCGCTGTCGCTCCCGCGGACCGGAGAGCACCACCATTGGAGAAGCGTGCGGAGCACAGTCGCACTATTGACCAGGAGCAAGGCCGCGCTCGCCGTCCTCATCGGCGCCGTCGTCCTTGCCGTCGCAGCCACCGGCGTCGGCTACGCCGCGATGAGCAAGACCGTGACCCTCTCGATCGACGGCCGGACCCAGCAGGTCCGCACCTTCGGCGGCCACGTCTCCGACGTGCTGAAGGAGCAGGGCGTCTCGATCGGTGACCACGACGTCGTCGCCCCCGGTGCCACCTCCTCCGTCGCCGACGGAGCCACCATCGCCGTGAAGTACGGCCGCCCCCTCGACGTGAAGGTCGACGGCAAGAGCAACCGCTACTGGGTCACCGCGACCGACGTGGCCAGCGCGCTCGACCAGGTCGGCCTCCGGTTCACCGGCGCCGACCTGTCCGCGAGCCGCGGCGCCGACATCGGCCGCACCGGCATCGACCTCGCCGTCGTCACCCCCAAGACCGTGACGGTCAAGGTCGGCGACGAGGCGAAGAAGAAGACCGAGGTCACCGCGCTGACCGTCGGTGAGGCGCTCAAGGAGCTCGGCACCCCGGCCGACGGCAACGACCAGGTCAAGCCCGGCCTCGGCGCCACGCTCGAGGACGGCGACAAGCTGACGCTGACCAAGGTCCGCGTCGTCCAGCGCAAGGTGACCGAGTCGATCGACGCCGGCACGGTGAAGAAGCAGGACTCGAGCATGTACACCGACCAGTCGAAGACCGTGCGCGCCGCGTCGACGGCCGTCGCAGCGTGGTCTACAAGATCACCTTCGAGAACGGCGAGCGGGTCGCCCGCAAGGCGCTGCAGCAGCGACGTGGCCTCGCGAGCCGGTCAACGCGATCGTCAAGGTCGGCACCAAGGAGCGCCCGGCGCCCGTGCCGGCGCGCCGAACTACGCCGGCGGCAGCAGCGCCTGGGACGCGGATCGCCGCGTGCGAGTCCGGTGGCAACTGGGCCGCGAACACCGGCAACGGCTACTACGGCGGTCTCCAGTTCAACCTCGGCACCTGGCGCTGCGTACGGCGGCTCCGGCCGACCGGACCAGAACAGCCGCAGCGCGCAGATCGCCGTGGCCGAGCGGGTCCGTGCCGCCGAGGGCGGCTACGGTGCCTGGCCGGTGTGCGGGGCACGCGCCTGACGACGGATAGGGTCGCCCCCGTGTCGGGCGACGAGAGCATCTCCTCCGCCGGTCCGAGGTTCCTCGGGCCGGCGGAGGTGCGTCTGCTCGCGGAGAGCCTCGGGCTGCGCCCCACCAAGCAGCGCGGGCAGAACTTCGTCATCGACCCCAACACCGTGCGCCGGATCGTGCGCGTCGTCCGGGGTCGACGGCCGACGACGTGGTCCTCGAGGTCGGGCCCGGGCCTCGGCTCGCTGACCCTCGCGCTGCTCGAGACGGTCGCCCGGGTGGTGGCCGTCGAGCTCGACCCGGTCCTGGCCGCGGCCCTGCCCGGCACCATCGCGGCCTACGCCCCCGACCAGGCGCACCGCTGCGAGGTGGTCGAGGCCGACGCCCTGCGGGTCACCGAGATCCCCGGGCCGCCGCCCACCGCGCTGGTCGCCAACCTGCCCTACAACGTCTCCGTGCCGGTGCTGCTGCACCTGATGACGCTGCTGCCCTCGCTGCGGCACGGCCTGGTCATGGTGCAGGCCGAGGTGGCCGACCGGCTGGCCGCGCCGCCCGGCTCGCGCACCTACGGCGTGCCGTCGGTCAAGGCCGCCTGGTTCGCGGACGTACGACGGGCCGGGTCGGTCGGCCGCAACGTGTTCTGGCCGATGCCCAACGTCGACTCCGGGCCTCGTGGCCTGGACGCACCGCGACCCGCCGGCCGTCGTCCGCCACCCGCGAGGACGTCTTCGCCGTCGTCGACGCCGCGTTCGCCCAGCGCCGCAAGACGCTCCGCTCCACCCTCAAGCAGCTGGCCGGCTCGCGCCGAGGCGGCCGAGGCGGCCCTGGCGCACGCCGGCGTCGACCCGATGGCCCGCGGCGAGTCGATCGGCGTCGAGCAGTTCGCGCTGATCGCCGAGGGGCTGCACCGGTGAGCGCTCCCGCGGACGCGTCACCGTGAGCGCGCCGGCCAAGATCAACCTCTCGCCTCGGCGTGGGCCCGGCGCGCGACGACGGGTTCCACCCCCTCGCGACGGTCTACCAGGCGATCGACCTGCACGACCGGGTCACCGCGTCCCACGCGCCCTCCTGGCCTCCGACGACGTGACGGTCACCGTCACCGCCGAGGACCGGATCAGCCTGGACGACGTACCCCTGGACGGGTCGAACATCGCGGTCCGCGCCGCCCGGCTGCTCGCCGACCACCACGGCGTCGAGCGCGGGGTCGCGCTCGGCGATCGACAAGGGCATCCCGGTCGCGGGCGGGATGGCCGGCGGCAGCGCCGACGCGCGCCGCGGCGCTGCTGGCCTGCGACCACCTGTGGGGCCTGCGCACCCCGCGCGAGGACGCTGATCGGGCTGGCCGCCGAGCTCGGCAGCGACGTGCCGTTCGCGCTGGTCGGCGGCACCGCGATCGGCTCCGGGCGGGGCGAGGTCGTCACGCCGCTGATGACGCGCGGGGAGTACTGGTGGGTGGTGCTCGAGTCCCCGGTGGGGCTGTCCACGCCCGCGGTCTACGCGCGAGTTCGACGCGCTGCACGGCCGGCCGCGGTCGGCGACCCCGAGATCCCCGACGACCTCATGCAGGCGCTGCGCACCCACGACGTCGCCGGCGCTGGGGGCCAGCCTGACCAACGACCTCCAGCCGGCCGCGCTCCGGCTGCGTCCCGAGCTCCAGGCGGCGCTCGAGCGCGGGCCCGTCGAGTCGGCGCTCGGCGACGGTGCTGTCCGGCTCCGGCCCGAGCTGCCTGTTCCTGTGCGAGAGCGAGGCGCACGCCCTCGTGGTCTCCGCCGGCCTGCGGGCCCGCGGGTTCACCTCCGTCTCCCCGCGCCCGGGCCCGTGCCCGGCGCCCGCATCGTCCCCGACGGGAAGCACTGACATGGCAGCCCCGACCAACCTGGTCAGCCTCGAGCGCGTGCACAAGGCGTACGGCGTCCGGCCCCTCCTCGACGGCGTCAGCCTCGGCGTCGGCACCGGCGAGCGGATCGGCGTCGTCGGCCGCAACGGCGACGGCAAGACCACGCTCCTCAAGCTCATCGGCGGTCTCGAGCAGCGCCGACGACGGCCGGGTGTCCCGCAACCGCGGCCTGCACCTGGGCTACCTGACCCAGGGCGACGACCTCGACCCGTCGGCCACCGTCGGCGAGGCCGTCCTCGAGGGTCGCGCCGAGCACGAGTGGGCGGCCGACTCCGCGACCCGCGAGGTCGTCGAGGTGCTGCTCGCCGGCGTGCCGCTCGACCGGGTCGTCGAAGGACTCTCCGGCGGCGAGCGCCGGCGCTGCTCGCTCGCGCGGCTGCTGCTCGGCGACCACGACCTGGTCGTCCTCGACGAGCCCACCAACCACCTCGACGTCGAGGCCGTGGCCTGGCTGGCCCAGCACCTGGCCCGTCGTACCTCTGCGCTGGTGGTGGTCACCCACGACCGCTGGTTCCTCGACGCGGTCTGCACCACGACCTGGGAGGTGCACGACGGCGTCGTCGACGTGTACGACGGCGGCTACGCGGCCTTCGTGCTGGCCAAGGCCGAGCGGCAGCGGCAGGCGGCGGCCTCGGAGTCGCGGCGGCAGAACCTGATGCGCAAGGAGCTCGCCTGGCTGCGCCGCGGTGCACCGGCCCGGACGTCGAAGCCGAAGTTCCGGATCGACGCGGCGTCCGCGCTCATCGAGGACGAGCCGCCGCCGCGCGACCGGCTCGAGCTCCAGCGGTTCGCGACCCAGCGGCTCGGCAAGGACGTCGTGGACGTCGAGGACGTCGACCTGGTGCGCGGCGACAAGACGCTGCTGTCGCACGCGACCTGGCGGCTCGGGCCCGGCGACCGGTTCGGCCTGGTCGGCGTCAACGGCGCCGGCAAGACCTCCGTGCTGCGGCTGGTCGCCGGCGAGCTGTCGCCGTCGAAGGGGCGCGTGAAGCAGGGCCGGACCGTCGCGCTGGAGCACCTCACCCAGGCGCTCGACCACCTCGACCCGACCGACCGGGTGCTCGACTCGGTCGAGAAGGTGCAGCGGGTGACGAAGCTCGCCGGATCAGGCCGGCGAGATCACCGCGTCCTCGATGCTGGAGCGGTTCGGGTTCACCGGCGACCGGCTGACGGCGCGCATCGGCGACCTGTCCGGTGGCGAGCGACGGCGCTTCCAGATGCTGCGGCTGCTGCTCTCGGAGCCCAACGTGCTGCTGCTCGACGAGCCCACCAACGACCTCGACATCGAGACGCTGACCGTGCTCGAGGACTTCCTCGACGGCTGGCCCGGGACGCTCGTCGTGGTCTCGCACGACCGCTACTTCCTGGAGCGGGTCACCGACGCGACCTACGCCCTGCTCGGCGACGGCCAGGTCTCGATGCTGCCGCGCGGGGTGGAGGAGTACCTCGAGCGACGGGCCGCCGCCCTCGGCCGCCTCGGTCGGCCCCGGGCACTCCGGCCGGGCGCCTCGGCCCCGAAGGCGTCCGCCGCCGAGACCCGCGAGGCCCGCAAGGCCGTCGCCCGCATCGACAAGCAGCTGCGCCAAGATCACCGAGCGCGAGCAGGCGCTGCACGCCGAGCTGGTCGAGCACGCCGCCGACTACGAGCGCCTCGCCGCGGTCGACGTACGAGCTGCGCGAGCTCGCCGACCAGAAGGACGCCCTCGAGGAGCAGTGGCTCTCCGCCGCCACCGTCCTGGAAGGTTGAGCCGGGCCTTAACGTTGAGCCGGGTCTTGTTCACGAACAAGCCCGGCTCGACCGTGTCAGACCCGGCTCGACGTCAGCCGAGGTTGTTGGCGGAGAGGAACTCCTTGGCGACGGCGTCGTAGCTCTTCTTGTCGACGGCGACCTCGGCGAGGTACTTCGTGAGGTCCTCGGTGGTCAGCGCGGCGGACACCGCGTCGACGCGTGGACTCGACGTCGCCCTTGACCTTGGACTTGGTGAGCACCGGGGTGACGTTCTGCGCCAGGAACAGGTTCTTCGTGTCGTCGAGCACCACCAGGTTGTCGGTGGTGATGGTCGAGTCGGTCGAGAAGATGTTCGCGACCTGGATCTGGTCCTTCTTCAGCGCCGCCTTGGTCAGCGGGCCGCCCGGGTCGAGCGACTTGAAGGACTTGAACGTCAGGCCGTAGACCTTGTCCAGGCCGACGACGCCCTGGTAGCGGGTCTTGAACTCCGGCCCGGCGCCGAGGATCAGCTTGCTCGCCACCGGCTTCAGGTCGTCGATCGTCTTCAGGTCGTACTTGCTCGCGGTGTCGGAGGTGACGGTCAGGGTGTCCTTGTCCTCGGCGGGGGAGGACTTCAGGATCTTCAGGCCGCTGGGCAGCACCTTCTCGAGGGCCTGGTCGACCTGCTCGGTGGTGGTGACGCCCTCGGGCGACCTCGCCGTTGGGGGACAGCGCCGCGAGGAACGCGCCGTTGTACTCCGGGATCATGTCGATCGACCCGTCCTTGAGCGCCTTGAGGTAGAGCTCGCGGGCACCGATGTTGAACTTGCGGGTGACCTTGACGTCCTTGGCCTCGAGGGCCTGGGCGTACATCTCGGCGAGCAGCTGGTTCTCGGGGAAGTTGGCCGACCCGATCGTGATGGCGGGGGAGGACGCGTCACCGGTGCCGCCTCCGCTCGTCGGGTCACCCCCGCACGCACTCAGCGGCAGGATCGCCGCGACGACCACGGCGGCAGCCGCGAGCTTGGACTTGCTCAGCATGGGTGGGACCTTTCGTCTGGCCGTCAGCGGGAGGTGCTGACGGCGGTGCTTTCCTCTGCGGAGGCAAGGTTGGTTGCGGGTGCGGCTCGCGCGGCGGGTACGGCGGCCGCTCTGCTCGCGCACACCCGGCGACACCACGGCGTGCTCGACGGCGGCGCTGAGGTAGTCGAGGGCGATGGCGAGGAGCGCGACCATGATCGCGCCGGCGAGGATCTGGTCGTACTCGTTGCGGTTCAGGCCGTCGATCAGCAGCCGGCCCGAGGCCGCCGAAGCTGGCGTACGCCGCGATGGTCGCCGTCGCGCAGACCTGGAGCAGCGCGCTGCGCAGCCCGCCGAAGATCAGCGGGAGCGCCATCGGCACCTCGGCCTTGAAGAGCACCTGCATCGGTCGCATGCCCATGCCGACGGCGGCGTCGACGGCGGCTCGGTCGACCGACCTGATGCCGGCGTAGGTCTGGGCGAGGATCGGCGGGATCGCCAGCACCACCAGGGCCACCAGGACCGGCCAGATGTAGACGCCGAGGAAGACGACCAGCAGCAGGACGAGGCCGAAGGTGGGCAGCGACCGGCCCAGGTTGCCGAGCCCGATGGCGATGAACGCGCCCTTGTTGGTGTGCCCGATCAGCAGCCCGAGCGGGCAGCGCGATCAGCGCGGCGATCAGCAGGGCGGCCAGGGTGTAGCCGACGTGCTGGGCGAGCCGCTCGGGGATCGAGGAGTCTCCGGTCGAGGTGCCAGTTGGCGCCGTCGAAGAGGTAGCCGAAGTAGTTCAGCATCGGCGTGCGGCGCGACGACGTTCATGCGCTGGCTCCCGACCCGGGTCCACGGGGTCAGCCGGCGCTGGAGCAGCACCAGCGCGACGTCGAACAGCCCGGCCAGCAGCATCGAGAGCACGATGCCGATGATGATCGGCTCGGCGAAGCCGAGCTGGAAGCCGCTGGTGAACAGGGTGCCGAGACCGCCCGCCCCCACCAGGGCGCCCGACGCTGACCAGGCTGATGTTGGCGACCGTCGCGACCCGGAGGCCGGCGAACAGCACCGGCGCCGCCATCGGCAGCTCGACGCCGAACAGCTGGCGGACCGGCCGGAAGCCCAGGGCGCGGGCGGCCTGCGTGGTCTCGCCCTGCACCGAGATCAGGGCGTCCGCCACCGTCCGGGTCAGCAGGGCCAGCGTGTAGAGGGACAGGCCGACCAGCACGTTGACGGGGGACAGGACGCCCGACCCCGATGATGCGGCGGGATCATCAGGAACAGGGCCAGCGACGGGATCGAGTAGATGATCGCCCCGCCGTTGTTGACCGGCTGGTAGGAGCACCGCTTGCGAGCGGCGAGGTAGCCGAGCGGCAGGGCCAGGGCCGCGCCGACCACGACCGGGATCAGCGCCAGCCACAGGTGCTCCACGAGGTCCGACAGGATGTCGGGTAGTTGTTCTGGATGTAGGTGATCACGCGCGGCTCACCGCTCGGACTCGCGTCGCAGGGCGGTGAGGTGACGGGCGACGGCCTCGTGCGCGACCACCCCGTCGGCCACGCCGTCCGCGTCGACCCGGACCGCCGCACCGGCCGGCGAGGTGATCGCCAGGTCGGTCACCAGCCGCACGTTGTCGTCGGCGGTGAACGTCGACGGCAGCGGCCGGCGCTCGCCCGCGACGTCCCAGCCCTGCGGCCGGCCGTCGTCGTCGAGCACCAGGCGTGCGCCGGACGGGCGGTCGACGTACGCCGAGACCGGCTCGACCTCGAGCTTGCCGGCGGTGACGAAGGACAGGGCGCGGAAGCCGCGGTCGCGACCGACGAAGTCGGCGACGAACTCGTCGGCCGGGTTCGTCGAGCAGCTCCTGGGGGGTGCCCACCTGGGCGAGCTTGCCGCCGACGCGGAAGATCGCCACCTTGTCGCCGAGCTTGATGGCCTCGTCGATGTCGTGGGTGACGAACGCGATGGTCTTGCCGAGCTCGGACTGCAGGCGCAGGAACTCCTTCTGGAGCCCGTCGCGGACGATCGGGTCGACGGCGCTGAACGGCTCGTCCATCAGCATCACCGGCGGGTCGGCGGCCAGGGCGCGGGCGACGCCGACGCGCTGCTGCTGCCCGCCGGAGAGCTGGGCCGGGTAGCGGTTGGCCAGCGACTCGTCGAGCCCGACGCGGCGCGAGCAGCTCGACCGCGGCCTCGCGGGCCTGCTTCTTGTTGACGCCGTTGAGCAGCGGCACGGTCGCGATGTTGTCGGCGACCGTCCGGTGCGGGAACAGGCCGGCGTGCTGGATGACGTAGCCGATCTTGCGGCGCAGCAGCGCGGCGTCCTGCTTCGAGACGTCCTCGCCGTTGATCGAGATGACGCCGGAGGTCGGCTCGATGGTCCGGTTGATCATCCGCAGGCTGGTGGTCTTGCCGCAGCCGGACGGGCCGACGAACACGGTGATCTGCCCGGTGGGCAGCTCCAGCGACAGGTCCTCGACCGCCACGGTCCCGCCCGGGAACGCCTTGGTCACCTGAGTCGAACGTGATCATCGAGCTCTCCGAACTTCAGTCGTCACGGGGTGCTAAACCTAGTGGATCAGTAGGGATTCAGGGAGTCTCGCGCGCAGGATGAGACGACGCGCCCTGGGTCGCGTGGAGTACGTCGTGTGCCCAACCTATGCACAGAACATGCACGAGCGCACCGACATCACGGCCGAACGGACGATCCGTTACCTGGTCGTTGAGTACGCTCAGAAGCCTTGTGCAACACCAGTCGCAGCCGTTCGGACCCCTGCGGGAGGTCCGGGTCGAGCAGCGTCGCGCGGTGCACGGCGAGCAGCTCGCACGCGGTCACGTCGCGCAGCACGGCGACGGCGTCGTCCAGCGCCTCCGCGCTCTCGAGGCCGAAGCTCTGCACGTCCTCCTGCCCGAGTGAGGTCTCGACGGCGCCGAGCGAGGCCGGGGCCGACGTACGCCGGGCGGCGTGGACCAGGCCGACCGCGCGCTTGTGCACCGCGACGAGACCGGCCTGCCGTCCCGGGTCCCCGGAGAGCTGGGCGGGCAGCCCGGTGACGCGCGTGTCGAGCATCCGGTGCAGCCGGGCCGCGCCGATCTCCGCCAGGTGCAGCACCGCGAGGCGTACGGCGTCCGTGGTGGCCGACAGGTCGAAGCCGTCGAAGCCGGCCGTGCCGAGGAACCGGCCGTCGACCAGGGCAGGGCGACGTGGTGACGCCGGACAGGGCCCGCCCGACCGCCTCGTCGAGGTGCCCGATCACGCGCAGCAGGTGGCTCACCGCCGGACCGGTGACCCGGAACGACACGGGCGCCTGGAGCATGCGCGGCGAGGACTCCTCCCCGGCGAGCCCGAGCAGCGTCGCGTGCACCGACGCGAGCAGGTCGTCGCCGCGGGAGAGCGCCGCGTCGTACGGATCGCGCGGCGCTCGCACCAGCGCGACCTCTGCCGCCGTCACCGTCAGGGCCTGCGCCGCGGCCAGCCGGGCGTCGTCGGCGAGCAGGACCGCGCGCGCGGTCGCCACCGGGACGCCCTGCAGGAACGCGACGCCCTCCTTCGTGCCGAACCGGTACGGCGCGACGCCGGCACCGGCCAGGGCCTCGGTGGCCGGCACCAGGGCGCCGCCCGCGTCGAGGGCGTCACCGGTCCCGGTGAGGAACCCGCCGAGGTGCGCGAGCGGGATGATCTCGCCGGCCGCGCCGTTGCCCGTCGCGGGGACGGCCGGGTGCAGGTCGGTGGCGAGCACGGTGACGAGCTGCTGCGCCAGGGCGGCCGACGCGCCCGTCTCGGGGTCGAGCAGCGTGCGCAACCGGGTCGCGAGCACCGCCCGCGCCGTACGCCGGTCCAGCCAGGGGGCGCTGCCGACGGCAGCGGGCGAGCATCAGGTCGCCCTGGTAGTCCGGCTGGTCGGTCGCGCCGACGGCGAGGTGGGACTGCGAGCCCCATCCCGGTCGTCACGCCGTAGACCGGGCCCGCGTCGGCCAGCGCCGCGAGGGTGAGGGCGCGCGACGTCTCGAGCCGCTCCAGCAGCGCCGGGTCGAGGGTGACCGCGGCTCCGTCGGCCACCGCGACGATCGCCGCCGGGTCGAGGTCCGCCGGGCGACGTCAGGTGGACGGTGGTCATCGGTAGCGCAGCATCGTGCCGACGTCGGCGGCCTCGGCGCGCTGCAGGATCAGGTGCGCGACCGCGACGTCGAGGATGGACAGGCCGCGGTGCCACAGCAGGATCCGCTCGTCGGCGTGCTCGCGGCCGGGCTTGGCGCCGGAGACGATCTGGCCGAGCTCGGCGTACAACGTCTCCTGGCTGAGCGCCCCGCTGTCCACCTGGGACCGCAGCGCTCCGAACCGTCCGGACTGCGCCTCGCGCCAGTCGTCCACGACGACCTTGTCCATCACGTCGAGCAGGTCGTGCTCGACCGCGCTCACGGTGCCGTAGGGCACCACGAACGCGCCGGGCTTCACCGCCGCCGTGCGCAGCAGGGGAGCGGGCTCGGTCAGGCGGGTCGCCTCGACGAGGATGTCGGCGCCGTCGAAGGCCGCCTCGACGGAGTCGACCACGTGCACCGGGGTGTCGGTCACCGCGCGCAGCTGCTCGCCGAACGCCTCGCGCGACTCCTCGCGCCGGCTGGTCACGCGGATCTCGTCGAGGTCGAAGATCGCGTCCAGCATCGTCACGTTGGAGAAGGCCGTGCCGCGCGCACCGGCGTGACCGAGCACCTTGCTGTCCGGCCGGGCGAGGTGCTTGGCGCCGACCGCCGTCATCGCACCGGTGCGGGCCTCGGTGACCAGGGTGGCGTCCATGATCGAGAGGGGTACGCCGGTGTGCGGGTCGTAGAGCGTGGCCAGCCCGAGCTCGCTCGGCAGGCCGTGCTCGTAGTTGGGCACGAAGTCGCCGACGACCTTGATGCCGGAGACGCCGCGCTCGCCCAGTGTGGAGACGTGGCCGCGGAGCACGTTGAAGTGCCCGACCCCGCCGTTGTCCGGCACCAGGTGCACCCGCGGCTCGAAGACGGTCTCGCCGCGGCCGTGCGCGGCGACGACCGACTCGACGGCGTCGACGATCTCGGTGCTGGTGACTCCCAGCTCGTCGATGTCGGGTCCGGACAGGAACCGCAGCCAGATCTCGCGGCATCACGTCTCTCTCTCGAAGGGCAGCACGAGCGACCGCAGCAGGGCGGCCAGCCGACGCTGGTCGTCGGTGTCCAGGCCGGTGAGCAGGTCGCGCTCGCGGCGCAGCAGGCCGTCGAGCGCGCCGTCGACGGTGCGACGACCGGTCGCGGTGAGCCGGACGAGGACGCCGCGGCGGTCCTTGGGGTCGGGCAGCCGCTCGACGAGTCCGCGGGCGGCGAGCCGGTCGACGCGGTTGGTCATCGTGCCGCTGGTCACGAGCGTCTCCCGGAGCAGCCGGCCCGGGGAGAGCTCGTAGGGCGCCCCGGCCCGGCGCAGCGCGGCGAGCACGTCGAACTCCCAGGACTCGATCGCGTGCTCGGCGAACGCCTGCCGGCGCGCCCGGTCGAGGTGGTGGCCGAGCCGGGTGACCCGGCTCAGCACCTCCATCGGCCCGAGGTCGAGGTCGGCGCGCTCGCGCTGCCAGGCCTCGACGAGCCGGTCCACCTCGTCACGCATGGGCACCACGATAACCGTCGAGATTCTTGACATCGAGAGACATGCGGCGGCAGAGTTATCTTGACGTCAAGAGACTTGTGGAGGCCGCATGACGCACGGGTGGGACCCGGACCGCTACCTCGTCTACGCCGACGAGCGCGGCCGCCCCTTCGTGGACCTGCTCGCCCGGGTCGGCGCGGAGGCGCCCGCCCGGGTGGTGGACCTCGGCTGCGGGCCCGGCAACCTGACCGCCCTGCTCGCCGCCCGGTGGCCGAGCGCCGACGTGCTCGGCGTCGACTCCTCGCCCGAGATGGTCGAGCGGGGCGCCGGCGTCGAGGGGGTGCGGGTCGTGCAGGGCGACGTGCGGACCTGGCAGCCCGAGGGGCCGGTCGACGTGCTGTTCTCCAACGCGACCTACCAGTGGGTGCCCGGGCACCTCGACCTGCTGCCGCGCCTCGTCGGGCACCTCGCCCCCGGGGGCTGGCTGGCCCTCCAGGTGCCGGGCAACCACGACGAGCCCAGCCACGTGCTGCTGCGCGACCTCGCGTCCGACCCGCGCTTCGCGCCGTACACGGACGGGGTGGCGCGGCCGCACTCCCACGACCCCGAGGTGTACGCCGCCGCGCTGCTCGACCTCGGTCTCGAGGTGGACGCCTGGGAGACGACCTACCTGCACCGGCTGTCGGGGGAGGACCCGGTGTTCACCTGGATCAGCGGCACCGGTGCGCGGCCGACGCTGCAGGCGCTGCCCGACGACCTGCGGCCGGTGTTCGTCGAGGAGTACAAAGCGCTGCTCCGCGACGCCTACCCGGCCGGCCCGCACGGCACGACCCTGCCGTTCCGACGCGTCTTCGCCGTCGGGCACCTCGCGTGATCGTCCGGGAGGCCGGCGCCGAGGACCTCGACGCGATCGTCGCCCTGCAGCGGGAGGACGTGATCCGCGAGGTGCACGAGGACGACGTACCCGTCTCCGCCTACCGCGCCGCCTTCGACGAGATCACCGCCGACGCCCACCAGCAGCTGCTCGTCGGCGAGCTCGACGGTGAGGTCGTCGCCACCGCCCAGGTCACCTGGGTGCGCCGGCTGACGTACGTCGGCGGCGAGATGGGCGTCGTCGAGTCGGTGCGGGTGCGCTCGGACCTGCGCGGCCGGCGCCTCGGCGAGCGGCTGATGCGGCACGTCCTCGACCTGGCCCGTGAGCGCGGCGTCGTCGCGTCGAGCTGACCACCAACGCCCGGCGCGACGCGGCCCGCCGGTTATG